>JAEUVB010000016.1 GCA_016786845.1 Chitinophagaceae bacterium | reverse complement strand
ATAGGGTTATATCTGATTCCCATTCCTGTAAGGGTTCTGCAGGGGGTAATAAATGGGGGTTGGCTTGAGCCATTTCAAAGGCGAATTTGCGGAAAGCGTATTTATCATGGGCATATTGTCCTGCATTCTTTTTCTCTTTGGGTGTCAGATTCACCAGAAAATGAAGTTTGGATTTGATTTCTGCCAGATGATTAAAAATCATGTCTTTATCACTTTCACTCAATTGTGCCTGAATATTTTGATAAGGCATAGTAGATGGTTTTAAGGTTTGATAAAATAAGGTTTTGTTTAAGTCTGAATTCAGAATACAAAATTGTCCACTCAACTTTTAAGAAAGTGTCACATGGGTGACAAAATGAGAAAAGTCGAAAAAAGGGGCTTAGGAAGCTGACCACTCTGCTAAGTCAGCTCGCAACCCTGCATCCGTAGCTCATCACTCTGCTGTTTCAGCTCAACCTTCTGCTTCTATAGCTCGCAACCCTGTTTCTCAAGCTCTTCGCGCTGTTATTTCAGCTCAACATCCTGCTTCTGAAGTTGGTGACCTTGCTTCTGAAGTTCATGGCTTTGCCGGATTACTAAGACCCCCTGCTCCTTGAGCTCATTATCCTGCTTCTATAGCTCGCTAACTTGCATCTTTAGCTCATCGCTCTGTTGTTTCAGCACACCTTTCTGCTTCAAAAACTCATTGGTTTGCTTGCTTAGCTCATCATTCTGCTACGGTAGCACGCAGGCCTTTATTGGAGCGACTTTTTCTCCGTTTTCATCATCATTCCCGAACCGGCTTTATCGGGTCAAGCCCTTTTTCACCTATCTTTGCAGCATGAAGCTCCCTATAGTCGCCTACGGACATCCGAACTTACGCAAAGTATGTCAGCCTATTACGCCGGAATATCCTAACCTGAAAGAACTGATTGAGAATATGTGGGAAACCCTTTACCATAGCAATGGTGTGGGATTGGCTGCGCCACAAATCAATCATACCATTCGATTGTTTTTGGTAGATACCTTACAGATTGTGGAAGGTGCCGATGAAGAAGATAAGGACGATTACAAAGATGAAAAACCCATCAAGCAGGTTTTTATCAATCCGCAGATTGTGGAACTGGCCGGAGACAATTGGAAGTATAATGAAGGTTGTCTGAGTATTCCCAAGATACGGGAAGACATCATGCGTCCTGAAGAAGTGACGCTCACTTATCAGGATGAAGAATTTAATACCCATACCCAAACCTTCGACCGCATTACTGCACGTGTTATCCTGCACGAATACGATCATATTGAAGGCAAACTTTTTATCGATCATATTAATCCCCTTAAGCGTCGATTGATTAAAGCCCGTTTGGATAATATTGTAAAAGGAAAGGTGAGGGTAGATTATAAGATGTTGTTTGTGAAATAGAGAAGTATACACTTTTTCGCGAAACATTTCTTTTGTCTGATTCTATAGGTTGAAACGGTATTGCTTATTCATTCCCTAACATTCCGTATTTTTACGAAACCAATCCCCCTGATATGAAACGTTTCTTCTATTCATTATTTTTTCTACTTCCTTGTATAGCGTCTGCTCAGATTCCTTCGAGTTGTACCCTTACACCGGCTTTTCAACAAGCTTATAGTCGGGATGTCAATCGTCTGGCGATTATACGGCTCTATGAAACACACAGTGCAGATACCGGCTTCATTGCCGTCCCACAAATTCATAAGGATAGTGTTTGGGAAGCGCTGGCTGCCGTCTTCAACAGTAGCCCGCAACAAGAAACGGATTCCGTCTTCGCACGTTATTGCATTCATTCCTTTGTTCCTTCACAGACCGTCGTTACTGTGCGTATTGATACCACCTACGGATGGACCCTGGCCTGGCAAAATATGCAAACCCTTACGGGAGATCCCTATATCGATAATTTGCTGAGTCAGTATGGTTTTACGATCAATAACTATTTTAGTTTTTCCGGCGGACAGTTTGTGGATCTGATCAGTCCGCAGGAAATCAATGGATTGGCTTTTAGCGATAGCTTAGCCCTCTCACCCGGCATCATCTATACCTACCCCGGCGCTTGGGCCGGTGATGGAAATGATATTGCCTACAGTGTCAATAATAATCTTCGTCAACTGGATTTCTTTTTGAAATGGGGCGATTGTCCTGCAGGCTGTACCAGTGCAAAGAAATGGTCTTATGCGGTCAATGCCAATTGTGATGTAACGTATTTAGGCAGTCAAAATATGGCTTCCGATCCATGGCCTCAACTTGTCAATTGCGACCTCACCCCGAATAGTGTCGTGACTCCGGATCCGAAGTCGGCAGTAAAAATATATCCGAACCCGGCATCCGGCACCCTGCGTTTTCAAGTGGAAGGTAAGACCATCGTAAGGGCAAATATTTCAACGCTTCAAGGTCAATTGATTTTTAAAACCACCGGTACTTCAAGCGGCATACTCGATATCGGCAACCTGAGCAGCGGTATGTATCGCCTCGAATTGATTGATGATAAAGGCCAGCGGTATACGACGTCGTTTATGAAACGGTAAATACGAAAAATGGCAGGCTGGTTAAGCCTTGATCTACATTACAAGTATCTAATTGGAATAACCTATTTTCGCAGCCAAAATCTCCTTCCTTGTCCTACGAATCTATTTCCGTCTTTGATATTTTTAAAATTGGTGTCGGCCCCAGCAGTTCGCATACCCTCGGACCCTGGCGAGCTGCCCTGCAATGCATCGATCACCTGAAATCCAAACGAAAACTGGAACAAGTGACCTCTTTATCGGTCTTACTTTATGGTTCCCTGGCTAAAACAGGAGTGGGGCATGGTACCGATATCGCTGTATTACTTGGACTTTGCGGCGAAGATCCTGTGACCTTCGATGTGAATGAGATTGGTCCGCGCATTGAACAGTTGAATGAAGAAAAACACATCGTTCTCGATCATCTTCACCGCATTCCCTTCGATCCCAAAACGGATATTCATTTCTTGAAAGACGAGAGCCTGCCCTTTCATCCGAATGCGATGAGCTTTCTGATCAGCTTTGATGATGGTGAATCGATTGCCGATACTTACTATTCCATCGGGGGAGGTTTTGTAGTGAAGGAAGAAAAAAATGAACTCAATCTCAGCACCACACAGCTACCCTTCCCCATCGATAAATCTTCCGATATTCTGCATTGGTGTATGAAGACCGGACTCAGCATTGCCGAAGTGGTGCTGGAAAACGAACATGCCTGGCGAAGTGAAGAAGAAACTCGTGCCGGCGTATTGAAAATTTGGCAAGTAATGCGCGACTGTATTTATAGAGGATGTCACATCGATGGTATCTTACCGGGCGGTCTGCAAGTAAGCCGGCGCGCATCTGCTTTGAATAAAAAATTGACTCAACATCATTCTTATTCAAACTACGCCGAATGGATGGAAACGATTCGCAAAGGTGGACAGCAATTTCAATACATCCTCGATTGGGTGAGCTGTTTTGCCTTGGCGGTAAATGAAGAAAATGCTTCTTTCAGTCGGGTGGTGACGGCCCCAACCAATGGTGCCGCAGGTGTGATACCGGCAGTACTCATGTATTACATTGCTTTTTGTGATGGACAGGACGACGAAAAGATATTTAGATTTTTACTCACCGCCTCTGAGATTGGTTGCATCTTCAAAAAGGGCGCGACGATTTCAGCCGCCATGGGTGGATGTCAGGCGGAGATTGGGGTGAGCAGTGCCATGGCAGCTGCCGCCTTGTGTGAAAGTCTGGGTGGTACGCCCAATCAATCTTTACAAGCGGCGGAAATCGCGATGGAACATCATTTGGGCTTGACTTGTGATCCGGTGGGCGGATTGGTACAAATACCTTGTATCGAACGAAATACTATGGGGGCCATTAAAGCTATTACCGCCGCACAACTCGCGCTGCAAAGCAATCCCTATGATGCGAAGGTGAGTCTGGATAAAGTGGTCAGTACCATGTGGCAAACGGCTCTCGATATGAATCATAAATATAAAGAAACCAGTGATGGCGGATTGGCGGTACATGTGCCGCTGAGTCTGCCGGAATGCTAGTATGAATGTTAAATGGTTAATGTTGAATTTGCGCATACAGAAATGAGATTAGGAATGAATGATACTTTTAGAAAAAAAACCATGGACGAGCTGGAAAGGCTCTCGGAAGATGCGTTTAAGTTGGCGGATAAAAATCCGATGACCATCGTCCTCGATGATGTGCGGAGTATGTTGAATGTCGGTTCGGTGTTTCGGAGTGGAGATTGTTTCAGTGCAGAGGCGATCTATCTCTGTGGCTATACACCCATACCCCCTCACCGAGATATACAAAAGAGTGCCTTAGGCGCCACCGAAACTGTTCCCTGGAAACATTATCCTACAGCCACCGAAGCAGTAAATGATCTTAAAGAACGGGGTTATCTCATTTTCGCCATCGAACAAACGCATAACAGTATTTCATTAGATCAATTTAAGATCGAAAAGGATCAACGATATGCTTTTGTATTTGGCAATGAAGTGAATGGGGTGAGTGATGAGGTCCTGCAACTTTGTGATGGAGTGATTGAAATTCCGCAGACCGGCTCAAAGCATTCGCTAAATATTTCAGTGAGTGCAGGGATCGTTTTATGGGAATTCGCTAAGCAAATGATGAATGCTTAATTTGGTTTATAGATAAATGGAACACAGATTAAACAGATTTCACGGATGAATCCTTTAAGATCTTTTCAATCCGTTAGATCTGTGTTCCCTCATATCAGAAAAAAATCCATCCCAATCTATCCAATCCGTTAGATCCGTGTTCCATTACCATCCCATCGGTTAAATCCGTGTTCCCATCCATGTATTCAGATTTTTTTATCTCAATAAATCCACAAGAGTCATTAAATTCGCTTCACCCAATGATGAATACAGTCCGCAACATCCTACTGATCGCAAGTTTCATTCTTCTGTGTATACCGGAGGCGGGGGCGCAACGCAGACAAGCGGATTCTCTCAAGCAAAAGCAAATTGAGTACAATAAAATCCAAGCGGAGAAAGCCAGAAAATTCAAAGAAGAGGCCGAGCAAAAAAACCGATTGTCTAAAACCGTTGTGGTTCAATACGATAGCAAGGGGAATAAAATAGAAACGGCGACCGATAAGATGGGACAAAAGGTCACCACCACCACGATTACGATTCCTTCAGTGCTCAACAAACCTTTTAATGCAGATACTATTGATAAAGATTCCATCAGTATTAAAGTATTGAAGGCGAAATATCGCTTGCAGGTATTTTATAAAGGAAAAATACTCACGGCATATAAATGCGTGTTTGGTCCCAACTGTACCCTGCAAAAAATGCAGGAAGGAGATCGGCGCACCCCGGAGGGTACTTTTACCATACTCGATGTAAAGGAACATGATAAATGGGAGAAATTTATGTTACTCGATTATCCTAATGAAGAGTCGCGCAGGATATTTGAACAAGCCAAAGCCAATGGATTGATACCGGCCAATGCCCGTATCGGCGGCAGTGTAGGCATACATGGTATTTGGATGAATGGAGATAACGTAATAGACCTGAAACATAATTGGACCGATGGATGTGTGTCTTTGAAAAATTCTGATGTAGAAGAGTTGGCCAAAATTATTAAGCCGGGTGTAACTAAGATTACGATAGTTCGATAAGCCTTAATCAAACATTGTCTCCGCTTCGGCTATACTCTCCGGTTTCCCTACATCGAGTAAAAGACATCCACTGTGATCGAAGCCCATGATGCTTTCTGTTTTCGCCAAATCGAGATACACATCGACCATGGAAAATTTTCCATCATGTTTCATCAATTTCAATAATTTCGGATTAATGAGATGAATGCCACTGAAAGAATATTCCTGCAGATTAGATTCCTGAACAGAGATTCTTTCTTCCCCACTCTGCCGGTTACGCCAGCCGCATAAGTGCATTTGTCGATCGAATAAAAAGCAGCGTGAACTGTGGCGATGACTCACCCCCAAAGTGGCCAAAGGTTGATGTTGCTGATGATATTGCAGCATATCCTTCAAATTCAGATCGGTGAGGATATCTACATTCATCAGACAAAAAGGTTCTGTCGCATCAAAAAACCAAGCAGCCTTTTTGAGTCCTCCGCCGGTTTCCAACACTGCATCGCTTTCGTCGGAGATCGTTATGCTTATGCCAAAATTTTGATGTTGTTCGAGATGTGCAAGGATTTGATCGGCCATGTGATGCACATTCACTATGATGTTGTCGTAGCCATAAGACTTCAGATATTCAATATTACGTTGCAATAAACTCTTACCGTTTACAGGTGCTAAAGCTTTGGGATGATAATCGGTAAACGGTTTCAATCGCGTGCCCAATCCGGCCGCAAGGATCATTGCCTTCATGGAAATTAATCTTTCTTTTTACGGGGTTGAAGGGTCTTCATTTTCACCGTTTCGATGCGGGTATCGGAGACCTGCATAATGGTAAATTCATATTGGCCCACGATGATGCGTTCTTTTTGTTTGGGAATCGACTCGTGATTTTCAATGATAAAACCGGAAAGGGTTTCGGCATCATCGATCGGAATATCCAGATGATATTTTTCATTGATATATTCAACTTCCAGTCGTCCGGAAAAAATAAATTCCGTTGCCGACAATTGTTTTTCTACATATTCTTCTTCATCATACTCATCTTGAATCTCGCCGAAAATTTCCTCCAGGATATCTTCCATCGTTACGATACCTGCGGTGCCGCCAAATTCATCAATTACCCAGGCAATACTTTTTCTTTCTTTGGTAAATCGATTCAACAGATCCACAGTACTCATGGCTTCAGGAACCGCCGGAATATTGTGCATGGCGGGCGCAATGGATTGTGGTTCTTTCAGCATATCGAGATGATGCAGGTAACCGACAATATTGTCTATTGAGCCATCGTAAACCAAAATTTTTGACAGTTTAGTTTCGAGAAACAGGGCCTTTACTTCTTCCATGGGGCTGTCGAGACTCACCGCTTCGATTTCATTGCGCGGGATCAGACATTCACGCACACGTACTTGAGATAGATAAAGGGCTTTCTCAAATAATTCGGTATTCATGTCTTGCGATTCGCTGTCCTGACCGGTGCGCATTTGTTTCACAAATTGTTCGAGGTCTACCCGACTGTAAATGGTTTTCTTTTCAGAAATACGCACATTGAAGATATACTTAAGAATAAATTCAGAGATGCGTACAAAGAGTTTGGCTATGGGATAAAGCAGATAAAAAAAGAATTGAATCGGAATGGTCAACAAGGAAAGAAGCGATTCTGCTTTGGCCCTGAAAATGGCTTTGGGAATAAATTCTGCAAGTATCAATACGATAATAGTGGCAATAAACGTGTCCAGTAAAAGACGCAAGTATTCATTGTGCAAACCGATGGCATCGAACCAAGAATCTGTAATTTGGGTCATGAGCAGACCATAGATGACCAGAAAAATATTGATACCCACGAGACTGGTTCCGATAAATAGCGCTGGATTTTCCATGAAGCCGGAAAGTACCTTGCCGGCATAAGAGCCTTGTTTGCGTTTGAGTTCGATATTCAGTTTATTGGTGGATACAAATGCAATTTCGACTCCGGAAAAAAATCCTATGAGGACCAGGCAAATCAAAATATAAATTACTGTAGTCAGCATAGGGGGTAGATTTAAAATTGCAGAAAGGCCTTTGTTAATTCCGACACTTTGTGACAGGCATTTTCTAATTGATCGTTCACGACGATATGGTCGAATTGGTTTTCAAAACTCAATTCGAAATGGGCTTTGTCTAAACGTTCTTTAAGTGATGCTTCCGTTTCTGTACCACGTTTACGCAACCGGTTTTCGAGTTCGGCTATGGAAGGTGCTTTCAAAAAAATACTCATTGCATTGGCCCCAAATTGGTTTTTAAGTTTCAGCGCACCTTTCACATCGATATCAACAAGGGGATAACATTGCTGATTCCAGATACGATCCAGTTCCGCTTTCAGGGTACCATAATATTTACCTTCATACACCATTTCATATTCTGCAAACGCATCGGCTTCGATCTTTTTCTTGAAATCATCTACGGAAATAAAATAGTAACTCAATCCATCGGTTTCACCCGGACGGGGATTTCGAGTACAGGCACTGATACTAAAAATAAGTTGAGGATGAACTTGCAGAAGGTGATTGACAACGCTGGTCTTACCGGAACCCGAAGGTGCTGTAATGATGATCAGCTTATGGGTATCGTCCGAGGACATATATTACTCGGCGATTAGTTTTTCCAAATCTTTGGTGCAGTCTTCAGCGCGTTGATATTTACCGATGACGATACCATTGGCGTCGATCAAAAAGGCCTGAGGTACAAATTGTACACCATATTCCGCTGCGGCAGCACTTTGCCATTCACCCAAATCACTCATATGAAATGGCCAAATCAGTTTATCTTTTTCAATCGCCTGAATCCATGGCTCTTTTGCTTTATCAAGAGACACACTCACGATGGTGAAACCGTTTTTAGCCTTCTTGTATTTCTTAGCGCTGTATTTTTTGTAAAACTGAACGAGGGCCGGATTTGCAGCGCGGCAAGGACCACACCAGCTGGCCCAGAAATCCAAGAGGATCACACGCTTGTTATTGATTTCAGAAAGTTTTAATTTTTCTCCCTGTGGATTATCGTACACCAGTTCAGGTGCTTTTTGTCCTACTTCGATCTTGGTATTTTGATATTGAGCGTTGGCAAAAGTGAATGCCATGAGTGCTGCAAAAAGGAAAGTCAGTTTTTTCATGTTTGTAAAATTGATTTCAAAGATAGCTTTTTTTTCGAAAAACCGTTCCGGCCGCGAACTTGTTTTGTTTCGCAGTTGCTAATGAGAAAACCGATCCGAATTAGTTTTTACGGAAGATGTTCTTAAAAGGGATACTAAGCTTATAATAATTAACGCAGAACCTTGTGGTTACTTATACCCTCATCGGTATATACCTTAAGCAGATACATTCCTGCAGAACATTCCTGCAAGTCAATATTCTTATTGGCTTTTAATGTTTTCAGCCACTGACCGTTGATGGAATATAGCTCTATGTGTTGTATTGTAGCAAGCGTTTCGATATTGTATTGACCGGTAGCGCTATAGGTAGGATAAACCATTACAGGAACCGGGGATGACGAAAACAAGACACTTTTCACTGCTGAAAATTGTTGGTGACCATCGATATCCTTTGCGATTATGCGGTAATAATTCATACCGGACAATGGTTGGAGATCGGTATATGCATAGTCGTGTCCACTTTCTGAGTCTCCCAGACTCAGGGTTTGCCCGATCGGATAGAAGCTGCGGGCATCAGAACTGCGTTCGATCGAATATGAATGCACATTTTGTTCTTGGGATGTTTTCCAATTCAGGCATGCCGCGGCATCGCATTTTTGAGCCGAGAAAGAGGTTAAATAGACCGGAAGTGGAATATTACCGGTATGAATCCAAAATTCGCTAAATCCGGTGACATCAAATTCGAGGTAGCGAGCCCCAAAGGCCGTACCTGTGGTGATTTGTGAGGCAGGAATGAAGGTGAGGGTTCCTCCGGTATTGCTAAACACGCCATCTTCATTGGGTCCGTCATATTTGGTGACACAGAGTTGACTATGAGAGGTCAGGCCGGGAACGACTGTTTGTAAATCAGCAAAATCGGCTTGTGTATAATACAATCGAACACGTTTAGTGCCTGCGGGCTGTAATGCGGTTTGTATTGTAAAATGTCTTCTCATGGCATAGGTCGATCCTATATTGACAGCCGATGGTTCGACATAGACGGTATCTGTTCGGCTACCCAATTCAGCACAATAGTCTTTGACCGATGCGATGATGGATGTAGGTGAGGTGCTGTTGAATGTATGTTTCCAGATGAGGTCGTCATACACATTGGTGCTATAGCTGGTGCCGGATGAAGCGGACGTATAGGCCCCGGAAGCACCGGTAAAGTATTTCTTATGAAGGTAATTCTTCATCAAGTTTTTTTCTTTGGAGCTCAGGATTCTTTGAAAAACGATGAGTTCGGCATAATAAAACTGCCCCATGACCCCGGGGCAAAAAGTACAGTTGGCACTGCGTTTTCCGAGATAGAATTTATGGTTGCCGAAATTATTGGTATTGTTGGCATTGGTGGTACCCGGTGTTTTAGGTTGAAGGACCCCATTGAGCCAAATTTTTACTTCTTCTGTGCTGAGAGATTTGTTATAGGTCGCATTAATGATCTTAGGACAGCCTTGGGTTTGATTCAAAGAATTTTGATTGTATCCCACATCTCCTTTGAGTCCGGCAGTTACATCATTTTGGCAGCCGGGGCATGAATTATCTTGATCTGCGAGGTAGAAACCGGTACTTACCACATTGCCATCATCTGAAAATTCAAAGGGGCTGAAACCATTGGATCCAATGCCCTTGTACACCACAAAAGCTTCCGTTTGATTGGTTGGGGTGAGATTGATCAGCGGAGTGGCCAAGCGGTCATCTGTAAAATTGATGACAGGCTTATTGTTGATGGTATTGTTTTGAAGCACCGGAAGGGTGGTCCCATCAGCAACGGCATGATAATTATTACCACTTTGGTCGGCCCATTGGGTGACTTCATTATTTACATTGACCGTGACACCGGCATCGGCTTTCAGCCATAAGATAGGATCGCAGGTGGGCAGGGCATCGATGATGGTGCTATTATCATTAAACTGCAGATTGGCCACTGAGCCCACGGTGGTTCCATTAGGAAGCGAACTACCTGCTGCACTGTTTACCACCGATATGCCTGCGCCGCTTCCGCTTTCATTCATTTGATAATAAGCAACAAGTCCGGGTTCATTACCTGTAAGCTCCTGATTCATATTGCTGAGAATGTCTGAAGCCGTTAACTCTTTATGCCAGATTCGTAATTCATCCATATTGCAGAGCGGCGTGCCAACATTTTGACTGGATGCATTCAGGTAGTTTCCAATACGAATAGGTTGTGTACAGGGATTAAATCCATCGCCATTTTGACCTGAAATGAGTGTCGCTCCGGCATCAATTCCGTTGATATACATTTTTACATCTAAGTCGCGAATCGTGACTGCCACATGGGTCCAGGTATTGAATGGGATACTATCTGTAGTTTCGAAAATGGCTTGTGTTCCGGCACATCCACCGGCAAAGGTTTGGTGCCAGCGGGAGAAGCGTAATTTGTTATCATAAACGCTCCAGTAATAACTCCAATCGCCATTTCCACACCAACCTTTCGTCATGAGATGCGTACTTTGACCATTATTGCAACGGAAATAGAGCATCATTTCCATAGACATGGTATCATTTAGCGATACACTAGACGCATCAGCAACGGTAAAAAAATTTCCGTTGGCCTTTAATTGAAGCGAGTTACCGGGGATTTGAGCTTGAATCCATAGTGGAAATAATAGAATAAAGAGCAGGAGCTTTTTCATGATAGAACATTTAAAGCAAAAATAAATACCCTGTCTCAATATGAGAATACCTTTGGGAGGGTATTTCAACCCATTTTTAGCACGATAAGCCGAGAAAATGAAAAATTAGTGATGCGCCCATTCGATCGAATTCAGATCGATGCCTTCTTTATACATTTCCCACAGCGGACTCATTTCGCGGAGTTTGTTCACCGTGTCAGTCACAGCTTTAATGGTATAGTCTACTTCATCTTCAGTGGTAAATCGGCTCAAACCAAAACGCAATGAACTGTGTGCCAGGTCGTCACCCAATCCCAATGCTTTGAGCACATAGGAGGGTTCGAGGGAGGCAGAGGTACAAGCACTGCCACTGCTCAGGGCAATATTTTTATTGATTCCCATCAGCAGGCCTTCGCCTTCCACATGTTTAAAAGAAATATTGGTGACATGGGGCAGACGATTAGTTTTGTGACCGTTGAGATAGCTTTCTTCCACTTGCAACAAACCATTCTCCAGTTTATCACGCAGTTTCACGATGCGTTCGGTATCACTTTGCATTTCATTCATGCAGATTTCGCAGGCTTTGCCAAAACCAACAATACCCGGTACATTGAGGGTACCGCTTCGCATACCGCGTTCATGACCACCGCCATCAAGCTGGGCCGTTACTTTTACACGAGGGTTTTTGCGACGTACATATAAGGCACCAACACCTTTAGGGCCGTACATTTTATGGGCGGTAAAAGCCATCAGGTCGATACCGTCTTTGTTGACATCTACAGGTATTTTGCCCACGGCTTGCACCGCGTCAGTCATGACGAGTACACCATGTTTTTTAGCGATGGCACTGATTTCCTTCATTGGATTTACGGTACCGACTTCATTATTAGCATACATGATGGCCACCAAAATTGTTTTAGGCGTAATGGCTTTTTCCAGATCTTCCAGATTAATCATGCCTTCGCCGTTTACGGGCAGGTAGGTCACTTCTGCACCTTGTTTTTCGAGGTGTTTGCAGGTATCCAATACAGCTTTATGTTCGATGGTTGTCGTAATGATATGATTGCCTTTGGAAGCATACATTTCATATACACCTTTGATCGCTAAATTGTCGGCTTCGGTGGCACCTGAAGTAAATATGATCTCTTTAGGGTCAGCACCGATCAGCTTGGCCACTTGTTCGCGGGCGTAATCCACGGCCTCTTCCGCGATCCATCCGAAGGAATGGTTGCGGCTGGCCGCATTACCAAAATTGTTGGTAAAAAAGGGAACCATGGTATCCACGACGCGCGGATCGCATGGGGTCGTGGCATTATTATCTAAATAGATCGGAAATTGCATGTTAGTTGTTTTTGTAGTGAATGGGTGAAGGGTTTACGCAATAACTGCACCGGAATGACTTCCGCTTCGGACCCATGAGTTGCAAATATATCTTAGGAATGCCTTCTAGACTTCATTTTTATATATAATGTTTCTGTCTTGAATAGCTTTTGATTATATCTTTGAAACGGAATGGGTCGATTTATAAAGGATTGGCTAGATTCACTTCAACCTTGTCGGGAGGTGTAAAACGAAAACCATGTTTCAAAAAATAGAACATATTGGCATTGCTGTAAAAAGTTTGGAAAGCGCGATTCCGAAGTATGAGCAGTTATTGGGAACTTCTTGCTACAAAACAGAAACCGTAGAAACGGAAGGGGTTCATACGGCTTTTTTCAAGGTCGGTGAAAGTAAAATTGAGTTGTTGGCTTCTGTTTCCGAGGATGGGGTCATCGCCCGATATATTGAGAAAAAGGGAGAAGGGATACACCATATCGCTTATGCGGTAGAGGATATTCATTCCGAAATGAATCGCTTGAAAGACGAGGGCTTTATTTTATTATCAGAAGAGCCGAAGCCCGGTGCCGATCAGAAATGGGTTTGCTTTGTACATCCCAAGTCTACGGGAGGGGTATTGGTGGAGTTGTGTATGGATAGGGATGAATAATCAGAACTACTCGTTTCCCTAGTCCTCCTTCATACTTTTATCCAAATCGGGTTCGTGCAACTGTACCGGTTTCATACTGCGTTTTCGCAATTGCAGATTGAGCATCTCTACCCCGAAAGAAAAAGCCATTGAAAAGTATACATAATTCTTCAGATGAAGATCGTGGGCTTTTTCGGCGTCCCAACCTTCGACAAGGAGAACAACGCCAATCATGACCAAAAAGGACAGAGCCAGCATTTTTACCGTTGGATGTTTTTCAATAAACGAAGAAATTTTGCCGGCAAAGAGGAACATCACAAACATGGCAATAATAACGGCCATGATCATGACTTCCACATGTTGGGCCATTCCAACCGCGGTGATAATACTATCAAATGAAAAGACTAAATCCACGGCAATGATTTGTATCATCACTTTCATCAGATTGCCGGTCTTGGTTCCGGTGGACACCGAATGTTCTTCCCCTTCCAATTTCTGATGAATTTCACCCACAGTTTTTATCAATAAAAACAGACCGCCTCCCAACATGATGAGACTACGCAGATTGAAGGGTTTGTCCAGGATATGAAATAGTGCGGTATTACCATGTTTCACCAACCAACTCAGGCAAAGTAATAGAATGACCCGAACACTGATGCCTGTAAGCATCCAAAGTTTACGGGCAGTTTTTTGTTTGGCCTCTTCCAGTCGGCCCATGATGATGGATACGAAAATCACATTATCTACTCCCAATACGATTTCGAGTAAGGTCAGGGTGAGCAAACTGATCAGTGTGTCTATAGAAAATAAATATTCCATGTAAAAAATTATTTGATCAGTGATTTACAGATTTTTTTAACAATACCCGGGCCTTCATATATGAATCCGGTATAGACTTGAACCAGGGAGGCTCCCGCTTCGATTTTTTCAAGGGCATCATCTCCGTTAAAAATTCCGCCGACAGCAATGATTGGTAAACTGCCTTTCGTTTTTTCAGAAATATATCGAATGATCTCTGTACTCCTTTCTTTCAGTGGTTTTCCGCTGACACCACCGGCTCCGGTTTTTTCAATCACCTGTTTATCGGCCGTCAAACCTTCCCGGTCTATAGTGGTATTGGTCGCTACGATTCCGCTGAGGTGGGTGAGTCGGGCTATATCAATGACATCATCCAATTGTGAATCGGTCAAATCGGGTGCGATTTTTAGCAAAAGGGGTTTAGGCTTAGGATAACTCAGATTCAAGTTTTGCAGGTGAAGCAGAAGATCATGTAAAGGCTTTTTTTCCTGCAATTCACGTAGGTTAGGGGTATTCGGACTGCTCACATTGACTACAAAATAATCCACCACGTCAAACAGTGCTTTGAAGCAATATTCATAATCCTTGATGGCATCTTCATTGGGTGTTATTTTGTTTTTACCAATATTCCCACCAATGATGATATTGGTTTTACGGTTCTTCAAACGAAGAGCCGCTGCGTCTACCCCTTGATTGTTGAATCCCATCCGATTGATAATCGCCGCATCACCCGGGAATCGAAACAAACGAGGTTTGTCATTTCCATCCTGGGGTTTGGGAGTCACGGTTCCAATTTCAATGAATCCAAAGCCCAAACAGGCCAACTCATCTATAAATCGTGCATCTTTATCGAACCCGGCGGCCAGACCAACGGGATTTTTAAAGTTTAGTCCAAACACGGTTCTTTCGAGAGACGGATGTTTGAGACAAAAATTACTTTCCAGATATTTCTTGCCGAGGCCCGTATTGTAGGCGCGGGTCAGCCAGCTCATCACTTTATAATGAACCTCTTCGGGATCATATTGAAACAAAATTTTCTTAACCAGATTATACATAGAATTATTTGATCAGTTCTGCCAATTTATTTTTGAGCGCATCTCCGCGAAGATTGGAAGCAATAATATTTCCTTGCGGATCGATCAGAAAATTCTGAGGAATACTTTCCACTTTATAATTGCGGGCAATGGCACTGCCCCACCCGACGAGTTCGCTCACGTGGTTCCATGTGAGACCATCTTTTTGAATAGCCTCCTTCCATTTGTCTTTGCCCGTATCGAGAGAAACACCGAGTATGGTGAAGTTTTTATCTTTGAAAAGATTATATGCTGCCACAACATTCGGATTCTCCTGACGACAAGGTCCGCACCAACTGGCCCAAAAGTCGATCAAGACATATTTTCCACGAAAGCTGCTCAGGGTCAGTGAGTTTCCATCCGGTGTATTGGCTGTGAAATCCGGAGCCGGCATTCCGTCCACGGGTTTCACATCATTGGCTTCGGCTTGGGGTTTATTTTGAAGGTAGCGCTCTGCAAATTTTTTTGCCAGTGTCGATTGAGGGAAACGCTGAGTGATTTTTTGATAAAAGGCGTTCACATAAGGGCCTTCTATGGCAGGGTTAATGATGTTGGCGGCAAATAATGCACAGGCAACACTTTGGGTGGTATCGGCAAACTTTTTTACGTAGTTCACAAATTGAACATTGATATTGCGAAGATCATCTTCGGCAGACTTTAAAAGAGAGTCCTTTTCAGGATGAGCCTTTATAGAGTCCAAAATAACATACATGGTATTGATGTCGCGACTATTCTCTCTCAAATTGACCAGAAAACTTTTCAGCGTCATACTGCCCTGAGAACCTTCTACGGTGTAGTTTTCCATGGATTTCCAATCCCCTTTAATGGTCGCATTTTCCCCATTTTTTAAGACTAAAAGAATATACTTACCTTGTTCAAACTTGAGTCTGTACAAGGATTCCTCACTTGCCTTGGCGCTAAATTCAAAACTTCCGTCGGAATTGGTTTTACCGCTGTCTACCGGAATATTATCATCCACACCCAGTTCTTCGAGTCGGAATTTTTGTTCAGGCATTTGCTCAATTTTCCCCTTGACAGAATATTGACTGCTACAGCTGTAAAGCAGGATCGGCAAAAGGACCACTAACCATATTTTTTGCATACTTGATATCAATAAGTGGGCAAAAATACACTAAAAATCTGCATTCCGATTTGTTGAGAAAATACCGTTATTTCGAAGAGTTACAGATCTAATATGAGGGAAATTTGAAAACGGAGAGGGGCTGCTTAATCGGAATAAAGAATTTCTATGACATTCATCCGTCGATGATGTACTCATCTGTTTTAAAAAAGCTACTTTTGCACCTCAAAAAAAAAAGAATATTATGGCAGTACTTGTAGGGAAACAAGCCCCCGCATTTCAAGCGAAAGCGGTGATTAACGGACAGGAAATTGTTGATCAATTCACTCTGGAACAATTCAAAGGGAAATATGTAATCCTTTTCTTTTATCCTAAGGATTTCACGTTTGTATGTCCGACTGAATTACACGCATTTCAGGAAAGATTGGAAGAGTTTAAGGATAGAAATTGCGAAATTGTTGCGGTATCAACCGATACTGAGCAGTCTCATTGGGGCTGGTTGCAAGTTCCCAAGGAGAAAGGTGGCATTCAGGGGGTAACCTATCCTATAGTTGCAGATACCAATAAAACGATTTCTCACAACTACGATGTATTGGTTGGGGAATGGGGATATAATGAAGAGGGTCTGATGGAAGCTGATGGAGAATTGATAGCTTATCGCGGACTTTTTTTAATAGACCGTACAGGTAAAGTACGTCATCAGTTAGTGAACGACCTTCCTTTAGGCCGCAATGTGGATGAGGCTTTAAGAATTTTGGATGCTTTACAGTTTAATGAAGAAAATGGTGAAGTTTGTCCGGCCAATTGGATGAAAGGTAAGGTTGGTATGAAAGCAAACCATGTAGGTGTTGCAGACTATCTGACAAATAATTAATACCGGCTATTTTTTCTTAAACGGTCTCAACAGTAATTTGTTGAACCAATCTAATGTTTAATGATACGGAATACACGGGTCGTTTGGTCTGTGCTAATTTTCAGCATATAAACACCCTCATTTAATCCACGAAGATCTATCTGATGATCACGAATGGGAGCATGTAATGATTGTCCCTGAATGTTAAATATTTGGCAATTGATTTTTCCAATCACATTATCCGGCAAGTAGATATACGCTGTGGTCGGATTTGGATAAGGTGCTGAAAAAACCTGATCCTGATTGGTCACACCGTCGGGCCCGCATATCGGTTTGGAACAAAAGCGCATAGCCTGTATGTGGTTTGCCCCGCAATGTCCTTCTGAATAAGTGAAGAAAATATCTGAATTGGTATTCGCCGAACTTCGGGTCATGCCCACAGGGTATGTTATTGTCTGTATAAGACTATCCATGGTATTACCCGTTCCGAAGTTCATTTTTCGAAGCACGAGTGAAGCACTTCCTTCCAAAGAGGTACTGAGTAATTGAGAGAGTGGATTCATGTATAAACCGAAGGTGGCACTCGTTGGCATTCCCTTGCGATTATATTGTAAAACGCCGGCGCTATTATATTGAATCAGAAAGGAACGGTTAATCATGGGTTGATAATCATGGATGTCTTCGCTTCCGGCGATATAGACATTATTGAGCGGATCCGTTTCAAGGGCATACACTTCATCCCGTTCGTTCGACGGCCCGGTGTAAAGCTGAGACCAAACTTGTTGTCCGTTGCCGTCATTGATGCGGGTGACTGTTATATCACCGGTATTATTACCCATCAAGCTGCCATTGGGATTAGAACAGCCCGCAGCGACCAGATCGCCGGCAGGTAATTTCTTCAATTGACTGTAGACGATATCCTGATGCGGATAATGCCACAGAATGTTTCCGTTTGAGTCTATCTTGCGCACATGTGAAGTCACATAGTGTATACTGCTGACCAAAGAATCATAGGCATAAGAAAAATAAAGATTTCCATTGTCGTCGAGAATTGAGGGGCTGTGAACCGTAAGTCGGGGTACGGTATATTGCTGGCTCCAAAGGATATTGCTGCCGGATATTTTCTTGACATATAACGTATCGATTCCGGCAGATGAAGCATCGCCGTAGGCATAATAAACCATGAAATTACCACCAGGTAATTCATGTATCCCCAAGGGACTATAAGCCCAAACATTATTGATTCCGGAAACATTCACGCTGTTCAGCAGATTGCCGGCAACATCATAAGTACTCAGAACCGGTGCGGCAATACTACCATAGCTGACGCACATGACATAAACCCGATTAAGACCCAATGTAATTTTTGCTTTGGTGACATCGATTTGTGAATATGGAGCATTGGGTAGGGTGTCGGTCCACAGTGCATTACCTCCCGGATCTAATTTCGAAACCAATAACCATTTTGAAGGATCATCGGAGTAGACCATATAGAGATTATTATTATCATCGGCCATTTGATCTAAAACGGTATAATTGTGAGCGGCAGGGGCCTGCCCGGTATAGGTATATTGAATTGACCATTGCGCATGGGATTGTATGGCGCAAAAAAGAATAAGCAAGCTTAGGTAGTATTTGTGCATGAAAAGAAGACGCAAGGAAAAAACTCAGGGTTGGTGATGATGGGCCAAACAAGGCCGGAAGGATTAGATTAGGCAAACAAAGTCATCAACAAACCTGCAATTCCCCGACGGCTCCCAAAGGCTTTATTCACGGCTTCCATTCTGGAAGATACTTGTAATTTTTCGTAGATATTGCGGGTATGTTTACGAACGGTTTCATTCGATATATTGAGTAAATCGGCAATCTCTTTATAGCGTAGTCCGGCAGATAGATGTTGAAGGACTTCATTTTCTCGGGCTGTCAGAAGAGTTGACTTTTCGGGTATTTGATGTTTACCGGCAAAGGAGGCCACTACTTTTCGTGCGATATGAGCACTCATGGGAGAACCGCCTTCATAAATTTCCCGTATAGCCATATACAGTTTCTCGGGGGTAGTATTTTTCACAATATATCCTGTGGCCCCGACGCTTAAAGATTCAAATACTCGATCATCATCTTCGAACACACTGCACATCATAAATTGAATGGAGGGGATAGCGGCTTTAACTTTTTTCACACATTCGATGCCATTGATGCCGGGTAGTTCAATATCGGTGATCACCACATCGGGTGTTGTTTGAGATAAAGATTCCATAAAATCTTCGGCGGTTCGGAAAGCCCCGATCAGCGTCATCTCTTCATTCAGATCAATTAGTGTGCTGAATGATAGTCGGATATCTTCATCATCTTCCAGTATGGCAACTTGAATATTCATTTCAACCACAAAAGTAGTCCTTATCCGAGAGCATAAAAGTACATATTAGTAGTAGGGCTATGAAAAAGTGCCTTGAATGGTCATCTTCGTTCCTGAAACAGACGAGTCGATTTGTACCGAGCAGCGTATTTCGGCCGCTCGCTTTTGGATATTTTTCAATCCATTTGAGAATTGACCAACCTCTTGGGAATTAAACCCTTTTCCATTGTCCTGTATGCTCAAAGTAAACATTTGGTTTTGATCTAATGTGAAGTCAATTTCAACAACGGATGCAGAGGCATGTTTAACAATATTATTGAGAACCTCCTTAAATATCAGGAATATGTTTCGTCTGAAATCCGGCGAAACTGTTTTGGTTTCAATTTTCTCAGGCCACCTGATGCGAAGATCCAGTTCTGCGTGTTCGCAATATTCCAATGCATAGTGTTGTATAAAGGATAATAAGGAAGGCAGGTTATCATGTTCCGGATTGGTGCTCCATACAATTTCCTTCAGTCCGGTGGTCATGGCACGCGATGTATTAGAAATTTTATGGAGTTGTTGTTCCAGCAAATCCACATTTTGCAAGTTCTTTTTGGCGATTTCACTGATTAGTCCGATGCGGGTAAGGCTGGCACCAATATCATCATGAATATCTTTTGAAATACCCAATCTTATTTTTTCAATTTCTTGTAAGCGTTTCAATTCAGACATTTTACGTTGATAATCGGAACGAATAATGCGGTAGAGGGTGAATGAAACCACGCCAATAGACAGTAAAACAATAAGCGTGATGAACCAGGCAGTTTTCCAATAGGGCGGTTTAATGATAAAATGATATAAACAAACCGGCGGGCTCCAGAATCCATCTGCATTACTGGCCTTTACATAAAATTTATATTCTCCGGGTTTCAGATAGGGATAACGGATTTCCGGGTCGTGCCCATTATTGTACCATTCGGTTTCTGCACCCTCAAGTTTGAAGGCATATTGATTCTGCTCGGGTTGAGTGAGGTCAAGGGATGTGGTAGAGAAGGTAAATGTATTTTGAAAGTAAGGAAATATATGCGGCGAGTCTTTTTCCGTATCAGATATGGGAGACAGAAAATGATATTCCGGCAATTTTTTATCAAACAATTTTATGCCGGTGAGCAGGATGTTCGGAATGGTTTGATTGAATTTAACCTCCTTGGGTTGAAAATAATTCAAACCATTGATGCCACCAAAATACAATGTGCCATCTTCTGCTTTGAAAGAAGCTCCGGTATTAAACTCAGGGCTTTGCAGTCCATCGGTGGGGGTAAAATTTTGTATATGTGCCGTCCGAAGTGAAATTCGACCTATCCCTTTATTGCAACTGAACCATAGATTTTGCTCGCTGTCCTGCAAAATGGCATTGATAAAATTGTCCGGAAGGCCTGAAGATACTTCTATAATCCACCGGATGGAGAAATCCCGATTGCAGACTACAATTCCCTGATTCGTTGCCAGCAAAAACATACCGGCATATTCCAATATATGATTGATCTGTCGGTCGGCAGACATGACCACGGTATGGTTAGAAACATCATATAATGCCTTATTATTTTTTGCATAAGCATATAGTTTCCGAGATTGGCTATAAAATAAAGTCGTGATATAAAATCCTTTCAGACCAACGAAATGTAACTTCGGTGAAGGCTGGTCATCATATTGATAAACGCCTGAATTGGTGCCAATATAGATATTACCCATACCGTCTTTGACCATACAATAGGCCGTGACGAATGGCGTGTCTGTCGGTGCGGAAACAGGGCTCAATCGATTTGTTTGAGTATTAAACACGTTTATACCGGACTCTGTACCCAATAGGTAGCGATGGTCTGATAAGGACTGAATACACAAGACGGTGTTTCCGGAGAGCGCAGAATTACTTGTATTGAGATGCTTTTTAAAGCCCGTGTTTCGATCAAACAGATCCAGACCCTTATCGAAATAACCTACCAGTAAAAACTGATGATCAGCATAGATGCTTCGCACAAAACCGGAAGACAAGGCGTTTGTTTCACTTTCAGGATTTAAAAGTTTAAATCGGGATTTTGATGGGGTCCATTGATGCAAGCCATCATCCAGGGTCCCTATCCATAAATTATGATGTTGGTCGAAAAAGAGGTGATTGATATGGTTTATCGGTGTGGATTTGAATTCCTGTACGTTCTTCAAATCCGGTGACAACAGCAGGAGACCTTTATTTTCTGTGGAAAGTAGAATTTGATGATCGGGTGCAGGGATCATCACCATTACGGTGGTCTTCAATTTTTGATTCAAACGAGTCAGCAAAGTATCCGTGTAGAGGATGTCACTTTTTGAGGATGCCCAAAAAAGTCCTTCCGTAGAAGAAACGAGAACTTTGTCCGGCGCATAATCCAAGATAGAATAAATGGCAGACTGATTCGGCAACATCGAACCGCTAAACCGAAAAGTTTCAATACGATCTGACCCTATTGTAAAGTGATGAAGGCCTGCATTTTCGTGGTTATCCCACCACAGGCCATTGTGGCCGGAGTAGTTCACCACATGAGTTGTTTGTTTATTGACAAACTTTAGGAATAATTTTCCGGTTTTTGTCGATAAAAAATAGATACCGTTTTGGGGTGCAAAAAAATAGATGCCATCCTGATGATATCCCACGATGTTGATATCCTGCTGATTAAAAATAGATACACCCTTTAAGCGGTTTTTGAATTTGAGCGTTTGGAGATTGAGTTCGTTGAGTCCTCCGGTAGTTCCAACCCATAAACAATGCCGAATGCTGTCGTACAAAATACTCCGAATGGTATTCGATGAAATACTGAAACTGTCTGAGGGTTGATGCTTGAAATTTCTGATGGTATAGCCGTCGTAAACATTCAGACCGTCACCGGTGCCAATCCATAGCAACCCATTGGGTGACTGATATATTTTGGTGACTGTACTTTGGGAGAGTCCTTCATTGACCGAAAAGCGCTTGGTCAAAGGTGTTTGAGCCGAAGTAAAAGTCGGACAGATTTGAATTGCCAAACAAAGAAACCAGACAAATCTAAACACGACATTAAAGGTAAGCAAAATGAATGGTATACTAAGAATGCAATTCCCCGGGATGGAATTTATTGATATTCCTTCCTTAGTTCTTTTACATCTGCGATGAGTTTATTCACGTCATCCATATTGGTTCCGTCGTAAACGCCGCGTATATGTTTTTCCTTATCAACCAGCACAAATTTTTCCGAGTGAATGAAATCCGGCATAATGTCTTTTTGGGTCGTGTCTTCGACGGCTGTGACCAGATAGCTGTTGATAGCCATTTTGTAGAGTTCATTTTTGTCGCCGGTCACAAATATCCATTGAGCCGGATCGGCATCAAACTTCAGAGAATAGCGTTTCAGTTGCTCTACGGTATCCGTCTCGGGATCTACGGTATGAGACAGGATGGCAAAATCATTTTGTCCGCGGAAGGCCTGATAGACCTTCACCATATTATCGTTCATTTTGGGGCAGATGCCTTCGCAAGTGGTAAAGAAATATTCTGTCACATAAATTTTCCCTTCTAAATCTTTTTCGGTCACTGTTTTTCCCTCCTGATTCGTGAAAGAAAAATTTTCTACATGATGTCCGGGATTACCATAAGTGGTGAGACGGCGCGGATGTTGTTTATATTCAAAATAATAATAGCTGAGAAAGGCGATACCGAGCAACATAAAGAAGGAGATCAGAATCAGGGCTATTTTGTTCACTTTCATAATGAGAAGATTAATGAGAGAATGGGCATGCGAAATTAAGGGGTAAAATGCTGAAAGCGGGAAGATTTGTTGAATTGATTTTGTGAACAATCGTCAGGTCCGGGTGAAACATGCCCTTCGGAGGTATGTGCGTATTATATTTGCACGAATGAATCTTCCTTGCTTTTATGAACCATTTGATGAAGTCGACCATTTGACTTTAAGCGAAGCGACCCGGCATCACATGCTCCAGGTTCTTAGAATGAATAACGGAGAAGAGTTTATGATCCTCAATGGTTCCGGAATGCAGGTAAGATGTGTGTTAAGCAATGTATCGAAAAGGAACTGTGAATTTCGATTGTTGGACAGCCATCAATTACCTCAACCAACCCATTCATTGCATATGGCCGTTTCGTTTACCAAGAACCCTGCTCGCATGGAATGGTTTTTGGAAAAGGCGACTGAGATCGGCATCCGCAGCATCACGCCCTTGATCAGCAAGCGGAGCGAAAAACATCATTTCAAAAAAGAACGATTCGAAAAGATTTTAATTTCTGCCATGTTGCAATCACAACAGGGATATTTGCCCCGCTTGAATGAAGCCACAAATTTTGAATCGGTCATCCGTCAAGCTGCCGATCATCGATGGATGGCACATTGTATAACGGATTTGCCACGTGTACCCTTTCCGGCGGTTTATGAACAGGGAGCCCCGGTTCAAGGAGATGCCATGATCCTGATCGGGCCGGAAGGCGATTTTACGGCGGAAGAAGTGCAACAGGCGGAGGCAATGGGATTTCAATCGATTAGCCTGGGCCAAAGTCGGCTGCGCACTGAAACCGCGGCGCTTGTAGCCTGCACTGTGTATAATTCCTTTTTCATGTAGTGCCGGTCGGAGCATTTAATATTTTTTTAGTCTGTTGATACCTGATCTTTGATTTACCTTCGTACGGCCATAAAAGCGCCAACGATGTATATTCAACACGATACTGATATGATGAGGAAGACCGAACTCTTAAGGGCCAAACGCGATGCGGTCTCGTCAAATCTTGACGAGATATCGGAAAGCCCGCAGCAACGACGCAGGAGGAGCGAGGACTTGCAGCGGAAAGCGTGTCTGCCGCCCAAAATCTTTACCTCCCGTTTCTATATCACTTTGCTATTGATTTTCGTCGGTGGTTTGTTTAATACAGCATCGGCCCAAAAAATGAAGTTGGGATTGCTAGTGTATGGCGGCGGCGGCGATTGGTACTCTAATCCCACAGCCTTAAAAAACCTGGCCCGATTTGCGAATCAAAATTTAGGTACGCAATTTGAGCCCCAGGAGGCTCAGGTGGAAGTCGGAAGCCGGGAGATCCTGAATTATCCGATTTTATTTGCAACCGGTCATGGTCGTATTGCCTTTAATGATGCCGAAGCTCAGAATCTGCGCAATTATTTGATAGCCGGCGGGTTTCTGCATGTAGATGATAATTACGGATTGGATAAATACATTCGTCCGGCCATGAAAAAAGTTTTTCCGGAATTGGATTTTGTGGAGTTACCATTTTCACACCCTGTATATCATCAGAAATTTGACTTTGCCAATGGTTTGCCCAAGATTCATGAACATGATGGTAAGTCGCCCAGAGGGTATGGATTGATCTATCAGGGTCGGGTAGTTTGTTTTTACAGTGTGGAGACCGATCTCAATGATGGTTGGGAGGATGCTGAGGTACATAAGGATCCGGAAGAAAAACGTCAGGCTGCCTTGCGTATGGGCGCCAATTTGATTCAGTATGCCTTTATGGGGCAGTAGCATGTCGCTACATTGAATGGAATGACATAACTTTGTCAATCAACATAAAAAATAGAAACATCATGAAACGTATAGCACTACTAGCCATTTTTTCCGGACTCCTGATGACATCTTGTGTTAAGAAGTCCACACCGGTTCCGGACAACAGTGACCTGACGATACATTTTTCTTCGGTAGCAGACAGTAAGCCCGTGGTAAATGGTGCCTTGAACTATACCAATGCCGCCGGAAATAAATACAGTATTACTTTGTTGAAATATTATGTGACCAATGTGGTATTGGTGAAAGAAGATAATACCGAATACAAACTCAACAATTACGATTTGATCGATGCATTTGATCCGGGTCCTTTTTCAACGGTAGAGGCAAGTGGGGTGCCCAACGGTCATTACAATACCATACGGTTTTATTTGGGTGTCGATAAGTCTCGTAACCATACCGGTGCGCAAGATGGAGACCTGGATCCGATGTATAATATGATTTGGACTTGGAGTACGGGCTACTTATTTATGAAACATGAAGGCAACTTTATCAATGCGGCAGGTGATACAACGACGATGCAATATCATTTGGGCACTGATTCGGCCCTGAGTATAATTGAAATTCCGATCAGTTTGGATCTGGAAGGAAGTGCAAAAAAATTAAAGTTGCAATTTGATTTGAACAAAATGTACAATAGCCCGGTGATCAATTTCAATGATGGGGCTATTCACCATAGTACATTAGCGAGTGATGCGCCATGGATCGCGGCAATGGTTGCGAATAGTGGGGATGCGTTTACGTATTTGGGGCAGGAGTAGGAAACATGAGGTCTTCGACTAGAGCATAAGTCGTATTCATTGTAAAAACAAATTCGTTTGTTGGATGACCGCCGGTTGAGGAACAATAGGAGGGTCAATCAATCAGGTTCACACGATCAATAGTCATGCTCCGCAATCGTCTCCCACATCTTCGCATAGTTCACGTAACGTTCTTCTGAAATTTCACCGTTTTTGACCGCTTCCTTCACGGCGCATCCGGGCTCATTGAAGTGAAGACAATTATTATACTTGCAAGAAGGGAGTACCTTTCTGATTTCGGGAAAATACCCGGAAAGTTCGTCACGACTGATATCTACAATTCCCAATTCACGGATTCCGGGAGTGTCAATGATTTGTCCGCCGCCGGGCAGGTCGTGCATCTCCGCGAAAGTGGTGGTATGCATTCCTTTACCACTCCACTCTGATACTTCCTGCACACGAATGTCTCGATCCGGAATGAGCTGATTTATGAGTGTCGATTTACCCACTCCACTATGCCCGGTGAAGAGACTGACTTTGTCTTTCAACAAAGCATGTAACTCTTCCAGACCTGTTTTTTGTTCGGCAGAAATCAGATAGACAGGGTAACCGATTTGTGTATAAATGTCTTTCAGATATTGATAATAATGCAAGTCCTCCTCATCCAGGGTATCTGATTTATTGAAAACCAAAATAGCCGGGATTCTATAGGCCTCGCAGGTCACCAGATATCGATCGATAAAACCGGTGGATGTTCGGGGGTCTTTCAATGTCGCAATGATGAGGCTTTGGTCGAGGTTGGAGGCGACGATATGTTTTTGATGTTTATTATGGGGAGAAACTCTGACGATATAATTTTTGCGTTTATCTATCGATTCGATCATGGCTGTATTCTCTACCTCATCTTCCATGCTGATCTGTACATGATCGCCTACCGCAATCGGATTGGTGGATGTGATTTCACGATCTATTTTAAACTTACCCTTGATGCGGGCCTTACAGAAATGTCCGTCTTCACAGCGGGCAATATACCAGCTACCGGTTGATTTATAGATGAGTGCTTTCAGATCAGGAAATTTTTGCAAACATACTGCGAATGCGGGAGAATGAAGTGTTTGTACAGAGCGGATAAAGACTTAGGGCAAAGCTTTCCAATTAAACAGCTCTTCGCTAATCAACATTCATTTTTTTGAAAATCAAAACCCAGTCTTTATTGAGCACCTGATAGCCATGGTCGAAACAAAAAACAACTTGCCTACCTCTGCTTCCTTGCAATGTATGGGTATGGTATTGAAACAGAAAGCCATGTTCCCGAAGCCGTTCACGGGTGGCACGCGCCGTTTCGTGTTGGGTAAGATAGGAAGCGAGGATGCGTCGGTTTTTCCGAAGAGCCCCTATCAAATTACGAACATGATTTGACCCTTCCCTGGCCGATTGATTATGGTGACTATTTCTGCATCCATCATCACAAAATTTTTTATCGATTCTACCCCGAACCGGTTTGGCACAATACAAACAGTTTCTCGTTTCCATTTTCGATCTGAGATTATTTTGAATTAAAATTATACCCGATAGCAGCTTTTTAAAAACGGTTTTTGACAAACAGGGAAAAATGTTTGTCATTCCGTATTTTTTGTCTGTGGTTCGGCTATGGAAAAATTCGTAGTGGCTAATGACAGCATCCATATAGGAGCCGGTGGGATATCATACAATCTTGAAAAGAATTAGAAATGAAATAAAGAGTTCCGGAAAATGATCCGTTTGCAAACGTTTATAATCGACTACAAACGAATAAATACCGACTTTGGACTTCCATGGCCCCCACATTTGTATCGTCAATCTGAGCAAGACGTCACTCTGGGAGACCGAAATAAATAAATTGTAAATCTTAAAAACAAACAACATGTACGCTTTAAAAAACAAAGTTCAACTGATTGGAAATCTGGGTAAGAGCCCCGAGATTAAAAATCTTGAAACCGGAAAAAAGCTGGCCCGTTTTAGTATGGCGACCAGTGAAACCTATCGCAACCAGCAAGGTGAAAAAGTAACCGAAACCCAATGGCATAATGTCATTGCCTGGGGAAAGGTAGCAGAGATTGCGGAGAAATATCTCCAAAAAGGAAGCGAAATTGCGATAGAAGGTAAACTGGTACACCGTGATTATACGGATAATACCGGTGTCAAGAAATACATCACGGAAGTTCAAGTCAATGAGATCCTGCTGTTGGACAAAAAGGAAATGGCTTAAGACGTTTCCGACTCAAACAGAAAGTTAACCATATTCATTCGGGTGTGGTTAACTTTTTATCTCCCGCCTAGTGGGAAAAATTAATTTACTTTGTAGGAACGGACAAAGTGAAACAGAAGAAAAATAATACGGAGAGGCGGATTACACCAAAGAGTGAACCCATGATGTACATTGATGAACAAAATGAACAGTTTAAACTGGCCTTTGCGATGGTCACGGAAACTGACCGCAATATATTCCTGACCGGAAAAGCCGGTACAGGCAAAACTACTTTTCTTAAATTTCTGAAAGAACACTGCAATAAAAATATGGTCGTGGTGGCCCCTACCGGCGTCGCCGCCATCAATGCAGGGGGTGTTACGATACATTCCTTTTTTCAACTTCCATTGGGTTTATATCTTCCGGACGCTAAAAAAGGATTTGGACTCAATGAACATGTGGTAGACCGAAACACCCTGTTGAAAAACCTGAGAATCAATGGCGTGAAACGTAAAATATTCCAGGAACTTGAATTGTTGGTCATTGATGAAGTCAGTATGCTGCGTTGCGATACCCTGGACGAAATAGATACAGCGTTGCGATACATTCGAAAAAGCAATTTGCCATTCGGCGGCGTTCAGGTCCTGTTTATTGGCGATTTGTATCAGTTGCCTCCGGTGGTGAACGACCGGGACAAAGATCTTCTGGATGAACATTATAAGAGCCCGTTTTTTTTCCAGGCCAAAGTCTTGCAACAAAGCACGCCGGTATTTATTGAACTGAAAAAAATATACCGTCAGAACGAACAAGCCTTTATCGATATTCTCAATCGACTGAGAAACAATCAACTCAATCCGGAAGACTACGATTTACTCAATAAACGATACCACCCCAACTTTCGTGACCGCGATAATCGCTATATTACCCTTACGACACATAATGCCAAGGCTGATGCGATTAACCGCGAGGAACTGTTTAAACTCAATACCATCACCCATGAATTTAAAGGAGAAGTGAAGGGTGACTTTGGTGACAAGCAATACCCGACCGCATTGGAACTCAAATTGAAAGAAGGCGCCCAGGTGATGTTCATTAAAAATGACAGCAGTCCCGAAAAGAGATATTACAATGGAAAAATTGTCACCATTTGCAAAATTGAAGATGGTGAGATCTGGGTGAAATTTCCGGATACCGATGAGGTCCTGCAGGTGGAACAGGAGACATGGGATAATATCAGCTATACCCACAATGATGAGAAGAATGAGATTGAAGAAAAAATTGCAGGAAGTTTTACTCAGTACCCCCTGCGTTTGGCATGGGCCATTACCATACATAAGAGCCAGGGGCTCACGTTCGAAAATGCGATCATCGATGCCGGAGAATCATTTGCTCCCGGCCAAGTCTATGTGGCGCTGAGCCGATGCACCTCGCTCGATGGCCTGGTATTGCATTCCCGTATTACGCCCAGAGCTTTACATACAGACAATAGAATTTATCATTTTAACAGCGGCGAACTTGACCCTGAATCCTTAACTCAATTACTGAATGAAGAAAAAATCAAGTATCAGCAAAAAGTCTTGCAGGCGATGTTCGACTGGCATAAAATGAAAGACTATGCTTATCAGCTTGAAGAGGCCACTTTAATCACAAAGAACCTCAGAGAGAATGAGAAAATCATTGCGACGATCAAAGATTTTGTCACGCAATGTCATGAGCAGGAAATCGTGGCCAATAAATTCCGAAGTGAACTTCAGATGTTGATGAATGATGCCATATTTACCAAGGATGAAAGGAAAATTTCAGACCGGGCTGCCAAAGCCATTGCGTATTTTACGAAACAGATACATGAAAACCTGCTTCAACCGCTGCAGCAATATGCGGCATCTTTGGACAGCAAGCAGCGAACAAAAAAGTATATGGCCATTGTTCAGCAAGTAGAATCCGGATGGTGGCATAAAATGGATACACTTCAGAAAGCGAGTTACAATGGCGCACTCATCGCGACCGATTTGCAACCATTTAAGAAAGACAAAGCCATTGAGGTCATCAAAAAGAAAACGGCAGGGGATAGTGCTAAAGAATCACTGGCTTATTTTATGGCCGGCAAATCGATAGAAGAGATTGCGAAGATTCGGGGATATGTCAACAGCACCATTGAAAACCATCTGTTTCAATATGTGCAGAATGGAGAACTCGAGATCAGTCGTTTTTTGGAAGAGGCAGACCTGGAAAAGATTCGCGTGGCCCATGAAGCCATGCAATCGGAAACTGATGCGGGTCTGACTGCGCTTCGTGACCGTTTGGATGGAGCCTACACCTGGACGCAACTCCGTATGGCATTGGGGCACTTAAAAAGGATGCAGACGGTATAAAATTGGGATTTCTTCAGATACCCTTAGTGTTGTTTTAAGCAAGGCCTACATAAACTCAAGGAATATTTTGACAGGATACCATTCAATTCTCTGATTCAAAGAAAGTGGTCAGCATATGCCGGGGACCTATCGGATTCCAACTATAAAAATCCATGGGCTTGATTATCTTTATGACCTGTCTCACATGCTTCGATACGAGAAATATTTTTTTCACCTGATGGTGCTGTTGGCTCTGAGTATCATCGTCATCCCAAAATATTATATCACCGGAGATGGCGCCAGCCATACCTACAATGCCAAAGTTCTTTTCGATATGGTTCTTGGCCAGGAGCGAGCATTCTATCAGGAGTTTTATACGGTCAATCGGGCTATAGATCCCAACTGGATGAGTCATATCCTCATCGGAGGGTTCTTGCAATTTTTTCCGCCCTGGTTGGCCGATAAATTATTTCAGATACTTTATGTTTTAGTTTTTGCTTATGGATTTCGTGCCTTGGTGCGCGCTGCAAATCCGAATAATGCCTTTCTGAGTTTATTGTTTTTCCCTTTCGTCTTCAATCTTCCCTTTCAGCAAGGGTTTTATAATTATGTACTGGCTTTAGGGTTGATGTTTTGGACCACGGCACTATACATTCGTCAACGACTCGAATCACCGACGCCCTTTTTTCAATTAAAGATCAGTGTGCTGTTATTGACCACCGCATTTGCTCATGGGATGCCTGCAGTATATGCCATGCTCATCATCGGTTTCATATGGCTTCTGGATCATTATCAATTATTGCTGAATCCGGTACGCGATAAAATGCTGCAGGAAATCTCCACCCTGGTTCTGATTTTCCTGCCGGCTGCTTTTTTCATTTTGTTATTCATGGTCAAACGAGGCACAGGTACAGAACCTCATGCATGGACCTATACCCAAAAATTAATGGCCTTTTTTCGAGGGTGGACCCTGCAAAGTACCCGGCATGCGGAAGTATACCCAGCTGTGGGTGTTGGACTGACTATCCTTGGATATACAATTTGGAGCCTATTTCATAAAGACAAAGTAAAAATGTCAGGGGTGGGAAAGGTCATGCTTTTCATGGTAGGGTTTACTTTGTTTTCATACATCACTTGTCCCCACAGTATCGGCGGTGCGGGTTCCATCGATATTCGATTAGCATTTTTACCCTGGGTATTTATGCTCATCTATCTCGCCGGAAGGAATTGGAATTCGGCCAGTCGAATGATTTTCACAGGATTGAGCTTCGCCATTGCGACGTGTTTTCTCATTCTTCGTTTTCCCTATGTGATGCAGGCCGATCGTGTGGGTCAGGAGATCATGAAGGCGGCAAATTTTATTCCCGACAAAAGCGTGGTGCTCAACTTGCATATGAACGATTGGCATAGTCGTGCCGAGGGCGATAGTCTTTTTCAAAAGGATGGTTCCTTTATCCACTTCAGCGATTTTGCGGGAGCGTATCAAAATAAACATCTCATCATGCTGATGAACTATGAAGCGGAGATCAACTATTTTCCGGTGAATTGGCTATCGGGAAAGAATCCGCGTGAAAGCATATCCGGTATGATACCCGGCAACTATCCGCCATGTGGTGAGGTAAAGGATTATGAAAAACAGATTGGACGTAAGATTGATTTTATCTTGCTTCAGAATTTGAATGCATACAGTTTGCAAGATTCCTGTGTGCAAGCCATGTTATCCGGATTCAGAAAGGACTTTTATACATTCTATCAAAGCCGAAATAAAGCGGGCATTTTGTTGAAAAGGCGATAATGGCGGATGAAGCACCTGTACGCCGGGTATACGACTTATATTTTATTTTCAATCTGCCTCACCTTCCATCAATTCTAAATAAACCTCACACGGAATTTTATACGGACTTTCGGTTTTCTTTTTTCTCAACAACTTCAATTCTTTATTGTAGACATACAATGTATGCGTATAGATCATGGTCTGCTTGTTCCAGTCTTGCTCCCAGCGAATTCGGCCATCTAGATAGTACAGTATTTCATGAATCGAGCCATATCCATTGGTATCTACTTTCTTGTATAATTTATTGGGGTCGTTGATCTGATATTCCCATCCATAATATTCGGTGGGGCATCCGTTTTCATTTCGTTTTTTGTAGATATACACACTGCCATCCTCTCTTCGGTTGATCCATTCTACCCTTCGGCTGGGCCAATGCATGGTATAGTCGAAGGTGACGCGGGAGCTGCCTATATTGGTATTGGAGATATGCACCAAATTCGTATCGTTTATACTTTGAGTGTAGTAGAGAAATTGTCCATCTGTTTGACCGTCGCGCGCTTTACAGATAAACTCATACTGTTGAATATGAATGATACCCGGAGGGGCTTTTAAAATCTTCACTCGAAGCGGCTGACTGAGTTCGGCGCCCAGAAAGTTTAGTTTCGTCGCAGACTGTTCATCATCGGTACTGTTCATCAGGTGATACAGTGAATCGCCGACTCCGCTTCCGAAAGGGTTATAGAAGGCCTGAAAATCAAATTCACCTGAAAAGAGCGGCCTGTTGAAAGCATGATGGGCTTCGGGATGGGTCAAATATCGTTCGCGATCGTTCCAATAAAACGGAATCTTGATTTCTTCACCCGGTTTCAAGTATTCCATTCCATTGATGCCGAGAGACTTGATGGACATGGTCATCTCGCGACTTTCTTCGGCGAGGATAATGGTCTGTGGCCGGTTCGGATCCAATACCCTGAGATAGATGACTTTTTGCCCGCTGTTTTGTCCTCCCGGTGTAATGACCGGCCAGGTCCTGGCTTCATCGTTATTCCGTATGGTGAGGATAAAGTCGATGCGCTCTCCTTCGAGATAAGCCGACTTAGAGGTGCTTAATGTATAGCTCAAGGGATGATAAGGTAAATCGGCGCGGGCAGAGAGCATTCCGAGGAGAAGGGGGAGGAGGAGGGAGAGGAGGAGGGAGAGGGGGTACATGGGGATGGGATTCAGTGCAAAGATGCGGGATTCCATAAAGATATGAGAATAAGAAGGAGTCAATCAAAATTCGTATTATTGTACAAAGAATATTATTTGTGTTTAAATGGAGTCAGAGGCTCAATTCTTGTTGTGATGACTAAAGAAGCCAAATAATTATATTCATTTACGAAAATATGAAATAGTGGCAACCAATAAACATGCGACCATCAGATACCAAACACTTGACAAGTGCTTCCGCAATCCGGGACGCAGGTATTATTTAGATGATCTGATAGAAGCATGTAACAAATCCCTACATGAATTTACCGGAAATGATTTAGGGATAAAACGCAGGCAGATTCTTGAGGATATCAAGTTTATGGAAAGCCCGCAAGGATGGAATATCCCTTTAGACCATTGCAGGGAAGGTCATAAAGTGTATTACCGCTATTCGGATAAATCATTTTCAATCAATAATCAGGGATTGAACGAAACAGAAGAGAATCAATTAAAAGAAGCCCTGCAGACGCTCTCTCGTTTCAAAGGAATGCCCCAGTTTGAGTGGGTGGCTGAAATCTCGGCACGCTTGGACTCCGGATTAGGCTTATCACATTGCGAAGACAAAATAATTGAATTTGATCAAAACAATTATTTGAAAGGATTGGAGCACATCACACCCATCTACAATTCTATTTTGTACAAAAGGGCGCTTAAAATTGAATACAAAAGTTTCAAGCAGGAGGATTCTCAGACTATTAATTTCCATCCGTACTTCTTAAAACAATACAACAACAGGTGGTATGTATTCGGAAAGAATGACACAAGCCTGTTTATTATGAATCTCGCTTTGGATAGAATCATATCAATTAATGAAATTAAAAAGAAATTCATTCCCAATGAGACCATTGACTTCAATGAATACTTTGAAGATATCGTAGGTGTTACGTTAGAAAATAATGGCAACATAGAACATATAGTATTAAGGATTAGTAATACGCTTTATCCCTATATACAGACAAAACCCCTTCACGGATCACAAAAACTGAAAGGAAATGAAAAAGCCCACACACTTATTTCACTAGATTTAATTCCTAATTATGAACTGGAATCATTGATACTTTCTTATGGGGAAGGGGTGGAAGTGATAGAGCCAAAGTTCTTAAGGGATCGAATTAAAAATAGAATAAAAGCAATCAATAAGAATTATAAAATAAAGAGTGCAGATAAGTTGCACAGTAAAGTATAAAATTTGCACTATGAATAAAATAGGCTTTAAAAATTTCAGGCGGTTTAAAGAGTTAAAAGATTTGGAATACAAAGGAATTACTTTCCTTGTAGGCAGAAATAATTCAGGGAAATCTACCTTGGTTAAGGCACTCATACTTATAAGTAACTATTTCAAATCAGATAATATATTTCAATTCCCATTTGGTAATAGCGTATTAGAAGATGCTAATATCGTGACCTTCGGAAGGGCTTTGTGCAGGAATGCGAAAGAAAGAGAAATTGAATTTTCGCAGTCGATTGAAAATTACTCAATCGTGATTACTATCGGCGGAGAGCCGGAAATGACATACGGATTTGTTCGCACTTTGAAAATAACGGAAACCACGGGAATGATTGAGTATAGTTTCGATTTATTATCTAAAACCCTGAGAATTGCCAAGTTGAATGGTATCCAAATAAACCTAAGCACTACAGGTAAACCAATCATGGAATTGATGGATCGCATTGAAGAAATAAAAAACTATTTAGCAACCACCATCCTCAAAAAAACAAGTAGAGAGTTTATTGAACTAAATTCTGAATTGAGCGATTTGGAAGAAAAAATTGAACTTTTGCATGAGATTCAGGATGCATCGGCGCCGGAGATTCATTTTACAGTGGAGGGTGAATTTGACTTGGGGATGTCACTGGTCGATATTGTGCGCACAGTAATCTCGAACACAAAATCTTCGCATGATATAGAGTTTAAAAAATCCCAGGAAGGAACGGAGGTCTCCGAAATTTTTGACAAATTGAGGGGATTTAAAGAATATAATCCCGATCGCTTTGAAACTACATTTGAACATTTCTTTAATATGATCAGAAATTTTTCAATTGAATATCTCCCTGCAAGTACCGCAAAACAATCTGCCCTATTTGCTATTCGGGATAAAAACAATGCTTTGGCACAAGCCATTCATGAGACTTATCAATTAAAGCTAACTAAGGGGGAAAAGGAGCTATTGTTTATTGAAAAATGGATGAAAAAGTTTGAAATTGGCGATGTTTTCGAAATAAATATGTTTGCAGGCGAGGCATATGAGTTTAAAGTAAAATCTCATGAGGTTGAAATTCATTTGGCTGATAAAGGAATGGGTTCAGTTCAGGCAATGTTAATTATCTTAAGAATAGCCTGCATCATTCGAGGAGTCCGAAATCAAATATATGAATCAGGGAACATAGGGAGTCATCTAATAGTTATTGAAGAACCGGAACTTAATTTGCACCCCGCACTTCAGAGCATATTAGCGGAACTATTTTTGGAAGCAAATCAACATTATGGATTAAATTTTATTGTTGAAACACATTCCGAATATATCCTCAGACGTACTCAGGTTTTAGTAGCGAACAATGAGTTTGCTAAAGCACCAAACGATAACCCTTTCACTGTTTGCTATTTTGTAAAAGAAATAGATCAACAACCCTATGCTATGACTTATTTAGAGGATGGCACTTTCAACAGAAATTTTGGAGATGGATTTTTTGATGAAGCGTCTGCAAGCACCCTTGAATTAATTAAGTTACGCCGCACAAATAAGAACTAATGTTTACAGTTTACGCAGAAAAGGACATATTCGAAAACATAGTGGTTTTTAACGACCAAACCCCTCATTGGTTCAATATCTTCTGCAATCATTCGGAGGTTTGCTTAAACATGACGGATGAAGAATTGGCTTCCGAAGAATTACAAGGCACGCCAATCTTTGAGTTTATTATGGCCAATGGCGGAAGAAGTCCTATTGCATTAAAAGAGTTTTTTGATTCAATTTATGAAGACAACAAGGTGATAGCCGAAAAACCTCGTTCAGCTTTTTTCTTGAATTACTCTAAAGCTGTGGCTGATGCAATTCAATCTGCTTTTGGTGTAATCGTACATGGCAATGAGGGTATAGAAGATAACATTTTAAAAGGTTCATTTTTTAAGGATCTTCCAAAGGATTCCGTTTTTGAAAATCATACCATTAAAGGATGGCAAAATCTGGTTAGCTTTTCATTACCGCCATCAAATGCAATGGTAATTACGGATGATTACCTTTTTAGCAACGAAGAAAACGGCCATATTGTGGGTAAGTCAAATGTTATTCAATTAGTGAATGCATTCCTTCCTGCCAATTTAAGCATCCCTTATCACATAACCATTTTATCCAACGACAATCCAGAAGTAGGTAAGCCCCCAAAGTCTAAAGAATGGTGTGAAAGGTTAGCCGGTGAATTGAAGGCAGCGATAGTTGCCCTGCGTCCTTATTCGATTGTTTTTGAAATCGTTTTTACTCAAACGCTTCACAAGCGTAAACTCATTCTTAATTACATCAATGCAACATGTGATAAAGGCTTTGCGGTATTCAGGGTTAGTGATGGTAAAACAGTAAGAAGTGATAATGACTTCCGCTGCGATAGATTATTTGCAAGAGTAGAACCGCAAGAAGGTGATACAGATTATATGGCTGCTGAATCAATATTGCTCCAGCTAAAAAGTAAGTGTCAATCCGTTCGCCAATTCATTGCCAATAAAGGTGCAACTGTAAATAATAGAATATTAGGCGATTGTAACGCTGATAAGAGTTTAAAAAACCGCTTAATTAATGATGTCTAAAAAAATAAATAAATGCACAACCACTGCACAGTTAAACAATTACTTTGCATTATCAAACGAAAACAAAACATAAATGGCTAACAATAAAGTAGACGTAGGATTCATTTTCCAAATCACAGATAAGGTGCTTTGGAATGTGTTTAAGAAAAACGAGATCGGAGATGTGCTCCTGCCTTTTGTAGTAATTCGCAGATTGGATTGTATTCTCGATCCGGTCAATGTGAAAGTGAGGAGTGCCTATGAGAACTTTAAGGAAAAGGTAAGCGAAGACAAACTAGATCCTATACTCCGGAAAGCAGCAGGAGGATTGCAATTCTATAATACTTCAAGACATACCCTGGAATCTCTGAAAGAGAATCCCAAAACAGTAGAAATTGATTTCAATAATTATTTGAATGGCTTTAATCGAGAAGTACGGGATATTATCGACAATTTCCAGTTTGATAAAGTAATCGCCAGACTGGTAAAGAATAAATTGCTTTATCAAATGATTGATGCCATCTCACAGGTGGATTTGCATACAAGTAAGGTTGATAACCATAACATGGGTTATATCTTCGAGGAACTCATTCGTATATCCAACGAACAAAGTAATGAAACCGCGGGTGAGCACTTCACCCCCCGCGATGTGATAGAACTGATGATTAAGATTATGTTCAGCACAGAGAAGGAAACACTGTCACAACCCGGAATTATTCGTACCATCTATGATCCAACCTTAGGAACCGGTGGTATGATTAACCTTGCAAAAAACTACGTTTTAGATGAGTTGTGCGCGAAATCAAAGAACAAACCGGATATAAAAACATACGGACAGGAGATTAATGAGCAGTCATACGCCATTGCCAAATCCGAATCATTGATCACCGGTGAAAATGCAGATAATATCAGACATGGTAACACTTTTACGGAGGACCGTTTCCCCGATAAGCATTTTCATTATATGCTGGCTAATCCACCCTATGGGGTAACCTGGAGCAAGGATGCCCCTTTTATTCAAAACGAAAGCGCCAACCCTGCCGGAAGGTTTTACGCAGGCTTACCGGGTTCAAGTGATGGGCAGCTCCTGTTTTTGCAACATATGATCAGCAAGATGGAAAGAGAGGGTAGCAAAATTGCCGATGTTACCAATGGTTCCCCCTTATTTACAGGCAATGCAGGGGGCGGTGAAAGTGATATCCGCAAATGGATTATCAGTAATGATTGGCTCGAGTGCATCATCGCCCTACCCAAGGACCTTTTTTATAATACCGGTATCAATACCTATATCTGGTTCCTAAATAACAATAAACCCAAACACCGCAAAGGAAAAGTGCAACTCATTAATGCCAATGTGCCCGAAGACAAAGCAAAAGGTATTGAAGGTTTTTGCCGGCCCGAAAAGCGTAGCTTGGGCAATAAGCGTAACAAGATAGAATCCTTTCATATTGAAAAACTGGTGGAAATCTATACCCAATTTAAAGAGGGCCCATATTGCAAGATTTTCAATAATGATGACTTTGGTTATTATCAGATAACTGTTGAGCAACCTGAATATGATGCACAAGGAAAACCTGTAATAGATAAAAAAGGAAACATTAAAGCGGATACGAAGAAACGGGACAAAGAAAATATTCCTTTAAGCGAAGACATTGAAGAGTATTTCCAAAATGAGGTCTCACCCCATTTGCCCGATGCGTGGATTGACTATGATAAAACCCGTATTGGGTATGAAATCAATTTTACGAAGTATTTCTACGAGTACAAAGGATTAAGACCCTCAGCTGAAATAAAAGCAGAGATTGAGGCTTTGGAGTTTGGAAGCTCTAGGCAGAAGGGGATTATTGAACTATTGAAAGAGTTATTGGGATGATGAAGAGGTATGAAAAATATAAAGACAGTGGAATTGTTTGGATAGGAGAGATTCCCAGTCATTGGAATATAATTAAAATTAAAAGACTTTCTCATGTTAAAAGAGGAGCATCCCCTCGACCTATTGATGACCTTAAATTTTTTGATGAAAATGGAGAGTTTTCTTGGGTAAGAATTTCAGATTTAACAGCAAGCGAAAGATACCTTTTGAGAACCGAGGAAAAACTTTCTGAACTTGGAGCATCGTTAAGCGTCAAAAGATATCCGGGAGATTTTTTTCTTAGTATTGCTGGCTCTGTGGGTAAACCAATTATTACCAAAATAAAATGTTGCATTCATGATGGATTTGTTTGGTTCCCAGATTTAAAAATAAACCCGGAATACCTTTATTATTTATTTCAATCGGGACTACCTTTTGGTGGATTAGGTAAATTAGGAACTCAATTGAACTTAAATACTGAAACAATAGGCAACATTTACATTCCTGATTTAACATACCAAGACATTAATAAAATTGTTCAATACCTTGACCATCAAACTTCCATCATTGACCAGCTCATTCAACAAAAGGAAAAGTTGATTGAATTACTGAAAGAAAAAAGACAAGCGGTAATTGATACTTCTGTAACCAAGGGAATTAATTCAAATGTAAGTTTAAAGGAAACAAAAATAAAGTGGCTAAAACTGATTCCGGAGCATTGGAAAATATCTGCCATTAAAAACATATTGGAAATACCGATTACAGATGGCCCTCATACAACCCCTGATTTATTTGATGAAGGAGTTCCATTCATTTCGGCAGAGTCAATAAAAAATGGGAAAATTGATTTTGATAAGAAAAGAGGCTATATAAGCCAAAAGGATTACGAGCTTTTCTCTAAAAAGTATGTGCCTAAAATTAAAGATATATATATGGTAAAATCTGGTGCTACAACGGGAAATGTTGCTATGGTTGAAACAAATAAGAAGTTTACAATTTGGTCCCCTTTAGCGGTATTTAGGGCAGATGAGAGTAAAGTTTTGCCGGAATATTTGCACTACTATTTGCAAAGTCAAAGTTTAAGAAGTGCAGTTGAAATAAGCTGGAGTTATGGTACACAACAAAATATCGGTATGGGAGTGCTGGCCAATATATCAATTCCATATCCTTCAATTAAAGAGCAAAAAGAGATACTTTTTTTCTTGGATTTAAGTTTAAAAAAAATTGACCAACTAGAATCGCCTATAAAAGATGTAATTGAAAAACTCAAAGAATATCGTCAATCCATTATTTCAGAAGCAGTGACTGGAAAAATTGATGTAAGAGATTGGCAACCCAATAAACAACAAGTAGCATAAATGGAAGTCATTTTATACATAGCAATAGGAATTCTCATCGGCACATTAGTAGGATGGTTATTGGCGAAAGGAAAAACCGTATCAGCAATACAAGCGGAGAAAGATGCTGCACAACAAAAATTTAGAGAACTGGAGAATGAATTTATTGACAAAAAAGCAGAATTACGTTTAGCCAATGATACCATAGTAGAAAGGAATATTACTATAGAAGAAATAAAAGACGCATTGAATGCTGAAAAAAATAGGCACACTCAGAGTAAGGATCAATTAGCTATCGCTTTAGCACAGAACCAGGCTTTAAACGATAAGCTGCAAACCCATAAGAAAGAAGTGGAGGAATTGGGAAAGAGGTTTAACCTGGAATTTGAAAATATCGCCAATAAAATATTAGATACCAAAACTGAGAAATTTACAGAACTGAATAAATCCAACTTAAAAGACATTTTAGAACCATTGGGTAAAAATATTACTGAATTCAAAACCAAAGTGGAAGAGGTTTACGATAAGGAATCCAAAGAAAGGTTTTCATTAGGTGAAAAAGTAAAGGAGTTGGCCCAGCTTAATAAGGTAATAAGTGAAGAAGCTCACAATTTGACAAAGGCTTTAAAAAGTGAATCTAAAACCCAAGGCGGTTGGGGTGAAATGATCCTTGAAAATATTTTAGAGAGATCGGGCCTAGTTAAGAACAGGGAATATTTTATGGAGCATCAGTTATTGGATGAAAATGGCGTACCACTTAGATCTGACTCAGAAGATAAGAAAATGAGACCGGATGCGGTAATCAAATATCCCGATAACAGGAATGTAATCATCGATTCAAAAGTTTCATTGAATGCATTTACCCGTTGCGTAGCCGCGATAGATGAAGAATCCAGACTGTATGAATTATCGGAACATATTTCAGCTATCAAGAAGCATATTATTTCATTGAGCGCCAAAGGATATGATGATTATAGTAAGAGCCTGGATTTTGTAATGATGTTTGTCCCCAGTGAGCCGGCCTACATTGCGGCACTGCAGGGTGACCCTGATCTATGGAATTTTGCTTATGACAAAAGAATATTGTTATTGAGCCCAACCAACTTGATTACTTCCTTGAAACTGATAGTGGATCTTTGGAAAAGAGAAAATCAAAATCAGAATGCATTAGAAATAGCGGAACGAGGGGCCAAATTATATGATAAATTCGTCGGCTTTATTGCAAACCTTGACGATGTGGGTGGTCATCTGGAAAAAGCGCAAGGAAAATTTGAAGAAGCATATAAACAACTCAGTACTGGGAACGATAATTTGGTGATACAAGCAACTAAACTCAAAGGCTTAGGTTTAAAAACCAAAAAAGAACTTCCAAAGGAAATTGTAAATACGGCTATTGGTAACGAGTTGCCAGAGCAAATCAATGAATAATTATTGCATAAGGAACGAAATTAAATTGATAATTTAAAACAAAAAATATGGCACAAGTAAACACAAAATTCGGAATTTACAATTTTGGATTCATTAAGAATGGAGGGACATTTATTAATGAACTTAATGCATTGCTTGATGGGACAAATATGATTGCAGAACATGACAAATTTAATAAACACTTTTATAATCAAGTAACTGTTAATAACAACATTAAATTTCTCAACAAGTATGGTTATTCAGAGGATAGATCGCACATTCTTATAGATAAATCACAAGCCAGTTATGCTTATTATGATACAGGCTTTAAAACGAAAGACGGCAAAGAAATTTTCGGGGTCTTTTCGAGAAAATCTTTAAATAGGCCATTTGAAGGTATTGATTTTGCTGACCAAGTAGCACTTCAAGAAATGATCAAAGACAATTTATTATTTAAAATGGGGCTTATCTATTTTGACAAACCTGAAAGTTCTTGGGATGATGGTTATAATTTTATTGAAGATCTCGCAGAAACTGCCATTCCAGAGAAATGGACATATGGCACTCAAACTTCAGCAATACCTCACCCAATTTTGAAGTCGTACATTGAACATATTTTTACACGATTAACTAAAGAGAAAAACGGTGTTAAATTGCTTCGTGATGACAATAAGAAATTTGCATTATTCAACCTCGGATTACTCAATATTTATTTTAAACCGATCTATATCATTGTTGAAGTTAAAGATGATAATGGTAAATCATACTATGCAAACCCCTTTATATTGAAAAAAAGGACAACTCTTGCCGATATAGGGTTCACAATTAATGGGCGACCTATTTCGGAAAGGCAATTACCGGAACCGGCTCAATTCTATGATAATATTAATGAGATAATATTTAAACCTGAACCAGAGTTTTATGATCCTGATGATGAAAAATTGAAACATATTATTGAAGATAGAAAAAGCAGGTTCCCGGATATTTATCAAACAAGAGCTACTATAGAACTTTCGGTAATACTCGATACAGCAATAAAGTGTTCATATGAATTGTCAAAAAGAAATTACAAATTAGTTGTTCCTCAATATCGACCACAGGAGGATAAAATTCAGTATTTAATGCCAATATATTTAGGCGCAACATTCAATAAGTTACCAGACTTTGCATTGGTGCTTGACCATGAAAGTGGTTATTATAAACCTGAAACAATTCTTGATTTGGATGATGCATATCAGAATGCAAGACTCATCGCAAAGCCTGATAATTTTTGGTTGAATCCGGAACAGATTTAGACATTTATAAATAGGCAATACAAATTATGGCAGAAGGAACGAAAGAATTACATTTTGAAGAGCATATTGTAAAATACCTTACAAAAATAGCTCAACCCGAATTTCCTGAGTATACAGAGAAAGACAATTCTCGTTATGATAAAGACCTATGCCTTATTCCGGAAGATTTAATAGGCTTTATTGAAGATACTCAAAGTGAAAAGATTGTAGAATTGTATAAACAATATGCAAGTGAGACTCAACAAAAAATAATTGAACATGTGGCCAATGAAATAAAAAAAAGAAAGACGCTTGATGTATTAAGAGAGGGTGTAAAAGATCGTGGTCAAAAATTTGACTTAGTTTACTTTAAGCCCAATCATAGTAAGACGCCTGAACACATGAGAGTGTTTCAGAAAAACAGACTTACATTAATTCGACAACTTAAATATTCAAAGAGGAATGAAAATTCAATTGACATTGTACTTTTTGTGAATGGGTTACCGGTAATTACGATGGAATTAAAGAATGCCCTAACTGGCCAATATCTCCACAATGCAATTAAACAATATATTGAGGACAGAGACCCTAAAGAAACACTCTTAGAATTTAGAAGATGCCTAGTGCACTTTGCTGTAAGTACTGAGAAAGTAAGCATGTGTACGGAGTTAAAAGGCAAAAGCACTTTCTTTTTACCATTCAATAAAGCACTGGTTAATCAGGATGATAATGATTATGCTACCTCCTACTTGTGGAAGGATGTATTAAGGAAAGACTCTTTACTTGATCTTATTCAGAATTACGCAAATCTTCAAATCAACAAAGAGAAGTACTACGATAATCAAACAAGGGCCCTCCGAGAGAAGGAAAAGCCAGTGCTGATATTCCCCCGTTTCCATCAACGAAGAGCAGTTCAAAATTTATTAGAAGCAGTAAGACAGGATGGTGTTGGTAATAAGTATTTAATTCAGCACTCAGCAGGTTCCGGAAAGTCAAATACAATTTCATGGTTAGCTCACCGCTTATCCGACTTCTACCAGCATCCTGATGATGAAAAGGCATTATACAGTAGCGTTATCGTAGTTACCGACAGGCGGGTATTGGATAAGCAAATTCAGGACAATATCAGGCAGTTTGAACAAATGCCTGGTACAGTTGAATACATTGATAATAATAAAACCGGTCAGGATTTAAAAAACGCAATTGAAAAAGGGAAAAGGGTTATAGTTACAACACTTCAAAAATTTCCTGTTATTTCCGATGTGATTGCTCAGAATAAGGATAAAACCTATGCAGTAATTATTGACGAGGCTCACAGTTCACAAGCAGGGGAATCAGCTAGGCATTTGAGAAAGGCTTTATCGCTTGAAGAAGCCGAAACAGCAGACGGTGAAGAAAAGGATCTTGATGATTTAATAGCAGATGAGATTAAGAAGAAAGGTGATCAAACTAATATATCATTCTTTGCTTTTACCGCTACACCAAAGTCAAAAACCATAGAATTATTTGGTACGATTCAGAATGGAGAGAAGCAGGCTTTCGACACCTATACCATGGAGCAGGCCATCAAGGAAGGTTTCATTAAAGATGTGCTGAAAAACTACATGAGCTGGAAGCGATATTATAAACTGATCAAACGGACGGAAATTGAAGATAAAGAATATGATAAAAAGAAGGCCGTTAGATTGTTGTCATCCTATGTAGACTTACAGGATCATGCTATCGAGAAGAAGGCCAGAATCATGATTGAACATTTTGTATCACAAACCCAAAAAGAGATACAGGGTAAGGCAAGAGCTATGTTGGTCACCCGGTCTAGGCTTCATGCAATTCGTTTCAAGCGTAAGTTCGACGATATTATGAGAGAAATGAAACTGCCCTATGGGGCATTAGTTGCTTTCAGCGGGACTGTCACGGATGTAGAGACCGGGCAAGACTATACCAAGGAAAACATGAATAACTTGGGAGGAAAAATTGAAATTCCGGATGCATTCAAACTACCTCAATTCAGAATTCTGATTGTGGCTAACATGTATCAAACTGGGTTTGACGAGCCTTTACTCCACACCATGTTTGTTGACAAAAAATTAGGAGGAGCAAGTACAGTACAAACACTAAGCAGACTCAATAGAACAGCAGCGGGTAAAGACTCAACGATGGTTTTGGATTTTGTAAATGATGTTGAAAAAGTGCAACAGGATTTTCAAATGTACTATGGTAGTAATTTTATGGAACTGGATGATCAAACCGATCCAAACAGTTTATACGACGTGCAACATAAAATAGAAGCATTTAATATTATCTATCAAAACGATGTTGAAGCTTTTGCCAGACTATTTTTTACAAAGGGGGATCATAAGGAAAAGCTACAGCCCATATTGAATGAAGTGGTGAAGCGGTATGTAGATGAATTAGATGAGGACCAAAAAGTATCCTTCAAGGCAAACATTAAGAATTTTGTTCGGCTTTACCGCTTCTTGTCCCAAATCATCACATTTACGGATGTTCAGCTTGAGAAGTACTATGTATTCTTATCAGGCTTGTTTAAAAAATTACCGGCAAGTCCGAATGCACTGCCTATAGAAGTATTAGAAGAAATTGATTTGGAAAGTTATAAACTACAACATCAGTTTACCACGGATTTGTCGCTAGAGAGCAACAATACGGCTATGCAGGGTATGACGCCCGGAGGGGATGGAAAAAAGGAGGATGAGGAAATTGAATGGCTGACTAAAATTATTAAAGTATTAAACGACACCTACGGGCTGGAGTTAAAAGACGAGGATAAAGTGGAGTTTGAAAAGATGCGAAAGAATATTTATTCAAACACTGATTTAATGAGCTTTTTCAATGACCGAAATAGCAAAGACAATATACAGGACAAGTTCAATGAGGAAATAGACAATGAATTATTGAATTTCATCAATACAAAGCTGGAGTTATATAATAAGCTTTCTGAGGATAAAGTGAACCTCATGTTTAAACGATTATGGTTCAATGATATTTATGACCAGAGGGTTAGGGGAATATAAAATGAATTACTCATGACAGTTACAGATCAATATAAAATCTTAGGATACTTTTATCAACGTGGGGAATTACAATTTAGAAAACATCTTGATATTATTAATAAAGATTCAAAAAAGACTCAACCGGATTTAATGGTGATCATGATGAATCCGGGAAGTTCAACTCAAAGTTCCGGTTATGAAAAAGTATTTGATACTTTGGTCCCGGCTGTTCTTGATCCGACCCTCAAACACTTGATTGATGTTCTGTCTGCTTGTAATTTTGAGTATGCACGGATATTAAATTTGTCTGATGTTTGTATTTCAAATTCCAAAGATTTTAAGACCTACTTAAAAATGCAGGCAATTAGTAATCCTTTGCATACTATTTTTCACAATGATAGAAAAAACGAATTAAAGGAACTATTTGTTCTTGATATTCCATTAATAAAGGCTTGGGGGGTAGATGAGGATAATAGGCTTCGTGTTCTTTATAATTTAGCAGATAAATCTATACAGTCAAATCAAATGATATGCGGTTTGGCAAATAAAAAGAACCGAGTAGGCTTTTATCACCCAATGCGAAGAAAGTCTGCATTACATCCTAAAAGCTGGAGCGAGCAAATGATAGAAATGATGCAATTCTATTTTAACTAATTACAATGGCAAAGCAAGCACAACTAAGATTATTAGAAAATACCATTTATGTTATTCAAAACAAAAGTGTATTACGAATGGCAGAACATTATTCTGTGGAATTTGGGCCTATTTTGAGCAAAGTACGACAAAAATGGTCCTCTGTGATAATGGAATATTTGAGGGATGAAACAGGTCTGCGATTACGAGAAAGTAAATTAAAAAGTAGCCCCAAAGGAAATACTAAAGATAAAAATCTGAAGTATACAGTAGTACTAGATCGTAATGAAATCTTTTTAAAAACACTGGACAAAAATTATCCGGATTTGGATTTTGATGAATTCCTTGCAAATCGAAATCTAAAGTCAGCTATGGATAGGGCACTTGATTATTATCCGGAAAATGGTAAAGCGATTAATTATCAGTTTAAGTCAGTTCATAAATACCTTAAATATTATCTAGATAAATATAAAGTTGAGGAAATTCTAGAGCAACTATACACGAATAAAGATCGGTCTCTAGATATATGGGGAACATATAATTTAAATAATAGCCACATCGAATTATACATTATTCCTTTGGTTCTTTTCACCAAACTATTTCCCATTGATTTGGAATATGCCCTACTTACTACATTAGTTCATGAAATGGCCCATGCGTTTCATCATATAGGAAAGGACAGCGAGGGTTTGGAATGGGAAAGCATGGGAAATTCCGATGATAATATTGTTGAGGGGCTAGCAGAATATTATACTTGGCAATTTGTTGAGGATCACAAGGATCAACATCCTGAAATGAAAAAAACATATGATTACATGTACAAATGCTTAGGTGGCCCGTATATTATTTTTCAGGAATGGATTCATAATGGGTATAGTCGTGATCATGTGAGAATTGCCCTACAAGCCACGAGACGCTATGGGATTATAAAATATGAAGAATTTTTAGAAAAATTGAAAAGGACCAAGGATCTGATCAAGTAATTTTTATTGTGTAACTTTCAGAATACTCTTAATTCTTTCCGCAACATCTTTACTTATAGAAAATGTAAAAGCCTTTGGTCCCATTACACATTTATGGGTATGATTGTTTGATTCTATATAGGCTTTAAAAAAGTCATAATCTTTAATTTTATCGTACAATTTATCAGGTTTTAAATTTAGGCTTTTTGCAAAAGCCATAAATCTTATGCTAGGCATTGTAGCTTCTTCCCACTTTTTATCATTTTCAGTTTTTAAATTTAATAAAGTATATATTGTCTTTAAATCTTCACTTTCATCACCTTTCAAAATTAAATCTCTATGACCATACGGATTATTCTCAGATATTTGTATCAGTGAAGAACCTTGGATTTTATAAGCAGGAATTTTTATGAATTTGTCACCATGTTTTCTATTTTCCATCACCTTTTTATATTCCACTTCATAGTTGTCTAAAGTTATTTCAAGATCAAATTTTTCCTGATCGATTTTTTTCCAATGTACCAGTTTATAAATAATATTATTTGTATCTATTTCACTGGAATATTGATTTTCGAATGAGTCCATTAATAGTAATGGATCATTTATTTCTTCTATTTTTTTGTTCCTTATTTGAGTCCATTGCGATATCTTTTCTTTATCGATTTTTTCAAAGGGAGATTTGTCTTTTTTGAGTTCCCAATTTCTTGGGGTTGATAAGAACCCATGTGTATATGAATTGTTGGCCAAATCTAGTATGATAGCTACTTTGTCACTATTTTTAGGGTCTACTCGTAAAGCGCGACCTATCATTTGCAAATACAATACCAATGACATTGTGGGTCTTGCTAATATGACACATTCAATATTTTTTAAATCAAAGCCTTCTGTAAGAATGTCCACATTTACAAGTATCTTGATTTCCCCATTCTCAAATTGTTGAATTATTTGATTCCTATTTTCAGTCTGGGTATCACTAGTAACGAATGTGCAGTCATTATATCCAGCTTTTTTAAATCCTTCAGTAATTGTTTCTGCATGCATTTTATTGATGGCATAGATTATCGTTTTTTTTCCTTTTGAATACATTTCATAATTGGCAATAATTTCTGCGATTACCTCTGCTTTAATGAATATTTTTTCCAGTTTTGAATTTAAATATTCTGTTCGGTTTTTGTTAAGGTATGTTTCATTAGGACTTATTCGAATAATCGAAGACGTGTAATGTTTATATTTAGAAAGTTTTCCGTCTTGAATAAACCATGAAATCGAATCAGAACAAATTAATTTATTAAAAGGCGGGTTAAACCCTTGCCCGTCTAATCTTATTGGAGTGGCAGTTACTCCTAATAATTTTGTATCACTATTATGAATTGAGTTTAATATGCTTTTATATTGTGACGCCTTTATATGATGTGCTTCATCTACAACAATAAGACCAATATGATTCGGACTATTCTTCTTTAAATATTTAACAAACGTTTGCACCATAGCAATGACTACAATGGGACTTAAATTTGAATTAGGTGGAATGGATGAAAATTTGGCTAATTCTATAGCGGTTGATTTGGCTACAATAAGTCCGCTTGAAATTTGTTTAAACTCCTCAAATTCTTTCAAGGTTTTTGAAATTTGTTTAGCGATCTCAATTCTATGTACTAGAATAATTACCTTTTTTTTAGCATTATCCCTGTTTTGGTAGAAGTCTTTTATTACTTGAGAAAAAACGATTGTCTTACCCGTACCAGTTGGCATTTGTAAAAGCACCTCCTTAACAACAGGAAGAGATTCATTGATTTTTTTTACAAGATCGCTTTGGTATGGATGAAGTGGCATGAATGAAATTTTGATTCTATTCAATACTATTTATAAATTTTGAATTAGTGTAATAGTCATTTAGAGGATTTTCCTATTCATTGTCCACTAATTTGGAATTGTATATTTCTGATTCATCCAATTTATTAGGAATCATAATAACTAAAGTGGGCTTGCTAAATATGCTAAATAGTATAAATGATTTTGCCCTATTAAAGGCCAATCTGCTACCCGCTTTTTAGATTTTACTTGTTGGTTCTTAACGATATTGTCTGTCGATGTTATCAATTTTCATTGGTTGTTTCAGAGGTCTAAGGTACTTTTTTCTTTTCAATGGTGAGTTCGTCTCTCGGTAAAAAATAGTTTATGTTGAATCATCTTCGATTCCTTTGAGTAGGTTTAATTTATTTTCAGATAAGTAGATTTAGTTTATGGAATGAAAGAATTATGAGTAGGTAGCTCTTTTACTAACTATCCCCTAGTTTCCCCTACTTCTCTTCCGTCCAAAATGCTTCACTTTCTATTACTCGCAACATCAATACTACCAATCAAAGCCTCATCACCCTATTCCTCATCATCGCCCTCATCCTCCCCCAAATACTCATATTCCTCATGCAAATCATTCCTAAACTCGGATTTGGCATTCATTCTCCGCAAACGTTCATACATTTCAAAGATATTCCTGATTTTATGTTTTAGTCCTTTGCGCCCCAGTCGCTCAAATTCTTCTAAGGTTTCCACCCAGAGCCCGTGAATGGAAACATCAACCAGATTCTCATGATGCATTTGCCTGCATAGCGGGATGAGTTCTATAAAACCGCCTTCGTACAGCGCGCCCATCAGCAGACCATGCAATTCTGAAGACCACAGATTATCCTCTTCGCGGCTGCTCAGGATCTTTTCGAGGTAGCCCCGAAACACATTTAATACTGCCGGGCGTTTCTTCGGCTCATGCACTGCAATCTGTGCCAAAGCATCTGCCACAGCGCATTTTGAGTAAACATTGATGCCGGGCTCTTTCAGAAATTCACCCATTTGTGGAATATAGTCCCTTCCCAGGGTATACAGGATACTCCAAAGAGTTTCGGTAAAATACCGCCCCATATGGAAAGCGATAAAATCATCGTCGTACTGAATATAATCAAGCAGTATCGGAAAACTTTCCCTATCCTTCAGTTCCATAAGAATCAGGGCCGCATGCATGGCCGCTATATTTCCATACTCAGTCAGGTAAGATTCGTGCCGATGAAGGGTGTCCTTCAGGATGTTGCGCATATCGGCGATGAGGGTTTTGCGGGGCAGGGCTAAAATCTCTTTCAAAAACTTATCGTATACGCACTCATCCAATAAAAACAATTGAGCAACATACTCAGGATGATGATATACCGGTGCTTCATTCACTTGTTCCGGTAAAGGTCTTTCTCCATCTACGAAGTAACGTCGACTCTCTTCCTTAAGCTTTATCCATAGCGCCATTTTATATTCTTCCAGCATTTTCGAGGCCTGCCATGTTTCAGGATAACCCCGACCTATTTCCCAAAGTAATTTATTGTGCTTTTCAGCCAACTCTAGATCCCCTGTTTTACAGAGATAGGTAACCACACACAGATGATAAGCCAACAACTCACCAATATAAAACGTGTCCCGATCGGGATACAGGGCCTTTATGTCGAGGTCCGGATGGAGTATGCCAGGCACAAATTCCGGTTTGCCTTCATTCAGGGCTTTATAGGCCCGGTTGAGTTTGGCAAAAATATAATCAGGATGTTCTGCTTCATTTTGTTGATTGACTTCGTAGGCTTTCTGTTCTTGTCCCCGCACAAAATAAGCGGTCGATAAAAAGTTTTTCAACTGCGGGATGTGGGGATATTCGCTCACCAATGCCACAAGTTTGGGAATTATACCTTCCGTTTCGGCATTCGATGCATCAGCTTCTAACGCCGGAAATTGATCATGCAGTTCTTGCGGAATATGATAGTACTGCGCTACATATTCTTTTTCGTATTGAACGGTGTAACCGTATTGTTTTTGAGTAATAGGCATGCGTAAAGATAATATTGGGGGCTTAAAATGTATGGCGTAGAATGAGGAGTATCTGTAAAAGAGAATGTGAAATATAACCCGCTGGAAATTTGACCTTGCCCAATACTGAAAGAGAACATATCCCATTTCCCCGAATCCGCCTTCAATTTGTGCCGCCCCTTTGTACAAACCCCAAAAGGCTTATCCGCGACCTTTTTACCCCATTTTTTAAAGAAATCTTATCACTCTTAAAGAAAACTTATCCTACACATAAGAAATCTTATCATGCTTAAAGAAATCTTATAACCTATTAAAGATTTTAATTACATGATATAAGAAATCTTATCCTATAGATAAGAATTCTTTACGATCGATAAGATATCTTTAAAAAGAACAAGATTTTGCCCTTTCAGATGGGTTTTTTAACTTAGCAGAACCATTAAACCCCGCTCGTGGCGATGAAAAGGATCGGGCATTATGGATAAAAAAACTGAAAAAATGGCCTACAACAATATTGAAGCGGTATTAAGCCCGACACAACAACAAGAGATCATAGCGCAAATTCAAGCCATGAAAGAAAGTATGCCTTTTCTGGTGAGCCTCAGCACCAAGGAAAAGCATTCCGGACGCCGGACCCATAATTACCATTCCTTCAGGAGCAATGCCCTCGAGATGGCCTCGTACAATCAAGAATTGCTGCCTCCCTCCCAACCCTATAGCGCATGGGCCAAAGATGAAGAACTCCTGCAATCCCTTACACCCATTTTGCAAGCGTTGAATATTTTCAGAGAGACATTGGAAGATACCATACTCGCCCTCCGCATGGAATCACAAAAATCCTCCATGAACTTCCTCAGACTGGCACGCATGGCCTCGGCCGCCAATGTACCGGGTACAGATACGATAGTGAAGAGGCTGGAGGAGGCGATGGGGAAGTAGGGGTATTACTGAGTAGTTAGCAGCTATATTAAGGACACACAAACTTAGACAATGACAAATCAGACAACAAAGCAATATCTAAACTACTTCGTGACTTCTCAAAATCCCAACTTTGCAGTGATGTTAAAGGGGAAATGGGGAGCAGGTAAAACATATTTTATCAGAGGTCTAATTGAAGAATGGGACAACGCAGACGTGATTGCCGAAAGCGAAGAAATAAGACTACGACCCATTTACATTTCTCTTAATGGTATTGCGAAAAAAAGCGAAATAATTGAAGCACTCAAAGCTAAAATATCGCCATTCCTATACTCAAAAGGTGCAAAATTTGCAACTGAAATTCTAAAAGGTTTTTTCAAGACAACTTTAAAAATTGATTTTGATTACGACAATGACGGAAAATCTGATGGCAACGTAAACATCAATTTTGACCCAATTTCAATTTTTAAATCTTCAAATGAAAAAATTAAAGGAAACCGAATTCTTATTTTTGACGATGTTGAACGTTGCAAAATTCCGCTTGACGAACTCTATGGTTTTATTAACGACTTTGTTGAACATTCACAATGCAAAGTAATTTTGATTTCTGATGAAGATAAAATTGGTGAAGAACACACAAAAGACAGTAAATTCAAATACCCAGTTTTTAAAGAGAAAATAATAGGACAGACATTTGAAATCAAACCAGATACAGAGCAAGCCATCGATTTCTTTTTAAATTCTGTCAAGAGCGAAATAAAATCTCAATTAATTGCATCAAAGGACTTAATAATCAAAACGTTTGACGTTTCTAAAAAAGAAAACCTCAGAGTTTTACAAAGGGCTATTTACGATTTTGAAAGACTATTCAATTTTACCGACAAAGAATTAGTAAAAGACGAGGAAAAATATAATTTGTTAGTCAAAAATTATTTAAGTTACTTCTTAATTTACTTCCTTGAATTTAAGACTGGAAATGAGGATATAACTTCGTTTCAACAGACACAGTTTTTTTCAGACGACAAGAGCGAGAAAAAATACACACAATACGAAGAAGTTGTTTCTACATATTCCCTCTTGCATTCAACCAAATTATTTACGCCATTCCGACTAATTGATTTCATAAAAAACGGTGACTATACTGATATCGTTACCGAAATCAATAACTCTACAATTTATGCAAAAGGCAGAACAGAAAAAGATTGGGAAAGACTTTGGTATTGGCAACTATTAAACGATGAAGATTTTTCAAATTTATTAGACAGTGTAAGCACAAGCTTTTTCACGACAGAAGATTTTCATATAACGGAAATTTTGCACATATCAGGTATATTGTTTTCTCTTATAGACTCAAAACTATACAAGAAGAAAAGCAAATTGCAGGTTATCAAAAGAGCAAAGCAACTAATAAAAAAAACAAACCTTGCAGAATTTAAAGATAGTAGAGGTTTTTCAATGCTTACTTGGGGTTCTTGGCAGAAAGCGTATGCTTCAGAGAAAACGGAAGAGTTTAGGTCTCTTGTGAAATATACACAAGATATTTTAGAAAAGATAAAGCAAAATAAATCCACGATTGCTATTGATGACATATTCTACAACATAACCAATGGTAACGTTGATGAACTGTATCAAAAAATACGAGAATACAATGACGATTTAGGTAATATAATTGAACACACTCCGATGTTAGCAAAACTAAATCCAAATAAGTTTGCTCAAATAATTCTTAGTCTTAACAACGATAGTCTTTTTAGGTTAAAGCATTTCATTGAGTATAGATATTTCCCAGAGAAGACATACTCAAATGTAACAATACAAGAACATCAACGACAAGAGAAAGAATTGCTTTTGACATTGCATTCTCAAATTTCAAAAGAAACTAATGCAAAAAAGAATAGAGAAAAAGTAATTAGAAAACACGCTTTAAATGAACTGAACACTATAATTAAAAATTCAATAGACAGACTATAAGTACGGCTGCTAACAGCCGTTTGGCGTCATGCGTGGTGACGTGCTTAAATTGAAGTGCGGTGCTCCTATTGGGCTTTAGTGGTAGGTTGACAGTGAAGTGCTCCGAAATACCACACGAACGCCAAGCGGCCAAACTATAGTAGTAAGTATTAAGTACTAAGTACTAAGTATGCGATGTAATAGACAATGCATTCTGTAACAATTTTGAGTCAAATTCTAAAAATGAAATTTTTTTTAAACGAAATCAAAAAAGAGAAATTATTCTTTTTTATCCAATAATCTTCGCAAATATTCATCGCGTTCTTGCTTTGTTTCCCTCAATTGCTTCGATTTAGATCGATTCTTGGAAATGAAGTAAATAGCCAAAACAGTAGGGAGAACCAAAACGATCAGAATAAGTAAAATTTCTGTGCCTCCCGGCATAGTAATAAGCAGATTCATAGAATTTATTTTCATCACAATATACTATAAGTCAGAAAAAATTGCCCAAAGCATCACATGTTACCAGAAATATTTTTAGAAAATAAAACATAAATAACTTTACCATCAGCGGCCATCAACGGCACAAAAAAGCCGCCCCTTTCGGAGCGGCTCTTTCATTCAACATGACAAGCAAATTAGGATTGCGGCACTGCAGGCGTTTCTGCCTCAGATTTGGATTTTTCATAAAAGGAACCCAAATCCTCGGCGATTGAATCCATGCCAGGAGTTTTGTTTTGTGCGGCCAATTTCACCAAGGCATAAAATTGATCGGCGAAGTTTTTGGCTTCAACACCGGCCGCCGTTCGCGTGTCTTCCACGGTTTCCAACAGCTGACGAAGACGTTTCTCAAATACCCGGAGATCTAAAAACAGTTGCATGTCTTTTTTCCCTTCTTCATAATTCATAGACGGAGGAATCACATGTGGATTAAACCCTGCATATTCTATGGCTTTATGAACATAGGAAAAACCATGATCACCCAATTTGCTCAAGCTTTGTTTTTCCTCGGGGGTGAGTTGAACGAGGAAATTGAGTTCATCTTTAATGTGCGTAATGGCATCATTGACCGATGTAATTTGTGTCGGTGTTAATCCGACGGAGAGATTTGAATAAGACATTTTTAAAAGATTTAATAGTTATAAAATTTGTTTACTAAAAGGTACCTTGTCGTTCGTTCAGACTGCGCAATCGTTCCGAACAACAGCGCAAAAGTATCCGGGTGAAATAAGAAAAATGGTAACATTTGTTACCATTTTGGATTTTCGAAAAAAAGTTTTTAATGCTGCTAAACAGGAATATTCACATCAACTTTTAGCTCTATGTCAATACCCATAAAAGGTTGATCATGTAGGTGTATGAGCAGAATAGAAATACTGAGGCTCACCCAGGACCTATTAGCGGAAGCAGGATGTGAGCATCAACATAGCCACACAGAACGAACCGATTTTCCCCCTGATTCTGCTGAGGCTTTTCGGGTCCATGCCCAAAAGTTGTGCAAGTTTTTTGACGGAAACCATATTGATGAGTCCAGGTCTGGTTTTTAATAAATACTGATAGCGCTCGGTACGGCTATAGTCGAGTAATACCATTTGCATTTTTGTGATGTAGACATAGTATGTTTCTATCACCTCTGCCCTGATCTGGTTAGACAGAAGACTGTGTTTATAAGTGGCTACAATATCATTTCGCTGAATGACTTCCACAGTAACGTCCTCCAGGGCAATGATACAGCTATCTGAAGGCTCTCCTGTCAGAAATGACATATAAGCAGAGAAAAAACTGTTTGCTTCAAAAATATTGAGAATGCGCTCATCACCGTTTCTTCTCCTGATAGAAATTTGTATAAGACCTTCTATCAGGAAGTATGCACATCGTTCTATCTGTCCGTAATCTGTGATGATCTCACCTTTGCTGAATGTTTTTATTTCCGTACGGAAAGGGAGTTCATCATGAGGACCGAAAGAGGGATTAATTCTTGCGCGAACATAATTCCGGATGGAGTACTGTGTAGTTATCATACAATGTATGGGTTCATTTAATTCATAAAAATAACCACACGTTTAAAAATTGATAAATTTTACGGGATTAACTATATCGGACATTACTTAACTCTTTAATCCGGACGGATTACATTCTTTGTCAACTCAAAACTAAAAATTAAACACTCAAAACGTCCCCAACTCTCTTCACCGTCTCCTTGACCCCCGTATACTCAAAACCTTTCAAAACCCCACAAATCTTACTCCCGTCATAGGCGGAAATGCGTTGTGCACTTCGTGCCGTTTCTTTCGTGAGGGTGGCTTCTTTTCCGGTCAGCATACTCTTGAGATAGGCCCATCGCCATACCAGTTCTGCCATCCAGGGCCTGGCTTCACGATGTGGTGGACGAACGCCCATAGCCTCTGCCATCCAGGTAAATACGTCACGATATGGATGGTTACCCCCGTTTAAAATAAAGCGTTCTCCTGCGATGTCGCTCTTCATGAGTCCGGTCATCGCACGTACAACATCCTGCACATCCACCCATCCGGTTGCACCACCGGTATACCATGGAAATTCATTCTTCACGATGCGAAACAGTGCTGCACTCCCTTTGTTCCAATCGCCTTCACCGAGGATGATAGAGGGATTTACGATCACGGCATTTAAGCCTTCGGCGATACCCCGCCACACTTCCATTTCCGATTTATGTTTGCTTTGTGCATAGGCCGAGTCTTCTTTGCTGCGCAGCCAGGGTGTGGTTTCATTCACGAGCTCAGGCGCTTCTACTTGGCTGAAGGCAGCGATGGAACTTACATGCACGAGTTTCTGTATACCCCTATCCAGACAGGCGTTCACTAAGTTGGCGGTACCCTCTATATTCACACGCATCATGCGTTCATGCAGTCGCCGATCGTAGCTCACCATGGCCGCACAATGATACACATGGGTCACGCCTTGCAATGCGGCTTCAATATCTTCATATTCTTCCAGATCACATCGCATCCATTCAATGCCCTGGCTCAATGCTGCCGGCGGATCGGTATGCAAATAAGTTGCACGAATCATTTCGCCATCCTTCAATAAGGCCTTCAATAAATGCTGCCCCAACAGTCCACTGCCTCCTGTCACCAAGATCATATGCGCGCAGAATGAGGGAGGTCACAATTCATATCCATCAACGGAATTGTTTTAAGAAACGCAGATCATTTTCACTTAAAACGCGAATGTCTTTAATCCCGTATTGCATCATGGTGGTGCGCTCCACACCCATGCCCCAGGCAAAGCCCGAATATTTTTCAGGGTCTATACCGCAGTTGCTCAATACATTCGGATGCACCATACCGCAACCTAAGATCTCCACCCACCCGGTATGCTTGCACACATTGCATCCCTTGCTGTCGCAAATAAAACAACTCACATCCATTTCGGCACTGGGTTCGGTGAAGGGAAAATAGGAAGGACGAAAGCGAACCTTCACATCGGCTCCGAACATCTCTTTCACAAAATAGTAGAGGGTCTGTTTCAGGTCTGCAAAGCTGACTTTTTCATCAATATACAGTCCTTCGATCTGATGGAAGAAACAATGCGCACGGGCCGAAATGGTTTCATTGCGATACACACGTCCCGGAAATATTTGACGGATCGGAAGCTTGCCTTCTTTCATCACACGCACTTGCACACTGCTCGTATGGGTGCGCAACAACCAATCGGGATTCTTAGATATATAAAAGGTATCCTGCATATCGCGGGCAGGATGATTTTCGGGCAGGTTGAGTGCCGTAAAGTTATGCCAGTCATCTTCTATCTCCGGACCTTCCGTCACCGTAAAACCAATCTTGGCAAAGATGTCGATCATCTTGTTCATGGTTTGCTGTATCGGGTGTCGGGCGCCTGTTTCCGAAGGGTAGGCCGGCAGACTCATATCAGCTTTTGGCTGTTCGGCTTTCTTAGAACCGCTTTTCTGCTCTTTATAATCTTCGTACTTGGCTTCGGCAAATTGCTTGAACTCATTCAATCGCGCCCCGAAATCCTTTCTCAGATCCGAAGACACGTTTTTCATTTCACTCATCAATTGTTTCACGAGACCCTTGGATCCCAGAAAGCGAATACGGTAATGTTCGATCTCATCGGCCGTTTTCAGCTCAATGGCTTCAATCTCTTGCTTCAGTTGATCGATCTTTTCAGCTAGTTCTTGCATGTCGCAAAAGTAAGTCCTTATTTGAAAAATCAATGCGACGAAGAAGCGTTTCCCGCAAATGCGGGATCAATCCCGATGCGGAGCCGTCGGAGGGTTGAATACCTCGCTGCTCTGTTATGATACTCCCGACGATCCTGTCGTGATCGATTTTGGGGTTAGGACCTGTGGTTCCATTTCAACAGCATACCGGTATCAATGGATGCTGCTGTTTTGGGCGTGCCCCTGAGGCGGTGCTAAGGAGTGCATCATCCTAAAGATATACCGTTTCCCGCACCCGCCTCAGGGTCAGGCTGTCCGCTCCTAGTCCTCTCCGCCGCGGCGGATCCGGGCTATCCGCTACCATCCTTCACGCGCGTTGGCCGCATCGCCGGATGGGTTAAACGATCCTCGGTTTAAAGTCTTCCGAGTCAAGGTTGCTACGCCTAATGTGATCAATCCTGCTTACACCATCATCTGCCAAAGGCATAAATGATCAGTATTTACGGCTCATCAATACGGTCTTCCCGACAGCGACCTACCCTCCCTCTTTGCGCCCGATGGTAGGGGGCAGTCTCTTTGTGTGTCTCCTCTTGCGAAGCATGGGAGACACACAAAGAGACCGAAGCCCCGAACAGCGGGAACGCATTCCGTAGAATCCGAAATGATGACGCCCAAATATGTTGCACCCTTAGCGAATTCAAATCTTGGCTTGGAACAAAAAACTAAACATTAAACACTAAAAACTCCTACCCTATCTTTGCTGCATGCGAAAAGCGGCCAGTTATCTCCTGCGATATTTTTTTCAAGGAGTCATTATCATTTCTCCAATAGCCATTACTGCATGGGCCGCCTATTCCATCTTTGATTTTGTTGATACCAAAATTCCTTATGTACCACGGGGTATAGGTTTCATCATTGTTATTTCTTCACTTATTCTCATCGGATGGCTGGGTAGTACCTTCCTCGTTTGGAAGTTTCTGATCGGCCTCTTCGACGGAGTTTTGGAGCGTACACCCTTCCTGAAATTTATTTATACTTCGGTGAAAGAAGTGGTAGAAAGTTTCATGGGGGATAAGAAGAAGTTCAATCGGCCGGTGCTGGTAAAGGTCCGCGCTAATCCTGAACTCTATCAAATCGGGTTCATTACACGTCAGGAGCTCAGCAAAATCGGACTCAGTGATAAGATCGCGGTCTATATGCCGCACGCCTATGCCGTGAGCGGATTTCTGCTCATTGTGGACCGTGAAAGTGTTCAACCCCTTAACATGAATCCTGGTGATGCCATGAAAATGGCGGTAAGTGGCGGCATGGCCGGCTACGATGAAGAAGAGACTGAAACGAAAAAAGAGGAAGAAATCGCTCATCCTTAGTCTTGATGTTTATCTTTATACAAATTATTTGAACATGCGAAAGCTTATCAGCTTACTGGTGATCGCACTTTGCTGCGTATGTTCCGATGGAGCTGCCAATGATTATCTCAATCGTTGCAACCTCAAACTCCTCGATGTCATCATGGAAGATATATTTAGTCCTCCGGTGGCGGGTCGCATACAGGTATACAGTAATATTGCCGCTTATGAAGTGCTTTGTTTAAAATATAATACCCTGCATTCTTTGTCCAGACAAATCACTCACCTTCAGGCGATCCCGAAACCCACAAAAAAAATTGATTATGCTGTGGCTGCAGAATGCGCTTTTATCGGTGTTGCAAAAAAATTAGTGTACTCCGAGCATTTGTTAGACAGCTTTTTGAATGCAGAGAAACGCTACTGGCCCAAGAATCCGGCCCTGATTCAACAATCCACGGCCTATGCGCAAACGGTGACACAATATTTATTTGAATGGATCAAGAAGGACCATTACATCGAAACCCGAACCATGCAGCGCTATGTGCTCAATGACAGTTTGGGCGCCTGGAAACCGACCGCTCCTGAATATAACAATGCGTTGGAACCCAATTGGCCCCTGATTCGTTCCTTTGTGGCCCCTCGTTCCGATTACGTTAAGGCGATACCGAATATTCCGTACAGTGAAGATAAAACTTCATTGTATTATCAAAACGCATTGGCGGTCTATCTTTCGGATCAGGAAAAGGATTCTTCGAAAATTAATACCGCATTATACTGGGACGACAATCCCAATACGGCCGTTGTGAAAGGACATGCCACCTATTTCATTCATAAAGTAACTCCGGGTGGACATTGGATGAAAATCACGGCACAAGCTTTACGCAAGGTCAAGGCAAATGAAGAACAGTCGGCAGAAGTCTTTACGCTGGTGAGCATCGCCATCTTCGAAGGATTTCTGAGTTGCTGGGCCGAAAAGTTCCAAAGTAATTCCGTTCGCCCCGAGACCTATATCAACCGCCTGATTGATGCCAAGTGGTTACCGCTCATCGAAACCCCGCCATTCCCCGAATATACCAGTGGGCATAGCGTAGTTTCGGCTGCAGCTTCTTCCATGCTCACGCATTTTTTCCCTAAGATGTATCCTGTGGTTGACTCGTCCCAAATGTATTTAGGTCTTGCCCCGCGAACGTTCAAATCGTTTCGGGATGCTTCGGATCAGGCCAGTGTAAGTCGTTTTTATGGAGGCATTCACTATATGCCCTCTCTGGATAATGGGGCATTGCAGGGGCGTGAGGTGACCGGATTTATATTGGATAAAATAAAAACCAGACGCTAAAATTCCTTGCCATGATCCGTTTCACCATTCGTTTGTTGTGCCTTGTCTGCGGTTTGAAAGGATTCGCACAAGCTCCGCAATTCACCGCCTTGTCTTCCGCGACATCAGGTATCGACTTTGTGAATGGTATTGCCGAAAATAAACAGATGAATATTCTGGGTTATGAATATCTCTATAACGGCGCCGGGGTGTCTATCGGGGATATCAACAATGACGGACTTCCCGATATTTATTTTAATGCCAACATGACCCCAAATAAATTGTATTTGAATTTGGGGAACATGAAATTCAAAGATGTAACTGCGGAGGCCGGTGTTGCGGGGGGTATCGGTTTCAAGACCGGTGTGACCATGGCCGATGTAAATGGTGACGGTTGGTTGGACATTTATATCTGTAAGTCTGCCAGTACCAAACCCGATGAACGAAGGAATATGTTGTATATCAACAATCGCAATGGCACCTTTACGGATCGTGCAAAAGAGATGGGGTTGGACGATGCGTCTTACAGTACTCAGGCCTATTTTCAGGATATGGATTTTGACGGCGATTTGGATCTGTATTTGCTCAACCATCCATATAATTTCCAGGAAGCCAAGACCGTCTTTTTGAAATATGGTTCAAGCGGCAAACTGGAGGCGGTAAAAGAAACAGAAAGCGAATATGTGAGCGACCGGTATTATGAGAACAAGGCCGGACACTTTAGCGACCGGACCGAGGCAGCAGGGCTGCTCAATTATGGATTTGGTCTGAGTGCGGTGATTGGCGATTTCAATGCCGACCTATATCCTGATATTTATGTCTGCAACGACTACATTCATCCCGACAAATTATATATCAACAACCGTAATGGCACCTATACCGACCGGGTGGATGATTATTTCAAACACATGAGCTATAATTCCATGGGGTCGGACTATGCGGATATCAACAACGATGGCTTTCCCGATTTGTTGGTTTTGGACATGCTGCCGGAGGTCAATCAGCGGCAGAAGCAATTGAAGGTGGCTCAGAATAATGACCAGTTCGCCAAAATGGTTCAGTACGGGTTCGGCAAGCAATATGTCAAGAATGTGCTGCAACTCAATCATGAAAACAAGATCTATTCCGACATTTCGTATTATGCAGGAATGGCCTTTACCGATTGGAGTTGGGCCCCCCTTATCGCCGACTTTGACAATGACGGGAAAAAGGACATTTTCATCACCAATGGCCTGCTTCGCGATATCAGTGATATGGATGTGGCGAAATACAAACTCGATTCGGTAATCAAAGAACTCAATAAACCCGGTGATCAGCAAAGTGTGTATGACCTCTTTCAGGTATTCCCTTCCGTAAAAGTGCCCAATTACTTTTTTAAGAATAACGGGAGTCTAAAGTTTACCAATGTGGCGGCTGAAGCGGGTTTGAACACACCATCCTGGAGTGCCGGAGCAGCATACGGCGACCTGGATTTGGATGGCGATCTCGATTTGATCGTGAACAATACCAACGAACAGGCTTTCGTTTATCGAAACAATAGCAGCGACAATAAACAAAGCAAGTATATCCGTATTCGTTGCCGCGATGCGGCCGGAAAAGATGTGTATGGTGCTCGTGTGACGGTCCGAACATTAGATGGCGTCGAGCAGGTGCAATGGTTGGAGCCAACCCGTGGCTATTTATCGAGTCATGATCCGGTATTGCATTTCGGGTTGGGGACTCAGTCTGCGTGCACCGTAAAAGTATTGTGGCCGAATTCTAATTCGCAGGTCTTAATGGATCAAAAAGCCAATCAAACCCTGGTTCTGCATCCGGAAACAGCCGAATTTCAACCCGGGGTCGAAAATCCGGATAATCGCTTGATGAGAGATGAAACGGCATCCAGCTTACTGAATGTCATTTATTCCGAAAACGAATACATCGATTACAAGTTAGAGCCTTTATTACCCAGAAGATATTCTCAATCGGGTCCCTGCATGGCTGTGGCGGATGTGAACGGCGATGGATTGGAGGACTTTTTCATAGGCGGGGCGGCCGGATATGAGGGGCAGGTTTATCGCCAAAAGGTGAATGACCGGTTTGATAAAACATATCAACCTGCTCTCGTGGCCGACAAACGATTTGAAGACGGGGCCTCCCGCTTTTTTGATGCCGACGGAGATGGTGATCAGGACTTAATGGTGGCCTGCGGCGGAAATGAGTTTCCGGGACAAGACAAAATGTATCCCCTGCGTCTGTATATTAATGACGGCAAAGGAAATTTCAGCCGGGCTGCAGAATTCCCGGAGATATCTGTCAGTGCCAAGGCCCTAGCCATCGACGATTACGATCAGGATGGTGACCCGGATGTTTTTGTCGGCGGGCGTATCGTTCCAGGACATTATGGTTTGGTACCGGAAAGCTATGTATTGAAAAATGCCCAAGGAAAATTCACTAAAGAAGTGATTCATGCTGAATTAAAGGAAATCGGCATGGTGACAGCCGCCGAATGGTTCGATTATGATGGTGATGGCTGGAAAGATCTCTTGGTTGTGGGAGAGTGGATGCCCATCAGCATTGTAAAAAATAATCGGGGAGATATGAGCAGCAAGCCCTTGTCTTTGGCCGGGACCCATGGGTGGTGGAACTGTATTAAGATTGCCGATATCAATGCGGATGGGCAAAAAGATATGCTTTTTGGCAATTATGGGCTCAATAGCCGTTACCAATGCAGTGCCAATCAGCCGTTGAAGATGCTGGTGAGTGATTTTGATCAAAACGGCAGTACGGATTGTGTCATCACAGCTTATAACAATGGAGTCTCCTACCCCATGGCTCTTCGTGACAATTTGCTCGACCAGATGGTATTTCTGAAAAAGAAATTTCTGCGCTATCATCAATATGCCAATGCCACGGTGACCGATATTTTTACACCGGAGCAAATTAGCAGAGCCCGGGAGTTTAGTGCCGGTTGGATGCAAAGTATCATGGCGATTAATAAAGGTAAGGGTGATTTTACCATCAAACCACTTCCCGAAAGCGCTCAGTTATTTACGGTGCAGGCTATAGATGTGGCGGATTTGAATCAAGATGGACATCCTGATATTCTATTGACCGGGAATGATTTCAGTGCGGAATTGGAGACGGGCAGATTGGATGCGGGTAATGGATTGACTTTGATGGGAAAGGGAGGCAATCAGTTTGCGGAGATGATAGAAAGCGGCTTTTACACCCCGGGAGATGCTAAGGTATTGCTGCCCATACAACTTAAAACCAAGCTTGCATGGTTGGTTGGTGGTAATCAGGAAGCGGTCCGTTTATTTGTTCAGGTACGATAGACCCATTTCTCCGGTCCAATACGGATTGGGCTCTTTTTCTTGCATCGGTCCTTTGAAAAGGATCCGCCGCGGCGGAGAGGACTACCCGCGGATAGTCTGCCTGAATGACTCAGTCAGACAGGTCCGACCCGGAGGCCGGTGCCGGAATATCTTTATGATGATGCACTTTTTAGCGCCGCCTCGGGGGCACGCCCAAATAAATCCATCAGGCTCAAAACCTTGACGGAGTGTGACGGACTAAATTTTGACCTTAATAATTTGTGAAAAGCACAAGATATCGCTAACTTTAACCCCTGTTTAAAAAAACACACGGGTAAGCTGAAAACCGTTCCTTTAGAGTAGGCCTTAATTCAATAATACATTTGATATGAGAAAAATTAACCTCTTGGTCTTTTTGTTGCTGGTTTCATTTTCAGTAAAAGCACAAGTTTCGGGCGTAAAAAATATCCCCGGAGATTATGCTACACTGGCTGCTGCCATTACGGACCTGAACAATACCGGTGTTGGTGCCGGTGGTGCGACCATCAATCTCAATCAAACGGAAACGGCCCCAACGGGAGGATACTTTCTGGGAAGTGCAACTTTGAATGCCTCTACTTCCGCGGCCAATACCTTAACCATCAATGGAAACGGAAACCTGATTACGGCATTTGCAGGTGGTACCGGAGCCGGTACGAATACAGTGGTACCGGATGCGGTGTTCATTCTTGCAGGTACGGACTATGTGACCTTAAATCAACTCAATATCATAGAGAATGCAGCCAATGTTACCGTCACCACACAAATGGAAGCCGGGATATTGGTGCGTTATCTGACCTTGGGCGATGCTCCCAAATTTATCACGATACAAAACTGTACCATTAACTTAAATGGAATCGGCGCATTGAGTACCACTGCCGGCCCTTATGAAACCGGAATTTCTGTACAGTCAGTTCCTTTTAATCAAGCCATCAGCGCTGCCAACACGGGTACGGCTGTGGTTACGGACGGAATAACGGACCTGACGATCAAAGCGAATACACTCAACAACTGCTACAATGGTATCTATGTGACCGGTAATAATACGGCTGCATTTTACCTGAATAATCTCATCATCGGAGGCACCAATCCTGCCGATGGAAATATCTTTACGAATCCGGGCGCGAAAGCACCGGAAGCCACGACGAGTGTAACTACGACCAGTTATTGCATTTCTACACTGAATACCAATAATCAGCAGATCCGAAACAATAACATGACCATGAACAATGTGTTCAATGCGTTTACCGGTATCATTATGAATACAGGTACCGGGGACAGGATTTGTAATAAGAATTCAATTACAGGGACCATTGCCAGCATTGGATCGGGCTTTACCGGTATCATCAGTGCGACGGCGGCAGTGGCGAATATCAGTTCTGTAGACAGTAATACCCTATCGAACATTACGGCCTCGGCAAATTCTACATCCGCCACTTATTCTATGGTTGTCCATACAGCGGCAACTTCAGGTTTGCAATCGACCAACGACAATCTGGTTTCAAACATAAATCGTTCGGGCACAAGTGCTGCGGCCGCTACTTATACGACAATCTGTATTCAGAATGTGGTTTCCAGTTCGGGTACAAGGCAGGTGAGCAGAAATGTATTATCCAATATCAATATCACAGCCGGTGGTATTGCTGTACCAACGACAACAGGATTCTCTATCACCGGTTCGCAACCCTTGGTGGCGGACAGTAATGTGATTGACGGGATTACGGTTGGAGGAGTTACGACCGGTGCTGCTAACATCACCGTTTTTAGTTGTGGTGTAACCACCGGTAGTCACTTATTGACCAGAACCTCTATCAAAAATATCACTTCCAATATTGCGAATTCTGTGTTGACCGGCTTAACCACGAATCAAACATCAGGTACCATTGTATTTGACCGATTGAATATTGCCAATTTGGCCAACGCGGGAAATGCAGCAGCAGCGCGTACGGATGCGATTTCAGCGGTTGGTTTGGGTGCGATCAGGACCATTCAAAATGCCTTTGTTTCCGGCATTACCGGACCGAACTTAAGTGCAGATCTTGCCTTAAGAGGGATCAATGCAAATGGAGCCGCACTTAAGGTTTACAACAGTACCATATATATAGGTAATGGAGGAAACGTAACTTCAGGTGCAACCAATTTCGGTGGTGCCGGGATTTCTTATAATGCGACCAGCCAAATTGAGGTGATCAATAATATCATCAATCTTGATGTTACCCCTAAAGGAAACGGATATTTTGGAGCGCTTCGTTTTGAAGGTGCCAGCGGCGGTATTACACCGATTGCAGCTGCCAATAACAACATCTATCATATCAGCACGAATGTCAAAAACTATTTATTCTTAGAAGCAGCCGTTGCTGCGGCCGCTGCTTCGGCCAATTCATACAATCTCACCAATGATGCGACTTTCAATACCGGTTGCGGATTGTATAAAACATTTATGGCCCCTCGTGAAGCATCTACCTTTACGGAAAACAACCTGGCTGCGGCCTCCTCTCCAAATACATTTGCGCCTGTTGGTACATCCTATGGAGAAAATGGCGGTTTGGCGATCGGTTCAGTGACCACAGACTTTGACGGCGCTCCGCGTGCCGGAACTCCGGATATCGGAGCGCTGGAATTTTCAGGCACTCCGCTTGATGCAGCACCCCCATTAATTACTTATACCGCATTATCCAATACCATTTGTCCTTCGACCACCTTAAGTGCGACCATCATTGATCAGTCGGGCGTAAATAACAGCGGATTCTTACCCCGTATGTATTACAAGAAGTCTACTGAAAACAATGCCTATGTTGGAAACACATCCGCTGATAATGGCTGGAAGTATGTAGAAGCTTCGAACACGACATCACCTTTCACGTTCACACCAAACTATGCTTTATTGACTTCGGCAGCGGTATCCGGTGACGTGATTCAATATTTTGTAGTGGCTCAGGATCTTTCACTGACACCGAATGTCGGTAAGAATCTGGCCAACTTCCCTTCAGGATTCTGTCCTACATCTGTGGCATTGCCCGCCGGTGCTTTCCCTGTTACCGGTGCTCAAAGCTACACGTTACTCACGGTCCCGGGTGCTGCAACGGCAACTGCTTCCGTAACTCAACTTTGCCAAATAGGGAATACCACATTATCAACGACAAACAACGCGGCTATTGCCGGTGCAGAATACGAATGGCAAAGTTCACCGACACTGGCCAATACGTTTACCCCGATTCCGGGTGCGAATACATTAACTTATACGGCTACCGGAGTTACCTCATCAACCGATTACCGTTTGGTGGTTAAATGCGGCGGTACACCGTTTCTGACTTCCAGTACAATTACTGTAGTGGTCAGCAATCCACTGATTACATCGACTACCGGTGCAACTATTTGCGGTGCCCAAACCGCCACTTTGCAAGCGACCCTGAATTCCGGAACGGCAACTGCTTATTGGTTTGCCGCGCCAACAGGTGGTGTGCCTATGGGATCAGGAACAACTTTTACGACTCCGGTGGTAGCCACAACGACTGACTTCTATGTACAGGCCAACGAAGGTGTTGCATCCGGATTATCTCACAATACGTCTTATTTGGCCGGTAACAGTACGACCGGGAATGTCTTCGGGGTAAAAGCTTTGGTTTCTCCGGTTACGGTCTCCGGCTTTTCAGTCAATTGTTCGAGCATTACCGGTACGCTGACCAACTGGACCATACAATATCGTCCGAATGATTATTTGTTGACTGCAGGATCCAATACATCGGGAACAGGTTGGACTGTATTAGGAACTGCCACAGCAGTACCGAGTGCGGGTTCCGGTGTAGGTACTTTCATTCCAATTCCAATCAATGTGACCATTCCTGCCGGACAAACTTATTCGTTTCAAATCGTAGCCACGGTAGGAACGATTAACAATACAGTGGGTACTACTTTAGGCGCTTTTGCAAGTGGCAACTCAGATATGGAAGTCTATCAGGGTTATGCAGGTACCTTAAATAACATGACCGCTTCACCAAGAATTTTCAACGGAACGATACATTACTCTACAGGTTGTGGAAGTGCACCACGTGTGCCGGTAACCGTAACGGTCACCACTCCACCAAGTTTGACGGTAACAGCATCAGCAGATTCAATCTGTTTTGGCGGGACTACCAATTCGATATTAAATGTAACAAGTCCGAACGCCAACTATACCTATTCATGGAGTCCTGCGACAGGATTGAATACAACCATCGGGGCAACTGTGGTGGCTAATCCATTAGTTCAAACAACGTATTCCGTGACTGCGATGGATGCCGGTAGCGGTTGTATTAACACGGCAACCAAGACCATCAATATATACAGCAATTTTACGTTGACCTCTGTCGTATCTCCGACCTTGGTTTGTGCCGGTGATTCAGCGACGCTCACAGCTACTTGTTCACTTGGAGGCAGTGGTACTTATGCCTGGACGCCTACTGTAAACATGGCGAGTCCTACTACCCTCATTACCAAAACAGCACCATGGACCACTACGGTTTATACGATAACTGCTGCAGAGTCTCATGGTTGTACCAAAACCAGTACAGCGAATTTGAATGTGCATCCGATAATTACCGGAACATTGGCGGCTTCTCCTTCCTCTTTCTGCACGGGTAGTACAGGACCGGCTTCGCTTTCGGCAGTCATTCCATTTATATGTGGATTTACCACATTATCCGGATTTACTTCCATCTATGCCCCTGCCAACTGGACGACTTCTCAAACCAATTCAAATGGCACAGTGAATCATACAGCATCTGCGATAACCATGACTTCAGGAACGAATGGCAGTGGTAACCCCGGAACAACCAATCGATCGCTGACCATAGGATGTGCAGGTAATGTAACCTTTAACTGGAGTTATTCTACCCCGGACTTTGCCTTGTTTGATTATCCGCAGTATACGATCAATGGCGGTGCTCCTGTAATCTTCCCGAACTTTAATCCAAACGGTGCCAGCGTACAAAGCGGAACGGCATCCATTGCAGTTCCTGCCGGTGGCGTTCTTCGATTTGAAGCTTACACCATTGATAATGATGGACTTCCTTGCTCCTTTACCATTTCTAACTTCGTAGCGCCGGCTGCACCATTGACCTCAACAGTCAATTACTGGACGGCTGCAAGCGGCGGTACCAACTTAGGTGCACCACCATTAACGGTGAATCCTACATCTACAACCACTTATTATGCACAATACACACAAGCTACTACCGGTTGTGTCAGTCCATTCAGAGATTCGGTGACCATTACGGTACATCCTTTACCTACGGTTGTAGCTAATGCATCCAATACTTCAGTATGCGCCGGCAGTTCTACCACACTCAGTGGTGGTGGTGCCAGTACTTATACTTGGACAGGCGGTGTGAATGATGGAGTTTCCTTCGTTCCTGCATCTACAAACACCTATACCGTAACCGGAACAGATGTGAATACCTGTGTGAATACAGCCAGCATTACAATCAATGTCAATGCATTGCCAACTGTGACTGCTTCTGCCAGTCCAAGCACACTTTGTGCCGGAAATAATACCACACTGAGCGGTGGTGGTGCAAGTTCGTATACCTGGACCGATGGTGTGAACAGCCCTGCTGATGGTGTGGCTTTCCCACCGGCGGCAACAGCCACTTATACGGTGACCGGTACAGACGGTAATTTATGTTCCGCTACATCAAGTGTGACGGTTACGGTCAATACGCTTCCTACGGTTACAGCAACGGCATCTCCTGCCAGTGTTTGTATCGGTGGTAATACCACATTGAACGGTGGTGGCGCCAGCAGTTATACCTGGACTGACGGTGTCAATACCCCGGTGGATGGTGTTGCTTTCGCTCCGGCAGCTACGACAACTTATACAGTGACCGGAACCGACGGCAATTTATGTTCTGCCACCTCTGCTGTAGCAGTAACTGTCAATGCTTTACCAAATGTAACAGCCAGCATGACTTTAGGCTCTTTCTGTCCGGGCGCACCTATAGGACTTATTGGTGACGGAGCTTCCACTTATAGCTGGATGCCGGGCAATTTGAGTGGCACGAATGTGACCATCTATCCTCAAACATCGACGATTTATACCGTAACCGGTACAGATAACAACAGTTGTACCAACGCTTACACCATTACTGTTTCTCCTTCCTCACCAAGTGGCGATCTGGCCTTGTCTACATCCGCCAGTTCAATCTCCCTCAACGGAAACGTGTCTTCGACCACCTATCAGGATGACGGAATAACCATGAGTTACTATAATACTGCATGTGACTTGATCGCGACCATCAACGATGCGGCCGGAGGCAATGTGTTAGGTTCGGTTACGGCCTATCTGACGGTTGAGCCGAGCGTATTAACCTATAATGGGCAGCCTTATTTGCCTCGTTGGTATCAAATTACACCGACCAGCAATGGTCCGGCCGGAGTAACCCTCTATTTTACTCAAGATGATTTCAGTGATTATAATGCTTCCAATGGGGCCTATCCGGATCTACCGACCTCAGGAAGCAATAGTGATCCGAATATTGCCAATATTCGGATATCGAAAGTGGACGGCGTATTAGGCACGGGCGCTCCTACAGTAATCACACCGTCTGTTAACTGGAACGGATTCTATTGGGAATTGAATTTCCCGGTTACAGGGTTCAGTCAGTATTACATACATGCGGTCAATCCGTTGGGAAGTGCATTACCTGCCACGATCAGCAGCTTTACCGGTCGTAAACTCGAACACAGCAATCTGTTGGAATGGACGAGCAGCAATGAACAAAATAATCAATCCTTCGAATTGCAACACAGTGCGGATGGGGTTAGTTTCACGACTGTGGCTCAATTGAACAGCAAAGCCGTGAATGGCAATAGCAATTTACCGTTGAATTACAGTGTCGAACACCTGAAACCAATGGCGGGACACAACTATTATCGCCTGCAGCAAACCGATATCGATGGCCATAGCAGCCTACATGCTCAAGTGATCGACTTGATTTGGAATGCCAATGGAACCGTAATCAGTCTGTATCCGAATCCGACCAAGGACATCTTGAATATTGAAAGCTATAATGCCGGTACTTCAAAAATGCTGGTAAAAATAGCCGATATGAGTGGCCGTATTGTGAAACAGGTACAGGCCAATGCGGCACAAGGGGCGAACAAGATTCAAATGAGCCTTTCCGATCTGGCTTCAGGGTTGTATACTGTTCAGGTTTATGAAAATGAGACCTTGTTGTACAATGGTAAAGTTGAGAAAAACGACTAAGGAATCCTCTAAACAACTCTAAATAGATATAAATCCCGGTTTTACGACCGGGATTTATTGTTTTTGGGCGGGAACCCCGTATAGCGGGCAGAGTGAGAGCGGAGAGTGAGAGCGAATGCAGTATCGCACTTGGTGAATGCGAAATCGCACCTGTACCATGCGATATCGGAGGCATACCACGTGATATCGGAGCTGTACCGTGCGATATCGGAGCTGTACCATGGGATATCGGAGGCGTACCGTGCGAAATCGCACCTGTACCATGCGATATCGGAGGCATACCACGTGATATCGGAGCTGTACCGTGCGATATCGGAGCTGTACCATGCGATATCGGAGCTGTACCACGCAATATCGGAGGCGTACCGTGCGATATCGGAGCTGTACCATGGGATATCGCACCTAAATCATACAATTACCACAGTAAAACAGGTTTATTTGGCGACAAACCCATTTTCTATGACAAATAAAAATATGTTTCCAACCAAAAAAAATTTAACCTAAAAGCTTGTTAATTGTAAGGGCGCTTGTTATATTGTGGTGAATTTTCACGCACATGTTGTTCACATTTATTTGTGAGCTGCATCACTGTCTGAAAAAGGATGCTAAAAAATAACCACATAACGACCTTGAAATAACAATATTGCTTACCCATATTCAAATAAATATTCATTAACACATTTAACCCCCAAAACCAATATGCACATGATCAGATACCCATAAAGAAACCCACGCCATCAGCGGGCTCAGGTAGTTTGGCTGATATTATTTTTATTTAACTTTAAAATAAAAAATTATCAAATGAATAATACACAAACAAAACAAAACACAAACTATACCACCCTATTTAGTCGTATGCGTGGCATGATGTTGATGTTGACGATAATCCTTTTGTCGGCAGTTTCATCATTTGCACAAACGACAGTAATTATCGGTGCGAATAGCGGAGCTAACACGACGACCACATACCCATGTCCACTGCAGGATTGGTATAAGGCACAGCGTGCTCAGTATCTTTATAAAGCGGCTGATTTGGCTGCGGCGGGTGTTACCGCAGGTAGCACCATTACCGGTATCGGTTGGGTAGCTAACGCTACTGCTGTTTCAGGGTTTTTACAAGAGGGATATTCCATCGCCTTGAAAAATACATCCTTGGCGGCGCTTACCTTGACAACTTGGGAAACAGGCTTCACGTCTGTCTATGGACCAACGAACTACAGCTATGTTTCCGGAACTTCCGGTAATATCATTTTCCCGACTTCGTCATTCACCTATACCGGTGGTGACTTAATTGTGGAAGTATGTGGTGGTGCAACTGCCGGAGGCTTTACCTCTAATGTGCAGTGCCAATGGACAACTGCTGTTGGTTACAATGCCTCTCATACATTCCGTTCTGATGCCCCGGTAAGTGGCTTTGGATGTGGAAACGCAACGACTACCAATACAGGAACGGCTACGACTCGTCCTCGTCTTGTAATTAATTACACCTCCGGTGGTGCCTGTGCAGGTACCCCGACTCCGGGTAATACTTTAACGACTGCTGCATCTGTATGTCCTTCTACGAGCTTTACCTTGAGTTTACAGAATAACACTCCTGGAACCGGGGTTTCCTATCAATGGGAATCAAGTCCTGTAGGATTGAATACATGGACACCTATTGGTGGCGCGACAAGTTCTAGTTATACTGGAACTCAAGCAGCAGCTACTGACTATCATTGTGTGGTTACTTGTACAGGTAACCCTTCCGGAACATCAAATACAGTGACAATTAATATGGAATCAGCTTGTGCATGTGCCGTTTATTGCGCATCGAATGCAACTCAAACCGCAGATACTAAAATTGACTCTGTATATATCAATGGTACTATGGTTGGCGGTTCTGCCGCTACCAATTGCGAAACGTATACTTATCGTTCTACCTCTGTCAGCTTACAAGCTGCAGTAACGTATCCTTTCTTTGTACGTAATGGATCATGTTCAGGGGTTCACTATGCTGCACAATTGAAAGTGTATGCGGATTGGAACCAGGATTTGGATTTCTTGGATTCAGGAGAGGAGATTTATGTTACTCCAAGCAATACTACGGCTTTGAACTCATTGGCGCCTTTTAATATTACTATCCCTCCAACTGCAAATCTTGGTCAAACTCGTTTCCGTTTTGTATTCTCTGAAGTTTCTGTACCGGGACCTTGCGGCACGTATGCTTATGGAGAAACAGAAGACTATTGTGTTAATATCTTAGCTCCGGTTTATCCTGCTGATCCACCGAATGGTTCGATCTCCGGAACACCGGATTGTATTTCAGGGGCAACTTTGGTCGCTACCGGTACGGCTCCGGTAGGTGAAACCTGGTATTGGCAAACATCACCTACAGGCACTAGCCAGGTAGATGATGCTGCATTCCCTTATGTAACTTTTAACGCCGGTACTTATTATATCCGTTCTCGCGACAATACGACCGGTCTTTGGTCATTGGGTGCCGGTTCGGTTTCTTTCACTTTACCTGCAGGACCTACAGTTTCTTCACTGAGCAGCCCGGCTAATCCGGCTTGTGGTTCAGTTGTGTTAAATGCAACAGGTGCTATGCTTGGTTTAGAAGAGTACTACTGGCAAGGAACCAATCCGCTGGGAACATCTACAGCTTTATTGGCTGATGATGGTACCACCCAGAATCCCTATAATGCAACAGCCAGCGGAACTTACTATGTACGTGGTCGTGATGCCCTTAACGGATGTTGGGGCCCTGATGCGTCTATCGTAGTAACCGTTAACCCTATTCCGGGTGTAACGACTTTCGCCAATCCGACTGTCATTTGTTTGGGTGCTTCCAGTCAATTGATTGCTGCGGCTACAGGCGGAACAGGTAACCCTCCTCCGGGCGGTTATTGCTTCCCAACCATGTTCCCAAGTAACCCTTGTAATTATTTGAGTAATGTAACCACCACAGGCGGTATCACTAACTTTACGAACACTACAGCTTCGTATAATGGTACGGGTGCTACTTATTTCCCCGGTTCTACATGTTCTCAAGCTTTAGGAAGTACCATCAATGTAACTTGTACCGCTGCCGGTACTTGTAATATTGCCTACTACTTTATCTGGGTAGACTGGGATCAAAGTGGCTCTTTCTCTCCTTCAGAAATGGTGGTAAATGGTACCGGTATTAACTCCGGAAATACACCAACGACTTTCCCGATCACGATTCCGGTAACCGCTACTCCGGGTAATACCCGTATGCGTATCATGGCTCGTGGTTTAGGCTCACCGGCTCCAACTACAGCTTGTGATAACGAAAGCGGTTACTATGGTGAAACAGAAGATTATGTAGTCGGAATCACCGGTGCGGGTATCACTTATTCATGGACACCTGCAGGTGATATGAATAATGCAAGCATCTTTAATCCATTGGCTACACCAACTACAGTTGGTATCAATACCTATACCGTAAACATCGTCGATGCTAACGGCTGTACAAACTCAAGCACTGTAGATGTGGATGCATTGGCTATTCCTCCTGCTCCTTTAGCTTCTAGTGTTTCACAATGCGGATTAGGCAGTCAAACCTTGACAGCTACCGGTACCGGTGGAACGCTCAACTGGTATGATGCTGCTTCAGGAGGTACTTTACTGGCTTCAGGTGGTTCTTATACAACTCCGGTTCTTGGAACTACAACCAGCTATTGGGTTGAAGAATACAATGGCGTTTGTTCTAGTTTCAGAACTCAGGTGACTGTAACGGTTACACCACCGGATGCTATTACTATCTCAACAACCAACCCGGCATTTTGCCAAGGTGGAAGTACAACGATGACGGCTTCTTCTTTGAATGCTTCATATGTATATACTTGGTCTCCGGCTCCTGGTTCTACATCAGGTTCATTTAATGAAAATGCAACAGATGCACCAATGTCAACTACAACGTACACTGTAACCGGTACCGATGGTATTTGTACCGAAACAGCTACGATAGTTATTACGGTTAATCCTTATCCTACCATTATTTCCATTTCTGCTACACCTTCGATTATCTGCCCAGGCGGATCATCTCAGCTCAATGTATCTTCTTCAGCTTTGTTGAATTTGTATACATATGATTTCACAGGTGGATTTAGCGGATGGACTACAGGTAATGAAGCTTTGACTGTATTTGGTCAATCAAGTATTGCTTCTACTTGGGCTGCACAAGCTTTCGGTAATGGTGCTAACTCTTTGGGTACAACCAACCAGGGAGACTTCGGTGCAGAGCATAGTTGGATTTTATCACCTTTATTAACTTTCAATGCAGGTACTTTGAGTATCAGCTTTGATGCGTTTACAAATAATGAAACAGGTTCATATGATAATGAAACTGTTGAATACTCTACGGATAATGGCGCAACTTGGGTAGACATAACCGGTACGCTAACTCCGGGAACTATCGACAATAATGTTTCATGGACTAACTATACAGCTACCGCTACTATTGTCTCAGCTACTTCAAACGGACGTCTTCGTTTCCGTTATGACACCGGAGATGGATGTTGCGGTGGTACAGGAACTAATAATGGTTTCTATGTAGACAATGTAAGTATTTCTACTCCTGGTGGTGGTGGTACCATTGCATGGACTGCTCCGACCAATTTGAACAATGCTTCTATTGCTGATCCAATTGCTACACCTCCGTCTACAGAAACATATACCGTAACTGTAACAGATCCAATTGGTTGTTCTACCAATGCCACTGTCACAGTCACTGTTTCTCCGGTACCGGGTGCTCCTGTAGGAACAGGTGCTACTCAGTGCGGTCTTGGTTCTTCTACCATTTCTGCCGTTGGCAGTGGTGGTTCATTGAACTGGTATGATGCTCCGGTAGCAGGTACATTATTGACTACAGGTAGTTCATATACTACTCCTGTAATGAATGTATCTTCAAGCTATTGGGTTGCTGAATACAATGGTGCTTGCGAAGGCCCACGTACACAAGTTGATGTGATTGTAACTGCCGCTGATCCTATTTCAGTTGTCAGCAGTGATCCATTTATTTGTACCAATGTGGCTCCTTTCACCACCATATTGACTGCATCTTCAGTTAATCTGAACTATTCTTACAGCTGGAATCCTGCTCCTTTGAGCACCAGTGGTACATTCAACGAAAATGCAACGGTGAATCCTTCTGCAACAACCACTTATACCGTAACCGGTACTGATGGTATTTGTACAGAAACACAAACGATCGTTGTTACTGTAGGTACTGCGCCTGTATTGACTGCAACCGCTACGCCTTCTACTATCCCTTGTGGTGGTACAAGTCAGTTGGAAGTTACGTCAACTGTAGGTTGTACTAACTATTTGGTGAATCCTATCACTTTAGCTCCAACTGCACCGGCCGGTCCAACTAATCCTGGTCCTGCAGGTGACGATATAGTTACCGGTGCTATTCCAATTGGATTCCCATTCAATTTCTATGGTACTACATACACTGATATCTATATCTCTACCAATGGATTTATTTCCTTCCTTGCCGGCCAAGGCAGCGGTTGCTGCTCCGGTCAGTTGATTCCTGATGCATTTGCTCCAAATGCAGTAGTGGCTATTGATTGGATGGATTTAAACACTAACAATGGTGGTAATATTGACTACTATAACTTGACATCACCGAATCGTATGGTTATCCGTTACAATAGTGTAGCTACATACTCTGCAACAGGTGTTTGTGATGGTCAAATCATCCTGTATGATAATGGTAAAATTGAAATTCATAATAATTCAATTACTACAACCGGAGGATTACAAACTCAGGGTATAGAAAATGAATTAGGTACAATTGCACATCCTGTTCCGGGACGTAATTCATCTGCTTGGAATGCTTCTGATGCCTATGAATTTGTTTTATCATGTCCTGCTGCTAACATTACATGGACTCCTGGTGCTACTTTGTCTAACCCATTGATCTATAATCCAATTGCAACACCGGCAGGAACGACTACTTATACAGTCTCTGCAAGTGATGCGGTAGGTTGCGTAGGTACATCGGTTACAACAGTTACTTTACCTTCATGTAACGCTGTATTGACCGTGTCTGCTTTCATCCAAGGTTACTATCGTTCTGCTACAGACGATATGGTACCGGTATTGAATAATCAAGGTGAACCTAATGGCTTGACTGATTGTGATACCGTAACCGTTGAATTGCGTGATGCAACATTCCCTTATGCAGTGGCTTATTCTACAACCGGCGTTATCGGAACAAACGGTAATGTGGTTTGTAGCTTCCCGGGTGCTGCAGTAGGTAATAGCTATTGGATTGCAGTTCGTAATCGTACAGCAGTGGAAACATGGAGTGCTGCTCCTGTATTAGCTGCTAATACTTACAGCTACGATTTCCGTGGTTCTGATGCTCAGGCTTATGGCAACAACATGATACAGGTGAATACTTCACCGGTACGTTGGGCCTTCTTCTCCGGCGATATTGACCAAAGTGGTGGTATCGATGGTGACGATTTCAACTTGCTCGATCCGGATATCCAAAGTGGTAATGGTGGATACTTATCTACCGACCTCGATGGTAGTGGTGGTGTAGATGGTGATGATTTCAACATCTTCGATCCAAACAGTCAAGCGGGTGTGGGTGCGTTCTTGCCATAATCAGGAATAAAAAACAAACATGAAAGGCCATTGAAACATCAATCGCTTGTAATGTCCCAATAATGTTGATGTTCGCGGGAATCCGTCAGGGTTCCCGCAGAACACAACAAATTCGCGGTTTAAAGCGAAACGGGTTTTCAACAGTTCTTTTTCTTTTGTTTTTTTATGTCATTTGACAGGATAGATAACATAAAGGTGACTTGCGAACCCGCAGTTCCTGAATTAATTTTGTCCTCTTGAAATAAAACTTTTTACATTTTTAAACCCTTAACTATGAATCAGAAATTTTCTTTCAACAGAACACGAGGCGCACCAAGGTGCCACACAACATTTGAACAAATAAATTATTTAATTAAACAAAATTTAAACATGAAAAAAGCTATAGGAATTTCAATATCTAAGGTGCTCTGTACCTTGGTATTGCTGTTCGCAGGAACCCTCGCGGGATTCTCGCAAAACAGCGACTTCGTGTTCTCTGCGACTAATTTTACGCAGGTGAACGCGACTACGGTTCGTTTCGACGTTTCAGTGGTTTCCGCAACGGCTACCAACCTTAAGCTGGGTAACTGGCAATTTGGGTTGAATGTAACCAATGCGGCTGCTGTATTCCCTGTTGGAACGGTTCGTACCTTTACCTTTGTACCGAATTCAAATACACTGCCTGGCGGTGGAACTCCCGGTACATTGAGCAATCCGCCTACAGCGGGTTATAATGCCACATCCAATGCGATGCGTGCGACAGCTGCTACCGGAATTAGTTCGGCTACAGCCCCAACCGTTATCCCGGGTGTGCCTATTTTCTGCGGTCAATATGAATTGACCAGTAGTTTAGGATTCAATACCAATGTGCCATTAAATTTGGCTTGGAATCCAGCTGCTAGTTCCGGTTCTAACACGGCTTGCCGTGTGAACTACTATGTTGCCGGTGCTACTTCTACGACTAACAGTGGAACGTTCAATCCAATTAACTGGGGTGCTTTAACACCATCATTGATTCTGAATCCTCCAGCCGGCCCAACCTCTGCCGTAATTGGCAATGGTAGTGGTGCAGCGAGCGGATGTGCTCCTTTCTGCGGTAATATCGCTGTAACTGTAACTGGTGGTACTCCTCCGTTTACAGTAGTATATACCGATGGTACCAACTCTTATACCGTAACGAACTATATCAGCGGTACAGATATCAATGTCTGTCCTTCTGCTACAGCTACTTATACTTTAGTATCAGTATCCGACGGTATAGGTTCTTCTCCTAGCAATTCGGGAAGTGCTACATTGACTGTGAATAATGCAGCTCCGGTTACCATTAGTTCCTCTAATGGTTTCAACTTAGATTGTATCAACAACTTTACTGTCTTGTCAACAGGTACAGGATTACCGGTAGTTTGGACCCAATCGGGAGCTTTCTATGGTACTGCTGATCCGATTTTCGTACCAAACTTTACGAATGGACCAATCGTTTATGGTGTTACCGTAACGGATGGTAATGGTTGTACGGCTACTTCATCGGTAACCATCAACATGAGCCAACCAACAAGTAATACAACCACAGCATCAGCTTGTGATACGTATACTTGGGCTTATAATGGGACTACTTACACATCAACCGGTGTTTACACCGCAGCCGGTGCAGGCAGCCTTACCGTGAATCTTACTTCAGCTCCGGCTGGTAGTTTCATGGATGAAGTTGAATGGGTTATTTTGAACTCTTCCAATGTAGCGATTGCCTCAGGTGGTCCTTACAGTTCCGGTGTTCAAAGCTATACCGCTACTGTTACACCATCATTGTCTGATTATCCTGTAACTTTTGCGATCAATGCGCAAGGGTTTTGGAACGACAATATTGCCAATTATCAAGTCATTTGTAATGGAAACAATAGTGTATTGACTTCCGGTTTAGTTCAAGGTTCAGTTCAGGGTGGTCCGGACACTTACACTTCAGGTCCTCTGAGCTGTTTGGCACCATGCCATACAGAGATTCTGGATCTGACCATTACGCCTTCTACAAGTAACACGACCACAACTACTGCTTGTGATACGTATACTTGGGCTGCTGATGGACAAGTATATACAGCCAGCGGATCTTACACTTATGTAAATCCATTGACACCGTGTCATACAGAAATCCTGAACTTGACGATTACTCCATCCACAAGCAACACTACTACTGCTTCTGCATGTGATACTTACACATGGGCTGTAGACGGTCAAACGTATACTGCAAGTGGTTCTTACAGCTATGTAGATCCATTGACTCCTTGTCATACTGAAATCCTGGCTTTGACTATTACTCCATCTACAAGTAACACAACTGCAGTTTCTGCTTGTGATACTTATACCTGGACTATGAATGGTCAAACCTATACAGCTTCAGGTATATATAGCTATGTTGATCCATTGACTCCTTGTCATACAGAGATTTTGGATTTGACTATCAATGCATCTCCTGTAATCAATAGTGTAACTGCAACTCCGGGTACAATTTGTGCCGGTGCAACTTCACAATTAAATGTGGATATTGCCGGTTGCGGTGGATATGCTTTTGATTTCACAGGAGGAATGAGTGGCTGGACAAGTGGTACCATGAATGGTAACAATACTTGGGCTGCTCAATCCTTCGGTAATGGTGCTAACTCTTTGGGTACACCAAATATCGGGTCATTAGGTTGGGAACACAGCTATATTATGTCTCCTGCCTTGACTTTCCCTGCAGGTAACGTAAACATTAGTTTTGATTCTTATTCTAACAATGAAGGTGGTTTCTACGACGAAGAAATGGTAGAATACTCTACTGATGGCGGTGCTACCTGGAACATGATCACTGGAACATTAACTCCGGGAGGTCTTGCTTCTACATATGGTAGTGCTACTTGGATCACGTATACAACATCAGTTGTGGTACCTGCTACTACTCAATATCATCTGCGTTTCCGTTACGATACGAAAGATGGATGTTGCGGACCTAGCAATCCACCAATTGGTTGGTATATCGACAATGTGAGCATTGGTAATCCTTGTTCATCTACAGTGAGCTGGTCTCCTGCAGGTAGCTTGAGCAATGCAAGTATTTCTAATCCTGTAGCTACTCCTTCTGCAACAGAGACTTATACCGTAACCGTAACCGGTGCCGGTGGATGTACTGCTACAGGTACAGTTACTGTGAACGTAAACCAACCTACAGTAAGCACAACAACTATCTCTGCTTGTGATAGTTATACATGGCCTGTAGATGGTAATACTTACACTGCAAGTGGTAGTTATACTTACAACAACCTCACAGCATGTACTCAGGATATCCTGAACTTGACCATTACACCAAGTACTTCTAACACAACTACGATTGCAGCTTGTGATACCTATACTTGGGCGCTTAACGGTCAAACATACACTGCCAGCGGTTCTTACAGCTATGTAGATCCTTTGACTCCATGTCATACTGAGATCTTGGCTTTGACCATCACAGCAACTCCGGTTATCACTAGCATTAGTGCATCACCAAGTTCTATTTGTGAAGGTCAAACATCTCAATTAGATGTTCAGACTACAGGATGTACAGCTGCCGGTTGTACTTACAATGTGGCTCCTATTGCTTTAGCGCCAACTACTCCAGCCGGTCCTACCAATCCTGGTCCTGCCGGTGATGATGTAGTTTCCGGTGCTATTAACATTGGATTCCCATTCACGTTCTATTGTAACACGTATACCCAAATGTGGATTTCTACAAATGGTTATATCACATTCTCTGATCCATTTGGTAATTCAGGATGTTGCTCTGGTCAATTTATTCCTGATGGTTTCAACCCGAACAACGTGGTTGCGATCAACTGGGATGATTTGAATACCAATGCCGGTGGTAATATCGACTACTATAACTTGACTTCGCCTAACCGTATGGTTATTCGTTGGAATGGTGTAGGTTACTTCGGTGGCCAACCTGGATTTACTACTGCTGAAATTGTACTTTACGATAACGGTACTATTGAAATGCACAATACCAATATTCCTACTGGTACTGGACAAACTCAAGGTATTGAAGATGCAACAGGTACATTGGCTACAGTGGTTGCCGGACGTAATGCTTCTAACTGGAGTGCATCAAATGATGCTTATCAGTTCACAGCAGCGCCAACGAATGTTTGTACTTATTCATGGTCTCCAGCAGGAAGCTTGAACAATGCAAGTATCAGCAATCCAATTGCTTCACCTACAGCTACAACAACTTACACAGTAACTGTAGCTAACGGTGCTTGTTCTGCAACGGCAACTGTAATGGTGAACGTAACTCCGGTTACTTCTAACACCACTACAATCTCTGCATGTGATACTTACACTTGGTCAGTAGACGGTAACACGTATACTGCTACAGGTATCTACAGCTATGTAGATCCGTTGACTCCTTGTCATACTGAAATTTTGGATCTGACCATCACACCAAGCACAAGCAACACAACTGTAGCTTCTGCATGTGATACTTACACATGGGCATACAATGGTGGTGTTTACACTGCTACTGGTATCTACTCTGTTGTAACTGGTTGTCATACTGAAATTTTGGATTTGACTATCACACCAAGCACAAGCAACACAACTGTAGCTTCTGCTTGTGATACTTACACATGGACATACAATGGTGGTGTTTACACTGCCAGCGGTATCTACTCTGTAGTAACAGGTTGTCATACTGAGATCTTGGATCTGACTATCACACCAAGCACAAGTAACACAACTGTTATTTCAGCTTGTGATACTTACACTTGGACAGTAGACGGTAACACGTATACTTCTACAGGTATCTATTCATTCGTAAATGGTTGTCATACTGAAATCTTAGATTTGACTATCACACCAAGCACAAGCAACACCACTGTAGCTTCTGCATGTGATACTTACACTTGGACATACAATGGTGCTACTTATACAGCATCAGGTATCTACTCTGTAGTAACAGGTTGTCATACTGAGATCTTGGATCTGACCATCACGCCTACAACTGTAAATACTACAACTGCTTCAGGTTGTACATCTTACACATGGCCATTGAATGGTGTTACTTACACTGCAAGTGGTTCTTACACATTCCAAACAGGTCCTTGTTCTTATGAGGTTCTGAATTTAACCATTGGAACTGCACCGGCAGTTACAGGTATCACGATCTCTTTGGTCGGTGGTAACTCTGCTACGGTTTGTTGGAACGCTATCGGTGGTATCGGTTGGTATTCAGTTCGCTATCGTCAAGTGGGTGCTCCATCATGGAACCCTATTCAAACAAACGCTGCTGCCTTCACTTGTAAACAACTGTTAGGACTTACTCCTGGAACACAGTATGAAGTACAAGTAATGGGTCACTGCTCGTTGACAGCTAGCGGACCATGGAGTGCATCTAATTTCTTCACGACGTTGAATGCATGTAATGCTCCGGCTATGCCAACAGCATCTGCGATTACCACGACTTCTGCTACCATCAATTGGGGCGCTGTACCATTAGCGACATACTATGATGTTCGCTATCGTACTGCTTCACCGATCGGTCCATGGATAAATGGTACAAGCACACCAAATGCTAAACCAATCACGGGTCTTGCCCCTGGTACGGTTTATCAAATGGAAGTACGTGCATGGTGCTCTGGTGGATTTACTGCATATAGCCCTACAGGTACATTCATCACAGCTTCAGGTTGTGGAATACCTACAGGTCTGAATGCAACAAACGTAAGTGCTACAAGTGCTACCCTGAACTGGGGTGCTGTTGTCGGCGTCAGCTACTACAATGTTCGTTATCGTGTGGTGGGTAATCCTTCATGGATCAACACAACCAGCGTACCTAGTACGAAGAACATCATAGGTCTGGCAGCTGCTACTCAGTATGAGTTCCAGGTAGCTAGCGTTTGTGGTACCACTGCCACTGGATATAGTCCTTCTGCACTGTTTACCACAGCATCTGCTAAATCAGAAGAAACAACTGGCTTGTTTAATCTGAATGATCAGAATGTTACACTTTATCCTAATCCAACTAAGGATGTATTGAATGTAGATCTGTTTACAGAAACTGCAAACAACACAACCGTGAAGGTTCTGGATATGAGTGGACGTGTAGTGAAAATGATCCAGGCTCGCACTGAATTGGGTATGAACCATATCCAAATCAGCTTGAATGAACTGGTGAACGGTCTCTACACCGTACAGGTCATCGAAAACGACAAACTGACTTACACTGGAAAAGTTTCTAAGAACTAATCAGTAGTTGTTTTTAAACCATAAAAAGGGGCGGTCCGCAAGGATCGCCCTTTTTTTATTGGTGAATGTTCAATGTTTAATGCTTCATGGGGGAACGATAGGCCAAATGGGTTACAGAACGACGAATTATCAAAATTTAAAAAGCATTCTGTCGGGGAATGATTATTTTTACAACACGAAACCTACCCAATGAGGCCCCTTTTATTCATCCTATTCTTTAATTTAATTACAAATAGCCTGTTGGCGCAATCCGGTGATTTTCCCGGAGGGGAAATTCTGTCAGATACCATACTAAAAAAGAGTAACATTACGGCCGGTCGTAATCAGCTTTTACTCATGATAGAACGCGAACAGCGTAAGGCCGATATTGCCGATGGTCAATATGATAAACTGCTCGATATTGATGGAGATATTGATAAAACAGCGTTGATCTCCAATGCCATTTTTACTCGTTGTTCACAAACCGTAGCCTATATTGAAAATAATGAGACACAGGATTCCACCAAACGAAAATACCTGGGCCGTGTGATCGAGAACATTAAAACATTTAATACAGATATCAAGGACGGATATGCCGATTTGAATTACTACAGCAGCTTGATTGAATATACTTATCAAATCATTCGTGGACTTCATAATAAAAACCTTGGGTCTTATGTAGCCGGTCATGTAGACAAGGCTATGTACTATTTATCGCCGTTGTTTGAAACGGATCCGGCGGCAATGAATATTCTCATGTCTAAAATGAGTGATCAGTATCCGGAAATCCTGATCAAGAGAATATCAACGATAAAGGTGCCTTCAGCCGCTGATATTGTGGTGGCGAAAGCTGCTCCGAAAAATCCCAAACTCATTCTCAATTATGCGACTTCCACAGCCAAAGAAAGACAGATCGTCAGAAGAAATAATGATCCTTATGTGAAGGCCATTGTGAAAATAGCCGACAGTGCAAAAACTCCACTTAAGGCGATCTTCTTTGTACAAGAGATGATCAAAGGAAATATTGATATCAGCGGCATTAATAAAATTACTGACGATGATGAAGGCTATTACAAAAAGCTTATCGAAATGCGTCAAATTTATTTTACCTCTGATTTGCGCAAGGCTTATGATCGCGAACTCGTGCATGAAGCCTCACGTTTCGTTACGTCCATGAATGAATTGCATGAATCGAGTGATGCAGTACGTTTTAAAATCGTGGAAAAACTCAATGCCAACGAACTGTATTATGTGATGGTGTATGGCGCCGACGATTTATATACGAGCAGTTTTCTGGGATGTTATAACCGATTGCTTTCCCGTATGAAACCAAAAAGTGGCAATGAATTTTTGGATAGCCTGGGGAAAGATAAATTCAGAACATTTCTACGACTTTGTGCCAACTACAATACACTTGGATCTTTCCTGAATACCATGAAGGATAGCAGCAGAAAGGACCTCATGAAAGCGTTTGTGAAAGACCTCGACAATACATTGGAAGGTGATTTGGAAGGAGCTACAGATGTAGCAAATTCATTTGGCAGTATCGATAGCGTACTCATGAAAGATATTGTAGAAGAGATCCGTATCACCCGGGAAGCCGACAGTTTGGCCCATAATAGCCGTGGCTTTAAGATCTACGATATTCTCTATACGATGCTCACCTATAGTAATGATTCCATTACCGTAAAGCTGGGAATACCACCCATTACGGTCATGCCTTTTAATCAACTGGCAGATGATAGCGGTGTGGTCATACAACAGGTTTTCTTTTTTGGCGATCAAGATGGTAAAGGAGTCTTCAACAGTTATGTAGGCGGCTTTGGTGCACCCGATTGGAAAGTGACCCGTGAAGATAAATGGGTCACGATACGATCGATCCGAGGAAAACCCATCGTAATTTATGCCAATAAACCTTTTGACGAGCCTGAAGATGAAATGGCGCAAAAAGCATTACAAGCCTTTTTGGATAGTAGCGGGATTCACCCGACCATCATCATCCACCGCGGACATAGCTATCATCTCTCCAGCACCCTGGACCATATCAACAATTATCATAAAGTCGTGATCCTCGGAGCCTGCGGTGCCTTTCAGAATCTCTCTACGGTACTCTCACAATCGGAAGATGCTCAAATTGTATCCACCAAGCAAATCGGAAGTGGAAAGATCAACGGACCTATCATCAGGGCCTTCAATCAACGACTGCTCGATGGAAAGGATATTAATTGGGTAGAAATGTGGGCACAATTGTCCCGACAGTTTTCAAGCGGTGAAATGAAACAGCTGTTTGATGATTATGTACCACCATACAAAAATCTCGGTGCATTGTTTCTGAAAGCCTATCGTCAAAGCGGAACACCGGAGTGGTAAAAAGGAAAGCACTTCCCGGCCCCTTGGCCCTATTTTCCCCTTAGCGGTTCAAGTAAATACTCCAATCCATTTAATTTGATCTCATAAACCGTATTGAGCATGAACCCGAGTTTGCCTCTCGGGAAACCACCTTTACGCAGCATCCATTCGAGGTAAGATATGGGCAGATCGCAAATGATGAGTCCGCGAAATTTTCCATAAGGCATTTTCATGCGAACCACTTCAAGGAGAACCTCGGGTTTGATTTCAGGGATTTGTTCATTGTTTTCCATCATATTCGTTTTACAGATCAGCCCTGAATTTTTCCATCCAGCGATCGGGTTTTTCTAAAGTGCTATAACCATACTGTGCATACAGCCCGTGTGCATCCTTGGTCGCCAGCATACAACGTCGGATTTCTTGCAGCTCAGGATATTCAGCAATTTCCTGCATCAGCATTTTACCATAGCCCTTTCCTTGCTGATCGGGCACAATATACACATCACAGAGGTAAGCAAAAACAGCAAAGTCAGTGACGACTCTGGCAAAACCGATGAGCCGGTCGTGAAGATAAAGACCGAAACACAATGAGTGCTGAATACTTCGACGAACCGTATCCCGGCTACGATTGGCTGCCCAGTAAGTCGTTTGCAGATAAGTGAAGATCTCGTCGATGGGCAAACGATGGCTATCCGTGTCTAATTCCAGGGAGGAACTTAATGTTTTTTTCATGGAAGTAAGTTCATTTGATTTATCTCACCTTTAATCCAATACCGGTCGCAACCATACCGTCATATCCTCGAGGCTCATTCCTTTTCGACGGGCATAATCAATCAATTGATCTTCTTTAATTTTTCCAACACCAAAATACTTGCTTTCCGGATGGGCAAAATACCAACCACAAACAGAAGAAGCCGGATACATCGCTAATGACTCCGTGAGCGTAATGCCAATTTGATGTTCAACATCGAGCATTTGAAAGAGTTTATTTTTTTCGGTATGGTCGGGACAAGCCGGATAGCCGGGAGCCGGACGAATACCCTGATAATCTTCGTGAATCAAGGCATCGTTGCTTAGGTCTTCATCAGCAGCATATCCCCAATGTTTGACCCTGACCCGGCGATGCAGCCATTCCGCAGTAGCTTCAGCCAAACGATCAGCCAATGCCTGAAGCATAATTTTATTGTAATCGTCATGCTGCGCTTCAAATCGTTTCAAGTGAGGACTGATGCCTTGTATCGTAACGGCAAAAGCCCCGATATGATCGGGCTGATCGGCAGAAATAAAATCACTCAAACAGAAATTGGCTTGACCTTCTGCCTTCTGAATTTGTTGACGTAAAAAGTTGAGGTGAGTGATCCCGGTTTCTGTTTTGACTTTCACATCATCTCCATCCCGTTGGGCTTCCCATATTCCACAAACGGCATGGGCTTGCAACCAATTTTCGTCAATCGCCTTTTGCAACAAAGCCTTGGCATCCTCATATAATTTAGTCGCTTCTACGCCCACTACTTCATCGCTGAGTATACCCGGAAACTTTCCGTGCATTTCCCAAGTGATGAAAAATGGGGTCCAATCGATATAGGCCGCAATGTCGTTGAGGTCGAGATCTTTAAACGTTTGTACACCCTTATTTGCCGGAGCCGGAGCCGGTGCAGATTTCAATGTATAGGCATGAACACAAGCATCGGCATAACTTAAATATGTTTTCGCGGTGCGTTTGCTGTAAAAGTCTTCTCTGAGTTTTTGATATTCTTCTTTCGTTTTCTGCAGGAGCTCGTCTTTGTTTTCATTCAGTAAGTCACTCACTACCGAGACGCTGCGGGAAGCATCGAGCACATGTAAAACCCCCTGATCATAATGCTCGGCAATTTTTACTGCGGTATGCATGCGGGAGGTTGTGGCACCGCCAATGAGGAGTGGAATATTCATATTCCGGCGTTTCATTTCATGGGCGATATGCACCATTTCGTCCAGCGATGGGGTAATGAGTCCGCTCAGTCCGATGATATCTACGTTTTGTTTAATGGCTTCATCAAGGATGGTATTGGCAGGCACCATCACACCGAGATCTATAATTTCATAACCATTGCAACCCAATACCACACCCACAATATTTTTACCAATATCGTGCACATCACCTTTTACGGTAGCCATGAGCACTCGACCGTTGGTGCTGCCTTCTTTTTTTTCCAGTTCGATATAGGGGTTTAGCCAGGCCACACTTTTTTTCATCACCCGTGCACTCTTGACCACCTGAGGTAAAAACATTTTTCCGCTGCCAAACAAGTCACCTACGACATTCATTCCTGCCATGAGTGGACCTTCAATCACGTCCAACGGTTTCGAATATTTCAATCGGGCTTCTTCGGTATCGGCATCAATAAATTCTGTTACTCCATGTACCAAAGCGTGTTTGAGTCGTTCTTCAACAGAACCATCACGCCACGCCAAATCATTCCGGCTTTTTTCCCCGGTCTTGGTGTCTTTCAAAGATTCGGCCAAACCGATCAGTACATCGGTTGCGCCTTCATGTTTATTGAACAGCACATCCTCAATGGCGTTGCGCAAGGCCGGTTCTATATCATCATAAATCGGAAGGGCACCGGCATTGATGATGCCCATGCTGAGTCCGGCTTTAATGGCATGATAAAGAAAAATACTATGCATGGCTTCACGCACGTAATTATTTCCACGAAATGAAAAAGAAAGATTGCTCACGCCACCACTGATACAACAATCCGGAAACTTTTCTTTCAGTACTTTACAGGTTTCGATAAAGTCGATACCATAATTATTATGTTCTTCCAGGCCTGTAGCGACCGCGAAAATATTCGGATCGAATATGATATCACGAGGTTGATAACCGACTTGTTCAGTGAGAATTTTATAAGCGCGCTCGCAGACTGCTACACGGCGATCTTTGGTATCGGCCTGACCTTGTTCGTCAAATGCCATCACGATGACCGCGGCACCATAGAGTTTACAAATTTTGGCCTGATGAATAAACTTCTCTTCACCTTCTTTGAGAGAAATAGAGTTGACGATACATTTTCCTTGTACACATTTCAGTCCGGCTTCAATAATATTGAATTTACTGCTGTCGAGCATGATGGGTACTTTGGCAATGGAAGGTTCCGCTTGCAACAAATTCAAAAAGGTAACCATGGCCAATTCTCCGTCGAGCAAAGCGTCGTCCATATTGATATCGATGACTTGGGCGCCATTGTCTACCTGTTGAAGGGCGACCGTCAGCGCTTGTTCGTACTGACCGTTGCGGATGAGCTCCGCAAATTTTTTCGAACCGGTTACATTGGTTCGTTCTCCAACATTGATAAAATTACTGCCTTCAAAAACCACGAGGGGTTCCAGTCCGGCGACGTGCAGTTTATTCATACAATTGACTTAAGCTTGAATTTCTGGGTTTGATAATCGTCTGGGTTTGATGCCTTTGACGGCGCGGGCAATTGCTGCAATATGCGGAGGTGTGGTGCCGCAACATCCCCCGACGACATTCACGAGCCCGTCTTGAGCCCATTCTTGTATAATATTAGCGGTTATTTCCGGTGTCTCATCGTATTCACCCATGGCATTTGGCAGACCGGCATTGGGGTAGGCACTCACATAGCAATCGGCCATCGTTGATAGCTCTTCAATAAAGGGTCTCATTTGTCGACCACCTAAGGCACAATTGAGCCCGATGCTGATCGGTTCGGCATGTTGAACCGAATAAAGAAAAGCTTCGAGTGTTTGCCCGCTTAATGTTCGACCGGAAGCATCGGTGATGGTACCGGAGATCATAATGGGAAGATTGATCTGATGATCGGCAAAATATTTTTTCGTGGCATAAATGGCAGCCTTGGCATTGAGGGTGTCGAAGATGGTTTCAATCAAAATGAGATCGATACCACCATCCACGAGGCCTTTGACTTGTTCGTAATATGCATCGGCTACTTCATCAAAAGTGACTGCACGAAACCCGGGGTTGTTGACATCCGGAGAGAGGGATAATGTTTTGTTGGTAGGGCCAAGTGCACCGGCTACAAAATAGGCCTGGTCAGGGTCTTGCTCCACACTGGCATCCGCGCGAAAGGCATCAATGGCCTTGCGAGCACATTGAGCGGCCGCCACATTAATTTCATAACTGAGATCTTCCATGTGGTAGTCGGCCATGGAAATGCGCTGTGCATTGAAGGTATTGGTTTCAATGATATTGGCTCCGGCTTTTAAGTATTGCAGGTGAATGTCCTGAATGATATCGGGCCTTGTGATGCTCAGCAGGTCATTATTTCCTTTCAGATCGGAAGGCCAGTCGGCGAAACGATCGCCACGATAATCGGCCTCTTGCAATTTGTGACGCTGTATCATGGTGCCCATAGCGCCATCGATAATGAGGATACGTTTTTCCAGCAGTTGTGCTAATGTTTTCATACTTCAGTTTTTTATACTGAACGATACAACATACATGAAATAAACAGGGAAATGTTTAGGCAGTGTGAGTATTAGTTCAGTTTGTGATGTCAGGCCGAACAATAATCAAATCTGCCTGAACCACAAAAGTAAGCGTAAAAAATTAGTCCGCAAGAAATTATTACCACTAAATTTGTCTAACGCCCATCCTGTATGAAGTTCACCATAGCCTATACCTTATTGTTTATTTACATCGTTATAGCGATTGTGTTTTGGGGTTATAGTTTGCACAAACAGAATGGCATCATTTATCAATCGGAAAAAGAAATGCTGGAAATGCGCAGCCGCATTCACGAGACATCAGCGTATGAAAGTGAATTGGCTGCACTGCAGGATAAAAGGGCACGCAGAGACAAGCAATATATTGGAGAGGGTTCATTTTTTCTCTTGATTATTCTTTTAAGTGCAGGGGTTGTTTACATCGCTTATTTCCGTCAACAGCAATTGAACAAGTTGCAGCAGAATTTTATGTTGAGTGTGACGCATGAATTAAAAACACCCATTGCGGGCATTAAACTCAATTTGCAAACTTTAGAGAAGAGAAAGTTGGAAGAAAAAATGCAGCAACAACTGATGAAGACCGCTGTTCATGAAGCAGATCGATTGAATGATTTGTGTAATAATATTTTGATTGCCACCCAACTGGAAAACAAACGCAAGGCTATTTATTCGGAAGAAATTAATCTGAATGCACTCATCACCGATCAGGCAGAGGAAATGAAATCACGGTATGCTGATCTGAAGTTGGACCTGGAAATCGACTTGCCAGAATTCAGTTTTAATGGAGAATATACATTATGGAAAATGGTGATCAGCAACCTGATGGAAAACGCCTATAAATATTCGGGCGGTAAACCCATCACGGTTTCTCTAAAAGCCGGAGAAAAAAACAATACTGTACTGTCTGTGGCTGATTTAGGACCCGGCATACCGGACGACGAAAAAAGCAAAGTCTTCCGAAAATTTTATCGCATCGGAAATGAAAGTACAAGATCTTCCAAGGGTACAGGACTGGGACTATTTATCGTTAAAAAAATTACGCGACTTTATAAATATGACATTACTGTGAAAAATAATCAACCTCACGGTGCTATTTTTGAGATCAAATTTACCGCATAAAAAGAGGTCAGTTGATCATTATGGCAGAAACTAAAGGAAATATATTATTGGTTGAGGATGAAGAAAGTCTTCGGGTCGCATTAAAGCTCAATCTTGAAATGGAAGGGTATGAAGTGAGTGCAGTGGCCGATGGCAACAAAGCCATTGCTGCATTCAAACAGGAATATTACGATTGCATTGTATTGGATATCATGCTGCCGGGGGTGGATGGTATTATGGTGTGTGAAAGTATTCGTTTGCAAAATGACAAAGTACCTATTCTGTTTTTATCTGCGCGCAACAGTGGGGCCGATCGTGTACTGGGTTTGAAAAAGGGAGGGGATGATTATTTGACCAAGCCCTTTAATCTGGAAGAATTACTCTTGCGTGTAGAAAAGCTGATCGAGAAAACAAAAAAGATTGAACACTCTGCCGAGGCCTTGCATCAATTTAATATTGGCCCCTGTCAAATCGATTTTCATGCCCAGGAATGCACCGATGTAAAAGGCACAACACATCCTCTGACGAAGAAGGAAGTTCAGTTTCTCAAATTATTGGTCGAAAATAAAAATGAAGTCATTACACGCGAACATATTTTAAAAATGGTATGGGGTTTTAATGTGTTCCCAACCACCCGAACCATTGATAATTTTATCACCACCTATCGTAAGTATTTCGAACAGGACCCCAAGCATCCAAAGTATTTTTTAAGCGTCAGAGGCGTGGGATATAAATTTAGCTATCACGAATAATAGCCCTTCAATCTTCTTTTGCCGGAATACAAAATCAGGGTCATAAAGAAGAGGAAGAAAACGATGCCTGCTTGAATTTCCAGCATATCATCGGTGAATAAATTGATGGCGATCAGCAACAACATCCATAATCCCGCATGTTTTCGTTTGCGAAGACAATCCAGGGCGATGAACACAAAAAAAGCAATCAGAAGAAACACACCGCTAAGTCCCACATTGAGCCATGTACGCAGCCATTGATTATGCGCGCTCATGTCTTTAGATAAGGCTTGATAACCTTGTTTGGCCATTTCCATTCGGAGAACGGTATCTGCCGCACCGGTGCCATAACCGCTCAGCCATTTCTTACCGATCAAATCCATCGACACATCCCAGGCTATAATGCGACTGGCGGTTGAATTGGCAATGGCGGTTTGTTTATTCACCGCCTGTGCATCCTGAAACATTTCTTGTATTCTTACCTGTATCGGAGGCGATAAAACAATGGCGGTGCCGGCAATCAGGCACATCAATACAAATGCACCGATACGATAGGAGATTTGCTGAATAAACGAAGAGAACAACCAAAGAGTATAAATGGCCAAGATGCCTATATAGATCAATGTGGTTTTAGAAGCCATGAGAATTAAGGTCAGTAACAAGACCAGTATACTGATGGTATAAAAGATGCGGTAGGGCTTGTCTTTGTTTCTGGATCCTATCAGGTAAAGCATCGCACCGGTTATCGCCAATGCAATATAATTGGAATAATAACCCGGGTGCATGAGTCCATAGGAGATATACATGCGCTTAAACATCATACCAAATCCAAGTTGGCGGTAATGCACAAAAGAATAGCCACAGAGGTATAAAAATGAGAGCAGGCATGAAATGGTAAAAACGAATAGTAATATTTTCCACCGTTCTTTGTCCATGTGATTCTCGGTCGAGAAAAAAAGTGGCAACAAAAGAAATACTAGTTTCACCTCAATGGTTTTATATCCAATGCCGGGGTAATCCGACCAGAGTAAGGCCAGCACATGTAGTAAGAAAAAACTCCAGCAAATAATGAAGGGTTTGTCCCATCGGATGGAACGGATTTTTGTCAGCAGTTGCATGTCAGACAACCAATGTATCAAGAGCAGTACAATACCCACCGAATTCAGTCGCTCGCTCCAGGGAAAGGATGCGGCGGTGAGCAGGATGATGAGAAACCAAATTCTGCCCCGGTCGAGATGTTGTAAAAATTGCATGTCTCTGCGAAGTTATACCAATGTGATTTATTTTTTTAACCAATAAGCCCTCAGCACCCAATGAAAATCAAGGACTCCATTTCAGTTAATTTCATTCTGTTTGCTTTCGGCATCATTCATGCTATCTTTGTAGTATGCTCATTCAAATCCACCCTAAAAATCCGGACGAAAGAAAAATCCGCATGGTCGCAGATTGTTTGCGTAAGGGCGGGGTCATTATCTACCCAACGGATACCGTTTACGGAATCGGATGTGATATAGAACATCCTGAAGCCATTGAACGAATTTGCAGGATCAAACAAATAAATCCGCAGAAAGCACAATTATCATTTCTGTGTTCCGACCTCAGTCATCTGAGCGAGTATGCTAAATCGATTGATACACCCTTATATCGTTTTTTGAAACAATATCTGCCCGGGCCTTTCACCTTTATTTTACCGGCGAGTAAAAAGGTGCCCAAGTTGCTGAAGACCAAAAAAGAAACCGTCGGTATCCGTGTACCGGACAATCTCATTGCGCATGCATTACTGAAGGAATTGGACCGACCCATACTTTCTACCTCTTTACCCTTGGAAAATGAACAGGAGATTTTTTCCGATCCTGAATTGATCGAAGAACATTTCGGTCATTTAGTTGATCTCATTATCGATGGGGGAGAGGGAGGGCATCTCCCGTCAACGGTGGTGGATTGTACCCAAAATCCTCCTGAAGTGGTCCGCGAAGGATTGGGTATTTTAGAATGAAATGGGCCTACTGTCAGGAAATCGAGAGATTATTTTCATTTTGTAAATAGTTTTTTATTAATTTGTTGCCAAATTCATATGCATGAAGCGGATTTTATTGGTACTTAGTGTGGTTTTAGGTTTTTCCTTATCAGGGCAGGCTCAGTTTTTTTCTCACCCAAAATGGGATTACAATTGGGACCTCAAAGCCCATGAAAAAGGGAATATCCATTTTTCATATGGCTATGGTCAGCCCAGACTCGACAAGAAATTATTTGATTATCATAAGACAGAACTCGATTTCAGGGTAGTGGGCGTAGGCCCCTTTTTCTGGAAAGTAGAACATGGATTAACCCGCAAACTGAGCGTGATGCTCTCCGCCAGCTATATTTTGTACAAATCAGATTGGAAACGCTTACGCCCCGATCCGCTGTACGCTCCATTGGAACTGCCCTTTACTTATCAGACTACCTTGCATGATATCGCAGCCAATTTGCGTTTAAACTATCATCTTTTCGTGAACAAAGATTGGGATATTTATATCGGCGGTGGTGCAGGTTATAACTATTTCAAACATAAGGACGAAACAGAGTATCTGCCTGAAGACACCACGTTCAACGCCCATTTCAAAACCCCTTATCCGGTTTCTTATGAAATGTCATTGGGAGTCCGTTATTTCTTCCTCACCCGTACGGCCATCTACCTCGAAGCCGGTATCGGAAAGGCACTCTTTCAGGGTGGCTTTGTTTTCAAGTTCAGACATAGAAAAAGAGGATAATTCGATTATATTTGCACAAAATAAATTATCAGATGAAGAGTATTGTACTGTCTATTTTCGAATTGGGTGATAAATTTGGTTACTATGGCGTAATCGTTTTCCTCGTCATTATGTTTGTCGCGCTGATTTACGTAATGCGTAAATATGTAAAGGACTAGTCCTCATCTGTTACCCAACGATATGAGCAAGAATCCTGCCCACTTACGTCAGGAATATAGTATGGCATCCTTTCATGAAAAGGACGCCGATCCCAATCCATTCATACAGTTTACCCGCTGGTTTCATGAAGCTGTCGACGCGCAGATAGATGATGTCAACGCCATGACCCTGGCCAGCAGTGATGCCGAAGGCCGTGCCCATGCCCGCATTGTTTTATTGAAAGGGATTGAAAACGAACGCTTTGTTTTTTTTACAAACTACCACAGCCATAAAGGACAACAGATTGCACAAAATCCCCATGTCAGTTTGGTCTTTTACTGGAAGGAATTACAACGACAAATTCGCATTGAAGGATTAGCAGAACAAGTAGGCCGTAAAGAATCGGAAGACTACTTTCATTCCCGGCCAGTAGAGAGTCAACTCGGAGCCTGGGCATCACATCAAAGTGAAATTCTACATCATCGAAAAGACCTTGAAGATCGATTCGCTGCGTTGCAGGAACTCTATGCCGGACAGGAAATTCCTTGTCCGCCTCATTGGGGTGGTTATGCGATTACTCCTACCATGATTGAATTTTGGCAGGGACGTATGAATCGCATGCACGACCGGATTTGTTATACACGGGACGAGCAGGATATTTGGACGAAAGTGCGGCTGAATCCTTAGTCTGCTTTCAACATTAGCATGAACCGTTTTTATATTTTACTCCACCTCACTCATATCATCTTTCGACATGGCTACTAACCATTGCTTTTCCTGATAAACTAATTTGGCATTAGTTTCATTATTGGGGTCATCACTGGTTTTGTATATCACTTCTGCTTTGTCGCCATCTATGCTTTCCTTCAACACAGTGACCTCCACATATTTTTTACTTTCTACTTTCACTGAATCGGGCAGCATCAATTGCATGGCGCTGAGCAGGTCAAGAATCTCATCGGTTTCAGGGGTCCCGTATTCTTTCGCTTTTTCAAAGTCGAGCTTTTTAACGGCTTGTACAAATTTGATCGTGACAGCCTTAGGGTCCTCGCCCTTACCGCCACCATACATGGCTACCACCGATAGGGTTCCAATCACCCCCAAAAACATCAACAAGAAAAGAGATTTAGTTTTCATTCGTTGAAGGTAAAGAAGAGTTGGGGATCTTTTTGAATTAATTATGTGGCACTGCGCCATGATTTAAACCCAAGGCTTTGGTCAGCGGATTAAAATCCACTGTTACTAGTCGACCATGCCTGCGGCATTACGTACTACCTGGTTCCGTAGGAACGGCCGACTGATAACGACGGATATTAATCCGTCGAAAGAACAGCGGATTAATATCCACTGTTACTAGTCGTCCATGCCTAAGGCATTACGTAACACCTAGTTCCGTAGGAACGGCCGACTATTAACGACGGAATTTATTCCGTCGCACAACAAAGTTGAATACTACCCCAATCTCTCATAAATAATCGCCGCGCCTTGTCCAACCCCGATACACATGGTTGCCAATCCGTAGCGCGCATTGCGACGTTTCATTTCATGCAACAGCGTCGTAGAAATTCTGACCCCACTACAACCCAAAGGATGACCCAGCGCAATCGCACCGCCATTCACATTCACCTTGGAGGCATCGGCGCCTAAATCGTGTATACAAGCCAAACTCTGAGAGGCAAAGGCTTCATTGAGTTCGATCAGGTCGATATCGGCTATCGTGAGGCCTGCACGCTGCAAGGCTTTCATGGATGCGGGTACCGGACCTATGCCCATGATAGACGGATCAACCCCCGCGATGGCCATACTCTTGATGACTGCCATCGGTTCCAAATCATATTTCTTGACGGCATCTTCGCTCGCCAATAACATAGCTGCTGCACCATCATTCACGCCACTGGCATTGGCCGCTGTTACAGTGCCGTCTTTTACAAAAGCCGGTTTGAGCTCCGCTAGTTTTTCCATGGAGGTCAGTCGGGGATGTTCATCTTTTTCGAACACCATCTTCTTCCCTTTACCCAGATCTATTTCTACCGGAAGCAATTCATCGGAAAATTTATTCGCCGCATTGGCCGCTTCGTATTTCAATTGACTGTTGTAGGCAAATTCATCTTGCGCCTCACGGGAGATCTTCCATTGCCTGGCTACATTCTCTGCGGTCTCGCCCATGCTGAAGGGATGATGTAGTTTCGACAGCGCCGGATTGATGAATCGCCATCCTATGGTCGTATCAAAAATTTCTGCTTTCCGTGCAAAGGGCCCTTCCGCTTTGCCCATCACAAAAGGCGCTCGCGTCATGCTTTCTACACCACAGGCAATCATGAGTTCGCCGTCACCGCAACGTATAGCGCGACTCGCATCCATAATGGCTTGCAAGCCCGAAGCACATAAACGGTTCACGGTATTCCCGCCGGTGGTAATGGGTAGTCCGGCCAATAATGAGGCCATACGGGCCACATCCCGATTGTCTTCCCCGGCCTGATTGGCACATCCGGCAATTACATCTTCAATGGCATTCACATCTATTTTCTCATTGCGGGCGATCAGACCTTTGATCACATGGGCAAGCAAGTCGTCGGGACGAACCGTACTGAGGGCGCCGCCATATTTACCAATTGGTGTGCGGAGGGCATCGATGATATAGGAGTTCATGAAGTAATGTTTAATGATGAATGTTTAATGATGAATGCTTGCGAGGCGGACAGAAGCGCAAATGTTGAATGCGTTTAATTAAACATTAAACATTAAGCATTCAACACTCCCAACTCCCTCCCCACTTTCGTAAACGCCTCAATCGCTTTATCGAGGTGTTCGGTTTCGTGGGCGGCAGAGATCTGTACGCGGATGCGGGCATTGCCTTTGGCTACTACCGGATAGAAGAAGCCGATGACGTAAATGCCTTCTTCCAGCATGCGTGCGGCCATCTTCTGCGCCAGAACCGCATCATACAGCATGATGGGCACAATAGGATGTATGCCGGGTTTGATATCGAAACCGGCTGCGGTTATTTTCTCGCGGAAGTAGAGGGTATTGCGTTCGAGTTTATCGCGCAGTTCTGTCGTTTCACTCAGCATATCGAGGATGGCGATGGAGGCACCTACGATTACCGGAGCGAGAGTATTGGAGAAGAGGTAAGGACGGCTTTTTTGACGCAGCATATCAATCACTTCTTTACGGGCACTGGTAAATCCGCCGTTGGCACCACCCAGGGCTTTACCCAAGGTACCGGTAATAATATCTACTCTATCCATTACGCCGCACAGTTCATGCACGCCTCTGCCCGTCTTACCCATGAAGCCGCTGGAGTGCGATTCATCGATCATCACAATGGCATCATATTGGTCGGCCAAATCGCAGATCTTATCGAGCTGGGCCACGGTACCATCCATACTGAAGACGCTGTCGGTCGCGATCATGCGGCTGCGGCAATGTTGGGTGGCCTTGAGTTTTTCTTCGAGGTCGGCCATATCGTTATGTTTGTAACGGTGGCGTTCCGATTTGCAGAGGCGCACCCCGTCGATGATGGAGGCATGGTTGAGTTCGTCGGAGATGATGGCATCCTGTTCGTTCAGCAGGGGTTCAAACAAACCACCGTTGGCATCAAAGGCCGCGCAGTAAAGAATGGTATCTTCGGTGCCGAGGAAGGTAGAGATTTTGGCTTCGAGTTCCTTATGTATATCCTGGGTTCCGCAGATAAAGCGTACACTGCTCATTCCGTATCCGCGTTCATCGATGGCCGCATGGGCCGCGGCTATGGTTTTCGGATGCGAGGAAAGACCGAGATAATTATTGGCGCAAAAATTCAGCACATCCTTGCCATTGGCCATGATGTGGGCCGCTTGTTCGGAAGCAATAATACGTTCTTGTTTAAAAAGTCCGGCCTCACGAATTTCGTTGAGCTCGGTCTGCAGACGGGTAATAAGGGATTGATTCATGTTTTTTAGATTGGGGTGTAAAAGTAGAAAAAAAGTAGTTAGTACTGAGTAGAAAGTAGAGACGAACCGTGGCACGTCTTTAAACCATAGTGCGTCTTCACAGGAGATACTTTTTTTTGCCCCCGTCGAGTGTGCGTAAGGCCCAAAGAGCCGTTTCGGGGTCCCTGAACCCTCCGGGGCGAGCTTCCCTCCCGCACTCACGCTCCACTCTCACTCTCCTAAGGTGAGGGATAGAGCGTATAGCCCACAGCGACGACGCAGGAGGAGCGAGGACTATAAGCGATAGCCCGACCCCGCGTGTATGCTGCTCAAATAATTATGGAACCTCCGTAGCGGGGGCACCTCCAAAGAAAATCATTACGAATTGATCATCTCGACCGCCCTTATTCACCATTAAACATTCATCATTGAACATTACTTACTCAAGTACATGCTCCGGTCTTTATACAACTGACGGAAATACGGATCGCGTAAATCTTTGATGAAGCGGATGGCCTCGCCGGTACTTTTCATTTCTGGCCCGAGCTCTTTGTTCACGCCCGGGAATTTATTGAAAGAGAAGACCGGTTCTTTGATCGCAAAGCCTTCGAGTTTTTTCTCATAGGAAAAGTCCGACAATTTATTGGCGCCCAGCATCACTCGTGTAGCGATGTTGAGGTAAGGGATCTGATAGGCTTTGGCAATAAACGGTGTGGTGCGCGACGCTCTCGGATTGGCTTCGATCACAAACACCTTACCATCTTTAATGGCAAATTGAATATTGATGAGTCCGCGGATATTGAGGGCGCGGGCAATCTTCTCGGCATAATGCTCCATGGTGGTCACCACCAAAGGTGTGAGGTTGAAGGCCGGCAACATGGCATGACTGTCGCCACTGTGTATACCTGCAGGTTCTATATGTTCCATCACACCCATGATGTGGATTTGTTCTCCGTCGAAAATGGCATCGACTTCGGCTTCCTGACAACGGTCGAGGAAATGATCGATGAGAATTTTATTTCCCGGAATATGTTTCAGCAAACTCACCACGGCTTTTTCCACTTCTTCATCATTGATCACGATGCGCATACGTTGTCCGCCCAATACATAGCTCGGACGAACCAGCACCGGATAACCGACCTTATTGGCGACTTCGATGGCTTCTTCTACTTCATAAGCCGTACCGTATTCGGGATAAGGAATCTCAAGTTCTTTCAGCATATCACTGAAGCGACCGCGATCCTCGGCAATATCCATATTGTCATAAGAGGTACCGATGATGCGGATGCCTTTTTCGTGCAGACGTTCGGCAAGTTTGAGCGCTGTTTGTCCGCCCAATTGTACAATCACCCCTTCAGGTTTTTCGTGTTCGATGATCTCCCAAATATGTTCCCAATACACAGGTTCGAAATAGAGTTTGTCGGCCATATCGAAATCCGTGCTCACGGTTTCCGGATTGCAATTGATCATGATGGCTTCATAGCCGCATTCCTTAATGGCCATGAGTCCGTGTACACAGCAGTAGTCGAACTCAATGCCTTGTCCGATCCGGTTGGGACCGCTGCCGAGTACAATCACTTTCTTCTTATCGGTCACCACAGACTCGTTGTGTACGACAGTATTCTCGCCCAACATATTGCTGCTTTTGGCTTCGAAGGTGCTGTAGAAATAAGGTGTAGTCGATTCAAATTCTGCTGCACAGGTATCTACCATTTTAAATACGCGGGTGATGCCGAGGGCCTTGCGTTTGGCATAGAGTTCATCTTCATGCCCGTCGTTCATGATGCGGCAAATCTGTTCATCGCCGAAGCCATTGTGTTTGGCTTTAATGAGGAGTTCGGTGGGCAGGGTATCGAGTTTGTATTGGGCGATTTCCTTTTCGATATCGCAAATCTGTTTGATCTCATGCAGAAACCATTTGTCGATACCGTGTGAAGCTTTAGAGATGGAGTTGGTACTGATACCCGCCATGAGGGCATCTTTGATGCGAAACACCCGATCCCATTTAGGAGTCTTGAGATAATCCAGGAGTTCGTCGGTCTTCATCAGGCTCTTGCCATAGTAACCTAATCCTACGGCATTATTTTCCAAACTCTGACAAGCTTTTTGTATGGCTTCATTGAAACTGCGGCCGATGGCCATCACTTCGCCCACACTTTTCATTTGCAGACCCAGGGTATCTTTCGCGCCTTTAAACTTATCGAAGTTCCAGCGGGGTATTTTCACGATCACATAATCGAGGGTCGGTTCAAAAAAGGCCGAGGTGGTTTTGGTGATCTGATTTTTCAATTCATCGAGGCGATAACCGATGGCCAGTTTGGCGGCGATTTTCGCAATGGGGTAACCGGTGGCCTTACTGGCAAGGGCCGAGGAGCGACTCACGCGGGGATTGATTTCGATGGCAATAATTTCTTCCGTATCGGGGTTCATGGCAAACTGCACATTACAGCCTCCGGCAAAATTGCCCAGGTCGCGCATCATACGGATGGCCGTATCGCGCATCAGTTGAAAGGCGGTATCGCTGAGGGTCATGGCCGGGGCCACGGTAATGGAGTCGCCGGTATGCACGCCCATCGGATCGAAGTTTTCGACGGTACAAATGATGCATACATTATCGGCCGCATCGCGCAGGAGTTCGAGTTCAAATTCCTTCCATCCGAGTACGGCTTGTTCCACCAGCACTTCGTGTATGGGTGAAGCCTGAAGTCCGCGGTTGAGGGCTTCATCCAGGTCATCTTTATCGTGTACGAATCCGCCGCCGGTGCCGCCCAGGGTAAAGGAAGGGCGAATGACGAGGGGGAATCCTATTTCTTGTGCAAATTCTTTTCCTTCGAGGAATGAGTTGGCGGTTTTGGCCCGGGCCACACTCACGCCGAGGGCGATCATCCACTGACGGAATTGTTCGCGGTCTTCGGCTTTATCGATGGCTTTGATATCGACCCCGATGAGGCGTACATTGTATTGTTTCCAGATACCGAGTTCTTCGGCTTCTTTAGCGAGGTTGAGGGCAGTTTGACCGCCCATGGTGGGCAATACCGCATCGATGTCATTTTCCTGAAGGATCTGTTCGATGCTTTCTACGGTAAGGGGGAGGAGGTAGACCCGGTCGGCCATCATGGGGTCGGTCATGATGGTGGCGGGATTGGAATTGATGAGGATGACTTTGACGCCTTCTTCGCGCAGGGAGCGGGCTGCTTGGGTGCCGCTGTAGTCAAATTCACAGGCTTGTCCGATGATAATGGGTCCGGAGCCGATGATGAGGACGGACTTGATCGAGTTGTCTTTAGGCATTTTTTTTTTACCTCATAGTCACATGAAGCGGTTAAAACGAAGACGGGATTGGGATTGGGTGGCAAAGGTAATAGAAGCAAAGGGGATTTGGAAGAAGAAGGAAGAATTAGTTTGGGTTTTTAGTAACTTCTTAATTCAAAACAACGCCAAGCCTTATAATCAATCATCCGGTGCGAATCAAATCTCCAACCATTCAAAACAAAGACAGGAACCTTTATTCAAGGGTCCAAAAGCGGAAATTCTGTTTCCTATTCGTTGACCATCAGCCTCACTAGTTTATTTTACTTGTCCAATATATAGAACAAGAAGTTTAAATTATGACACCTAAAGACCTATTTCAGCGAATGACCCCACCCGGGAAACAGAAAGTGAAGTACCTCTCTGTATGTTAGAAATTAAAGTTCAATCCAATCCTTAGATTGGAAATATCATATCCGAATTCTGCAAAGGCTCCAAAGTTCTTAGAAAAATTGTATTTGGCACCTACAAAGGCACCCGTGATCATGTAAGCGGAGCCATAGCTATAAGGGTTGACAGGCAAGGTGTTATAATATGTATCCTCGTACTGATAAATTCGTACCCCTGCCATTACACCGGCATACGGATCGAACTTATTATTTTTATCTTTCAGGATGGTCAGGTGATATGTACCTCTTACAGCAATAATATAATTGGTCCATGTCGCTTTGTAACCACCGTTAGGATACTTATAACTAGCTCCTTTATAAGCCAAGATACCACCTATACCAATCGTTCCGGGACCTACATTGGCCACAATTCCCTGATCGTAAATGATACCCAATGCAGGCAATTGCACAGGGCTTCCATAGTAGCCGTAACTCATCCCAAGGCCTGCAAAAATACCTATCGTTTTTGAGCCTTTGTCAAAGGCCGGTTTTACACCCGAGTCACTTTTCTTTTTGGCCGCAAAACCGGTGATACTCAAGAGTACGGCTGCAAGGGTAAGGGCTGTAATTCTTTGAATTGTTTTTTTCATGATATTTGAATTTATGGTTTGATAAATAATCCCCTGCATTCAATGTGAATTGAATAGCAATTTAAGCAAAATAGTTTAGGAAATCAACTTTAAATATGGGGATGTATTCAAAGTATGTTACTAACCAATTTATAGAACGCTTGAAATTCACCGATATCAAGTAACTCTTTCGCATTTCCTAAAAAAGATTCCTACACCCCTTCGCCCGCCTTCATCTTCTCGGCGTTCTCGGCAAACTGCAGTGCATCGATCATATCCTGTATATCGCCGTTGATAAAGTTGTCGAGTGAATAGACGGTCTTGTTGATACGGTGGTCGGTGATGCGTCCCTGGGGCCAGTTATAGGTTCGTATTTTGGCCGAACGGTCGCCGCTGCTCACGAGGGTTTTACGGTTGCGGGAAATTTCTTCTTCATGTTTGCGCACCTGTTCTTCATAGAGTTTGGTTCGCATCATCTGAGTCGCTTTATCGCGGTTGCCGAGCTGGGTTCTTTCGGTCTGACAAGTAATGACGGTTCCGGTCGGTACGTGGGTGAGGATCACTTTGGTTTCTACCTTGTTTACATTCTGTCCACCCGCACCACCGCTTCGGGCCGTTTCCATTTTCAAATCCGATTCTTTCAATTCGAAATCGATCTCTTCGGCTTCGGGCATCACGGCTACGGTAGCAGCAGATGTATGTACCCGTCCGCTCGCTTCGGTTGCCGGCACGCGTTGCACCCGATGTACACCGCTTTCATATTTGAGTACCCCGTATACATCATCGCCTACAATTTCTAAGATCACTTCTTTATACCCGCCGGCTGTTCCTTCATTTTCATCCACCACGGCTACTTTCCAACCTTTGTTTTCGGCATACTTGATATACATGCGCATCAGGTCGCCGGCAAAGAGTGAAGCCTCATCGCCACCGGTTCCGGCACGAATTTCCATCACAGCATTCTTCTCATCCTGAGGATCTTTCGGGATGAGGAGCTGACGGATATTTTCTTCTAAAGATTGTTGCTCAATTTCAGCGTCGGCCAAATCATTTTTAGCCATGTCGCGCAATTCTTCATCGCTCTCGCCTTCGAGCACTTCTTTGGCAAATTCGATGGTGCCCAAACAATTTTTGTATTGCTTATAGGCATCCACAATCTTTTCGAGCTTGCGATATTCTTTGCTCAACTGCGAAAAACGCTTCTGATCCGACACCACTTCAGGATTGGTGAGCGAGACCCCAATATTGTCAAAACGACCCTTGATCGCTTCTAACTTATCTAACATAGCCGGCAAAGATATACAATTCGGTCGGGCAGGAAAGCAGATCGGGAGAAAATGATGAAGCTAAAAATTGGAAGGGCCGTTAGAATACATTTTTGGGCGGCGAACACGCTTTCCGTTCCAAACTCCATAGCGCCAAAGCGCTGCTATGGAGGCCCGTCTGGTTGACCCACTCAGACATGCTTTCTACTATCTCGTCTATAGTTTGACGAGACCGCTTGCGTAAGACCGGGAGCTTTTACTTCAAAATCGTTCTACGTAGGATATATGGAGAAAACCTCTCAGACGAGGCATGGAAATTTTTTTAAGACTGCGTTTACTCATGTAAATAAAGGATTAAAAAAATTTGCATAACGAAGTATCAGAGGTTTTGTCCATATATCCTTAACTTTTTTTTGCGGGTTACCCTTTGAAGCTTTCCGGGATCAATAGATACACTAAACCCCTTTATATGTTCACAAAAAATCAGGCCCTTGTGGCCACAGGCATTCTATTGTCCATTTCTTTTTTCTCTTGTAATGAATCGTCCTATGAGAAGCAGGGCATGAGCGCTGCGGCTCCCACCGAAAGCATCAGCAGCGAATCGGAAAGCGATACAGCACGAACCGTCATCAAGACCGCCGACATTGCCCTGAGTGTCGACCGTGTGGAAGATCAAATTTTATCGCTGCAACAAACTGTGTCGGCCCTCAAAGGTCATGTGATCCATTACGAACTCCACAACCAAACCGAATCGGAGAAAGAAGTAGAACATAGTCTGGACAGCAGCTATGTGATACGCAGCATACATCCCAACGGATTTGTGAAGGTGAAAGTACCAGTAGAATCGGCAGACACCTTCATACAATACATTTTGCATCAGGATGGACGAATAGAAAATTTTCTCTTAGATGAAGAGGATGTGACCGAAGACTTGAGGGAGAAAAAGGAATTGGTTCAAGTGGATGATGTGGCCGGAACCGCTGCCCCTAAAAAACAAACCCTCGCACGGGATGCTTATCAAACCGATCGCCGCGAGACCCGTATTCATCGCAAAGCCGATTACAGCAAACTAGCCTATCGTACCAAATACCTTTGGTTTGACATACGCCTGGAAGGCAAAAAATATACCGACAAAGAAATGATTGCCACCGCCAAAGAGGCTCAACGACCTTTTTATGTGGGCGCGGTGAATGCATTGGGCAAAGGATGGGAAGTCTTTTCGCTCTTCATCATTGGTCTGCTGCATCTCTGGCCATTCCTCCTCATCAGCATCCTCGCCCTGATCGTGTTTCGGAAGAAGCTCTTCCCGGCACATAAGTCCATTTAAAGATAAGTGTTCGTCGTGTCCGTACTCTCTACTTAGTACTAAGTACTAACTACTTAGTACTATTTCCTTACCTTCGGCCTCACAATCATTCCCATGAGCGTACAAAGCATCACCATACTTGGCAATGGAAGTTGGAGTTCGGCCCTCGCAAAAATTCTGACCGATAACGGGCAGTCTATACAGTGGTGGATGCGTAGTGCCGATGCCTTGAAAAGTTTGCAAGAAACAGGGCATAACCCCCATTACCTGACCACGGTACAATTTGATATGAACTTGATCGGATTGCATACCGATCTGATACAAGCCATACATCAAAGTGATATCATCCTCGTGGGGATTCCATCTGCTTTTATTGCCGATGTATTCGCCATTCTGCCTAAGGATACCTTCAAGGGCAAGGTGGTATTGTCGGCGGTAAAAGGCATACTCCCCGGCCATTCTCAACTTCTGAATGAATATTTGAAAGATCATTTCGATTTGCCGACCGAAAATTATTGTTGCATCAGCGGACCTTGTCATGCCGAAGAAGTGGCCGCCGACAAACTATCCTATCTCACCTTTGCGTCGGATGATACCAAAGTGGCAGCATCGATTGCGGCCCTGTTTCAAAGTCCTAAACTGCAAACCATCGTGAGCAACGATGTCAACGGGGTGCAATATGCAGCGGTACTGAAAAATATTTACGCACTGGGAGCAGGCATAGCGCACGGACTCGACTATGGCGATAATTTCATGAGTGTATATATCACCAATTGTTTTGCCGAACTTCAACGCTTTATGGATGTGATCAGTACACAAACTCAACATCATTACAATACCAGTGCTTACCTCGGAGATTTGTTGGTCACTTGCTATTCCTTACACAGCCGCAACCGCACTTTTGGTAATTTTATCGGAAAGGGCTATAGCGTGAATGCCGCGAAACTCGAACTCAATATGGTGGCCGAAGGTTATTATGCTTCTAAAGGAATCCATGAGATTAGTATGAAGTATCATTATCCATTGCCGATTGCCGATACCATCTATGCTATCCTTTGGCTGAATGAATCACCTGCGGAAGCCTTTCGAAAAATTGAAGGTATTTTTTCCTAATCAAGGACTCCATTATAGCCTTACACACATAGCTAAAGTGAGGTTGCTATTATTGGTAACGAAAACGCCGGCATCTGAAAAAACGGGCCGTTGTGCATTGAATCTTTTTCCTTCTGCGCGAATCATTAAATGAGGCCGGATCTGATAATCCAGATTCAATGAATAGCCCCAAACTTGCAGTCCATTTGGAGATCCAGTTTTTACGATGACTTGCTGTGGATCATGAAAATATTCACCTCGGGCAGTCATAAACCAACGTTTGCAAAAAGAATATCTCAACATCACCACCGGAGCCAGCCAATGCCCATATTTGACCGGTGTATACTTATCCACTCCGTAATCCAGTCCTGCGGTTAACCCCAAGGAGGTGAACATCTGATATTGCAGATACAGATTGTGATAATGTCTGATGGCTTTCGCGCTATCAGCCTGATCGCTGCCGACGAAATTGCTGTAATTGAGGGTGAGGTCATTTGTTGGTTTGTGGGTCAACTGTAACCCCAGGGATGGTCTTTGGATATAGTCGGGTCGTTGAATATGTTGCCATCCGTTTAAAACCATGATGGCTGTATAGAGTTTGTTGTTGGTGGTGGTATAGGACAAACGGGCACCCGTTTCATAATAAGGAGAATTTTCTGCAACGAGACTGCGGGTGAGAGTCCAGCAATCGGATCCTACCGCACTTTCAAAACCAATGTGAGAGGGCATGATACCGGCATCAAACCAAAGCGATTTTTTTTTCGAGAGTTTGAATCCGGCATTGGCTTCAAATACAAACTGTGCCCATCCGGGTTCTGATGCCAGATTGTAGCGTGCATAGGTGCCGGCCATGAAAGCGATATTGGCCCGTATAGAACCATCATCATAACTACCTTTAAGATAAGCCAGATTGAGGTTGAGTTCATTATGCCTTTTGTGGTTGTAGATAAAAGATGGTTTTTCGTGATTCTCGGGTTCACGCCCATCGTAACTGTAATAGAGCTCACCATAAGCTTGCACACGAAACACTTTTGCAGAATCAGACTGGGCGCAGGCAAACGATGCATACATGATCCACAACAGTATTCCTATCCATTTTTTCATTCCGGGCGTGAAATTACAAATTATTTCTATGCAGGTACAGGAAGAAACGGGCGCCTGAGGCCTTCGGAATATGGGATTGGCAAACTCTATAGTCTTGATCGTTCCGCTTCGTGTACATTTACAGTTCTAAAAATCATTCACATGTATCGTTTAATTCTTTTATGTATGCTTTCATTTCTGTTTGGCCCTAAGGCCCTTGATGCACAAACCAAAACCATCTATGATTTTAAAGTCACGGCTTTGGACGGCGGCACCATAGATCTTTCCAAATACAAAGGCAAAAAAATCCTGATCGTCAATACCGCGTCCAAATGCGGCTATACCCCACAATACGAAGGTCTGCAAAAGCTGTATGAAAAATATAAAGATCAGTTGGTGATCATCGGATTCCCGGCCAATAATTTTCTTTTTCAGGAGCCCGGAAACAACGAGACCATCCAATCATTTTGTCAGAAAAACTATGGGGTCACTTTTCCAATGGCCGCCAAAATCTCGGTGAAAGGACGTGACATGCATCCGGTATATGTTTGGCTCACGCAAAAAAAATACAATGGGTTCAGCGATAATTCTGTGAAATGGAATTTTCAAAAATACCTCATCGATGAAAACGGAAAATTGATTGAAGTGTTTGCGCCGGGTGTAGAACCCATGAGTGCTGAAATCACCGGAGCCATTTCGAAATAGAGAAATTCAAAGGACTCGCCGGTAATGTTTTAAAACGAAATATCGGAGATTCCATAGTAATCCGGGAAAAACTTAACACTCAAAATGCCATTCAGTATCTTCGCCGCATGAATCTGCAGGACCTTTATACCCGAGCATCCCGATTCGACAGCCTGACGGCCGAAGAGGGGGTCTATCTTTTCGAACATGCACCTCTGGCCGAACTTCAATGGATCGCGAATGAGTTGCGTAAACAACAAGTACCTCACGGTAAGGTCACCTGGCAGATCGACCGCAATGTAAACACCACCAATGTATGCATCGCCAATTGTAAGTTTTGCAATTTCTATCGCATACCCGGGCACCCCGAATCCTATATCACCGATATTGAAACCTACAAAATCAAGATTGAAGAAACCTTGCGTTGGGGTGGCGATCAGCTGCTGCTTCAGGGAGGGCATCATCCGGCATTGGGATTAAATTTTTATGTCGACCTTTTTAAAGAACTGAAATCACTCTACCCCGATATTAAACTGCATACTTTAGGCCCGCCGGAAGTGGCTCATATTTGCAAACTGGAAAAAAAATCACATACGGAAGTATTGTCTGCCCTCAAAGCAGCCGGCATGGATAGTTTGCCCGGAGCCGGTGCCGAGATCCTCAATGACCGTGTTCGCCGTCTCATTTCTAAAGGGAAATGCGGAGCTAAAGAGTGGTTGGATATTATGCGGGCCGCACATCAACTCGATATCACCACCTCAGGAACGATGATGTTTGGGCATGTGGAAACCTTACTCGAGCGATTTGAACATCTGGTGGCCATCCGTCAGGTGCAAAGTGAAAAGCCAAAAGAAGCAAACGGATTCCTTGCTTTCATACCCTGGACTTTCCAGGATGTGGATACCTTGCTGACGCGCATTCGGGGTACTAAAAACAATACGACAGGAGAAGAATATATCCGCATGATAGCTCTTTGCAGAATCATGTTGCCCAATATTAAAAACATACAAGCATCTTGGCTCACGGTGGGTAAGGAAATTGCTCAGGTTGCTTTGCACAGCGGTGCCAATGATTTCGGATCCATCATGCTCGAAGAAAATGTGGTGAGTGCAGCAGGAGCTCCTCACCGGTTTACCTACAAGAGTATACAGGAGGCGATTCGTCAGGCAGGGTTTGAACCTCAGTTGAGAACACAGAAATATGTTTTCCGTGAATTACCACAGACGATACAAGAGCAGGTGATTGATTATTGATGTAAAGCAAGTGATATTTACATTCAAGTGGTTTTGAATCTGAACGCTGCGTTTGGTTAAATGCAAAACACAGAGTTGCTCAGAGTTGGGTATAGAGTTTGTATGAATGCCGGACCACAGAGTTTCACAGAGTATAACACAGAGTATAACACAGAGTATAACACAGAGTTGAGCAGAGTTTGACACAGAGTTGAGCCGAGTTTGATACAGAGTTGAGCCGAGTTTGATACAGAGAGCTACAAAGTATATAATGTCAGAGATTTGTAGAATAAACATAGGAGTTTCAAGGGATGCGCATTCTGAAAATTCTAAAATTCTGTGAATTCTGATTCAGACAAGAGAAGTAGAGATTTAAAAGTATTAGCAGAAACCAACAATGAATAGCCGGATACTCTTCTACAAATTGACAAACCGTAAACGAAACTGTAAAATTTAGTTTCTAATTTTAAGGTCACAAACCGTTTTGATATGAATCGTATAACAGCCATCATGCTGTCTATTTGGCCTTGGTCGGTCATTTCTGCACAAACAAAAACAGACACCTTGTATTTATCGGCTGAGTATAGGACCGTGTCCCGCGAACAAGCCGTATACTACCGCATACGGACCTTAGATGCAGACAGTCTCTGGAGATTTGACGATTATTTCATGAATGGCCGATGCCTTCAGCAGGTTCATTATACTTCGCCCACCGGGGTCATTCGGGAAGGTGAAACGGTGAGTTATGATACTTGCGGACATCGTGTTCTTGCAGGCAACTATCATATGGGATTTAAAACCGGTATTTGGACCGAATACTTTGATCATAGTCCACGGATACGGGAAAGACGGGAGTACACCCCGGGTTCCGGATATTCAATGACCACCTGCGATTCCCTTTCCGGGTCTGTGCTGCGTAAAGGTTATTTCGATGCTCAGGATCTAAAAACCGGCATTTGGACAGAATATTTTTTCCGGTCCGGGCAGGTTCGAAGCATACAGCGATTTATCGCCGGCCGTCGGGAAGGCGAACAATCCGAATATTTTTTCAATGGGCAATTGAAACGAAAGGAATTTTATCGCAATGGACGGCAAACGTCTTCGAAACAGTATAGCGAAACAGGGAAAAGGGTACGCTATTATCCGTCATATACTTATGCCCGTCCGCCGGTTTCTTTGCGCAAGGTTCTCTATGCAAAAGTGCCCTGCTTCGAATCCGCATTAAAACTACAGGATATCCATATTCGTTGCATTGTGCAAAAGGATGGTACGCTGCAACAAGTTGAGATTCGTTCTGCAGCCGATGAAGATTGTCGATTACGGATGGCTATGGCATTATACAAGATGAAAGCCTGGCGGCCGGCGATGAAGGAAAAAATGCCCGTTCAGTCAGAATATGAGTGTACAATACGGTTTTATAAACGAACGGGAGATTAATATGGATTGTAAGCCTTGATCACAAATAGTCCGGCGGTTGTTGCGAGGTCAGTAAAGAAATGACCAATACTGTATTTACGCTCTTTATTGCTTAATCGCTCTCGGTTTAATATCTTTGCGCTTCTCGTAACAATATAATAGCTCATGACCTGGAAAGAATACTTCACCTCATCGATTGGCCGCAAACTGGTAATGGCCATCACCGGAATCTCTTTAATCTTATTTCTCATCGTTCATGCCACCGTCAATGGCATGATTTTTTTTAATGACCATGGTGAAATGTTCAATTTCTATGCCCATTTCCTGAGTCATAACTATATTCTTCGATTGATTGAAATCGGTTTGTTTATCGGGTTTATCCTGCATATTGTTCAAGGCCTCATGCTTTGGAGCCAGAATAACAGCAAACGACCGGTCAAGTATGCGGTCAATCCAGGTAACGCAACCAGCAAGTGGTATAGTCGCAGTATGGGCATATTAGGCAGTTTGCTGCTGATCTTTTTAGTGATCCACTTATCTCATTTCTGGTGGGGTACTAAAATGGCGCTCTATGCTCATGGAGATGCCGAACATAACTTATTTGAAGAAATGAAGAACGCTTTCAGCAAAGAATGGGTCGTTGTCGTTTATCTTATCGGCGTGATCTCTTTGTGCTGGCATTTACTTCATGGTTTCAGCAGTGCTTTTCAAACATTAGGTATCAATAGTCCTAAATACAATGGTATGATCCGAAATGCCGGTTTTATCTATAGCATCCTCATTTGTTTGGCTTTTGCCATGATGCCGATAGCTATGTATTTCGGTTGGATCGCTTAGTCTTTATTCATATTATTTATTCTTACTCATATGCCTTTAAACTCTAGAATACCCGCCGGTGAATTAGCCCAGAAATGGGGAACCTATAAAAGTACTTGTAAACTGGTGAACCCGGCCAACAAACGCAGTATCGATATCATAGTGGTCGGAACCGGTTTAGCCGGAGCTTCTGCGGCAGCAACCCTGGCCGAACTGGGTTATAATGTCAAGACCTTTTGTTTCCAGGATAGTGGTCGTCGTGCTCACTCCATTGCTGCACAAGGTGGTATCAATGCTGCTAAAAACTATCAGAATGATGGTGACAGTGTATTTCGTCTCTTTTACGATACCATTAAAGGAGGCGATTACCGCGCTCGTGAAGCCAATGTGCATCGTCTGGCCGAAGTGAGCGGAAGCATCATCGACCAGTGTGTGGCTCAGGGTGTACCTTTTGCCCGCGAGTATGGCGGTTTACTAAGCAATCGTTCATTTGGCGGTACTCAGGTACAAAGAACTTTTTACGCAGCCGGACAAACCGGACAACAATTACTACTCGGAGCCTATAGCGCACAAATGCGTCAGGTGGCTTTAGGAAAAATTAAAGAATATACCCGTCATGAAATGCTGGATGTAGTGGTGATTGATGGCAAAGCCCGTGGCATCATTGCCCGTAACCTCATTACCGGTGAAATCGAACGACATGGTGCACACGCAGTATTGTTGTGTACCGGCGGATACGGGAACGTCTTCTTCCTGAGTACCAATGCCATGGGAAGTAACGTGACGGCAGCCTGGAAGGCTCATAAAAAAGGCGCTTATTTCGGCAATCCTTGTTTCACACAAATCCATCCGACTTGCATCCCTGTAAGTGGCGATCATCAGAGTAAACTGACATTGATGAGCGAATCGCTTCGGAACGATGGACGTATTTGGGTGCCTAAGAAACAAGGAGATACACGTAAACCCAATGAAATTCCTGAAGAAGAACGTGATTATTATTTAGAACGCCGATATCCTGCTTTCGGAAACCTCGTTCCCCGTGATGTTGCCAGTCGTGCGGCGAAAGAACGTTGCGATGCCGGTTATGGCGTCGGTGCCAGCAAAATGGCGGTTTATCTCGATTATGCAGCGGCGATTATCCGTTACGGAAAAATCGAACTCAATAAACAAGGAATTTCTAATGCCGACGAAGCAACGATAATTCGCTTGGGCAAAGAGGTGGTCAAAGAAAAATACGGCAACCTCTTCGACATGTACGAAAAGATTACCGGAGAAAATCCTTATGAAATTCCAATGCGGATCTATCCGGCAGTACACTATACCATGGGTGGATTGTGGGTCGATTATGAATTGATGACCAATGTACCCGGACTCTATGCCTTGGGTGAAGCAAACTTTAGTGATCATGGTGCCAATCGTTTGGGTGCCAGCGCCCTCATGCAAGGATTGGCGGACGGTTATTTCGTGATCCCTTATACCATAGGTAATTATCTTGCCGATGAAATTCGCACTCCGAAGATCGACACGAATCAAAAAGCATTTGAAGATGCAGAACAAGCGGTTCGCGAACAAATCAATCACTTTATCAATATCAAAGGACAACATAGTGTAGATTATTTCCACAAGCAGCTTGGTAAAATCATGTGGGATAAATGTGGTATGGCGCGTAATGCTGAAGGGTTAAAACAAGCGATTACAGAAATTCGTGCCCTTCGTGAAGAATTCTGGAAAGATGTGCGTGTGCCCGGTACGGCAGATGAATTCAATCCTGAATTGGAAAAGGCAGGCCGTGTAGCGGACTTCCTCGAATTGGGCGAATTGATGTGTATCGATGCCTTAAATCGTGAAGAAAGTTGCGGCGGTCATTTCCGTGAAGAATATCAAACTGAAGAAGGTGAAGCCCTGCGTCAGGATGACCAATTTATGTATGTAGCTGCATGGGAAAATAAAGGGAAAGAAGGATGGCAACTTCATAAAGAAGACCTGGTGTATGATGTGATTCATCCGAGTCAAAGAAATTATAAGTAATAGAACACGGATTTAAAGGATTGAAAACACCATTCAAACTAAAAATATTTGATTATCATTTTAAAAAACAATAAGCACAACACAAGATAAATCAGTATACATCAACTAATCTGTTCTATCCGTGTTCTAAAACAATATCCATGCAACATTCAACTATAAACCTCAACCTCAAAGTATGGCGTCAGAAAAACGCTAAAGACAGTGGCCGTTTCGAAACGTATAAAGCCGAGAATATTTCCACGGAAATGAGTTTCCTCGAAATGTTTGATGTGCTGAATGAAAGGCTGATCAATGAAGGAAAGGATCCTATTGCTTTCGACCACGATTGTCGTGAAGGTATTTGCGGAATGTGCAGCATGCATATCAACGGTCGCGCTCACGGCCCTTGGCAAGGGACAACTACCTGTCAGCTCCATATGCGCGCTTTCAAGGATGGTGAAACCATCACTGTAGAACCTTGGCGTGCTCAGGCATTTCCGGTCATCAAAGACCTTACGGTTGACCGTAGTTCCTTCGATCGCATTCAGCAAGCAGGAGGATTTGTGAGTGTCAATACCGGAAATGCACAAGATGGCAATGCGCTGCCGATTGATAAAGATAAAGCGGATGCTTCCTTTGCAGCTGCAGCTTGTATCGGTTGCGGTGCTTGTGTGGCAGCCTGTAAGAATGCCAGTGCGATGCTCTTTGTATCGGCAAAAGTTTCACAATATGCGCTTTTACCGCAAGGAGAACCTGAACGCAATACACGCGTCATGAATATGGTGGCTCAAATGGATAAAGAGGGCTTTGGCGCCTGTACCAATACCGGTGCTTGTGAAGCGGAATGTCCGAAGGAGATTTCCATTTCCAATATTGCCCGACTGAATCGCGAGTACATCAATGCGCAAATGAGCTTGTAGTTCATGTGAAGACCACCGATTCTTAAATTATATTCTTGTCGTATTTTTATATAGCCCGCATGCGGTTGTTCTTCGCATCGTGGGTCATTTCTGCTTTTCCCAGGGCTTCCATCAAGGGTGGCACATAAACACCAAAGCGACCGCGCAGTCCTTTTTTCAAGCCATACCAACCACCTACCGGATTGTCTGAGGATCTTCCCCATGCTTCTACCGTCCCTTCCTTTGCCGGTTTCTGTTCGTCTGCACCACCGAGATCCATCCAATCGCCGTGTGCTTTCAACATGGCATAGAGATCATCTAAACAACGGGCATCATAGTGTAAAACCGTTTTGCCTACGGTACAAACCAAAACATCGATACCCTCTTTATTGACATCACGATGCATGGTATAATCTGAAGTTCCGGGAGGTGTCTGCAAAACCAGAGGACTTTCTTTAGTGGCTGAGAATGAAATGGCCATTTGATATTTTTAATTAAAGATAAACATTCATTTCAACATCCGGCTATTCATCCATCGGACTGTTTCTTCCGCCAGAGCCGGGTTAAAGTTGCCGTTTAAATAAGCTTTCTCATTCATATTTCGTGCGGCTTCCTTGAAATCTTTACTCTTCATCATCAAATGATCGATATCCGGAATGATTTTGAGGGTAGCATTTCCGGGATGAGCATGGTTGACGGCCTCATGGATGAGATAGGGTTCTAACGCTGAACATTGAATGAAATCAGATGCCCCGTGCATGACCAATACTTGCGCATCTATATTTTCCCAGGCCGCGGCCAGATCAATAGAATCTAATTGTTGCCAAAACCGCCAATGCCTTCCCCACATTGATGTCTTACCCGGCATATATTCCAATTCAGATTCTACCAGGGATTTATACTTGGGATTACGATGCAATTCTTCGGGTGATTTTTTTTGAAGGAAAAACTCATCATAAATCTGATGCATATTTCGAACGAAGATTTCTGCATCGGCCAAACTGATGCTATCCAATAATGGTTTTTGAACCCGATGCATTTCCGGTAAAAACTCACTCCAGGGTCTGAACACCGTTCCAAAAACCATGATGCCTTTTACGGGGGTATGCTGTGCGATGAGGGGGGCAATGATACCGCCCATAGAATGACCCCAAATAAAAATATGATTCGGATCGATTTCTTTCAGTGCCATAAAATCCTTCAGTCCCTGCTCAAACAATTCAATATCATTTTGCAGATCTACTTCCACACAGGGTTTGCATCCATAGCTATCACCCAGGCCCGATTTCTCCAAAGTATAAACGGTGAAACCGGCCTTCACCCAGGCTTCGATCATTTTACCATTAAAGTTGTCGGGATAGTTTTCAATACTCCCACAGTTGTAACCGGGGACGAAAAAAATGCCGGGCGTTCTTGATTGGCCTTTAGGAACATAGACGATTTTCCGAATGTTACATCCCACAGCAGAGAGCCACCCGTAACGCACATCCGCTCCGGACAGTTCGAGGTAAGGACGCGCTATGGCGGAGGTGCTTAACTCTAGCAGCTTGCCTTTGCGTTTCACCGTAAAGTGAACTGTTTCGCGTGAACGCACTTCAGAAGCTCTACGGAGAAAATCTTCTGTTTGGGGCACCGGCAATCCATTGAATTGGGTGATCAGATCTTGTTTTTGTATACCGGCTTTTGCCGCTGTAGAACCGGCTACAATGGAATCTACTTGTTGAGCTCCGTCTACGGTATGAATTCTCAGCCCGAGCATGGCTTTGCGTTCAGGCATTTGAGCAAATAGAATATTCGTTTGAACAAACCATATTCCGAATATGAAAAGTAGTCTATACATTTTTTCCGGCTCTTTGTTTTTCATCTTCCGCACCGCCCGTTCTTCTTCTGAATGCAGGGAGATGACTATCTCCAAATCGATAACTAAGGGCTAATAAAATCTGTCTGGAGTCGCGCTGTACGGCAAAGTCTTCATGATAATTGGTATAATGAGAAGATCCTTTAAAGCGGGATGTATAAAATAAATCATTGGCCGACAGGCGGATACTGGCTTTTTTATTCCAGGCACTTTTTTGTATACTCAAATTCACTGCGCCAAATGTGCTTAAGGTTGAAAAGGAATATTTTTCGCGATATTGAATGAATCCATCCACTTGAACCAGAAAGGATTCCGGTAAGGTAAAGGTATGAACTGTTTTCGCATTAAAGGAAAGGGTCCCTGAATGTATGGTTTGACCGGACAATTCGCCGGAGTATAAGGAATAGTATGTCGTCGCATCCGTATTGGATTGCCACCAGGAACAAATTTTTAGTGGTGCAGTAAAGCCAAGGGAATACAAATATTGTCGATTGATATTCCGATGGGTCTGTATCGTCATATTATTCTTACCCTCTTCCGGAATTAATACTTCAGTGATACTCTTATGCGTGATGCCTGCTGAAAGGGTGGTCATGAATTGCTGCTGATATTGATGGGTGAGTTCGATCAGATAAGTATTCTGTGGCATGAGCCATGGATTACCCACTTTGTAGGTACTTTGATCGATGAAGAACTTGAATGGATTCATTTGTTCATAAGTGGGACGTTGTATTCTCCTGCTTAAAGACAGGCCCATCTCATGTTTGGAGGATAGTTTTTTATTGATAAAAAGAGAGGGGAATAATTGCCAGAAATTCCGGTCAAAGGTTTGCGCATTCATTTTCTGAAGACCATGCATCACGGTTTGTTCTGTCCGCAATCCGCCTTGCAATGAATAACCGTTTTTCTCGAAGGAATAATTGGCATATCCGGCATGGATATTTTCCTGATAGATAAAATGATTACTCTGGCTTGAATCAAAGACAGAACCACCCTGAGTTTCATCATAAAATGCAAGTTGATTATCATTGTTCACATAACTGGATTTCAAACCGGCTTCCAGCTTGCCTTGTCCAAGCGGTTGAGTGTAATCTGCTTTCAGCGATATGATTTGCAATTGGCCATCCAGCAAGCCACGAAGCAAATAGGGCGAATTCACTTCTTCATCCAACAGATTGTAGTATCGTGTAGTAAAGTATTGACGGGTGGTACTGCCAAAACGGATATAGTCGGCATCTGCAGTTAATTCCCGACCTAAACTATCGAAACTGTGTTTCACATTTAAATTCATTCCGTAGCTATACCACAGGTCTTTAGATTGGTTTTGTGTGGTATAATACGAACGTCTATGCAGGAGTGAATCCTCAATATCGGTTTTATTGCTTCCATTGGGCTTTACGGTATTCAGGAGGCCGGTAAACAAAACACCGAAAGTGGTTTTAGATGATTTTGTATAGTCGACGCCTATGCGGGTGCTATGATTGTAAAAGGGAAACAACAAATAATTTTGTTGACGATAAGCGCCTTGCAATACGCCTTGGTCTGAAAATTTGCGATACAGTCGCAGATCATTGAATCCGGTATTGGCCACAAAATTATAGGACGCAAACCCATTGAATTTTTTCTGCCGGTGATTCAATGAGATACTTTGATTACTTTTTTTATACCGGCCTTTGCCATAGCTGAGTGTCACAGCTCCATGGCTTCCCCGGCGCTGATCTTTTCGCAGAATAATATTCACGATGCCCGCATTACCTTCGGCATCATAGCGGGATGAAGGATTGCTGATGATCTCAATTTTAGCGATCTGTGCCGCGGTAGTGCTTCGCAATAAAGAAGCCAGTTGCTCTCCGCTGAGATAAGTGGGTTTTCCGTTGACCATCACAATCACCCCCGATTTTCCGCGCATAGACACTCTGCCATTGGGGTCTACAGAAATACCGGGCGCCTTTTGCAGCACCATCAGGGCATCATTGCCGGGCGCTTCGAGAGACCGGTCGACATGAAAGATGAGTTTATCGGTTTTCTTTTCCAACAGGTTTTTCTCGCCAAGCACCTTAACCTCCTTGATCGCAATTTCTGAGCTTCCCGGTACTAAGGGATCTGTTTGGTATTCAGGCGTCTGGAGTGCGAATACAGGACTACTATAGAGAATCTTTTGCATCCGGCAAACCTGAATAAACCAATTACCGTAAGGAATCTGTTCAAATTGAAAAGCTGATTTTCCTTCCACGATTTCCAATTTATACAGGGATGAATCTGATGCCTTCATCAGTTTAAGGGTATACTGTTCGCCTACTGTTTGGCCACTCAATGAGCCTGTGATGTTACCGGATTGTGCACTGGTATGCTGAATAAAGGTCCAAATCAGGATCGCCACCATGATATAACGCATAGGATCAAATTTAGATTCAAAGCTATGCGTGATGCCATTGCTGTTTCTTGTCTATAATTGCTTTTTTCCTTTCAATCTCCTTTTTATGCCTTTAATCATTTCCATCCAAAAGCTATGAAAGCCAGAGCCTACTTTCGGAATATGAATGCTCAGGATCGGAATACTACCCTGCTGAATGAATACAATTGGAGTGATGTGGTTTCACACATCCGTCAATTTCCATTTCGGGTATCTGAAATTCGTCAACTGAATAAGAACATTCAACTCAGCCAGGTTTCTTTCAAATACAACCTTCAAGGGAAAGAAATTTATTTCAACGGCAAGAAGGAAGTGATCCTGTCGCCCGGAGAATATCTGTTGGCCAATAATCACGAGACCTGCGAAGTGAGTATCAACGAAGCGAGGGAAGATGATTTGGGCGTATGCATTGATATCCATACAGACCTGTTACAGCAAGCGATATCGGCGTTTCTCAATCCTTCCGGACTTTCGGATGAAATGGATAAAAAATCCTTTTTTCTGGAAGAACAATTGTTTGTCCGCTATCGATCCGGCCCATTGCTCCATCAATACATGTGGGATTTATTTCATCAAATCAAATCCGGAAACATTGGCTCCCTGCAAGAAATGGAATGTGAATTTATCCGTCAATTACTCTTCCATCAACTTCCCTATTTGAAGGCGTATCAAAATATTCCGGTGATCAGAAAAAGTACCCGTACGGAACTCTACGAAAAAATGCTGCAGGCAAGAAACCATTTGCACGACATGGTCTATTCTCAGATCAGCATGAAGGAATTGGCTCAAAGTATTTTTCTCTCGGAATTCAGATTCTTCCATTTATTTAAAGAAACCTTTCGAATTAGTCCCCATCAGTATCTCATCGGATTGAAATTGCAGGAAGCCATTCGTCTGTTTCATACCGCACAATATACCTGGACGGAGATCGCGATGCGCTTGCATTTCGCAGATGTTCAATCTTTTAGCAAAGTGTTTAAGAAGCATTATCGGATGAGTCCCAGAGCGTATATGAACGCAAGGATAGGTTGATGCGCAGATAGGAACCGAACCCTCCGGAGGGTCCCCGCACGAGAAGTCCGGATGACAAGTGGCTACTCGGGGGCATAACCATCATGGATCCAAAAAATGATTACGATTTATAATATCCGTTGGCCAGTATTTCTTCCATCACAATTTCCGGTACCAGAAAACGAATCGAACGTTTCTCGCGAATTTGTCCGCGGATATAAGTCGATGAAATATCCAGGAGGGGCGCCTTCACCACTTCGATTTTGGAACTCAGACTTAAATCCGGTTCATGACCCGGACGCTGATAAAGGATGATGGGATATAATTCAAGTAAGGTCTGATAATTTTTCCACCGTTTAATATTCTGAAAACTATCACTCCCCATGATGATAGAGAACTGATGCTTTGGATATTTTTCAGCGAGATGGGTCATGGTGTCTATGGTAAAACTTGGCCGAGGTAATGAAAACTCAATATTGCTGGCTCTGAACTTCGGTTCCTGTTCGATGGCTTGTCGCACCAAATGCAGTCTATGTTGTTCATTGAGCATGCCTGCAGTTTCTTTCAAAGGATTTTGGGGCGAAACAACAAACCATACCTGATCTACATCGCAATGGCTAAGCACATGCCCGGCGATAATAAGGTGCCCGATATGTATGGGGTTGAAGCTGCCGAAATAGAGACCGATTTTCATGGCTTAGGTTTTAGATTAGGATTACCCGCGATTCAAGTGAGCGGTGCCGCACTGATGACAACGTTAACAATAATTTCTTTGACATTCTCAATTTTTATTTACACTTTTGATTCATGAATTGATTTATACACCCTAAAGTATTTGGTCCGCGAAGCTGGAAGTATATTTGTTACTGATGTTGAGGGTAGATGTGTTTCCACCTTCGATGCGACCAAACCCAATTCTCAGGCTGGCGTTTGATGCTATCCTCCAAGAAACGAACATAGGCTTCAGTGATGTCGCCCTCATTCGTGTTCCGGGGTTGGTCGAACGCCAGTTTTAGTTTAATTTCATAGTAGCCGCGTTTCAGTTTAATGATTTCGCCAAAGTAGACCAGGTTATTATAACGTCTGGCTACAAACTCCGGTCCTTTGAAAAAAGCGGTTTTTCGATTCAGGAAGTCGTTCCAGGAAACCCGTTTCGGATCGCTGGGATTTTGATCGGCAATAAAACCCCAAAGCGTTTTTTCTTGTTGCACTTTTGCCATTTCCTTTTGCATGTCCTGCACACGAATCAGTAAGGTGCCGCTTCTGCTTCTTAAGGTTTTAAATAATCGTTCAAAAATTTTATTATTGAGAGGCATATATAATCCTGTAAATCGGCGAGGGGCACGCCAGTTACAAATCACCGTTCCCCATTCCCAATTAAACTGATGTGACATATAGGCTTGTCCGTTACGATTCTGTTTGGTCATTTCATCGAAAGCGTCCCAATTGCATTTGACCCGTTGATTCAAATTTTCTTTGGAAATAGAAAAGAGCTTGATGGTTTCTACAATACTATCGCACAAATTGGCGTAATAACTTCGAATGATCACAGCCAACTCCGCATCATTTTTTTCCGGAAAGGACAGTTTCAAATTATTATAAATGACCTCATAGCGATACTTGATGACGCGGTATAGGATAAAAAATAACAGATCCGATATTTTGTATAAGCACCAAAAGGGCAGCAATGAAATGCAATACAACGGAAAATAAACAAAATAATACATCATTTTTCTTTCGCAAAAGTAATTGCCAGACTGTAAATTTAACCCCTACGGATTGAATCATCACATTAAACCTCCATTCTCATGAAGTTCTATGTTCTTTTTGCAAGCACACTCTTGTTTTTTGTTCCTTCATTTGCGCAGGAAAAAGTATTTATGGTCAATTCGGCAGAATGGATCGGTAAAGGAGTTAAACTTCATGATGAAGAGAAATACAAAGATGCGATAAGCGCCTTTCAGCATGTACCCGAAAATGATACCAACTATATTTTAGCCATGTATGAACTGGGTCTCTCTGCCCGTGCTGATAGTCAACTGGCTCTCGCTAAAGAGGCTACGCTTAAAGTACTCGCCCTGACACCCAATGAGTACGAGCACGATCTACTCTTGCAACTCGGTAATATTTACGATGAAGAAGAAAAGTATGACTCTGCACTGATCTGCTTTAATCAGATTATAGAACGCTATCCCAATTCCTATTTCGGCTATCACGCCAAAGGAATCAATCAATATCTCCAAAAGAAATATGATTCGGCGTTTAGTTATTTCCGCAAAACCATACTCCTGAATCCATATGCCTATAACTCCCATTATTTCATGGGACTCCTCGCGATGGAAAGTGGTTATCCTATACAGGCGATGATGAGCTTTACGATGTGTCTACTCGAATCGCCGGGAAGCCCTCGCTCGTCAAAAAGTATACAACTCCTTTATAGCATAGCCAACCTGAGCGATGAGATGACGGAAAAATACAATAATCGTCAGGAGGTCCCCTGGCTGAAAGAAAATTACAGTGAACTGGAAACCTATTTCAAATCTAAAATCGCTTTGGAGAAGGGCTATAAAATTCAAACCAAGCTCGATGAAGTGATGTTCCGTCAGCTCAACCTGATCTTCGACAAACTACCGGCAGCCGGCGGACCCGATGAATTTTGGGGTAATTTTTATTCACCCATTTATCGTGAAATCTATAAAGAGAAAATGTTTGAAGCCATGACCATTTCCATGGTATCCGGAATCAATTCGGCCGATGTACAAAAATTGGTGAAACAAGCCGATAAAGACATCTCTAAAATGGCGACCATGGTGACCGAAAAATTGGATGCATATGGTTATAACGGTCACCTCCGTAAAGAAGCAAATAATGGACCCGGTAATGTATACGAGCGTGGTAAGCTGGTGGCCCGCGGTAAACTCATCAATAATAACAAAGAGAACCTACAGGGGGAATGGAATTATTTTCATGAGACCGGATTGGTATCTATCATAGCAAATCATCGCGGAAAGGAACTCGACGGCCCATTCCGCAGCTACTATTACAATGGTCAATTGAAAGAAGAAAGTCAATTCACCAATGGTAAAGCCAATGGCCCATCCAAGACCTATTACCTGATGGGAACCAAAAAAATGGAAGCCAATTTTGTGTTAGGCAAGAAAGACAAAACCTACAAAGAATATTATCGCAATGGAACTTTGTCTTCAGAGGAAACCTACACTTTGGACAAAAAGAATGGGCCGGTGACCATCTATTATGAATCCGGAAGCAAACAATATGACATCACTTTTGTAAATGATCTCGTGGAGGGCCTCGTTACGGAATATAGCCGAAATGGCAAAGTCAATACCGTCACCATGTTCAAGAAAGGTAAACCCGAAGGGGATATCACCGGCTATCATCCAAACGGGAAAATTCAATCGAAAGGGAAAATGGTTGAGGGTGAACGTGAAGGAGAATTTATCGAGTATTTTGAAGACGGAAAAATCAGTGGTAAAGAGCAGTATAAAAAAGGAAAACTGGATGGACCGGCGATCTATTACCATGAAAACGGAAATACCCGTAGAACGACCACCTACAGTGCAGGCGATCAGGAAGGGATATGCACCGATTACAATGAAGACAAACAAATACGTGTCATCACCGATTATAAAAAAGGACATATCAAGAAAATCACTTTTTACAATGTACTTACGGGCAAAGTCTCCGGCGAAAGTGTGGTCGATGATAAGCAAAAGAATAACCTCAAACTCTATAATGATATTGGTGTATTGTCATCCGAAGTGGTGGCCGACCGGGATGGTTATTACAATGGAGAGTACTACACGTATTACGCCGATGGCAGCAAGAAGGAAGTACGCATGTATGAAAAAGGTAAAGCCAATGGTAAAGTCACTTCCTATCATATCAATGGAAAATTGAGAGAGGAATACAGTTATAAGGATGATGAGCGCGATGGACTTTACAAACAGTATCATCTCAATGGCGCTTTGTCTGTAGAGGGGATGTTTGTAGAGGGCAAAAAACAAGGTTTTTGGTATACCTATGACAACCTTAATACGCTGAAAGAAAAGGAATATTTTTTAGATGACGAATACCACGGTCCGCAATATTATTACGCCGGCAATGGTAAAATCCGTTCCATGGTCCGCTTCGACCGGGGTGAAGAATTATCCTTCAAACAGTATGATACATTGGGAACAGCTATTGTCAATTATACCATTAAAATCGGACAGCCCAATAGCCTGACGGATAAAGGACCCAGTGGCAAAATGACGCGGACCTGTAATTTCGTGAATAATTATCTGCAAGGAAAGGCAACCAACTATTTCGCAACGGGCAACCCATCGGCCGAGTATTTTTACAAGAATGGTGAAATGGACAGCACCTATATCTCTTATCATCCGAATGGAAAAGTTCGCTTGAAAGGGCAGTATTTTTTCGGCAATAAACAAGGCGTTTGGAAACAATATTTTCGCAGCGGCAAACTCAAAGCCATCCTTCACTATACCGATGATGAAGCCAATGGCATTGATTCATTTTACAACGAAAACGGCACCCTCGATATCGCCATTCCGCAAAAGCAAGGCGACCGCCACGGTTGGTTGACGAAGTATGCCGAAAGCGGCGAACTGATGTATAAATATCATTATGTAGATGGCTGGCTGGTGGGCTATACCTATGAAATGCCGGATGGATCTTTGCAAAAGGAAATCCCTGTAGAAAACAGTGCCAAACAGGAAACCATAAAGACCTATTACAAAAATGGCAAATTGTCCGGAGAATCGGGTTATAAAAATGGAGAATACAATGGCAAGCGTATCCTCTACAATCCCGATGGTAAAGTCCATTACGAAGTCAATTATAAAATGGGTAACCGCGATGGGGAGGAAAAAGAGTATTTCCCGAACGGAAAACTCTATCAGCATTTTACTTATATCGACGACGAACAAAACGGACCTCAAAAAACCTTTAATGAACAAGGTATTCTAGTCGAAGAAGAAATGTATTATTTGGGCTACGAACATGGTAGCAGTAAATATTATTCCGACAACGGGACTTTAGAAAGTTCGGTCATCAATTATTGGGGCTGGGAGTTGTAATATAGAAAAACCTTATTGGCTAATGAAATATAGTCTCACTAAACACTAAAAACTTAGCACTAAAAACTCATCCCACGCACGCTTCTCCTGATTTTTTCATTACTTTTGTTACTCACACGCTGCATATGACACAAGAACAACATGAAGCATCTTTTCTTCGTAAAATCGAGGAAGAGGTCAAAATAGAAGCCCGCGACTGGATGCCGGATGAATATCGTAAAACCCTTATCCGCCAGATATCGCAACACGCCCACAGCGAAATTGTAGGTATGTTGCCTGAAGGGAATTGGATTACCCGAGCCCCGAATCTGAGACGCAAACTCATATTGCTGGCCAAAGTACAAGACGAAGCCGGTCATGGATTGTATCTCTACTCTGCCGCCGAAACCCTTGGTATTACACGCGATGAACTCATCGATCAGCTCCATACCGGCAAGGCTAAATATTCCAGTATCTTCAATTACCCTACGCTTACCTGGGCCGACATGGGTGCCATTGGTTGGCTCGTCGATGGCGCTGCCATCATGAATCAGGTGATGCTTTGCCGCACATCCTACGGGCCCTATGCACGTGCGATGGTGCGTATTTGCAAGGAAGAAAGTTTTCATCAACGCCAAGGCTTCGAATCTTTGCTGGCCCTGAGCCGCGGTAATGAAGCGCAACGCAAAATGCTGCAGGAATCCGTGAATCGTTGGTGGTGGCCATCCCTCATGATGTTCGGACCTTCAGACAGTGAAAGTACCAATAGTGAAAAAAGTCTGCTTTGGAAGATCAAACGTCAAACCAATGATGAATTGCGTCAACGTTTCGTCGATGCCACCGTCGACCAGGCCAAAATTCTCGGGGTTACCCTTCCCGATCCTCACCTGAAATGGAATCCCGAACGCGGTCATTATGATTTCGGTGAAATCAATTGGGATGAATTTTGGAATGTGGTCAAAGGAAATGGACCTTGCAATAAGCAGAGACTCGATGCACGGGTAAAAGCCCATGAGCGTGGTGCCTGGGTTAGAGAGGCCGCCGTTGCTTATGCCGAAAAGAAGAAACAAAAGGCAGCTTAATCAAGCATGTAGATTAACCCCTGATGTTCTTTCCTGATCGTCGGGTCAATGAAACAGGGCAGTTTTTTTTGCCCCCGAGTAAGCATTCGTTCGTCCCAAAATCCGTTTCGGGGACCACTGAATCTCTGAAGAGGCTTTCAGAGCCAAGCCCCTTCAGAGTGAATTTGGGAAACATCAGAAAACCCGATTGCACCGCAGTACCTTTTTCTCAAAATACCATCTTATGTCTAACTACATCGACAAAAATAAACACGCCTGGAACCTGAAAGCCGGTCTCCATGTGAAGTCCGAATTTTATGACCATAAAAGTTTTTTAGCCGGACAAAATACCTTGAAAGACATTGAACTGGCGCTACTGGGCGATGTGAAGGGTAAACGCATTTTACACCTGCAGTGTCATTTCGGACAAGATACTTTATCCTTAGCGCGCATGGGTGCAGTGGTCACCGGTGTAGATTTGTCGGATGTAGCCATCGGCATCGCAAGAGATACGGCCACAGAATTAAATCTTGAAGCCCGATTCATTGCTTGTGATTTATATGATCTGCCACAACACCTGGATGAAACCTTCGATATGGTTTTCACGAGTTATGGCACCATAGGCTGGCTGCCCGATCTCGATCGTTGGGCCGGGATCGTCAGTCGTTACCTCAAGCCCGGCGGATCTTTTGTTTTTGCAGAATTTCATCCTGTGGTTTGGATGTTCGACAATGCCTTTACCCATGTACAATACCGATACTTCAAAGATGCAGCCATTGAAGAAACCGAAGAAGGCACTTATGCCGACAGAGATGCAGCAGTGACCGTAGAGACCGTCAGTTGGAATCATGGTTTGGCCGAAGTGATCGGGAATTTGCTCCATAAAGAGTTAACCCTAACACATTTCGAAGAGTATGATTATTCTCCCTACGCATGTTTTCACCCGACGGAAGAATTTGAACCGGGTAAATTCAGAATTCCTCATCTCGAAAATAAAATTCCCATGGTTTATTCTTTAAAAATGTTGAAGGCACAAGAATGATAAACTTCAGGTTTTAAAAATCACCGGCATCAATTACTTTTACAGAAGTCAAACATTCCTATGCATAACCCAATGATACATCACATTGCGAAAAAGAATTCCATTGTCAACAATTGGATCAACGAACTTCGAAATACGGAGATTCAACAAGACAGGCTGCGTTTTCGAAGAAATATCGAACGCATCGGAGAAGTCATAGCTTATGAAATCAGCAAGACCATGCCTTTTCAGCAGGTGGACGTTAATACACCTTTGGGCATCTACAATGGTCAGGAGCTGGTTGAGTATCCGGTGATCGCAACCATATTTCGGGCGGGCTTTCCCTTATTTCAAGGCATGCTCAATGTATTCGACCGTTCCAATTGTGCTTTTATTGCAGCCTATCGAAAACATAAACCCGATGGAAGTTTCAATATCAATCAGGAATATGTGACTTGTCCTGATCTCAACGGCAAGACCCTCATCATTGCCGATCCTATGCTGGCTACAGGCTCCTCCCTCATTATGGCTTTGGATGAATTGTTTGAATATGGAACGCCTGCTGCGGTTCATATTGTGGTGACCATTGCATGCACCGAGGGCATCGATGCCGTACACCGTCGCTATCCGGAATTTAATATCTGGGCTGCGGATATTGATGATGAACTCACTGCCAAAGGCTATATCGTTCCCGGTCTTGGTGACGCAGGAGATTTATCTTTTGGAAGTAAGTTGCAATTTTAGGAAGAAGGCGTAATTATTTCCTCAACCAGCTCCTTCGTGGAATAGGTTTTTCCTGTTTATAACGACATATAATCTTGTGTAATTACTGACAAGCAATTTTATTCACCCTGTTTTGATGTCTTCCACCTTCAAAGGCTGTCGATAAAAAAACATCCGCACAATCGAAGGCTTCCTGTGTAGTCATAAACCGGGCGGGCAGACATAGAATATTTGCATCATTATGCTGACGGGCCAATTCGGCGATTTCCGCTTTCCAGCAAAGTGCAGCACGGATGCCGGCATGTTTGTTGGCGGTCATACATACACCATTGGCACTCCCGCAAATCAATATGCCAAATGTAGCTCTGCCTTCTTCCACATCCAGGGCTACCGGATGCGCATAGTCAGGATAATCGACACTATCCGGTCCGGATGTGCCCCGATCTATAAAGGTAAAACGATTACCATAATGTTGTATGATCGCATCTTTTAATAAGTAACCGGCATGATCGCAGCCAATGGAAAGCGTGATATTCGCAGACATTCTAATTATTTTAATGTGACATATTCATTACCAATTTTATAACCCATATGGTATAGCTCGACTTTGTAACGCCCTTGTTCAAAGTTTCCGGCAGGCTTCCAATCGGTGGTGACCCCATAGACCTTTTCTCCTTTACGATAAGGGACGGTTTTGGTGGTTGTGTAATTTTTTTGAGATCCGTCAGGCATGGTGAATTTTGCACCGGATGAGGAAATTCTTCCTGAAGGGTCCGTCACACAAATATAGATTACCTTGTCGCCACTTTCACTGATGCGGTTATCGTCCAAATCAAATGAAATCCGCATGAGGTCTGTTTTACGAGCCTTTTCAGTTCCTTTTTCTTTATCCTGGCCCAACAGGTTTTTCTTCTGATTAATCGCTTCCATACGGAATTTTGAAGCATGCAGGACAGATCCTTCTTCGACAGTTTTTTCAAGTTGCTTTTTATCTTCTTTAAGGTTTTCCTTTTCTTCGGTGATGGCCTGATTTGTTTCTGTTAATTGACGTTTATCTTCAGTGAGTTGAACATTCTCTTGCTTCAGGGCCGTGATCTGTTGCTGATAACTGTCAACCCGTGAGCGTAATTCACCGATCAGGCGATTGGCTTCTTTGAGTTGAGCGGCACTGGCATTTTTGTCGCTCAGGATGGCTTTGATTTTCGTTTTTAAAGCTTCTACTTCCTCACTCTTGGTAGACAATAAACTGTCCATCTGAACACTTTGATTCTTCATTTCATCGAGGCGGGCTAAAGCAGCATTGTATTCCGTCTCTAATCCGGCCTTATCATTGCTCACCGTTTCAACTTGGTTCGTCAGGGCTTCATTTTTATCATCCGATTTACTTTTCGTTACATACAGATAAATCGAGACTGCCGCTAAGATTGCGATGATACTGATATAGATAATATTAGGATTCATTCCCTTACGGGGTTCCGGCAAATTATTGGAAGTTTCCATGATCTTTTTTTTATTGAAAAACAAAGATAGACCTTCCCATAAAAAATTAGGCTTACATCAGGTAAAGAATTGTTACAATCTGTATTTTTAATTTTTAAAACCTAAAAAAGTTATGATAACCCCTGAAAACCTGTTACTCATCGACATTGAGACTGTACCCGGCTGTCGATCGCTGGAGGAATTACCCGAAAGAATGCAAAGATTATGGGCCCGTAAATCCGCCCTCATCGACAAAGACAACCCTTCCTTTGAACAAACCTATGCTCAGCGAGCGGGGATTTATGCTGAATTTGGTAAGATTATCTGTATCGGATTAGGCTATTTCATTCGAAACGGAGCAGATTATCAATTGAAAGTTAAAATGCTGTCCGGTCATGATGAGACTGAAATGCTGAAAGAATTTTCAGCCATTTGTAATAAATTCTTCAGTTACCCCGAACGACAGTTCTGCGGACATAATATCCGTGAATTTGATATACCTTATATCTGCAGAAGAAGTTTCATCAGAGGTGTTCCTTTGCCGGAAGTACTGTCGGATCTTCAAAATAAAAAACCTTGGGAAAACCCCATGCTCGACACCTTGCAATATTGGAAATTCGGAGAATACAAAAACTTCACCTCAGTAGATTTGCTTTCAGCTGTGTTGGATATCGAAAGCCCGAAGGGAGATATCGACGGGAGTGATGTAGCAGGTGTTTATTGGAAAGACAATGCCTTGGATCGTATAGTCAGTTATTGTGGCCGCGATGTGGTTACTGTCGCACAAGTACTGATGCGCTTAAACGGCATGAAACTTATCGATGAACAATCTATTATCTTTGCCGACTGAACATGAAGTCGAAGAAACAAGATTCATTAAAAGTCAAAGACGAAATTCTCAAAACGATCAAGCAAAAGGCTGTCGGGCCTTTATATGTGTTTGATGGTGAAGAGGCCTACTTTATAGATGAACTATGCGATGCCTTCGAAAATCATTTGCTGGAGCCCCATGAAAGGGATTTTAATCTGACGATACTTTATGGTCGCGATACGGATTGGGCCAGGGTGGTGAATGAATGCCGAAGTTATCCCTCGTTTGCGGAAAGGCGATTGGTGATCCTGAAAGAAGCCTCAAACTTGAAGGATATGATTAAGCTCATTCCCTATTTGCAAAATCCAAATCCTTCCACCACCTTGGTCATCGCGCACAAGCACAAAAAACTGGATGGTCGGACGGCTTTACCAAAAATCGTTGCAGCACATGGGGTATATCTTACGTTTGATCCCATTAAAGACTATAAAATTCCGGAATGGATCGCAGGATATTGTATTAAATCCAATATTCAAATTAGTCCGGCCAATACCGCCTTATTGGCCGAATACCTCGGCACCGATTTACAAAAGATTGCCAATGAGTTGGATAAAGTATTGCTGAATACGGGTGAAAGTCGCGAAGTGACTCGCGAATTGATTGAAAAGTATATCGGTGTCAGTTGTGATTATAATAGTTTCCAATTTGCCGCGGCTATCATACAGAAAAATAAAGAGATGGCATTTAAGATTGTCCAATACTTTATCGCCAACCCTAAAGATGGACCTTTGGTCGTTGTAACGGCTACATTGTACAACGAATTTAGCAAGCTCTATCGATATCATTATAGCCGTGATTTGCCCGAAGCACAACAAGTTGTTCAAATGAAAATATCTCCATTTTTTATAAAAGACTACCGGGCGGCTTCTTCCAAGTATAATTTGACACAAACAATCCAAGCCATTCATCTTATTCAACAATTTAATCTCCATGCCGTTGGATACGGAATTGCAAACAACGATCAACAATTACTTAAAGAGCTTACCGCAAAAATATTCATGCTATGAGCCTATTGAAATCGATACTCTTACTACTCCTGCTACCAGCAAGTTTATCTTTGGCTAAGGGAAAGAAAATACGGCCTTCACGTATGAGTTTGGTGAAAGCAACCTATACATCCTCTACATCAGGTGGCCGGATCATCGGAGATGTGTATGAATTCAAAGTAATGACCGGATACCGTGATATCCTCATTGATTCAGTATGGTTTGGCTATACCCCAGTGCCCTGCGATGTGTATGAAACAAAGTCCATGCATAAAGTTCAACGGGCCGAAGTACCGGGTATGTATCTGATTCGGGCGAATAAAGATTTGTACCGTCATTTTTTCAGTAGTATCGATTCAACACAAGCGGCACAGCAATTTATAGCACCCCAACCCTTTAAAGGAGTGGCCATGATATTTTATCAATATCAGGGTAAGCGTTATATTCTTCGTGTACCGAAAGCCGAAAGCAAGCCGCAAAAAATGCAACGCTAAACTTTGTTGAGCAGACGAATAGCCTGTTCGCGATCTGAAGCCAATTGGGATGTTAATTCTTCGAGCGATGCAAATTTTTGTTCATCCCTCAAACGGGCCATAAATTCAATTTGCAAATGTTCTCCATAAATAGTCTGATTGAAATCAAATAAATGAACTTCAATGGCCGCTTGATTACTTTGAGTTACTGTGGGTCTGAATCCAATATTTAACATCCCTTGGTATGATTGCCCATGATGAAATACGTTCACTGCATAAACACCTATGGCGGGGATCAGTTTTTGTTCGGAATCCGGTAAAATATTAGCTGTTGGAAAGCCGAGTGTTCTTCCAATTTGCGCTCCTTGTTGCACTTGACCCGACAAGGTATACGGTCTGGTCAGGTATAGGGCCGCCTTTTGCACATCTCCTGCTGCAAGGGCCTGACGGATTCGGGTAGAGGAAACGGCACTATTCTCGATCTCCTTCATGGGAATCTCTTCCAGGATATAATGGTATTCCTGTTTCATTCTTTCCAACATATTGAAATCACCATTTCTTTGATTTCCAAACCGATGATCGTAACCGATCACCAGGGTATGAGGATGAAAATGCCGGACCAAAAAATCTTTGATATAATCGGAGGCACTGATTTCTGAAAAAGCTTTTGTAAATGGAACAACAACCAGATTGTCAATGTCAAGTTGTTGCAAGGCAGCAATTTTTTCTTCGAGTGTCTGAAGCAGGGAGATGGGTTTCTCCGACACACCAATCACCATACGCGGATGAGGTTCAAAAGTGACTAATATACTTTCACCGTTCACTTCACGAGCTTTAGCTATTATTTGTTGAATGATGGCCCGATGCCCAATATGTACCCCATCAAAAGTACCAATGGTTACTACTGGTCTGTGAAACGGCGGTAATTCGTCTAATCCTCTGAATACTCTCATGCTGACAACAAAATCGTGGGTAAAGGTAGGGGATGGTCATCAATGTTATGAGGAATAATGCCCAATTATTCCCCGGGAAAGTTATTTTTTTTTACATTTACCCTATGAAGAAAATGCTGACCCTATTGCTCCTTGTGGCCATGACACTGAGCGCCACCGCAAAAAAGAATAAAAACAAGTTTGTAGAGATCGTGACCACCAAGGGTACCATCAAGGTGGAACTTTATGCGGACGTTCCACTGCACAGTGAGAATTTTATCAAATTGGTGAAAGATGGTTTTTATGACAGCCTGTTATTTCACCGCGTTATACCGGCTTTTATGATACAAGGCGGCGACCCCGACAGCAAAAATGCACTGAATGGTTCTATGCTGGGTAATGGAGATGTTGGTTATAAAATACCGGCAGAAATCATGCCTGAAAAATACTATCATAAGAAAGGATCATTGGCTGCAGCCCGCGACAACAATCCTGAGAAAGCTTCCAGCGGCTGTCAGTTTTATTTGGTCGTAGGTAAAACATTCACCGATGCAGACCTGGACAATATGTCGAAAGGCACCGGGGTGAAGTACAGTGAAGAAGCCCGTAAAGATTATAAAACCATCGGCGGTACGCCACACCTTGATGGAAGCTATACCGTTTTCGGACAAGTGGTTGAAGGTCAAGAGGTGGTGGATGCGATAGCATTGGCACCCCGAAATGCCAGCGACAGACCGAATGAAAATATCCGTATTATTAGTATGGAAGTGGTGCGCCGCTAATCGATCCCAAACAAGACTGCGGGAGCATGATATTCATCCGACCAATTGGCCCATGCTACATCTGTGGGCCCAATGACATAGGTCATGACTGACCATTTGCCATTCACTTTTTTCAGTAAAGCGGCTGTTGCATCACCATCGAAGAATCCTTGTTCAAGTAATTCCCGATAGGTCGTTTTGGAAAAGTCTATATCTTTTCCAAATGCATCTTTCGTATTTCCTCTAAAAAAAGCATACTCGCCTTCCACTTTCAACACATCAACAACAAATCGAACGGGTTGTTTTAATTCCTTTTCTATAGGCACCCGAAGCGTATTCAATAATAATGTTCTGAGTGGCTTGTTGGTATGAGACAAATCGGTTTGTGCCTGAATGATATATCCCGAGAGCATCAAGAAGGTACACAATATGAAAGTTTTCATTGTATAGGATTGTATAACAAATGTAAGCTTGTTTTACATGACAATCCAATACCCGTATGGATGAATTTCTGAATCCCGGTACTTCTGTCAAAATGCTTTCAGAGAATAATTGCCCTATCTTAGCTGCTAAAATTAACTTTATGAGAAAGCTTTTGATCGGGCTATGCTTAATGGGGCTGTTTATAACATCGGTTTCGCAACAACAGAAAATAGACAGTTTGCTGAAGGAATATGCGAAAGGTGGTTCAGATACGGTCCATACTAAGGTCTGTATCTTGTTGTCGGAAAACTATCGTAATACGCAAATTGATTCGGCCGTTTACTTTGCTCAAAAAGGTTTGTCACTTGCACGTGAACGCAAGCAGGGACGTATGGAAGCTTATGCCCAAAATGCTTTGGGGTATGCATTGTATTTTAAAGGAGATTACCAGGGGTCTATACTGGCCTTTAGGGGGTATTATGATGCAGCGAAAAAAAATGACGATGCCATTGCCATGGGTTTTGCCCGCAACAACGAAGGCAATGTGCATATCGAATTAGGTGATTACGTAACCGCACTGGAAAGATATCATGAAGCCTTAGATATACGCACAGAAGCCCGTGATACTGCCGGTATTGCGATGAGTTATAATAACCTGGGATATATTTATAAAGATCTGGGCGATTACGAAAAGGCAGTCTCTAACTTCCTTTATGCTCTTCGCATTTTTGAAAAACAAAACGATCAAAAAGCTATTGCGGCAACGTATACCTATCTGGCAGCGGTTTATCGTCGCAAAAAGGACTTTCAATTAGCACTAGACAATTTGAATAAAGCCTATTTGATTCAAAAGACGCAAATGGATTATTCAAATATGGGCATCAGTCTACATGCCATGGCTACTGTGTATGGTGAACAGTTAAAGTATGATAGTGCGCATATTCGCTTTGAAGAAGCACGCATCTTGTATGAAAAAAATAAAGATATGCGCCAGCTGGCCCTATTAAGTGCAGACCTCGCTGAAATTTTTTCCCGTCAACAGCAATACGATTCTGCCGTTCACTATTATCAACAGGCAATCGACCGCAACAACAGTATCGGAAATAAAAGAAGTCTGGCTTCCATCTTTCTCGGTAAGGCGAATGCCCTTCTGCTTTCTCATCAATCCGCCATGGTCTTGCCTTGTTTAGACAGCGCCATGAATATCATTCAACAAACCGGCAATAAGGAAGATTATAAAAACTATTACAAAATCAGCAGTGATTATTATACAAAAATTGGTAATTCGGCCAAGGCATTGGAATTGTATACACTTTATAACACATACAAAGATTCTCTTTTGAATGAAAGCAATCAAAAAGCCATTGCCGATATGCAAGTGAAATATAATGTGGAGAAGAAGGACCAACAAATTCGATTGCAGCAGTCTGAGATTCTACGGCGAAATATACTATTGGGCTCGTCTTTAGGACTTACCCTTCTGCTTGCTCTACTGGGGCTTTCCTATTACAAACGTCAAAAACTCAAACAACAAACGCGCTTACAAGAAGAGATCATGCATCAGCAAGACATGGCTACTAAAGCCGTGATTGAAGCTGAAGAAAATGAACGTAAAAGAATAGGAAGTGATTTACATGACGGCATAGGTCAACTGATGAGTGCGGCAAAAATGAACTTATCGGCATTGGAAGATCGATTGAATTTTGCGAATGATCAGGACAAACTGGCTTTTGAAAAATCAATTTCTTTGGTAGATGAAAGCTGTAAAGAAGTTCGTTCGGTGAGCCATGCCATCATGCCGAATGCCCTTCTGCGCAGAGGTTTGTCGAATGCCGTGAAGGAATTTCTGGATAAAATTGATAGTCAGGTCCTTAAAATTAACCTGCATTCTGAAGGTTTGAATGAACGACTGGATACGAATGTTGAAACGGTGTTGTATCGTGTGATTCAGGAATGTGTCAACAATGTCATCAAACACTCGGGGGCTAATATGCTGGATATCTCTCTTATCAAAGATGCCGAAGGAATTTCTGCAACTATAGAGGACAATGGCCATGGTTTTAATGTGGCAGAAAAAGAAAAAGCCGATGGTATTGGACTGAAGAATATTCATGCCAGGGTCACTTATCTGAAGGGCGAACTTGAAATTGATTCCGCTCCGGGTAGAGGTACTGTCGTGGTCATACATGTACCTCTTTAAGCTCCTGATGCAGCACCACCATACAACTTTGCCATTGAGGTCGTTGTGTCTTTAAACTGTTTAACTAAAGACGCCGGTTTTAGAACTTTTAACTTGTCTCCAAAACTCAACAGCAAGGCGATCAATTCATAATTGACCACGAGTTCCAATTCGATTTCAAAAATCTTGGATGTATCCTTTAGAATTTTCTGTGAATGATGCAAAGGTTGTGAGCGAATATAACTGGCCTGAGCAGCATCAAATTGCAGACGAATGATCTCCGGTTTGCTTTGGTTGAGGGATATTCCGATGGCCGAACGAAAATAATTTTCTTTATCTACTTCTTCTTCTCTGAAAGTTTGACTGAGAACGGCAACCGACATCATCCGATCAAAAGAAAAGGTCAGGAATTTTGGTTCTTTTGTTGGATGAATATCCTTTCCAATGAGGTACATACGGCCATTGTATTCTTTGATAAAATAGGGATGCACCAAATGTTTTTGGGCTTCAGGTTTATTAAATGGCTGGTATTGAATACGCAAAGCCTGCTTACCCCTGATGGCATTCACGATATCTTCCATATACTCTATCCCCTTATAACGTTTGGGCCGATCTAAAATCAAAATCGAACCCTGAGCGCCCTGGTCGCGGCTTTGTTTGACAGTCGCAGCGAGTTTCGTAATCGCATCTTCGAAAATTTTAATCGCCGGAATATCTTTAAATTGTTCCAGGAGTCCGATGGCCATTTCTAACCCTTGCAGATCCTCTTCCGATACCGGTATATTGTTGATCGAAAAGCCATCTTCTGTATATACATACCCTTTCTTAACGGGATCATATTCCAAGGGAGCGTTGAAGCCCAGGGACTCATCATACCGCATCGCGTAAATATCTTTTTGTATACTCGAAACGGAAACGGGTACTCCCATTTTATCACTCACATAATCGACCAGGTCTTGCAAACTGGGTGCCGGCTTTTGGCGATTTGTCATGCGATTGTCAATTAATCGGTATCTGGTTAACGCACCCTTGTTTTTCATAGTCAATAGATTGAGGACATTATGGAAATCTTAACCCTTTATGCATCATGAGGATATAAGACTTCCGTTTACAAATCATAAAATCAAAAATAATGAAAAGGTACGTAAATAGGTTACGCAGAAGCAGACAAATCTTTGTGTCGACAAAAATAGAAGAACGTATGCAAAAGACTTTCGTAAAAACAGACTTCAAAGTAACGGCTTTCTCGGCCATCAATGTGATATTCGATGATAGCGATCTCGTCAGCATGAGGGTGAAATGCAGGGTGGGTACACAACTGATTCAAACCAATCTGCTGTTTACTTTCAATAAATTCAATGACCTTCTGCGTTTTAGCAGTGTCAGCGGTGAGGAATTACAGTTGATGGTTTCCGATAAATTATTGGGGAAGGATGAGCCTCCGTACATCATTGAATTACCTGAAAACAAACTCGTCTTCACCACTTGCAGTCTGGATGTGAGCTATTTGATAGAAGGTGATGAAACCTGTTTTAGTGTGGAGGAAATTATGCCCCTCAGTTTAATTCAGCAGGCCAAAAATCTTCAGATCAATGTGCGCGACTTTAGCAATGTAAAATTGCAACAGGATATCCTCAACCGGTCATTGCAGGAGGCGGCTGCACAGTATCGTTATTATTTAGGGCTTTTGGAGCTACAAATCAGCGAAGCCGCAGCAAGGGAAAAGGCAGGATTGAGTAATGAAAAATTATTCAAGATCGCCTATCATGCGAATAAAATTTCAAACGCAAAGTAGATTCAGGATATCGTTTCCGGGATCAGGCAGCGAAAAGCACTTTGGCGAAGGACAGGAATATAGAATTCTTTACAGTCCTGTGATACAAAGCCCCAATTGAAAGGGTTTCACATTCTCCGGGCCGCTATTGACTCTGAAGAGATTGCTAATGCTGTAGGCTCCGTAGACCGAAAAATTACCATAGCCCAATCGAACGGTAGCTGCATAGCGCCAGGTTTCCAGATAACGTTTGGTCGATGTTTTTTCTACAATAGGTTTGCTATTGAGGGTCCGTTTGCTTTTGGTATGAGCGGATACCAGAGCCCCGATACGCATACCAATAGCGGCTTTGAACCCGACATTGCGATTTTCCTTATTGCCAAAATATCGCAGTTCGAAAGGCGCTTCTATATATGCGGTTGTGTATTTGTATTTTTTATAATCAACTGTTTCCGGAATAAACTGGATATAAGCTGTCGTATCGGTTAACACAATTTGCTGGCCTTTAAGATAAACACTGCTCGTGCCCACACCAATGCCGGCGGCGAAACTGAAGTTAGACTTCATAATTGGGAAATCATAACAGAGATAGGTATTTAAAGCACGGCCCAATCCTCCGATTTTAATACTATCCGGTACGTTTGACCAGTTTTCATATCCGATTTGAAACATCAGATAATCACGGGAGGGCATCGCATAAGATGATTTATCTGATTTTATGTCTGTGGTTTGAGCCTCGGAAGTATGAAACAGAAACAGGGCCGTAAGCAATAAAAGGATTTTGTGCATAGCATATTGAATTGCGGGCAAAGATATTCATTCACCTTATAACGAATCGTTAAAAATTACTTTTTATCCCGATAGGCGATTTCACTCATAATGTCATAATTCCTTTCATCAAAATACCCCTGTATAAAACCGGTTCAGGCTTACATTTGTTTTGTGTTCAGATTCTCTAAATACTGGATTTTTCAATGGATAGGATGGTTGATGTTCGCCTTCCTCAATATTTATATCGCCCTACTTACCGATGAATTTTCTCAAAGAGTCCTCATCATCAACCTCTTGCTGGCTGTGGCCGGTATCCTGCTCACCCATGTTTACAGAGGCATTATTCTTCGCTATCACTGGTCTACACTGCCAACTGAAAAACTCATCATTCGGGTCATAGCCGGTCTGTTGTTACTCAGCTTTTTTTACAGCCTGTTCTATTACTTACTGTATTTCGGCATTTACGGAGGGTCCTTTAGTTTAGTGTCCATCCAAACCTATTTAGGCTCCTATTTGCAGATTTGTTTGCTGTTTGGTCTTTGGAATGCCTTTTACTTTATCTGGGCTTATATCGAACATAATCGGCATTTGCATATTGAAAGTCTGAAAATGGAAACCGAGATGAAGGATCTGGAGATTAGGACTATACGAAGTAATCTGCAGCCCCATTTCATTTTTAACGCGCTCAATAGCATTCGTGCCCTCATCGATGAGGATCCGGAATTGGCCCGCAAAGCCATTACCCGAATTTCTAATATTTTAAGAAAGACCATTGTTAAACAACAACTCACGGATACTTTAGAGAACGAACTCGCATTGGTAGAGGATTATTTGGCGCTGGAAAAAATTCGTTTCGAAGAAAGGTTGAGGTTTTCTAAAACTATCGCCCCCGACACCTTGTCTATTCAGATACCCACCATGATGTTGCAGACCTTGATTGAAAATGCTATCAAACACGGAATATCGATGTTGGATCAAGGTGGGGAAATCCGAATTCTCAGTGAAATCAGAAACCATAAACTGCATCTGGAAGTAATCAATACAGGAACTTTGAATCAGGGAGGCAGTCCGGAAAATAGTCTCGGATTTGGGGTAAGTTCTACCTTACAACGATTACAATATCTTTACGGAACAAAAGCTTCTCATGCCATGTATGAAAAAAATAATGAGGTCCATGTGCTCATTATCATTGAATTATAAAAAACAAAACCATGATCAAAACCATCATCATCGACGACGAACGCCTGGCCCGCAATGAACTTAAAAAAATTCTCAAGGAATTTCCTGAGATCGAGATTATCGACGAGGCAACCAATGTTGCTGAAGCGATCGAAAAAGTAGAAGCACTGAGGCCTGATCTGATATTTCTGGATATACAGATGCCGGGAGGCAAAACCGGCTTTGATTTGCTGGATGTACTGGAATTTACGCCGAAAGTGGTTTTTACAACAGCTTATAATGAATATGCCATTAAAGCCTTTGAGTTTAATGCGATGGATTATCTGCTGAAGCCTATAGAACCGAAACGCTTATCCGAAGCGATTCATAAAGTCAAGAAAAATATACGGCAATCTGAAGAAGCGATGCAACATGCTTTGGGTATTCAGGATCAAGTATTTGTGAAGGATGGAGAGCGATGCTGGTTTGTACGACTTGGAGAAATTCGCTTGTTTGAAAGTGTGGGAAATTATGCCAAGGTTTTTTTCGGCACCAATAAACCCCTCATCCTCAAATCCCTGAATTCATTGGAAGAACGACTGGATCCTAAAGTTTTCTTCAGGTCCAATCGTAAACATATTATCAATCTGCAGCATATTTCAAAGATTGATACCCAATATAATGGGGGACTCAAAGTGACGCTGCAGGGAGGGGAGGAAATTGAAGTTTCCCGCAGACAGGCAGTTAAGTTTAAGGATACCATGAGTTTTTAATCCTGCTCAACAGGAATGGAATACCCCAAAACTCAAGAAATGTGAAATTTCGTGCGGGTAGGGCAATTCTCCTGCGGTCATGATGTATTGGCTTCTATTTAATAAAAGGAAACTCAGGGCAAAGTTGTCCATTCTTGTTTATTTCTCTCGATTTCTGATAAAAAAGCCCCATTATCAGGCATGGCCAGTATATTTGTGTCCGAAAAAAAACACGCATGAAAAAAATTCTCTTTGTACTGTTTCTTCTAAGTACTCAACTCAATTCACGTGCCGATGAAGGTATGTGGATGCCCTTGCTAATCGGTCAAAATTACGAAGCCATGCAGCGAATGGGGCTCAAACTTACTCCTGAGCAGATTTACAGCATTAATAAAAGCTCGCTTAAAGATGCCATCGTACAGTTTGGCGGCGGCTGCACCGGTGAAATGATTTCTTCAAACGGACTTCTGCTCACCAATCACCACTGTGGTTATGGTTCCATCGCAGGTCTTAGTACCGTCAACAATAATTATCTCATGAATGGTTTTATGGCTACTACGCGCGAACAAGAAATTCCTTGTCCGGGCCTGAGTGTGAAATTTCTCGTTCGTATTGAAGACGTGACGGACAAAGTGTCTTCATTTATCGGCGATGCGTATGGTGAAGATGTTGAAAAACGTTTCGAGGAAGTAGCTAAAACCATTACCAAAGCATCGAATGAAAACGGTACTTATGAGAGTGATGTAAAATCATTTTATGCAGGCAACAAATATTTTCTTTTTGTCTATCAACGTTTTACCGATATCCGTTTCGTAGGAGCGCCACCTGAAAACTTAGGGAAATTTGGCGGTGATACCGACAATTGGATGTGGCCTCGTCATACCTGTGATTTCTCTATGTTCCGAGTTTATTCAAACAACGACAATAAACCGGCAGCCTATTCTGCCAACAACCGTCCTTATCAACCTAAACATCATTTACCGGTATCATTGAAAGGTATTCAAGATAACGATTATGCGATGATCATGGGTTATCCGGGTCGTACTACCCGTTATCTCACCTCCTATGGTGTGGATCTTGCCATCAATGTGAGCAATCCGAGTGTAGTGAAAATTCGTGACAAACGACTGAGCATAATGCGTGAAGAAATGGAAAAAGACCCTGCTGTTGACCTCGCTTATTCGTCGAGCTATGCACAGATAGCCAACTATTGGAAATATTTTATTGGTCAAACAGAGCAATTGAAAAACTTGAATATCCTCGGTGCGAAAAAAATCGAAGAGGATGATTTTATGGAATGGGCGAAAAGCAATGATAAGTCATTAAAGCGTCTGATGTCTGACTATCAAAAATCATATGCCGATTATCAGCCTTATGCCAAGCACGCCACATATTATCGTGAAGCTTTTGCCGCTCCGGCTCTCACCAAATTGGGAATGAGTTTTGAGCAGGTTTCTAAAGCGCTTAAAGCCGGGGAAAGCAAAGACTCGATTGACAAACTATGTAAGCGTATTTTAAATGGTAGAAAATCATTGTTTGAAAACATGAATATCGACCTCGATCGTAAAGTATTTGCATCGCTCAATTTGATGTACTATCAGGATGTACCAAAATCTCAACATCCGGATGTGTTTGCAAATGTCGTCTTTGCCGAATATGGTTCCGACGATTGGCAGAAGACATTTGATGACTATGCCAATTTTGTTTATGAAAATACGGCACTTTTGGACAGTGCAAAATTTGCTTCCATGTGTAATTCAGAATCTATCGATGAACTTCTGAAAGACCCTGCAGTGACTTATGCCCTCAATGTGGTGCGCAACTATAAGGATAATTACGAACCCAGAATCAATGCCTTCAATTATGATATGTTTGAACTGAATCGTGCTTATCAAGGCGCCCTATTGAAAAAGAATCAAAATAAATTGATGTATCCGGATGCTAATTCGACCATGCGTGTGAGTTATGGCAAAGTAGGTTCCTATGCGCCAAAGGATGCCGTATTCTACAATTATTATACTACTGCCGAAGGACTCCTGGATAAGTACAAAGCTGGAGATAAGGAATTCGACTTGCAACCTAAAATTGTAGACCTCTTGAGGGCCAAAGATTATGGTGATTATGCCGATCGTAAAAGTGGTACTTTGGTTACCTGTTTTATCACCAATAATGATATCACCGGCGGCAATTCGGGTAGTCCTGTGATGAATGCCAATGGCGAATTGATTGGTTGTGCATTCGACGGCAATTGGGAAGCCATGAGCGGAGATATTGCATTCGATCAGCGCTACAAGCGTACCATTTGCGCCGATGCCCGCTATATTATGTGGGTAGTGGATAAAGTGCTGGGTGGAAGGGCTTTGTTGGAGGAAATGACGATCAGGAATTAATTTCTATATCATTCGTAAATTTGAAACCGGAGTGTAAATAACATTCCGGTTTTTTATTAGGAATTTGGTGCAAAGCATCAAATTTTATGGATGTTTTAGGACCTTTGAATTGGACAGACAATAGGCAGGAATGTTAAGCGGTTCGCCTGGTATTGTGTATAAATGAATGGCATAGAAATTTCAACCCTGCCCTAAAAAAACTACATTCGCTCCTCATGGCAAAATCGGCTTCATCGGAAACGCCCCTGATGCAACAGCATAACGCAATTAAGCGCAAATACCCGGATGCGGTATTGCTTTTTCGTGTGGGTGATTTTTATGAAACCTTCGGGCAGGATGCCGTTATTGCCTCTCAGGTTTTGGGCATTACACTCACCAAACGAAATAATGGAGCGGCCTCTGAGTCGGAGTTGGCAGGCTTTCCGCATCATGCATTGGAAACCTATCTGCACAAGCTGGTGAAAGCAGGCTACCGGGTGGCGGTTTGCGATCAGCTCGAAGATCCCAAGCAGGCCAAAGGTATTGTGAAAAGAGGGGTAACCGAACTCGTAACCCCCGGTACGGCCACCAACGATAAATTGCTCGATAATACCCGCAATAATTTTTTGGCATCCGTGTATTTACATGAGGTCAACCACGGTATTGCCTTCGTGGATATTTCTACGGGGGAGTTTTTCTGTACGGAAGGCAATACCGAATACATCGATAAACTGCTGCAGAGTTTCAGGCCTTCGGAAGTCATTTATCAAAAGCAAAAGAATAAATTTTTCCAAGATAACTTCGGCGCCAAATACTATACCTATCTTCTGGATGAATGGATATTCAGCGAACAATATGCAACCGATTTGTTGCTTCAACATTTTCAAACCATATCCCTGAAAGGCTTTGGTGTTTCTGACATTCCGCACGCGGTGATCGCTGCCGGCGCCATCATACATTATCTGCGCGATACAGAGCATCAGCAACTCTCTCATATCTCTTCGCTTCAACGCATTACGCGCAATGACTTTTTGTGGATGGATCGCTTCACGATACAAAATCTCGAACTCCTGGACAGCAATCGGGAAAATGGAAATACCTTGTTGAAGGTGCTCGACAATACGGTTTCACCCATGGGTTCGAGGATGATTCGACGGTGGCTAATGTTTCCCTTACAGGATTTACATAAAATCAATGAACGACTCAATTCGGTAGAATTTTTTATTCGGGATCAGGACCTGAGCGCCAGGCTCATTCAACAGGTGAAGCAGCTGGGTGATATGGAACGTCTCGTAGCCAAACTGCCACTGCGTAAAATTTCACCACGCGAAGTGTTACAATTGGCAAAAGGTTTGGGTTGCGTGGAAGAAGTAAAAATCATCACCAAGGTCTGCGATGATCCATGGATCAGTCGTTTATCCGAACAGCTCAATCCATGTTTGTCCATCCGCGATAAAATTCTGAATACCCTCATCGACAATCCGCCGGCCTTGGCGAATAAAGGAGGTGTGATACGGGATGGTGTGGATGCGGAACTGGATGAGCTCCGTCAAATTTCAACGAACAGCAAAGATTTCCTGTTACAAATTCAACAAAGAGAAATCGTTGAAACCGGAATTCCTTCGCTGAAAATTTCCTTCAATAATGTGTTTGGATATTTCCTCGAAGTCACCAATTCCCAAAAACATAAAGTGCCGGAAACCTGGATCCGTAAACAAACCCTGGCCAATGCGGAACGTTACATCACGCCCGAACTGAAGGAATACGAACAAAAGATCATGGGCGCTGAAGAAAAAATACTGGCGCTGGAAATGAAACGATATGATGATCTGCTTCAGGATTTGCAAGAATACATTACACCCATTCAATGGAATGCCAACCTGATGGCCCAGTTGGATTGTATCACTTGTTTTGCCGGCAATGCCCTCCGCTTTCAATATCGCCGGCCCGAACTCACAGAGGAATTGAATTTGCATATTGAAGAAGGACGGCATCCGGTGATTGAACAAAATCTGGCCGTAGGAGAAGAATATGTTTCCAATACCGTATCACTCGATAAGGATCAACAACAAATCATCATTATTACGGGTCCCAATATGAGTGGTAAAAGTGCGCTGCTTCGTCAGGCGGTTTTGATCACGCTGATGGCGCATGCGGGCAGTTTTGTTCCGGCACAAAAGGCTCTGATTCCGCTGACTGATAAAATATTTACCCGAGTTGGAGCCTCCGATAATTTGAGTGGGGGTGAAAGTACCTTTATGGTGGAGATGAATGAGACCGCAAGCATCATCAATAATATCAGCAATCGTAGCCTCATCGTATTGGATGAAATAGGGCGCGGTACCAGTACTTTCGACGGTATTTCTATAGCCTGGAGTATTGCTGAATTCTTGCATCAACATATTCATAAGCCCCTCACCCTATTTGCGACACACTATCATGAGTTGAATGAACTCGAAAACAAAATGCCCCGGATTCGGAATTTTCATGTGACGCATAAAGAGGTGGGGAATAAAATTATTTTCCTGAGGAAATTGGCAATAGGCGGCAGCACCCATAGTTTCGGTGTACATGTGGCGCGCATGGCCGGAATGCCGGCATCCCTGGTCGATCGGGCCAATGAAATTTTGGCATTACTCGAAGAAAAAAATCTCAACGAGCGCCTGACCACCAATATTAAGAAGATTGATACCAAACAATATCAGCTCAATATCTTCGATGGACTAGCAGAGGATTTGACCCGAATTAAGGAAATTCTGGAAGGGGTGGAAATTAACAGTCTGACCCCGGTAGAAGCCCTGATGAAATTGAATGAATTGAAGAATATTGTGAAGCGGGCTTAGATTCCTTTGTGAAGGATTTATGCAGAACGTGTTGTCTGTATGGTCAAACAAAGATGAAGGATATCAAGAAGAATAATTTACGGATTATTCCAAAATCTGACGTTCTCTCAGAATGTCTTTCAGAATAGAAATACGGATCGGATAGGTGTCCATCAGGGTATCCTTGGTTTCAAAATTCATCGCAAAAAAGTAGGGACGATAATGTGTTTCCTCAATTTTCGTTTCTACATTTTTTTGTTTTTCCATGCGCTCGACAAAACCTACAATCCATGCCATGGTCACTCGATGACCATTACGAATAGGCATTTGGGTACCTGTTTTATAATATAATTTATAGTAACTACTGTCTTCCTGCAACATCATACTTCTGACAATTCGTTGGCTCCGCTGAGAAAAAGGGAGTTTGTCGAAATAAAGTTTTTTCAAAAAACCAACTTGTTCATCGGGAGATATTTGCAAGCTGTCATTCAACCAAAATTCATCCACCACAGGTCCGATTCGTTTATTTCCGTAGCGCACGGTATCCAGCCATTTCTGCATTTCTACCTGACCGATTCGGCGGGCAAGCTCTTGATAATAGGGAACGGAACTGACTTTAAATGCTTCCCGCATGGTCAGGTCCTTGTTCCAGCTTTCCCTGCGCAGGGTGCCATCCCAAGGAATCACGAGATTTTCATCCCGGGCGACATTGGTTTCCAATCCAACCAAAGAATTGAAAATTTTGAAGGTAGAGGCCGGACTAAATCGTTTACTGCATCGATTCAGATTATAAATAAAAATCTGATCATGACTGTTATCCGCCAATTCAAAACAGGCTGAATCAATCCCATGTTTTTTGAAAATATCTCCCCATTGGTTTTGGGTTAAAATATTATTTCGCTCACAGGAATTCAACATGCAGGTAAGGATCAAAAGAAAAAAGGCCACTTTATTAGAAAAACCAATGCGACGCAGGAGCATTAGGGTTTTCAATCCCGATGCGAAGCAGTCGGAGGGTTTAATATTTCGCTGATCTGTTCCGTTTCCGTTTAAAGTTTCCAAAGTTCTTCTTTGGGGTTCATGCCCGTGGTTCATGCCGCAAAAGTACAGGAGAGCTTTAATATTTATCATAAATAAAAATAGAGACCAATAGACCTTACCTTTGTGCCTCAAATGAATGAATATGAATCAGGATCGCACAGAAATTGCAGCATTGGGAGAATTTGGTCTGATCGAACACCTGACCCGAAACAATGAAACACGCAATGCCGGCACTTTATTGAGCGTGGGCGATGATGCCGCTGTTATCGATACTTTCGGAAAGCAAATGGTCGTCACGACTGATTTATTGGTTGAAGGGGTGCATTTTGATTTGACGTATACGCCGCTGAAACATTTGGGGTACAAAGCGGTGATTGTAAACTTGTCGGATATCTATGCCATGAATGCTGAACCGACTCAGATTACGGTAGGACTGGCCATTTCCAATCGATTCAGTGTAGAGGCGCTGGATGAAATTTATGATGGCATCAATTTGGCATGCGAAAAATACGGGGTTGATTTAGTCGGTGGGGATACCACAACGAGTCAGAAGGGATTGATTTTGAGTATTACGGCCATAGGTGAAGTAGCAGAGAATAAATATGTAACTCGTGCCGGCGCCAAAGTGAATGATCTGATTTGCGTAACGGGAAATTTGGGTGCTGCCTATATGGGATTGCTCCTGCTGGAACGGGAAAAGAAAATTTATTTAGAAAATCCGGGTATACAACCGGAACTGGATAATCAGCAATATGTTTTGGAAAGGCTCCTTAAGCCGGAAGCCCGTAAAAAAACGATTGAGTGGTTGAGAGAAGTAGGGGTTACGCCTACCTCCATGATTGATATCAGTGATGGTTTGAGTTCCGAAATTCTGCATTTGTGTAAACAAAGTCAAACCGGGGCCATGCTGTATGAGGAAAAACTCCCGATACATGATGAAACCCGATTGAATGCCGAACGTTTTGGTATTGCGGCAACAACAGCAGCGCTGAATGGCGGAGAGGATTACGAGCTCCTGATGACCATTTCTCCGGACGATTTTGAAAAAATCAATCAACCCGATAAAATCAGTATTATCGGCCATATGACAGAGGCCATAGACGGGGCCGTATTACTGACCAATGGGGGAAATAAGATCAATCTGACCGCACAAGGTTGGAATCCATTGAAAAATTAGGCTTCTATGATGGGTTTATCAACATTTTATACTATGTTTGTTACTCATTCATAGCTATATGAGAAGAATTTCTATTATACTGAGTACAACTGTGCTTTTTTTGATGTTGGCATCCACTGTAGTATTCAATGCCTGCGTAAAAGACCCATGCAAAGATATCATTTGCCGGAATAACGGAATTTGCCGGGATGGTCGTTGTAAATGCGCTACCGGATTTGAAGGTCCGAATTGTAGTGTGAAGATGTACGAAAAATTTATCGGTACCTGGGATGGCTCTTATCGTTGTAATGGCTTAATTCCTGAAACGATGACCCTGATTGTAGCGCCTGAAACAGAACCCAATAAAATCAGTATTTATAATATCTTTTCACAAACTGTAGCAATATTAGCTGTAGTTGATATAGATAAAGTAACGATACCGGAGCAAACCTTGGGAAATATTACCTATTCCGGCAATGGCTATATTGAAAGCAAATACATTACCCTGTATATCACTCAGCGTGACAATATCACCGGAAACTATAATTCCTGTGTGTATAATGGCACCAAATTCACGCAACCCTAAAAGAAAATAAGATGAAACAAATCAGGATAGTCACCACTCTGGCCGTATTAATGATTTTTGGGGCGGCAATGTATATGTCCTCCTGTAAACCCAATGCCTGCATCACCCGTGCGGTTGAATGTAAGAATGGCGGGACTTGTCGTGACGGGGATTGTATTTGTGCCAGCGGGTATGAAGGAGATAGTTGTCAGTTTACGGTCAATAAGAAATTTGATTCCTATTACGCTTGTATTCGCACCAGACTCATTAATGAAACCACTATTGAAGACAATGATGATACCTTAAGAGTAAAACCACTCTCTACGGATAAGTTTGGTATCCGTATTTATTCTATTCGTGATTCCGTATATGAAGTCCTTTCCGCGAAAGTCAATGGAAACTATATCACGATTCCTGAGCAAACGTTCTTTTGGGCCGATACTTTGAAATATTACGGGTCAGGTAGTTTAAACAATGGGGTATTGACGCTCACGGTTTACAGTGAAAAATTGGATCCATTCTCCAATTGGAACGCCAAGACCACTTACGTCGGATATAAATTCGACTAATCTTTGGATTTTTAAACATTCCACCTTACTTTTGCAGTCCTTTAAAAAAAGGGATTAAAATTTTATCAGTATGAAACGTACATTCCAACCACACCGCCGTAGAAGAAAGAGCGTACATGGTTTCCGTCAGCGTATGCAAACCGCCAATGGCCGTAAAGTATTAGCGGCTCGCCGTAAGAAAGGCCGTAAGAAATTGAGTGTCTCCGACGAAAGTCGCTTAAAATAGACTATTTATTATGAGTTTACGACCTTTCTCTCTGTCTGCATCGGAAAGGTTAAAGAGCAAAAAAGAAATTGAAACGCTTTTCCAATCCGGAGAAGCGTTTTTTCTTTTTCCCTTCAAAGTGTTTTATCGAATACAGACCCGGAACCTTGAATCTTCACCGGCCAATATTGGCATATCCATACCCAAGAAAATCCACAGGAATGCGCATCAGCGGAATCGAATCAGGCGGCTGATGAAGGAGGCGTATCGACTGAATAAAAGCGTACTCTATGGTCCTCTGAATGATAGGCTATTGCATATGAACCTGATGGTAATCTATACCCACAAAGAGGAAATGAGTTATGCTGATACAGAAAAAGCAGTGAAGCGACTCTTGCATAAATTAAATGAAAAATTCAATCCCGGCAAAATCACAGAAGAATAAGGATCCCCGGGAGAATGAGGGTGAGAAACAAAATGAGAATGAGGAACAAAAAAACAGAGCGAGAATTCGAGCTAAGAGCTACACTCTCCTCTCTCATTCTCGCTCTGTTTTTTTGTGGTGTGGGAGGGAATTGAACCCCCGACACAAGGATTTTCAGTCCTTTGCTCTACCAACTGAGCTACCGCACCTAGTGATTTCCACTTCCATTTGGTTGTTAGTGGGCTGCAAAAATAAACAATCTGAGCAATTTCGCAATTATTTTTTCCTGCCCATTTCTAACCCAGAATATATTACCGGCAAGCAGCAAGGAATTAATTGGCAAATTCACTCATGAATTTAATCCGCATTAATTGCAGTTGCTCAATGGTCAGATTATTCTCTTTTAATTCGTGATAGGCTTGTTCCAAATCACCGGTATCACTATTCTGAAAATAATCATATACATCATCCTGATCGTACTCATCAACATAGTCGTTGATACAATAATCCAGATTGAGTTTGGTGCCACTACTCACAATGGTTTCCATTTCATTCAGTAATTCCTGAATATTGATATTCTTATTCTTCGCAATCGTTTCAAGCGGCATTTTTTTATCAATATTTTGTATGATAAACACCTTCATCCCGCTCTTATTGACCACGCTTTTCATCACAAAGTCATCCTGCTTATCTATATTATTTTCTTCAACATAACTTGCAATGAGCTTGACAAACCGTCGGCCGAATTTTTCGGCTTTACTTTTACTAACCCCCTGTATCGATTCGAGTTCTTTGAGTGTGGTGGGGTAGCTGGTTGCCATTTCAGCGAGTGAATTTTCAGAAAAGATTATCCATGGCTGAAGTTTCATTTCATTCCCTAGTTGCTTACGCAATTGTCGAAGCATTTCATGCAAGGTAGGATCCAGTGCCGCTGCAGAAGCATTGTGATTGGAGGTGGTTTCTTCATCATCACCATCCGCATCCTGGAACTTATGATTCAAGGATAATTTAAGGGAATAAGGTTTTTTATGGAAGGCCTTTCCTTTATCGGTCAGTTTCAACAAACCATACTCCTCTATGTCTTTCCGAATCAGACCTTCAACCAACATTTGGCGTACCAAAGAATACCAGAAATGATCATCCATTTGAAAATGGGCTCCCATACTGAAACATTTCAGCTTATCGTGCTTGTAAGATTGAATCTGTGTATTGATACGTCCTAAAACTATATTGATCACATAATCGATACCAAACATTTCCTTCAGTTGGCGAATGGTTTCCAGTACGGTGAAAATAGTATCCTTAACATCGATTTTTTCTTTCGGATGGCGACAATTATCGCACATATTATTACACTTATCGTGGTTGTATTCTTCTCCGAAATAGTGAAGTAACACTTTTCTTCTGCAAATAGAACTTTCGGCATAAGCAACGGTCTCGCCTATCAGTTGGGCGCCCATTTCACGCTCCGTCAACGGTTTATCTCTCATAAGATGTTCCAGCTTTTGTACATCTTTATATGAAAAATATAATAAGCACTGTCCTTCAAGCCCGTCACGACCGGCTCGTCCTGTTTCCTGATAATAGTTTTCTATTGATTTAGGAATATTATAGTGGATGACAAATCGAATGTCGGGTTTGTCGATTCCCATGCCGAATGCGATGGTGGCAACGATGACATCCACTTTTTCCATCAAGAACATATCCTGACGTTCGGCACGCGTTTTACTGTCGAGACCGGCATGATAGGCTACTGCGCTGATACCGTTGGCAACCAAAATTTCAGCCAAATCCTCAGTGGTTTTCCTATTTAAAGTGTAAATGATGCCACTTTTACCTCGATTCTGCTGAATAAACTTAACAATATGTTTGACGGTTTGATCCTTCTTCGCTTTAGGCACAATTTCATAATAGAGATTGCTGCGATTAAAAGATGAAACAAAAATTGCCGGATTTTTAAGCCCCAAGTTCTTCTGTATATCATCTTGCACCTTAGGCGTAGCTGTTGCGGTTAAGGCAATGATATTCAGTTTAGGATTAATCGTGTCAATAATATCTCTGATTTTACGGTATTCCGGACGGAAGTCATGCCCCCATTCTGAAATACAGTGGGCTTCATCAACGGCCACAAAGGAAATATTGAGGTCTTTCAGAAATTCTACATTCTCCTCTTTCGTCAATGTTTCCGGAGCCACATAAAGCATTTTCGTTTTACCATTCGTAAGGTCTTCTTTAACTTTTTTGATTTGACCTTTATTGAGCGATGAATTCATGAAATGCGCCACGTTTTCTATATCGCTGTAGCTCCGCAATAAGTCGACCTGATTTTTCATCAAGGCAATCAACGGAGAAACAATAATGGCTATCCCTTCACTGACTAATGCAGGGAGTTGATAGCATAAAGATTTACCGCCACCTGTGGGCATGATCACAAAAGTATCTTTGCCTGCAAGTACGTTTTTAATAATTTCTTCCTGTTCGTCTTTAAAACTATCAAATCCAAATTGTTCGTGTAATGCTTTTTTAAGGTCAATTTGGCCGACCTTTTTTGCTTTTGCCATAATTATTCTTTCTTTTTTCCCCCCGGCCTTCCTTTCGGATAGGCGGTGTACTAAAGTACATTAAGCTTTTGCCATATGCAAGTACAATAACAAAAAAATCTTAAGTTGACGAAATTAATAAACTAATCCCTTTGTTTATTCTAACGACAAGTTAAATATTTGTGCACTTCAGGGGGATTGAACTTTAAATAAACTTTTACAACGATAATGTTCAATTCAGCTAAGTATTTCGGATATTTGGGCAGCATGAGATTTGTAGTATTATTCCTTTTATGTTTTTACGTCGCGATTGTGCCGGTATATGCACAGGATCAGCTTCTGAATATCGCCCGGCAATACCTGCGCACCGGGGACTATGAAAAGGCAGCCTCAACTTTCAAACAATTGGTCGAGTATAACCCGGAAGATGAGAGTATCGCTACAGACTATATTCAAAGTTTACTGGGAATCAAGGATTATAAACAGGCAGAGAAATTTATACGTCTAAAAATCAAAGGGAAACCTAAGAATGATACTTATCAGTATGAGCTAGCTAAACTCCTCAAGTTGCAAGGGGATGAAAAAAAGGCTAATAAAATGTTCGAAGAGATCATTCAAAAATTAGGGTCTGAAGAAGAAAAAGTAAGATCATGTGCCGTTCGGTTTGAAATAGATGGAATGATTGATTACGCTATCGCGAGTTATATTAAAGGGAAGTCGGAACAAAAAGACAATACCTATCTTTTCGCTGAAGAACTGGCTATCCTCTATGATAAAAAAGGGGACTCCGAAATGGCGACAGGGAGCTTGTTGGATTTATATGTTTCACATCCTGAAAAATCCGAAGAAATTAAATCAGCTTTTTTGCGGATGATCGCGACACCGGATAAATTGGAATCTTTACGGAAGAAAATCCAAACCAGAGCGACAAAAGAACCTGAAGCACTCGCCTATCCTGACCTTTTGGCGTGGCTATTTATACAGCAAAAAGATTATGAAAGTGCTTTCACACAAATTCGTGCACTCGATCTGAGATTGAACGAAATGGGAAGAAGAGTTTTAGGGTTTGCCAGAGTCGCCTTCAGGGAATTACAGTTTAAGGCAGCGCTAAGCGCCTATGATTATGTGATCGAAAAAGGGCAGGAGCATCCGTTTTATCTTTCCGCCAGAAGTGAGAAGTTAAGCTGTTTGAAAGAGCAATTGCGCTATAATCCACATTATACACCGGCCGATGTGGCTCAGGTAGAAAAGGCTTACGGAGATTTCATAGAGGCCTTCCCTGCTTATAAAGTAAAAGAAACGATTCGCGAATATGCCGAATTAGAAGCACGCTATGCCAATCGCATCGATTCGGCTATAGCCCTGTTGGAAAATGTGACCAAGGCCAATAACGCAGACCGGGTATTTAAAGGCAAGTGCAAATTGGAAATGGGCGACTATGAACTGATTCGAAATAATATTTGGGAAAGTACCTTACTCTATTCTCAGGTCGATAAGGATTTCAAACAAGATATGCTGGGCGAAGAGGCTAGATTCAAAAATGCAAAATTGTCCTATTATACCGGCGATTTTGTGTGGGCCCAAGGCCAACTGGATGTTTTAAAAGCCTCTACTTCTGAACTCATTGCCAATGACGCCTTGAATCTTTCCGTACTTATCGTAGAAAATAATCCACCGGCAGACAGTAATAGTTTGCCTCTGCTGATGTATGCCAGAGCCGATTTGCTGAAGTTTCAACACAAAGATGAAGAAGCACTCAAAACCCTGGATAGCATCAGTACACAATATCCAAAACATCCGCTTGCCGATAATATTCTCATGGAACGTGCCGATATCGCCTACCGTAAACAAGATTATAGTGAGGCTGCTATGCACCTCCAGGCAATAGTGACTTCATATGCTGAGGATATTTTAGCCGATGATGCCCTTTACCATCTGGCTTATATTAATGAACAATTCTTTAGTAATAAAGATGAAGCCAAACGATTATATGAACAACTGATTACAAAATATCCGGGCAGCAGTTTCGTGAATGAAGCCCGTAAACGTTTCCGAATTCTTAGGGGTGACAAACCTGATGTGGAGACACCCTCAGTTTCATTTTAATTGGACCGATAGGCTTATTCATCTTTCCACCTTGCATTTTATTTAACAACAAAATTATTTTATAATCGATAAAAGTTTATTTACTTTGAAATTCAAAGTACTTTTAATCATTTAAATAAATTAAAATCATGGACAACCCAATTCCGCAACAACCCGGTCAAACGCCGGGACTTATTCAAAGAAATAAAAACCTGATCAAAGGGTTTATGATTAGTTTCCTTATCCTGGCCTTGCTCATCCCTACCTTTTTTATTACCGATCTTATCCGCGAGCGGCAATATAGAAATGAAGAAGTGAAAAAGGAGATTTCTGCTCAATGGGGGAATGAGCAGACTTTGTCAGGGCCTGTATTGGTGATACCCTATCTTCAGCCTGAAAAATCAGATGACGGGAAAATCAGTAAAAACAAGCGACATGCATTTTTTCTGCCGGATGTATTAAATGTAACCGGTTCCCTGACTCCTGAATATCGGGCCAGGAGCACGATATTTAAGCTCATCGTTTATACTTCCAATCTGAAATTAAACGGTAGTTTCAATCAAATTCCGTTTACCAAATTAGGCATACCCTTGGAAGATCTTTTACTCTCTGAGGCTTTTATGGTCTATAGTATTTCTGATTATACAGGTATACAACAACAGTTGAAGTTAGATTGGGATGGCAAATACTATGACTACAATCCCGGAGGTAATAGTGTAAGCATTTTCGAAAAAAACCTTCATACCCTATTACCCCTGAACGCAGAAGATTTATCAAAACCCCATACGTTTTCTATGAATATACAATTGCGAGGAAGCGAACGAATACAATTTACACCCGTTGGTAAATCTACCGAAGTAAATATAAATGCCAAATGGCCATATCCTGATTTTGAAGGAAAAACCTTACCCAAGTACACCATTCAAGATAGCAGTTTTCAAGCCGGTTGGAAGGCCTTTGATCTGAACCGTGAATTTCCGCAACAATGGAAAGAAAGTCAGGAAATTAAACTGAGTGGTAGTGATTTTGGTGTACATCTCATTCAACCGTTAGATAATTACGCCAAAACCAGTCGCACGGTTAAATATGCGATACTCGTGATTATGCTCACCTTTGTCATTTATTTCTTTATTGAAGTATTCCAGAAAAAAAATGTACATGCTGTACAATATGTTTTGATCGGTTTTGCGCTTTGTATTTTCTACACTTTGCTTCTTTCCATTTCGGAATATACTTCCTATCCTTTTGCCTATATCAGCTCCGCAGCAGCTACGATACTCTTAATCACTTTATACACCCGTAGCGTTTTCGGCAGCAATCAAACTGCAGGAATTTTTGGAGCCTTTCTCACATTATTATATGTATTTATTTACATCCTAATCCAATTGCAGGACGGAGCATTGCTCACAGGAAGTATCGGATTGTTTATCATCTTATCGGCTATCATGTATTTTTCCAGAAAAATTGACTGGAATGGCAGCTCAACACCCGTAAGAAAATAATTTCAGTATTTCTTGAAAATAAATTTACCTGTCCGATAAAAGGACAGGTATTTTTTTGCTTCAAAATTTTTCATTCATCACTTTATGCGGCCATCAAAGCAGTCTCAAATAGTATATTCGCACTTTGAATACATGAAGATGACAAATTACACATTGGGAGTATCCCATTTGAAGCTACATGACATGGAGCCCATTCTGAATCAAATCGTCAGTTTAGATCCATCGGCCGTCCGGAATATTAAAAAATGCAGAGAATATCTGGATCGTAAAATGCAAGAGCCGGATAAAACCTATTATGGTATCAACACCGGTTTTGGGTCTTTATGCAATGTGAAAATTTCATCTGATGATATAGAACAATTGCAAGAAAATCTGGTATTGAGTCATGCCTGCGGATTGGGGGATGAAGTTCCACCGGAAATAGTTAAAATCATGCTGTTTCTTAAAATCAAGAATTTCACTTATGGCCATAGCGGAATCAGCATGGAAGTGATTGAACGCTTGATCGAATTTTACAATCAAGACATTTTGCCGGTGGTCTATCAGCTCGGTTCACTCGGTGCCAGTGGCGATCTTGCCCCATTGGCCCATCTGAGTCTTCCCTTGTTGAATCGTGGTGAGGTTTATGCTCAGGGAGAAAAAAAGAATGCTTCAACATTAAATTTCCCTCCTCTTAAATTGCAAAGTAAAGAAGGATTGGCCCTGCTCAATGGAACACAGTTTATGAGTAGCTATGCGGTATGGTGCCTACTAAAAATTAAAAAACTCCTGCAATGGGCTGACTTGATTGCTGCACTCTCGTTTGAGGGATTTGATGCTACTACGGAGCCATTTACTGATGGTATTCATACGATACGTAAACATCAGGGGCAAATTGAAGTGGCTCAGAATATGAAACGCTTATTGGCAGATAGCGAAATGGCAAATGGATATAAGGCACAAGTTCAGGACCCGTACAGTTTTCGTTGCATACCCCAAGTACATGGTGCCACGCGTGATGCGGTGGCTCATGTTGAAAAAATTGTAGAATATGAAATCAATGCCGTTACAGATAATCCACTCATCTTTCCGGATGAAGATCTCATATTAAGCGGTGGAAATTTTCATGGACAACCCCTGGCAATTAATTTAGATTATCTGGCAATTGCCATCGCGGAAATCGCCAATATTTCGGAGCGTCGTACCTATCTGCTCATCAGTGGACAAAGGGGTTTGCCACCATTTTTAGTAAAAAGTGCAGGATTGGACAGCGGTTTGATGATTGCTCAATATACAGCAGCATCCATTGTCAGCAAAAACAAACAACTATGTACACCTGCCAGCGTTGACAGTATCGTGAGCAGTAATGGGCAAGAAGACCATGTGAGTATGGGTGCGAATGCAGCGACAAAATTATATGAAGTGGTAAACAATACAGAGCGTGTATTGGCCATTGAGTTGCTGAATGCCGCACAAGCCGTTGAATTCAGAAGACCCAAAAAATCATCGCCCATACTTGAAAAAATATTGTCTGCCTATCGCGAAAAAGTAAGCTTCATTGAAAAGGATCGGATCATCCATATGGATATCATGCAAACCATCCGATTTATTCAGCAATATGACTTGAATCCATAGTACATTTGCATTCGTACAACACCTATATATCAATCCCCGGGTAAGCTTAAAGACGCGGGCCAATATTCATGAAGATCATCAAATTAACCGAACTTCCCTACAAGCAAAAAGCCATCATAAAAAGTTTTGGAGAAACCGAGCTGTATGTGAAATTACTCGAAATGGGATGCATACCCGAAGAAGAAATTTCGGTGGAATTGACTGCACCCCTTGGTGACCCGATTGCCATCAATGTTTCAGGTTATCAACTGAGTATGCGGAAGGATGAAGCAGAACATATCATGGTAGAAATGATTGAAACAAAGAAATCATGAATGCTTATTTCATCAGTGGATTAGGGGCCGATCGCAGAGCATTTGACAAGATATTGCTGAATGAATCCTACACTCGGTATTTTCTGGATTGGATTGAACCCTTGGAAAATGAAACGTTGAATGAATATGCCGAACGGATGGCAGCTACTATTGATCAATCAAAACCTTTCGTACTGATTGGATTATCCTTCGGAGGGATTGTCGCCATAGAGATTGCAAAACGATATCCGGCCGAAAAAATATTTATCATCTCCAGTGTCTCGAATCGGAGTGAATTGCCCTGGTATTTGAAAGCGATGGGTAAGGCGAGAATTCATCATTTAGGTACGGTAGAAAAATTGAAGCAGGATCCGAACATTCTGTTTTGGTTTTTTGGGGTGACCTCAACTCGTATGAAAAACTATCTCACCGAAATGATGCATAAAACATCTTCGACCTATTTACGTTGGTCAATGGATCAAATCGTGAACTGGTCACAAGAAAAAAAACCGGTGAATTTGATCCATCTCCATGGTGATGCCGACAAGCTTTTTCCAATACGCTTTTGTAAACCTGATTATATGATTGCAAAAGGTGGACATTTCATGGTCATTACACATGCCCGCCAAATCAATGAAATTCTACTGAAAGAATTAGAACGAATGGGTTACCATTCATAGTCCCGTTCAATTTTTTCCTTCATGCGGGTAATAAACTTAAATGTAGCTGGACAATATTCAATATTCTGTGTATGAATATGATTGAAGTCTGCAAACGGCGTACGTTTGAAGTGCGGAAATTTAGCACAATCTTCAGGCCTTACTTCATAAATATTACACATATTCGTTTTGAGATCCAGAAATTGGCAAGGTTGAATCCGGTTGACTTTATCTCCATTGTCTTTATCGGTTTCCAGCCATCGATCATAAAAGGCTGACTCCGTCATGCCCAGATGAGCACTGATTCTTTTTAAATCAGCTTTGGTAAAGGTTGGCGTCATTACTTTGCAGCAATTGGCACAAGACAGACAATCTGTTTCGGCCCACGTCTCTGCATCCGCCGGGTCTACATACTTTTTAATACCCGGAATAAATTTTTTGTCAAACTTTTTCAGGAAGGCACGAAGCTCCTTTCTTTTATGGGGAAGAGCTCGTTTGAAAGAGGATAGTAGATTGCTGGCCATAGTTTGTGAAAGCTGCAAATATATAAGCTGATGGGTAGATTTTAATAGTCTCTTTAACGAAGGATAACCCTCATGGCTTTACACATCTGTGTTTTATTTTCAGACGTTCTTACAAGTATTCGGTCAAACATAATGGTATCGCCACGATACCCGCGTTCTTTGAAAATATTGATCCAACGAGAAGGAATGGTATCGCCGGTGCAACTGACGTTTGAATAATCTGTAAAAACGATGGGCAATCCGGTAGAATCCTGATATAAACCTCTTTCCGCATAAGTAATATCGAAGCTCACAATTTTAAAAACCGTGTTGTTACTGTCTTTGGCACAAAGCGGAAGCACTGCGAGTTGATCAAATCTTTCTTTATTAACAAATGAGGTGTCGCTACTACAACCCAGGAAAGCTTTAAAGCGGAACTTACTTCCCGAGGCAGATCCTTGTTGATCTTCAAGAATAAAAGATTGGGTCAATATCGCTAAGACCGCTAAGGTTAATATCAATGCTTTTCCTTTCATAAATATCATTTTCTAAAGCAATGTAAGACTTTCTTCTATGATTCTGATTTTTTCAAGGGCATCATTTTTCTTCTTTAACTCATTCTCAACAACTTCCGGTTTGGCATTGGCCATAAATTTTTCGTTACCCAACTTTTTTTCCAGACTGAGCAGGAAACCCTGAAGATAGGCCAGATCTTTTTTCAATTGTTCCGTTTGTTGAGTTTGATCAATTTCCTTTTCTGTGGTAAAATAACAATGAAGTTTATCTACGACAAAGGTAATCCCCCCCTGAATCGGTTCTGAAGTATATTGAATTTCAGTGGCGAAACTTTGACGGGCAAGCACATCCTCTATGGCCCGAAGTTGCACGGCATAGGCTTCAGGTAAAAATAAAGTGATGGCATCTTTAGGTTTTAAATTTTGCTTCACCTTCATGTCACGTATAGCGGTGATCATCAATTTAAGCAGATCGCCTTGCTTCAAAATAGCCTCATCAGGGGTTTCTGAATTTGACATGGCACCAGAGGCGAGATCGTCCCCTGCATTTCGTACCTGAAGATGAGCATATAGTTCTTCGGTGAGAAAAGGCATAAACGGATGGAGCAATTTCAATAATTCCTCAAAATGCTTCATGGCTTGCTCTATCGTTTTAGACGGAATCGCTTGGTCGGGTGCCGTTTTAATCCATTCAAGATACCAACTGCAAAAATCATCCCATATCAGAGAATAGATTTTCTTCAGCGCCTCACTCAATTTAAATTCTTTGATATCAGCTTCCACAAGTCCTTTCACTTCATTCAGTCGGGCTTCAAACCAAAGTCCCGGAAATGATGCTTGATCGCTGACATCCGCGGATTTTTCTTTCTGATTGAAAATATGGAGAAGCTTTAATGCATTCCATAATTTATTGCCAAACAAACGGCCTTGGTCCAATCCACCTTCATCAAATAAAAGATCATTTCCTGCGGGAGAAGAAATGAGCACTCCGAAGCGGACTGCATCGGCTCCATATTGATCTATGAGCTGAAGCAGGTCGGGCGAATTACCTAAGGATTTACTCATTTTCCGACCTTGTTTATCCCGAACAATACCGGTAAAATATACTTGTTTGAAAGGAATCTCTTTTCGATATTCCAATCCGGCCATAATCATACGGGCTACCCAAAAGAAAATAATCTCAGGGGCCGTAACCAAAGTGGCGGTGGGATAATAATATTTGAGTTCGTCATTATCCGGATTTTTATTCCAGCCAAACACCTCCATGGGCCAGAGCCAGGACGAAAACCAGGTATCCAATACATCGCTGTCTTGAGTCAGATGGGCCTCTTTGCCATGTTCTTTCTGATAGGCTAAATGCGCTTCTGTTTCATTGGCTGCTACCACTACATTTCCTTCTCCGTCATACCATGCCGGAATGCGATGCCCCCAGCGAAGCTGACGACTGATGCACCAATCTTTGATGTTCTCCATCCAATGGCGATAGGTATTCTTGAATTTGGCAGGATAAAAACGGATTTCATCATTCATCACCACATCCAGTGCCGGTTTGGCCATAGTCTCCATACGGCACCACCATTGCATCGATAAGCGTGGTTCAATTACCACATCGGTCCGCTCGCTAAATCCTACTTGATTGGTATAGTCTTCAATTTTCTCAATATGTCCGGCTGCTTGCAAATCAACAACTATTTGTTTACGGACATCAAAACGATCCTGGCCGACATACAAAACTGCTGCTTCGCTCAGGGTGCCATCTTCATTGAGGGTGTCGATAATCGGAAGCTTATGCTTGAGTCCTAAATTATAATCATTGATGTCGTGGGCCGGGGTTACTTTCAGACAGCCGGTCCCAAATTCGATATCGATATAGTCATCTGCAATAATGGGAATGCGTCTGTTGAGTAAAGGCACATAACAATAGGTTCCTACCAGATGCTTATATCGTTCGTCATCAGGATGCACACAAACTGCTGCATCGCCCAGTATTGTTTCGGGACGAACTGTGGCCACCACAATGCTGTTGGCTCCCGGCTGTCCTTGTTCTTCCAGAAAATAACGGATATATACCAGTTTACTATTGACTTCTTTATGTATCACTTCTTCATCGCTCAGTGCAGTCTTGGCTTTTGGATCCCAATTGATCATTTTAACACCGCGAAAAATATGTCCTTTTTTGTGCAGATCCAGAAAGACATCGATGACGGCTTTATAGTAATCCGGATCCATGGTAAAGGCCGTGCGATCCCAATCTAAAGAGCAGCCCAGTTTTTTCAACTGCTGCAAAATAATTCCGCCATATTTTTCCTTCCACTCCCAGGCATATTTCAAAAATTCTTCACGGCTGAGGCTATTTTTATCGATCCCTTGTTCGCGAAGCATAGCCACTACTTTTGCTTCCGTAGCAATGGAGGCATGATCTGTACCGGGCACCCAACAGGTATTGTACCCCTTCAATCGCGCATAGCGAATCAGTACATCCTGCACTGAATTATTCAGTGCATGTCCCATATGTAATACACCGGTCACATTGGGTGGCGGTATAACAATCGTATAGGCATCCCGCTGATCGGGCTTGGAGCTAAAGTATCCGCGATTGACCCAATGTTCGTACCATTTGGGTTCCACTTCTTGCGGGGTATAATTCTTGGCGAGTTCCATAGGGCGCAAAGATAGGGGTTTAAGCCTAAAAGAAAAGCCCGCCCATAGCCTGTTTCAAATCCTTTTTGCAGAGAATTTATACTTCCATTTTTTGAAATCTTAAGCCTGCTTTGTACTTTACATTTAAATAGGATAAAATTGTCCATATAAGATTAACTTTGCTCTTTTGGATACTGAATGGAAACCCGAAGGATTCAAAATAAGTACTTGTCCGGAAATTCATCTCGGTTGTAAGACCCCAATATTATACTTATGCAACATTTATCTCCCCACACATTTCATATTCCGGTTATGGGCTTGGCCTACACCATCGATTCTCCCATAAAAGTAGCGCGATTTGGAATTTCTTCTGTGATATCATTAATGGATGACCGCCTCCTAGAAATGATGCGCAGATATTATTGTCATCAGCTCAATCTTGAATATATACCCATCTCGGCACGTGAGGCAGATTATCGGGCGAAACGCATCACCGACTATCTCAATTTGGTGCATCGAATAGTGAATGAACAGATGGCGAAACTTAAAACAGAAGCATTCGTTGTACATTCGGAATTGCAAAAGTATTTTGAGATGTTGCCCGAGATGTCCGAATTAAAAAAGCTTTATATAAAATGGCTCAATTTGGAAGAAGGGGAAGTAAAGGAAAGTATAGAAAGACAATTGAGAAACAGTCTCAAGGCCGGTCAAATAGATGTCAATATTATGACAAAGCCTGACCGAAACAATTTGGACAAAGATGGAGTAATCATTCCCGACGGGTCGGATGGTGTCACAGCCTTACGCGGATTTGTGAAGAGCAATTTGAAATATGCTTCGGTGATTTTCTCGGCCGGAATGAATCCGCGTTTATACAATTATCTGGAACAATGTGAAGGCTTTGACCAACTCGAAGACGGAGAATTTACACGTAAAGTAGTCATCAAAGTGAGCGACTATCGTTCCGCATTCATTCAAGGAAAATACTTAGCGAAAAAAGGAATTTGGGTCAGTGAATTCAGAATAGAGTCAGGCCTGAATTGCGGGGGACATGCATTTGCTACGGAAGGCTATTTGATGGGACCCATACTGGAAGAGTTTAAAAATAATTTGCCAGGACTGGTCGATACATTATTTGATTTGTTTCAGGAAGCATGGATCAAAAAAGGGCATGAACCATTGACTATAGCACCGGCATTACGTTTGACGGTTCAGGGAGGAATTGGCACGGCAGCGGAAGATCAATTTTTACATACACATTATCCGATTTCCAGCACCGGATGGGGATCCCCTTTTCTGTTAGTCCCTGAAGCAACCACCGTAGATCGGGATACATTATCCTTACTTTCTTTGGCCAAGGAAGAAGATATTGTTCTGAGTCGAAATTCCCCGTTAGGCGTTCGCTTTTATAATATCAAAGGAACGACATCCGGCATTGCCAAGGAACTTCGGATTCGCGAAGGCAAACCGGGCACTCCATGCACCGATAAGCTGCTCGCATACAATACTGAATTCACCACAGAGCCCATTTGCACAGCCTCCAGAAAATATCAAAAATTAAAGATTGAGCAACTACAGTCTTTAAATCTTTCCGAGGCAGATTATCAGCAACAAGTCACGGATGTATTGGCCAAAGAGTGTTTGTGCGTTGGACTCAGCAATGCTGCAGCAATTTCATACAACGAAACATTTATCAAAAACAGACATGAAGTGACCATTTGTCCCGGGCCCAATATGGTCAACTTCTCTCGGGTAGTTTCCCTGCAAGAGATGACCGATCACATTTATGGCAGAACAAATATCATGTCCAATCCTGATCGGCCACATGTATTTATCGCAGAGATCAGATTATATATTCAATACCTAAATGAGCAATTGATTGAATCCAATACCGAAGACCCCAAACAACAAAAGTATTTGAAAGGGTTTTTCAGTAATTTAATGGATGGCATCTCGTATTATCGAAACCATGTAGAGCTTATTAGAGCAAGCAATCCAAATTTTGAATCAGATCTTGATACGGCAGAAGTTGAATTAAAGGGTATGCATGAAATGTTTGAAGATCAGATATTGCAGATGGAAGTATGTCCACATTGATGTGTAGCCTTAATACCCTTTCTCAGAATCCTCTCGATCCTGTCTCATGCGGAAATAGTTTTTAAAGCTCAAATCTGCTATTTTTGCCCCCTATGAAGAAAACACTGATTTATGTTGCAGTCTTACTACTGCTCTGTGTATTGGCTTATGTGTTTGTGTTTAAAGGCGATAGCAGTCCTTTCGGTTCCGATGAAACCAATTTTACCGTTAAAGATACGGCGGCTATTACCACCATCTTTTTGTCAAATCCTCAGGGACAGAAAGTCAAACTAAGCCGGGGACCTAAGGAGTGGACACTAAACGATAGCATGGTAGCACGTAAAGATGCTGTTGAATTTTTACTGCAGGCAATGCACGACCAAAAACCCGAGCAGCCGGTATCAATGTCCTATCATGATGCCGTGGTCACGGATATGAGCGTCAATAATACCAAAGTAGAATTATACTCCGGAGATAAGAATACCCATACTTTTTATGTAGGTCGAAATCCGGGAACCAACAATTGTACCTATATGCTTAAAGAAGGAGCAAAACGACCTTATATTGTTAAGCTTCCTTTACAAAATACATTTGTTGGTGTTCGATATTTCTGTTCGGTAAGCGACTGGAGAGAAAGAAGAATCTTATATGGTTATAGTGACATTGAACAGATCAAATTAGAATATAAAGATTCGGTTCAATATTCATTTACCCTGGATGTTAAACCGGAAGGCAAAACCGTCACAGGTTCCGGTCAAATGGATCAGCCTTTGAATTTGAAAAGAGTTGACAGTTATTTGGGGTTTTGGGAATCCATCTATTGTACGGGGTATGAAAATTCCAATTTCCTGAAAGACTCTATTTTGAAACATGGAAGACAATTGGCCACGATTAACATCAAACGCAAAGAAAGCAAACCTCAAACCCTGACCTTATATTTTAGACCACCGGATAAAGGCACCAAGGCCATTCTGAAAATCGACGGAGAGTCCTATGATTTTGATACTTTTTTCGGATGGTTAAATCATCATGATTTTATTTTGATTAGCCGTAAGAATGCAGAAAAAATGTTGAGATCTTACCCGGAATTTTTTCAGCAATAAGAACATGATTGATCACTAGATCTTCTCAAGCACGATCACAATTTTATTAAAGTCAGCTGCGGCATTAATAACTTTTCGATAATTCTCGTATTCAGATTTCGGCGTAAAGCTTTCATGATAAATTTCGAACACGTTAATCGATAACACATTTCCGGAAAGTGTATAATCGGAAACAAATTTGCAGGACTCCTTGCCATTCACTGTGGCGACCACATTCATTTTCAATTTATCGGCATTGTTCACTTTATATCCGGCAGGAATATTCACTTTAATATTACGAATATATTGATGCGGGTTTGGAATTTCCAAATCAAACTGTCTTTCCTTTTCCTGATACATCTCTGCCTGACGGCCAATGAGCTCTCCTACTTTGAACAAATATTTCGGACCTGCTTTTTCAATATTATTGGTCGCATGGATCACAGCGCTAATTTTCATGGGTTGCTGCAAGGACACCATTTTATAATCATTGTTTTCATATTTAAACTGATCAATCTTTTCATCTTTTTCACTGACGCGTATAATTTCCTTAGCCGCATCATCTCTTTTTTCTCCTTCCAGAAATACAAAAGCCGGAAGGGTTTCCAACATATTATATCCTCCGAAGGTATTGGTTATTCGAATCAAAGAAGTGTCCATTGAGCTATTAAAGGTCACTTCAACATCATGATTGTGGTAATTTTTTTCTGCAGATATTTCCGGAATCTTACGTTTTTCTGCACTGGCCTTTACGAGATCTCCCATTTTGATGACTTTCGTGAATACCCCGTCATTATTACACCAAACTGAAGGGATAAACGGAATACGGTAAAATATTTCATTGGGTGCCATGTATTGTTTGGTCTCCGGAAAATAAAAGATGCAGTTCTTTAAGTTTTCTATATTGATGAACGAATAATCGAAAGGCTTAATAAATCGACTGATCGTATATCCAATTTCTACATTGATTCCCTGATTGAAGTATAGGAGCGCAAATAAATTTCTTATGCCGCTTTCATCAGTAAGTTTATTCTTCAAGGTAAATTCAATTTCAGAAGATTTCTCATCGGGAATATATTCTTGTTGCTGGTAATTGGTTTTTACAAAATGTTCAATCCACTCTATTTTCTCTTTGGTGGTATTCAGTTTCTTGAAATCCTTCTGATCTTCTAACAATTTCTTACCGGCTTTAATTTCTTTTTCCGTAAACTGTACACTGGCTTTTTGAAGCCCATCCGCGACATCATCCCAGGTGAATAAGCGGATACCTTTACCTTTTGATTCCGTATTATAGGCAAGCGCATATTCTACTCTTGCAAAATGAGGAAAGTATGAAGCATATTTTTCTTCTTCCAATCCGGCTAAATTGTTGACTTGCGCCATGACTGAACGTTTGGTATCCATAATGGTATCCTTGGATACTTTTACGCCATTATATCCTTTTACATCATAGATTAAATTGGAAGGACAAATCAATTCAAAACGGGTTAGGACGGTCGGTACGGCATCCTGCAAATAATCGGTTCCGAATGATAAGAAGCGACTTTTTTGGTATACTATGTATTCAATCTCCGATCCCTTTTCAACACCTTCCAATGCAAATATTTTACTCATACTGCCATCTTCATCTTTCACCTCTTTAAAGGCATCTGATTTTAGTTCAATGATTTTACCTGATGCAGTAATGGTACGTGCCTTAATATTCGTGATGGGGTATTTTTCAGAATATCCCACCTTGATTTTGTTATACATCTCTATTCCTTTCTCATCATTCATCCGGATCACTTTGTGAGTTCTCCTTGCACAATCGAGATCATTATTGAGTGGATTTCGTTTAATTTCAAACTGCAAATCTTCCTGGATAATGATGGCGCTCTCTTTTAAAAAAGAAGCATTGTCAATTACATGGGGCTTTGGTGCTGCATCCCAATCGATAATCATTTGTTGGGATTGTACAGCTAAGGAGATCCACATGACCGGCAAAAGAATCAGATATTTCATGACATTGATTTAGTGATTGAGCTTTTGGGATCTTCGATTTAGAAATAACCTTAAGCCTGACAAATATAATCGAGAATAAGGTGACACTCTAATTTGTGGCAGGAATATAATATCCGATCACCGTATTTAGTTTTTCTCCAGAATAATAGACTCTTTGTAGGCATTATTCAGCTGTTTCACAAATTCATTCCAGCGGGCAAATTGATCTGATTTCATCAGCAGATCAGGAAAATCACTAAAGACTTTTTGGCGACAGATGAGTGTGTTTTTCTCCTGCGTATAATCTATACTAAAACCAAATTCTTTTTCCTTAAAGCTTGTAGTCTGCGGTACATAGGTCACATGATAATTTTCAGGAATATTCAAAATATAGGTACTGGTATTGGTAGAGTTAAATTTAAATCCATAAGGCACCTGACGCTTGTCGATGTCCGCAATACCGCTATTCATAAATGACTTGTCCAGAAAAAGATTAATATATTTTTCTTTATCTACTTCCTTCACATAATCTTTAATGGTATAATTCAGGGTCATTTCCTGGCCGGAATAATCATCCAATTTCGGAATACCATGATTTTTCAAAATGGCATTATTACTTACGCTTTTAACCCATGATTTCGCGAATTCTTCTTTGTCTTTTTCGGTCAGGTAGTGCAGTTGGTTAGCAAGATTTCCGGCAAGTAATCCACCATGGGTAACGCGGGTATTAATTTCCACATTATTACCTAAAATTTGAAAGGTGCAGATTTCGGTCATGTAATTTGTTTTGGCATCGATTACAGGCACCGTCACGAGTTCATAACCCGTATTGCCCATATTAATCATAGCCTGCTTGCCTTGAATATGATCTGAGGGTAATCCGAAAATTCCATTGGGATCCGTGGCGTCCAGAAAAATCCATTCGCCATTTTCCTTTACAGCCGCGATCATATGATTGTCGGTGTTTTTGAGTGGCACTTCACTGTAGGTGTAAGGAATACGTCTTGTACCAATCCATACCAGGTGAGCTTCTATACCGGCTGCCTTCAAAAGGGCAAATTGAATGCTGCTCATGTCTTTACAATCGCCATAGCGTTTCATACAAACTGCTTCGGCTTCCCGCGGCACAATGCCTTCCATGCCGGCTTCAAAAGCTACATAACGAATATTGTGCTGTACCCAATTGAAAATGCGTTTCACTTTTTCAATGCGAGTGGTGGCTCCTTTCACGATAGAATCTGACAGTTGCTGTATTCTTTCTGATGGCTTACTGTTTACATTTTTTATATTGTTGATATACCATTGATAGAGGTCTGCCGGAGATTTTGAAACCGTCCTGGTTTTACCCTTTAGGGTGTAATCATCTATTTTGTAAAGTACATGTGGGGTAAAGTATAATCTTGATGGTGCACTGTCATATTGTTTTTCTTCCTCCACGTCTTTAGCAATCCAGGTATGTATCGTTTCATTCCGATTTTTTTTCATGGTATGTGATAAGAAATCCTTAGGTAGATTTTTCTCAATAAAGGACACATTCATGTTTTCCGGTACGGTAAGTTCATAGATCACTTCTTCAATCGGCAAATAATATCTGAAGGTCATAGGATCGGTGAAATGACATTCATCCGTAATGACGGTATATTCAACGTGGGCTTCAGATCCTATGGTAAGTCCGAGGAAATTAATATTGATTTCTTGCTGATCGTCGTAGAATACATCACTGCTCCCCGAACTGTTGGCCGTAAAATCTTTATTCTCAATTTTTTTTGTTTTGCCATTGGGCATCGGGTTTTCTGTCCAGGCTTCTATTTTATCTAATTTATCGAAATGCGAATAGTAGATGGTATAGTTCCGGTGGAGGGTAATAGACTTTTCATCATTGAACTTAAACACGATTTCGTAGCGGGTACGTGTGATGGGTGTGGTGTCTTTATAAAGAATTTCTGTCTTTTGTGAGTAGCGTGAAATATATGCGCTGTTTTTGTTGATACTTCCAAAAACATTGGAAGTCATGAAGAGGAGACAAGTTATGAGACAAGGAAAGACTTTATGCATCGTGTAGTTTGTAAAGTAAAGATAGGAAAAATTGGAGTGGAAGACTTTACCCGAATAAAGGTTCTTGAATTAGTCCGGGCTCGTCATAACGGACTTAAATTTCGATAGATCTTCATCGGTAAAATCGAGATGGGTCACCATGCGGATGGAGCTTTCGTAAAAAGGTAATACCCGAATTCCTTTGGCAAGTAATTGAGTGGAATATTCGCCGGCAGAAATTCCGGGCTGTAGTTCAAACAAAACAATATTGGTATCAACCGGTAATACTTCTTTGACCTCCGGTCGGGTCTTCATCACCTCCGCTATTTCCCGGGCTCGACGATGATCTTCTTTAAGACCCTCCCGATGATGATCGAGGGCATAGATACCTGCCGCAGCCAAATATCCTACTTGCCGAAGACCGCCACCCAAACGCTTTCGAACCCTTCTGGCTCTGTGTATAAAGGATTTTGATCCCAATAGCACGGAACCTACCGGCGCACCAAGGCCTTTGGAAAGACATACCGAAATGGAATCAAATAATTTACCGTAATCCAAAGGAGATTGACCGGTTTCGATGAGGGCATTGAATATTCTGGCTCCATCCAAATGAAGGGCCAGATTTTCCTGCAGACAAAGAGCTTTAATGTCGCGCAGGCTTTGCAGATCATAGCAGGCACCTCCGCCTTTGTTCACGGTATTTTCGAGACTGACCAAACGGCTCACCGGATAATGCACATTATCAGCTTTGATGACCTCGCGAATCTGAGCAGCAGTAATACGTCCCCGATCACCTTGCAGCAAATGCAAAGCCGCCATTGAATTAGCGGCTACACCACCACCTTCATATAAGTGGATATGGGACAACTGATCACAAATCACTTCATCGCCCTGTCTTACATGCACATTAATGGCAACTTGATTGGCCATGGTACCCGATACACAAAAGAGTCCTGCTTCATAACCGAATAGGGACGCACATTTTTCTTCCAACACTTTTACCGTAGGGTCTTCTTCAAATACATCATCACCGACTTGTGCCGAAAACATAGCTTGAAGCATACCGGGTGTTGGACGCGTAAAAGTATCTGAGCGGAGTTCTAACATGGGGTAAAGATAAAGGATGAAGCAAGCTGATGAAATTTACAACGTTAAAAAATTACAAGAACCGGACATTCAAGGGCTCACCTTTTTTTAAAATAATCGAGATACCATTCTGTTTCGTGATGGTCAATTTGTTGCGGGTCAATAAGATATGATGGATCTAGTTTCGAATAAAGAATTTCTAAAGAGGCATAATCGCGTTGACTGATGACCTTGAATCCATGTTTGATGAGTTGGGCTGCACATACACCCGCACCGATTTGATATACTTTATCCGCGGCAAAACGATTGCCATCGTAAATAACCTGACTGCCACAAGCCGCACTTACATCCATCATCACAGCCAATTCAATTTGCTCTTGTTGGGCCAGAGCCAACATTTTTTCAGATGCACGGATCATGCCTTCGGTCCAATCTTCTCCATGTTCTGTAAGCACTTTAGCCTTGCCATGGAGCACATCCATACCATTGCCTCCATGGATATCGCACATGGCTCTGGGGGTCCCAAATGAAAAGTCTTCAGGGCAGAAGCGGATGATTTTTAAATTTTCGTATTGCAGCAATTTGAGTACGGACGGGTATTCGCCATAAGCGTTTCCGTCATAACCGCAAGTGATTCCGGCCAGACAAGCACTCATCAGGATTTTCAAAGGTTGATCGGCAGTTGCACTTCGTAATTCATGCAGGTATTCACGATTGGTCATGGGTAAAATAGTTATACAAGTTCACCTGACAAGAAATATACAAGATCTTCCATATGGATAGATTTACTCAAGCGACGCATTATATCTCCACACATACATTTTTCGCTTCGGTGAAAAAGCGCATCGCATCCCATCCGCCTTCGCGGCCTACGCCACTGTTTTTCATTCCGCCAAATGGCGTACGTAAATCGCGGAGAAGCCAGCAATTTACCCATACAATGCCGGTATGGACCTGCATGGCCACACGATTGGCCTTCGAAATATCTTGTGTCCAGACTGTAGCCGCCAAGCCATAGTTGCTGCAGTTGGCCAGTGCAAGGGCTTCTGCTTCTGTTTCAAACACTTGCAAGGTCACCACGGGTCCGAAAATCTCTTCCATATTGGTTTTGCATCCGGGTGCCAGGCCTTCGATGACTGTAGGCTCAATAAAATAACCTTGTGCACATCGGCCTTCCGGTTTTACAGCTTGTCCGCCGATGAGTATTTTCCCGCCTTCCGATTTCGCCAATTCAATGCATGACATGACCTTGTCGAAATGAACCTTACTCACCACTGCACCTTGCTTGCTATTTTCATCCATTGGATCTCCCACTCGAAGTTTGGAAACCCGAGCTATAAATTCGGATTTAAATTTTTCATAGATACTTTTTTCGACCAGTATCCGACTTCCGCATAAACAAATCTGCCCTTGATTGGCAAAAGAAGATTGAACAACGGTGCGCATCATCTTTTCCCAATCACAATCGGCAAAGATGATGGCCGGATTTTTTCCGCCCAATTCAAGCGATAATTTTTTAAACATGGGAGCTGCTACTGAAGCAATCTGTTGGCCTGCACGGGTACTCCCGGTAAATGAAATGGCCTTGATATCGGGATGCGCTACAATAGCACTTCCACAGGACGGTCCATCGCCATGTAATATATTGAGAACACCATCGGGTAATCCGGCTTCTTTACAAATTTTGCTGAGCAAATATGCTGATAGTGGCGTTACCTCACTGGGTTTGGCAATGACGCAATTGCCTGCTGCCAAAGCCGGTGCGATCTTCCAGGTGAAAAGGTAGAGTGGGAGATTCCATGGAGAGATGCAACCAACGATACCAATGGGCTGACGCAGCGTATAATTAATGGCTTTGTCTTCCATCTGATGACTCTCCGACGCAAAATGCATGAGGGCCGTGGCAAAAAATCTAAAGTTGCTGGAGGCGCGGGGGATGTCCACTTTTTTGCTGAGCCAAAGTGGTTTTCCATTGTCGGTTGTTTCGGCCAAGGCCAATTCATCGAGATGTTGATCGATCAGTTCGGCTATTCGGTTGAGGACAGCAAATCGTTTTTCGGTAGAAGTGACCCGCCATGCCGGTAATGCCTTTTGGGCTGCGTCTACTGCTTTCTGCACATCCTCGGCATTGCTGTTCGGAATTTGCCCGAACACCTCACCCGTAGCCGGATTGATATTATCGAAATAAAGTTTGGATGCAGGTTCTGTAAACTCCCCTCCGATATAGTTTTGGATATATTGATAATTGCTGAGATTCATGGGCTTAGACTAAGTCCACAAAAATAGGAAATTCATGCCCATTCATTGGGTCGATTTTTAGGAAATCACTATTTCCCGTCCTTCACATTCACTTCGATCTCTTTGCCATCCGGGGCCTTGATTTTCATATTTCCTTTCTCGTCTACTTTCACATTGGCATCGCCATCCTTGGTATGAATGTCCATATTCTGACCATCAACTTTAATCGTAGCTTCTTCGCCATTTTCTGTTTTGACCTTGATGCCATTGGCATTGATGTTCACATCGGCTTCTTGTCCGTCATCTGTTTTGACATGGATTCCATTGGCATTGATATTGACATCGGCATGTGTACTATCATCGTTCACGGAAATATTGATTCCATTTTCAGATGGGGTTTCTTCGGCCTTTTTTTCTTCAGAACAAGAAAACAGTAATGCTGTACTCAGGAAAACTAAAATGATCTTTTTCATAGTGAATGTTTTTATTGAATCAAAATTTGTTTCTCAAATATACAAATTTCACAGGTTTTATGTTGAATATGGTCCTTCTCTGTTTAATCAATCAACACATCCCGAGTTCTCGTGAGGGAAATTCCGAAAAGAAATTAATTACTTTTGTCTAAAATCTTTACCATGAAAAAGTATTTATTCCTCTTTCTGCTCAGCGCGGTCTGTATGGGTGTAAAAGCTCAGGTTATTGAATTTCAATATTGGGATTCAGTCGTTTACCGCGATGCTACTTTTATTGCCGATGAAACCTATCTCTGCGATATCAATGACGCAGGTGTTATGGTAGGTTATTTTAAAAATCAATCCGGTGGGCGAACAGCCTTTCTTTATCAGAAGAATGGCGAATTTCTCACCTACGACCATCCCAGTTATACCAACACGGAATTTACAGGGGTTAATAATCAAGGTCAGATTGTAGGGAAAGCTTATACTACCCTTAACACCGCCTTACCGCTGATCGGAACCTACTCGACCTCCGCTACCGGTATTACCCTGGGTAATTTCTACCAATCGAGCTATGGAACGGTCAGTAACAATTTTAAAGACCCGCGCAAAATCTCCAATGATGGTTTTTGTACCGGCACGTTTCAGAGTACAGGTAATTACCGCTGGATCAATATTGAAGAACAACAGGCTCCCTGGTCACAACAGTCGGTCATCGTCACCATAAGTTCAACTTTATACAATACTTATGGATTGGGTATCAACGACAATCATCGGGTGACGGGCTACTTCCTCGACGGATCGGAATACAGGCCTGTATATTATGATCCTCCGGTAGCCTCTAATTTCAGTTTTCCTTCCCATGTCAATTCTTCTATTGGGGTGCCGGGGACCAAGTTCAATGATATCAGTAATGACGATTATCTGGCAATTGAATATAAAGACAATACCAATACCTGGCAGGGCACGGTAGGCTATATCGGTACCCTAGGCATAATGACTTACCAGGCCAATTTTCCTTTTCAAACTCCTCAAGGTTCTGCAGTTTTGGGTATTAATAATAACCATGATATAGTAGGATATTACAAAAGGGCAGGCGGTAAGGTGATTGCTTATTTTGCAACTACCAAAGAATTTAAAATTCCTGATTTTGAAATTCCCGATCATGTGTTTCCTTTTGGCAATTATTCGGCATTCTTTGAATACAATGCCAATTATGATTATGACTATATCTCCATGGATCCGCATTTTCAGGATAATACCAATTTCTACCAAGAGTACCTTGACAATTCAATTCTGAAACCACTCATTGCAGATGGAGATTACCATTACAGTGTTAATCTGAGGGTACATCCGTCTTGGCCGGCCTATGTCCTGTCAGTTGGGGAACAAGCGGCCTATATGACAATGTCTAGTGGAAAAAAAGAACCTAAAATGGAACATCTTTATCGTTGGCTCAAGGAAGGAAGGAAACAATTTAAAGGCAATTGCTATGGAATGAGTTATTTTGCCTTGCAACATTTTTATTCCGATGTATCGGTGACCAATCGTTTTCCCAATGTGCCTTCATACCCCGAACTACAGTATTACAGCAACCTGAGTACAACCGCTGATTCCTTGGCGATGAGGGAAGCCATAACGGCATTGCACCTCTACCAGTTTGGACAACATACCGAATCTGATAGGATACAATGGGACTGGTTCCTGAAAAACAGTGGTGTTTCCCTTCAGGCCCGGTACGACTCCCTGGCAACACTCATCGATAAAATGGCTTACCATTTTTACGATAATATTGTCCTGAGCGAACCCTATCACGGGTTGTATTTTTCAGCCATGGATATCAATTTGGGGTACAAATATGCACATGAAGTGGCGCCTTACAAACTCTCGCGCTACCCTTCATTAACCACCCGTATTGATACCATTTACTGCTTGGATCCGAATATTCCCGGCTCCTATCTTCGCCTCGTAGTGGATTACAATAACCTGACGACTAATGGCTACGCAGCCGGGTCAACTACGCCTTGTTACGCGAGCTTCCTAGCTATGTGCCCAACTGTGAATCTAGCCGATCAAAATATAGATGCCTTTAACGTGATGAAGCCATGTGTATCTCAACAAAACAAATCCAATGGCTCAGGATGCGATATGCAGCTTACAGGTCTTTGCTGGTACGATATCGTCAATCAGCAAAATGCAGCAGAGTCGGTTACATTTAATACCTCGGGTTTCACCAATACCTTCTCCAACCTCTATCCCGTTTATAATATGGATGAGGATACGGTAGCCGATTACTTGGAATCCTCAGCCCCGGTAGCGTTGAAATCAACTTTGCAATCTTGCGACACCCTATTGCACTGGGGCTATTCTTATCCGAAAGGAGAAATGTTCTTTGCCCGCAAAAATATCCTCGCTGCACAAAGTGATATTGTTTACAATGATGGCCAAACCATGAAAATTGAAAATCCGGATAATGTGGACAAGCGAATCACTTTCGCCTCTATTTTTCAAGATAACACAGAAGAGTCTACCATTTCTATTGATAGCTTCCTGTTGAAACAACAAGATTCCGTCACCCTCACTGTTTTGGATCAATATCATGTCAAACTCAGCAATGATAATACTTATCCAAGTGATTACCATTTGTTTGTTCGTTACCTCGGTGATACTTCTACTTTCACTTGGAATAATAACGGTCTGAACATCCCCGCTAATACCGATCATATCATCGTTCTTCAACCTGAAGACCCATTATTTCAAGTCATCATTCTCGTGGATAGTTTGCAGGATGGTAGCATAGATGATACCCTCACGCTGGCCGGTCCGAATGGCTTGATGGACAATATTTATGGAAATGAATCCATCACCTTGTCTCCGAACCCTGTTCAAAATATACTTCACCTGAATGTTGAAAAGCCAATGAAATCTTTGCAACAAGTTCAGGTGGTGGGCATCGATGGCAGAGTTTTGCATAGCTACCCGTACACGCCAAATGGAACAACGATGAAACTTCAAGTCGGTTCATTAACACCGGGTGTCTATTTGCTTCGCGGAGTGGATGCACAAGGCCGGATGATGTTTGCTGAGAAATTCATCAAACAGTAAATTTGCAATTCTTGTATTACAATCCGGGAAAGCCATGGTTTTCCCGGATTTTTTTTGCGTGGTTGGTTGGGACCGGCAGGTATTCATGAATGAGCTACAGTTATTCATTCAAAGCCATCAGTTATTTTAAACAGGTGGCAGGAACCAATAAAATATGTACTTTGCCCTTGAGGCTTGCTTTACTTTACGCGATGAAGGTTTATCCATCAGGTATTTAGTGAAGGCCTTATCACGATCTGCTATTATTTTCACACCATGAGTTCATTTTTTAATTCGAAGTCGGTACAGCATATCTGCTTAAGGATGATCTGTTGTACTCTGATGCTGATGTCCTTTCCGGCAAAGGCCAAAAAGAGTTGTAATTGTTCGGATATTCAAAACGGTAAGCAAGGCCTAAGCTATGTAAAGGAGATGTTGGCCTCCGACGATCCGGCTTGTAAAGAGCTGGCTTATGAAGAATGGGCTGCCATTTTTTTAGATGCTAATCAGGCGGATTCCATGCACTGGTGCCTGCTTAAAGCGCAGGAGTTGCTTAAATCAGAAGGCTGTAATGAAAAGGCGTTCATCAATTTTTATAAACTCTATGCCAATTACCACCGATTGAGGAGTGAATTTGATCTGGAATTAAAATATACCATGAAGGTATTGACCGCATTGGAAGCAGAAAATAATACCCAGGAACTTCCGGAAGCCTATTTGGTGATCTCACAGATTTTCAATAAAACGGGTCAGGTTAAACAAGGGATCAGCTATTGCAGAAAAAGTATTCCCTACATTGATCGCCTGCAGGATCAGGCACAAAAAGCAGCACTTTACGAAAGGGTCGCCGGGAAATATTATTATTACTTTCAGGATTTCAAGGATGAAACCTATCTAGATACAACTGAAATGTATGCCACCAAAGCATTGAATATTTCCAAACAATGCGACGATCCGGCCCTGCGCATCAGAGCCTATTTTCGGATGAATGGGGTGGCATACAATCGGGGTAAGGTTGATCTCGCCATACATTATATCGATAGTGCTTTGGCCGAATGCAGTGCGAGTACCGCACCATCCATGATGGCGGTCTTATACGGCGACAAAGGAAACCTTTACCGAAATATGAAGCAATATGGCCTGGCCAGAAGATATGCCGACTCTTCATTGAAATTTTATAAACAATCTCAAATCCCTGAACAAATAGCCAACTGTTACGCCTTGATTTATAATATTGAAAGTGAACAAGGAAACTATAAAGAGGCATTACATGCAGTAGAGCAATATCAGGAAATTAAGGATAGTATCGGCAATGCCGATCAAGCTGCCGTAGTAGCCGAATTGGAAAAAAAATACAATCAGGCTAAGAATGAAAAAACGATACGGGAATTAGCACAGCAAAAGCAAATCTATTTATTGCTCATCATTGCCGCGCTGTTGGGAGTTTCTGTTTTGATTTTCTTTTTACGGCAACAAAATCTGAAGCATAAACAACGAATACTTGAAACGGAACAACGACTCAACCGCGCCCGCATGAATCCGCATTTCTTTTTCAATGCCTTAGCTTCTTTACAAAGTTTTGCCATGCGTGAAAATGACGGAAAGGCCCTCGCTTCCAATCTGTCTAAATTTTCTCACATCATGCGCGAAACGCTCGAAAGCACCTATAAAGATTATGTGAGCATCGAACAAGAAATGGATTTCTTAAATGAGTATATCGAAATTCAAAGTATCCGATATCCTCAAAAGTTTACTTACCGTATCAACGCGCATCCCGATCTGGAAATTGATGATATACTCATTCCATCCATGATCCTGCAACCCTTCGTCGAAAATTCCATCGAACACGGCTTCTCCGGCATAGACCATGAAGGACATATTGAAATTTATTTTGAACAAGATGCGCAAAGCATCAATATCAGTATACAGGATAATGGTAAGGGATTACAAACGAATGCAAGCAACGATCATCCGGAGCATATTTCCCGGGCCAGTCAAATTATCAAAGACCGGTTTTATTTGTTGAACATCAAACTTAAAACCAAGGCCAGTTTTAGTATCGATAACATCACATCGGGAAACGGCGTCATCGTAAAAATCAACTTACCTTTAATGTATAAGGAAAATCAAATCACCCCAAAGAATACTTAATCCATTTTTGGCATTTTATTTGAACAAGATCACTAAATTGGACATATGAAAATACTGTTGATCGATAATGAAGCTCCTATCCGGCAATTGCTCAAGCAAATGATTCTTGATCTGCAAAATCCAAGTCTTGAACTGGCCGAAGCCGATGGTGTGCAAACTGGATTGAGTTTGATTTTCAGTTTTAAACCGGATCTCGTTTTTCTCGATATTGAAATGGATGATGGTACCGGGTTTGATCTGATGCGACAAATTCCTAATCCCGATTTTGAACTCATTTTTACAACCGCTCATAATCAGTATGCCATCGAAGCCTTTAAGTTTAGTGCCATGCATTACCTGCTCAAACCGGTAGATCCTTTTGAATTAAGAAACAGTATCGAAAAGGCCGATCGTACCATACGTAACAAAGACCTGAGTCAGCAATTACAGATCATGATGCAACAACTGGCGTATAAAAATGACCATGACCGCAAGATCGTACTCAAAGACAGCGAATCGACTTACTTCATTAAGGTGTCCGATATTTTGTATTGCGAAGCAGAAGGTACTTATACCAAATTTTATTTCACCAATAATGCTCCGATTCTGGTTTCAAAAAATCTGAAGGAATATGAAGCACTTTTAGAACCTTTGGGATTTATTCGCACCCACCACAGTTATCTCGCCAATCCGGATCATATACGCATGTATGAAAAAAATGATGGCGGCGCACTCATCCTTGATGGCGGCCATTCTGTTCCTGTTTCACAACGCAAAAAAGAAATGGTGATGCATATATTGGAGAGCAGGGTATAATTAATAGGGCCTGCTGGTTAAGTTGCAGGCGCTCCAAATTCAAGGAAGCGTTAAAGGGATAGTACTATTGTACAGCCCTTTGACGCTGACGCAGAAGTTGGAGATGCATGCAACTAGTGCAAATGGTCAAGATTAGATGCAAACCTTAATGCATGTGTATGATAAATATTGTGCATCGAAAGGTGCTCAAATTGTCCTTAAGTTCTATAAAAAAAGACTAACACGTTAAACAGCAGGCCCTAAATAGACCCCGTTCGCCCGCCATCCACACAAATACTTTGTCCGGTAATGTACGCCGCTGCCGGGGTCGAGAGGAATGCTGCCATGGCCGCAATTTCTTCCGGTTGCCCGAAACGCCCCATCGGTATTTCATGCAGCATCTCTGCTTCCACAGCCTGTAAATCTTGTTGGGTCTTCTTCGATTTGTTTTCGATAATGCTCGACAAGCGAACGGTAGCCGTGGCTCCCGGTAAAACATTATTCACCGTGATGCCAAATTTAGCGACTTCATTCGCCAGGGTTTTGGCCCAACCAGCAACCGCTGCTCTCGTGGTATTGCTCACCCCCAAATTCTGTAAGGGAACTTTCACTGAAGTAGAAACGATATTGATGATACGACCATATCCTTGTTCTTTCATGGCCGGCAAAACGGCCATGGCCAAATTGTGGTTGTTGATGAGATGCAAGTGATAGGCAGATAAGAAATCTTCTCCTTTCGCTTGTACAATAGGTCCGGCCGGAGGTCCACCCGTATTGTTGATGAGGATATGAATGATATTTTCTTTGCAAAAAGACTGTATGGTCGATTGCACCGATTCGTTGTTCGAAAAGTCGGCTACGATATATTGATGATGTTGTCCATCGCTGTGTTGCAGCGCCGTGATGGCTTGTTGCAGAGCCCATTCATTGCGTGCCATTAAAGTACAATTGGCACCTAAGATCGATAGCTCTTTCGCAATCGCAAAACCTATGCCTTGCGTACTGCCGCAAATGAGTGCATTTTTTCCTTTGAGAGATAATTCCATATTTGTCGTTGAATTTAAAGTGAATTCGATGCGGGGGCCGGAGTATTGTTCTTCTTTTTCACCCAGTTTTCATCGATCGTAATGCCTAAAGAAATACAGACCAGTCTTGCCTGAAGGTTGGTGAGTGAAGTAGGATTCGCGAAAAAGTTATTGAGGTAATAATTTCCTGAAAGGGTTAATCCGCTGTAGGAAAATCCGGCAAACACAGAACTGAAAAGCAAAGGTGTTTTATCACTGAAGAACTCATTTCCTTTCAAGGTCTTTTGTCCATTGAGATAGGTCTTCCATTTATAATTGAAAGCCAGACTGATATCGGCACCCGTTTTAAACATCAGTTTGTTTTTCATAAAATACAATTTCAAACCCAGGGGTGCCCCTAAGGTATAGACGCGGTATTTATATTTAAGACTATCATTAGGTTGCGCAATGATGCCGATATTTTTAATACTGATGCCGGTAAACGGGTTGATCTGTTTGTGTACTTTAAAATTGATATCGACGCCGGTATTGAAAAAGTAAGTATAGCGCGGCAAAGTTTTGATGCCATTACCAAAATTGCTCAGACGGGCAAATTGCAGCACACTCGATTCTACACCCGAAGTCAACACCACTTTTTTCTTTTTAGGTGTTGGCGCCGTCATTTCCTGAGCAAAAGCTGCAAAGGACCACAAGAAGAAGATGAAACTGTTAAGTATACAAATTTTGACTTTCATACCTTGGATTTGACTGCAAAATACAGCCTGACCTATGAAGGAGGCACGTTCTCGGGGATTTCTTTTTAAAAAATTCCTGATACATCATTCGGTTCGTTTATTTTTACGCCTTAAAATAAGATTATGCTGCAGCTGAACACCCTAAGAACGCGCCGGGATTTTGTATTGGAAAGATTAGGGATCAAGAATTTTTCGGAACCCGGAATTGTCGACCAAATCCTCGCTATTGATGAAGAAAGACGCCGTTTGCAAACGGAAAGTGATGAATTGGCATCCAAAGTCAATGCGGCATCCAAGGAAATTGGTAAGCTCATGGCCGGCGGACAAAAAGAAGCTGCTGAAGCCATGAAGGCCGAAGTGGCAGCCTATAAGGAAGCGGGTAAGGGTATGAGTGAAAGACTGGCTGCACTCGAACAGCAACAGCATGATGAGTTGGTGAAACTGCCCAACCTGCCCCACGAAAGTGTTCCCGCCGGAAAAACACCCGAAGAAAATGAAGTGGTGCGCACCGGATTGGATATTCCTGTGTTACCTGAAAGTGCAGTTCCTCACTGGGAGCTGACCACAAAGTATAACCTCATCAATTTTGAACTCGGAACGAAAATTACCGGCAGCGGATTCCCGGTCTATATCCATAAAGGCGCCAAACTGCAACGCGCCCTGATCAGTTATTTTCTCGATTACAATACCCGCGCCGGCTATACCGAATACATGCCGCCGCACATGGTGAATGCCGCCTCTGCTTATGGCACCGGACAGCTACCCGATAAAGAAGGACAGATGTATCATGCCACGGTCGATGATTTTTACCTCATCCCTACGGCGGAAGTACCGGTGACGAATATTTACCGCGATGAAATTGTAAAGGAGTCGGATCTGCCCGTAAAGATGACGGCCTATACCCCTTGCTTTCGTCGTGAAGCCGGATCTTATGGCAAAGATGTACGCGGATTGAATCGTTTGCATCAGTTCGATAAGGTAGAGATTGTACAGTTTACCCTACCCGAAAAATCGTATGAGGCCCTCGAGGAAATGGTGCTGCATGTAGAGCAATTGTTGCTCTCCCTCGGATTGCCTTATCGCATTCTCCGTTTGTGCGGGGGCGATATGAGTTTTGCTTCGGCGCTGACTTACGACTTCGAAGTCTTCAGTGCGGCACAACAACGCTGGCTCGAAGTAAGCTCGGTCTCTAATTTCGAAACTTTTCAGACCAATCGGATGAAAATTCGTTATAAGGATGCCACAGGCAAGACTCAATTACTGCATTCCCTCAATGGTTCTTCGCTTGCCTTGCCGCGTATAGTGGCCTGTCTGCTCGAAAACAATCAGACGGAGGAAGGCATTAAAGTGCCGGAAGTGTTAGTGCCTTATTTGGGTATGGAGATCATTAATTAATTAGTCGTCCCTCAAAAGGTTTGTTCGTTCCTTTATATACTTTCTACTTTTTTCCTCCGCAAAGGCGGAGCAAGCTATTGATGAAAAAAGTAGCAAAAAAATCTAGGCTGTTAATTCTTAGGCTAAATAGGGCTTACTGTTTAGCGCTTTGCATGCAGTAGATAGAATATTCGATGGTAGTATTAGCGCTCAAAAATTCAAGAGAACTTATGTAGATATTGAAACAGCCATGCATCTCATGAGCTATTTTTCGCTTCTCGTATGCATCTCCAAATTCTGCGTCAACGGCAACATGGTTGTACAGAAGTACTATCCATTTGCCGTTTCCTTGAATTTGAAGCGCCTACGAGATAACCAGCAAGCCCTAAAAATGATTCATCCGGCTATCATTTTCCAAAACTCCTTCGTCGAACAGTGAAAAATGATTGCGCCGGATTTCATCATTTTCTTAACGCCACGAATTTAAGGCCGTTCCAAAATGCCCGGAAATTAGTTTGAAGAATGAAAACCTTGTAGATGGAAATACATGTGCATGCACCAAGAATTCATTAATTACAAGTATATAGGAGTTTTAGAGGATGGAATAACTACCCATCACTTTTCCTCTTCCGGTTCCGCATCGGTCACAATTGATACTTCGGCGGGAATCTCCGTGGCGGATACTTCCGGTTCGGGCATGGGCATGATTTCTCCGCGTGAAAAATCTTCATAGCTGATTTCTTTTACTCTTTTAGGTTTGCGGGCCTGAAGCACCACGGGCTTTTCTTTTTTCGCTATCGCTTGTTCTTGGGGCTCCTCTGTCAGACGCGTACTAAGAATCTCTCCCGGATAATCTTGATTCATGGTTTCCGGTTCAGCGTCTACTACTTTGCCGGCACTCGATAAAGTGGGTTCCGAAGTTGTGGCCTGCTCACCATCGTCATACATGTGTTGGAATGCCGATTGATGACTGATTTGGCTATAGCGATAAATGCCGAAAGCCGAGGCCGCGATAAAGGCGAGGGTACTGAGGATGATGAGTCGTTTCATGAGATGTTTTTTATTTAGGTTAAAAATGTTTGGAAATATTTTTTGGACTTGAGCCCGATGATAGCCTCGGCAAACAGGATATTGCCCACCACGGAAATCCAGAGAGAGATTTCATAATTGTCGAGGCTCGACCATCCGAGGGCATAAAATAAAATATGATAGAGGCGAAAGGTAACGGCCGTCATGGCCATAGCATAACTTCGGATCATCCATTGCTTATGTGCGATGATATTTTTTTTCAGAATGGTATCGAGACCGCGGGCGGTGCTGTAAAACCATAGCAGGGCCATGAATACAAAGAGCATACGTTCCCACATACTGCCTTTGGCAAAGAAAGACATATACATACCGGTAGGCGCGGCAATGAGCAGCACCACCACTACATAAATACGTCCACTCCAAACATGTAAGGCGGTTCGTTTACGGATGATGGCGGTAGAAAACTGAAACAAGGCAGAAAGAATGCAGAAGCTGCCGGCGGCAATATGGGTATAGAAACAAAATGAGTAAAGGGCATTGTCGAACAAAAACAAACGCTCCTGTATAAAGTTGAAATGTTTGCTGAAACTGAAATAGGGGATGGTATTGCGCACCAAAAGCAGACTAAAGAAAAGTGTCGGAATCCAGAAAAGGAGCTGTACACCGATTCGGGTATAACGGTTAAGGGTCATTTGTTCGGGCTTCATGAGTATGGTTTCTGGAACTTGGATGTATAGAACGGAGGGATTCCATAATTTCTGATGTTAAAATAATCTAACAAATTTCAAGCTCCGGACATGATCCATATCGCCATGATTGTAAAGAGCTATGATACATTCTTTTGGGGGTGCCCCGGGAAGGAGAGAGTGAGAGCGGAGGGTGAGAGCGGCTCGAAATAATTAATTTGGAGAATTTGTGAGAAATTAGTTAGGCGCGAATTTGAGTATGAATTGGAGCGATATATTGGGGAAGGAGATTGATTAATGAGCAGGGTAAATCGTTAATGGTGCGTGGCAGACCTGCATTGGTGCGTGGCAGCGCTGTATTGATGCGTGGCAGAACTGTATTGGTGCGTGGCAGCGCTGTATTGATGCGTGGCAGCGCTGTATTGGTGCGTGGCAGCGCTGTATTGATGCGTGGCAGCGCTGTATTGATGCGTGGCAGAACTGCATTAGTGCGTGGCAGCACTGTATTGGTGCGTGGCAGAGATGTATTGGTGCGTGGCAGAGATGTAAAGGTGCGTGGCAGAGATGTATTGGAATTAAACGTATTTCTGAATGAAACCCTTGTAAATAGATGATTACTACGCGGCGTAATGCTCAAATCGAAGAAACTCCCCGGCAGGTATTCCGCTTAGGCGCACACTGCGGTTCATGAAATTTCACTTCAATCGTAATCACGCTTTCAGAAGGTCAAGGTTCACTCACCCCGAAGGGATTCAGGGCTCCCGAAACGATATGTCAAATCGACCGAGGTTTAAATCGGGAGCAAAAAATAACAGAATCTAGAATTACGGATGCAACTCCTTGTAACGCGCCAGCACTTTGTCGAGGTGAATCACAAATTTCGCCGGGTCGGGTTCGTAGCCATAGCCTTTGTCTGCCAATTGCTTTTCGTCTTCATCGATGAAGAAATAGAAAGGCTGTGAATTGGAATTGAATTTGGTGGCTTGCAAGTCTTCGTTGCGATCGCCGAGGGTGGTTACTTTGGCACCCAAGTATGCAGACTGATATTGTTCGGCTTCGGGCAAGGCAATATTATCGACATCGGAAAACAAAGAAGCAACAATAAAATTTTCCTTCATGCGCTTCATCACTTCCGGATCGCTCCATACCTGTGCCTCCATCTTGCGACAGTTGACACAATTGATACCGGTGAAATCTAAAAAGATCGGTTTCTTGGCTTTCTTGCTTGCAGCCAGGGCTTCATTGTAATCGTAGTAAGTTTCCAGTCCATACTTCTTCGAAATTTCCGGTTCATAAATATGCAACTTGTCGGCATACTTATGTTGCGGGGCCGCATGGGCTTCTCCACCACCGCCGCCACTGCCGGATCCCATTACAAAATCCTGGGTACCCATAGGTGGTAGCATGGCGCTCATGCCTTTCAGCGGGGCGCCCCATAATCCGGGCATGAGGTAAACAGCAAAGCTCAGTGCACTGATGGCAAAGAATAAACGGGGGATGGATAAATAAGGCAGTCCCCAATCATTTTTTGGCAATTCGGTATCGTGCGAAAAACGAATGATGCCGAGCAAGTAAAAACCAAGCACTAAAGACAAGACCATCCATATAGCGATGAATATTTCACGATCGAGCAATCGCCATCCATTGGCCAAATCGGCATTGGAGAGGAATTTCAAGGCGAGGGCAATTTCCACGATACCAAAGGTCACCTTTACGGCATTGAGCCATCCGCCTTGTTGCGACAGCTTATTGAGCCACGAAGGGAAGAGGGCAAAGAGTGAGAAAGGTAAAGCCATACCCAATGAAAAACCAAAGAATCCGAAGAAGGCGGCCATTTTACCACCATTGGAAATAGACACGACCAAGTTGCCGATAAAAGGTCCGGTACAAGAGAAGGAAACAATGACCAGGGTCATGGCCATGAAGAAGATGCCGAGGAAGCTGTTGGTATTCGCGTTTTTGTCCGTCGCGGTACTCCAGGAAGACGGCAGGGTGATTTCAAATGCACCCAGGAAAGAGATCCCGAAGATCATGAAAATAGCAAAGAAGAAAAGATTCACGATCCAGTTGGTGGCTATTCCGTTGAGGGCATTGCCGCCAAGGGTAAAAGAGATCAAGGCACCTAAAATGGTAAAGATCAGGATGATGGAGAGGGAATATAAGAGCGCATTTTTGATGCCCGTCTTTCTGTCCTTGCTGCGCTTGAGAAAGAAGCTGACCGTCATGGGCAACATGGCAAATACACAGGGTGTGAAGACCGAGATGAGTCCGTAACCCAAACCACTGATTAATAAATACAGATTTGAACTTTCGCCCGATTGTTTCATACTGTCTGTGGTGGTAGCGGTAGTCTCTGTAGTGGTAGCAGGTGAAGAGGGCGTTGCAACCGGAACCGTTGTTTGGGCCTTTGCGCTATCCTTGGTCAGGGTATCTACCACCGTTACATTTTCTTTTGCGGCGGTATCGGCTGCCGCATCGGTAATTTCTACCGAGAAGGCTTTGTCTTCCGGCTTCAGGCATTGGGTATGATCGCAAGATTGATAATGAACATTTCCTTTGATGGTGGTATTGCCGGTAACTTTAAACGCTTGCGTATAAGTGACGCGATTTTCGTAAAAATGGGTGATGCCATCGGTCCCCGGAAATTCTTTGTCAATACGTTTGCCTTTTTCTTTGAGTTTACCGGTTGGAACCGCCAATTTGTTTTTATCAAAGGTGAAGCTTGGCGGGATCAATAAACCATCACCTCCCGGATCGATACTCCACAAGTGCCACTCTGGCTTGAGTTTGCAGTCTATCGTGAGCTCATATTGATCTCCATTGATTTTTTTGGCAGAAAAAGTCCAGGTGGTGGGATCTTTAATAATTTGAGCCTGTACCTGAAGCGCTCCTGTCAATAACACAAACAGGAGAAGGGCTATTTTATGCATATAGTGTTTTTAGAGTTTGATCTCAAAGGGCAAGTCGGTCGGAGGGAAGCATAGTTGATCATTGCACAACTGATAGCTCACGGTACCACTCACAGAAGTTTGTCCCTTGGCTTCAAAATTGATCTTATATACAACCTGATATTCAAAGTAGTGTACCAATCCCACGCCGTCCATTTCTTTCGATATTTCCTTGCCTTCTACTACGGCCGGACTCACATTGGCGATGCCTTTTTCATTCAGCACCACACCGGTGGGAATCAATAAGCCGTCTCCGCCCGGGTTGGGTGCAAATACATGCCATCCTTTTTCAATGGTGGCTTTGGCCAGCAAGGTGGTGGTACCATTGGCTTCTTTCTTGGGAAAGAATTCCCATTTGATGGGGTTGGTATTTTGCGCCGTAACCTGCAATGTGAGGAATAGGGCGATTAGGATGAGAATGTTTTTCATAGAATTAGTTTTGAATCAGGCTTTGAAATATTTTTAAACCGTCGGTATTGCCCAGCACGGTAGAGCAAGCTCTTTCCGGATGCGGCATCATACCGAATACATTGCGACCGTCGTTGCAAATACCGGCGATGTGGTGGGTGGATCCATTGGGATTACCTTCTCCAATTTGTCCGGCTTCGTTGCAATAGCGGAATATGATTTGTTGTTCGTCTTCGAGATGTTTCAGGGTAGCTTCATTGGCATAGAAGCGGCCTTCGCCATGGGCCACCGGTATTTTGAGGGCCTGATCTTTTACATTTTTGGTGATGGGCGACGCATCATGTTCGCTTTTGATATATACATTGCGGCAGACAAACTTCTGATGATCATTGAGCAATAAAGCACCCGGTAAGAGTCCGGCTTCGCAAAGAATCTGAAATCCGTTGCACACGCCCAGTACTTTTCCACCATTCTGTGCGTGTTTGATCACATTTTCCATCATGGGGCTAAATCGGGCCAGGGCGCCGCATCTCAAATAATCGCCGTAGGAAAACCCGCCCGGGAGTACGAGGCAATCTTCTTTAGAGAATCCGTTCAATGCCTGGTCTTTATGCCAAAGCATGTGCACTTCCTGTCCTAAATCGTGCTTCAATGCAAATTCCATGTCTCTGTCACAATTGGATCCCGGGAAAACTACGATGCCAAATTTCATATATACTGATTACAGCAACCAACTGAGGGCCAGCACGGCTGCGATTAAAAAATAGAAGGTAAAGGTATTCATTTTTTCCCGTTTGGTTTGCATGGCCTGGCTTAATAAAATGCAAAACGCAGGCATAGACATCAGCCACGGAAAACCGGGGAATACCGGGAAAAAGATGCCCAGGATCGCCGAAAAGAAGAAGAGCACCACTACGGCATTCCACTTCCTGCGGGTGAGGACCTGCATAGCCGAGCCGCTCTGGTTCATTTGGTACAAACTGTAGATCAGTAAAATGACCGACAAGAGGGTCATCATAATAAATTCGATCGGTGAGCTGATGCGGATGGGCAGATAGATGCCCCAATAAAGTCCGGCCATGCTTTTTTGCCAATCCGATAATACATACAGAAAACCAAGACTCAGATAAGCTGTGGTGAGAAACCCGATGAGATAGGCTATAAACTCCTGGAGGACAAAGGGCCGCATCCAGATCAGAAATAAGAAAAACGGAAGCAACAAGAGGATGGAAGGAAAATAAAACACCACCGAAAGGCCCAGTAATAATCCGATATTGAAGCAGGTATTTCGGGGTTTGCTTACGCTATGCAATCGGAGGGTGAGTGCAAAGGCCCGAAAGATGAGCACCGACGACACAAAGACCATGGAGAAAATGGAGAGGCTGGGAATGAGCGCCGTATAGAGGATATAGGCCAGGGCCGGTATAAAACTCTTACGGGGAAAGAGTTTTTCGGAATCCACGGCGGCATTGATGTAAAAGGCAAAGCAGAGATGCAGCACCAGGGACAATAACATATATACCGTGGGCGCCGAGGTATAGAAGGATTTTAGAAAGGGCCATGAAAACAGAAACCCTTTATGAAACCCTTGCAGAGATTCGATATAGGGAGGGTGTATCAGAAGGGGTATCCTGATGAGGAGGGCGATCACCACAAGTGCAATCACCGGGGCGATATCATTTCGTTTAAAGAGAGAGAGCACCTGGGTTAATAACTGATTTTAAGGAAACAAAGATTATTTTTCATCACACAGGGCATCACGATGGCCGATTTGGAAACCTGACGGGCCGAGCGGGGCATGAGATTCCAGTCGTCGACCTGCTCATTGGTTTGCAGTTCCTTGATACTGGTTTCGCCCTTCATGGAAACATAAGACGCCATCAGTCGTTTATTGCTGCTGTTCAGGTCATTGAAAATGAAAACCTTGCCCAGCTTATGCTCCAATTGTCCGAAGGATAAATAGATTCCCCCGTCATCGGTACTCATTTGCTCTTTGAGGATGACCTGGGTCCAGGCGATACCCCCTTCGGGTTTGATATTGAAGAGGATGATTTCATCGTAATTGAATTCGTTGATGGTGCGGGTATTATCGGGCATACTCATCATGCCTATGCCCATGGTGGGACTGGCCGTGGTGAGGGTGCGAACATTCTGATAATATTTTTCCGTGACCACTTCTATGCCGCCGTCCGATTTGAGGCTTACCCCTTTCACTTTCATATCCCTCAGATCGGCCTTGCCATTGCTGACCTGCATACTCAGGGCTACAAAATGTTCAGACTTCAGCACATTTTGTTTTTCGTCGAATACGGCAAAGTAAATGCCCCGGGGCGCACTGTAGCGGCCTTCAGAATACAAACCGGCCAAATAGAGGTTGCCATTGGGATTGTCTATCAGAAACTTCACTTCCGTCACTTCGTGTTTCTTCAAATCAATATTCACCGGTTTCATTTCTGTGGCACTGCCGGATCCGCTCAGGATAGAAATTTGTTCTGCATTCCCTTTATAGGCCATTTTATCGGTGAGCAGAATATAGGGGTTGCCCTCATTGGAGATGGCGGCCATATCGTCTATCACCAGATCGTCGAGATTCAGGAGCTGATCGTAACGTTTGAGTTCATTCAGGTTATCATCGATTACCACGGCCTGCAAGACCAATTGACCCTCTACCTTAAAATGCGTATAGATGAGGGTTCGGCGATGATCGGCGCTGTAAGCATAAGTGTATTCGGTATTGTTTCGAAACTGCCCCACCGCACTGCTATTCAGTTGCTTAGGCTCCGATACGCTGAAGTTTTCGCCCAAGCTCATGCCATACACATTGAGGTTTTTGTTTTCCTTCACCTCATAAAAGATCAGGAGCTGACGACTCATGCAGTTGAAATGAATATTGTCGAAACCCTCATGAATATTGCTCAGGGTTATCCTTTTTTCCGTTTGCATACCAGCATTCAGGAGGAGTATTTCGGCCTTATCGTCTTTTCGGATATAGACTGCGGTACGGTCGAGTAAGGTACCAATCACCGTGAAATCGTCATTTCGGAGGTTGATACTTTCTTTTTCCGACAGCTGAAATTTCTGGGACATGGCCGTCCCGTATAGAAACAATAATAAACCTATAACGAATATCTTTTTCATCCAGCCCTTCGGCAACGTAATTTGCACAAAAATAGGATGTTGCCCTCAATAAAAGGGTTTCGTTACAAATCTTATTTTCATTCAACCTTCAACGATCCCTATGGCCCATTATATACTCTCAGGCGGTTCCGGTTTTATCGGTAAACACCTCAGCCGTTTGCTGCTTTCCGAAGGTCATCAGGTGGTGGTCCTCAGTACCCGCGAACAGCAATCGCATACCGAAGGACTTCAATATGTACGCTGGGATACTCAGGCGGGTATCATACATGGACAGTTTCTGGAATCCGACTATCACATCATTAATCTGGCCGGGGCGGGTGTGGCCGAACAACGCTGGACGGCTGCCCGTAAAGAAGAAATTATACAGAGCAGGGCCAAGAGTTTGCAAACCTTATATCAGGCCATTGCTTCGGGGCAAATCAAATCGTCTCACCTTGTGTCGGCCTCTGCCATTGGTTTTTATTCGGAAATAGGAATATTGCATACCGAAGAGGAACAGGGCGACCGAAGTTTTTTGTCTACCACTTGTCAGTTGTGGGAAGCCGAAGCCCACCGTTTCGAAGCCCTGCAGGTGAAAGTGGCCATTGCCCGTATCGGCATTGTATTAGGAAAAGAAGGCGGGGCCATGGCTGCGTTTTTAAAGACCGTTCGTTTTGGTGTAGCCGGCATACCCTCCGACGGTCGGCAGATCTATAGCTGGATCCATGTGCAGGATATGGCCCGTATGCTGTATTACCTTTCGGTGCAAAAGGCCGAGGGAACGTATAACGCCGTAGCACCTTATCCGGTGTCGATCAATACGTTGTTCGACAGCATGCTGCAATATCATCCGGGTTTTGTAGTAAAAATGCATGTACCTTCTTTTGCCATAGAAATGATGCTGGGTGAAATGGCGGTGGAGGTTTTGAAAAGTTCAGAAGTCTCGGCCGGCAAGATCATGGAGGCTGGATTTGAATTTAAGTTTCCGGTGATTGATGCTTGTATGAAGGATTTGATGAAGTAGAAGGGGGTTTTTCTTTGTATTTCTGTGTAAAATGGGGCCTTGCCTTGTTTCGGTGAGTGGATATTTGGTTTCGGCCGATGGATATTTTGCTTCGGTGGGTGGATATTTGGTTTCGGTGGGTGGATATTTTACTTCGGCCAATGGATATTTTGCTTTGAACGATCCATATTTTGTTTTGAAGAACCAATATTTTGCTTTGAAGAGTCCATATTTTGCTTTGAAGAGTCGATATTGGGTTTCTGCCCGTGGATATTTTACTTTTATGTGGAGCGTTGTGGAAACGGCTAGTGGTAATGATGAATGCTGAGTGTTGAATGTTAAATGGGGCGATCACCGGAATGGATGCTGGTACTGAAACGGAATGAGTTGTATATTAGTGGAATAATATGCTTGGGATGTTGGATAACGAATATGGATTATGGCTTCGGAAGGAGCTTTGTGCTAAATAACAATAATGGCATTTAAGCAATTCATATTATCCTTAGTGCTAGTTTCTGCTGTTTCAACGGTACGCGCTCAATCTAAATTTAATTATTCCTGGGTGAGTGGAATTTTTAAAACATATATCATCGTTTTTAATGGTGCGGAAATGGTATTTTCTGATTCAACTCATAGCATCAACTATTTGTCATTGAATGGAGGTACTAATATTTGCGATAGTAATGGAAATGTTATATTAATGAGCAATGGTTGTAAAGTCTTTAATAAAAATAAAGTAATATTAGATAACGGTGATAGTATAGGAGGAAGAGATTATTTACAGTACTACAACGGGTTCAGTCTTGTTCCACAAACCTGTTTGTTTCTTCCATTTAAAGATAGTGTTTATTATATGCCATACTGCACTGCCAGCGACACAGAGTTTGACAAATGGATGAATGTATCTGGTCATGATGCAGTTTTTGATATGATGGGTTATTGCAAAATTGATATGAAACTGAACGGAGGTTTGGGTAAAGTGGTAGAACGAGAGATACCCCTGCTTCAGAATGATACTTTAAGCAAGTCACAGATGATGGCATGCAAGCATGCTAACGGGAAAGATTGGTGGGTGCTGAAGCAGGCGAGGGGTGCGAATAAGGTGTACAAATTTCTGTTCACTCAGGATAGTGTGGATTACATTGGCAGTCAAAACTTTCCGGAACCGGTCTTTAGTATCTTTGATCAAGGCGGGCAGAGTATGTTCAGTCAAGATGGAACAAAGTATGCTACTACGTGCCGCGGAACGGGCAAGGTTTTTGTGGCAGACTTTGATCGGTGCCAGGGAATATTGAGCAACCCCGAAGTATATAATATACCGGAACAAAATTGTCACAACCCCCTTGATACCACCCTCAAAGAAACCTTTACGGAGGGATTGGCATTTTCTCCAAATGGACAATATTTGTATATTGATATGTATTTCAATATTCTTCAACTCGATCTTTTGGATACCGATAGCAGCACCGCTTGGTATCATGTTGCAGGACTTGATACAACATGGGACGCGTTTCAAAGTTATTCGAATATGTACTTAGCTCCCGATAACAGATTATACATAGGGAACTTTAGTAATGGCAGTAAACAAATGAGCCGCATAGATAACCCGGATGTGAAAGGTGTGGGTTGTAATTTTTGTCCGCGTTGTCTGCGTATGCCAGCTGCGGGTATTGTTGCACCACCTCATATGCCTAACTACGATCTTGGGATTGATACGAGTATGTGCTGGCCATTAGAGAATGAGAATGTGAATGAGAAAGAGAATTTACTGAGCATATATCCTAATCCTGCCAGGAATGTACTCACCATCGAAAGTGATGATTTGAATAGGAGAGAGAATACAGTGGAAGTGTATAATTTATTGGGTCAGGTTTTATTATCCGAAAGAAGAAAGACCAGCTCCGGAAAAATTGATTTGGATATATCTTCGCTTAAAGAGGGTATGTATTTGTTGAAGATTGTGACGCGTTCGCCTCAAGGGGTGAATGAGTGGGTGAGGAAGTTAATCGTAGAATAATGAATGCTTAGTGTTGAAAGCTATATGGGGCGATCTCCTGAATGGATACTCGTACTGAAAGCGGAATGAGTTGTATATTAGTGGAATAAAATGCTTAGGATGTTGGATAACGAATATGGATTATGGCTTCGAGAGGAGCATAGTGAAAAGTATACCGTAGGGTCTCCAAGGCGAGAGACACTTGCGGCCTAAATGGTAAGTTTATGTACAAAATCGAATTTATGAAATACTATTTTATTCTCTTATTGTTAACGGTGGGTATGTCTTCTTATGGGCAATCCATACTTTTGGATTCGAATCTAGTTTTAACTATTGATGGTAAGGATACGGTCTACTCAGATAATAGCCCTAACCTTGTTTCTGACACTAAGGTTCAAAAGGGATCAAAACCAGAAATATACGTTTTTTTGGATGTGTTTCCTCCTGAGCATTTCTTTTATGGAAATTTGTATAATTACATAGAAAATAAATTGGGACATAAACTGATTCATTCAGCATTCATTCAGCAGCATGATATTCGTGTAAATTGTAGGATCTTAAAAAATGGAGATATTGAATTAATTAATATTGTTAATTCTAAGGATGAAGTTCTAAATGGCAAAATAAAACAAATGATTAGTTCAATGCCACCATGGAAGAAATTAGTAGTTATGGGTACATCTTTGGCTTACATTGAAACGCTATACATACGCCCGTAACAAACTTTCTCATCAATGAAGAAAATAGTTATTACCTAACCACAGCACCTTCTATTCCCCCTCAATCAATTTCCCATTATATTTACAGCATGCTGCCGCTGTCGATTGTTATCCTCACCCGTAATGAAGCCAAGAATATTGTGCGTTGTCTGCAAGCCTTGCAAGGGTTGAGCGATGATGTCCTGATTGTAGACAATGGCAGTACCGATGATACCATGGCCTTAGCACGTTCCCTTGGGGCGAGGGTGATACAGGTAGAATGGCAGGGCTATTCGGCCACGAAGAATACGGGCAATCTGCAAGCCAAGTATGATTGGATTTTGAGTCTCGATGCCGATGAAGTGATGGATGGGCGATTGAAAGAAGCGATTCAAAAAAGATTTCAGACCTTGCCATCACCGGAGCATGCTTTTCTCATTCGTCGCAAGATGGTCTATGGGGAACAGATCTTGCATCATGGATCGGTGTCGAAGGAATACCGCTTGCGCATTTTTGATCGGCGGAGGGCTTGCTGGAATACCAACACCGTACATGAAGATGTGGAATTTTCGGGAGATGTAAAGCGCGAAACTTTAGAAGGTGTGGTGCTTCACTATTCCTTCGCCGACAGCAAGGATCATTTGGAAAGACTGGACAAATATGCCCGACTGAGTGCACAGCATATGCATGAACAAGGCCGTAAGCCCCATATCCTCAAACATTGTTTTAGTCCCCTCTTCGGTTTTGTAAAAGACTATATTTTCCGTTTAGGGTTTTTAGATGGAAAAGCCGGCTACCACTTTGCCAAAGAAGAGATGTGGTACAGGCGAAGGAAATATGATTTGTTGAAGGCGATGAAGGCTTGATCCTTTAGCTGATTCCATTCTTCGGAAAATCAAAAAACAAAAGTTTTGCTTTTACGGTTGGGTATTCCTCCCATTTAAGGGTATCGAAACGGAAAGCGGCCATACCGCAGGTTGGGATATTGTCGGTAAAGGGTCCGAGAAGTCCGTTCACGAAATAGGTAATACCGGGATTGTGACAAACCACTATGAGGGTATCCACTTCATTTTCGACGCCAAAGATGCAAGACTGTATCACATCGGGCAGGGCATGATAAAGTTTATCTTCCCACCGAATTTTTTCGATGGGGTATTGTAGTTCCTGAGCCATTAGACTGGCGGTTTGTGCCGCACGCTTGGCACTACTGGACAAGATCAGGTCGGGCATAAATCCTCGACCCTTCAATCGTTGTCCCATCATGGGTGCATCCCGCAGGCCACGATCATTCAAACTTCTTTCAATATCTTTCTGATCTATATAGGTCCAGTCCGATTTCGCATGCCGAACAATGAGTAGGGTTTTCATGATGTAAAGATAAGCAAGTGCGCGGGCTAAAATCCTCTCTTTCAATTACTCATTCTCTTTCTCATTCTCCCCTTCTTTCCCTTTCAGTTTCCCTTTCACTTTCTCACACAGACTATCTATATAGAATACAACTATTTATATCCGAACCATCCCATCAACTGTAACGCGACCACTTAGTACTAACTACTGAGTACTCAGTCACTCCCCCATCCACCTCCTCACAAACCCCTCACTCTGACTCAAATACCCCACCACCTTATAAGCTGATTGTTTCAAGATGATATTCTCTTCAGCAATGTCTTTGGCTACCTTGCCCGTACCGATATAAGATGCATGTATGAAGTAGAGTTCCTCACCGTCGTAGAGTAAGAAACCCGTATGATTGTCGAGACCGATAACCGACAACCCCGGTCCGTGGGATTTAACCTTGCGGATAAAATCAGCAAACGAGATCCGGTTATAATATTCTTTATCTTGCGTAAGATGATTGATCATCATCTCCGATGCACATTGCGCCATCTTCACCCGATGAAGATCAACGCCGGCATCGCGCAATACCGTAGTCACAAAATACCCGCAAGCAATTTTGCCTTCCCCCGGCACTTGTGTGGTGCCATTGAAATCCCATACCGTGCCATACCATGCGGGTAGTAATCTGTTTTCAATAAATGTAGAAAAACATTGCCCCGCATCTTTCCAATACATCAGCCGGCATTTGGCTTTCAAACTGTCGGTCGATTTTATGGCTTTGGCATAGGCCGCTGCGGTAACCGTTGAAGGCGTATCACGCTCATGTTTTTTTTCGGAGTTGACCTGGCAGGAAAGAAGGATAAGATTAAACAGAAGAATATATTTCATACCTCATAGATGAAAGGGGACATAAAATTCCATAGGATAGGATACTATAGGATAAAAGTTATGAAATACAGATACAAGATTCCACCTTCTGTGATATTTCTCTTATAAGGAAAAAAGATATTTAACCCTTTTTTGTTAAAGTTCGGAAAAACAAAAAATGTTTTGTATACTTTTACAGTACAAAGCCTAATCAACGATCCTCAGCCATAATGATAGATAATAGATATATTCCTTAGCCAATAGAAAATAGACTTCATTTAGTCCTTCGTTTCTTAGTTCATTATTTTCGTCCTCGTCCAGTTTTTTGTTATTCAATTTCGTTTATATCACTTCAAATTTTTATCATTATGGAAACCACTTTCAACTACACCGACTATTCCCAGCTCACCGCTAATACAGGAATAGTCAAAATTTCAGCAGCCAATACCAATTTAGATGGCACAGGTACAACCTATACCCTTATTACGGGTGCTGCCAATGGCACTTTAGTCAATAGAGTAAAAATAAAAGCCATAGCGACTACCACACAAGGTATGGTAAGGTTCTTTCTAAAATTGTCCGGCAATATCCAATTGCTACAGGAAGTACCCATTCCTGCCTGCGTACCTACTGCCGTAGAGCCAGCCTTTGAATGTTTCACCGATTTAGGCATTACCTTGGCAGCAGGAAATAGCATCATTGTGAGTACCGAAAAAGCGGAATCCTTTAATGTATTTGCAGAAGGGTTGGATTGGGAATATCCGGCAACTGCAGCCTGTTGCGATCACATGAACAGGGTGGCCAATAACGGTTTTGATAAAGTGACTACAGCAAATGCGAACCTGAATGGTACAGGTGCTATTGTAAGAATACTGACAGCCGGAGACAATGGTACAGCTTTAGAAAACATACACGTAAAGGCACAAGGCAATAACAGCCAAGGCATGATCCGTTTATTTATAAGCCCCGATGCCGGTACCACCTATTACCTCTATTCAGAAATACAAATTCCCGCCAACCGCCAAACAGCGATTGTACCTTCCACCATCAATTTTACCATGCCATTTGATTTTCTGCTTCAAAGTTCATACCGTATAGGTGCTTCTACTGAAGTAACGGAAACCTTTAGTATTATTATTGATGGTTTGAATTGGAAGTATGCATAATTAAATAGTTTTTAATCAAACAATAAATTTTATTTTATGATCAAGAATAAATTGGAATCATTGAAAGGTTCGAAGTTTGCTAATTCAAAAATTAGTGGAATATCAGGAGGTTCAGGTAGTTCCGGTGTTCCATTGGGAATACCGATAGGTGGAAGCGGTACAATAAATGGTTCAGCGTATAGTTATTCAGGTGATATCTCAACATGCACAGGAACGGGGACTATTTCTTCAACAGTGGGACATGGGCCCACTTCTTTTTCTACTAGTTTAACAAAAGAATTTATGTATGACTGTGATTGGTCAGCAACCGTTACTTATGATGGCTATACAAAATCTTTTCACGGTTACCCATAGTGAATTTATTTTTCTAAAAATAAATCGACAAACGTATATAGTTATTTGCCCTTTTGGGCTTTGCAAAATATTACAAAATTACAACTTGAATTTCAAAGCATTGTTTAACAAACATAGGGTATTATAAATCTGTGCAAACCAGCCTAAGAATATTAACATTTTTCATTTGTTCTTTAATTGCTTTGATGTTGTGCGAAAATGACATTTTATACTCACAAAATAGTACAACCAACCCTTCCAAATACTTATTGCATCCATTTTCAGATATTCAGAAGTTTAACAAAAGCAAAAAATTATTTCAAATTTTACTATACAAGTCCATAAGGAAAGATAGTATAATTAAGCTCATCATTAGAGAGAATGACCCGGATCACCTTAGATTGCTATTTTCATATTGTTTGACATATAATATGGACAAAATACTAAAAGCAAAATTGATTTCAGCGATGCATGCTGTGGATGTACCGCTAGGGATAATCGATTCACACAAAAGATCAGAAGCGGTATTTAAGGCAAAAGAGATAATAAGTAAATTCATCATTGAGCTTAAATACAGAGACCAATATTATAAAAGTCAGGACATAAACATCAATATAAAGAATCTTACCCTACAAGCAGCCGTTGACTCTAAGAATAGCAATACTTTTTGGCAATTCCTATCCCAAGAGCCAAAATGGCCATCTTATTACTATTTGGAGACTATTAAACCCAGAGAGGGTGGACTTTTCGATATGAAATTAAATTTATATGTTTTTTTGATTCATCAAATTCATAGTGACCCAGTTATTGCAGATAGTGTTAGAGGTATCATTATAAATTCATTTGAGAAAGGAGAAGCAACTTTCGGAGAGTTTATAAATTATGAATCGAACTACATTCAATTTTTCCCAAATGAACTATTTGGTTATGGTAGTTTACCTGGGCTTTCTCCAAAGCATTCAATGAAATTAAGAATTGCCCAACTTTATGCTTTATCACGATTCCTACTTTATACAAAAGCGAAAATTAGAATCATAATAAATTCAAATGACTTTTTGTCTGTTAGTAAGGCTAGTTATTTGGTAGCAATTCGAAATTTGCTAATTTGTTTTGGTGTTTCGGATAATCAACTTAGTTTCAGCATTCAAACTATAAATATTATGGACGATAAATTTGTAAAGATCGTTCGGAAAAATGATGTAATCTATAAAATCGAAAATATGGGAAGTCAAAAATTAGCAGAAATGGAATGGTAGTTATTTTTTCGGACAATACAGATTTCACAACTTCTTATGTTCTATACTGGATGCAGTATTATGGAATAAGATATATAGTTGTTACTCCCGAATCTAAAGTAATTTTTACAAAGTTTGATAATTTAGTTTACACTATAAGTATCAACGGGGAACAGATTTCTAGTAGTACAGTTAAGGGTGTTTGGTATCGTCGTGGTGAATTTTCATTTGAACGTGTGAAATATAAATTTGCATCAAAGGCTCATATGTTGCAGAGCTTAATTGAGTCAGAAAGGCAATCCTGTTTGTTTTTCTTTCACAAAGCTTTGGAAAAATGTCCAGTTAAAATTGGAAGTTATTTTGGGAATTTCATTAATAGATTGGACGTCTTAATAGAAGCAGAAAAAATTGGTTTGCGAATTCCTAAGTTTATTGTAACAACTTCGAAAAGTGAATTGACCAAATTTAATTTGGAACATAGAAAAAAAGGAATAATTCTAAAAAATTTCAGCCAGGGTGTGGGTTTTAGTATTGAAGAACGTTTTTATAAGTATTACACACAAAAAATTGACACAGCATTTATTGATAGTCTTCCATCGGAATTTGCCCCTAGTTTTTTTATGGAATACTTCGATACTTTATTTGAAATTAGAGCATTTGTATTTCTTGAGCAGGTATTTTCGATGGCAATAATTAGTTCTTATGCTGCAGTAGATGTGAAAAAGAAAGAGCAGTTAAATCAGGTACGCTATGCACCATATGTTTTGCCAAAAAGCATCTCAAAAAGTTTAATTGAATTAGTAAAACAATTAGATATTGAAACTGGTTCGGTAGATTTATTGGTAAACAAAGATGGATTATTTTGTTTTTTGGAGATTAATCCCATTGGTCAATTTGGCCACTTAAGTAAGGTTTGCAATCTATATTTAGAAAAATTAATAGCACAATATTTTTATGAAAAAACAAGAGTTTAGTCAATTTATTAAGATATCTAATCTTCCTTTATTCTTTAGGATGTTAGAGTATGATGAAATTGGTTTGGAGAAGAAAACGCTAAAAATAAACATCTCTAAGTCTAAACATAATACACTAATCAAACATGTGCCAAATTATAAACTGTTATCAAGAGTATTTTCTTATGACCATAAATAAATCAAACTATTTTAAATTACTTGGCACTTCTAGATGCGTCAAAGGAATTAATCGAAGCATTATCATAGATACTCAAAATTTCAATTACTATATAATCCCTTTGGATTTAATAAAGGTTATAGAGCAATTCAATGGCGAGAGAATTGAATGTGTGTTTAGTTTTTTTGAAAAGGAAGATAGAGAAGTGATTCAGGAGTATTTTATTTTTCTTATAGAGAACGAATTAATAGTTCAATTTGAAAATAAAAATATTCTTACCGGCTTTGTAACTAGCGAAGATTCCTGGTTTGACTTTTCAAAAATACAGAATTCGGTAATAGACTTGAGTGAGAATAATCAATTTGATTTAAAGGATTTATTGATGCAGCTCTCTTCTTTAAATTGTAAGTATATCCAAATTAGGAGTTTCTATAGAAATATGAGTCATGATGCATTCTTTGAATTATTAGATGTAATTTCATCTTGCGAATTTTTGTTTGTACAACTCCTTTTAGACTACTCTAAGCTTACTGAAAAATTAAACTACTTGGAAATATTTTCGCGCAACCCAAGCGTACGTGAAGTTACTTTTTATAACTCTCCAGAAAGGCAGCATAAGCTCATTCTTGAGTCGTTTGTTGTCAACTATATCACTGAAGATTTTACATCAGAAAAATGTTGTGGATTGATCAGCCCTTCTTTTTTTGCGATAAATCAGGCACATTTTAGCGAGTCCCTCTCTCACAATACTTGTCTTAATAGAAAGTTATCTGTTGACAGGCTAGGCGAAATAAAAAACTGCCCTAGCATGGCTAAAAGCTATGGCAATATCAAGGATACCAAATTAATTGATGTGGTCAACAATCCGGAGTTTCAAAAAGTATGGCATATCAAGAAAGATGAAATCACAAAATGTAAGGATTGCGAATTCCGTCATATCTGTACCGATTGCCGTGCCTATCTCGAAAATCCCGAAGATCAGTATTCAGCCCCACTCAAATGTGGCTACAACCCCTATACCTGCGAATGGGAAGAATGGAGCACCAATCCCTTAAAGGAAAAGTCTATTGAATTTTATGGGATGCAGTCGCTAGTCAAAAAGTGACCGCAAACTCTTTTCCCTATACTTCCAAAAAATTCCTCAACACCTCCCGCCCGTATTCAGTCATATAACTTTCGGGATGAAACTGTATGCCATAAACCGGATAGACTTGATGACGTAATGAAAGCAAATGCCCGTCGGCAGAATATCCCGTCGCCAATAAGTCCGGAGGCAAGCGAGCATCATCCACCACCCAGGAATGATACAGTCCAACGGTAAAGGATTCGGGCAGACCTTCAAACAAAGGGTCGGGCACCTTGCGATGAAAGGTGGTGCGATAACCATGATGCGGATGAGTCAATTGCAGGAGTGTGCCACCAAAGGCCTGGGCTATGGCCTGATGTCCCAAACAAATACCCAATATGGGATGTGTAGCAGATAGGGCCCGTATCACATCGAGCAAGTATCCCGATTCTGAGGGGGTAGCCGGTCCGGGCGATAAGATAAGGCGATCGTAAGTGCGGGCTTGTTCGGGACTCACTTCGTCATTCTTCAATACCGTGAGATCGTGCTGCTGCAACTGCCGCAAATGCTCTACGATATTAAATGTAAAGGAGTCATAATTATCAATCAATAGAATCTTCAATTCCGCTATTTTTACACAAATTAAAACCGAATTCTTGAATTCCCTTCAGCCGCTTGCAGAAAAGATGAATAGGGCCGGTGCCACCCGCATGCCTTTCTTCGCCATCATCAATTTTGAAGGCAGTGAATTCTTTTTTTCTCCCCTCGATGCCCTTCAGCATGATGAAATCCAAATCGATTTTCCCGGTTTTAAATTTCATGAACAACCTGCATCGCCCGCCGAACCATTATTGAAGTGGCAACCCAAGCCCCAACCTTTTGCCCAATATCAAAAGTCTTTCGATACCGTCCTTCGCCATTTGCGCTACGGCAATTCCTTTCTCACCAACCTCACCGCCTCTACCCCCCTGGAAACTTCCGCTTCCTTATCTTCATTATTCCATGCGGCTCAGGCCCGATATAAAATTCAATACAAACAAGATTGGTTATGTTTTTCGCCCGAAACTTTTGTACAGATCCATGACGGAAGAATTTTTGCCTACCCCATGAAGGGCACCATCGACGCCGCCATACCGAATGCGGAAACGGTGATCCTGAATGATGAAAAAGAAACTGCCGAACATTATACCATCGTCGACCTGATTCGAAATGATCTGAGCCGCGTGGCGACTCAAGTGGTGGTGGAAGACTTTCGCTATATCGATACCCTGCATACCGCGCATAAAACTTTATTACAAGTCAGTTCACGTATCGCCGGTAACTTGCCCCACAATCATTTGCAACATTTGGGCGATCTCTTTCTCGATCTCCTCCCTGCAGGTTCTATCAGCGGTGCACCGAAATTAAAAACCCTCGACATCATTCGGGAAGCCGAAACCCATGATCGCGGATACTATACCGGTGTGGCCATCTACTTCGACGGTACACAAGTAGACAGTTGTGTGCTGATCCGGTTTATAGAACGGGAGGGCGACGGCTTCGTGTATAAAAGCGGGGGCGGCATGACCATACACAGCGATGCAGAAAATGAATATCAGGAACTCATAGATAAAATATATGTACCCATTTATCGATAGCCTCTGCCTGCGTGATGGCGAATACGAGTTGCTGCGACTTCATTTGCAACGCATTTCGGCTACCTGCAAAAAACATTTTCAGGTAGAACGAAATCTCAATCCCATCCTCGAGAGTCTCGATCAGGAAGCCGGTGACAAATCCGGACTTTGGAAACTCACGCTGCGCTACGATGAACATCATCATCAAATACAGTCTGTCGCTTATAGTCCAAGGTCTTTAAAACGTTTACATTTGATTGAGGACCCGGCCATCGATTATGCTTACAAATATGCCGATCGGTCGGCCTTCGACTTTCATTTGAAAAATCTGGAACCCGAAGAAGACATCCTCATCACCCAACACGGTTTACTAACCGATGCCTCCTATGCCAATGTGATCCTTTGGGATGGCGAAGCCTGGTTTACCCCAAGCACACCTTTGCTCAATGGGGTAAAGCGACAATACCTCCTCTCGAAAAAACAGATCATCGAAAGGGAAATCCGTATCGAAGATATTCCCAACTATTTCATGATCAGTCTCATCAATGCCATGCTCAATCCGGGTGATGTGATGCTGAGCACAGAAAATATTGTACCTTAGCTTATCAATCCTTTTACATGAAAAGAATTTTCCTCTTCCTCATTTGCTTTGCTCCTTTTTTGACACAAGCACAGACTCAAAAACTCAACGGTCAGTCCGGTGCACCACGCTCCGTCAATTTATCGGATCCTAACATCATCGATTTTGCGCCGGGACTCTTACACCTCGATCAACATCCTATTCCTTCGGCAGAGTATGGCAACAAAAAACAAGAACTCATCCGCCTTCAGGAATTGAGACGTCAGGAAGCAAAACCCACTCCTCCCTTACAAAAGAAACGCGGCGTGGCTCCCAACCCAATCATCTTCAAAGGCTTTCAGGGCAATACCGCCAATGGGGTGCCCAACGATAATGATGTGGCTATTTCCAACGGCGGATTTGGGGTATCGGTCGTCAACGCCAATATCCGTGTGTTTGATGATACCGGCACCACCATCGTCAATAAATCCCTCACTTCTCTCGTGGCGCAAATCGGCACCTTCAGCTGGATCTCCGATCCCCGTGTGATCTATGATCCTGTAGCCGATCGTTTTGCCTTGGTTTGTTTTTCCGGTGCCCTCAGTACAAGCTCTACCATCATCGTCGGTTTTACCCAGACCAACGACCCCGCAGGCAACTGGAATTTTTATACCCTCAATGGAAACTCTTTCAACGATTCTACCTGGAGCGATTACCCCATCATTGCGATTTCAGATAAAGACCTGTTTATCACCTTCAATCAGGTAAAAGACAATATCGACTGGACCATAGGATTTAAACAATCCGTCATTTGGCAAATCAATAAACAAGATGGATACAATGCGACGCCCCTCAACTATACCCTCTGGAGTGGCATCGACTATAATGGTAAACCCCTGCGCAATATTTGTCCGGCCAAATTCCAAACCACACCCATGGGCAATAATCTCTATTTCCTCACTCTGAGAAATGTAGATGCCAGCAACGACAGTATTTTCCTCACCGAAATTACCGACTCCTATATTTCCGGAAATGCCACTTTAAATACCAAGGTCCTCATCGCTCCGGTGAATTATGGCTTCCCGCCAAATGTGCGTCAGAAAAAACCAAACAGCGGTCCTTATCAATACCTCATGACCAACGACGCCCGTGTATTGGCCGCCATTTATGAAAACGATCAGGTACATTTCGGTTCCAATACCCTCAATCCCACTTATCTCAATGCCGGTGTCTATCTCGGCACCATCAAAGATGTAAGCACGGCCACGCCTACGGTCACCGCCGATATCTTCTCTTCCGATTCCATGGAATTTGGTTACCCTTCCATGACCTACCAGGGCACATCACCGGCCGATCACCGTATATTATATACCTTCTCTCATTGCTATACCGACAGTTTCCCGGGCACCAGTGTCTTGTATCGCAATGCCGCCGGCGATTATTCCGATATCATTCAATTGAAAAACGGAACCTCCATGATCAATGTGCTCAGCGACTCGGTCGAGCGTTGGGGCGACTATACCAATATTCAAAAGAAATACAACAACCCGGGCCGTGCCTATTTATCGGGTTCCTGGGGCAAGAGCGGCGCCATGAATTGCTGGTTGGGCATCATCGACAATGCCGATGCACCGGTGGGCATTACCCCTGTTGCCGGTATCAGTAAAAGCATCGTGTACCCAAACCCGGTGGCAGAAAAACGCTTCACCCTTCGGTTTTACAATGACGAGACCCGCATGCTGAAATTCGAAATTTTTGATCTGCAAGGACGACGCACGGCTTTAATATTAGATACCCGGGTGAAACAAGGTGAGAATGAATTTTCATTTGAAACCGGCGTACTCTCTCCCGGCCAATATATTTTCCGCATCAGTGATGACAAGGAAACCCTGAGCTCACACAAAATTACGGTTGAATAGCTGCGAGAAATCCTTTGGGATCATCAGGCGAAATCACCATCTTCCGACCATCCTTTAAGGTCAGCAGAATATAGTTATTCCTTTGGGTCACAAACCAACGCATTTTTCCGATTTTGCGACTGCTAAACCAACCGGTATAGCCAAATACGCCGCCGTTTCCAAACATGCGCCAGGCCTGTCCCATGTCCTCCGAACTTAAGGGCATAACCGATGCAAGCTGGTCTCTGGAGATCTTGTAATCGCCCGCCTTACGATGGATGAGTATTTCCTGTGCATTCACTTCATAGGATCGGGGCGAGTAGACCCAGGCCACTAATAAGATCAGGAGAAAAAGGGCCAATTGAAAAAGGATGGCATAACGCAACTCGGGTACAAACAAGGGTACAAATAAAAACACTAAAAATCCAACGGCAATGGCGATGGTAATAGACTTGGAAAGCTTATCCAAACTGGCAGGAAAAACAAATTCAGGCATAAATCAACGCGTCTGTATATCCATTAAACCGCAAAACTCTCTCCACAACCACAACTCCGGCTGGCATTCGGATTCACAAAATTGAATCCCTTCCCGTTGAGCCCGTCACTGAAATCCAATTCCGTATTCACGAGGTATAAAAAACTTTTCAAATCGGTGACGATCTTAATGCCTTTGTCTTCAAAAGTTTGATCCATAGGCTTGATTTCATTGTCGAAATCCAGTTTATAGCTCAGTCCGCTGCAACCCCCGCCCACAACGCCTACGCGCAGAAAGTAAGTCTCATCGAGCCCTGCGTCCTGCATCAGTTTTTCAACTTTTTGCTTCGCTTTATCGCTGATATAAATACTGTTTTCCAGTGCCGTTTCCATGATCTGAATGTTTGAGCCACAAATTTACGTGAATTGCTACATTTGTGGCATCATTAATCTCAATCTCCTATACCCATGAAGAATCTTTTTCACGATGGTGTCGAAGCCGGCATTCAGGAACGTATCGCCAAACTCAGCCCTTCATCTTCGCCCTTATGGGGCAAAATGAATGTGGCTCAAATGCTGGCCCATTGCATTTGTCCGCTCGAATTGGCCATGGGCGAAGCCACTGCTGCCCCTTCGGGCTTCTTTAAAAAGTTGCTGGGCCGTTTGATCAAGGGGGTGGTGGTCAGTCCTAAACCCTATAAACACGATCTGCCCACCGATCCTACCTTCGTGACGGTCACCGATAGTTTCGAATTTCAAACACAAAAAGATAAACTGCTCAGTACCATTGCCCGCTTCATCCAAAAACAAGATACCGTGGCCGATTTCAAACATCCCTTTTTCGGTAAACTCACCAAGGACGAATGGGGCATGAGTCAGTACAAGCACCTCGATCATCATCTGAATCAATTTGGCGTTTAGCATGGTGTATAACGTCTGTCCAATCTATAAAGGAGGATAACGTAATATTTGAAATGTTTTTTGCCCCCGAGTTTACATTCGTTCAGCCCAACATTCGTTTCGGGGACCACTGAATCCCGCAGAGCGGGCAGCGTGAGAGCGAAGTGTGGGAGCGGGTCAGGCGATGAATAAACAAACTCAAAGCGCAAAAAAAAAGACAACCCTTTCGAGTTGTCCTTCCGTTATAAAAGTCTGACTATTTTAATGAACCACTTTCTCTTCCAATTCCAAAGCAGCCAGGCCATTCTTCACACGATAATCATTGATGGCCGCTTTGATGGCATCTTCGGCCAATACGGAGCAGTGAATTTTTACCGGAGGTAAATTCAATTCTTCAACGATATCCATATTGTCGATGCCCACCGCTTCGTCTATGCTTTTGCCTTTCAGCCATTCCGTGGCTACACTCGATGAAGCAATAGCCGATCCGCAACCAAAGGTTTTAAATTTCGCATCCTTAATGATATGCGTGACTTCATCTACTTCAATCTGAAGGCGCATCACATCACCACATTCCGGTGCACCCACCAAACCGGTGCCTACATTGTTTTTACTTTTATCGAGGGTCCCTACATTTTTAGGGTTGTTATAGTGTTCAATTACTTTTTCTGAATAAGCCATGTCAAAAGATTTGATACAAATATAGGGGCTAAGCGGCAATGCCGCGTCAATTGCTTATAAGTGTTTCCGATACAGGATAAAGAAACCCCGTGGTCGGCTTCAAGCGATCTTTAGACCCGAAATCCAAAAACGTTAAATTTCCCTAAAGCGGCACAGGCTTTAGCGTCCTGCGTTATTTTTGTCCGCATGATGCGATTTCAGCATATCGAATATTTGTGGTTGTTATGGGCCGTCGTATTGCTGTCGGCAGTGTATTTCGCGGCTCAAATTTCGCGCAAACACAAGATCCGGAAAATCGGCGATGAGGCCCTGGTCCTCAAACTCATGCCCGGTTATAGTGCCGCACTCAACAATATTCGATTTATTCTCGTTTTACTGGCCCTCGTCAGTGGCATCATCGGTCTGGCTAACTTGCAATCCGGTGCGAGATCCGAAAAAATTGAACGCAAAGGCATCGATGTCATGATCGCCCTCGATGTGAGCAAGAGCATGTTGGCCAAGGATGCAGCCCCCGATCGTTTGGAAAAATCAAAACGCTTTATTTACAAACTGCTGGAGAAGATCAGCAATAACCGGGTCGGACTCATCTTGTTCGCAGGCAAGGCTTATACGTCAGTACCCCTCACAATCGATTTATCGGCCTTTAAAATGAATCTCGAAACGGCAACCCCGGATGCCGTTCCCACACAAGGCACCGTATTGGCCGAAGCCGTGAATATGGCCAGGGCAGCTTTCAATACAAAAGATACCAAGTATAAAAGCATACTCCTCATCAGCGATGGGGAGGACCATGATGAAGATGCATTGGATGCCGTAAAGCAAGCCGTTCAGGAAGGCATCATGATCCATACCGTGGGCGTGGGCTCGGCAGAAGGTTCACCCATCTTCGATCCGGAGACGGGCAGCAACAAAACCGACCAGGAGGGCCAGGAGGTGATCTCTAAACTCAATGAAAAAGAATTGCAGGATATCGCTTCTGCCGGACAAGGAAATTATCTCTTGTTGAATAATATCGAATCGGCTGCCGAACAAATGGCGCGTCACATCAACAGTGCCGAACAAAGAAGTTTCGGCGATAGCATGTTCACCGATTACGACAGCTACTTCCAATTTTTCCTCGGCGCTTCCCTTCTCTTCCTCATCATAGAATTTTTTATTCCTCAACGTAAAAAAATGATATGGGCACAAGGATAATCTTATGTATCATGTTGTTGTCATCGGGTCTGTTCGTACAGGCTCAAAATGCCAATGAACATATCTATACCGGCAATAAACTCTACGCCAAAGGAAAATACAAAGAGGCCGCCGCCGAATATCAAAAAGCGTATCAGGCCAAGAAGGATCGTGAGGCGCAATACAATTTGGGCAACGCCATGTATCAACAAAAAGATTTTGAAAAGGCCGCCAAGCAGTATGAAGAAACCGCCCGCAATACAAAAGATAAACGACTTCAATCGGCCTCCAATCATAATATCGGCAATACCTATTTACATCAAAAGAAATGGGACGATGCCATCAACTATTATAAACAATCGCTGAAACAAAACCCTGCCTCCGAAGCCACCCGCTACAACCTGGCCTATGCCCAAGCGATGAAGCAACAGCAACAACAGCAGCAACAACAAAACAAGGATCAGCAGCAACAGAATCAGCCCCAACCGCAAAATCAATCTCAGGAACCTAAACCCGATAAACCCGGCGAGCAACCGCAACAACCAAAACCGGGAGAGGGTGATAAACAACCCCAGGATCAGCCTAAGCCACAACCTCAACCCAGCAAACTGACCAAGGACCAGGCCGACCAAATTTTGAACGCCCTCAATCAGGAGGAGAAAAAACTAAAAGAGAAGAAAGAGAAAGGCAAGGGCGAACCGGTGAAGCTGGAGAAGGATTGGTAGGGCGGGCATTAAGGAAATCCTTTATAAATATCTTTTCGGTGTTCAAAAACAACGAAATAAATAATCTCATTCTCTACCTTAATTCCTATTCTGTAATCACCAACCCTGAGGCGATAATAATTGTTATAACCTTTTAATTTCTTTAGGTTTTTTATTTTAGATATACTTTCAGCTGACTCTACTTGTTCAATACATTCTATGATGGAAACTTTCAGATGCTTTTGATTCAGTTTGGATAATTCTTTAAGAAATGATTTTTTAAATTCAATTTTCATTTCTTCAGGGCTTTCATAATTTCATTCCTTGAAACACTCGAAGTTTTCATGCCTGCTTCTATTTTTTGAACCAATTTCCAATCTTCAACTTCCTCGCGGGTTAATGCTTTTGCATTCATACCTAATTTCTCAACCAAACTCATCAGAAAATTCAAATCAGATTTCTTTTCTACATTGATAAGGACCGTTTCCATAGCAAAAATTTAATGTTCAAATTTAATCAATTTTAAGAGACTTCTGATATACGAATATCGTCATTATTTGGGGCTTGCTATTTTTCTGAGTTAAACAACAGACCCTATTTTTTAATCCTGCATCATTATCGTGCTGCCTTCATGTAAAAGCACTGATAATTGCGTTTCTATTTCCGATTCCGCCGTCACCACCACACTCACTCCGGAATCATTAATCCATGCCGAATGAATCAACTGATTGAAGTTTATTTTTCCCTTGAGGTATGAGCCCGTTGAAGAATCATATTTTTCGCTGATGTGAATGAAGTCTTTTTCATCTACCCCGGACTTTGCTCCGAATCGAACAAACACTTCAAGTACAAAATCATTGTCTAAGCGAATGCCCTCTTGTTGCCTGAGCTTTTTATAGGCGTATCGGTAATCATACGTGAGAGCCGAAATATCCGATAGCACTGCAGAACCTGTAGGATAAGCCCCTGCACCTTTGCCTGTGAAAGATTGTTTCTCGGCAAACGCCCCTTCAATCTGTACCGCATTATAAGCATCATCAGTTCGATAAAAGATTTCGTCTTTCGCTACGAATCTGGGAAGTACAAATGCACTTACCGTATTACCCAGCTGACGTGCATAGGCCACGAGCTTGATCTTATATCCTTTTTCCCGGGCATATCGCGATTCGAGTTCGCCGAGCCTTTGTATACCGAGTCTAAATATTTCTTCCGGCTTCACCACCAATCCAAAGGCATGGGCCAAAAGGATGCTGAGTTTGTAAGCTGCATCATGTCCTTCCACATCAAGCGCAGGATTGCTTTCGGCAAAACCCAATTGCTGGGCCAATTTTAATGCAGCATCAAAGGTGCTTGATTCGGAATGCATGCGCGACAGAATAAAATTGGTCGATCCATTCACGATGCCTTGCAGGGAACGCAACAAATCATTGTCGTAATATTCTTCCAGATTACGGATGACCGGAATACTCGCACAGGTTGCGCCTTCATAAAGTAAGGGCACTCCATAGGTTTCCTGCAGGCTGAGCAATTCTTCAAAATGTTCGGCTATCATTTTTTTATTGGCACTCACCACAGCCTTTCTATTTCGCAAGGCGGTGGATACAATATCAAATGCCGCATCGGCATGATCGATCAATTCCACTACTATGTCTACATCTTCACGATGGACAATCTCTTCCGGATCGAAAGTGAAATAATGTCCGGGCAAATCACGCTTTTTATGTTGATCTTTCACACAAATGCGAACGATCTCAGCACGTATGCCTTTTGTTTCACTAAGCACATCATAGAGCCCGCGGCCTACACATCCAAAGCCATAAAGTCCGATTCGTATTTTTTGTTGGTTCATGTAAATTAGATTTAGGCGTTAACAGATTGGTTAATTTGAACTTGGGCAAAAACATTTTTCAGATCGTCTATCAGATCATCGGCGTCTTCTATGCCTACCGACAAGCGGATCAGACTATCCGTCACACCGGATGCATAGCGCTTCTCTTGAGGGATTGATTTATGCGTCATTTCACAAGGCAGGCAAATGAGACTTTTAACCCCACCCAGACTTTCGGCTAGTTTGAAATATTTTGTTATACTCACAATTTGTGTCGCTAATGCTTTATCATCAATTTGCAAATCAAAGGCAATCACACCCCCGGCATATTTTTGTTGCTGCTGTGCAATGCGATAATTCGGATGTGCAGATAATCCGGGGTAGTATACATTTTTCACCAGAGATTCTGTCTGCAAATATTCAGCGATGCGTTGGGCATTTTCTGTATGCTGTTTTACGCGCAGACTCAAGGTCTCGATACCGCGTACCACCAGCCAACTGTCGAAGGGCGACAAGATCGCACCGGAAGCATTCTGTATAAATTTGATCTGATCGCCTAGCTCCTGAGTTTTTGTAACCACGATACCCGCAATCAAATCACTATGTCCGCTGAGATATTTGGTCGCACTATGCACCACGAGATCAGCACCCAGGTCCAAGGGTTTTTGCGATACGGGAGAAGCAAAGGTATTGTCGACACAGAGCAGACAATGATTGGCTTTCGCAACCTGAGCAATGGCTCGTATATCAGAGATCTTAAGCGTTGGGTTTGTCGGACTTTCGATCCAGATGAGTTTTGTTTTTTCGGTGACAGCATCAATCACATGTTCAATCTGCGTGGTATCTGTATAGCGAACCGTAATGCCGAATTTTTCGTAGATATGGGTGAATAAGCGAAAGGCCCCGCCATAGATATCGTCTACTGCCAGAATCTCATCTCCGGACTTCAATAGTTTCACAACAGCATCGATGGCAGCGAGTCCGCTGGAAAATGCAAATCCGCGTGCTCCGTTTTCGAGCTTGGCCATGAGTTGTTCCAATACCTGACGGGTCGGATTATTGCTGCGGGCATAGTCGAAGCCCTTGTGCACACCGGGTGCTTCCTGTACGAAAGTAGAGGTTTGATAAATGGGGGTAGAGATGGCTCCTGTAAGCGGATCTACCGGAATGCTGTGAAGAATGTGTGTTTGTTCGTTCATGTTTTTTTATTTGAGGTTTAACAATGGGGGTCATTGCAATCCGCAAATCCAAAAACGTACAATCGGAAACGCCTTAAATGAAAAAAGCGCTTCTGATTTGTCAGAAGCGCTTTCAATATCTCGAGTTATTGGAGGCAGTTTCTAACTTATCTGTCCATGCAGGGCATGGTTGAACGTGGCACCTTACCTTCCTTTCGGAAGACAGGTTGTCAAGACATCATCGGGTCAAATCCCTCCGTCTTTCTGGATAAGCATCATGTAAAGAACCGTGGCAAAAGTAGAACGGATTTTTAATTTTCAAAATATTTTTTTCAAAACGATCAAATTATTTCCTCCCCTTCACATCCTCATACACCAATTGCTGAAAACTTTGAGCCTTGGTATTGTGATGTTTAATCAGCACCGAATCCTTCATATCCGAGATCAAATGATGGGGCATGATTTGATGTGCCGAGGCATAACCTTGATCATTGATATACCCCGCTCCTCCCCAGAAAATATAATACGCAGAAGAAGGTGTGGCGGGATTAAAAATATCTCTCGACCAGGGGAAGCGATCGGCCGGCAGTTTCATCTGATGTAAGACCGTTGAGGTGATATCCAATTGCGAAACAATTTTATCCCATTGTTTGCCGCGCCATTCTTCTTTCAATGCACCGCCGGTGATGAGTAAAGGAATATGACTGTGCATAGATGAAGCAGGATCGCGCTGCCGTATGGTATTGTGACTGTGATCGGCTATGACGATGAAAATGGTACTGTCGTACCAGGTTTGTTTTTTCGCGGCTTCAAAAAAACGTCCCAGATGTATGTCCGAATAATGCACCGATTCGGTATACTTTTTTTCAGGATCGCCCGGCTCACTTTTCCAATCGTCTGTGGGTTTATAGTCGTAAGGCATGTGGGTACTCGTGGTAAAGAAACATTGCAGAAAAGGAGACTTGGATGCGTTTAAGGTTTTCAAAAATTCCGGAAAAGTATATTCATCATGTACACCCAGACTGCCTTTAGGATACTGGGTAAAATTGACTTCTTCGGTGAGCTGATCAAATTGCTTTTCCAATAAATAGCCTCGCAAATTGCCATACACCAAATCGCCGCCAAACATAAAACCAAGTTGATAGCCCAGGGGTTTGAGTTGCTCGCTGATACAGGGCAGACCGGGAACTTTGGCCGGTTGATTGATAATGGCCAAACGCATGGCTCCCGGATAGGCACTCAATACTGCCGGTATACCCTGATCGGAAACATAAGCTGTAGCGTAGGCTTTCGGAAATAATAAGCCTTCACTGCAAAGCTTATCAAACTGAGGCGTACATCCTTGCACACCACCCAGTATACTTACATTATCGACACTCCAACTTTCGAGAAAAATATAAACCAGATTTGGTCGTTGGATCTTGAAGACTTGTAAACTGCTATCCTTAGCCGATGGAAAATCATCTTGGATCAATGCCCGGGCTTCTTCGTTCGTATGAAATTTGTAAAGGGCTTCATCCGGCAATACATTTTTGACCGTCATATCCTGAAGCAAATTGTAAAACGGATTGACGGCAATATCATTGGCCAAAGCATCATTGCTGAAATACGCCACGCTCTGATTGATGGGAATATTGGTGACACCGCCCCGTATGGCAAACACACCTAATGTAACAGAGATCATAAAGAATAAAACGCCCTTCCATAATCTTGAACGAAAAGACATTTCCTCTTTCAGAATGAGTAAAGTATGGATCTTCTTTTTATACAACCAATAAAAGGGCGCAGTAAATGCCGTCAACAAAACGAGAAACAGAACAATGAGTTTGAGCGATAAAGTACGAAACACCTCTGCCGGATTTTTGAAGTGAGCCAGCGCCTGCATATTAATTTTGGCATTCCATTCTTTATACAAACCCGTATCCGACAATGCCACTGCGGTATAGAGCAGGAGCAGGGTAAGACATAATCCGAAGATCACCCGGGGCAAATAAGATTTTTGAAAAATATAAAATGCAATGGCTACGATCAGCGGCAGCCCCAGTAAAATCGTGCCGGTAGAAATATCGAGTTTATACCCCATCACAAAGGCCTTCCAGAGATCGGCATCTTGTTTAATTTTCGCACCGATGGGCCATTGATACAACACAAAGAAAATCCGGTTGACAAAGAAAACCAGAAACCAAAAAAACAATAATCCGAAAATATATTTAATGAGCGCTTTCATGCAGGGAGTAGTCTTGACTTAAGACAAAACAGGATGACGTTTAAAAGGTTTGTTGCGGTCAAATAGAAAACGATAGGTACTCAGGCGTCTCACTTCGGAGGCTTCGAGATTGGCGGCGAGGTTCACCATTTTCGGATTGAAATCGCCGATCCATTGCATCTCATATTTTTCATAGCGCAAATTGGGTTGAACCACTTTACCGCACTCTACAATCATATACGCATCGGTGCCCTTGCCCTGCCATTCGGGTACGATGCCATATACCACACCCACAAATCGCTTACAGGCACCGGTCATCTTCAACCACAGAAAATAGAGTTTCTGTAAGGCGCCGAATTTGCCGTTGAAATGTTTAAAATATTGATTGAGATCGGGAATATTGACCCACATCCCGATGGGTTCATTTTTATGGTAGACAAACCACGTGATCTTTTCGTCGATCACCGGTTTCATTTTTCCAAAGATCAGTTTGGCTTGTTTGAGTTCTATGGTTTTGCCGCCACCATGTTTTGCCCAGGCCTTGTTGTAGATGGTGGTAAAGTCTTGCGCAAATTTATCCAAATCATCTTTGCGAATATGTTGCACACTAAAGTCAGGATCCTTGGCATAATGATCGTGCCATCGATTCATTTTATCGCTGAGGGGTGTGGTTACATCCATACCAAAACAAAGCTGATGGAAATACACTTCAAAGCCATAGGTCTCGAATAATGTTTGATAGTATGGCGGATTGTAATTCATGCAATACAGCGGCTCTTCAAATCCATTCACGAGCAGTCCCCACCAACGATCACGCTCACCGAAATTGATCGGGCCGTCCATCGCTTCCATACCACGGGCTTTCAACCATTGTTGCGCTTCATCGAATAAAAAGTTTGCGGCTTGCTGATCATTGATACATTCAAAAAAACCAATGCCACCTGTGGGTTGATCCTCTTTATATTTTTTATTGACAAACACTGCAATACGACCGATATACCGACCGGCTTCATTTTTCAGCAGCCATCGTTCACATTCACCGTGCCGAAAGAATTTATTTTTCTTAGCATCAAACACCTCTTCAATATCCTTATCTAAAGGCCGGATATAGGCTTTGTCGCCCTTATAGATCGATAATGGCATTTCGAGAAAAGCTTGGGCTAAGGCGGGAGTATCGACGAGGATGCGCTGCATGGGGCAAATATACGAGTAGCGAGTCACTTATTCCCGCTCTCCCTCTCCGCTCTCGCTCTAAGTTCTGCGAAACGTCCTTCGTTTCGTAGCCCTATTCTGTAGCATTTTGCTACGTACGGAATTTTGGGGTAAGACAATATTTTGAAATGGTCTTTCGGTCGTATAAAGTTGTAAATGGTAGGATCCGTTGTGGAGACATAATGCCGTAGGCATGGCCGACGCATAACAGTGGATTTTAATCCGCTGCAAACAAACCGAAGCTATACATAGATATCACCCCATCAGGCTGCTGTGGTTATTCTTCTTTCTCTTTCCGTTTCTCTTTCTCTTTCTCTTTCTCTTTCTTCATTTCATGGCCGACAATTAACAGTGGATTTTAATCCACTGCAAACAATACCATTTATTCTTCGCAAGATAAATCCCCAATCGAATCACTTCTCCGCATTTTGTCTCTGAAAGGCCCGTCTGAGATACTCAATTTTGTGTATCTAGAGCCTATTTACATGAGTTTCATTCAGAAATACGTTTAATTCCAATACACCTCTGCCACGCATAAATACACCTCTGCCACGCATCAATGCAGGTGTGCCACGCACCAATGCAGTTCTGCCACGCATCAATACATATCTGCCACGCATCTATAACTATTTACCCTGCTCACTAACCAAACTCCTTCCTTCGTTCTCCCTTCCTTCGCAAAAATTCATAGACAAATTGGTGTCTAACGGATTGCTTCCAATTTCTAGATGTTAATTTTCTTGTATACCCTCAGCTCTCACCCTCCGCTCTCCCTCTCTCCTTCCAGGGGGCACCCCAAAGAAACAACATACGTTCTTGTTTGCATGCATTTTTTGAACGAATCTATTCTTCCCTTTACTATTCTTTGTACTTTCACCACATGGATAAACGCCTGTTTCTACTCGATGCTTTTGCACTTATTTTTCGCGCTTACTATGCCTTGGTGCGGAGTCCGCGCATCACCAGCGGTGGCAAGAATACCAATGCACAATTCGGATTTCTGAATGCCTTACTCGATCTCATCAACAATCAGAAGCCTTCCCACCTGGCCGTTTGTTTCGATACCAAGGCACTTACGGAACGTCATGCCGATTTTGCTGATTATAAAGCCAATCGGCAAGAAACTCCGGAAGATATTTTGGGCGCCGTACCCGATATTAAAAAAATCCTTCAGGGCTTCAATATCCCCATCATCGAAGTAGACGGGTATGAGGCCGACGATATCATAGGCACCCTGAGTGTACAAGCCGCAGAGGCCGGCTATGAAGTGTATATGGTGACGCCCGATAAAGATTATGGACAGTTGGTGAATGAGAAGGTCTTCATTTATAAACCTGCCACAGGGGGCGGTAAAGCCGAGATCATGGGCGTGAAGGAAGTCTGCGAAAAATGGGGCATCGAATCGGTGTCACAGGTCATCGATATCCTCGGCATGATGGGCGATGCGGTCGACAATATACCGGGCATCAAAGGTGTGGGTGAAAAAACCGCCGTGAAATTGTTGAAGGAATATGGCAGCATGGAAAATATTCTCGACCATGCCCACGAAATCAAAGGCGCCATCGGCGAAAAGATCCGCAATGGTAAGGAAGATGCCATCATGAGTAAAAAACTCGCGACCATCATCACCAAAGTTCCCTGCACTTTTCATGAGGAAGATTTTTCGTTAAGTGAATGGAACCGTGATATCCTGACGGAAGTCTTCAATGAACTGGAATTCAGAACCATCGGAAAACGCGTCTTGGGCGAAAGCTTTCAAGTAGCAGGCAATGTGCAAACGGATCTCTTCGGCAATGTGGTGGAATCGAAATCTCCTTCCATCAATACCCGTCAAGCCAATCCAAGCGAAAGTTCGGAGGATGATGATTTGCCACCGGCTCTCCTAACGCCCCTCGATACCATAGACAATGTAACACATCAATATCATCTCATCGATACGCCGACCCTCAGAAGCGATTTAATTGCGCAATTGCATGCACTCAAACCCGATGCCGATAAACCCTTGCCCGAAATTTGTTTCGATACGGAAACGACCGGTCTGGATGCCAACCAATGCGGACTCGTGGGCATGAGCTTTGCCGTCAAGGCCCATGAAGCCTATTATATTCCACTACCTGAAAACCGCGATGAAACATTGGCCATACTCCTGGAATTCAAAACCTTGTTTGATCGTGAGGATATTTTGTGGGTGGGACAAAATACCAAGTTTGATCTGCTCGTCTTAAAAAATCATGGTATAGAAATCAAAGGACAACTCTTCGATACCATGCTCGCACATTATTGTTTCGAACCCGAAGGCAAACGCAGCATGGATCTCTTAAGTGAAAAATACTTGCATTACAAACCCGTTTCTATTGAAGAACTGATTGGCAAAAAAGGAAAGGGACAAGGGAATATGCGTGATGTAGAAATCGAAAAAATAAAAGAGTATGCAGCCGAAGATGCCGATATCACTTTGCAGTTGAAACAAGTCTTCATTCCGCAGTTGAAAGAAAATGAAGTCGAGAAGATCTTTCATGAAGTAGATACACCCCTGATTAAAGTGCTGACGGATATGGAATACGAAGGCGTGAAGGTGGATACGGGATTTCTAAAAAATTATAGTGTCGATCTTGAAAAATTGGCGAAGGAATCAGAAGAGAAAGTGTATGCGCAGGCGGGTGTCCGATTTAATTTGGCCTCACCCAAACAATTAGGCGAAGTGCTTTTTGAAAAATTGATGCTCGATCCGAAAGCGAAGAAAACCAAGACCGGACAATATGCTACCGGAGAAGAAGTGCTGGCCAAGTTGGCGAAGGAACATCAGATTTGCGATGATATATTATCATTCAGAGAGTATACCAAATTGAAGAATACTTATGTGGATACACTGCCCGAACTCATCAATCCGAATACGGGTCGCGTGCATACCACTTACGGACAAACCATTGCGGTGACCGGTCGCTTGTCGAGCATCAATCCCAATTTGCAAAACATTCCGATCCGTACCGAACAGGGAAGAGAAATCCGCAAGGCCTTTATTCCGAGAGATGATCAGCATGTACTCATGAGTGCCGATTATTCGCAAATAGAATTACGTGTGGTGGCTGCCATCAGTGGAGACGAAGCCATGTGCGAAGCATTTCGTCAGCATAAGGATATCCATACCGCTACGGCTGCACGGGTATACAATGTAGCGGAAAGTGAAGTGACCAAAGAGATGCGCTACAAAGCCAAGAGTGTCAACTTCGGAATCATCTACGGACAAGGTGCATTCGGTTTGGCTGAGAATCTCGGCATTAGTCGTACCGAAGCCAAGGAAATCATCGACAACTATAAGAAAGAATTTACGGGCATACAACGATACATGGATGATACCATCAATTTCGCGCGTGAGCATGGCTATGTAGAAACCCTCATGGGACGAAAGCGTTGGTTGCGCGATATCAACTCGCAGAACTTTACCGTGCGTGGATTTGCCGAACGCAATGCCATCAACAGTCCCATACAAGGGAGTGCCGCCGATATGATCAAACTCGCCATGATCAGCATACATCACCGACTGAAAAACTCAATACTCCGTTCACGCATGGTGCTTCAAGTGCATGATGAATTGGTGTTTGATGTTCTGAAATCGGAAGTCGATGAAATGAAATCCCTCATACTGGATTGCATGCAAACGGCCATGCCGTTAAAAAATGAGGTGCCGGTGGTGGCTGAAGTGGGTATGGGTGAGAACTGGTTGGTGGCGCATTGAGGAATTTTATCATATAGAAATCCAACAATAGTTTGATTAATTTTAGCGTATGAAAAAAATATTCACGCTTGCGTTTCTATTGGGAAGCATACCGGTCTTTGCCACCATTTGGCATGTAGGACCCACTCAAACCTATACCTATTGCAGTCAGGTAGTGGCCATGGTTCAAAACGGCGATACGGTCGATATTGATTACGCCACCTATATCAATGATCCTCAAGTGATCTGGTATCAGGATAATCTGTTGTTGAGAGGTGTGGGTGGAAGACCAAGGTTGCAAGCCGGGAGTATCATCGCCAATGATATGGTGAATGGCAAGGGCATCTTTGTCATCAGTGGTGACGATGTGAAGGTCGAGAATATCGAATTTGCGAATGCCACCGTCGTCGACCATAATGGTGCGGGCATACGTCAGGAAGGTCGAAATCTATATGTCACCCATTGCAAGTTTGACGCCAACGAAATGGGCATCCTTTGCGGCAATATTGCCAATTGCAAAACCACGGTAGAGTATAGTGAATTTTTGAATGGAGGCAGTGTGGCCAATCCGGGTTATCAGCACAATATTTATATCAATCATATCGACACTTTTTTGTTCAGGTATAATTACAGTCATAATGCCATCGCTGAAGGTCATGAACTCAAAAGCAGGGCCACCAACAATATCATCGTCTACAACAGAATTGCCAATGAAACGTCCATCGATAGTCGCACGATTGATTTGCCCAATGGGGGCATCAGTTTGATTATGGGTAATGTAATCGAACAAGGAAGTAATTCGGCCAATTCAAATTTACTGGGATACGGATTGGAAGGACTCACCAATACGGCCCCGCATGCCTTGTATGTGGTGAACAATACTTTTGTGAATAAGAAGACGACCGGAAGTTTTATTCAGGTACAAAATGGAAGCGATACCTTGTTTGTGAAGAACAATATTTTCGCCGGTGCTAAAACGGGCGGCTTGTTCATCGGTACAGCAGCTGTGTTAGACAGTTCAAATAATCAAATCAATGATGCCGTTAGTGCAATGAATTTTACCGATCCGGTTTTATACAATTATCATTTGTTGCCGGGAGCATCGGCGAAAGATGCAGGAGTTAATCTAAGCAAAACAATCTTGGGTATGATTCTGAAGCCTATTTCTATGTATAAAGATACCTGTTCGTTTGAGTCACGCCCCGTCGTGAATGCCATCGATATTGGTGCCTTTGAAATTCCCTTTCCGGATGCGGTTACCAATATCCCGGCAGGCGACGACGCAGTGCTTTATCCTAACCCGGCCGGAGACAAATTATATTTTTCAAACATTAGCGATCAATACTATCAGATCCTTTCCATGAATGGTAGCATGATACAAAACGGAAAGATCGGGCAGGGAGAAATTTATATCGGATCCCTGCAACCCGGTACCTATCTGATACAGACCGCACACAAGGAATATCTTTTCATTAAGCAATAAACTTTTTTTCATGAATACCGACAAACGGATAGATGCCTATATCCTGAAATCACAACCCTTTGCCCAGCCTATACTCCATCATTTACGCGCACTGGTTCATCATGCCTGCCCCGAAGTAGAAGAAAAAATCAAATGGAGCTTTCCGAACTTCGATTACAAAGGCTCGCCCTTATGCAGCATGGCGGCTTTCAAACAACATTGTGCTTTCGGTTTCTGGAAAGCCGGTTTGATGAAGGATAAAGCTTTGCAGGAAACAGCTCAAAAGGAAACGGCCATGGGACATTTGGGACGCATCTGTACATTAGAAGATCTTCCTTCCGATAAAAAAATATTGGCTTGGATCAAGGAAGCCATGAAATTGAATGATGCCGGTATCAATTTACCGAAGAAAGCTAAACCTGCTCCACCTCAAATAGATGAAATCCCTTCAGATTTTCTACAAGCTTTGAAGAAAAATAAAGCGGCTGAAAAAACCTTTCATGCTTTCAGTGCTTCCTGCAAACGGGAATACCTTACCTGGATCACGGAAGCGAAAACAGAACCGACGCGACTTAAACGTTTGACTCAAGCCATCGAATGGATGGCGGAAGGGAAGAAACGGAATTGGAAATATGAAAGGTAAATGCAATAGGGAGTTTTGAATTTCCTTATCGTATCAGCGTCACATTACCCGAATAGTTCTTACGTACCTGATTGATAAACTGAGCTTCAATCACATAGACAAATACACCCATGGGTTGAGGCACGCCATTGAATTTACCATCCCATCCACGTCCGTCGATGTTGTCGGTTGTGAAAACCAATTCACCCCAGCGATTGAATATATTCATGTGGAAACTACTGAGACCGCTGCTGAGTAATTCACGCGGAATGAAAAAGTCGTTGAGCCCATCCCCATTCGGAGAAAATGAATTCGGAATATTGAGATAGCAATCGCGTTTCACCCAAGTACTATCCGTAGCACTACAGGCTCCGGTACTGGCTTTCACCCAGTAATATCCGGGTTGTGTGACTGTAATGGAAGGCGAAGTTTCTCCGGTACTCCACACATAAGTTGCGGTTGGATTATTGACATCGGTAAGTATAATTGAACCGGTGAGTCCGGGACAAATAGAAGTATCGGGACCTAAATAGACGACAGGATAATCATCGACAATGACGGTCTTGGTAACGGTCATCGGCGGACAAATCAGATATCGTCCGGTCAAAGAAACATTATATCCTGCAGTATTGGGCTGATCCCATGAATGAACCGGATTATGTTCGTTATCCTTCATCGTTCCATCGCCAAAATCCCAGGTGAAACTTTGAGTATAGGGCGCCATGGTATCTTTAAAAAAGACCGGATCGCCGACACAAACATGATCATCAGAAATGGTAAAATCGACATAAGCCGGATCGTCTACAAATACCGCCAGCGTAGAAGTATCATGACAACCAATGGTATCTGTAACCACGAGGGTAAGGATATAATTACCTGAAGCGGTATACATATGTCCACTCGGATTACCTGTAGTTTTAGTGCCGTCTCCCCAATCCCAGTCATGGGTCAGATACAGTAATGGCGTACTGACACTCGAAGCCACCATATTCGTACCCAGGCATATGGAATCATTGGGTCCTACGGAAAAGTTTGCGGCGATCGGATGTATCAGATCAATCACGGTTTGCATGGTATCCTGGCAATACCCATTGCTGGCAATACAGGTGACCGTATAAATATTTTGGTTATAATAAGTATGACTCGGATTGTGTAAAGTACTGCCGGTACCGTCGCCGAAGTCCCAACTGAATAAAACATTATTGGGTTGATTGGAATCGACGAGATAGAAATGAACGGTATCATCGATACAATCCAAAATTCGATCATAAGTAAAAGCAGCATTCACGGAAGGATAAATATAGATACTTGAATAAGCCGTGTCAGTGGTGATACATCCGTTGGGGTTGGTTGCAATCAGCCGGACCTGAAACAAACCTGAGGTTAAATAAGTATGGGTCGGTGCAATCAAAGTGGATGTGCCGCCATCGCCAAAATCCCAGAAGTAATTCAATCCGGCTACGGAGGTATTGGTGAATGAAACCGTGTAAGGTGCGCAACCCGAATCATTCGGACTGATGACGAGTCCTGCCTCAACACCGGATAATTCAAAGTTGAATTTGAAACTGGCTACATCCCAACTGGCAGCAAGATTGCTGGGCGAAACACATCCGGGTGATTGGTATTGTGTGTTACTGATAGTACATACCGATTGGTAAACAATACCTTGAGGATCAAAACGGCTCGTGCCTCCATCTACATGATCGCCGACAGCGCCCATGTAAGTGGCATATACCAATTGTGTGAAATCACCCGATAAGACACAAAGCCAAAATCCTCCTGCAGTAGATTGGTAAGCATTAGGTGTCAGTGGTAAAGTGCCGTTTGCCTGAAAACCTGAAAAATAGACATTGCCACAATTGTCTTTTAAGAAGGCGGTTGGAACAAGATTAGTGGTTTGGCCAATTCGCGTTGAAAGTGCTAACTGACTTAAATTGGGCGTATACTTTTGCATAAAAATCGTACTGCCCGGGTTGGTATATACACCGGGAGAAACCGGAAATGCAGCCCCATTGGTTTGACCGCAAACATAAACGGTGTCATTTGGATCAACCTGTATTTTAAAGGCATGGTCAAAGCCGGCGGTACCAATAAAACTGGAATTAAGCAGAGCTGTACCATTTGCACTCAGGATCGATACGAATCCATCCGTTCCGCCACCCGCTCCGGTTTGATAGGCCCCGGCAGTAGTAGGAAAATTGCTGCTGTTGGTGCCTCCACATACTGTCCAATTGCCGGCTGAATTGGGAGCAATCGAGAAGCAGGCATCATCACCACTTCCACCTAAAAAAGTACTGAATAACAGATTAGTACAGGTTGTATTGACTTTAAACACGCACCCGTCTTGAGTACCTCCGTTAAAGACAGATTGATAAGCCCCTGCTGTTACCGGAAAGTCGCTCGATTGGGTGCTGACGGCGACAACGATATCATTGTTACTGTCAAAGAAGATTTCACCACGGTTACCATCTCCATAATTGGGGCTAATACTAAATATATTTTGCGCATCAATTCCACTGCCGCCCATATAAGTTGCACCTATTAACGCAGTACCGGTAGCATTGAAATGAGCTACATAGGCATCACTATTTCCACCTAAAGCATTATCATAACACCCTGCTGTTACAGGCAAATTACTTGAACTCGTTGAACCGGTGATGGCTAGCTCATTCATAGTATTTACTACCATATTATTTGGGAGGTCGGATCCGCTTCCGCCATAATAGGTCGAATAAATGATAGTGGTACCATTAGGATCATATTTATTAATACCTGCATCTACACCGGATCCAAAGTTAGTTTGAAATGCGCCTGTACTGGCAGGCCAACCAACACCAAAACATTCACCTCCGGCATATAAACTGCCCGACAGATCATAGGTTGCACTGAAGCCAAAGGTAGTCGCCGTAGAACTGCTGTAAGTGGCGAAAACCAATGTAGGATCAATCACCAGTTCATATTCCTTTTGATAGCCTTGCGGAAATTCAAAGGTCAAATCCCCGTTGGAGCTTAGTGTGTATTTTGATTTTACTTCTTTTTTTACACCCTGAATGATTTGATAGCAATACGGAGCCAATTCTTCCACTTGATTGAAACCTAAATTGAGTTGCAAATTACCATTAGCCAGTAATTGAGGTTTTATTCCAGTATAATGCAAACGGATGACTGAATGGTCTGAACCCGGGCGAACAATCAAATCATATTTAAATGAATTTTCCTCACTGTGTGCAATGAGGTCAATTCCGGGATAGATGTTTGGATATTGCAGGCTTTCGAAGACCCCAACATTTCCGGCCCAACGGCTGGGGTCATTTCCTAAAAAGTAATTGTGATAATATTTCTTTTTGCCCGCAGGTGAAATGAGGACTTCCCGATTTGCACCGATAAAATCGACAGAATAGGCATAGCAATCTATTTTCGATTCATAAGCTGTAGCAGGTTGCTCATGCTTTAATTCGTGCACCTCTTCCAGATCAGAAGGATCAAAATAAACAAAGCGAAAACTGTTATTTGTAAAATAGATATGCCCGCCTGATAAATCCGTTTTAAACCGGATATCCTTATCCCATTGATTTTTATTCTCAATAAAGTTCAAATTTCCTTTTGGGCCGGCATAGACCGTAAATAACCCGGTAAGCCAAAAGGAGAGAAAGAGGCAAATTTGTTTTTTCATAGTAGACTTATTTATGATGCCGATGATATTCATTCAATTTCAACCATAATGAGAGAAAAAATTGAACGATCCCATTGAGTGGATGAAGGTATAAATCGTATACCTCATTTCACCCATCACAAGACATGCGGTGTAAACTACTAAAAAGACGAAAAAAACAATGTATCCGTTGAGAGAATAACGGGATTTCTATCGAATGAGGGTCACATTTCCGGTATAATTTTTCCGGACATTGTTTATGAATTCTGCTTCAATCACATAAACAAATACACCCATAGGCTGATTGACACCATTCAGCTTCCCATCCCATCCGCGGCCATCAATTTTATCCGTCGTAAACACCAATTCACCCCAGCGATTAAACAGATTCATCTTGAATGTTTTTAGTCCACTGCTTAAAAGTTCTCTGGGGAGGAAGTAGTCATTCAATCCATCACCATTCGGAGAAAATGAATTTGGAATATTGAGGTAGCAATCGCGCATGATCCAGATGCTATCCGTGGTGGTACAATCACCATTGCTGGCCATCACCCAATAGTGGCCCGGTTGAGTAACAGTAATCGAATTGGAGGTTTCGCCGGTATTCCACAGGAATGTAGCGCTTGGATTGTTCAGGTCAGCTAAGGTAATCGCTCCGGTAATGCCCGGACAAATCGTGGTATCGTCACCCAGGTTCACACTCGGATAATCGTTGACAATGATATTTTTAGTCACGGTCATCGGAGGACAAATCAAATAGTATCCTGTCAGCGAAACGGTATATCCCGCTGTATTCGGATTGGCCCAGCTATGGGAAGGGTTATGAATATTATTCAGGGTACTACCATCGCCGAAGTCCCAGGTAAAACTCTGAGTAAACGGCGCCATGGTATCACTAAAAAAGACCGGATCCCCAATACATACATTATCATCGGAAGTGATGAAGTCTACAAAAGGCGGATTATCTACAAACACCTGCATACTCGATGTATCAACACATCCTAAAGTATCCGTAACGGTCAGATTAATTGTATAGACACCCGGAGTTGCGTAAATGTGTCCACTCGGATTACCGGTCGTTGTAGCTCCGTCGCCCCAGGTCCAGTCGTGTGTTAGGAAGAGTAATGGGGTAGAAACACTGGAAGCAACCATATTATCTCCCAAACAAATAGAATCATTCGGACCTACAGCGAAAGCAGCATTTATTGGATGGTTGAGGTCTATCACTTTGATCATCGTATCGATACAGCCATTATCTGATGCGATCAAGCGAACAGAATAGGTGTTTTGGTCTGCATAAATATGGGTAGGGCTTGTAGCGGTAGACCCGCTGAGGTCACCAAAATCCCATTGGTATAAAGGAACGCCTCCTACAGAACTGGTAGAGGTATTGGTAAAGATCACCGTGTCTTCATCACATCCTAAGTGTACTTCATAATTGAAATCGGCGGTCACATTACCCGTCACGATGATATTGATCGTATCATTCAAAGCCGCTTGTATGGTATCACAATCCGTGATGGCAGTCATTTGAACGGTTACCTGAGTATTGGTGGTCGGGAAATAACTGAGAGTGGGGCCTGTTCCTAATACTGCTCCGGTATTCACGTCGATCCAGGTATAATTGAAATTGACGGTTTGGGTACCCGAAGGTGTAAATCGATAGCTATCATTGGTGGCCTGCCAGGTGGTACCATTACGGCCCGGAACCATAAAGGCTACGGTACCGGTTGCATTCTGAATTCCTTCATGGGCCACACCTCCGTTCCATGTTGAACAAAGCGGTTTTTCCTTGATATTGATATCGATCAGATACGTCGATTCAAACAAAACCACTTGAGCTGAATTCAACATACTCGAACAAGAGAACATCGGGATACTATCCCATGAAATAACCATATATCGGCAAGGTGCTTGTCCGTAAATATCCCAGGTGATGTTGGATCCGGCATAAATGACACCGGGATTGACATCCTGATAAGGTGCCATAATGGTATTATTCATGGCTGCGTTATTGTTCGGAGCTACCCATCCGTTTGATGCCCAAGCATTGAACATGCCGGCTTGTGAAACATCAAATCCTACCTGCCCGTTGGCACCGATCACAACTGAATTATATTTTTGACCAAAAAAACAAAAAGGAAAAGGTAAAGGAACCACACCACTCCAAATATCATCAATTCCTACCAGGATTGCATTGGCACCCACCCAAGGATAAGGATTATACGGGATGGAATTCACTGAATATGAATCAGTTGAATTCAATGTGGAACTTGGAATAATAGACAGATTGACCCCATCCAAACAAAAAGAGACGGAATCCCCTATGATGGTGTATCCCGCAGAATAAGATGGCGGACAGTTTGGGGGCGGAGGTTGGGACATGGATCGCTCAGGGTTAAAGAGTAAACACAAGGCTAACAGCACAACTAAAGATATATTCCGCATCTGATATTTATTTAAAGGGCTAATTTACAATTTTTTATAAAATAATGTGTATAAACTCTTAAAAAGACGCACAATTCCGCCTTTTGGTTGAGTGGTGTGGCGCTTATTTTGCCTTCAAAGCGGATTTTCTATAAAAATAGAGCAGTGTAATCAGGCTCAACAAGAGCAGCATAGCTACAATTTGGTGCAACTGGGCCATCCACTCAAATAATCCAAAACCGTTTCGGGTTGGGTGCATGGCGTTTAAAACACTTAAAATACCCAGCGTTACTTGGAGTAAGCCCAGAATGGAAGGAAACAGAGCCATTTTTCGGAATAAAGAGGTTACACCGGTCAGACGATAGGACTTGACACTGAGCCAAACGATAAGGATCAACAATATGGAAGCTAAACTTCGATGGATAAAATGAATACTAATAGGATGTTGAACCGGATTAGATGAAAAAACGGCTGCCGGCAGAAAATCTCCATTAATGCGTGGCCAGGTGGGTGCAATATTGGCGGCTTTGAGTCCGGCCATAAATGCGCCATAGGTCAGCTGTATGCCCAAGATCACAATCACGGCGATGGTCAAGGTCCGAAGCGAGTGATGTTGAACACGGTCTTCATCTTTGATCATCAAGGATAGCGCAAACCATAAGTTGAAACCAATCAAAACCAATGCAGATATGAAATGAATGGCTAAACGAATATGACTTACATAAAGATTTTCATCATTGAGTCCGCTGGCCACCATAATCCACCCGATGAGTCCTTGAGCGATACCCAATAAAAATAAACCGATGAGTTTCGGAACCATATCCCGACTGATCATGCGTTTATATAAAAACCAGGCAAAAGGAATGAGGAAAACCACACTGATCAGTCGAGCCCAATTTCGATGCATCCATTCCCAGAAATAAATGAACTTAAAATCAGACATGCTAAAGTCTTGATTAAGGTATTTGAATTGGGCAATTTGCTGATATTTCTGAAAACTAGTTTGCCAATCCTGTTCATTCATTGGAGGAAGAGCACCTAATATAGGCTTCCATTCGGTAATTGAAAGTCCGGATCCTGTAAGTCTGGTAATGCCGCCCAACAGTACTTGTATGATGAGCATGGCCACACCCAGGAGCAACCATAGCCCGATAATCTGTCTGTTTTTTTCCGCCATGTGCCGCAAATCTAATACAGGGATAGGTTTTGAAACTTATTTTTGTTGATATCTTATCCTTAAAAATGATCTATGTTGCTATCCTGCTTTGAAGCCAACCGAATAGAAGCCGGTTGTGACGAGGCAGGTCGCGGATGCCTTGCCGGTCCGGTCTTTGCTGCGGCGGTGATTTTGCCCTCCGACTTTTTTCATCCACTATTGAATGATTCAAAGAAACTCACTGAACCCGCGCGTGAAATTCTGCGGCCTATGATAGAAAGAGAGGCTCTGGCTTATGCCGTATCATGTGTGAGTCCGGAAGAAATAGACCGCATCAATATTTTGAAGGCCTCATTTTTGGCCATGCATCAAGCTTTGGATCAATTAAAAATGAAACCGGAAAGTTTGCTGATTGATGGAAACCGATTTACACCTTATCGAAACATTCCGCATCAATGCATTATTAAAGGCGACGGTAAATATGCCTCTATAGCAGCAGCAAGTATTTTGGCTAAAACTTATCGAGATGAGTATATGCAATCCCTTCATTTGCAATATCCTAATTATGCATGGAATCAAAACAAAGGCTATCCTACCCGTAAGCATCGGGAAGGTATCCGTTTGTATGGGATGACCGAGCACCATCGTAAAACTTTTACCTGCCTGCCCTTGCAGCCAGAATTCACATTTTCAAAACCATGATGCTTCAGAATCGCCTTACATTTGCCGAAAGTTTGAAAATGAAGCAGAGCCTTGTGTTCCTGATCAATTTGTTTTTCCTGCACATTGCAGGAGCTCAATCTTCATTGCATCAATTGCCGGATGTAAAAAATGCTATAGGGCGAAACCCGGTCAAAATAGATGATGTCATTCGTGTGAACCGGGAAATGAAAACAAATCCACAAAAATCCCGGGCAGCCGATTTGAAGGTGAGTGTGAATACATTGAAAACCATTGAAGAAGGGGAAGCTTTTATTGCCATGAATCCTACGGATAGCAATAAGCTCGTTTTATGTTATGCCGAACGATCAGCTGCAGGACTAAGCTTTCCTGTATTTACAACAGACAATGGCGGGCAAACATGGACCCAAAGCGCTTTTGATGCACTGACCTATTTACAAGATGATTTTCCGGGCGGTGTGTTAAGGGGAGGCGGTAATCCGGTATTTGCCTATGATAAAGACGGCAAACTTTATTTTTCATGGACCTATATGGCATCTAACATCACATCATTAGACACCATTCATGCCTGTATGTATCTGGCCCATTCGATCGATGATGGTATCAGTTGGAATATCGCGACAGGTCCTGATCGTTTTATAGGCCGTTCGGTCATCGATAGTACAACATATATTGCCTTTGCCAACTCCGAAGGATATTATGAACGACCTTGGTTGGCTGTGGATCAATCGAATGGGATCAATGAAAATTCGCTCTATAGTTCTTTCGTATACCATCCCAATATATCGGAAGCAAGCGGATTGAACGGCATATTCGTGAAAAAGAAAGTCATCTCGTCCACCGGGTTTAATGCTGCGAAAAAGCAAGTTTTTAGTGGCGCTGCTCAATTTGGTAATGTAGCCGTAGACAGCAATGGTAAGCTACATGTTACCTTTATCGATATTGATTCACAAAGGGTCTTGCATGCGGTCTCTACAGATGGAGGAAATAATTTCTCAACGCCACACGTCATCGGAATCGGCACTAACCTGATGGGCGCACAAGGCAACGGGTTTATTCATAATTATGAAAATAGTGCGGTCAATTTGTGTATCGACGGGTCAAACAATTTGCATGTGGTATGGAGTGATTTTCCGGTTAACCCCAATGTGAATTACGACTCATATTATTCAAGATCTACCGATGGAGGTACGAATTGGAGTCCACCCATTTTATTGTCTTCTAAATTTTTACCCGGAATTAAAGTGCTGATGCCTACCATATGCGCATACAAGAATAAAATTTCTATTGGAGGCTATGCCATTGATTTCAATAAAGTATCCGACTATTATATGATCACATCGAATAATCAGGGTACAAGCTGGCTTCCTTCCCGAAAAGTGTCGACCCAGTCGACCTACTTTGCCGATACCAGTAATTTGGGTAAGCGGTTTGGCGAATATTTCAGCGCAGTGAGAAACCAAACCAATGTCTATCAAATCTGGTCGGACGGCAGAGATACTTCGGGCCCGAAAATGTATGTGTCTGTGACCCATGAATGGTCAACCGGTGTATCCGAAGTAACCCCGGTGAATAGTTCTTTTATTCTGGAAAAATATTACCCTGTACCGACCACAGATCAGCTGAATTTGACTTTCAAAAGTACTGAGCCTAATAACCTCAAACTCTCGATAACAACAATGGACGGAAGTATCGTTCAGCAGCAATCATCCAAAATCTCTATGGGGACCTCAACGATACAAATCCCAATTCATTCTGTCGCCGCGGGAAATTATATCCTTAATATTGAAAGTGAGGATGGTTTTGTGTTCACAAGAATGATTCATAAAGATTAAACGCAAGTGTTTATCCTATTTTGACCTGTCAGATAGTTTCTGTTTTAAGATCATGATTCGCCTAAAGCTTTCATCGATGCGTGCAGGTGGAATGCTGCCGTTTAGGACTAAGGTTTTAATCACCCGATGAATATTTTCAGGGGCATATTGCGAGGCTCCCTTGATATTGTTACTGAAGATCAGCATATCCACACCCGCCGTAATAGCGAGACGAACACTTTCTTCGAGGCCATAGTAACTGCTGATCGCATGCATTTGCATATCATCGCTCACCACCACACCTTGGTAGTTTAATTCGCCGCGTAATAAATCGGTAATTATTTTTTTAGATAGGGTGGCGGGAAGCGCATCATAATCCAATTTTCGATTGATGATATGTGCACTCATGATCAGGTCCACTAAGCTGTCATGAATGAGATTTCGATAAGGATCAAGCTCCTCATTTTTCCAAACCCGACTCACATCGGTCAATCCAAGGTGGGAGTCGCTAAGACTATTGCCATGGCCCGGAAAATGTTTGAGGGCGGTGAATATACCGGCCTGATGGTGTTCATGGATATAGACAGAAGCCATTTCAGTGATGATATCAGGGTCCGACGAAAAGCAGCGGTTTCGCTTACCTAATACCGGACATAGTGGATTATAGACATCCACAACGGGTGCGAAATTGAGATTGATGCCACAACGTTGTATGGCTTTCGCGATGGTATGCGCTATGCTTCGGGTATAGGCTGTATCTTTTTTGTCGCTTACACTTTTGGCAGAAGGCATGGCCTCGAAACCATATTTTGTTTTAAGTCGGTTCACTTGCCCCCCTTCCTGATCAATACTGATGAAGAGTGGGATGCCGGCAGCGGCTTGGAGCTTTTGTGTAAGTATGTTCAGATTTTTTTCAGTGTTGGTCGGATTGAGGTTGTATTCAAACAACAACACATTGCCGACAATACCGGATCGAATATCCTGAATAATGGAGGAAGATTCATTGACTGAAGTTCCCTGCATTCCCACAATAAGCATTTGCCCGATTTTGATGTCGAGGCTGTCTGCTTGGGCGTATAAAGGTATCAATGAAAGAAACCACAGGAAGGAACGGAAACGATTAATCATGGGAAAGGATGAGGCACAAATATAGAGGTAGAGTCATATGTTATCATCGATTTAAATAAAAAAACTGCTCCACAAGGAAGCAGCTTTTCTATTAAACAAAAAATACGGGTTAGCTAGTCACGGGGCAAGCCCCACCGACAGCTTCGCGTCGGGATTGAAAAATCTAAGACTCCTTTGTCGCCTTGATTTTTCTAATAATTAAAACGCATAGCCACAATAAAATTGCGTCCGGCTGCACTCATACCGGAAGCAAAGTAACGATAATTTCGATCGAGGATATTTTCAACACCTGCTTGGAGTTGAACGTATTTAGCCACTGTGACCCCTGCACGAAAGTTGACCGTATACCATCCGGGCGTTCCGTTCGGTGTACTGTACTGTAAATTGTCTTCTCCATTCGGATTGTAATCATACAGCCGTTTACGGGTATTGTACAAACTATATAGTTCAGTATACCATTTTTTAGTTTCATACTTAATGCCCAAACGACCCGTCACAGGAGGAATGTGATCTAACGGTACCAGTACGGTATCATTGTTGAAGCGACCATAAGTATAGTTGATCGATCCCGAGAGTGAAAGATGGACCTGTGGTCGGAATATCACGTTGAAGCCACCACCATAAATAAAAGCAGTTGCTTTATTCTGACTGGCAAAGACGGGGGTAAGGTTACCTTCATAAAGGACTGAATCTTGTCCGTTGTAAGTAAATCGATCGGATACTATGGCATTGGTGAAATGAGTATAGAATCCATAAGCATTGATGTCCACTACCCCATCATTATACTGAATACCGATATCGGCATTTTTAGTGATTTCAGGTTTAAGGTCTACATTGGGAACCATTAACCTATGTCCACTCACAGATTCAAATACCTTAGCCATATCATCGATATTGGGGGAGCGATAACCGCTGGAGATATTGGCCGTAAGGCGTAGCTCGTCCTGAGGCATATACGCTATTCCCAAATTACCCGTAAGGGCTTTATTTTGTTGGCTCAATTCATCATACGGTAATCGAAATTGTATTGAAGTATCTATGAGGGTAGAATAGAGGGTTGTATAATTAAAACGTACACCATCATTGATGACCACTTTGCCATCATCAAGTTTCAGTGTATGTTGCACAAAAACACCATACAAGTTCATTCGGTTTTTCCCATCCGGATATCGCGTATCAATAGGCGCTTGAACTTGAGTGATGATATCTTCTTTATATGCCGTTGACTTAACATCGTTCAATTGAGCATCTGCACCCAGGGTCAATTCGTTCATATCATCTTTATGACGCAACGCAAAATTTAAACCGGTGACATTCACTTTTTCCGTACGATGATTCAGCGCAGTTTTCTTAAAGCTTCGATTGTGACGGCTTTCCTTCCAAAACTGATGACTCATGGTGGCATTGATATCATTGAAAAACCCATTTAGATTAGTTGCGTTAAAAGTATAAGCAGCAAGTGTTCGGAATTGTGGCCCATAATACCATTCAGCGTTACGGGGTATACCGTTGCTTGTTTCCGTGAGGCGATCATAGCGTGGTATATTACTTGAATTGGAAAGCTGAAAATTGAAACCATGTTTATAATGGTTCGTATGGGCGATTGTGAATTTTTGCAAAAGGTCAAATTGGGAATATCCTGTAGCGACTTGTTTATAAGGATCCGGATTGACCACCATACTATCCTGACCGTCAATACGTTCCACAATGAATTTCTTTTTCCAAAGATTCATGATGCTGTCGACGCCATTTTTACCTTGTACGAGGTCACCAAAATCAGAATAGGTAAGTTGTGTTAAAGAAGCAAAATGTTTGTTTCCAAATCCTATACCCAGGCTACCGGTTTTTTCGCTGTTGGCAGTAGAAAAACGCAAGAGTGCATTGCCGGAGGTGACTTCAAATTTCTTGGTTTTACCCATTTTAGGATCTTTGGTTTTTAATAGAATTACGCCACCTAATGCATCACTCCCATGAATGGTGGATGCCGGGCCATTGAGCACTTCAATGCGATCGAGTGAATTATTGTCTACGGAAATAATATTTTGCATATGTCCGGAACGGGATATGGCATTATTAAAACGTATTCCATCCACATTCAACTGAATTCGGCTGGCTTCAAAGCCTCTGAGGACAGGGCTTCCGCCGCCTTGCTGACTTTTTTGGACGAAGACTTGTCCGGTATTGATCAATGCATCTGCAGCGGTTTGAGCATTAGTCATTCGAATTTCTTTTGCTGTGATAATATCGATTTTCTGAACGATGTTTTTCTTTTTTTCAGCAAATTTATTACCGGCAATCACGACTTCAGTGAGAGAAACTTGTTTGATCGAATCTTTTTGTTCTTCTGTCTGAGCCTGAACATGTAATATTGAAAATACTGCGCATGCAGCAAGTAAGATTTTTTTCATAAAAAATATAAAAGGATTGAATAAAACGAATCATCCATTACCGGATGTTCAGTATTGAAATTGCGTATCTGTTAGACGAGATACTTCATTAAAAATGAATAAATACTAACACCGGTCCTTGGGAGGTGGAGAGTCGGAGCCGGAATGATAAAATGCCTTGGTGATTAGATATATCCTATAAGACCTATTTGCTAAAGCGACAGACCGGTGAAAATCGATTGAGGGAAATGAATCTACAAAAGCGGGAAAAAATGAAAATCCGGAGTAACCTTTTTCGCTTGCAGGTCCTTTTTGTAATGCCCGGGCCACATTGCGAAGATGATCCTCTTTGGTATCAAAATGTCCGGTAATGGTGATGCCATTTTGATCTGTTTTTTGATAAGTAATATCAAACATCCGACCCTGAATACTGATCTCACGATCATGAAATTTCTTAATCCCGTCCCATTCTTCGTGTGTAAAATGTAATGTTAGGTTTTGTTTTGGTTTATGGGTTAATTGACTTTGCTGATGTAAGGCCAATTGAATATGATTGATAAATCCCAATAACAATAAGCATGCGAATAGGCCCAGCATGGACTGTGCAACTAAAAAGCGATATGTCGACATCATTCGCAAAGCAAGTAAAAAGAGATTTCAAATGTAGTCAATAATGATTGTAGCATCATCAACATCTCTATGATATCAGTATGTCACCCGTCATTTCAGCCGGTACCGGTAATCCCATTACCGTGAGTATCGTTGGTGCCAGGTCACCCAGCTTCCCTTTTTTAATTTCACCTTTGAAGTCATTCGAAATAATGAAGAATGGCACCGGGTTCAGGGTATGAGCCGTATTGGGTGTTCCGTCTTCATTGATCATATAATCGCTATTGCCATGGTCTGCGGTCAGAAAAATGGTATAATCATGTTGCAGGGCTTCTTCTACAATGCGTCCCACACATTCATCGACGGTCTCTACAGCTTTAATCACTGCATCCCACACACCGGTATGTCCCACCATGTCGGCATTGGCAAAATTGAGGCATATAAAATCAGCGCTTTGATTCCGAATTTCAGGCAAGATAGCCTCGGTCAGTTCACGGGCACTCATTTCGGGTTTCAAATCATAAGTGGGCACATCCTTGGGCGAATTTCTGAGGATGCGCGTTTCGCCTTTAAACTCATTTTCTCTACCACCACTAAAAAAGAAGGTCACATGAGGGTATTTTTCTGTCTCTGCGATTCGGATTTGAGTTTTGCCCTGTTGTTCCAGGACTTCCCCTAGTGTATTTTTCAAATCACCGTTACGGAAAAGCACCTTGACATTCCTGAACTTTTTATCATACTCGGTAAGGGTCACATAATATAGGTCTAATGGGTGCATGTTTTGCTCATGAAAAGCTTGTTGGGTCAATACTTCTGTAATTTCACGGCAACGGTCGGTCCGGAAATTGAAACAGAATACCGCATCACCGTCCTGTATGCATGCTTTCGGCTGCTGATGTTCGTCTGCCGCTATCATTGGCGGCATAAATTCGTCGGTGATGTCTTTGTTATAGGCTTCCTGAATCGAGGCTAAAATATCGGAACTCATGGTTCCTGCCCCATGTACCATGGCGTCATAGGCCAGTTTTACTCTTTCCCAACGCTTATCCCGATCCATGGCATAATAACGGCCGGTCACTGAAGCAATGTATGCAGAAGTTCCTGCAATATGCTGTTGAAGTTCTGTCAGAAAGCCCAATCCACTTTTAGGGTCCGTATCTCTTCCATCGGTAAAGGCATGAATGGCAATTTTGGTCAAACCATATTCCAGACAAAGATCACATATGGCTTTGAGGTGGTCGATATGGGCATGCACACCGCCATCACTGACCAATCCCATAAGATGCAGGGTCTTATTTTGTTCATGGGCGTATTTCAACATCTCCTGAAAGGCAGGATTTTGTTTCAATTCGCCACTTCGAATGGCCACATTGATGCGTTGCAATTCCTGATAGACGATACGTCCGGCACCGATATTTAAATGCCCCACTTCACTATTTCCCATTTGCCCATCAGGCAAACCGACTGCTTCACCGCAAGTGATGAGTTCGGTATGAGGATATTTTTGATAATAAGATGAAACGTTTGGCGTGCGGGCATGTTGAATGGCATCGGCCGATTTTTTCTGTCCATGGCCCCATCCATCCATGATAATTAAGAGGGTCTTTTTTGACATAATTGCGAAATTAATGCAATATTTGCACTATATTGGAGCTATCTATTGAATCCTATTGAAGTTACTTTCAAATATACTTTTCAGACCACTCAAAAGATCTTATTTTCTGACTGGTATTTTCCTCGTTATCATGCAGGGTACATTGCTGGCACAAGATTTTCTGTCCACAATAGGTCTTGCACTTAAACAAGGAAAGGCATCTGCTGTGGCTGTCTATTTCGATCAAACTGTGGATCTTTCCTTCTCCGACAAATCAGATACCTACTCTAAGAAACAGGCAGAGTTAATTCTGCAGAAGTTTTTGGTGAAAGTAGAAACCAAAAACTATTTCAATCTCCAAGTCGGAACATCAGAATACAATCATACAAAGTACAGTATCGGCACCTTGGTCACCGGCAATGGTAATTATAAAGTCTATATGCTCTTTGTGCCTCGTGGCGGTCATTATCACCTCAAGGAATTGCGATTCGAAAAATAACTAATCTAACAGCAGGGCTATACGCAACATGATGAATCTGGAAGAATTTATACAAAAGGCCATACAGGAAGATGTCAAGGATGGGGATCATTCTACGTTAGCCTGCATCCCTCAGGCAGCACAGGGTAAAGCAGTTCTAAAAATTAAGGACACCGGTATTATCGCAGGAGTGGATATTGCTGAGAAAATATTCAAAGAAATAGAACCGGCCGCGGCATTCGAATTCTATAAAAAAGATGGAGAACCCATGTCAACCGGTGAAAAAGCCTTTGAAGTGATCGCTTCAGTTCATACCATACTCAAAGCCGAGCGTTTGGTGCTGAATATTATGCAAAGAATGAGCGGCATTGCCAGCCTGACCAATATCTATGTTGAAAAAATCAAACAGTATCCTGCAAAAATATTAGACACCCGTAAGACCACACCAAATTTCCGTTGGTTTGAAAAACGGGCAGTGGTGATCGGTGGTGGCCATAATCATCGCATGGGACTCTATGATATGATCATGCTCAAAGACAATCACATCGACTATTGTGGTGGCATAGAACAGGCTATCGATAAAACCATCGCTTATTTGAAGAACAAACAATTGGATTTGGCCATCGAGGTAGAAACCAGAAGCCTGGAAGATGTTCGCAGAGTTGTAGCCCACGGTGGTATCCAACGCATCATGTTGGATAATTTTTCGCCGGATCAAATTCGTGAAGCCTTAGTCTTGATACCCCGCTCATTTGAAACCGAAGCCAGCGGGGGCATTACATTGGAAAATATAGAAGCCTATGCTCAAACCGGGATAGATTACATTTCCGTAGGTGCTATTATTCATCATGCCGTGAGCAAAGACCTGAGTTTAAAAGCGATGATATAAACGGTGGAAGAGACATTATTTTTTATAGTTAATGCACGAACCCGGCCGGGTATTGTATCACAATTAAATGACGCGATACAAAAACATTTACAAGGGATTTCCACTGAAATTCATTGCACTGAATACGGTGGCCATGCGCCTGTATTGGCTCAGGAGGCATTATCCAGAGGGATACGGCATATTGTGGCGGTTGGTGGTGATGGAACAGTGAACGAGATTGTGCAAGTAGTAGCCGGGAAGAATGCCATTTTATCCATCATACCGGCAGGCTCGGGCAATGGATTGGCTCGTCATTGCAATATACCGTTAAATACCGATGAGGCAGTGGCCTTATTAAAAAGCGGAAAGCCTGAAACAATCGATTTGGGAAGAGCCAATGATATCTGGTTTATCAGTAATGCCGGCGTAGGTTTTGATGCCTGGGTTTGCAATCTGATTCGACAACATAAAAGTCGTGGATTAAAAATGTATGTGTGGGAGGTATTTAAAAACTTTTTTTCCTATCGACCGGATACCTATCAGATAGTTAACGAACATGAAACCATAACCGAAAAAGCTTGGTTTTTGAATGCGGCGAATGGGAGAGAATTTGGATATGGATTTCAAATCGCCACAGATGCACATTTACAAGACGGAATGTTGGATTTGATTCGTGTGAAGTCGATTAATTTATTGAAAGGAGCGCATTTTGTATGGCAAGGTTGGCGAGGCAAGTTGCGCGAAAATCGTAATTGTCGTTTTGCTAAAATCCGCTCGGTCCATATCAGCAGCCCGAATCTCAAATATTTTCAAACAGACGGCGATGCCCATGATTGTGACGGAAACTGCAATATCATCGTGGTTCCTGATGCACTCCAACTATGGGTACCGAAACAAACAAAAACGCTATAACCTATGGCCAAACAGAAACCATGGACCAATGCATTGGTTTATTCTACAGATCCCGGCTTCAAAAAGGAAGAAGAAATAGAGGAGACAGAGACTTTAAAACCTGAAGCGCAACAATTGAAAGTTAGTCTGGATACCAAACACCGGGGTGGTAAGGTCGTGACCCTGATCAGTGGATTTGTAGGGCGTACGGATGATCTCGAAGCGCTGGGTAAAATGCTCAAAACAAAATGCGGAACCGGAGGTACGGTCAAGGACGGTTGTATCATCATTCAAGGAGATTATAAAGCGAAAGTCATATTATGGTTGCAGCAACTGCAGTATAAAGTCAAATAATCGTTCAGGCACCTTAACTTTGTCCATCATGAAATTCTTACAACTCTTACTTATTGTATTTTTGGGAATGCTCCTGCATAGCTGCAAAGGGCGAAAAAATTACGATGGAGATTCTGTGGTCAATTACCCGGATATGAAAATGGTATTTGAAGAAAATCTGAAGAGCTACGAACAGGATCCTTATACTTATAAATTGATACAGTCGGATGGAAGTGAAAAAGATACCAGTTACTTAAAAGCGAAAGATGTGAAATGGAAGGATCTCAAAAAGCAATTTTTGGAAGCCAATTTGTATCGCAAAGAATTAGACAAGCATTACAAGATTGATATTTTTCATGATACTTTGTATGGTACACTGACCATGTTGCTCACCGCTTTGGATCCGGATGCCTATACTTCGAGTTTTAGTTTGAAGGCTCGTTCATCCGATAACAAAATTATCTCAGTCTATATTGAAGCCAGGGATGCAGGTTTTTTTTCGACCACAGAGTATAAATTATTGTTTGTGAATGGACGCACATTGCAGGTGCAGGAAAGTATCAAACGTCTATTTGGAAGCCGGAAGGAAAGGCTGACGAAGTTGGTTTTTTTGAATGAAGAATAGGCATGCATCGTTGCACAAGGAGCTTATGAAAAGTGCAACACAGCGATTCACGGAGTGACACACAGAGTTGCACTGTGATTTCATTTTCTTGTCTGAATCAGCATTCACAGAATTTAAGAATTTTCAGAATAAGTAAACCCAATCCAATGAACCTACTCCCCGTATGCATCATATCCCCTTTCATCGTATTTTCGCCATGTGACCAAAGAGGAGTTTCAAACCATAGCTGTTACTATACCGCATAAGCCGGGAATTTATAAATACCTCGATGCCGCTCATAAAATCATTTATGTCGGAAAGGCTAAAAATCTCCGCAAGCGCGTCTCTTCGTATTTTAATAAAATTTCAGATTACTATAAAACCCGCAAGCTGGTCAGTGAGATTGTCTCCATCGAATTCACCATAGTGGATTCCGAACAAGATGCTTTCCTTTTGGAAAATTCCCTGATCAAACAACATCAACCCAAGTACAATATTGAACTCAAAGATGATAAGACCTATCCGCATATCGTCATCAAAAACGAACCCTTCCCACGGATCTTTCTCACCCGAAGAAAGATAAAGGACGGATCTCAATATCTCGGTCCTTATACTTCTGTGGAGCAAGTGAAAAACCTTTTGGATCTTCTACGCAATACTTTGTTGTTTCGCACCTGCAACCTCAATCTGAGTGAAGCACAAATTGCCAAGGGAAAATATAAAGCGTGTCTGGAATACCATATCGGCAATTGCAAAGCACCCTGTGTCGGACTGCAAACACGCGAAGATTACGACTGGCAGGTGACTCAGGCGAAAGAAGTGCTTCAAGGCAAAATGGGCGACATCCTGAAGCAATACAAACAAGAGATGCAAACCCTCGCTGCCAATCTTGAATTTGAGAAAGCCGAGATCATGAAGAAGCGCATTGAGTATATCAAAAATTACCAAAGCAAATCCATCATTGTCAATACCCGCATCGATCAGGTGGATGTATGCAGTATCATTTCGAATGAAGATGATGCCTTTCTCAATTTCATGATCATTATGCAAGGTAGTATTGTACAAACCCACAGTTTGACCGTGCGTAAAAAACTGGAAGAGACGGATGCCGAGATTCTTCAGATATTGGTTCCTCAATTGCGGGAGAAATTTGGATCACGTTCCAGAGAAGTTATCGTGCCTATACCGGTGGAAAATGTTCAGGACATACTGTTTACGGTACCCCGCGCCGGAGACCGAAAAAAATTACTGGAGCTTTCCTTGCAAAACGCCACTCACTTTTATCAGGATCAGAAACGAAAAAAAGCCTTGATGATAGAAGAAGCAACAGAAGAAGACAATCGGAAACTATTGGAACAACTTCAGCTTGATCTTCATCTCAAAGAGCTACCCCAACATATCGAATGTTTCGACAATTCAAACTTTCAGGGGGCCTATCCGGTGGCGGCCATGGTTTGTTTTAAAAATGCATTACCGTCCAATAAAGAGTATCGGCATTTTCATATTAAAACGGTAGAAGGCATCAACGATTTCGCCAGCATGAAAGAGGTGGTGTATCGCCGTTACAAGCGACTGCTCGATGAACAAAAGCCCTTACCCCAACTCATCATTATCGATGGGGGTAAGGGACAGCTCAGTTCGGCCATGGAAAGTATAGACGCTTTAGGCTTAAGAGGCAAATTGGCTGTAGTGGGACTGGCCAAAAATGTAGAGGAACTCTTTTACCCCGGCGAACGCGATTCACTGAAACTTCCCTATCAGAGTGCCACCTTGAATTTAATCAAGCGCATACGCGATGAAGTCCATCGCTTCGGCATTACCTTTCATCGTAAAACGCGGAGCAAAGGCATTGTCAAAAACGAACTCCAAACCATTGAAGGCATTGGACCGAAAACAGCAGAACAATTACTCAAACATTTCCGCTCCGTAAAAAATATCCGTGCCGCTTCAAGAGAGGAAATTGTTAACTTGCTTGGCGAAGTTAAAACGGATAAACTACTGTCCGGATTGAACCCCGATAAAAACCAAACACCATCATGAGTGCACATCATTTGAAAGATTTATTCCTCCTCGATCCTTCCATTACCTTTTTGAATTTCGGTTCTTTTGGCGCTTGTCCCAAACCTGTATTTGAAGATTATCAACGCTGGCAATTGGAACTCGAACGTGAGCCGGTACAATTCATTACGAAAACCGGGTATCGTTATTTACAAGAATCTCGCGAAGCCCTCGGTGCCTATATTGGTTGCAAGGCCGATGATGTCGTGTTTGTAATGAATCCGTCTTATGCGGTCAATATCATTGCAAAGAGTTTGGATCTGAAACCGGGTGATGAAGTCTTGACAACGAATATTGAGTATGGTGCCTGCGATAAGACCTGGAATTATTATTGCGAGAAAAAAGGCGCACGTTATATCAGACAAAACATTAGCCTGCCCCTGACCACCGAACAACAATTTGTGGACGATTTTTTTAAAGGTTGTACTCCACGCACTAAACTCATATTCATCAGTCATATCACCAGTGCAACAGCCCTGCGTTTGCCGGTGGATGCCATTTGTGCAGAAGCCCGTAAGCGGGGAATCATGACTTTCGTTGATGGTGCTCATGCACCCGGACAAGTTCCTTTAAACATGACTGCACTGGATGCCGATATCTATACCGGTGCTTGTCACAAATGGATGATGGCACCCAAGGGATGTTCTTTTTTGTATGTGAAAGGAGAGCATCAACATTTGTTTGATCCCTTAATCATCAGTTGGGGATTTCAGTCACCCATGCCATCCCATTCGCTCTTTCTCGATTATCATCAGTTGCAAGGCACGCGAGATTTTTCGGCCTTCCTCACCATACCCAAAGCCATTGAATTTATGCAGCAGCATCAATGGGAAAGTGTAGCGGCCGATTGTCGACAATTGGTACAAACCTATGCACCCCGTTTTTGTGCATTGATGAATACCCAAGCCTTATGCCCCATCGATGATCAATTTTTAGTGCAGCTCTTTAGCATTCCCATCAACACCACAAAACCGGAAGCCCTTCAGCAACACCTCTTCGACCATTACCGCATCGAAATTCCGGTGACCCGCCAAGACGATCGCACTTTCATCCGTTATTCCATCAATGGATTTAATACTGCAGAGGATTTGGAGAAGCTGTATGTGGCGATGGAGGAGATGAAGGGGGAAGGGTGGATGGTGTGAGGTCATGCTTAGTGCAGCCCAACTATTGACTTTCTCAATCAGAACCTTTACCTTTAGGGTAGATTATGAGTAAGTTCTTGAAATATGTTTTTAGTTTATTCCTCCTTTGTTTGTGTAGCGTAGGTATGCGAGCACAGTCAACAATGATCCCTCCCTCGTGGTATTGGACTAAAAATTTCACGGTAAATGACGTATCTAATCGTATCCTAAGTCTAAAAGTTTTTGACCATCACCTATATGGGATGGGTAAATTCAACACCAATGGTTTTGGAATGGATGGCTTTTCGTTGAATTCAGTGGGTTCATATGATTTATTCATTGCTAAATGGGATACACTTGGCAATACTCTTTGGATGAAAACCATTTCAGGAGTAGGCATTGAAACTGCCGATGAACTACATATCGATCAATCCGGTCATTTGATCTTAGGTGGTAAATCTACTTCTGCAACCCTGCAAATGGATACTGTTTTATCAGTTGCGCTACCGGGGGCTCATGCTTTTCTGGGTAAAATGGATACTGCGGGCAACGGCCTCTGGTTGAAAAGATATGGTTCGAGTACTTTGGATAGTATTGGAAGTATTTGTACCGACGATCAACTTAATATTTATACTTCCGCCAAAATAGATTTTCAGCGGGGAATTCATGTCTTCGATAGTAATGGAGTGTGGAGTTGGGTAAAGTCGTTTAATAATATTCCCAAAAGATTAAGATATTCGGCGATCGATAGTAGTATAGTTGGACTTGGCTTATTTAGCAGTGGCAGCGCAACGGCTACAGCATATTTAAATATTGATACTTTTTCAACCTCTTCATGCTCTAGTACAGCATACGGGATTGGAGTGGGAAATTATATATATAAAATGGCCATCAATGGCGATTCGAAATGGCTTAATCGGCTCTATACGGATTGTAAATTTAGTTGGATACTGAATGCAACTATTAGACAAAGCGATGGTGTTATCATCTTTACCGGAGGGCCAAATATATTGCCATCATTGTGTTGCCTGTTGGACGGTCAATTGCAATTGATGTCACCCAATGGTCAACTCTTAGCAGATACAATTGATAGATTTTTTGGGCAAGATGCCTATTTTATAGGATCTCCTATAAGTATTGAAAATAATCTACTGGTTCATTACCGCCATGTTTGGATCAGCGTTGTTGATATGGATAGTCTAAAGCAAGTGAAAAATTATTTTTTAAACGGACCTAATCTTCTATTGGGGACAGGGGTAGATCCTGAAATACATCCTGTAATTTTAGATGGAAACATATACGCCGGAGGCACTTTGTCAGATTCATTGGGGAATTTTCTAGCGTTAGGCCGTATTGGATTAAGTACGGCATTTGTTCAGCCTCATAGTGATACTACTGTGCATACTTGTTTGGGAACACCTATAAGTATCAGTGGATCATCTTATGGAGGAATGGCACCATATACGTATTCATGGTCACCAACAACAGGATTGACTTCGTCTAATACTTATGCGACGACATATAGTGGAAATGGAAATTCAACTTTTATCCTAACTATTACTGATTCAATCGGACAGAGTGTAAATGACACTGTTCATGTAATTACATCACCTCCTGAAATAACTCCAATAATTACCGCATCCGATACCGTATTGTGTAATGGGAATGACACAATTACCTTAAGCTCAAATATTACAGGGGGATTTTGGTTTTTGGGTACTAGCATCATTGGCACTGATCAAACAGTCAATATAAATACAGCTGGCACATATGGCTATCTTAAAAATTCAGCTTGTTCGACATTTACATATAACATAGGAATTCACAATGTATTACCACCACCAACGTTGAACGTATCACCTACAAATTATATTTGTCAAGGAGAAATGGTTCAGCTAAACGCAAGTGGCGCATTATTTTATACTTGGAGTGGTGGTGTCCAAAATGGGGTACCATTTACATGCCCCTTAACTAATACAATCTATACCGTTGTTGCGAGCGATGCAAATGGTTGTACCAACTCTAAAATGGTTAGTATTATTGTGAAACCTGCTCCAATTATTACCGCTCATACGACGGATTCAATAGTTTGCCCGGGAACTGGTACAATATTATATGGAGAGGGTGGGTCTTATTATATCTGGTCTGGTAGTGTTTTAAATAATAAGGTTTTTTTTCCAACACATAGTGCAACTTATTATGTAAGTGGAAGTGGAACCAATGGTTGCAATGGTAAAGACAGTATTTTTATTCAAGTGGATTCATTACCTATGGTTATTGCCCGTGCTACAGATAGTGTAATATGTTTTGGAGAGTCCATCCAATTAATTGGAGATGGCGCACTCACTTATATTTGGTCAGGTGGTATTGAAGACAAAGAGATTATCATACCCGAAGTCACGAGTACCTATTATGTAACCGGAACAGATGCAAATGGATGTGTCAGCCATTCATCAATAAAAATTTATGTAAATCCTCTCCCTGAAGCAAGTATCGGTTTCGCTCCACCCAATCACTTAATGACTTCCTCGTCCGGAACCTACCAATGGTATTTCAACAACCAACCCGTACCCCTAACCGGCCCCAATTACACAGATTATATAGGCAACGGAATTTATCAGGTATTGGTTACCGATAGTAATGGTTGTGAAAGTCTGTCTCAGCCTTATCTCGCTCACATTACCGAAGACTGGTATGTAACTCCCAACCCTTTTACCGATGAATTATTACTGACCTTACATATACCCGAAAACGAAATCATTTCTTGTACGCTATTTGATGGCCTAGGGAATATCATCAAAAAAACACCCGATCAGTTCGATGTGCTGAAAGGAATGCATGTCTACCATTTCACCCATCTCGAAAATCTCCCACACGGCGTCTACTTCCTTCAAGTCATCCTCAGTGAAGAACGACGGGTATTTAAGGTGGTGAAATGAAGAAATAGCTTTTAAAGCAGTACTCAATCAACTGTAAACACAACAAAAACATTCTCCGTAATAATAGAAACATTAGTATAAGCCATTTTAAAACTCCCCTTGGATATTTTAAAATCATCCGCTAACAGAATCACATTCTCCGTCGGGCTATTTACATTCTCCGCGAATAGATTAAAATTCCCCGACAAGGTATTTAAGGGTGCCGATAGGGTATTCAAGAGTGCCGATGGAGCAATCAAAGATGCCGCTAAGGTATTGGCACATTCCTTGAATCTGTCGGAACATCCACTGTACTTCCCGGCATATTCCCCGGGTTTGTCGGAGCCCCCCAACAGGTATCCGGAACCTGCCGCAGTACCATGTAAACCTTCCGTAGTTTATCCGGCACATTCCGCCGATTTAGGGGAAGGTCACAATGGGTTATCGGAGGGTGCCAATCTATTATCGGAGGGTGCCAATCCGTTATCGGAGGGTGCCATTGGGTCATCGGCATCTTTGAATACTTTGGCGGGGATTGGTAAATGGTTAGCGGAATATTTATAAATCATTCCGGGTAGTTTTTCATGCGTATTTGTCCAAGAATGATTTAGCTTTATGCTTAAATTCTTTGATAAAAATTTGAGGTATGCGAAAACTAGTACTTTTAATGTTGTTGGGAATGTTTGCATTGACAGCAAAAAGTCAAAATGTTGTTTGGGAATGGAAGAAATCATTTTCGGTGAATAACGACTCAAATCGGATTTATCAACTATTGACTGATAATCAATTCATATATGGTGTAGGTGTTTTTTTTAGGCCAGTTTTTTCCTATGGCTCAGATACAATATTTAACAAAGGCGGCCGAGATATTTTTATTACTAAATGGGATACCTCAGGTAATATGATATGGTTGAAATCCATTGGAGGGAATAACGCCGACATTGTGAATAATGTCATGATGGACGCGCAAGGAAATATGACTTTTGGCATCAATACGAAATCGGATACCATCTATTTCAATGGTCAATCAATTTATACAGGAGGTAAGGGCTTTCTGATGATGAAAACGGATGCGAATGGAAATTTGATTTGGAACCATCATTTTGGAAGCATTGGCGATACCCTCACTTCGATCTGTCTCGGGATCAATGACACGATATATGCTGCAGGGAAAATAGCAGGGATTAGCGGAGTATTTAAGATTCGGAATGACGGTAGCTTCCAAATAAAAAAATCCTATGTGAATCCGCCGGATTTTCTAATGTATTCGAAGTCAGACAGTTGTTTGGTATATAAGGTATTAAATGATTCTTTAAATCATACTTACTTTGTCAAAACCAGATTGGATACCATAAATGTTTATAGTTTTTTATCAGATTATATTATTCAGACTGCCGCAATTGAATCTTCCACTGGAAAATTATATGTTATCAAATTGAATCTTTCTTCGGGGGTGGGATGTTGTTATTATACTTCCAAGCTTATTATAGTATCCCCAATTGGTACAATGATAGATTCCATCTTTACCAATGAGGCTGGGCAATATGTAGGATTTTCTCCACTGGTACAAAGTGATAGTTTATTTGCTTTCTCTTCGTACAGTCAGTATTCAAATAGTAATATTTCCTTACAAAATAAATCTTCTAAACTTTATGAGTATAGAAATGAAACGCCTGATTTTTATTTTGTTGGAGCTTGGTTTGGAGAAAAACCTTCCCATTATTATACTGTACCACTTTTGATTCAGAACAAGTTATTCGTAGGCGGCGTTTTTAAGGATTTAACAGGAAATGACTTTTATTCTCTAGGAAAAGTTGCCACGGGATTTATTCCTTATATGACCAACCGAACCGTACAGGCTTGTCAGGGCACTCAAATTCAATTATATCGAAGCACTCAAGGTGGAATGCCTCCCATTCAGTATCAATGGTCTCCCACAACAGGATTAAGCAACCCCAATAGTATGATAACGACAGCTTCAGTAAATAGTAATATTACTTATAGGCTCAACATGACGGATGCAAATGGAAATATTGCGAGTGATACAATTAACGTAATAGCGAATTCTGTGGTAATTCCTCATATTACTGCATCGGATACATTGTTGTGTAATAGTACGAGTACAGTTACTCTTACGGCGAATGTGCCGGGCGGAACATGGTATTTTAACAATAGCAGTATTAGCACCAACCAATCGGTTGTAGTCAATGCAAGCGGGACCTATAAATATGTCAAGAACTATATATGCGGAACATTGACAGACTCATTAAAAATAAAAAAATCATTATCACCGCCACTAATAAATTTAAATGCATCATCCATTTTGTGTCCGGGAACTCTGGTTATGTTAACGGCTTCAGGCGCTCAATCATATATATGGAGCGGAGGTCTGCAAAATGGCATTCCATTTAACACGCCTTCCAACATAACTACTTATACTGTAGTTGCAACCGATGCCAATGGTTGTACGAACACTAGTTCGGTGACCATTACGCCCACTTTCCCATATAATAAATGGAATATCGAAGTTCACAATATCGCCAATAGTGATACGATATGTGCAGGCCTACCTATTTCATTGAATATTTTTTCCACTCAAAATACGCTACCCCCCCTTCAACAAATATGGTCTCCCAATATTATCCCGGGTCAACTATTTATACCTCCTAGTTCTCAAATATACACTGCAAGTATAATTGATACTAATGGTTGTACCTATTCCCGCTCAAAAAGTATAGTAGTTAAAACAAACAATACTCAGTTAGAAATCAATTCCTCTATAAATTGTTTGAATAATGATAGCTTGCTTGCCAATTGTTCGCCATCAGACGGATGGCTTACATGGTTTAAAGGTTCTCAATTGCTTAGTTCCGGGAATATTCAATCAGAAATGAAACAGGTTTCAGGAATTGATAACTTAATTTGTAATTGTTGTAATTATTGTTGTGGACCTATGGAAGACCTTATTATTGACAATTCCGGTATATTTTATACTTCATTTAATGCAAATGTTCTTAAGGTATTTAAACCCGGTAACCCAGTTAATTATTTAGAGACTGTAATTCCGAATACAAATGCCATAGGAAATTATTCTGCTCCCGGGTTAGCACTAGGACCGGATGGAAGTATATATTTTTCATGCACTTATATCATCAATGGAACATATCCTGAAGTACATCATGCTGTATATAAATTTGCACCAGCAAATAACACACCTATACTAGTGGCAGGGGGAGGATATTCAGGAAATAACCCGGCATCATTTAATTATCCGACGGGTCTATTTGTCGATTCTCAAAATAATTTATATATAGCTGATGCGGGAAATCACCGTATACAAAAATGGACCAATGGTGCTTCAGCAGGAATTACTGTTGCCGGGGGAAATGGAAGCGGTATTGGTGCAAATCAATTAAATTCCCCTCAGGCAATTTGGGTAGATTCAAGTGGAACTGTATATATTGCGGATGGCGGAAATCACCGTATACAAAAATGGACCAATGGTGCTTCAGCAGGAATTACTGTTGCCGGTGGTAATGGCCAAGGTAATGGTCTAAACCAATTTAATTTACCGAATGATATAGCCATAGATACACTAGGAAATTTATACATCCTAGATCTAAATAATTACAGGGTGCAAAAATGGCATATAGGTGATACAACCGGCACAACCATAGCAGGTGGAAATGGTATGGGAGTAGGCACTAATCAACTTTCCACACCTGGCGGTATTTTTCTAGATAAAAAGGGGTTCCTATTCATTGCAGATGGAAATAGAATATTGCATGTCAATCTTAACCCTTTTCCAAAATTTCAATTACTTGACACAGCCGGTAATTATTATGCTTTATATCAAAGCCTTGATGGGTGTTCATCATTTGATTCTATTCAATACAATCCTTTCATTTTGACCAACACTAGTGTTATTGCACTTGCTTCAGATACGATAGTTTGCCAGGGAGAACAAACAATCTTGTATGGATCAGGAGCATCAGCCTATTCTTGGTCGGGAGGTGTACAAAATAATGTTGCATTTACACCTATACAATCTCAATTATATTTTGTATCCGGTATTGATACGAATGGTTGTACAAATTCCGACAGCATTTACATTTCAGTAATTCCATTGCCTGTCATAACAGCCATTGCGACCGATACTTCACTTTGTTTAGGGGGAAGTACAACTTTGCATGGTATGGGAGGCGCTTCCTATATTTGGACTGGAGGCGTCCAAAACAATATTAGCTTCAGTCCAATAAAAAGCGATACATATATCGTTTCAGGTACAGATTCAAATGGATGTGTTATGCAGGATAGCATTTACATTTTGGTCAATCCATTGCCTTTTGTCGAAGCCAAAGCAAGTGATACATTATTTTGTGGTGATGGATCATCCAAATTATTCGGCACAGGCGCATTGAATTATTCATGGTCCGGCGGTATTACAAATAATCAGATAATATCCCCTACACAAACGACTACATATACGGTTACAGGAACGGATGTCAATGGATGCACTAATTTATCATCGGTTACGATTTACGTATATCCTAAACCTCCGGAACCTATGGTCAATTTTGTCCCCCCTAATCATATAGGTACTTCCTCGTCCGGAACATACCAATGGTATTTCAACAACCAACCCGTACCCCTAACCGGTCCCAATTACACAGATTATATCGGTAACGGAATTTATCAGGTATTGGTCACCGATAGCAATGGTTGCGAAAGTCTGTCGCAGCCTTATTTAGCTCACATCACAGAAGACTGGTATGTAACTCCAAACCCTTTTACCGATGAATTATTACTGACCTTGCATATACCCGAAAACGAAATCATTTCTTGTACGCTATTTGATGGCCTAGGGAATATCATCAAAAAAACACCCGATCAGTTCGATGTGCTGAAAGGAATGCATGTCTACCATTTCACCCATCTCGAAAATCTCCCCCACGGTGTCTACTTCCTCCAAGTCATCCTCAGCGAAGAACGCCGCATATTCAAAGTCGTAAAATAATTAAGCGCTGAAATAGCGATGCTTATTCAAAATAAGTCCTGTTCTCTTTGTACCATTCAAAGGCTCGTTTCAAACCTTCCTTCACCGAAATGCCCGGCGTATAACCCAATAAGGATTTAGCTTTATCTACATTGGCCAGGCTATGTGGAATGTCGCCCTTGCGGAAGGGTCCAAATGCCGGCTCGAGGTCAGACCCGGCGACTTCACGGATATATTGAAACAATTGTAGCAGGGTGGTACTCTCTCCGAAAGCAATATTATAGACCTGGTTCACAGCGTCGGAATTTTCGGTAAACAAGGCCTTGATATTGGCATCGACCACATTATCCACATAGGTAAAATCGCGACTGAAGGAACCGTCGCCATTGATGGTAGGCGCTTCATGGTTCAATACCGCATCCATAAACAAAGGAATCACCGCTGCATAGGCGCCCTGCGGACTTTGCTTTGGCCCGAACACATTGAAATAGCGAAGGCCCACAAATTCCATATCATAAGTGCGGGCATATACATCGGCATAAAGTTCCATCACATACTTGGTGACGGCATACGGGGAAAGTGGCCGACCTATCACCGATTCAATTTTAGGCAGCGATTCACTATCGCCATAGGTTGATGAAGATGCCGCATAAACGATACGTTTAATTCCAGCCTGCTGAGCAGCCGTATAAATATTGACCGTTCCACTGATATTGGTGGCATTGGAAGTAACCGGGTCGGCTATGCTGCGAGGTACAGAGCCCAAAGCCGCCTGATGACTCACCAGGTCCATCCCTTTCATGGCATTTTCACAAACCTGATAATCGGTGATATCACCTTCCAGAAGCTCAAATTTTGAATGACCGGCAAAAGGAGCTAGGTTCTGACGATATCCAGTACAGAAATTATCAAGGATACGCACCCGATTCACGCGTTCATCGGCCAGTAAAGCTTTACACAAATTCGATCCGATGAATCCGGCACCACCGGTAAGAAGTATTGAAGACATGGCGCGAAATTAGCGAATAAATTAGGCTTTGTGATATCAAAAATATTTGGACTCCCCTGCAATGTTTGAACTTGCATCCAATTCTCGATATTCAATCTGCGATTATTCCCGTATTCAGTTAAATTTGCAAGTTCGACCGACTAAGACTTTAGTCCAGACTTCTATGCAAGGATTGCCGCAAATATTTTATTTCTCCGATTTGATCATTGTTCCCATGGTTCTTTTGGTCATTTATTATTTCCTGCTTAGGAAAAGGAATCGGATGGAAGAACCCTTGAAAAAGTATTTGGTTTCAGGTTTTACAATCCGTGTGTTTTCCACGATTCTTTTTATTCTCTTTCATCGATACGTCAATCGCCAGGGTGATTGCTTTGGATATTACGAAAGTGTATCCTACTTGAATGATTTGTTTTTGAGAAATACAACTGAATTTTTTGATATCATTCTTTCGCCTTTCGATCATTATCAGATGCCTAACAACATCTCTAAGCTTGACATGAATTTTTATTCTTCCGAGGAATCCTTATTGATCAAAATTGGAGGGGTTTTCAGTCTTTTTACATTCAACAGCCTATTAGCCATTTTTTTGCTCATGACGACCTTGTCCTATATTGGCGTCGTAAAAATATATCAGACCTTCGCAGCGCTTTACCCTCAACATGAGCGTATTCTGGCCTTAGCCATTATCTTCGTTCCATCGGTCGTTTTTTGGGGCACTTCACTCACCAAAGAAAGTATTTGTTTCTACGGGTTCGGATTGCTCTTTCATTCTTTTGCTAAAGTGTTTGTATTTAAGGATGAACGTCTGAAATACTTTATTCTCATGATGCTGGGTGTACTCATTGTAGGTATTGTGAAAGTATATATCATCCTGGCATTCCTTCCAACGGTTTTCCTGTGGATGATCTTGTTGCGCATACGTAAGATTCACAGCCTGATCCTTAAAAATCTCGTAGTGCCCTTCCTTTTTACCGCATTAGGATTCGCATTCTTTTATTTCTATGATTATATCGGTTCCATATTTGAAATCTATTCTTTGGATACCATTCAGAAAACCATCGTCACCAACTATGAATACCTGACCCGGGAAGGTGTTGGCAGTAAATATGATTTGGGCGTGATTGAACCTAACCTAGAAAGCATATTCAGCAAGTTTTGGATGGCCGTTAATGTGACCTTGTATCGACCTTATATTTGGGAGTCCAATAAAATAGTGATGTTGGTCTCTTCGATCGATAGTACTTTCACGATCCTAGTGACCATATGGGTGTTATTAAAAACCGGTATTTTTCGGTCTATAAAAATAGTGTTCGGCAATCCCGACATTATTTTTTGTATCGTATTCTCCATTTTCTTCGCCTTTGCGGTCGGACTGACCAGCGGAAATTTCGGAACACTGATTCGTTATAAAATCCCAATATTGCCTTTCTATTTTACCGCGCTCGTTTTGATCTATAAAAAAGGACGTGAAATGCTTCAACCTCCTCTCCCCACCTCATGAAAAATAGAACGATACTTATATCCCTGCTGCTCTGTCTGAATTCGGTCCTGTATGCGCAGAAACAAAAGACCATTTCCATCACCAGTTTTGGTGCCAATGGTTTGGATAAGGTGAATGATACGGAAGCTTTTGGAAAAGCGGCAAAATATATACAGTCTGAAGGCGGCCATGTTCGCCTCATTATTCCTAAAGGCATTTATTATGTAGGTCGTGATGCGGTCAGAAAAGATTCATTTGCCTATGGTGTCAATATCCTGACACTTAAAGATGTGCAAAACGTAACCATCAGTGGCGAGTCCGGGGCCATCATCCGGTATGTGAGTGGTCTTAAATATGGATCCTACGATCCATCAACCCACAAGGCCGTTACGACTAAAGCACCATTCCTTAAAGTGCCTTTTGCCCGTGCGATAGGTTGTACCTTTCAATTTATCGATTGCCGTAAGATCACTATAGAAAACCTGGAACTGGACGGTAACAATGGAGCCCTGCGTAAAGGGGGTGATTGGGGCGATATAGGCACCCAACTTCGGCACGACGGGGTGAATGTGGTTCGGTCAAAGGACATTACCATTCGAAACATGAATATCCATCATTATGCTTTAGATGCCATGGCGATCGGAAACCCCGGAAATAATGGTCCGGACAATATTCTGATAGAATCTTGTACCCTATCTTATAATGGTCGCCAAGGCCTATCGTTGATCGGGGGAAATGGAATAACCTGTCGAAATACTAAAATGCAACATACGGGACGTGCCGGCATTAGTTCCGCTCCCTCTGCCGGCTTGGATATTGAGGCTGAAGGAGGCCGCATGAATCGAAATGGGTTGTTTGAAAACTGCGAATTCATTAATAATGCCGGATGCGCTGTAGTCGCGGATGGAGGAAATTCAGCCGATATGGTTTTCAAACAATGTACCTTTTGGGGAGTGACCACCTGGAGTGTTTGGGTCAATAATCCTCGTTTTTTATTTGAAGACTGTAATTTTTACGGATCATTTGTGGCCGGTTATATCACCACGAATGACGCGGATGCGACTCGCTTTGTCAATTGCAGATTTGAAGATAAAATGTATCAGGGAAAAAAAGTATTTGGCTCCTACCTTTTGGAATGTAATGGCCGGAAAAAAATGCATTTTGAAAATTGCAGCTTCACCGCCAATCTTTGCAAACTCATTTGGTATAATGGCAGCGGTAAATACATACCCGACGAATTGGGAACCATGAATAACTGCAACCTGACCTTTCGCTATAAGGGCCTTGCAAACAACGCTTTTTTAGGCGTGCTCTGTAATATGAAACTAAAAAACAATACCTTAAATATTTTAACACCTTCGGCCAAAAAACACTACCTGATTTCAAAAAACAATTTGGATCAAGGGAATAATAATTGGGACGTCAACAAGCCTTAAGTGGTTTTGCACAAGCCTTGCACGATATTTTCGCACGTTTTGTGAATCATCTATCTTGCCCTACATTTGCCCAATGTGCGGCATTAGTGGTTTTGCAGATTTTTCTAAACGTTCATCGATCGCCGATCTTCAACGTATGAATGATACCCTCATTCACCGCGGACCCGATGGAGATGGACTCAAATTGGTCGAAAATGAACATGCTGTTATTGGGTTGGGTCATCGTCGTTTAGCTATTATAGACCTCAGTGCCGGCGGACATCAGCCAAAATCCTATCAACACCTTCAAATAACCTATAACGGTGAGGTTTATAATTACAGTGAAATCAAAGCTGAACTCATTGCTCTGGGGCATAGTTTTGAAACAGATTCCGATACTGAAGTCATCCTTCACAGTTTTGCCCAATGGGGACCCTCATGTATTCATCGTTTTATCGGGATGTTTGCTTTTGCAATCTACGATAGCCGGTCCGAAGAACTGATGCTTTGTCGTGATCGGGCAGGCGTGAAGCCGCTGTTTTATTCTCTTCATAATGGCCTTTTCCTGTTTGCTTCTGAACTGAAGGCCATCATTGCACATCCTTCTTTTGACGCCAATATCAATCGAAATGCATTGGCGGCCTATCTGCAACAAGGCTATGTGCCCACACCGCATTGCATCTATGAGAATACCTGGAAATTAAAACCCGGTCATACGCTTCATTTGAACTTAAAAGATCATTCTTATACAGAGAAGCAATACTGGAATGTCTATGATTCTTACAATCTACCTCGCCGGGATATTAGTTTTGAAGAGGCTCAGATAGAAACTGAAAAAATACTGGTCAATGCTTTTCAATACCGCATGGTGAGCGATGTGCCTGTGGGTGTATTTCTAAGCGGTGGCTACGATAGTTCATTGGTGACCGCCCTCCTCCAAAAAAATCAAACCGAAAAACTGAAGACCTTCACCATCGGCATGCCGGATAAAGGACTCGATGAAGCCAGTCACGCCCGTGAAGTGGCACAGTACCTCGGCACAGATCATACCGAGCATTACTGCACACCGGATGAATTCTTGAATATCGTGCCTTCTCTGCCCCATTTTTATGACGAGCCTTTTGCCGACAGCAGCGCCATCCCAACCATATTGGTGAGTCGCATCGCGCGCCAATCGGTCACCGTGGCCCTGAGTGCGGATGCCGGAGATGAGATCTTCGCCGGATATAATCGCTACGATTTTACCATGCGCTATGGAAAGAAGCTTATGGCCTTGCCACCCCTGACTCGTAAGGTGCTGCATACAACGATGGATACGATATCTGCAGACCGGATTCCTTATTTTCGAAATAAGTACCTCTTTCACAGCCGGTACGAAAAAATCAAGAATGTCCTTCGAAATACGCAAAGTCAACATGTGAGTGCTCTTTTCAGCAAACAATTTGATGATGCCGCATTGGCCAAACTCTTAAGTCAACCTTTTGAAACCTTGAGTACGGCTTTCGATAGTCGCGAACTTCGTCACGAGGACTACCATATACTATCTCACATGATGGCCATAGACTATCAAACCTACTTGCTCGATGATATTCTTCAGAAAGTAGACCGGGCAGCCATGAGTGTGAGTCTCGAAGGTCGTGAACCATTTCTCGATCATCGTGTGATCGAATGGGCCGCTTCTTTGCCCGTACATTACAAATATCAAAAGGGTATTAAAAAACACATTTTAAAAGCCATCACCCATAAACATATTCCGCAAGCCATGATGGACAGACCTAAAATGGGTTTTGCCATTCCCATTGAAACCTGGCTGCAAACTGAATTAAAAGATAAACTGGATTACTACTTTGGCGCCACATTTGTGAAACAACAAAACATCTTCGACACCCAAGAATTAAATCGCATCCTTTCGAATTTCCGACTAGGAAAAAAAGAATATGCCGAAAAAATCTGGTACCTGCTGATGTTTCAAATGTGGTATGATACATGGATGAATAAAAAATCTGCTGCATGAGAGGAATTTATATAACGCCCTTTGATATGGCCCAAAAAGGCTATAAGGGAGTCGCTAATAAAAATGAATATATTCGGAAAGCTTTTTTAAATCATTCTGTTTTATTGGATAAACTGTTTATCTCAGCAGGCACCATTCAAAAAAATGATGATACGATTTATACTTTTGACCCGGGTGCAATTCAACTGAAATACATGCAATTGTATAAGCTCTACGAACGCATCCTGACTCAAGTCGATTTCTCGGCATATACCTTTCTCATTATTCGTTACCCTTTTTCTACTCCCTATTTTCTACATTTTCTTAAATCGGTCAAGAAGAAATTCCCATCTATTCAAATATTAATCGATGTGCCTACCTATCCCTACGAGCTGGAATTGTCACCGGTCCTGAAGTTGGTAGATACTTTTTTTCGAAAGCAATTAAAAAAGTATGTCGATTACTGCATCACGTATTGTGAACAAGATGAGCTTTTTGGAATACCCTGTATCAAGATTCAGAATGGGGTCAATATATCTGAAATAAATGTGGTGAATAAAAGAAATCAGGACCATAAAGCGTCCCTGACCATACTTTCTGTAGCGAATATTTCATTCTGGCATGGGCTGGATCGAATGATATCCGGACTGAAAAATTATTACCATGATGATTCCCACAAGATGCCTGTCAAATTTATCATTGTAGGGGATGGAGCCGCCGTTCCGGAACTCATGAAAATGGTTGAAAAAGAAAATCTCTCCTCAGTGGTTACTTTTACCGGCTATCTAACGGGTGAGGCTTTGTCTAACATTTATGAAGAAGGCGATTTGGCCTTGGGATCATTGGCAGCATTTCGTAAAAATGTGCTTCAAGACAGTTCCTTTAAAGCCAGAGAATATTGTGCTCGCGGAATCCCGTTTGTCCTCACCATCAAGGATGTAGATTTTCCGGAAACCCTTCCCTTTGTAAAGTATGTGGAGAATAATGAATCGCCTATCGATATTCAATTATTGGTGTCCTTCTATGAAAGCTTGATAAATTATCCTGTGCAAAGTGAAATGAGAGCTTATGCCGAACAACATTTAAGCTGGGAAGTAAAAGTGGGTAAAATCATCAAGTACCTTAATAAATAGCCCGAATCATTTCAAAGGATTCGGCATATTTCTCGCCAATCTGAACGCCACGGATCTTAGCCATACTATAGATAAAATCACGATTGATATATGGTCTGTGCAATTGCGATTTATATTCCATTAAGGCATTTGATTTGGTTTCGATATGGTCCTCATTTAAAATGACAAACGCAGAGGTATTGAAGGAGAGATTATTCCAAGGCATTTCGTAGCCCAAAATCGTATGCGTTTTGAAAGCTCTGATTCCTTCCATGGCAATGGTATTATGATCTTGATGAATGTCGCGCACAGAGGGCATGAAAATGGTGTCAGGCTGTATTTGTTTGTTATAGTACACCAAATCTTCCAATATTTTTTGTCGGTTTTCAGGGAACACCCGAACATCATAATCAAGAATAATCAAGTTTTCAGGTTTGATGCCTAATACACGGGTTGCATTCCTTACTTCTATTTCTAAAGTATCGGGCTCCCATCCTGCCGGCAATGAACGTCTGCACGTGGAGAAAGCGATATAAAAAATGTCTTTATTCTCGCTACACAACTTGGCGATGGTTCCGCCGCAACCCAATTCTCCATCATCTGTATGTGGGGCCAATACGATTACTTTATTCATGGTTTTGAATTAATTTTTTAAGATAATTTGCTTGCTTAAGACTTTCTGAAATTTCTTTCCCGGGATTGCCGATCCATGTTTCACCATCGGGTATGTTTTTGGTAACCACAGCACCGAGTCCCACGGTTACATGGTTGCCAATTCGTATCCCTTCTCTCAATATCGCATTAGGGGCTATCCATGTATCATGCCCTATCACCGTACTTCCGCCGATCATAGCATGAGCGATCACCGTAGTATTCTCTCCAATGATCACATTGTGCGCAACATGTACGAGATTATCAATTTTAGCTCCTTTGCAAATGCGGGTGTGGCCCAATGTGCCTCTGTCAATGGAGGTATTACTTCCGATCTCTACATGGTCTTCAATTCGAACGCCACCTAAATGAGGAAATTTCTCGAGTTCCCCCAATTCATTTTTCTGATATCCGAATCCGTCGCTGCCAATCACTGTATTTGCATGGATAATTACATTTTTTCCAATCTCAATATCGTCATATAAAGTGCAATTGTCATGAATGACCGTACCGGAATCAATTTTACATCGTCCAATGACGGTGTGATGACCAATGCGCACCTGTTCGGCGATCACGGCCTCCGGATGGATGACGGCATGTTGACTGATGGTGTATTCTATAGCGGGCGTGAATAAGCGTTCAGCAATTCGAATAAATTCCAACCGCGGATTAGCCACACGAATAAAGAGTTTATTCTTCATGGTCTTCAGGATGTCGACAGAAATATCATTTCCTATGATCACCAATTGGGTCAAAGAAGATCTCAGAATGGCTTCGTCGAATTTTTTGGTCGATACCCAAGTCAGACTTGCCGGAGTCGCATCTTGCAAGGTATTGACCGCAGCGATTGGAAAATCGTCCGAGTGCAAATCCTGGTTCAGCAATTCTGCGCCTTGTATCTGTTGAAGTATGGTATTTTTTGTGGTCATTCGTTTTTTTTAGATCATTTTGCCGGCCATCCAATACGCCCATGAATTATCTTTCTTCACACTCGCATCCTCGCCTTGAATGATACGCTTGGCCAGCTTAGGATTTAAAACACCGGCCTCAATCAGTTTCATTCGACTGGTCATGATATTTTCAATCACATCGCTGTGGCCCATCCAGTTTTTTTGTGGCGGCTCGTAGCCAATTTTGTCTTTTCGCCAGGTAATTTCTTGAGGAATAATATTTTCTGTTGCACTCCGCATGATCCATTTGGTCCAGCCCTCCCTGATTTTATATTCAGCAGGCAAGGTAAACAGAAAATCGACCAGCTCATGTGAAAGAAAAGGAAGACGGACCTCCCGGCTATGGGCCATGCTGTTTCGGTCGGCGAATCTCAACAAATCCTGCAAGTCTCCGTCCATGGTGCTGGCATAGAGCGAATGATTCAGCGATTCATAATGATAATGATTCGTAAAGCTCTCCGGGTAATAAGTATGGAAGAAATCACTGTTGAATTCCCGACCGGTCAGTTGCTGAAAATATTGATACTTTTTTCGCAGGCTGGAGGCAGATGGCGCGAGATAACGCTTCACCTTGTTTTTATAACCACTATGTATGGAACGGTTGATGGCATTGCCACGCTGGAGCTCATTGTAGGCTGCCATTTCTTTTTTGTACAAGGCGGGATTATGCTTTTTCAGCTCATTAAAAAACTGAATATAATAGGGATGATAGCCGGCCATAATTTCATCTGCACCCTGTCCGTCAAGCAATACCGTCACATCATTTTCTTTAGCCAGTCGCATTACGCAGTATTGAGCATAAATACTCGCACTGCCAAATGGTTCTTCCTGATGATGAAACACCTTGTCGATATCTTCCAGAAATGCTGCATCTTGAGGCGTCACAAAGTGAGGGTCAACATTGGTTTTGGCAATCACCATGTCCATAAATTGTCGTTCATCCTTCTTAAAGCCCGGGAAAACAGCGCTAAATGTATTCTGCTTTTGTTTGGTGCCCTTTTTTAATTCGTCGATCACACAAACCACCAAACTGCTGTCTAAACCACCGCTCAGACTACTGCCCACACTCACATCACTTCTCAATCGACGTTTGACGGAAGTATAAAATAACTCACGGAAGCTGTTTTGAGCATCTTTCACCGAGATGCTTTGATGATGTTGCTGCCAGTCGATATCATAATACCGATTCAGCGAAAGTTCTAGGGTATGAAGATTAATGGTGAGGTAATGGGAATGTGGAAGTCGGGTACAGCCTTCGTAAAAAGTTTCACTCAGGTCTGCTTTATTGTGAACAAAACCATACGCCAAATAATTAAACATCATCCGCTGATTCACCGCTTTGGGAATGCCGCCCGCCCAAAGGCATTTCATTTCGCTGCCAAAAAGAAATTGCTTGCCTTTTTCATAGCTGTAGAAAAAAGGCTTTTCGCCAAAGCGATCGCGCGCACAGAAGATGGTATTTTCCTGACGGTCGTACAACACAAAGGCAAACATGCCGTCGAGCAAACCCAGACATTTTTCCCGATCCCGGTGGTAAAGCGCCATCAGCACTTCGGTATCACTTTGGGTATGAAATCCGTAGCCCTGTTGGAGCAAGGTCTCCCGAAGTTCGATATAGTTGTAAATTTCTCCGTTAAATACCAGGGTATAGCGGTCCATATAATGCATCGGCTGGTCGGCTTCATGACTCAAATCGATGATGGATAAACGCCTGTGACCGAGGCCCACTTCCCCGGAAGGAGATATCCAATGACCTTCACCGTCCGGCCCGCGATGACTGATTACATCGGTCATCCGTTTCAATCGATCGGCATTGATCGATTGGGGGTCTTTGGCAATGATTCCGGCTATTCCGCACATAGAGGCTCTGGCATTTGGTGGGCAAAGGTAAAAAAATAGCTGGCAGAGAGGGCAGAAGGGGGAAATAAAGTTTGGAGGGGGGGGAGAGGGCGTTGTATTTTTTGATGGGTATGACGCAGGTGAGAATAGTGGGCGGTGTAATTGTATAGAAAAGAGGATGTATATTTATGATCAATATTGAACATGAAAAATGATGGAGTTACGACTAAGCCTGCCGGGAAACTCTTCGATAGGGGCGCTACCCTGCAGGAAAGAATAAGTTCAGAAGTTTATCAAGGAACTAAATTGGTTTAACCGTAAACCTTTTTACTTTAATTAAGAAGTTCAGAAGTTTATCCAGAAACTAAAATGGCTTATCTGTATACTAAATTAGTTTATTCGTTAACTAAATTAGTTAATCTGTAAACCTTTTTACTTTATTTAAAAAGTTCAGAAGTTTATCAAGAAACTAAATTGGTTTATCCCTAAACTAAAATGGCTTATCTGTAAACTAAATTGGCTTATCCCTAAACTAAAATAGCTTATCTGTAAACTAAATTAGTTTATCCGTTAACTGAATTAGTTAATCTGTAAGCCTTTTTACTTTATTTAAGAAGTTCAGAGGTTTAACGAGAAACTCAATTGGTTTACCGGCATGCCTGTTAGGTTTATCCCAAAGTGCATACCCGCAAGCACCGTACATTTTCAAATGACATACCCGACCCAGTGCCATCGGCACGACCGACTTTTAGTGTTGAAAGTTATTCCGACGTAGTAAATTTAGGAAGGTTCTCAGCCTACAGGTTCGCCGCGATGATATTCGTGATCTCTGCTGCGGCATGCCCGTCCCCATAAATACCTTCCCGATACGCACCGGGAACTGTTTTCAGAATGTCGGGTATTTGATTCAGATGTTCAAAGACTAAAGTATTCCATCCATTCTCCAGGGTTTCCGTCCATTCGGTTTCGCTGCGCAAGGTGATGCATTTTTTCTTCAGGATATAGGCTTCCTTCTGTATGCCGCCACTATCGGTAATCACACAATCGCTGAATTTCTGATAAGCAACACTCTCCGCATAGCCCATGGGCGGGAGAAATTGAATATTTGTATAATCAGCTACCTCCAGACCGTATTGCTTGAGTCTGGCTACCGTACGAGGATGTATGGAAAAAATAACCTTTTGATCTAAAGTATTGAAGATTTGTAGGATGGCCTTCATCCGTTCGGCATCGTCGGTATTATAAGGTCGGTGTATGGTGGCAAAATAATAGGGATAGTCTACAGGTGCCTGAGCCCGGGGTTCCATCATCTTCACCATGTCGCACATTACATCGCCGCAACGGAAGATGCGCTCATGGGTGATGCCTTCCTTTTTCAGATTCTCAATGGCCCCATCGGTGGGACAGAACAGCATATAGGCAAATTCATCAGCCACAATGCGGTTCACTTCTTCGGGCATATCGCGGTTGAAACTGCGCAGTCCCGCCTCAATATGAATGAGGGGAATATGCATTTTAGCCGCAACCAAAGTTCCTGCCAGGGTAGAATTCGTATCGCCGTACACCAATAATGCATCGGGTTTCTCGGCCAAGCAAACTTTTTCAATCTCCGTCATCATGATGCCGGTTTGTTCGCCCTGAGGCTTACTGCCCCCAATGTCGAACAGGAAATCCGGTTTGGGTATGCCCAATTCGTCGAAGAATACCGCACTCATATTTTCATCATAATGCTGACCGGTATGTATGGTCATAGCCTGAAAATGCTTCTGCAACTCCAATTGCATCGGCGCATGTTTGATAAATTGAGGCCGGGCCCCAACGATAGACAGTATTTTTTTCATGAGGGGGCAAAAGTAGGGAATAGTAGTAAGTCGATCGTACTAAGTATTCAAAAAACGGCAGAGAAATATTTCGATGAGCATTTAAGCGAATATCATTTAACTCATATCGCTGCCTCGGGTTAAAACCCAAGGCTACCTATCGGCCATGCTTACAGCATTACTTAATGCATAGTTCCGCAGGAACGGCCGATGATTTAACAATGGAATTTATTCCGTTGAGAGACCTTACAGGGTGCTTACTAAGTACTTGCGACTGAGTACTTCGTACTATTTTCCACAAACTAAATCCCTTCCTTGCTTTTTTCTCTCACCTTTACACATTACCTTTGCACCCGAATTGAAAACAGGAATGAAAAACAGCCCTAAAACATCAGTAAAATCAGTACTTCTAGCCTTTTTTATGGTATTGATTTCGACCTTTTCGGCATTTTCCGATCCTCAAATGACGGAAACTGCTCATGCAGAAGCCGGTCATGAGGCTACTGCGGAAGCCAATCACGAAGGTCATAAAGAAGGAAAACTGGATATTAAGGGTGAAATTTTCGGCCATATCAGCGATTCTTACGATTGGCACCTGTTTACCCTGGGTGAAGGCCACGAAGCAACCCATGTTTCTGTTCCTTTGCCGGTTATTCTCTACAATCCCACCAATGGTTTAAGCGTATTCATGTCTTCTGCTTTTCATCATGGCCACGAACCGGCCCATGGTTATGAATTGTATGTAGACGGCGGCAAACAAAAGATTCGCGCCCAGGACGGGAGCAAATTCTACGATATCAGTATCACTAAAAATGTATTGTGTCTCTTTATTTCTGTCATCATTTTGTTGGTCCTCATGACCGGTGTAGCCAGAAAGTATAAGAAAAACGGTATCAATAAAGCCCCTTCTGGCTTTCAAAATGCACTCGAACCCATCATCGGTTTTATTCAGGATACAGTCGCCAAACCTTACCTCGGTAAGCACTACCTGAAATATATGCCTTTGTTGCTCACCTTATTCTTCTTTATTTGGGTCAATAACCTGATGGGGCTTCTTCCTTTTGGGTTCAACCTCACCGGCAATATCGCGGTGACCCTCTTGCTCGCATTGGTCTTCTTTGTGGTGATGCTGGCTAACTCAAACAAATATTTCTGGGGTCATATCTTCAACCCGCCGGGCATTCCTTTCGGAATCAAATTGATTTTGGTACCGATTGAGATCCTCAGTAACCTCCTTATCAAACCTGCAGCCCTCGCCATTCGTTTGTTTGCAAACATTTTCGCAGGCCATACCATCATCCTCAGCATCATCCTCCTGATCTTTATTTTCGGCGGATTGAGCAAAGTGGCAGGTATCGCTTTCATCCCGGTTTCTCTGGGTTTCACCATCTTCATGTTCTTCCTCGAATTGCTGGTTGCAGCCATTCAGGCATTCATATTCACCAACTTAACCGCAGTATTTATTTCTCAGGCTATTGAGGAGCATCATCACGATGACGATCACGGCCACCATTAATTTCGTTATTTAAAACCAATATATATGTCAGTATTAACAGTCTTATTAGAAGGTATAGCATCCGCAGGTGGAGCTATCGGCGCCGGTATCGCTGCTCTTGGAGCAGGTGTAGGCGTAGGTCAGATCGGTAAAGGTGCTTTGGAATCCATCGCACGTCAACCGGAAGTTTCCGGTGATATCCGTTCCAACATGATCCTTGCTGCGGCACTGGTTGAGGGTGTTGCCCTCTTCGGTGTAATTGCCGGTATCCTTGCGATCGTTATGTAATCTTAACGAAAGCGAAAAACTTTAACTACATGCAACGCAAAGGGCCGAGCATGTAGTTTTACTCAAACATCAAATCTTTCTCCGGAAAGAAAAACATAAATAAAAAACGACTATGGATTTATTATTGCCCGGTTTTGGTCTCTTCTTTTGGACCGCCATCGCATTCCTGACCGTCATGTTCCTGTTGAAGAAATTCGCCTGGAAACCTATCCTCGAAGCCCTCAACGAACGTGAAAAGAATATCGCCGACAGCATCGCTTCTGCCGAAAAAGTGAAAGCCGAAATGGCCACCATGAAAAGTGAGCATGAGGTTCTCCTTAACCAGGCCCGCGAAGAGCGTACCCTCATGATGAAGGAAGCTAAAGATACCAAAGATCGTATCATCAACGAGGCTAAGGATATCGCCAAAGAAGAAGCCAACAAAATTATCGTGGAAGCTCGTCAGCAAATCGAAAACCAAAAGAATGCCGCTATCACGGATGTGAAAAATCAAATCGGTATCCTGGTGATCGAAGTGGCTGAAAAAGTATTGCGTAAAGAATTGCAGAACAAAGCCGAACAGGAAAATTATATTAAAAAACTGGCTGAAGATATCCGTCTGAATTAATCCATTAGAAAAACAAAGACCACATGCAGAATCCACGTTTAGCCGCACGATACGCCAAATCCCTCATGGATCTTGCCCTCGAATTGGGTAAGACAGAGGATATGTATCGCGACATACAGTCGATCCATGAGATCTGCCAAAGCAGTCATGATTTCGTGATGATGATGCGCAGCCCGGTCATCAAAGCTGAAAAAAAACTGGCGGCCGTAAAAGCGATCTTCCAAAATTCGCTCGATCGGGTCACAGACAGCTTCCTCACCCTCATTATTAAAAAAGGTCGTGAGTTTTTCATTCCTGAAATGGCTACCGCTTTCATGACGCAATACAAACTTCACAATAAAATCAACGATGTGGTGCTAACCACCGCCGAACCGATTAGTGAAGATATGAAAGGGCTGATCGAAAATAAAATCAAACAACAATTCCAGAACATGACCATAGACCTGAAAACGGAAATCAATCCGGAGATCGTCGGTGGTTTCATTTTGGAAGTCAACAATACCTTATTCGACGCCAGCATTCTGCGCGACCTGCTCGATATCAAAAAGCAGTTCCTCAAGAATGTATATGTGCCGGATATCAGATAATTTTATAGTATTCAATTTTTTAAAAAACAAACGATATGGTAAGTATTAAACCAGATGAAATTTCGGCCATCCTCCGCCAACAGCTCGGAAACTTCAATTCCGCTGCTGAACTGGAAGAAATTGGCACCGTGCTGCAGGTCGGCGATGGTATCGCGCGGATCTATGGTCTCAATGGGGTACGCTCCGGTGAACTCGTAGAATTTGAGAACGGCGTTCAAGCCATTGCACTGAACCTGGAAGAAGATAATGTGGGTGTGGTATTGATGGGTGAAGGGAAAGGCATCAAAGAAGGAAATAAAGTACGCCGTACCGGTCGTATCGCCTCCATCAAAGTGGGCGAAGGCATGGTGGGTCGTGTCATCAATACCCTCGGTGAACCTATCGATGGTAAAGGTCCTTTGTCAGGCGAACTCTATGAAATGCCCCTCGAGCGTAAAGCCCCGGGTGTAATCTTCCGTGAGCCGGTAAAAGAACCATTGCAAACAGGTTTGAAATCAATCGATGCGATGATTCCAATCGGACGCGGTCAGCGTGAGTTGGTTATCGGTGATCGTCAAACCGGTAAGTCTGCCATCTGTATCGACACCATCATCAACCAAAAAGAATTTTACAAAGCGGGTAAGCCTGTATATTGTATCTATGTGGCCATCGGTCAAAAAGCGTCTACCATCGCCCAGGTGATGAAGACCTTGCAAGACAATGGCGCCATGGAATATACCATCATCGTAGCAGCCTCTGCAGCCGATCCGGCTCCTTTGCAATTCTACGCACCATTCGCCGGAGCTGCTATTGGGGAGTTCTTCCGTGATACTGGTCGCCCGGCTTTGATCGTTTATGATGATTTGAGTAAACAAGCCGTGGCTTATCGTGAGGTATCCCTCTTGCTCCGCCGCCCTCCGGGACGTGAAGCTTATCCGGGTGACGTATTCTATCTGCATAGTCGTTTGCTCGAGCGTGCGGCCAAGGTAATCGCCAAGGATGAAATCGCTGCCAAAATGAATGATCTGCCTGAAAGTTTGAAAGGAAAGGTCAAAGGTGGTGGTTCACTCACGGCCCTTCCCATCATTGAAACACAAGCCGGTGACGTATCGGCCTATATCCCGACCAATGTGATCTCCATCACCGACGGTCAGATCTTCCTGGAATCCAATCTCTTCAATGCCGGCATTCGCCCCGCCATCAACGTAGGTATCTCCGTAAGTCGTGTGGGTGGTAGTGCGCAGATCAAGTCGATGAAGAAGGTAGCAGGTACCCTGAAACTCGATCAGGCCCTCTACCGTGAGATGGAAGCCTTCTCTAAATTTGGTGGTGACCTCGATGCGGCTACAAAATCTATCCTCGATAAAGGTGCGCGTAACGTGGAAATCCTGAAACAAGGACAGTTCCAGCCGTATTCAGTAGAACGCCAGGTAGCCATCATCTACTTAGGTACCAATGGTCTCTTAAATGATGTACCGGTACGTAATATGAAGGCCTTCGAAGAAGCCTTCCTGATGGAAATGGACAACAAAATGCCGGACCTTCTCGCTGAATTCAAAAAAGGAAATTTACCTGAAGACGGATTAGCTAAAATGGTGGCCATGGCTCAGGCGATGATCCCACAGTTTAGTAAGTAGTAGAAAGTAATTTGTAAATAGTAGAAAGAGGCTGTCGTAGGATGGCCTCTTTTTTATTTGAATGTGATGAAAGGAACAAGAATAATACCTCACAATCATGAGTTGAATCGATTCTGATCATAATCATAGGAAGGTGTTCGTAAACTTAGGGATTTCCATTTATATTTGTAGGTACCTATTTATTCCACAATTATAACTTCATTTTATGCAAAAACTATTCCTTCTTGCCTTCGGTTTCTTATTGATGGCCATGACTGCCGGCGCTCAACGAATCAAAAAAATCTCCGGCAATCCTGCTCCATTGGCTTCTGAAAAGCAAGTCAATATTATATTTAAATACGACCATGTACGCGTGGGAAAGTATGAGGATGAAAAGGATTATGTAGCGGATAAAAAGGCTGAGTACAATAAAAAGGAAAGCGGAAAAGGCGATAAATGGGAAAGCAGTTGGATCGGAGATCGCGTAGGTCGCTATGAACCCAATTTTATTGAAATGTTTGAAAAATATACGCCCTTCTCAGTAGGCAATTATTCATCGGCTAAGTATACCATGATCGTTAGCACCACGCGTATTGAACCGGGATACAATATCTATATCTCCCGTAAAAATGCCGAGATCGATTTGGAAGTGGAAATTATCGAAACCGCTACACAAACCTCGGTGGCAAAGTATACCATTAAAAGCGCACCCGGCCGCACCTTCGGTGGCAATGATTATGATACCGGATTGCGTATCGAAGAGGCTTTTGCTACCGCCGGAAAACACTTTGGTAAAGAGTTGAAGGGGGATTTGAAATAGGATTTAGTAAGAAGTACTCAGCATTAAGTACTCAGTATTTCCCTCCCATGTTCGCCATCGTCGACATAGAAACCTGTGGCGGTAAATTCGCCTACCAGCATGGCCGCATCATCGATATCTGTATAATCGTGCATGATGGTTTGCAGGTGGTCGATAAATTTTCTACCCTCATCAATCCCGATTGCCATATCGGTAGTTTTTATACCAAACTCTCCGGCATCACCAATGAGATGGTGAAGGATGCTCCCCGTTTTCATGAGATCGCTAAGGAGATCCTGCACTATACCGAAGGAAAGATCTTTGTGGCCCATAACTCCGCCTTCGATTACAATTTCATTAAGGCCGAGTTTGCCTCTTTAGGCTACAACTTCCGCCGCGATACCCTTTGCACCGTTCGCCTCAGTCGTAAACTGATTCCCGGCAAACGATCATATAGTTTAGGTAATCTCTGCGAATCCTTGGGTATCGTCATTCATGATCGTCATCGCGCTGAAGGAGATGCTGTAGCCACCGCAAAGTTGCTCGATATCCTGCTTCAACTTAAAACCCAGAGCCCAACGTATAAGTCTGCCAAGGTCGAACAGATCATGACCTCCCGGGTCGACAATATCAAGCGATATATTCTCAATAAATTGCCGGAATCATGTGGGGTATACTATTTTCTCGACAAAGACCAAAACATCATCTATATCGGTAAGAGCAAGAATATGTATCAACGCGCCATCAGTCATTTCAACAATGATCAGAAGAAGGCTAAGGAGATGTTGCAAAATTTATATAATGTCGATTTTGTGGAGACCGGCAGCGAATTGCTGGCCCTGCTCAAAGAATCGGAAGAAATCAAAAAGCACAAGCCCCGTTTCAACCACATGCGCAAAGCCGATCAGTTTAGCCATAGCATCGATTGCATAGAAGAAGACGGCGTCATTCAGTTTCGCATCGTGCCTTATGAAACCTCTACCGCTTGCTTATTGGCCTTCACCTCCTATGCCTCCGCCCGCGAACGACTCGAAATGTGGATCGACGAGAAACAGCTTTGTCTGCAATACTGCGGACTCACCGATGCCGGCAGCGTATGCTTCAACCATCAGATCAAAAAATGTCATGGCATCTGTGCCGGACTCGAAGAAGCGGAAGATTACAACCGCAGAGCCGAGCAAATTCGCCACGAGATGGCCTACCCAAACCATCATTTTATCCTTTTCGATCGGGGCCGAACGCATGAGGAAGAGGCATTTATCTATATTCGTAATGGGAAGTTTGCGGGCTATGGTTATTTACCTCACGATATTCAAATCTCTGATATTGCTGAACTTCAATCCTATATGGAATCTAAAACTTATTACCCCGATGCCGACTTGCTGGTAAAGGTATGGTTGAGACAGAATGAAAAAGTAAAGTTGAAGGTGCTGGATTGATCAGGATTTTTTTATGCTCCCGTCGAGCCCTCGTTCAGCCGGAAAATTTCGTGCGGGAGCCCTGAATCCGCTTTGCGGGGGTGGTGACGGCCATTAATTATTCATCTCAAAACCTATACTCATCACAAGCAATCAAAATGCTATCATTGGCAACACATATCTTCATCTTTGCCATTCCTTCTGCGGTGAATTAAGTTGTTGCAATCCATCATATAGTTGTAAACTTGTATCAGGATTTGAGCCGGCTGATTTTCGTATGCTTTTAATCAAGTCTTTCTGCCATGCGACTACTGCTTATACTTCTACTGTTTAGTTTCCTGCTGCCCTTTTTGGCTTATAGACGCAAACCGGTATTCACACAAGCCTTGTTAGAGGATTTGCGATGGATCAGAATTTTTCACTATGTCACCTTATCATTTCTCGGCGCAGCACTTTTTCTAAGCGAACATCCTGAAGCGAAACACGCATTCACACATCCGGAAAAGATCTTGCAGTTTCTGTTGTACATGATGGCATTAATCTATGCGGCCATTTTCGCTATTGTGACCAATAATATTGAAGATCTGGAAACGGATAAAATAACTAATCCGGATCGCCCTCTTGTATTGAATAAAGTGGACAAGAAACCCTACTACATGGCCGGTATCATTTGTCTGATATGGTCCCTGATCATTTCATTTTCGATAAGCCGGCAAATGGGTTTGGGCATTGCGCTGATTTCACTGAGTTACTATTTGTATTCGTGCAAACCTTTCAAATGGAAGCGCATGGTGGTCATCGCTAAATTGATGATCGGATTCAATTCTTTTGTAGCCGCTGTATGTGGATTTATTTTAGTAGAGGGAAATGTTTTTGATTTTCCGGCAGTGTGGATGATTTTTATTCTCGGGCCCCTGTCACTGGCGGCCAATTTTATCGATTTGAAAGATACAGAAGGAGACAGGCATGCGGGCGTCAAAACCATTCCGGTTTGGATCGGTGAAAACAATGCACGGTATGTGATTGCCGCATCTACAATCGCTACCTACGGGATGGCTTCGGGTATCCTGAATATTTTATACATTTATCCATTGTCTGTCGGTATGGCTTCACTCCATGTCTATCTTTTATTCAAAAAACCCTATCGGGAAAAACCCATTTTTTACGTTTATCTTTCATCCATCTGGACCTTAATTTTCATATTATTATTTTACCGTCAACTCCTAACCTGGTGATGAGTGCCCATTTTTCATATGGTCATTCGCGATTCTTTCAAGGAGTATGTTGCTGCTTATTTTTTGCGTTGTTCTGTTCGCCATTTATTGGAAATACACAAAGCAGAATCATAGAAATGGAGAAGGCCACAGCGCAAGGCATTCAATTTTTAAAAAACATTCAGCAAGAAAATGGAGCAATCTGTGATACAGTGAATCCACTGTTTAATCTTTGGGAAACTATCTTAGCGACTACAACATTGTACATTTCTATTCAAGATACAAATGATTCGGTGATACGAAAGGCGCTTCATTATTTGAAACAGAATGAAAATAACAGTGGACTCATTTGTCATAATCAAAAATGTAAAACATCCTATTGTTTGGAAACCACGTCGCAGTATTTTTCTTTATTGTTACAGACCGGACAACTCACCCTCGTAGAAAGCCGAATGAATGAAATCATGCGTTTACAGAAAAGTACGGGAGAATGGGAAATAGGAAATCCGGATGTGAACGAGCAAAGAGACTTCCCTTCTGTTACAGCCCTGGTCACTTCACTCTATCATGAGGGGTATCCGGATTCAATAAATGATAGGTCATTAGAATGGCTGGTTCAACAACAGAAACCTCAAGGTCATTGGGGATATGCCTGGGAATATTATGGTTGTCCGGCCTATGCCTTGTGGGCCGCCATGAAAGCCATGAAGGGCATTGAGACTCTTGAAATCATCAAGTCAAGACATATAGCCATAGATTATATCGTATCTCAACAACTACTCAACGGAAGCTGGTATTTTAAAGATCCTCAGCAAAACAAACAAATATCGGCTGAGTTGCAAACAGCCTGGATGTTGCTGGCACTGCAAAATGCAGGATTGAGAAATAAAATCGTTTTACAAAAAGGGGTAGATTATTTATTGCAGACTCAAGATCAACAAGGAGCCTGGTATGGAGGATACTTTCCGATACCGGACCTGAGGTATAAAAAGCAAGAGTATGTAGCAGCGACCGCAATGGCTCTTCAGGTATTTTTACATGAATTAAATTTGGAGAAAAGCAAATGAGATTGGGTAGCATCATCGGTTTATCTATATGTAGTATGTTGATGTCCTGTGCCCATGGAATCATGAGTTCTTCAGAAAGAAATATATTTCCGGATACTACGGATGGAAAATGGTGGATCATCAACACCCTGACAACCGATCGGCAAGGTCATGCTCATCATCGATGTTTATTGCTGAGTTCTGAATATATACAGGATAAGAATTTTGTGACATTTTATTCAGCACAGTGGTCCGCAAGTGATTCTGTTTATGCGAACGCTTTTCATCATTCGGTTCAGCCAAGGGTGAATTTGAAATATGTCTTTCCGATGAACATTGAAGTACCGGAATCTGACTGGAATTGGAAATTGAGTCGAAAGAAAATGCAGTGGCAGGTTTCAATGCAAGATTCGGCAAAAGGTTGGACTGTTCCACAGGCTGTAAAACTGAATATGAAAAAACAATCGCCATTCAATCTGATGGAAATGATGAAGGATCCTGAGGTCTGGAATATGAGTCCGGTAAGGGTTAAGGATCGCTCTAATGGAAAAGACGATTCGAATTCGGAAGGTTATCTTTTTATGAGTGTACTAAAGGGCAAAGAAATTTTCTTGAATACTGCCAATCATCGGTCGGTGGTTTGGACGGATCTAATTTTGAATACCGGAGAGAAATGGAATTTGTTATTTACGGTCAGTGCAGAAGGCGAATTGATCATCATTGCATCGAGTCAATGGGGCCCCAACGGAAGCTTGGTGAAGGCACCCCCTCCGAAAATTGAGACCGACGAACGAAGTATTATTTTAAATCTTCATGAAGGAAAACGATATCCTCTATGCTATCAAATCAGTAATTCGGGAGGGATTCCGGACTTTTTATTAAAGCCTGTGCATGTAGAACAGGAATTGTCGCTAAAAAATAATTCATTGTGGATGGGAGGCATAGATATTGTAGAAACCGGTACAGGGAAGAGGATGGGATTTGGAAATATGTATATATTCAAACAATAAGAAGCTATGATGAAACGATTTCAGTCTTTTTTTGAAGGCGTAGTTCATAAGGTGGAGAATACGGATTTTCATTTCAGCCGGTATATCTTTTTATTTGTAGCCTTACTTTTTGTAAGACTATCCTTAGAATTTTTTTCCAGCAAAAGATTGTTTACTCAGGATGACATCATCCATATCGGACTTTGGTTTCTATTCATAGTATTGGCTTTTATGGTACAACTGAAAATATTTTCAGGTGAGAAGATGATCAAGGTCGCGAAATTGTCTATCGTATTTTTTTCTATAGCCTTGACCGCCCCGATATTGGATTTGATCATCACCAAAGGGGTTGGTGCTAAGATGAATTATTTATCCTTGACTACCTGGAATGATATAGTTCATTCTTATTTTACCCTTGGTGGATCGAGTATGTCGAGAGGGGCCACGCCGGGTATACGGATTGAAATTATATTACTTCTTCTGGCGAGTTTCAACTATGTACGCACAAAAAGAAGAAGTATCATTTGGGGTATCGCATCGGTGTTGAGCATTTATACGATTTTATTTTTATCCGGAGCTATACCTTTATTGTTGGGAATATTCAATAATGCATTTCACTTGCAATATCAGCCGGATGATCGGTCTACGATATTATTACTTCTGACTTTGGATATTCTATTCATTTTTATGGCTATTCTACTTTATTCATCCCGGACTGTTATCGGTATTTTTAAATTGGTTCCCTGGGGAGCATGGGTCATTTCATTCATGATGGCCTGTATTGGTTCAGCTCTGGCCTTGCAAAACTATCCCGACAATTTTAAATTAACCCCGACCACAATTTTCCACTTCCCATTACTCTGGATGATGGGTGTTTGTTTTGCAGGCTATACTGGTATTCAACAAATGCAATTACAATCATCAGAACACAGGATAAAATACACCCATGCAAGCCATGGGATCAAAGTGTTTATCGTACTCATCAGTAGCATGATTTCGGTGAAAACATTTTTTGCTACCGGCATGCTGTGGGGACTATTATTTATTTTATATGAAACACCCCTGATGCTCAGGAATATTCCGGTGCTAAGAAATGTATTAGAGGCTATAGCTGTTTTTGCGGCTTCCTGTATCGGCTTTTGCTCCTTCAATGCACCTTTGATCGGTTTCCCAGCCATTTGGTTAGGTCTAATTCTTTTGGGCGTTTTTCTGTGCGGATTTATCACGGATATACATTTGAATGCAGGAAGTATATTTCCATGGATAAGCAGTAAAGTAGTTTATTCAAATTTTCTCTTTAAAGGACTGCTCAGTCTATTCATCCTTGCGTTTTTTACATGGGTATCTCTTTTACTCATGAAGGATTATATGTCGATTTCATTTTTTATGCTTTCATCATTTTTACCAATTGGGTTGATGTGGAGCAAGCCTTTGAAAACGCAATTTATCCTGTTTAGCTTCTTACCGGCATGTTTAATATTGTTAAGGGTGGCCATGGGCAAATAATTAATGAGTATAAAATATCTGTATAAAATAGAAAAGAATTCAATAATTGAATTAGTTTTATATTAAACAACCATAAAATAATAGAACCGATGAAGGCAGCAAATACCTTAAAATCAATTTTGGGATTGATATTATTTTCAACTATTTCTTTTGCTGCTCAGGCACAATTTGTGTTTTGGTCAGAAGCCTTCAGTAATGGATGTGCTTCGAATTGTTTGGCCAATACTTATGGAGGATGGACCATACAAGACAATGTTGGCGGAACTTCAGGGGCATCATCGAATAACTGGTATGTCAGTTGTGCTGAAGAAGGAGTTGCGCCTCCGGGATGTGGTTCCTCTTGCATTGGTGATCCTTCCTTGCACATCGGTTCTGATCCCGGTTCCGGTGGAGACCAGGGAGCTACGTTTAATGAAACCGGTATAGTGAATGCCACATTTAAACGGGTCATGTCCCCAATCATCAGTACTGTGGGCAAATCAAATATCACCTTAAAATTTGACTTTATCGCTTTTGGGAGTGCAGCTTGCTCTGATGACCGTGCACAGTTACAGTTGAGTGCAGACGGCGGTGCAACATGGCCTGTCGGATATCAATATTGTCTCACCAGTACTTGTTGTGGAGCCTGTAATGGATATAGTCAGGGTATGTGGACACTTTATTCATTGGCTCTACCCGCAGCATTCGACAATAATCCGAATGTCAGAGTGGCTTTTCATTGGCGCAATAATGGCAATGGCAGCGGCACGGATCCTTCGGCGGCCATTGATGATATTCAACTGAGTTCTCCAACGCCATTACCGGTCACGCTTGTTTCTTTTAATGCTGCGAAGGAAGGTAGTAAAGTGAAATTGAACTGGGTTATTATGGCTGAGGATAATGTGAAAGCCTATGAAGTCGAAAGAGCCAATGAGTCTTTAAAATTTCAAAAAATCGGATCGGTTGCAGCCATTTGGAATCAAAATAGCGGATCGATGAAATACAATTTTACAGATGCACAGCCTTTATTGCAGTCGGCTTATTATCGTTTGAAAATGGTGGATATGGATGGAAAGTATACTTATTCTAAAGTTGTTCGGGTAGCAGCCGACGGCATGCAGGAAGACTTAATGATATTAACCACCGATGCCGGACACGGAAAGTTGAATTTTTCAGTCTGGGCAGGATACGATATGTCTGCGGTCATCGTGATGTATGATTTGCAAGGGAAAAAGGTGGCCCAAATGCCGGGTGATTTTGTCAAAGGAGTCAATGAATTTAGTCTTAAAGCCGGAGCCAAACTGGCGAGTGGCAATTATATCATCAAAATATCTTCCGTCAAGGCCGGCCAATTATCCCTGTTGAATGCATCAAAGAAATTTTTGTACACCGAATAGTGCAGTGAGCAATGGTTTGTTGCATGTCGTCAATTCGGTGGGTTCGTTTATTTTTCTGAATTCAGTATCGCAGCATTCAGTGGGTGTTAAATCAAACAATCGATTGTTTATACTTTAACAATTGTTTGTCCGGAAAATATATTTGCATATTCCGTTTTATAACGTAATTTTACGTTGTAAAGAATATGAAAAAGAAATCACTCCCCCCATTAACCCGTGCTGAAGAGGATATCATGCACATCATCTGGACCTTGAATACATGTTTGGTGCGCGATATCATTGATGAGTTGGGAGAACCGGATATGCCGCATAGTACCATATCTTCCGTGGTCAGAATATTAGAGCGAAAGGGTTTTGTGGCTCACAAGGCATATGGGAAAACACATGAGTATTATCCCATCATATCCAAAGAAGAATATGCGAAGCAAAATGTAAAAAGTCTGATTCAAAAATATTTTAGCAACTCGCCCGGGCAATTAGTTAATTATCTGGTTAGGGAAAATGAAATGGATTTGAAGGAAATCAATGCGCTTTTACAATCCGTTTCCAAATCAAAAAAGTAATAACATGATACAATACCTGGTTCATTCAAGTGTCATTTGGTTAAGCAGCCTGTTGATTTTTGAAATGATTTTTCGCAAAGAGAGTTTTCATCAATACAACAGAATGTATTTATGGGTAAGTTTACTGGCAGGCTTGTTCATTCCGCTGATGCGATTCAATCCTGAAATGATTACCAATCAACAAGTCTATTTACAACCGGTAAAGCAAATTTTTATCGTTAAGGGATCCGTACAGGAAAATCCAATACGGGAAATGATATCCCAAACAGGAAGTATGGAGTATTCACCCGAAGAATTCCTTTGGATGATTTACCTGATCGGAGTTTTAGCAGGGATAATAATTTTAATTCGTGAAGTGCTGATGCTGATTCGTTTGTATCGTGCAGGAAGCAAGACCTCAGAAAATGGATGCGTTATCATAGAAACAGGGAAGGAGCATGGTCCATTTTCGTTTCTTAATTTCATTTTTGTAGGTCATAGATCATCCTATACCTCGGATCAATGGGCCTTCCTCATGACTCATGAAATGGAACATGGTCGGCAATTTCATTCTGTCGACAATATTGTGCTTCTTGTTTTACGAATCGCATTTTGGTTCAATCCATTCATTCACATTTACTATAAACGACTCAGAATCGTTCATGAATTTCAAGCGGATGTGGCCGCGAATTCGAATACAATAGAGTATGGAACTTTTCTTTTGGAACAAAATATGTTGCAAGGAGCGCCCATGCTTACCCATACCATCAATTATTCACCCCTTAAAACCAGAATGATCATGCTGACTAAAAACCAAAGTGCCCGAATCAAATTATTGAAATATTTGAGTGTTGTGCCCTTATTTCTCATCCTCACAATTTGCTGTACCCAAAGTTCCTTTTCAGGAGTGTCTTCAGAAAAGAAGAAAAGTATAAAATTCAAAGGAAATGAAATTGAATTCGGAAGTATACAGGTTATACCCTGGGCATACAGGGAAACGATGAAACAGAAAAAAGCAATGTTTCTATCGATTGAATCATTGCCTGATTCCGTTGCGGTAAAAGATCCGTCAACCGGGTTTATGAACAATCATGCCGTGTTGCGCGATACCATGCCGGTCGCCTTGAATGGAGTTCGTATATATGGAAATGAAGATCTGTATGTACTTCCAACAGATTTGACAAGATACGACAACCCGGTTTTTATTGGGGAGAAGGATTTGGAAACATATCTCTTCGCTCAACTAAAAAACGAATTGGAAAAACTGGAAGATGGTGCATACCTTTTTCAAATTAACAGGATGGTAATTGATGCACAAGGGCAAGTCGCCTATTTCGAGAATCCGGGAATAGGATTGAATGTGGGACCCGATGAACCTAAGCCCTACATCAGCAAGGAACTAAAACAGGCAATTGATGCAAAAACAACAGAATTATTCAATGCTTCCATTCAATTCAAACCGGCCTTAAAAAATGGGAAACCGATAAATGTTCGTTTGGGACTTGGAAATTATCAAATCATTGTAAAGGATCATCAGGCTAAATTAGCGGATCGGGGTGGGTGTTAAACTTTCGATCCTTCATTGATTTAAAAAAGCCGCATTTATTGCGGTTTTTTTGTTGGGCATGTTGTCAAACGGTCCAATGTATTCATGCTGAACTACCACCTTTAAAGTGAGAATTATATATTTAATGAAGCACTGAAAATCAGACTGAAAATCAGAAACAGAATGAGGTACAAAAAATCAAAGGGAGAATTCGATCGGGAGCTACGCTCTCTTCTCTCATTCTCCCTTTGATTTTTTTGTGATTCCGCTGGGACTTCCCGTCAGCCATAAAGTAATCGGTCAATTAAAGAAATTGGTATGGCTGTCGGGATAAACTTCTCATCCCGGCTTATTGGCATACGCCAATAAAAAAATCCCGGCTTTTAGCCGGGATTTTTGAATCACTTTGTGATTCCGCTGGGACTCGAACCCAGGGCCCATACATTAAAAGTGTATTGCTCTACCAACTGAGCTACGAAATCAACAGAATGAATTGCCCGAGGACAATCCATCTTTGGGAGCGCAAAGGTAATATGAAATATTTTAAGTAACAAACCATTTTAGTAAAGTATTTTTGCCCGAATGCCTAATCCCTATCAAGATAGAGTGGTGATCATCACCGGCGGTACCTCCGGTATCGGAAAAGCCCTGATGGTCCAATTGCTGAAGTTACAAGCCAAAGTGGCATTATGCGGAAGAGATTCAAAAAAAATAGAGTCACTCAGAACTGAATATCCATCACCGGATTTATTCACCTTTCAAGCTGATGTGGCTGTGGAATCTGATTGTAAAGCCTTTGTAGAAGCAACCATGAATCGTTTCGGCAAAATCGATATCCTGATCAATAATGCCGGAATCAGCATGAGGGCACTATTTATAGAAACCGATCTGAATGTCCTCCGTCAATCCATGGATGTCAATTTTTGGGGGGCAGTCTATATGTGCAAATTTGCTTTGCCCCACATCATGATACAGAAAGGCAGCATTGCCGGAATTTCGTCAATCGCAGGATATAAAGGTCTTCCTTGCCGTACCGGATATTCCTCATCAAAATTTGCGCTTCAAGGCTTTCTCGAATCGCTCAGGATAGAATTGCTCCATTCCGGAGTCAATGTATTGTGGATTTCTCCGGGTTTCGTGGCCTCTAATATTCGCAATACCGCACTTAACGCACAAGGAAAGGCCCAATTGGAGACTCCCCTCGATGAATCTAAACTCATGAGTGCTGAAGCTTGTGCAGAAGGGATTCTGGATGCCATCGCAAATCGAAAACGCAGTCTGATCATGACACTTCAGGGCAAAATGACCGTTTGGATGAATAAATTCTTCCCTGGCATGGTCGATCGAAAGGTTTATGCCCATTTTGCCGCAGAACCGGATTCCCCCCTCAACCCAAAACCTCTATAAACAGTATGCTCAATCGTCAAGAGATTCCCGCCATCCAACATCCAATTGATTTTAATTATCATTTGGCCCCAATCAATACCCTGATACTTGATAATGGAATTCCACTTTACCACATCAGCGACGATATTCAGCCGGTACTCCAACTCGAATTGGTCTTTCCGGCCGGAATTTATACCGAAGATCAGAAGGGAATTGCACAGGCTACGGCCTCATTATTGAAAAGTGGGACTTCGCAAAAAACTTCTTTGGAAATCAATGAGTTATTTGAACAGTACGGGGCCTCAGTAAAAGCAGGAGCGGGTAGTGACTGGAGTTCACTAACGATCAGTTGTCTGTCAAAACATCTCGGTCAACTTCTTCATCTGGTTGTTGAATTGCTGACCGACACCCAATTTCCTCAACACGAAATTGATCTTTTTATTCAAAACTCCCTACAGCGATTGTCGGTACAGTTGAAAAAGAGCGATTTTGTGGCAAACAGGCAAATAGACAAACTATTATTTGGCTACGATCACCCTTACGGTCGATATTTGGTCGCTGAAGATTATCAGCAAATTACCCAGGGAGCGTTAAACAACCATCTTAAGAAACATTACAATTCGGCCTCATGCAAACTCTTTTTGGCCGGGTCATTTGGTGAAAATGAACTTCGGTTGATCAATGAAACATTGGGTAAATCGGGGTGGAATAACCCTGAACCGGACATACAGCTTGAAAAACCGATACATCCTGCTCCTGAAAAGCACCACCGCATGACTAATAATGCCGATGGGGTTCAAGGAGCTATCCGTTTAGCAAGCCCTTTCCCCAATCGACTGCATCCCGATTTTGTTCCCATGATAGTCCTCAATACCCTGTTTGGGGCCTATTTCGGTTCCCGACTCATGAGTAATATCCGAGAAGAGAAAGGTTATACCTATGGAATTCACAGCTATATGTATAACCATCGCTTTCAAAGTGCTTACCTCATTACCACCGAAGCGGGAAAAGATGTTTGTGAGGCTACCGTAGCCGAAATATACCTCGAAATGAAAAGGCTGCGCGAAGAAGCCATACCGGAAGATGAGTTATTATTGGTGAAAAACTACCTGCTCGGCAATCTCCTGGGTGATTTGGATGGCTCTTTTCAAATAATCCAACGTTGGAAAAATCTTATCCTGAATGATTTTACAGGAGAAAGGTTTCAAGCCAATATTAAAATTTATAAATCGGTCTCCACGGATGAACTCATGGCTTTGGCTCAAACCTACTATCAACCGGATAGATTCTATGAATTAGTTGTCATTTGATGGATTTTTAACAGTTTATAGGCAAACACTCCACCAAGGGCCATTAACTTTGTCGAGTGCGCAAATTTTTCTTGCTTATCTTATTTTCCTTTGTCTCTGCGGTATCCGTAAATGCTCAATTGGTCCTGACCGGTCGTGTTTCCGATTCATCTTCCTCGCGCCCATTATCGCCGGTAAGTATTGAGAATATGAGCACACATAAGGGGGTATTCAGTGATAATCGGGGAAATTTTGCCATAGTGGCCTCGCCCGGAGACCGCATCTTATTCACCCATGTGGGATATAAAAATAAGGTCATCATATTCCAGTTGGAAGATCAACAAGGCTCCAAAGAAATCAAAATGTCACTCAAGCCGGTACAATTAAAGGATGTAACCATTCGAAAAGGGCCTACTCAATACCAACTCGATTCGGCCAGAAGGGCAGATATTTATAAAGACGCCTTTGAATATGAGCAGCAGAAATCGGTCATGACGCCCATTACGTCCGTTTATCAGAAATTTTCGAAGAAGTATAAAAGATTACGAAAGTTTCAGGATCAGATTGTGGATATAGAACAACAGAAATTTATCGATACACGTTATAACCCTGAAATCGTGATGTCACTGACCAAAGTGAATGAAGAAACCTGTAATGAATTCATGAAAAAATATCCGATGGATCTCGATTATGCCCGAACTGCTTCGGATTTGGAGATCAAAATGTGGATTAAATACAATTATCAGGATTTTTTAAAGGCAAATCCTGATGAAAAAGGGAGTATGAAAAAGCAGCAATAGTCCTTCATCTGATGGATTTTCCTATCTTTACGCCTTCATGCCTTTTCCAACACACAAGCTCATTCTGGCCGATGGCAAAAAAGCGTATTTCGCGTCTGATTTTCATTTTGGAATTCCCAATGATGAGGACAGCCGACTTCGTGAAAAGCGGGTCTGTACTTGGTTGGACGACATCAGCCCGGATGCGCAATACATTTTTTTATTAGGTGATCTGTTCGATGCGTGGATGGAGTATAAAAGAGTGGTTCCCAAGGGTTATGTTCGGTTTTTGGGTAAATTAGCACAGTTCTCTGATCAGGGTATCAATATCATTGTTTTTACGGGTAACCATGATTTGTGGATGCACGGATATTTTCAAAATGAAATGAATATTCCGGTATATAAAGATCTTCAGGCATTTCAAATTGGGTCATCCAGCTTTCTTTTGGGACACGGAGACGGGGTTTCTTCTGCTGAAAAAAAATATCTTTGGTTGAAGAAGCTTTTACATCACCCTGTCAGTCAATTTATTTATCGTCAACTTCATCCGGATTTAGGGATAAAACTGGCAGATTGGTTCAGCAGGATGGGTCCCAAACATAAATATGCCGATCTGAAGATGAAAGAACCGGATGAAGAATACCAAATTCTGTTTGCAAATGAAACCTTGAGGAATACACATTATGATTATTTTATATTTGGCCACAGGCATATTCCCATTTCCATGAAACTCAATGATCACGCTACTTTGATCAATTTGGGAGACTGGCTGACCTACGATACCTATGCCGTTTTTGACGGATCTAAAACGACTCTAAAAAAATATTGAGATAAAATGACACTTAGAGTTTGTAGGGCAAGGCATTTCACATTAATTTAGCCAACTGATTTAAACCCAGATCATACCTATTATACAGTTTATTAAAGCACTCATATGAAAAGAATTCTTACCGCGTTACTTCTTATTGCAGGTTTTGTGTTTCAATCCAAAGCTCAGCTTTTGGCCACAGGTCAGTGCGAGGAAAGTCCTTGCGGCGCGCGTATTATATGTGGTACAGGAACCATTAATAATCCGTATTCCTATCAAAATGCGACAGGAAATCCGGTGGGCACCTGTGCGAGTTCCAGTGGTACGTTTTCTTACGCTCAAAACTGGATGTATTACCGTTTTAAATGTACCCAAACAGGTATTTTAAATTTCTCCATCACTGCAAATGATGCAGCTTCAGATTTGGATTGGGCACTTTGGGATATATCTACATCAGGTTGTTCATCACTGGGTACCGGTAATCTGGTAGAGTGTAATGCGGCAGGTGCCGGTGCAACCGGAATTAGCGGTACGCCGGGTGTTTTATTTGAAAATAGTATTACGGTTACGGCAGGGAATGTCTATATTTTAGGAATTAGTCGTGCTTCAGGTGGTACGGTAACAACCGGATTTAGTATCAACTTTACAGGTACTACAGCCAGTTTGTCGGATAATGTAAAACCATACCTCGCTTCTTTATTGCCTTTCAACATTTGTGATGCCGTAGATACACTGAAAGTGAAGTTGTCAGAGCCTGTTCGTTGTTCACAGATTGGAGCAGGGGATTTTCAATTTACCGGTAGTCCGGCATTTACAATAGCCGCCATGAACTGTCCGGGTTGTGTTAATGCCGCACCAAACTTAGGTTTGACCTATAGTAACTATACAGATACTGTTTTATTTGCATTTCCAACAGCCTTGGCACCCGGTACATATACACTGAGCCTTACTTCTGCTACTGCATTTACTGATATTTGTAACAACTTCGACTCGATTACTCCAACAATTGTCTTCACGGTCCCTCAGAAATTAAAGGATTCAGTTCGTACAGGCTTCAATTGCTCCTTAGCGAAATATGTGGATACGGTATTCGGTGTTTATGGGACATCTCCATATCAATATAAAGCTGTAGGTCCGGGTCAAAGCGGTTTATTTGGAGCCGCAACTCCAAGTTATAATGTATTTACCAATATTACAGGTGGATCGACGTATACATTTACGGCTAAAGATTTGAATGGTTGTCAGGCGGATACCATTATTACTCATCCGGTATACCTGCCAATGAATGTATTGACCTACAAGAAAAACCCGCCTTGTAATAATCAGTTTTCGCTGGATACCTTTAAAGTGACAACCGTTTCGGGTGGTACGGCTCCATATGGCTATACGCTGACCAGTACACCCGTGGGTAATGCCGCGTTGGCGAATAACTATGCCGCAGGGTCATGGTCAGGTCTCTTAGCCGGATCTTATACCATTACGGTCTCGGATGCATATGGTTGTACAGCCACAGCTACGGCCAATATCGCAAATCCTTCGGCCCTTTCCTTCCCGAATCCGACTTCAACCAATCCACAGTGTTTTGGCGGAACCAATGGGACCATTACGATAAACCCCGGTGGAGGTACCCCAACTTATACCTTTAGTATTAATCCATTCCCGGGATCGATAACGGTACCGGTAACTTCTCCTTACGTATTTACCGGAGTTCCGGCTAATACCTATACTATAACGGTTACGGATGCGAATGGTTGTACCATTACCAATACAAAAACAGTTACAAGCCCGGCCGCTATTACAATTAAAACGACCAATACACCTTTACCGGTAACTTATATCAATCCAACATGTACGAACCCATGTTCCGGTTCTATTATCCCAATAGCAACGGGCGGTACAGGCTCTAAAAAATATTATAAATATCCATTGGTTACAGCACCGAACACCTATTCAGATTCGGTGACAGTTGCTGGTGGTACATTCGCAAACTTATGTCAGGGCACATATACGGTATTGGCCGTCGATGTCCTAGGCTGTACCAATACTGCCACTTTTACGCTCGCATTGCCGCCCATCCCTGATATTGTTTTGGATAGTGTGACCAATGTATTATGTAATGGAGGTTGTAGTGGTAAAATATATACTACAAATACCGGTGGGACCTCGCCATTTACCTATGCTATTACGCCTTCACCGAATGCACCTTGCGGAGCAGCGGTGCTGTTTGGTACGGGTGATTATCAAAACCTGCCTGTAGGTACTTATAAAGTGGTCATCACAAGTACAGCAAATCAGTGTAAGGATTCTATCATCAATATTAATATTGCAGAACCTCCTGCTCTGACTTGGACGGGGATTTCTCCAACCAATATTTTATGCTTTAATGCAAATACCGGAGCAATAGCCGCAACTACTACCGGCGGTACCGGAACGATCACCTACACTATTACACCGTTAGGACCTCAAACGAATACAACGGGTAATTTTGCGAATCTAACCGCTCAGTGTTATACCATAACCGCTACAGATGCCAATTTATGTTCAATTACCACTCAGGTTTGTTTAACCCAACCGACGGTTTTATCTGTTGCTGCTTCTGTTACAACGATTCCAACTTGTAACGGATTGTGTAATGGCACAGGAAGTGCTGTTGCTGCAGGCGGGAATTCAACGACCTACACTTATTCTATTACTGCCCCGGGTGTAATCAATGCATCAACAGGAGCGATCAGTGGTTTATGTGCAGGACCATATACGATTACAGTAACCGATGCGAATCTGTGTACAGCGACCTCAACAATTAATGTAACCCAACCGGCCGTACTGACCGCGAGTGCATCATTGGTGAACAATGTAAGTTGTAATGGACTTTGTGATGGGGCAGCGAATGTCTCAGCAGCCGGCGGAACAGCGGCTTATAGCTATACGGCGATAGCCGGTCCTGGTACACCATCGCTGAATGCGTCTACGGGTGCCGCGACCAACTTATGTGCCGGTACATATACGATAACGGCAACGGATGCGAATCTGTGTACTGCAACAACAACGATATTAATTACCCAACCGGCGGTATTGAGTGTGAATGGTAATGTGACCGCGAATGCAAGTTGCTTTGGCTTATGCAATGGAACCGCAACGGCAGCGGCAGCGGGCGGAACAACTGCGTATACTTATTCTATCACTGCCCCTGGTGTGATCAACGCCTCAACGGGTGCGATCACCGGTCTTTGTGCGGGAGCATATACAATTACGGTAACGGATGCGAATTTGTGTACAGCTACGACCACGATTAATGTAACCCAACCAACATTGTTGAGTGTGAATGCGAATGTGACCGCGAATGTGAGTTGCTTTGGCTTGTGCGATGGTACAGGTTCATCAGCGGCATCCGGTGGTAGCGGACCATATACATATGCGATTACAGCCCCTGGTGTGATCAATGTTAACACTGGAGCGATCAGCGGATTGTGTGTTGGATCATATACGATAACAGCAACAGATGCAGGACTTTGTACGGCGACAACAGTGATCAATGTTACCCAACCGGTGGTATTGAGTGTGAGTGCGAATGTACTGACGAATGCAACATGTAACGGATTGTGCAACGGTACCGGTCAAGCTACTGCAGCCGGTGGAACCACAGCCTATACTTATTCTATTACTGCCCCTGGTGTAATCAATGCATCAACAGGAGCGATCAGTGGCTTGTGTGCAGGCAACTATACGATTACCGTTACGGATGCGAATTTGTGTACAGCGACCTCAACAATTAATGTAACTCAACCGCTTGTTTTGACGGCTAATGTGGTAGCAGGAACCTTACCAACATGTACTCCTGGTTGTGACGGAACTGCACAAGCAAGTGGTGCGGGTGGAACAACTGCCTATACCTATAGCATAGCACCGGGTGGAACAATTGATCCGAATACCGGAGCGGCTTCAAACTTGTGTGCCGGTACCAACTACACCATTACAATTACCGATGCTAATTCATGTACAGCAACGACAAATATTACGCTTTCCAATCCTAGTGGACCAACTGCAAGTATTATTCCCGGGTCTATCCAAAATCCAACCTGCTTTGGATTATGTGATGGTGAGGCAGAAGCTACAGCTGTAGGTGGAACGCCGCCATATTCTTATTCAATTACTGCGCCGGGTACAATTGATCCATTATTAGGTGAGATTGAAGATTTATGTGATGGCACTTATACTGTCACTGTGACGGATGCTAATAGTTGTGTAGGTACAGTCTCTTTCACTGTCACGCAACCAACACTTTTAACTGTAAACGCCAATGTGACCGCCAATGTTTCCTGTTTTGGTTTATGTAACGGTACAGGTACAGCAAGTGCTGCAGGTGGTACAACAGCCTATACTTATTCGATTACAGCACCGGGAGTAATCAATGCCGGTACGGGTGCGATGAGCGGCTTGTGTGCAGGCAACTATACGATCACGGTTACAGATGCTAATTTGTGTACAGCGACAACGACAATTAATGTAACAGAACCGACTTTATTAACCGTAACTGCGAACGTGATTGCGAATGCAAGTTGTAATGGCAACTGTGATGGTACCGGTCAGGCAACTGCGAATAACGGATCCGGACCTTATACTTATGCGATCACTGCCCCTGGTGTGATCAATGTCAACACGGGTGCAATCAGTGGTCTGTGTGCAGGTAGTTATACGATAACCGCAACGGATGCAGGACTTTGTACAGCAACGACTGTAATCAATGTTACCCAACCGGTGGTTTTAAGTGTGAACGCCAACGTACTGACGAATGCAAGTTGCAATGGCGTATGCGATGGTACAGCTCAAGCCACAGCAGCGGGCGGAACTACAGCTTATACTTATTCAATTACAGCACCTGGTGTAATCAATGCATCAACAGGTGCGATCACCGGTCTTTGTTCAGGATCTTATACCATTACCGTAACTGATGCAAATCTGTGTACGGCAACAACAACAATTAATGTAACTCAGCCGCTTGTTTTAACCGCGAATGTGGTAGCAGGAACCTTACCAACATGTACTCCCGGTTGTGACGGAACTGCTCAAGCGAGTGGCGCAGGTGGCACATTAGCTTACACTTATAGTATTGCACCGGGTGGTACAATCGATCCAAATACAGGTGCGGCTTCTAACTTATGTGCCGGTACTACTTATACGATTACCATTACCGATGCTAACAACTGTAATGCGACAACAACGATTAATCTTTCCAATCCGAGTGGCCCAACAGCTTCAGTGAGTGCTATCGTCAATCCAAGTTGTTTTGGTCAATGCGACGGAACTGCACAAGCAGGAGCCATCGGCGGAACGGCACCATACACGTATGTAATTACAGCACCGGGTGTCATCGATGTAAATACAGGAGCGATCACCACATTGTGTGATGGTACATATACAATCACGGTAACGGATGCCAACTCATGTGTGGGTACGATATCGTTTACGGTAACGGAACCCGGTCAGATCAATGTGAGTGCAAACGTATTGACGAATGCAAGTTGCTTTGGTAACTGCGACGGAACAGGATCAGCCAGTGCAAACGGAGGATCAATTCCATATACTTTCTCAATCACCGCACCGGGTGTAATCAATGCCGGTACGGGTGCGATGAGCAGCTTGTGTGCAGGCAACTATACGATCACGGTTACAGATGCTAATCTGTGTACAGCAACAACAACGATCAATGTAACAGAACCAACTTTATTAACGGTAACTGCGAACGTGATTGCGAATGCAAGTTGTAATGGCAACTGTGACGGTACCGGTCAGGCAACTGCGAATAACGGAACAGGACCTTATACTTATGCGATCACTGCTCCGGGTATCATCGATGTGAATACGGGTGCGATCAGTGGTTTGTGTGCAGGTAGCTATACGATTACCGCAACGGATGCAAATAACTGTACGGCCACAACGACCATTAATGTAACCGAACCTGTAGTACTGAGTGTATCAGCGAATGTGTTGACGAATGCGACATGTAATGGTGTATGCGATGGTACAGCTCAAGCCACAGCAGCGGGCGGAACCACAGCTTATACTTATTCAATTACAGCACCTGGTGTGATCAATGCATCAACAGGTGCGATCACTGCACTTTGTGCAGGAACCTATACGGTAACTGTTACAGATGCAAATCTGTGTACAGCGACAACAAGTTTCACAATTACAGAACCTATTGT
>JAEUVB010000006.1 GCA_016786845.1 Chitinophagaceae bacterium | reverse complement strand
CGTTTTTAGCTCTCTGAAATCCGATTGTTTTTTCACCATCACACCGTAATAATGAATAGCGATCATAGCCAAGAGGGTTTTGGTGAGGGGGTCGCGTTGAAAGGCGGCCTGTATACTTTTATAGTGTATGCGTTGGAGGCGGCAATCGCGCATGGCGATCACGCTTACCATGGAAGGTTGCCGATGGGTAAAGGCGTAGAAGGAGCCCAAGAATTCTCCGGGCATAAAGATCTCGATGATCTGATCATCGGGCATACAGATCTTCACCATACCCTCGAGCAGGAAAAAGGCCCATTGAGGCACCTCGCCCAGCATCGTAATCACATCACCTCGATTGAAGCTCACCTCACTGATCTCGAAGGCGAGGGGATCGCCCACCTTATAGCTCTCGTCGATATGATCGTGAATGAAGTGTTCGATATCGGGAGAGATGATGTTGGGGTTGAGGAGGAGCATGGTAGAGGTTTGCTTGTTGAAGGATTTAGGTAAGCGAATATAAGGATTGGATGGGGGAGATGCAAGGGAGTACGATTAGGATTATCGAACTTTTTGATTTGAGATTTGAATTGGATTGAGAATATTTTAGAAAGAGAAACGTAAAGAAAAAGAGAAAGAATGTACAGAATACTTTCCCTTTCTGCTTTTCTTTCTCTTTCCGTTTCTCTTTTTCTTTCTGTTTTAGTGGAGTCTCGACGAAAGTCTAAATGTATATCCATATTTATCGAAGATGAACCGCAGGGTGCTACAGAGCGGGACACCTAGGGGAGGGATGTTCTATTTCGCCCGGCTTCCTCTATTTCGCAATCGTTACCTTGCCCGAATATTTTTCACCTGTGGCGGTCTTCACTTTATAGATATATGTACCATTGGGTATGAGTTGCGTATTCCATACATGGATCATGCCGGTCTTGGATAAGTCGGACGTGTAAACTTGTTTACCGGTGATATCAAATACTTCTAAAAATTGGGCTACATTGGTCGGCGAAAAATGAAGCTGGAAGCTAACATAGTTCTGTGCCGGATTTGGATAGACCGAAACTGCATCCTCCTTCACCTTTTGGTATTCGCGTATCGTTTGTTTACTGCTACCATTTGGCAAAGTTCGCACGGTATCCGGATAGCAAATCTGATAAAAGAAACACAATGCATTTCTAGCCATCGAACGGGCAAATGAAACGTCTTCGACATCGGCTATTTCCTTTAATTGCGCTTTACGGGTGGAATCGAGCTGATTGAGTTCAATACTGTTACTGAGTAAATCCTTCTTGAAAATGTATAAGGCTTGATATGCAGCATACTCCGTTTCGTCAAACCGACTCATCGTAAAATCAGTTGGTAAGGCTTCCAAATAATCATCAGCCTCTTGCGTCAGACCATGATACAATAAGTACTCTATCAGGTGATAACGATTTCGGATAGTCGGTACTTTTTGAAGCCACACCAAGGTACTGTCGTCATGATATAGACTGGGTGATGTACCATAAATACTTAAAATTTCATTTCGTTGTGCGCTGATCGCATCATGGTGAGCAGTGACACCTGCTTCGAGCTGCGAGCGCAGCGTTCCTCCGGTCCAACTGCTTTCAATGATGGGAAACATATAAGCAGGTAATGGATTCGGAATATAATTGGCCAAGGTATCCAATAGCGCATCACTTTGAGTAGCATCCGGATTGGCTACCAATATTTCAAGTAAGTAGGGCTGTGGCAGTATATTACTTTTCGCCAAAGCGGTCAGAACTTTTTCCGATACATAAGGAGAACGGCCTATCATGTCATCGCGCAACGCCATAGCCTCGGTTGAAGACATGAGCGCAATATAATCGAGCGTGGCCTTGGTATTACCGGCATCAATCAAAGTTCGGTATGCATTCAGCAATCCATCATAGACGGCCTCTTCATTATAATAGGCATTCTTCAGGGCATTCAATTCCGTTTCTGTCAATTCATCTTCTTTGGCCAGTGAGGTATTTGCCATGCTACATGTTGTTGGCTCTATTTCATTCGCATTCGTTGGAGTCAGATTAAAACTATTCGGATTGGGTGTTTGATCCTGTACAGTAGTTGTAGAATAATAATAATATTTTACGGGATTATTCCCGGGCCAATTGTACCAATTACACATGGTCGTATTGGTTAATGGTACCTGTGTAAAAACATTTGATGTAGCCCAGTATACATTAGGTGTATATTGTGCAAATTGTTTATTTCTTATTTGAGTTTTATCCTGCATAATGAAATCATAACGGATATTGTTGGTATTGGTATTACGACGGTAGTTGAGTCCTGTGAGGCCGTTCGAGCTTGCACATTGATAAGCAGCATCATTGCCAATCAATAAATCGGTATAGGTATTATTTTCAATTTGCTGATCATTGTCACCGGTATTATAAACTTCCGTGCCGGCAGTGTATTGAAAGGAAGCTGCGGCAGGTTTTGAATTCGGAATCAATTCATGAACATTATTGCAATAAGAAAAATTGGTGGTGTTTTCAAGCTTACTGCCGAGCGAGTAATATTGCCAACCGGTACCTGCCGGATAGGGTGTTTGTTTCTCGCCTATGTTCAGTATATTATTGTTGATGGTAAATAAGCTACTGGTATTGTAATAGATACCAATTTCATTTCGGTCGAAAAGAGTGTGCTCTATTCTCGGTGGCCACAGACTGTTCATTTCCCATGAAAAATCGGAGGATTCAATTCCGGTATGAAAACCGTTAAATTCCGATACCCCATTATATGCGTCAATATCGTATGAGGCATTGATTGTATACACTCCTTTTTCATGGCTCTTTTCAAGATTCTTTACATTTTCAAATAAATTGTTTAACAACAAAATACCTCTCACGCCCCACATGGTAATATGAGCTTGAAAATCTTGCTTCATATCATCATTCACAGTGAAGCGGCATTGGGTGAAGAATGATAAATCCTTAGCGATCGAGGTGCCTTGATGATTGTAAAATTTCATAAAGGCTGCCGATTTCCAGTTGTTTCTGAATAAACTTCCTGAGCACTGAATGATACCACCCGTATTGGGTACGTCATCGCCACCATAGTTACACATGGCCTCCTCAGCGTTTTCAATGATACTTTTACTTACATTAATGAATCCATGATTGACATCCAATCCTCCGCTAATTGACTGAGAGATGCTGCCATCGCCATATGCACTAATACCATACCACCAATCACAATCACTGGTAATACGAGATTCATTTACCCAAAGCTGCCCTCCCTTTTTCACAAGGATTCTGCCATATTTAGGCATGTAAATGTTAGTGTTAGTTAGCCAAGTATTTACATTCATAGACCCGTTTATCTTTAACGTAGCTCCTTCCTCAATCAAAATACTGCCTTTCACATATTTATCACCAGACCATGTAACAAAAGTGTTTTGTGGTATCACATCCGTCACATCCGGAAAAATAGATGGTTGTATCAAATCAGATTCCCAAAAACCACGTCCAAATGTTGCCGCGATGAGTTTCCTTCTACAATAATCAATATCTAATCTCGATACAATACAATTAGGCATGCCATTATTCATCTTCACCCAACAGCCCAAATTAATATCCCAGTAATATACACCCGCATCGGTACCCGCATATATAATATCGTCGCTGCCTTCTTGATAAGCAAGACAATTCACGGGCAGAGGTGGGAGTCCTGTGCTCTTATCTGTAAAAGTTGCACCGGCATCGCCCGAAACCATTACCCGATTCGTGCTTGCAAAATTCCACGGCAATTCACCTAAGGAAACAAATAATCGATCGCCGGTAACAGAATTTGGATCGATGACCAAATCTGTATAGGTATATACTTGACCATATTGGTCTGTAGTGGCAACAATGGGATGCGTAATATCCTGCCAATCCCATTTAAGAGTATTGGAATTAAAATCACCTTTTGCCAATCTCCAGTCAAGTTTTCTTCCATGTAACATGTGATAAGCTCTTTTCGGATTTTTTACTGAGACTTCCAAAGCAGGGCTGTATGAAATTGGCTTTATAAGTTCATCGATGTAGGTTTGTAACAAATTAGCATTAATATGTAAACCCGTCCAGGTACTAGATGAATACCCCCATGGGTCAGATTGCCACCCCCGTCGGATCCCGATATACATTAACGGACCGGTAAATTGCATTGGACTTGTTCTCCAGGAAAGGCCGGGGCCTTCAGGCATATTGATGCCTACACCGGCTGTAGAACTCACTGGATTATCAATATAACTATAGTTTCTAAATGGACTCTGATAAATCATTCTCGAATTAGTACTACTGGCAAATCGGTCATCAATTTTAGCATTAAAACCATCGCCATCTATTTCACCATTCCAGATATTGTTTACTCTATCAAAGGCATACCATCCATCATGAAAAGCTGCCCCTACAACGGATTTGCCATCCTCTGAATGATCCATATCAGTGAGGTCAGCTATAAATAGGCCTTCACCATTTAGATTAGTGACATCAAAGGCCGCTGCGCTATTGGATGCAATTACTTCATGATTGGTAGTCCTCGATAAACCACCATCATTACCCCAATAAACTATATCATTAAGTCCGGGATCGGAAACACCTGTCGAAGAATTGTCAGAATGATAAATTTGAATACAGCGAACATCTCGGTGTAATTCTCCTTGTTCAGGCAACCAATTAATATGCCATTGACTATTTTCTTTAAATAATAGAAAATAAGAGGGTGCAGCAAAATTAGTCCCAATATAGGCAATATTAGGGTTGTTTTGATCGCATTCAAATTTATTCATAAAGCGGGGCGTAGCCGAATTTAGCATAGTAAACAAGTTTGATAACAAAACAGTTCTCGATAGTAATTGCCCGGTTATGCTTACATTCGAAATATTCCATGTGCTAAAATCTGCATCATCGTCATATTGAGTAATCATATAGAATTCACCATTTCCCATATACTCAATATTAAAGCACACTACTTGTTCCGGATATGTATTACCTATTTGAGAACCGTTTATAAAAAAACCATTTAAATCATGCGTTATCATTTGAATTGGAGTACCTATAATATTTCCGGTTGTCATATTGAAATCAACTCGCCATACACCCGTTGGAGGTGGTGATTTAAAATCATCATAAACATTACTGATCACAAAAGTGCCATAATTCTGAGGCTCAGTAAGAAATTCAATCTCACTGAGTTCCTCTGATACAGCTGTGGGATTTAGCGGCGGTATCCATGTTGTCAGGCCAGTGGGCGTCATATCTACCCAGGCCGCAGTGCCCAATTTTGAGAGAATATGATCTCTTATGGTAAGTATCACATAATCTTGTCCATTCACCTGATAGGGGGCATATTTAATCTTACAACCATAAACCAGTTCAGGGTCAAAATACGGCGTGATACTCGCAGGATACGTCAATTCCTTGGTCCAACTTACTCCACCGTTATCTGTATAATATATTCCCATTGCATAGTTCCACATACTGTTTTGCATGATATGCCCCTCGCCTTCTTTTGCTGGAATTAGGGTTGTAAACCAAATTTTATCGGGATAGGTTGGATGAACCGTGAAACTATTAATACCCATATTCCCCAGTTGGCTGGCATTGTCTGTAATATTGATCCAGTTGGTGTTTGCCTTTTTCTCAAATATGCCACCTTGTTCAGTACCTACTCTGATATGTTCATCATCGTTCGGATTGATCCAAACATCTTTAACCATTCCCTGGTTTTGATAACTCGGATCATTTTCAGGTCCAAAATTGACCCAGTTTCCTCTATTTGTTGTCGCGTCACCACATTGAGTAGTAGAGGCTTGAGCTTCATGCAAGGCCTTTGCATACATACCTCCAATATCATGATTGGATATCTGTGCCGGTAATCGGGTGGAAATAAAGCTATGAAACTTATTAAAACTATTACGTCGCCCCCCTTCTAGAGTATCATTGGGATATAACACACCCAAAGCCGAATCGATTATTACTAAAGCCGAATCTGTAAATGTATAGGAAAAAGGGGCGTTAAGCACCTGACTTGCCCATTGTGTAGGACTTATTTGTGCTTCTATTTTTTGGGCATAACTCATTACTAAGACAATGCTGAGCATGATCAGGGCTAACTTTTTCATGGTTGTGGGTTTTATTAGTTTACAAAAAATGAACTTGTGTACTTTTTTTCTGTTGTACTCACAATTAAATAATAAACACCTTTCATATACCGGCTTACATCTATATTCACACGACATTGGCTCACCTTGCCTGAGTACACCGACTTACCTTCTGTATTATATATGTCAACACGAAACTTACCTGTCTTTTCAGGCATAGTCTCACACCATTCAGCTCGAATACTATTCTGTGCCGGATTCGGTGATATCTTCAACAGACCAATTTCTTCCTTTAAATCTGAAATACTGTTGGGCCATTTTGTTAGTTCATACAGTTTATAACTTCCTGCTTGAGAATTATTTGCACAGCTAAATGTATTTGGTCCTGCAGAAGAATTATAAGTAATAACGCCAAGAAATATCCGTTTCTGAGGATCAGCAATAATAAAATAGGGGTCGTCCATTTTTGTTCCACCAATTCTTGCCTTTCGATTGATTAATCCTACACTATCGAATTGTAGAATCCAAGTATCCTCCTCACCTAAAGAGCTCCCTGTCCACATATCATCATAACCATATACACCGTGTGTCACCCAGATCTCATCATCAGTTAACGCCATACGAGGAGGTTGTATGGTTACATTGTTACTATGATTCGCTCCAAAAGGGCCATAAAGATGCTTCCATTTCATATTGCCTTGGATATCCATTTTGGAAAGAGAATAGTAATACTTAGTATAATTGGCCGGGATATCGTTGGCATTGAAATAATCCCCATCTTTAGAACCAGCACCAATGACAGCGTAGATATGGTCATTGGTTAAACTAATTGCATGCGAACCTTCATATTGTGTGCCCCCTTTTCTTATTTTTTTATGAATATTACCAAGGGTATCCATGAACCAGAACAATTGGTCGCTCCCCCCCCCCAAATAGGTGCCGAAATTGTATTCTCCGGTCATTTCATTTGAAGAAATTGGCAATATTAGAGTATCTGATTTCATTTCCTGATTGTTCGATGGAACTGCAGAAACATTTGAGTAAAACATTTTCAACCATTTTTTGTTTAATTGGCTATCCGCCAATGCCACAAAAACCTGATCTTCAAAGGCCGGGCCTGTGTTGATAGCAAAATCTCCCGAATGCGTTATGGTCACACCGACCAAAAATATTTTATCATCACTTGTAAGATTAATATCGAGACTAATCGTTTCATCGCCGTACCCCCATACATTGCCTCGTAGAAAATTACCATTCGAATCTGTGACCACCACCCATGCATCGCCAACTGTCATAGGATACCCATAGCTCACATCGCCATCCGCGGAAGTAGTTTTGCCCATCATCACAAGGTGGCCATTATTCATTCTTTTGATTTTTCTAAAAATATCAACACCGCTCCCACCGTATTTTTTCACCCATAAAAGGCTATGCGTTGCGCTAAACTTTGCAAGCAAAGCAGTATAATTATTATTTGTATCATTCCCCACCGCATAATAACTCCCATCCGGGTTAAACATGATATCCTGAAAATACTGCAATGTATCACAATACACCAAAGTCGTATTAATACCCTGGGCACACGTATTTTTGGAGTATACAGTGCTTAACAATAAAAGACATATGAGGCTAAATTTTTTCATGGTGGAGTTGGTTTTGCTTAACTATAAGTAGGTATAAGTAATATGTGAGGGATGGTATAATGGATATACATAACAGAAGGTTTTCAATTCTATAACAAAAGTATACAAAAAAAAATCTATAATTCAGCACATTAACATTTGCGGAGGGGCGAAATGGAGGGCTAAAGTAAATGGCAATGTATTCAAAGAGGGCAATGCAAATATGCGTCACGTGCATTGGAGGTCACCTACATATTCATGAACCGCAGGGAGTCCGCCTTGGCGGAACACCCCGGAGAAATTCTTCGATTGGGGCTTTACCCTGCGGAGAATATAATGTTGTTCGAAATGATCTTTAGTTCACTAAAATAGACACTTTGCACATGCCCTAATTTAGGCTGTAGTGGAGACACCCCATCGTTCTCAGGGCTAGGCTAAGCTCGCCCCAGGAAGCAGCAAACCGGGGAAGAAAGTGTCAAAGTGATTTTAGGAGGGATCACACTCCGATATCATATCCGGTATTGCCATTTTTAACATTATTCAGTCAAGTTGGCAATCTCTCAAGTGAGTTAAGTTGATTGTGTAAACAGATTATGATCACCCTTTAGTGGGCCTTCCCGTTCAATTAAAATCTCAAAACAATTAATTCACCAATTCTGTTCCAATCTGTTCGATATCTTGATTCATGTAGCCCGACAACTTGTTGTAATAAATTGAGTTGGAGGTGGCTACATAGGGGCCGAGGATGAGAAATCCTAAGCCCAAAGTGAGGATGCACAATAAGGCCCAACCGATAAAGCTTAAATTGAAAATAAAATAATCTCCACGATGGCCCTTCATCATATCATGACTTTTTTGCATGGCATCCGTGATGCTCATTTGAGGATTGTCGTGCATGATGCGATAGGTTTGAGAAAGTGCTAAAGCAGCAATGATGCCCGGTACGATAAGTAATAAACATCCGAGCAATACAATGAGCCCTATAAGGATAGAGGCACCGATGGCATTGCCAAATTGTTTGAATCCGTCAAATACACCATTGATATCCGGTTTCCAACCTCTGGATATTTTCAGGTAGATGCCGGCCATACCCAGACTAAATGGTCCGGAAATTAATATAGAGGCGAAAGGAATAAAGCTTGATGCCATGGAAATAGCGATCACAATCAAAAGGGCCAAAATAGCGGTCCCCCAATTGTTATTCAGTTTGGCTAATGCTTCGTCTTTGATTTCAGTATAATTCATGGTGTAAGGTTTAACTGTTCAAAGATATAAAAAGAGTTGAAATCCGGTTACGAACATGGGTAAGTGGTTTCAGATTTCAACAAACGGAAATATTAAGGGTTGAACAGACTTTCCGTTTGATCTTCGCCGCGGCAACGATTGTAGCGGGTAGCTCCCCGAGGCTTTGCTCGGGGACTACGAGCGGAAAGCGTGTTCGCCGCCCAAAAGACACTCCCGAATCCGAATGCAAGGCTACTTCGAGAAAGCGGTCGTGGATCATGAATGAATTTCCTTTCCTGATGAAAATACCTACTTTTGCTCAATGCCTATTCACATTCATTCCTTACAAATACCCTATATCCCATCCGGGCATTCGGATATTTGGGGGAAGGAGATTCATTTTGCGGAGGATCAATATTATCATATTAAAGCATCCTCGGGAAAAGGGAAGAGTACCTTTATTCAATGTTTGTATGGCGTTCAAAAAAACTATAGCGGTGAGCTTAGCTTTAATGGTCAGTCTGTCAAGAACATGAACATCGCTGAACGCTGTCATTATCGTGAGCAATCCGTGAGTATTGTATTTCAAGATTTAAAATTATTTGAACATCAAACCGCTTTTGAGAATATTGAAATCAAACGACAGCTCAATCCTTATCATACAGAATCCAGAATGAAAGATATGGCGATTGAATTGGGGGTGAGTGAACAACTGAGCAGACCCATTGATACCTTGTCTTATGGAGAGCGTCAACGCATCGCCATTATCAGAGCCCTGATGCAACCCTTTCAAATGTTGCTGTTGGATGAGCCATTCAGTCATTTGGATCAGGCCAATATACAGAAAGCATCAGCATTGATTCTGCACGAAGTCCGTCAACGCAAGGCCGGAATCATTTTGGTTGATCTGGAAGACGATCAGCATTTTCCCTATCATGAAAAACGTATACTCTGATGGGCATGTTGAAATCAATACTGGGTATGGCCTCCCTGCGTGTAAGGGTATTTACGAATGTGGCCCTGTTTATCGGATTTTTATTATTGTTGTTATCGGTGCAATTGTATGTCGATGCGCTCCAAATTTTACATCCGGATAAGCAAAAAAATTCAGAAGCCGATTTTTTGGTGGTGAACAAAACCATTACCAACGACATGATGGGCAGGCCTGAAGCATCATATTTTACACCGGCAGAAATTGAAGCTCTCAGAAAATTAAAGGGGATTGATGGGCTGTCGCAAATAACCTCCAACCGATATGCCATTGAAGCGCATACCTTGGGCGAGCTGGCATTTTCATCTCAATTATTTTTTGAAAGTATGCCGGATGAATACTTGGATATCACGCCTAAAAAATGGACCTGGCAAGCGGGACAAAAAAATCTGCCCATTGTCTTGTCTGCCGATTTTTTGAACCTGTATAATTTTGGATTTGCATTGAGTCAGGGACTACCGCAGCTCAGTGAAGAAACCATTCAGACCCTCAGTTTTTCTGTTCGTGTGGGTAATGGATCCGCATCGGAAGAATATATTGGTGAGGTGGTCGGATTTACGCAACGTTATTCCAGCGTACTCGTGCCGCAAAGTTTTATGCAGTATGCCAACCAGCAGTATGGGCAAGGGAAATCGAAAGCTTGTTCAAGGCTTATCCTCCAAACGCGCGAACCCGATCAGCCTGAATTGGTGCAGTATCTCAAGCAACACCATTATGCCACTCAAAACGACAAGCTCAAATTGAGTCGTATCCGTACCATCGTGGATATGGTGTTTGGTGCCGGTGGATTTGTGGCCTTGTTTATTTTAATTCTCTCCTTCATGGTTCTATTATTATATATCCGACTCTTGATAGCTGAAGCTTCGCACAAACTAGAGCTTCTCACTTTGCTTGGCTATACCCCTTCGCGTCTTCAAAAGCATTTTACGGGAGGCAGTATAAAAATATTGGGATTGATTTTGATCATGTCGATGCTTGGTGTTGCAGCCCTTCAATTTATGCTGGCTTCAACCCTGAAACATTATTTTATCGAATTGTCCTTTTGGCCGGCATGGCAAACGATTTTAGTTCTGTTGCTTGTAGCCTCATGTATCGCCATGGTGCTTCGCCATAATGTTCAAACGGTGATCGCTAAATATCTTTAATTGTATGGCTGCTGTAAAAGATTTAACCCTAGATGAAGTCCAGTTAATCGTTCAGGATGAGTCGGCCTGGAAGGTGGTTAATAGTCTGATCAATAAAGGCTATATCAGTGTCTATGAGAATCTGAATGAAAATTATAAGCCTAAACGGGAGAATTATGTTTTTCTGACTAAGGGATACGAGGTGGAAGCAAAACTTAAAGAGTTAATGTCCGTTTTAGAAAAGGCACCCAAGCAACTGAATCTACTTTTGGTTTTTCTACATTTAAATCAAACAGAAGCCGGCGTATTACAGCGTGATCTTCTAAAGCATGCTGACGCCAATGTGTCTCAGCTCAAGGCTTTACAAGACAAAGGCGTATTTGATATTCGAAAGATCATCGTCGACCGGATGAGTTATGAATATACCGGAGAACGCTTGGTCAATACCCTGGACGATTTTCAACAGCAGGCCTATGAAGCGGTCAATCAAGGATTCTCGAGCCAAAAGCCGGTCTTGTTGAAAGGAGTAACCGGAAGCGGCAAGACGCATATTTACTTTAAACTCATTGAAGATTGTATCCAAGCAGGGCGACAAGCATTGTATCTTTTGCCTGAGATCGCCCTTACGGCACAGATTATCCGTAAATTAAGATCTTACTTTGGCGATCGGGTAGGCATCTATCACAGTCGGTTCAGCCAGAATGAAAGGCTCGAAGTTTGGCAGAAAGTATTGCGGGGAGAGTATGATATTGTCATCGGGGCCAGGTCGGCTTTATTGTTGCCATTTAAAGATCCGGGATTAATCATTGTGGATGAGGAACACGATACTTCGTATAAGCAACACGAACCTGCCCCTCACTATCATGCCCGAGATGCGGCCATTGTATTGGCGAGGCAACATCGGGCACAGATTATACTGGGAAGTGCTACGCCCTCGCTGGAATCTTTTTACAATGCCGAACAAAAAAAATATCATTTGGTGAATTTGGAGAAGCGCTATGGTACTGCCGTTTTACCCGAGGTAAAGCTGATCGATACCAAAGCAGCCATCGCATCAAAAATGCAGCAGGGTATTTTTTCTAATCAATTGATACAAGCAATTCAGAAAGCACTGGAACAAAAAAAGCAGGTGATCCTTTTTCAAAATCGCAGAGGATATGCCCCTCTGGTGATGTGCAGTATGTGTGGCTGGATTCCGCATTGTAAATTTTGCGATGTTTCACTGACCTACCATAAACAAACGGATCAGTTGCACTGTCATTATTGTGGTACACGTTCGGCTTATATCAAAATTTGTCAGGCTTGTGGCGGCAACCGGATCATTTCCAAAAGTTTTGGGACCGAAAAAATTGAAGATGATATTAAAAAGATATTCCCCTTTGCACGGGTACAGCGCTTCGATTGGGATGCTTTGCGCATCAAAAATAAATACCAGGAAATCATCCGGCAATTTGAGAAACGTGAGATCGATATCTTAGTTGGTACTCAGATGGTGGTGAAAGGTCTCGACTTTGAGCATGTCAATTTGGTGGGCGTATTGAGTGCCGATAGTCTGTTGTCGCAACCCGACTTTAGGGTGAATGAAAGAGTCTTTCAGCTTTTGTCACAAGTAGGAGGCAGGGCAGGCCGTAAGCTCGACATCGGTGAAGTATTAATTCAATTATACAAAACAGACCATCCGACGATACGTCGGGTACAACAGCATGACTATCAGGGATTTTATGAAGAAGAAATGCAAAGTCGTCATGAGTTTATGTATCCACCTTATACCCGTTTAATACGCATCACGTTGAAGCATAAGAACCAACAAACGGTAGCAGACGCAGCACGTAAATTAGGTGAACAAATCCTTACCCTGCAGCAAGTACAAATATTCGGGCCGGCAGAACCTTCAGTTTCTCGCATCAGAAACTATTACCTGCAGGAGATTTTGCTCAAAGTGAAAAGAGAGTCAGAAATTTTGGCTCAAATCAAAGGCAGTTTGCGTCAACATATTTCCCTGCTTACCACCATGAAAAATTTTACACAAGTGAGGGTGGTTGTAGATGTTGATCCCTATTAATTTGTGATTTTATGTATAAAGAGAAGCAGGGTTATTCAACTTTGAAACTTTCCATTCATCTTTGCCATTCAACATTAAGCATTCAACATTTAACATTAATCTTATGTATATAGATACCCATACCCACCTTTACGACGAAAAATTTGATCAAGACCGAAATGAATGTATACAAGATGCCATCGATGCAGGAGTGACCAAAATGTATATGCCCAATTGTGATTCATCAACAATAGCCGGAATGCTGCAAGTGGAAAACGACTTCCCGGAACATTGTTTCAGTATGATGGGATTGCATCCTTGCTATGTAAAGGAAAATGTGGATGAGGAATTGAAATTGGTGAGAGAATGGCTGGAGCGCCGACGTTTTAAAGCAGTTGGAGAAATCGGTTTAGATTATTATTGGGACAAAACCCATGTGGAGGCGCAGAAAATGGCCTTACATACCCAAACGGAATGGGCCTTAGAATATGGTCTGCCCATCGTTATTCATACCCGTGAATCGATACAGGATACCGTAGATATCATGAAAATGTATGAGGGGCGGGGGCTTCGTGGTGTATTCCATTGTTTTAGCGGGAGTTACGAAATGGCCCGTCAGATCATAGACCTGGGTTTCTTTTTGGGAATCGGCGGTGTGCTGACGTTTAAGAACGCAGGTATACAGGAAGTGGTCCAAAAGGTCGGACTGCAGCATGTGGTATTGGAAACGGACGCGCCGTATCTCACCCCGGCACCGCATCGGGGCAAACGCAATGAGAGTGCTTATATCCCTTTTGTAGCGACTAAAATGGCTGAACTACTTGGGGTGGATACAGAAGAAGTCGCTTCCGTAACGACTAAAAATGCCTTAATTCTTTTTAATGATTAAAAAACACCTTACTTTCGCTGCTCCAAAAAAGGAGACGTGTCCGAGTGGTTGAAGGAGCACGCCTGGAAAGTGTGTATATGGGAAACTGTATCGCGAGTTCGAATCTCGCCGTCTCCGCAAAAAATAATCGGGAGAATTCTTTTAGAATTCTCCCGATTATTTTTTGCCTCACTCTCACTCTGTTTCTCAATCTGCCATTCGCGCTCGATCGAATTCGTGCTCTTGATTTAAGATTCGTCTATTAAATCATTCAATAAGGTTTCATTCATTTTCCTCTTAAACTTTGAGTTTAAGGCCTATTTTTACTCTAATTTTTCGACCATGCAAAAAATTATTCTGAACTGCCTTCTTCTGATTTGCGTTTCATCTATACTCAAGGCCCAGACTTTCCAACGAGATAATCGAAATTTATCTTCTACGGTTCGAAAAAAGAAAGTGCCCGAGAATCCGTACAAGCCCAATATCATTAAACTCAATCTTAGCAGTGCCATTTTCAAAACCATCGGTGTGCAGTACGAGCATCGGCTCAAGAAAAAGACCAGCATTGCCTTGGGATTGATCTTCAGACCGGGTTCGCCTTATCCGTTGTCTAAACTCATCACCGATACCAGCAATACCGCCAGCAGTAAAGAAACCAAATTTGCATTTAGCAGCAGTAAGTATAAGACCCTCATGATCACTCCTGAATTTCGTTACTACTTCAAACGCAAAACGCCAAAAGGTTTATATCTGTCACCATTTTTAAGATATCGTTACGATCGGATGAAATTTGATTATCATTATTTTGAGAGTAATATCAGTTCGCAGCAAAAAACAGGAACCGCGCTTTATACAGATCAAATTTTTGGTGGCGGCATACTGTTTGGATATCAGATTGTTTCCCGGAAACGTTTCGCCATCGACTTTTGGTTTTTAGGTCCGTGGGCGCTTTATTCAAATTCTAAAATGTCGAGCCGATTAAATACCGCCAACTTAAATGAATTTGACAAAGCCATTTTGGAATCCAATCTCGAACAAATGATGGAGACCTTTGGTTGGAATAAGGGACTGACCTGGACCTCCAATGGCTTTGAAACCAAGGCTTCAGGCTGGGGGCTTGGACTCCGCATGCTCGGGATTAATATCGGGTATAATTTTTAGCAGAATTATTTTCGTAACTTGACTAATCCACGAAATACATAATACAAAGGCCAACCGACGATGAAAAGCAATGCCCCCCATAGTGCCGATTCGGGGTTGTCGAGAAAAACCGAGAGGATGACACTGGAATAGATCACGATGAAAAATATGGGTAACCATGGGTAGGCTTTCATTTTAAAAATTACTTCAGTACCTGCATCATTGTTCTGTTCCCGTCGGCGAAAAATAAAGATGGTGGCCGCTGCAGCAATGATGCTGATGCTATCGAAAAACATCACATAATTCAGTATGCCGGAAAAAGTTTTCATGCTGAATAAACAGATGAGGATAAACACAAAAAAAGTCGTCACACCCCAAATTTGAACTTGAGTTCGCGGATGAATACGCATAAAAAAACGTGGTAATACTTCATCCTGCGCCATAGCGTAGTATACTCTTGGATTGCTCATCACCGAAACATTCACATAGGCCATGACCGCAAAAAACATAATCATTGCGGTCAATTTTTCGGCTACAGGTCCCATCAACATACCCGTGATATCAGATGCAATGGTGGTGCTTTGCTGCAAATGTGTGAATCCCAAAACATGATAAAACGCATAATTCACGGTAAGATAAAGACTAAAGATGATGATCATACCCAAGGTAATGGCCTTCGGTAAATTGCGTTTGGCATCCTGTACATCGCCTCCGAAATTCATGGTTTGTTGATAGCCCCCATAAGTAAAGAAGACCGGAATAAAACATAGTCCGAAGGCCTTGAGCAATGACAGTGGGTCTTGGTTTGAAGATGCAGATGACGGCAATTCTGTGGGTGTATGGATAAAAAAGATGGCAGAAATGAGCAGGAGAATCAATCCGATTTTGACAAACATCAATCCGTTTAACAGATGCGCGCTGATCCGAATGCCCATAAGATTGATCAAATAAATAATGGCAATGGAAATGGTACCAATGAACAGAGCCGCCTTATCTGCCGCCCAACCGGGCAACAGAAAAGGTGCAATATAAGCCGATCCCATAATGGCCACCAAACCGGTAGCGGCCGCATTATTCATGAGGGTCAGCCAATTGACCATGAAGGCAAAGGCGGGATGATAACAATGTGAAAAAATACGATAAAATCCACCGGCTACCGGGAAACGTCCGCCAATTTCAGCGAAGATGAGGGCGCCGCATAAACTGACTATGGCACCCACCACCCAGGCTCCAAAAAAGAGCGACGGTTGTCCGGCCTTTAAAGCAACCTCGGACGGATTTCGAAAGATACCCATGCCGATGACCAAACTAATGACTATAATAGTCGTGTCAAAAAAATGAAGTCGGGGTTGTATTTGTGTGGATGCCATAGGCTAAAATGGAATAACAAAATACGATAATAGATTTAGCTTTTCAGTTTATTTTCGACAGATACTAAAGCAAATTACGCGGACGATGTATAGTCATGGAATTTTGCCCCCGATTGAAAGTGTTGTCACCCTGACGTTTCGATCGGGGGCCCTGAACCCGTTCCGGGGAGTATATTGAGAAAGGGAAAGAGAAAGGGAAAGGGAAAGGGAAAGAGAACAGCACAGTCGCATACTACGGAGCGACATTGCAACGTCATTGCGAGGCACGAAGCCTCACGTCATTGCGATGCACGAAGCAATCCCATGCTATGAAGCACCACATTCACCCCATGAGATTGTCCAGCACGTGCGGGATCGCCTCCTCGCAATGACGAAAACAAACGAAGCACCATTATCACATCCTGAAGAGCCCCATCTTTAACGAACCCATTCTTTCCCATTTTTCTATAAATCGCTTGTCTGTTTGATTACATTTGGAAAAAATTACATGATGAACAAATTATTATTGGTTACACTATTCACCTTATGCGCTTTTCATTCTTTTGCGCAATTTACTACCCTCGGTAAGGGACCATCTTTTGAAGAACCGGAAGAAGGATATGCCAAGGTCTTATTATTGGCAGATAAAAGGACTGCCTATGTACATCTTACGGCCTCAGAGGGCATCATGCTTAAAATCTATGGGACAGACCGTAAACAATTGATCAGTAAAAAAGTGCAACATAAGTTTGGTAAACTCAGGGCAATGACCTTGGAAGGTTGCTTCGAGATTGACAGCACCATTACGCTCCTCATCAGTGAATGGGATGAAAGGGTTCCGGTCTTATACCGCATCATTTTGAATGAAAATACCGGGGAAATTATTCAACAGGAAGAACTATTAAGATTAAAGAAAGTTACTTTGGGTGCTGCTTATGCAACGGTTTTCGGGGGTATGACACTCCCTGATTTTACTGTGCGTAAAGATCCTGTGAGCAGCAACTATGCGATTGCCAGTTTTAATTCCTTTGTCTCTGAAAAAGACCGTCGGGTAGAGGTGCTCCATTACAATCACAAGCATGAGTTGATCAGTAAATCCTATTTAAGCACGCCTGAGAATAAATTCAAGTATGTCAATATTCTGGATATTTATGTGCACGGAGATAAGTCGGTGTTTACATTAATCTATGCCTATAATACGCGTTCGAGTGGCGGCAAAGAGAATGATTTATTCTTAGCCGATTTTCAAGACAATAATCAGGATGTGACCTATACAGATTTGGATTTGCCGGAAGGCGCGAAGGTGCAGGGAGCTATCTTGAAATACAATCATGTTACCAAGTCTGTACACAGTTTGGTGCAGGTTTTTGCAGAAGGTAAGAAGGGTTCGGGCTTTGGGAAAAGCACAACTTATTTTGCCCTCAAGCATGACATTATCAATCCACTGACCCGTGGCGTTCAATCGGTGGATATGCCCTCTATGCAGGCTTTAGATGATAAAATGAAAGAGTTATTCGGAAAGAAGGAGCAGTATTCAGGTGTATTGCAGGATTTCTATATCAATACCGATGGCGGTTATACTTTGATACTGGAAGGATTGTTAACCGAGGTCATTTCAAGAAGTTCAGGAACTTATACGCATTATTATTTAGGAAACATTGGTGTACTGACTTGTAATGCCAACCACAAGCTTATTTCGTCTGCCCTGATTCCAAAAAACCATATGTTGAATAATTCCGTGATGACAGGTGGTAGTGGGGTAACGGCGGCTCCATTGGATCATGCCAAATTGGTGAACGGCGGTCAGTGGTTGAAAGGAGGAAATCAGTTTAAATCATTCGCCTATGTAAGCGGCAAAACCAATAATTATGTGCTCGTGAATGAGATTGAGGAGAATGATGAGAAAATTGAAAAGGGTAAACTGATAAAAATTTCAGGTGTTAAAGAATGCGATGCCTTTAGCTTTGAAACCGGTAGTGGAAATGTATTGCCTAAGCGTAAATTTTTATTTAGCAAAGGCTCAGATCATAATCTGGCATTGCTCGGTGTTTCGGATTACAATGCAGAAGATAATCTGTATGTAACCTTATTGCTGAATGTAGATGGAAGAGATAGAAAGGTGAAGGTAGTATGGCTGAAGCCTCAGTAATGAATGTAAAAGGTTTTGTTGAGCATTTTTTTTCACTCCGTGGTGAGTGGCTTGAGGCCGACCGAGAATTTTTTAGGAATCACGATTAAATTTTTCAAGTACTGAGTTCACTCGCGTAAATAAATGAACGGTTTATCACACTTAACGATCCAAGTGAGTTAAAATGAAACATAGAAGGATGAAATCCAGCCTATTATAGCACCCGGGTCATACAGCTAGGCCCCCATTCATTGAAAGCAGGCGATCCTTTGTTGAATGTAGGCGAACATTTTTTGAAGTGAGGCGAATTTTTCTCCAAGTGGGTCCAACATTTGTTGGAAGTAGCCGGCTCCCGGTTGGGATTACGCCAAAACCCGTAGAATGTTGGCCAAACTCCGTTAAAGGTTGGCCAAACTCCGTTGGGGTTAGGCCAAACTCCGTTGGGGTTAGGCCAAACTCCGTTGGGGTTAGGCCAAACTCCGTTGGGGTTAGGCCAAACTCCGTTGGGGTTAGGCCAAACTTTGTTGGGGTTAGGCCAAACTTTGTTGGGGTTAGGCCAAAACCAGTTGGGGTTAGACCAAAGTCCGTTGGGGTTAGGCTAAAACCCGATGGGGTTAGGCTAAACTCGGTTGGGGTTAGACCAAACTCTGTTGGGGTTAGGCTAAACCCGTTGAAGTATGGCGGCACTCCGTCAAGATCAGGCCAAACTCCAAAGGGATTTGTTGAATCTCCAACGGGATTTGTTGAATCTCAACGGGATTTGTTGAAACTCCAACGGGATTTGTTGAAACTCCACGGAATTTGTTGAATCTTCCACGGGATTTGTTGAATCTTCAACGCGATAGCGCGATGCTCAAACAAAATCCTGCCGGCTTACATCCGGATGTCGCGAAGTGGTGTCAGAAAACCTAAAACACAGGTTCTATACTCCGTGGTGCGTGTCTTCACGCAACGCATACGAGTCATTCTGATTCTGGTGCGTGAAGACACGCACCAAGGGGTAAAAATTTTGTCGGAATTTGTTGGATATCAAATAGTAAATTCGTAGTAGCTGAGGACTGATTTTTTAAATGGATCCTGTCCAATCGGGAAACAGATTCAAATGGATACCTTTCCCAAAACAAACCATAAAATACGAAATCGAATTTCACAAATTGAAATTACATGAAGCATACAATTTTCTTTTCATTCGTGATGATTCTTCTGCTCTCGGGTTGTGAGGAAGCGATTAAAAACAGTGATCAAAAGGTTGAAGATGAAGTCAGCCAGGTTACAAGCGATAAAAAGGAAAACACTCCGGTAAAAGCTAATACGAATTTAACGGTTAATCATCAAAACGACATGCTGGGTTTTTGGGTAGGCTATTTTCGAAAACCGGAAACAGAAAATGACCATAAAAATATTTATATAGATGAAGGTTTGGCTTGGTTTCGGGAGAATAAAATTAATATTTCCATTGATGAATTCAATGGAAATGAGGTTACCGGTCACAGTGTCGTAGCCGGAAACTACCGGCCTTTTCACGGTGTTTACAAAGAACTGGACAGCAGCTATCATTTTTCAGTTTCGGAGCCGGGAGATGACCGATACGACGGGAAATTTACCTTTGAAATTCTCAAACATGATTCCGTTATAAAGGGCACCTGGCGAGCCAATAATAAAATTGAAATACCTGAACGCGTATATGAATTGCAGAAAAAGGTTTTCAGCTATAATCCTGAACAAATGTTGGAGTATTCAAGAAGATATGGGAATTGGGAGAAGGAAAAGAAAACCAAAATTGAGGATAAAGAAGAAAGAGAAGCCTTTGGTGATTTTTATAGTGAATTCTCAGCGGCCACTGAATTAATTTATAAAATCAATGCTTCTTCAACCCTGCTGACAAAGAAGGATGTAGAGAATCTTAAAAAAGGAGATTTGCTCATTATCCGAAACACGATTTATGCAAGGCATGGTTATTCATTTAAAAACAGGCCTTTGCGCGTTTTCTTTGATGCACAATCCTGGTATATTCCCGTGCATGTAGATATAAAAAGTGATTTAACGGAAATTGAAAAAAAGAATATTGAACTCATGTTGAAATATGAAAAGAATGCCAAGGAATATTATGATAGTTTTGGCAGGGGCTAATCTGCTTCTGAGTTGTGATGATGCACCAAAGAATCATATGGTCAATCAAAAAATAAATGTATCCGCACCTGCTGATGTAGAAGTGCGTGATGAGCACAGCGAAACTATACATGAAGGCTTGGTTCGGGTAAATTTGGATAGCTTAGGTTTTATCAATGACATGGTCTATGCCACTCAAAACAATTTCACGAGACAACAGATCTATCCTTGTCCGGAATGTTATTTAAGAGATGAAGTGGCGCGTGCATTGTTGCAAGCGAATCAACTGGCTCAAAAGCAAAAGCTTAGAATAATAATATATGATTGCTTCAGGCCAATTTCTTTGCAACAAAAAATGTATGACCTCGTTCAAAATCCCGATTACGTGGCTCATCCTAAAAATGGATCGAAACATAACCGTGGATGTGCAGTAGATGTTGGATTGGCCGACTTCGATGGTAAACCCCTCAACATGGGTACCCAATTTGATGATTTTTCGGAAAATGCTCATTACATAAACACCCGCCCAAATAGTCAGGAAAGGAAAAACAGAAAGATATTAAGGGATTTGATGTTGGAGGCAAAATTTCTGCCCTATGAGAAAGAATGGTGGCATTTTAATTTTAACCGAACAGATTTTCCAACTTCAAACTTTCAATGGAATTGTAATTGAAGATGAGAATAACACCGGACATCCTGTTGAAGTGTGTGATCTATTCTTCCTTGTTTTTTTTCACATACCTGATGATCTTAATCACCTTGCAATATGTGCCGGTCAATTTTACTGCAGCTTTTTTAGCATTAAAGGAAGATGAGATTAAATTGTTTCATTATCAAATGGCCTTCTTTACCCATGTCTATACAAGTATTTTCGTTTTAATATTCGGTGCTTTCCAATTTTCAACATGGCTCAGACAAAAATTTTCAGGCCTTCATAAAGGAATGGGGTATGCATATATTTCGCTTATCCTTGTTTTCGCTTCACCTTCCGGATTAGTGATGGGGTATTATGGCAACGGTGGTATTTATTCTAAGATATCCTTTTGTCTGTTAGCAATATTATGGTTTTGTTTTACGCTGCTGGCTTTGCTCAAAATAAAGCAAAAAAAATATTTGGCACATCGGTCCTTTATGATTTTAAGTTACGCCTTAACTCTTTCGGCAATCAGTTTACGATTGTTTAAATGGCTTATTGTCCATACCCTTGAACTGCCACCGATGGATACCTACAAAATTGTTGTTTGGCTGGGTTGGGTATTTAATTTGGGGATTTCCATCATCATTATAAAGTATACCGGACATACATCTAAACAAAGATAACTACTTGCAAAGAGAAAAGTAACCGAGCGGACTAGCATAAACATCCGGGGTGCTCTAGCCAACTGGGCTAAGAAGTTCATAAAATGGAATAAAAAAAAGACGCCCAAACCTGGACTTCTTTCCTGTTCCTTCTACTAAGCTTGAATCAGTAACCCTCCCGGATGTTCAACCGGAGTGCTCTAGCCAACTGAGCTAAGAAGTTCATAAAATGGAATAAAAAAAAGACGCCCAAGCCTGGACGTCTTTTCTGCTCCTTCTACTGGACTTGAACCAGTGACCCTCTGATTAACAGTCAGATGCTCTAACCAACTGAGCTAAGAAGGAGTGTGTTCATCTTAAATTCATTCCGCCTAAAGGCTAACAAGGAATCTGATGGGGTGCAAAAATAGCAAAAAAAAGAAAACAACAAATTTTATTCCTGAATTAATTTATAAGGCGACTGAACGGGGCTTTTGAAAGGAATTTATACCTTTATGGGATGAAAAAAATGATCCTGCTCCTATTTGTTGCCATTTCTGCTTTGTCCGGTTCAGCCCAAAGCTTTACCGTCAATGGAAATGTGCTGGAATTACCGTCATCTATTGTCTTTCAAACCGGTACAGATGTGCTCAAGCCTGAAAGTGATGCCGCCCTCAAACACATTCAGCTCTACCTGGAAAGTAAAACCTATATCACCCTGCTCCGGATTGAGGGCCATACCGACAATGATATGCCGCCGGTAAAACAACAAGGCCTTAGCGAAAAACGGGCCATGGCGGTGGTAAAATGGTTGATCGCGCATGGCATTGACTGTAAACGTCTCCTGCCGGTAGGGTTCGGAAATACCAAGCCCATAGCCTCCGGAAATACCCCTGAAGGCCGTAGCCAAAACCAGAGAATTACTGTGGTAAATGCTTCATTAAGAGGCCGGCCCATTGGTGGAATGCCAACCGATGGCGGTGGATTGGTCGTCGGTGATCCGTGTAAATAGTTACAAAGGGAACACGGATTGGACAGATGAAAAGATTTAAGGATTTTATTGCGGGATATTCTTAAAACTAGTCCAGGTTATAAAATTAGGCCTACCATTTTGGTCGAGCTTTCGGCATCCACCACTAAAGTATTGGGTTCTTGCATTCCTCTAACGAAACTTTTTATGAAATAGGTTACCAATAAAGTGTTTGTCCTGAGACCGGATACGGCAAAATGACCAATCTGTGAAAATCCATCTATCCGTTCTCTCCGTGTTCCCTTCATCTTCACTCGTAAAAGACCTTTTTGTAAGGATACCTGATCCCATACATTTCTTTCACTTTATGTAAAATATTATCGCGCAAAGCATCAATATTTCTTTTTTCTGTTGCCGAAACAAATATCGCTTGATGCCCTGTTTCATGATCCCATCGCTTTTTTAATTGCAGCAACAGATCTTGCTTCACCTCATCATCCAACCATTCATCAAAGGTCTGTTTTTCGTAGAGATCCATTTTGTTGAAGATGAAAATGGTGGGCTTATCATCGGCTTTCAATTCATGTAAAGTTTGTTTTACCACGGCTATATGATCCTCATAATGCGGATGTGAAATATCCACCACATGTAATAGGATATCTGCTTCCCTGACTTCATCGAGGGTACTCTTAAAACTCTCAATTAAATGGTGAGGGAGCTTACGGATGAACCCAACCGTGTCACTCAACAGAAAAGGCGTGCGGTCAAAAACTACTTTTCTTGTGGTGGTGTCAAGGGTGGCAAAAAGTTTGTTTTCGGCAAATACATCAGACTTACTGAGTAATTGCATCAATGTTGATTTGCCTACATTGGTATATCCCACTAATGACACACGGATAAATTCACCACGATCTTTTCGTTGGGTAAAAGATTGTTTGTCGATCTCCAACAGACGTTTACGCAATAACGCAATTTTGTCTTTCACAATACGACGATCCGTTTCAATCTCCGTTTCCCCCGGTCCGCGACTCCCGATACCTCCTCCCTGGCGTTCCAAATGTTTCCACATCCCTTTCAGGCGAGGCAGGATATATTGATATTGTGCAAGCTCAACCTGTACTTTGGCCTGAGCTGTTTTCGCCCGGGCTGCAAAGATGTCGAGGATGAGATCGCTTCGGTCGATCACCTTTCGCTTGAGTACTTCTTCGATATTCGAGATCTGAGAACCGGTCAATTCATCATCAAAAATGACCAGATCAATTTGATGCGTGGAAATATATTTTTGAATCTCTTCCAGTTTGCCTTTGCCAAGGAAAGTTCGGCTATCGGGATGATCTAATTTTTGGTAGAAACGTTTGACTTCTTTCGCACCGGCTGTTTCGGCAAGAAAAGAAAGCTCATCCAAATATTCATTGATCAATGATTCAGGTTTACCCTGTGGCAACCAGCCGGCAAGAATCACATTGACTTCTTGTTGCTGTAGGTTTATTTTTTTTTCTATCAAAAGCGGGAGTGTATTTAAGTGAGACAAAAGTAAGTTAATTCTGAAGGAATAGTACAGAAAGACATCTTGATTCCGGAGGTCACACAATCAATTTCATTCCTGTTTATCAAATAAAAAGCACGAATGGCAGTCTGAAACCATTCAACAATGAAATACCGCTTTGAATTCCTTTTAAAAATGCACATTTTCGTGTAAATTTATCCATCAACCTCAACCTATGGACTTCCAATCACGCCGGGGCTTTTTGCAGAAATCCGGATTAGCCTCTCTTTTCTTTTTACTTCCCGCTTTGAATAGTCAGGCATGGAATCGCAAACTGAATGAATCTTCAGAACACTTTGCCGACCATGATCCTGAATCCTTAGCCGGAAATGAAGATTTTTGGTATACCGTACAACAAGCTTATACCACTTCTCCCGGATTGATTAATTTAAATAATGGAGGTGTCAGTCCGGCCCCCAAAATAGTACAGGATGCCATGAAGCGCTATTACGACTTAAGTAATGAAGCACCCAGCTACTATATGTGGCGGGTTCTGGATATGGGCAGAGAGCCATTACGCGAAAGACTGGCAGAGATGGCCGGAGTTTCGCCTGAGGAACTGGCCCTTAACAGAAACGCTTCAGAAGCCCTGGAAACCATTATTTTCGGATTGCCCTTGAAGGCGGGTGATGAAGTGGTCCTCGCGAAGCAGGATTATCCGAATATGATCAATGCCTGGAAACAGCGTGAAATAAGAGATGGAATCAAATTGGTTTGGGTCAATCTGGATTTGCCTTCGACCGATGACGAATATCTGATACAATCTTATACTGATAAATTCTCCGCCCGAACCAAGGTGGTCCATATCACCCATATCATCAATTGGAATGGACAAATTTTGCCGGTGCGTCCGATAGCCGATGCAGCGCATGAACAGGGTATTGAAGTCCTCGTAGATGGAGCTCATTCATTTGCACATTTTGAATACAGCATTCCTGAATTGGGTTGCGATTACTTTGGTACTAGTCTGCATAAATGGCTTTGCGCGAGCATCGGTACAGGTTTTATGTATGTGAAAAAAGATAAAATAAAATCGCTATACCCTTTATTTGGTTGCGATGATCCTTACAAAGATGATATTCGAAAGTTTGAAGTCCTGGGCACCAGACCTTTCTTTATTGAACAAGCCACGGCAAAGGCCATCGACTTTTACAATATGATTGGGGGTGCCAGAAAGGAAGCTCGCTTATTTTACCTCAAGCAATACTGGATCGATCAGGTAAAACATTTGGAAGGTGTGAAAATAAATACCCCTTTGAAAAAAGGATATAGCTGCGCCATTGGCAATATTGGATTTGAAGGCAAAAAACCGGAAGACCTGGATGCTTTTCTAATGGATAAATACAAAATTCATACAGTCGCCATCAATTGGGAAAATATTCACGGGGTGCGCATCACACCCAATGTTTATACTACGTTGGAAGATTTAGATAAGCTGGTGTCGGGTATCAAAGCCTTTGCAGCAAAAGGTTAGAACCATTTCCATTGGTCGCGGTAGTATCCTTTCGGTCCGCCAATACGGGCGTAAAACCCAAGTTGAACAAGGGCCTTGCTATAACCGACTTCCATATACATCCCGGCGTTTTGGCCAAAAGGCATTTTCATACCAAATACTTCTTCAAAAGCAACCGGAAACATTTTAAAAACGCCATTCAGGTAATCATTAAATTCATCGATGCTTTCCTGATCCACCGGATCGATGGTATTGCCTTCTAAAGTTTCTTCCAGTTTCACCCGGGTGTGACTGTATCCAACGCCAAATCCATAGTAGATATCGATTTTCTCTGCGTTTTTGATAAAATGGATATTCATCCTGGCCATGGCATTCACGCTGGAATAATTAAATTTGGTAACACTGGTCACGTAATTATCGTCCATATCGGTATAATTATTCGTGAATTTGAAATTTCCCATTTCCATATTGGCACTGAGTCCCAAACCCACACGACCGCCAATCATATAATCGTAGCGAAGATGCAAAGGACCAAATCCTTTGTATTTAAATTCCGAAGAAGCTTCGGCATCATCTATATTGACTGAGAATTTGAAGACAGAACCCAACAGTTGCATCGCACTGGGATAGCCATAACCGACTTGCAAACAACTGCTGCCTTTCTGTATAATCTGGGCTTGTGTGGTCTTAAAGCTGAGTGCGGCTAAAATAAGGAGCAGGAGAATTTTTTTCATAAGTCGTTTTTTAAGGTGCTAATCTATTCAGTGAATTTTTTCTATCGCTACCAAAAGTAATATTTCAACATTATCGGTGCAAATAATTCCAGAAGAAGTACTTTTGACCGACAAATGGCATCTGACTATGAGTGAAGAAAAATCCTTGAATTTTATTGAAGAAATTATTGAAACGGATCTGAAAGAGGGACGTTATGAGCAAATTGCAACCCGATTTCCCCCCGAACCGAATGGATATTTGCATATTGGACATGCATCCTCCATTTGTCTGAATTTTGGACTCACCCAAACCTTCCCCGGATATACCAATCTGCGATTTGATGATACCAACCCGGAGACGGAAGAAACTGAATATGTAGACAGTATCAAAGAAGACATACAATGGTTGGGCTTTCAATGGAAAAATGAATTCTATGCTTCCGATTATTTTGAACAACTCTTTGGATTTGCATGTCAGTTGATTGAAAAAGGATTGGCCTATGTAGATGATTCAACTTCTGATGAAATAAGGGCAATGAAGGGCACACCGACTCAGCCTGGTAGTAATAGTCCTTATCGGGATCGCAGCATTGCCGAAAATTTAGATTTGTTCAAACGGATGCGTCAAGGTGAATTTCCGGATGGCGCCAAAGTGTTGCGCGCAAAAATTGATATGGCCCATACGAATATGATTATGCGTGATCCGGTTTTATATCGAATCAAACATGCACATCATCATCGCACCGGTGATGCCTGGTGTATCTATCCCATGTATGATTTTGCCCACGGACAAAGCGATAGCATTGAACATATTACCCATTCCATTTGTACCATGGAGTTTATACCGCATCGTGAATTGTACGATTGGTGTATTTCAAATCTGGAAATATTTCCTTCTCATCAATACGAATTTGCGCGCCGCAGTCTTAGCTATACCGTCACCAGTAAACGTAAGCTGCTGCAACTCGTTAATGAACATATCGTGGAAGGATGGGATGACCCGCGTATGCCTACCATTTCCGGCATGAGGCGCAGAGGTTATACTGCCGAAAGTATTCGTGAATTTTGTGATCGCATCGGAATCGCCAAAAGGGATAATGTGGTGGATGTTTCCATGCTGGAATTTTGTGTACGCGAACATCTCAATCGCATTGCTCAACGCCGAATGGCTGTCATCGATCCGGTAAAATTGATTATTACGAATTACGAAGAAGGAAAGGAAGAAATCCTTCATGCTGAAAATAATCCGGAAGACGAACAGGGCGGACATCGTGATCTGCCTTTCAGTCGCGAACTCTGGATCGAACGCGAAGATTTTATGGAAGAACCTCCCAAGAAATTTTTCAGATTGGGACCGGGACTCACTGTACGACTCAAGCATGCTTATATCATTCAATGTCATGATTTTAAAAAAGACGAAGATGGTAAAGTGACTGAAATCTATTGTACCTATAACCCGGAAACAAAAAGTGGCGAGGACCATAGCGGAATTAAAGTGAAAGGCACCATGCATTGGGTCAGTTGTGCTCATGCGAAAACAGCCGAGGTGAGATTGTATGACCGTTTATTTAAAGTAGAAAATCCGGCCAGTGAAGAGGGTGATTTTAAATCGTATATCAATGAAGATAGTTTGCATATAGTGAAACAAGCTTATGTCGAACCGGCATTAATGAACACATCTGCCGGAGATAAATTTCAATTTTTACGGCTCGGTTATTTTACAACAGATCGTTTATCGACCCCGGAACACCCCATTTTCAATCGCACCGTTGGGTTGAAGGATTCCTGGGCCAAGGAAACTAAAAAGGAACAAGCATAAAAAAAACCGGAGTTTATCGCTCCGGTTTTTTTGATTTGATAAGACTAATTGCCTAAGTCATTTACATTTTTCTGCATAAGTGCTTCTTTGCTTTGTGGTCCAATGTATTGAGCGGAACCAAAAGCCAAAATAGGGAAGAAGATAATGCCCAATAAAAGCAATCCAACAGTAAATCCTTCCGATTTGCCGAAGGATTTGGAGAGCAAATTATAGGTCCAGATAATAAATACATAGTTTACAATCGGGATGAGCATCAATAACAGCCACCACCAAGGTTTTCCAACGATTTTAAGCAAGATAATAAAGTTGTAGATGGGTATTATAGCCGCCCATCCGGGCTGACCGGCTTTTTCGTAAATTTTCCACATGCATGCGATGATAAAGACGACAATGCCTAAAATGAAGACAATGCCAATGACTGGGATTCCGTTTTCCATAGTTTGTTGTTTTTTGGGGTTGAATAATAATTTAAAGGTAAAGTGCAGATGAGAAATTTGCAACATTTGCCTTAAATCCAGACCGACTGTTTTTCACTTTTTATTCACGAAATCAATTCCAAATCATTGCTCAGTGACCATAGAACAGAGCTCCGGTGGCATGAGATAACATCATAAAAATGAAATTACTGAATCGAACTGTATGGAATTTACGCATCTTTGTATCCTCAGTTCAGACCTAAATATATACTCTATGCGCAAGCTCTTTTTTTTCGCGTTGTTCTCCTTTTATTTTTCCGCAGCCTATGCGCAAACCCTCAATAAAATGTCAAACTATGAAACTCGCTGGAAGTCTGTGGAGCAGGCTTTCAAAAAAGGCCTCAATGCCACTGCGGAAAAGGAAGTCTTACAAATATTGTCTTTGGCTAAGGCTGAAAACAACACACCGCAAATGGTCAAAGCCTATTGTCAATACAGGGTCAGTCTGAGTGACCGGGACGAAAAGGCAGATGTTCACACTATACAGTACTTTCTACAAGAAGTAAAAACGGCCAAATTCCCGGTCAAACAAATTCTCCATTCCATGTTGGGTGAACTTTATTGGAATTATTATCAGATGAACCGATGGCAGATTCTCGATCGGACCAATATGGCTCAGGGAAATGATACCCAAACGGATATGGAGACCTGGAGTGCCGATCGTTTTTATGAGACGGCCTCTAAACATTATCATTTGTCATTGACTGAGGCTGCCGAATCGAAAAAGTATGCCCTCGTTCTTTTAGATCCAATTCTTGAGCAAGGAAAAAATTCCCGCATTCTACGACCTACACTCTATGATTTTTTAGTTCATCGGGCAATTGCTTATTTTCAAATTGAAGAAACTGAATTGACCAAGCCTGCCTATGCTTTCGAAATCAATGATGCAAAAGCTTTTGCCTCTGCGAGTGATTTTATGAAAGCGACTTTTAGTACCTCCGACACCGGCTCTAATAAGTATCAGGCGCTGCAACGCTATAAGGACGTGATTCATTTTCATTATGCGGATTCCGACCCTGCTGCTTTGATCGATGTCGATATTGCCCGTATTCGTTACGTGAACGATCATTCAGTTTCGAGTAATAAAAATGAACTTTATCGATCAGCACTTCAGACCATCATCAATCGATTTCCAAATCATTCTCAATCAGGTTTGGCCATGTACTATTTAGCGGAAACCTATACACAGGGCAGTCAAACAAAAGGTCAAAGAGGATATATGAATAATCATATCGATGATCAAAATATCGATTATGTTTCTGCTAAACAGTTATTGGATCAAATCGTTGAAAAATTTCCGAACTCGGAAGCAGCCTATTTGGCGAAGCTGAAATTGCAGACTATTGAAATGCATACCCTGTCCGTACAACATGAAAAAATAGTTTTACCCGAGCGGCCTTCACTCGCGCTGATTCAATTTCGCAATATCAAGAAAGTCTATGTTCGGGTGGTGAAATTATCTGTCCAGGAGTATCGAACCTTCTCTCAACAATATACAGAGCGTATCAAATCTGTGGTGGACAAGAAACCATTGAAGTCCTGGAGTGCCGAATTGCCTCAAACGCAAGATTATAAGAACCATACGACTGAAATCAAATTGATGCCTTTGCCACTCGGAGTCTATGCGATATTATTTTCAGAAAGCCCCGATTTTGATGATAAGCAATGTGCGAATCTCTCATTTATGAGTGTTTCAAATTTATCCCTCATCACCTTGCAACCCGATGCCGGTGGTCAAACGGATGCCTATATCGTGCATAGAGAAAGTGGTGCGCCGATGGCCGGAGTGAGCCTGAAAACTTCCGTTTACAATTATGATTATCAGGAGAGAAAGAATATCTATAAAGAAGGTCAAACCTATGTATCGGATCAGCAAGGTCTGGTACGTTTCAATAAAGGTGTACATGCGAATACGGCTACAAGTATCGAACTGATTAAAGACGAAGACGATCTGTATCTGAATGAAAATATTTATATCAGTGAGTATCAAGAGCAGAACAGAGATGATGTCCGAACATTCCTCTTCACGGATAGAAGTATTTATCGGCCGGGTCAAAAGATTTACTATAAAGGCATCATGGTTCAAACCAAAGGGAACCCCCGTTTAAACAATCATCAATTGATGACCGGGACTAAAACGCTTGTTCGATTCATCGATGCAAATTATCAGGTGGTAAAGGAAGATAGTCTGACGACCAACGAATACGGTTCTTTCACAGGCAGTTTCATAGCGCCGGAAGGATTGCTTACGGGTCAGTTTCACATTGAAGCCACAAATGGTTCGGCTTTTTTTAATATTGAAGAATATAAGCGACCTAAGTTTGAAGTAACTTTTGATACCATCAAAGGGGACTATCGTCTCAATGAAACGGTGAAAGTGAAAGGCCTTGCGAAAGCATACGCCGGAAACAATATTGATGGTGCTCAAGTGAAATACCGTGTACTGCGTACCGCCCGATTCCCTTATTATTGGTGCTATTATTTTTGGGGAAGACCATCCAGTCCGGAAATGGAGATTGTAAATGGTACAGCCATCACGAAAGCGGATGGTTCATTTGATATTTCTTTTACGGCTATTCCTGATGCTTCAGTCGATCCGAAAACCATGCCGCTTTTTGATTATCGAATTGATGCAGATGTCACCGACCGGAATGGAGAGACCCGTAGTGGAACTTCAACGATGAGTGTGTCTTATCAATCTCTTTTTGTAAAAGTAGAAATTCCCAATCAATCAGATTTCAATGATTTTAATGCACTGAAAGTGTTTACAACCAATAGCAGTAATACACATATTCCATCAACGGTAGAACTTTCTTGCTCCAGATTGAAGGCACCCGAGAAAAATTATCGCAGCAGGCTTTGGTCGAAACCCGAATTGTACAGCATCAATGAAAGTGATTTTCGTAAGGATTTCCCATTGGATGAATATAAAGATGAAAATGATTATCAACAATGGCCGGTTGCGAAAGTGATGTGGAAGAAAACCATTCAGTCTTCGGAGAAAGGTTTGGAATACCTCCCTAAAATAGTTAACGAAGATGGATGGTATCTGATTGAAGCCAGGGCCACCGACAACAAGGGGGAAATAATGATTGATAAACAATATATCCGACTATACACATCATCGAATCCGATTTGCTTACCCAACGAACATTTATTGGTATTCCCGGAAACCATCAATGCGGAGCCGGGGGAAAAATTGACTTTATCCATCGCATCCAATGAAGATCCGGCATATGTATTATATCATCTAGACAGAAATGAGAAGACGCAAACGAAATGGATCAATCTGCCTGATGACCATTCTCAACTATTTGAACTGAGTGAAGCTGATCGTGGTGGATTTTATGTATTGGCAACCATGGTTAGAAATAATCGAATTTATCAGGAGCAACGAATGGTCTCTGTACCCTGGACGAATAAGGACTTGACCCTGAGCATGGAAACATTCCGTGATAAAATACTGCCGGGCAGCGAACAGGAGTGGACACTCAAAATTACCGGCAGCAAAAAAGAAAAGGTGAGTGCCGAATTGCTTGCAACAATGTATGATGCCAGTTTGGATGCTTTTCAGCCACATCAATGGGGTGGGTTTGGATTATACAATAGTCATGCCCAGCGCTTTACGACCAATCACTACGGTTTTGTGACTCAACAAGGACAGCAAATTTATTATCGACCCAATGCACAAATCAAGCCCTATGAAAAATCATACGACAGACTGAATTGGTGGGGGCTTACTAGCGGAGGTCGAGCCTATTATAGAGGCGGTGGCCGTAAAATGATGAGCAGGGAGGAGTCCGGGGATGAACTGCAAAGCATGCCGGTCATGGCTGCAATGGCCGATGGGCCGGCCAATGAAGCCCCTCCTTTTCCTAATCTGAAAAATGGGGTCAAGATGGATAGTCTCATTTTAGAGCAACCGGTAAAAAGTAAAACAGGCAATTTGTTTTCAACAGAAGACATTCAACTCCGTTCTAATTTTTCCGAAACGGCATTTTTCTTTCCGCAATTACGAACCGATGCTGCGGGAAATATTCTGATCAAATTTAAAGCACCGGATGCGCTTACTCGTTGGAAGTTGATGGCGTTCGGACATACTAAAAATCTGCAATCCGGTTCGCTCATTGAAACAAGCACCACAAGTAAAGATCTAATGGTGGTTCCCAATACGCCCCGTTTCTTCCGCGAAGGAGATCAGATGATTTACAGTGCCAAGGTGAGTAACCTCACCGATGGTGATATCCGGGGAAATGCCATGCTCCAATTGGTTGACGCAATGACTGAAGAGCCTGTCGATGATATTTTTGACAATCAAACCTCAACCCTGTCATTCTCAGCCAAACAAGGTGAAAGTGCTGTCGTTCTATGGCCCATCAAAATACCTGCCGGGTTTACGAATCCGGTATTGGTGAAAGTATTCGCCAAAGCCGGTGATCATACAGATGGTGAGCAAAATGCAGTGCCGGTATTGCTCAACAGTATGTTGGTAACGGAAACTCTGCCCATGCCGGTAAGAGTAAATGCTCAAAAGGATTTTCGTTTTGAGAAATTATTGATGAGCGGTCAATCCAATACTTTGCGCCACCACAATCTGACCTTAGAGTATACCTCCAATCCTGCATGGTATGCCGTTCAGTCATTGCCCTATCTCACAGATTATCCGTATGAATGCGCTGAACAAACCTTCAATCGTTACTACGCAAACATTCTTGCACAGCATATGGTGAACCGCTATCCCAAAATCAAAGAAATATTTTCTCAATGGAAGGATAAAGATTCAGCAGCCCTGTTGTCGAATTTGCAAAAAAACGAGGAACTGAAAAGTTTATTATTACAAGAGACACCGTGGGTTCTGGAAGCGAAAAACGAAAATCAACAAAAGAAGAATATTGCTGTTTTATTTAACCTCAACCGGATGAGTAAAGAGTTGGAGCGAACGATACGTGAACTGGAAATCATGCAAACGCCTAATGGCGGCTTCGCATGGTTCAAAGGGATGCCCGATGATCGATACATCACGCAATATATCGCAACCGGATTGGGACGCCTTAGTCATCTTGGGGTGAATGAAGTCATTGAAAACAGTAGGGTGCAAAAAATGTTGAGTGCTATGTTAAGTTATCTTGATGCCCGAATTAAAGAAGACTACGATGATCTGGTGAAGCACAAAGTTGATTTGAGTAAACAACATATCAGTTATTCCCAAATTCAATATCTCTATATGCGGAGCTTCTTTCTGGCGGATCCGGTGAATGAGCGCTCACAAAAAGCTTTTGATTATTATAAAAAGCAAGCCGCCACATATTGGCTATCGCAAAATCGCTATATGCAAGGTATGATTGCCTTGGCATCTCAACGATTGGGAGATGAGAAAACACCAGTATCCATTTTGAAATCGCTGCGCGAGAATGCGATTCATCAGGAAGAAATGGGTATGTATTGGAAAGATAGTCGCAGCTATTGGTGGTATGAAGCGCCGATTGAAACACAAAGTCTGCTTATCGAGACCTTCAGTGAAATTGGTCAGGTAGATCAGGAAATCGATGAGCTGAAAATTTGGTTGCTCAAGAATAAACAAACCCAAAACTGGGAAACCACCAAGGCAACTGCCGATGCAATATATGCACTCCTTTTAAGCGGAACAGATTGGTTGAGCAATGAACCTACAGTAGATATTCAAATGGGGGATTTAAAGATTCATTCCGCTGATCAGGTGAAACAAGCCGGTACAGGATATTTTAAAATGAATATAGAATCCGAACAGATCAAATCGGATATGGGACGAATTAAAGTTGCCGTAACAGGAGCTAAGAATGGTGGAACCACCTGGGGCGCTGCCTATTGGCAGTATTTCGAAAACCTCGACAAGATTACCGGTGCCGAAACCCCTTTGATACTGAAAAAGCAATTGTTCATAGAGCAGAATTCCGATAAAGGTCTGGTATTGATTCCATTATCAAATCAACGTACTTTAAAAGTGGGAGATAAGGTTAAAGTGCGCATCGAACTTCGTGTAGACCGTGACATGGAGTATGTTCACATGAAAGATATGCGCGCGGCTTGTTTCGAACCGGTCAATGTACTGAGTGAGTATAAATATCAAGGCGGACTAGGGTACTTCGAAGCCACAAAAGATGCTGCGACTAATTTCTTTTTTCACTGGTTGAGTAAGGGCACTTATGTCTTCGAATATCCAATGTTTGTAACTAACCAAGGCGATTTCTCAAATGGTATCACCACGATACAATGCATGTACGCACCGGAATTTAGCAGTCACAGTGAAGGACTGAGGATAAAGGTGAATGAGTAAATGAATAATGGTATGTTATTGTTTTGCCTGATTATGTAAAAAGGCTAATACAGCAGATTTTTCAGCTTTGCTGAGTTTGGCTTTTACGGCCATGGTCTCCATCACTTTATCCCATTGTGAAGCCGTTCTTTCTTGGGGGGCATATAGCTCATGACATTTGTTGCAGGAAACTTTCCAGGTTAATTTGCCCGCTAAATACAACTCATCTTCACTTATCGCATTGTTCGCTAAAGATTTTGCTTCTTTTTCATCATCCGTTAGAGGCACCTCACGTTTAGGCTGTATATCTTCAATTTTTGCCATTGCACCCGGCACCGGTTGATTGTTGACCGGTGTAATTTTTTCTTCTACCGTAACATCCGAAGCGACCTTTTTCTGTGTTTTAGGAGAACATTGGATCAACGTGGCGGCAGTCAAGATAATGAGAGAAAAAAGCGACATTTTTTTCATAGATGTGTACATTTAGGGTTTAAATATAATGAAAAAAAGCATGCTTAAAAATTTACTCGCAGCAATAATTCTGTTTACAGCCATAGCCGGAAAGGCACAAACCTACCCTAAAGACAGCGCTCAACTCAAATTGATCTCCAATTATATTCTCAATAATTATCACTGCTATAATGATTTGAGAGATTTGTGCAAGCAAATCGGACATCGCATCAGCGGATCGCCTCAAGCGGAAAAAGCGGTCTATTGGGGTAAGGAAGTAATGGAGAAAATAGGTTGCGATAAAGTCTATTTACAAGAAGTGATGGTACCTCGTTGGGTTAGGGGTGAAGAAGAAGCCTTTATCATCGGACAAAAAGGCGTTCGTAAACCGGTTGTGATATCCTCACTTGGAAATTCGGTGGGTACAGGCGGCAAGAAAATCAAAGCTGAAATCATACAATTCAACAATATAGACGAACTGAAGTTGATGGATGAGAAAAAGATCAAAGGCAAAATTGTATTCTTCAATTATCGTTTCGATCAAATGAATGTCAATACATTCGACAGTTATGGTCCTTGCGTGTATTATCGTTGGGGTGCGCCAAGTGAAGCTGCTGCCAAAGGTGCCATCGCTGTTGTGATCCGTTCTGTGTCATCGGCTTACGACGACAAGCCCCATACGGGCAGCATGCGCTACGATAAAAAATATCCGTCTATCCCGGCCGTGGCCATCTCTAACGTAGATGCAGATAAACTTGAACAACAACTGGTTAAAGAAAAAAAAGTAAGCTTTGAACTTCGGTCGACTTGTGAAATGCTTTCGGATGTAAAATCTTATAATGTCGTAGGTGAACTCACCGGAACGGAATTGCCCAATGAAATCATTTGCTTCGGCGGTCATCTCGATTCATGGGATATCGGCGAGGGGGCACACGATGATGGCGCCGGTGTGGTGCAGGCGATGGAAGTCCTGCGTACATTTAAAAAACTGGGTATAAAACCCAAAAGAACGATTCGTGCAGTATTATTTATGAATGAAGAAAATGGTCTTCGCGGTGGTGTGAAATATGCCGAATTGGCTGGGAAAAACCATGAAAACCATATCCTCGCCATCGAAAGTGATGCGGGTGGTGCAACGCCCTTCGGATTTAGCATGACGATGAGTTATGAACGTTCAGAAAAAGTAAAAAGCTGGCTACCTCTCCTGCGTACCTATGGAATCTATAATCTCGATCGTTCCGGAGGCGGAGCTGATATTGGCCCCCTGGCTCAAAAATTCGGAACACCCGTCATGGAATTACTACCCGATTCACAACGTTATTTCGATATGCACCACAGCGCCAATGATGTCTTCGAAAATGTTCATCGTCGCGAATTATGCCTGGGGGCAGTTGCCCTGACGGCGATGGTGTATCTCGTGAATGTGCATGGATTATAATACAGCGCCGATTATCTTTGCTGCATGACGCCGACCGACTCTCCTTTGTTGAAGCATGAAAACATCATTTCCGTAGAACCTATACCCGGTGCGGGCTCCGACAGAAAGTATTATCGCATACAAACAGCGGAAGGGAAATTCATTTTCTGTCGCAATGAGAATGTGGCTGAAAATGAAAGCTTTTTCTACTTTGCCAGACATTTTTATGATCAGGGTATTCCGGTTCCCAAGTTGATGAGCATCAGTGAAGATCGTAAGGAATATCTGCAGGAAGATGCCGGTCAATTATCCCTGCTGGATGTAGTGATGAAAGAAGGACATACAGAATCTGTATTTCAATTGTATGAGCGATCACTGTCTCAATTGGCCCGCATGCAACTTGAAGCCGGTGCCTCTATCGATTTTCAAAACTGTTTTGCCAGCAAACAATTTGATGCTCAGGCAATCCTGGCCGACCTGAATTACTTTAAATATTATTTTCTCGACCTTCAAAAAATTCCCTACAACAAAACAGACCTGCAACAAGAATTTGAAGCCCTGGCAAAGTCTTTATCAACCGGACAAGAGTCCGATTTTATGTACCGCGATTTTCAAGGAAGAAATATTTTGGTCCGTGAACAACAACCGGTATTTATCGACTTCCAAGGTGGAATGCAAGGGCCCGTACTGTATGATGTAGCCTCTTTACTATGGCAGGCCAAAGCAGCCTTACCGGTCGAATGGAAGGAGAAATTATATGCCTACTATATAACTTGCGTGTCATCTTATCGAGCCATCGATCATGAGACCTTCGATCGGCAATATCAAGGTTTGGTATTGGTTCGTCTTCTACAAGTATTAGGTGCATATGGACTCAGAGGACTCATAGAACATAAGCCTCACTTTAAAAGTTCAATACCGCAAGGGCTTGCCAATATTTCGGAGTGGTTATCAGCTTATTCACTTCATCAATATCCTATCCTTCTATCTGTTCTGCATCAAATATCCGGTGAGGATTTCAGAAAGAAATTTATTCCAACTTTAGCTACTGTCGATTCCCCACTTACCATTAAGGTTTATAGCTTCTCATACAAAAAAGGATTGCCGCAAGATCATTCCGGTAATGGAGGAGGATTCGTATTCGACTGTCGGGGCGTACTGAACCCCGGACGGTTTGATGAGTACAAAAAGCTCACCGGACGTGATCAGCCGGTCATTGATTTTCTGGAAAGCAAAACACGTATTGCTGAATTTTTGCAAGCGGCCCAACAATCTGTATCTATTTCTATAGAAGATTATCTGGCTCGTGGCTTCGAACATCTCATGATTAGTTTTGGTTGCACCGGCGGACAGCATCGTTCAGTCTATTGTGCCGATGCCATGGCGAAATATTTGAGAGCAACCTATCATGTGAAAGTCGAAGTGAAACACTGTGTGCAGGAAGAAAAAAACTGGATCAATTGATTTTATGAAGCAGATCATCATCATCCTTTTGATACTTTCTCAGTCGTTCGTGTTGACCGCACAAACAAATTATTCCGGCATCTATGGATTTCAGGATGAGGTCTATGATCCCGGATTCGATATCAAACCCGGTAAGGAAGATGGCGGCCGATTTGGAGAGTTGATCCTCATTCAGGCCAAGGATGATCTCTACAAATTTTGGCTCGAAACCAATCGGGGATGGCCTTCCTACAATATGGGATACGCCTCAGGTTTTGTGCGTATCGTCAATGGAAGAGGATTGTATATCGTGAAGGAATATATGGATGAGGATACCTGTAAAATATTTTTTCGTTGTTCGAAAGACCGTGTTGAGATTGATAATACCGGCATCAATGCTTGTGGCTTCGGTGCTAATGTAACCGCCGAAGGGTATTACGATCGAAAGCCAAAGAAACTGACCGATGCCTATGTCTTTGCCTCCGGTGAAGGTGAACTGAAAACATCACAAGTGAGTACGAATATGGCTTATGTGTATGAAGACAGTCTTTGCACCATACCTAAAAAACAATATTTTATTCAAGGAGATAAGCTTCATGTAATTGAGGAATTATCGAAATCTTACTATATCGAATTTATATCGAAAAACGGAAAGTTTGTTTATGGATGGATGCGCAAGAATGAGTTGAAGTAATGATTAGGTTGAATTAAATATTTTCTTTCAATAATCCTCCCTATAAATCCCCCAACATCGGTCTCATCACCACTTCTTCCACGACTGCCTGAGGTGATAAAGTTGTCATAGCAAATATCATATTCGACACATCCTCAGCCTCCATAATGCGGGCAGGATCAATTTGGCTTCCTTTCCATGAATCACTGAGCGTGGCCCCCGGATAAATGGTGCTCACCTTGATTCCATAAGGCATCAATTCTTGTCTAAGATTTTTGGAGAATCCACTTAAGGCAAATTTACTGATGCTGTAAGATCCGCCATGGGTATAGGCTTGCAGACCGGCTACGGAAGAAATATTTACAATGAGACCATGTCTTTGTTGTTTCATGCGTGGTGCTATCATTCGGGTCAAATAATAAGCGCTATAGAGATTCGTTGCCATCAGGTTTTTCAACAAGCCATCTGCTTCCTCACACAATTCACCGGGCTGAAAACTTCCGGCATTATTCACGAGCACATCGAGGGTCTCGTAAGTCTCCAAAACTTTATTGGCAAAATCTTCCACCTCTTTTTTTATACTGAGGTCGCAGGCATAGGTGAGAATACAAGCATCCGGATTCAGGTTTTGTAATACAGTTTTGGCGGCTAACAAATCCGCTTCATTTCGGGCGCATAGGGCCAAATGATATCCTTCATGTATAAATTTTTTGGCCATAGCCAGGCCTAAACCTTTACTGCCTCCGGTGATAATCGCAACCATTTGTTTATTTTGAGGCCTAAAGATAATGATATCTGCTTGTTGTATGACGGATACATTTATTCCGCTGTTCGTGATATGAAATCACGTACGCAGATAAAATGGATTTGCAATCCGGGGTTTCATCGACAATCTTTCTTATGAACTAGGTTTAATTCGTTCTCCCCAAAAAAAGCCGCCCCTTTCGGAGCGGCCCTTTCATAGGTCAAGGGGAGATCTTTATTGTTTTACCAGTTTTTGGGTATGCCATACATGTTGATCGTCTTGTATCATCAGGGTATAAATTCCTGATGTGAGATCAGCGATGGGCATCACAATATGTTGATAGCCTTCTGCAGCTTGCAGTTGTATTTGTTTGACCAATCGGCCACTCATATCACGCAGTTGAAGATGGATGGTCTCGGACCCTTGCAAATAAATGTCGATATTCACTTCTTGACTGGCCGGATTAGGATATACATTCAGATTCGAATTGGCTTGTTTGTCCAGGTCGGCAGGAGTCGTTTTATTGTTCAAATTCAAAGTAGTGAAAGATTGTACACCACTCCATGCGGCCGTACTGCCATCATTGCAATGGGTTCTGATTTCAAATTCATATCCACTTCCTGCATTCAATCCGCTGATGTTTTTATTGGCTACCGTCGTGGTGAGGTTTACCCAATTGCCCACATTCGGTGTCGTAAAACGATAACGGACATCATACCAACTTGCCCCGGCTACAGCACTCCAACTTAAACTGGCAGTCGTAGTTGTAATATTACTCACCGTCAAATTCGTTGCTGCCCCACAAGCACCCGGTGTGGTAAAGAAGGCCGAAGCAGAATATGGTCCTGAAGTATTATTGTTGTTGCAATAGCTCGCAACCTGAAATTCATAATTGGTAGCACCCATCAGCCCATTGATGTATTTGCTATTGCCTGTACTACTGCCCATGATCCATGAGCCGAGGGGTGAAGTGGTGCGATAACGAATAGAATACCACGCTGCATTGGGTACTGCGCTCCATGTAAGTGTGGCATTACTTCCGCTCAGGGTAGACGTGCTCAGATTGACCGGACTCGGGCAGGCACCCAAGGTTGTGAATTGTACGATCGGGCTATAGGCTCCTGGAATAGATGATCCCGGACACATGGCAGCCACTTGCACATCATAAGTGGTACTCGATGCCAAACCTGCTATTTGTTTATAGTTTGGTGTGATGGTCCCATTCACCCATGGGCCTTGCGGAGAAGCAACACGATAACGTGTTTTATACCATGTGGCACCGCCCACGATATTCCAATTGAGTAAGGCACTATTGCCGGTGATATTATTAGCCGTCAATCCGCTAGCGGTTACACAATTGGCATTGTAAAACAATACTTCTATGCTGTGATTGGTGGTGATATTGCTGAAGGTATAACTATTGATCGGGCCTTGTGAAAGACCATCCACTATCACATCTTGTACACTGTATCCGGTTGTTGGTGTCATGAAGTAAGTAAATGACCCGCCATTCAAAACTATAGTTGAACCCGGAAATGAAATCGTGCCATAAGGGTTCATCACGGTGGCCATCAATTCATGTTCGATGAGTCCGTTGCAATCATCATCTTCGGCATTGCCATATACTTCACTCAAGCCGGGATGCACTTGAGCATTGGCATCGTTGCAATCGCCCGAACCACCTGTAGGTAATGTAGTCGTCCATCCTATACCCGGACTGCCGCAACTGATCATAGCGCCCGCATAGTAAGTATCGTTATCTCCATCCTGATACCACATTTGAGGGTTGTTACCAATATTCATGGTAATGAGATTACTTAAGGCAACAGGTTGCGGGGCACAAATCAAATCGGCAAACATGAAGCAGTCGACCTGATCGCCGGGCATCAGGGTATTGGTGGTATAGGTATTGCTGGTCGAACTTTGCACCGTCAATCCATTGACACTAAAATCATAAATCGGATTAGCACCACCATTCACCGGTGTAGCGGTAAAGGTGACGTTGCTTCCCAGACAAGCCGGATTGGCTGAAGCGCTAAGAGATACCGATACAGAACAAATAGTACCATTGGTAACACCATAATAGCCATAAAAATCAGATACGCCCGTAATGCTTTTGCTGAGATGATTTCCTCCTGCACTCACCGCTGCACCCGGTTGTATGGTATAGCCAATATAGTCGAGGTTCACACCATCACTCTTCACGATGGCACAATTGCTGTTGGTAAAATTACTTCCTTCCTGCATGGTCTGATCCCATTGCAAACTGAAGTCTGCGGTATTACCACCCGGCTGCCATTCATATACATGCCAGCTTTGTTGCACCTGATCGTTGACAGGCAATGAACTCGGTATCACACTATTAATGGCTACTATTCCAAAGCGCTCCAATGGTCCTGAGGTATTGGTGAGGGTTACGGGGTTGAAGGTAGTGGGTGTGGCACCAATGGGGTAGGTTCGTGTGGCCCCGGGAGGAATATTAAATTCCAATCCATACACCGATGAAGGTGTACCGGTAGCCGAAGCGGTTACAATAAAACGATTGGGTGCAATGCCGCTGATATTATTTACTTGAAGTATATTTTCATTGGTATAAATGTAGCCATCTTGCATAGTGAGGGTGCCGGTACTGAACATCCATTGGTTCAGCTCCAAACCCGCAGGATTATTGACGGTGATATTGGTGACATTGAGATTCGATAAGCCAGTATTGTGTTGCAGCGATGTTCCGTTGAAAACAAAATTACTTCCGGCATTGGATGTAAATGAACCTCCGTTATAGATCAAATCGCCGTGAAGGATAAGGGTAGCGTTGTTGAGATTAATCGCCGAAAGGAATCCGCCCTTGGTGAGGTTTCTGCATTCTGCCGTGAGGCCTGCGCCAATGGTAGGACCGGTGCCAAAAAGCATGGTCACTTTGGCATCATCATTGGGACCGGGCACCACGCCGCAACTCCAGTTGGCCGGATTATTCCAGGCAAAGCCGGGGCCACCTACCCAGTTATTGGCATTTACCGTCATGATCGCATCGTTTGAAATCACATTTCCACAAGATCCGTTGATGACACACCGGTAACTATAGTTCGACATGGCTGAACTGGCCGGGCTAATCGTCAAGGAGGGTGTATTTACCCCGCTATAGATGCCGGCATTACTTAAGGGAAGATAACCGCTGCCGGTATTTTCTTCCCATTGATAACTCAATACCACACCGGTGGTAGAAATACTCACCGAAGTAGGTGTACCCGTACAGGCATTCCAATTGGCAGGTTGTACACTGATGCTCGGGCATTGTGCCTTTGCATCCTGGAAAGACAGGGCCAGGAGGCCGAGCCATATCCAAATGATTCGAAGTAGATTTTTCTTTTCCATGATCTTAATTTTGAATAAAGATCATGTGTAAATTGAAATGACTGGTGTTAGGCTTAAGGTATGAAAGCAAGGAATTAATAAGTGGCGGGTAGGGGCGAATAAGTGATGGGAGTAGGAGAATGGTATAGGGAGAATTTTAAATGCTAAATGTTGAATGCAGTGCGGAACGTTTGAATTTTTGTTGGTCCCGAATGTTTCCCCTGAGTCCTTTTGATTTGCTTTTATGAAATGATCATGCTCAATAGTTGGTGGATAGAGACTTAATTTCGGTGAATGGAATAGGGTTTACTTTCACTGTTTTTCAGCGTAAGATGGGTTCTTGCCTTGTTTCGGTGAGCGATTACTCTGTTTCGGTCAATCGATATTTTGCTTTGAAAAGCTAATATTTTGCTTTGAAGGGTCAATATTTTGCTTTGAAGAGCTAATATTTTGTTTTGAACAATCAATAACTTGCTTTGAAGACCCAATAACTTGCTTTGAAGACCCAATATTTTGTTTTGAAGAGTGGATATTTTGCTTCGAAGCTTGGACCAAAACGTTCAAATAGAAAATATTATGCTTCCAAGTGACCCCTCCTAAAATTACTTGACACTTTTCGGGGTTAAATTAATAATTGCTTGTCAAGGTATTTTGTTGTTCGGAATACAAGTTTACAGCTTTTTTGTTTAACCCTAATGGTGATCATCATGGTCACTGTTATTACTAGT
>JAEUVB010000010.1 GCA_016786845.1 Chitinophagaceae bacterium | reverse complement strand
AGCCGATATAAAAAATATCGCCAATGATTGAATAAATAATATAGACTGTATACATAACGGATATTGAAGTAATTAAAAAAGCCCCGGTATATACCGAGGCTTTATTGGGTGGGAGCACACGGGTTCGAACCGCGGACCCTCTGCTTGTAAGGCAGATGCTCTGAACCAGCTGAGCTATGCTCCCAATTGAATTCTTTAAAGAACGATTCTCCCTTTTGGGAGTGCAAATATAATCGATTAGAGAAGCTAAGCAAATTTTTCTTTAAAAAAATAATCTTTGCCATCCAATCAAAAAAAACTGCAGGTTCATAAGCCGGATTCTGTTTACAACAGTTGCCTGTTGATGGCTATCATTTATCTGTTACCTCCATCACTGAAGGCATATATCTGTCTACCCGTGAACATCGGACGAGCAGCCCTCAAGCATTCACTTATTTGACATTTCAGCACCTAAGGTTTACCCTTTGCATTGGTTGCCCATTACAATCGTGAGCTCTTACCTCACGTTTTCACCCTTACCACACTTTCGTGGGCGGTTATTTTCTGTGGCACTTTCTTCCCATCGGTTTGATCCGACAAGACCATCTGTTAGGTGGTAGGTTGCTCTTTGCTGTCCGGACTTTCCTCCCCGATAAATCGAGGCGATAGCTGAACCTGCAGCTGCACAAAGGTAAATGAATTTATTCCATCTATACTTTCTTTAAAAACGGAAGCCCAAAGTGACAACAACGTTACCATTTTGTGTCTTTACATCCGCCGATGCAACAGACGTGCGATCAATTAGATAGGGCGTGTCCGTCAGATTTTGAAAGCGATGAATATATGATCCATCTAAGTACCAAGATTTTCCTCGAATACCCACGCCACAGGAAATACTATGTATGGCAGAACCTTTATCGGATAATTGATACGGGCTACCCTGATAAGCATATCCACCCCGTATACCCACTTGTCCCAATTTGGCTTCTCCTCCAATCCTGATGTTCATGGCATTTTTAAAAGTTTTTTGTATGACGGCATTCGCAGCCTGACTTTCATTTTCGTATCCGGTCCCAAAATCATATTTCATACCGCTATAATTCACATATTCAATATCTGCAGTGAGGAAGCCATATTGATTAAAGAAAATGGCGAAACTTCCTACAGCCTTGAACGGGGTATTAAGGGCGTATTTAAAAATCAAAGCGGTATCCTGTACATATCGAACTGCCGGATCGGCATTTGGGTCATTGTGGAGAAGCAGACTATCGGTATGGGAAGTCATAGAAATTGATGACTGATCATTCAATTCTATGTGAGTTGGTGTATGCAATGCTAATCCTAAGCGGAGCATGTTATTGGGTTTGTAAATGGCGCCAATTTTCAAATTGATACCCGTACCGACCGTCTTCAAATTTTCTGTAAATTGTAAATACTTGAAATCATTATTCAGCTTACCCGATAAATCCTGCTCTTCAAAGGCAAAGTCGCGTTCGTAATTGACCATGGTAATTCCCAAAGTGGCACCTAACATAAGTTTCTCTTTATAGTTTCCACCTCCGCTGATAACATATTCCGTCATCCCTCCTCTAGTAATCACTCTTTTTTGTTGAATCAATCCATCTGAATAAGGAACATAGGAAACAGCTTGATTCGAATCGGCGCCCATTCCCCTGTCGATAAGGTAAGTTTGGTATGCTGCATAGGCACCATAATTAACCATTCCCAAAGTATTATTATTTAAACCGCCCAAACGATTAAAATCATCGGCAAATCTTTCTATGATGGAGCTGTTATAGTTATTTCCGGTATAGTATAACTGATTTTTAAATGTCGATTGTCTATTCATACCAAATGCAAAGGATGCTGTTTTCCATGCAGATTTTTTATAGGCATTGCCTTTTTTTGCATGGGTTAATACGATCCCGAAATGTGTGAAATTCATTTTTGATGCGGATGAACTACTTGTACTATTCAGATACTTTGTTTCGGTATTAGATGCACTAAAGGAAGGTGAGAAAGAAATTTCTCCGCTTCGATATACACCAATACCGGCAGGGTTAACGGAAAGTGATGTAAAGTCTCCGCCAATGCTGCCCACTGCACCGCCAATGCTCATTCCACGAGCGGTACCCTGTACACTATAAAGACTATATCTTAAGGCATCATATTCGTCCTGAGCAGACACAGTTTGGGCCGAGATTGCCAATAGTAGCAATCCGAATATTCTTTTATTCATAAAAATGGATTTAAAAAAACAGGATAACAAGTCTTACCTATTATCCTGTAAATATTTGTATCAATTATCTTCTGCGCAATCCGCCACCGCCATTATTCATGGATGGAGACTGACGTGGGGCTTCCATACGTGGAGACTGACGTGGGGCCTCGTAACGAGGTGCTTCCGTACGAATTTCACGACGCGGAGATTCCATGCGAGTTTCGGGTTGTGGAGCTTCTCTGCGGATTTCTCTGCGAGGGCTTTCCATACGCGGAGTTTCCATTTGTGGTGCAATTCTGCGCTCCTGATATCTTTGTTGATTATCCGGCTCGCGTTGTTGATAGGAATTACGTTCGCGGTTTGTTTGTTCCATGCGCTGTTGATTCATACGCTCTCTGTTTTGTTGTTCGCGCTGCTGATCCAACATCCGGTCTCTGTTTTGTTGTTCACGACGTTGTTCTTCCATGCGATCACGATTTGTTTGTTCGCGCTGAGTTTCCATCATGCGATCGCGATTTTGTTGTTCGATGCGTTGTTGGTTAACGCGATCGCGATTTTGTTGTTCACGTTGCTGATCTTGTATCCGGGAATTATTCCGTAATTCCATATTTTGCTGATCATTCAAACGATCAGCGTTTTGATCCATCTGCATTTGACGATTAGTACGTTCCACTTCTGAGCGACGAATTTCGTTGTTGCGATTATTCAGCGGTGTGCGACCATTATTCATTTCGCTTTGATTGCGTTGAATATTTTGTTGTGTGTTGGTATTCACCGGTTCAGCCTGACGAATTGGAATATTTCTGGCAGGGGCACTTTGACGGATGCCATTCTGTTGTTGCGGAGATTGATTATTTTGTTGAAAGTTACGGCCACTATTAACAGTATTACTTTTAACGTCATAATTATTGGCATTGCCGGCACTACGTTGTGGACGAGTGATATTTCCATTGATATCTCTGCCGTTTGTATTCGTCAAGTTTGAAATATTATTCAATTTGTCTCCATGATAAGGTGTGACATCCATATTGCGGGTACGTTTTGGAGCCATAGTGACCTGACTGTTCACTGAGGTACGTAATCCATATTGATAAGTCGTACGTCCGCCATAATTATATCCTCCGCCATTTGAATATCCATTCCAATAACCATTATTGTATCCATCCCAGTAGCCATTATAGTATCCATTTCCATATCCATTCCAATATCCATTGTTGTATCCATTTCCATATCCGTTCCAATAACCACCGCCATAGCCCCAGCCGCTGTTCCAACCACACCCGGAATTACCCCAACCATTGTTCCAGCCCCAACCATTATTCCAACCACATCCGGAATAACCCCAGCCATTATTCCAACCGCAACCATAGTAGTTATTCCAGCCATAATAATTATTGAAGCCCCAACCTGTTGTATAATACCAGGAAGGATAACCCCAACCTATAGACCAAGAAGGGTAGCTATAGGTCCAATCCCACCAATAAGGATCCATGTAGAAACTACTGTAGTATCCAAAATACCAAAAAGGACGAGCGAAGCGTCTGATGCGAGTGGTGTAATAATACTCATCGTCATCATAATCGATGTATTCATCATCGTCATATGAATAGCTGCGTTTGCTGCTGCGATCCTGATAATCGTCATTCAAATCGTAATCAGAATAGCTCGGTTGAGCCGTAGTTGTATTCGAATTAGAATTCGTGTTCTCATTCCCGGATGGAGTAGAATTCATATATACATCATCATTCCCCTGAGCGGAAACATTTCCTAAACTCATCACGGTGAGGCAAAGCAGTAGAAAAAGGAAGTTTTTCATATACATTTATTTATTGGGTTATTTATGCTGTTCGAAGTTACGTCGATTTTGACTCTCTACATTCATAGTAGTTATCAAAAACCTAAGCTAAAAACCAAACTTTAACAAGCCCTGACATTTCGCACCACATGAACAAATAATATCCTCATAAAGTATTGAATATCAATTATTAATAAATATGTTTAACAATATTATAATTAGACGTCCGCTTTGATATATTTTTGTCCGCCGTAGAAAAAAATGTCTTCGGAAGCAGAAAGAATATTTTCAATAAAATGAACGATCATGGGTAAAGAAATCACCTCAAGAAATGAAGATTACAGTCAATGGTATAATGATCTGATCTTAAAAGCCGGATTGGCAGATTATAGTGCAGTAAGAGGGTGTATGGTCATAAAGCCCTACGGTTATGCATTGTGGGAAAATATGCGCGATGTGTTAGATAAAATGTTCAAGGATACCGGGCATGTCAATGCTTATTTTCCGCTATTTGTGCCTAAAAGTTTGTTTGAAGCGGAAGAAAAGAATGCCGAAGGATTTGCCAAAGAGTGTGCGGTAGTCACCCACTATCGTTTAAAAACAGATCCGAATAATAAAAGTAAACTGATTGTTGATCCGGAAGCTAAACTGGAAGAAGAACTCGTGGTAAGGCCAACCAGTGAAGCGATCATTTGGAATACCTATAAAGGTTGGATTCAATCCTACCGCGATTTGCCCATATTAATTAATCAATGGGCCAATGTGGTACGTTGGGAAATGCGCACCCGTTTGTTTTTACGCACTGCAGAATTTCTTTGGCAAGAAGGGCATACGGCGCACGCAACCAAAGACGAAGCAATTGCTGAAACCAAACAAATGCTGGAAGTCTATGCTGATTTCGCTGAAACGTGGATGGCCATGCCGGTGATCAAGGGTATCAAAACAGCTAATGAGCGTTTTGCCGGTGCAGAAGATACCTACTGTATTGAGGCTTTGATGCAAGATGGAAAAGCTTTACAGGCAGGCACTTCGCATTTTCTGGGTCAAAATTTTGCAAAGGCTTTTGATGTAACGTTTGTCAATAAGGAAAACAAATCAGAATCGGTATGGGCTACATCCTGGGGTGTCTCTACCCGGTTAATCGGTGCTCTGGTGATGGCACATAGTGATGATGACGGATTGATTCTGCCTCCGAAACTGGCGCCTATACAAGTGGTGATAGTGCCTATTTATAAAGGAGAAGAAAGTAAAGCATTGATTGATGCAAAAGCCAATGAATTGGTGAAAGAACTCAAAACCAGAGGGGTTAAAGTGAAATACGATGATAGTGATAATGCCCGTCCGGGATGGAAATTTGCCGAATATGAAATGAAGGGAGTGCCTGTGCGTATTGCGATAGGTACCCGTGATCTGGAAAATAATGTGGTTGAAATTGCACGCCGAGATACTAAGGAAAAATCAACGATTAGTTTTGATGGATTGACGGATCATATCACTCAATTGCTGGAAGACATTCAAACGAATATTTTTCAAAAAGCCATGCAATTCCGTGAGGAAAATATTACCGCTGTAGATACCTGGGAAGAATTCAATAAAGTATTGGATGAAAAGGGCGGATTTATCAGTGCACATTGGGATGGTAGCCCTGAAACGGAAGATAAAATCAAGGAGTTTACCAAAGCCACTATTCGTTGTATTCCATTGAATCAGGTGGCGGAAGAGGGGAAATGTATTCTGACCGGTAATCCTAGTCAGGGTAGGGTGCTGTTTGCAAGAGCTTACTAATCAATCGAAATAATCTACTTTCATGGAACCAAAAACAACACTTTCAGAAGCCAGCAGCGCAGCAATCAAGGCCTCCACGCAGTGGGCGAAATATGCCGGAGTACTGACGATCGTAAATTTAGGGTTGAGTTTTCTGCAATTGATTCTCGGTTTTTTTAAATCCAATCCCGGATTATTCGGCAGTATGATTTCTTTTCTGTTATCTGCAGTTATTAGCCTGGTAATGGCCATCAATTTATTAAATTATGCCAAGCACGCCCGCTATGGTATTCAAAACGGAAATTCTACCAGCCTTTATCAGGCGCTTTACCACCTCAAAGTCTATTTCACCGTGATGGGTGTTTTATTTTTGATTGCGCTCGGACTGATGTTGTTGGGGATATTGATCGGACTAATTACCATGATTACTCAATTATAATATTTTAATATGCAGGATCAAACCAATTCTATTTTTGAAACAGCCGAAGTCGATACATCTTCTATTGCACAATTGCAATCCACATCACGTTGGTCATTTTTCATTGGCATTATTTATATTATACTGGCGGCTCTGATGGTGGTTCTCACTGTCGTTATTTATGCCAATCTCGATCAGGTGGTGAATGTATTGAGCAGTGCGAGTGGTGTCAGCAATGAGGCTTTGGAATTTCTGACCGCCAATGGGAAATGGGTATTCCTGCTTATGATGCTTATCGTTGGCTTTGTACTGATCATCAATGCGATTTATCTCATTCGCTTTCGGACTTCGGTGCGTAATTTTCAATTGACCAATGAAGAGAAACAAATCACTTTTGCTTTCGAGCACCTCACCAAGTATTTAATGATTACAACCATTTTGAGTGTTATTTCTATCGCCTTATCGGTGGTAGCGGCGGTGGTCTATGCGATTGTTTAGATGCACCCCAATGATCTTCAAGGGTAAATGATTTCCTTGATGGACTTTAGATGAATGGCTTCGTCCGTTTAAAACCTCGTCACTAATTTTATATTCAACAATCTTGCGGTCAGTCGGTTTGGAACAGCATAAGTACGGCCGCTGGTTTGATCCTGAATCCACAGATAGGAAATGGTATTTTGTATGCCGAGCAAATTAAAGACCTCCAGACTCAACCACATCGATTTTACGTTTTTGAAAAAACTATAACGGGGTCTGTCCTTGCGCATGCCATCGAGGAGAAGTGCCGAGAAGCCAATATCCACTCTCTTATAGGAAGGGATTCTCAGGGTATCACCTGCGCGATTTTGATCAGGCGGGCCGAAAGGTAAGCCGGTTGAATACAGACCATTCAGATGGAGTTTGAAATTTTTGTTTCGGGGTAAATAATCAGAAAAGAATAAGCCGAAACTGACCCTGGAATCGGTCGGGCGGGGAATAAAGCCTATCTCTTTCGTTACGCTATCGCCGCCGGCCACATTTTTATACAATACCGCTTTGTCATCGAGTAGGTTTTCGGCGGTCTTCATCAAGCCTAAACTGATCCATGATTCTGCATCTTTCACCAGGTCGCCATACAAGCGAAATTCTGCTCCATAGGAATAACCTACCGCATCGTTGCGTCCATAATAACGAATGCGCACATTATCGTATTCATAAGGCACGAGATCCCACATGTATTTATAATAAAATTCGGTGGTGAATTTAAACGGACGGTCGCCGAACGCTTTGAAATTATAATCCAATCCGCCTACCGCATGATAGGATTTCTGGGCTTTCACACCTGTATTCACTGTGCCGTCGAGATTACGCATTTCACGATAGAAAGGGGGTTGATTGTAAATGCCGGTAGCTGCTCTGAAAATCACATCTTTCTTCCAGGAAGGTTTCCAGGAAAGTTGTAAGCGCGGACTGATCAACAGTTCGCTGTTCAGCATATTGTAATTAAAACGAATGCCGCCGGTTATCACGAGGCCGATCGAATCGAAAGCGATATTGTCTTGCACAAAAGCACTGAAACGCATGTAAGAAAAATCTTGTGACGTTTTATAATGTTTGTACATGTAAAGCGCCGAGTCGCTGAAGGGTTGTGAGAATCCTGCACTGTCGCGGCGCTCCCATTCATTCAGTTTGTCGGTGATGTGTACGAATTCACTGTTGATGCCCCATTGCAGATAATGTCGATTCGCATCGTACGAGCCTTTGTGACCGATATTACCCACATTCACATCGAGATAGTTGCGTGCATAATTATGAACAAGTCCGGTGCCCAGGGCATACTTCACTTCGCCAAAATTTTCCTTGCCCAGATCAGTTTCAATTTCTCCCAATAAATATTCGCCTTGAATGTCGTAGGTTTCTGTTTCATTGGTTTGAAATCCGGAGGCCAGTAATTTCAGACTCAAATTTTTATTGGGTGTATGGGTGACGGAAACGCCTCCGAAACGAGAATCGAATTTATCGGTTTCGCCGCCTTGGTAAAACATGCGGAGCTGGAAGGCTTTATTGATGAGGCCGAAGCTTTGGGTAGAGGATTCCGGTTGAAAGTCGAAGCGATTACGGGCATAGTTTCCGAAAATTTCCACTTGCCAATCGGTATCAAATTGATAATTGAGAAAAGCTTGCACATCGGTAAAACTCGGATTGTAAACCCCTTTCGTTTGTTGAGACTGCAGGAGATACTGATTCGATTTTTGACGAACGCCTACCAAGTAAGACAGGCGTTTCTTGATGCCACTGCCTTCAATATGGGCGCCAAGACCGAGTGGACTCAGGGTAACGCTACCACCAAATTCTTTCGGACGTTTGTAGGTGATATCGAGTACGCTACTCATTTTATCGCCGTACTTGGCCTGGAAACCACCGGTAGAAAAGTTGACCCCACTCACTAAATCGGCATTGATGATGCTGAGACCTTCCTGCTGGCCACTGCGCACGAGGAAGGGTCGATACACTTCGAAATCATTGATATAAACAAGATTTTCATCGAAGTTGCCTCCGCGTACATTGTATTGAGAGGTCAGTTCATTATTGTTGCTGAGGAATATTTTGAGCAAACCTTCGATGCCCCCGACGGCACTCGGCAGCAGATCGTGCATTTTGGGATCGATGCGCACCGAACCGGCTTCATTGCGTTTGCGTTCATCCTTCTTCGTAAATTCCTTCATTTGCACCGCATTACTGCTGAGGGTCACGGTGAGGTTGAAAGTTTCTCCGGCTTGGAATCTTTTCGTAATGATTTTATTACTGTATCCGATGGAAGAGAAGACCAATTGTACCGTTTTTCCGGAAGGTACACTCAGGCTAAAATCACCTTTTTCATTGGTTTTGCTGCCACCCGGTTGTCCTTTCAGGGAAACGGTTACAAATTCGAGGGGCATGTTATTTTCATCCAGGACTTTGCCTTTGACAAGGGCCATATCCGTTTGCGCCTGAGCCATGAGGCTACAAAACAAGATGAAGAGGACTGAGAATGTTTTTTGCATGGATAAGAGGGAACGAAAGTAAGCAAAAAATAGTATGGAAGAGGGTAAAAGCGGTCACTAAAAACGATATCATTGATCCTGCGCCACACGTCAGACCGTAATTGTTTCTTAAGGCTAAATATCTGAGGCTAATGCAGCGGCGAAAGGGGAAGTTGGGTAAATGTTCATTGCTGATGAGCGATGGGCTGCACCCATCGCATTTTGCTGTCGCCCTTATAGGGCTCAATACAGTAATGTTCAAGGAATTTGATTCCGGAAATACGGACAAGTTACAGGAGCTATAAAATGTTTAATATGAACGTACAGTTTATCATTAAACATTCACCATTCATCATTTCCTATCAGCTCCAACCTATCCCTTCAAACCCTTTTCTAAACGGCCAAGGTATGCTGGCGAGGATGATGATGAGGGCAATGAGGTAGTACACGAAAGCCGTTTTATGTTTGGCCGCATCGTTGTCTTTCTTTTTTGATTTGGCTTTGCCGATATGCACGAGGGCCAGGGCAATGAGCATGCCGGTAATATGCTCTACGGCGAAAAAACGAGAGTAGCTGTCCTTCATGACGTAGCCCATGCCATTGTTCTGAATATTTTTGAGACCGAGCGGGCCGATGAAATATAAAGCTAATCCTAACAGGAGTTGGATATCACAAATGATGGTGGTGAAGAGTCCGGCTTGCGAATCAGCTGCGGTAAAAGGAGATGATTTCTGCATACCCATAAACGCGCGAGCGATGGCATAGATCATGACCGCTAGAACTGCGTAGCGTAAAATACTGTGGAGGAGGTTAATAGTTTCCATAGAAAAGATTGGGAGGGCGAAGATACATTTTCTTTCAGGTTTCAAATTCTTTTTTTACCGACATGGTGGTGGATTAATAATCCAATATTTCGACATAAACAAAAGTATTAATTCTTAGGTTTGGTCTAATTTTACAATACCAGAAAAACGTAAGCATATGTTCAACGACGATTTTTTTGACGATGATTTCAAAGACATGGAAGATCTGTTGGTTGAGTTTTTTAAACTCAAACGCGGAGAGTCTCATGGTATGATTAATGAAGAAGACTTCGAGTGTCTCATCGATTACTTTGAAGCCAACAACGACAAAGAGCATGCGCTACTGGCCTGTGAAGTGAGTACAACTCTTTATCCTTTTTCCTCTTCTCTTCTCCTGCGCAAGGCCGAATGGCTGATGGATCAGAAAAAATATGGTCAGGCTTTGAAGGTCCTGGATCAGATCGATGAAGTAGATCCGAACAACATAGAATCCGTTTTTTTAAAGTCGGATGTGTTGCTGGAGCAAAATCGTTTTTCAGAAGCGGTGGATGTACTTGAAAAAAATGTGGACCGGTTCGACAGTGTTGATAAGACAGATATACTTCTCGAGCTTTCTGAGATTTATGATGAACTGGAAGAATTTGATAAAGTATATACCACACTCAAACGTATCCTGAATTATGAGCCCGGCAATGAAGATGCCTTGTTGCGAATTTGTTTTTGGGCCGAGATCAATAATAAACACGAAGACAGTATCAAGCTGCATCAGGAGATTTTAGAAGATATGCCTTTCAATGCCATGGCTTGGTATAATTTGGGTGTCGCTTATCAGGGTCTTAAACTCTATGAAAAATCCATCGATGCCTATGAATATTGTCTGGCCATCGACGATAAATTTGAATATGCCTACCGGAATATGGGCGATGCCTATATGCAGCTCAAGCAATACAATAAAGCCATCGAAGTCTTAGAAACACATTTGAGTATAGCCAAACCGGAAGATGTGATTTTGGATGCGATTGGATATTGCTGGGATAAGCAAAAAGAATATTCTAAGGCAAGACATTATTACCGCAAAGCCTCGCAATTGAATCCGCAAGACGATCAGATATTCTTTAAGATTGGGGAGACCTATACCAAAGAATCGCAGTGGGAAAAAGCGATTAAAGCCTATTCGGTAGCGCTTCACATCAATAAAAACAATGCATCTTATTGTCTGGCCCTAGGCAATTGCCTCATGGAAATGGATGCGGAAAAAGAAGCCTTGGTTTGCTACCTGAATGCGGTTCAGTTACGTCCCGATATTAAATCGACCTGGCAGGCTTTGGTCAAGGCGCTCTATACTGCCAATTATTATGATGAAGCTTTGACGCAATTGGTGATTGCGGAAGATCATTGCGGCCTCAAGACTGAATTTATTTATTACCGTTCCGTCATCTTATTAGCACAGGGTAAAACCAAGGAAGCGGTTTTGCAACTCGAACTTGCCCTGGCGGAAAATCCTAAAAAGATCAGTGCTCTGAAATTCATCGATCGCGAAGCGATGCTGCACCCGGTATTTGCGGAAGTATTGGTGAGGTATAAGAAGAAGAAGTGATTGAGTACTCAGTATTACTTACGATTATTAATCTCATCCCGGATTTGGGCGGCACGGATATAGTCTTCTTTATCCAATACATCTTCCAACATTTTTTGCAATTCAGCCACAGATAAGGTCGTTAAATCACTCTTAGGTGTGGTCATTTTAGATTTTGATTTTTTCTCATCTTCCAAGGCTTTGGTCCCGGTTGTTTCATCCATTTGCATGCCGGCTGAATCGAGAATAGATTCATAGGTAAAAATAGGCGCATCGAAACGAACAGCCAGGGCTAATGCATCTGAAGTACGGGAATCGATTTCAATGGTTTCGAGGGGAGATTGGCAGATGAGTTTAGCATAAAAAATACCTTCCTGTATCCGATGGATGAGCACTTCCGTGAGTTGAATCTGAAAGGCCTGCATCATATTCTTCAGCAAATCGTGCGTGAGCGGGCGGGTGGGTTGCATGTTTTCGAGGGCGACGGCAATTGCCTGAGCTTCAAATCCACCGATAACGATGGGCAATTTACGAACCCCATTCACTTCTCCCAGTACCACGGCATAGGAATGCGATTGGGTGACACTATGTGAGAGGGCTACTATTTCCAATTCCAATTTACGAGAGCTCATACCGATGCTGTAGAATTAAGTTTATGCGTTTTGTGCCGCTTTGAATTTTTTAAATGCCGCAGTGAGTTTAGGAACAATTTCGAAGGCATCTCCCAATACACCATAATCAGCAGCTTTGAAAAAGGGAGCTTCGGGATCTTTGTTAATGACCACTATGGTTTTAGAGCTATTGACTCCGGCCAGGTGTTGAATGGCACCGGAAATTCCGACAGCGATATATAAATTAGGACGAATGGTACCACCCGTTTGTCCGACGTGTTCATGATGAGGGCGCCAATGCGAATCGGCCACCGGACGTGAGCATGCCAGTGTAGCACCCAGGCTGGAGGCCATATCTTCAAGTATGCCCCAATTTTCTGGACCCTTTAATCCGCGGCCGCCACTGACAACCAATTCAGCTTCGGATAATGGAACGATGCCGCTGACAGTTTGTACATTTTCTACCTTAATGGAAAAATCCTGTGCGCTAAACTCCATAGAGTGAGTTTCCACCTCGGCAGACTGTCCCATTTTTTCAACTCCAAAAGAATTGGGCGTAATGGCAACGATCTTCATCTCCGAGTTAATTTTGGCATAAGCAAAGGCTTTGCCGGAGAAAACGCCTCTTTTTACCACAAAACCATTGGCGGTATCGGGCAAAGAAATGGCTCCGGAAATGAGACCGGCTTTTAGGCGGGCTGATACCCTGGGGGCAACTGCTTTTGCCGTGATATTATTGGAAAATACAAGGATGCTTGCAGCACCTTCAGAGGCCACGGAAGCTATCGCTTTCGAATATGCTTTGGCATCAAGGTGATTCAGGCGGGCATCGGAAATATGGATTACTTTATGAGCGCCATATTCTCCAAGAGAGGCAGCTGTACTGCATTCGCCAAGGACCAATGCAGTGACGGTATCGTTGGATGCAGCGGCAACTTTTGCAGCATAATTAACCGCTTCGTAGGTGGCTTTTTTAAAAGTTCCGTTGTTTTGTTCGGCAAATACAAGAATCATAAGAATATTTAATGCTTAAAGTTGAATGTTTAATTAGATTACTTTGGCTTCTTCGTGCAGGAGTCGGACCAATTCGTCCATTTGCTCTACATCAATCATTTTGACCCCGGCTTTTTGAGGAGGCATATCATAAGAAACGAGGGAGGTCAATTCAGCTAATGCTGCAGGAGCTACAACCTGTAAGGGTTTGGTTCGGGCTGCCATGATGCCGCGCATATTCGGTATACGGGCTTCAGCCATTCCTTTTTGGCAAGAAATGACGAGAGGGGTAGGGCAGGTATCCGTTTCTTCTCCGCCTTCTATTTCACGGTTGACGGTAACCTGATTGCCTGAAAGATCTAATTTCGTAGCATGACCGATAAAAGGCATGTCCAACATTTCTGATACCATGGCCCCAACATTGGAACTGTTGTAATCGATACTTTCCTTCCCGGTGAGGATCAGGTCATAGTTTTGACTGCGTGCATATTCGGCGATTTGGGCAGCGATAAAATAAGGATCATTGCTGTCGCCGTCGATACGGATAGCTTCGTCACCACCTAAAGCCAAAGCCTTACGGATGACCGGTTCGGTATCCGATTTGCCGACCGTAATCAGGTGAATGGCCGTAGCCAATCCGGCCTCTTTCAATTCGAGGGCGCGTACCAAAGCGTACCATTCTTCGTAAGGATTGATGATCCATTGTACGCCAGCTTCATTAAACTTCGTATCATTATCCGTAAAGGCGATTTTCGTTGTTGTGTCGGGTGCCTTCGTGATACAAACCAGTATTTTCATGTGTTCGTAATTATGTATTATTCATGGTTCGGAAATCAGCCGCCTCAAATTGTGGCTATGATGCCGTATTATTGCGGTTCCCTTCCTATTTTTAAAAAATATTCGGGACGGCAAATATACACATAGATGCAAGAAATCAATAATAATACGGCACAAAACAGAATCCAACGATTGACCCAAATGCTGCAAGAGATGCCGGGCGATTGTTTTCTGCTTCATGCCCTGGGTTTGGAATACCAAAAAATGGGAGAATTGCAGTTGGCCATCGAGTCTTTTCAGCGCGTTTTGGCCATAAATGAAAAGTATATAGGTACTTATTATCATTTAGGCAAAACTTTGGAAATGCAAGGAGAACCTGAATCTGCCATTGCCGTTTATGAAAAGGGTATTCTGATTGCCCGGGAATTAAACGACCGGCACGCCATGAATGAACTGCAAATGGTTTTGGACGAATTGACCGATTAATTACGATGATGCATTTACTACACCTTAATGCCGATTTAACCTATCTGCTGGCCGTGAGCGGAGGCAAGGACTCTATGGTAATGGCGGAGCTATTCAGACAAAGCGGTATTCGTTTTGCCGTGGTCCATTGCAATTTTCAATTGAGAGGGGAGGATAGCGATGCAGATGAAGTTCTCGTTCAGACCTGGTGTGAAAAACATCAAATTCGCTTTTATGTACAGCGTTTCCAGACCGAAGATTTTGCACAAAGCCAGGGTCTGTCGATACAAGAGGCTGCAAGAATATTGCGGTATATGTTCTTTAAAGAATGTTTGCCCCTGGGGCCCTATCATTTTTTAGCTACAGCCCATCATCAGGACGATGCGATAGAGACTTTGCTATTTCATTTTTTCAGGGGAACGGGTATCCGTGGGTTGGGCAGTATACCCGAAAAGACCGATTGGTTAATCAGGCCTTTAATCAATTATTCTCGGGAGCAAATTTCAGCTTTTGCGGAGGCGCATCAAGTGACTTGGAGGGAGGACCGCTCCAATGCGAGCGTAAAATATACCCGAAATATAATACGCCATGAGGTGATTCCGCAGTTGGAGCAGACATTCCCTGAGCTTCGATCCACTTTGGCCAAAAATATTCAACGGTTCAAAGGGAGTTTGAAGATTTATGAAGAGGCCATATTGACATTAAGAAAAAAGCTGATCGAAGTTCGTGGCAGGGATCATTATATTCCAATAAGAAAGCTACTTAAGCAAGAGTCCATAGAGGTGACACTCTATGAATTGTTGAAACCCTTTCATTTTAACTGGGATTTAAGTCTGCAAGTGTTGCAACTACTCGATAGTCAATCGGGTGCAAAGGTGGGCAATGAAAAATACAGGGTTATTCGACATGGCGATTTTTTAATTATTACCGAAGCAAAAGTGGATGAGGCAGATTTCGTGATGATAGAATCAGATAATGTCAACATAGAAACAGCGGAATATCTTTTTAAAATATCGAAGAAACTTCCTGTATCTGAAAAGCTGCCGGCAGATCCGCATGAAATCATGGTCACATCCGATCCAATAGAATTTCCACTGATACTGCGCAAATGGAAGGCGGGGGATTATCTTTATCCATTCGGTATGCCAAAAAAGAAAAAGGTAGCCAGGATTTTGATAGACTTAAAAATGCCCATCCATCAAAAAGAAAAAGTCAGGGTATTGGAATCCGGCGGAAGAATATTGTGGGTAGCAGGCATTAAACAAGACGATCGGACTCGTGTAAAGCCACAAACGACAGCCGTTTATACCATTCGCTATATTGACAAAACTGAAAAAGATTCATGAGTACAGAAAAATATCTTGAACTGAAGACGCTTTACAATACGCTTCAGGATGAAAAGGAAAAAATAAATTGTCTGATCGACATCGTTTTGGAGATCAGAAATTATGATATTGATGAAGCTTTTCGCTTGTCGAAAGAGATCATCGAGCGTTCGAGAAAAATTAATTTTCAGGAAGGGATAGGACGTGGTTTGAATCACAGAGGGGCCTGCTATTGGTTGAAAGGAGAGTACAACAAGGGGCTGGATACTTTAAAGGAGGCGCTGAGAATAGCCAAATCCATTGGCAACCACACCCTAAAAGCCAGAATCTATAATAATTATGGAAACATCTATCGTGATTTAGGCGATTTGTCTAATGCTTCCAAATATTATCAATGGGCTTTGGAGATCAATGAAGAATTGGGTGATGAATTATCTCAGTCTGTGGTACTGATCAATATTTCCAATTTGCATTTTGATTTATACGATTATGAAAATGCGTTGGAGTATGCCAGTCGATGTCTGATCATTTTTGAAAAATATAAGGATATTAAAAGGCTGATCAATGTGTATCACACTTTAGGAAATATCTACTTCAAAAAAGATGATTATGACAATGCATTGATTAATTTTAAAAAGAGTTTGGCGCTGACTGAAGGTAATACGATCGGACATATGTTGGCCAATAGCGGTATCGGGAAAGTGTATTACAAACAGCAGAAATATGAGAAGGCTATCAAGTATTTGGAGGTCGCTTTACAGCAATCTATCGATTTATCCAATATCGAAGGGGTCATCATTTCGGAGTTTTATCTGGGGCGGGTGAATGTAGATGAAAAGCATTATGAAAAGGCGTTGCAGCATTTGGATAAAGCCTATGATACCGCCAATGAACATTCCCGCAAACATGATATCATGAGTATTCACGAAATGTATGCTCAGGTGTATGAAAAAATGGGTGACATCCCGGAGGCCTATGAGAATTTGAAAAAGTATGAAGCACTAAAGGAAGAAATATTTCAGCAAAACACGATCAATAAACTAAAGAATTTACAGATTCGTCATGAGATTGAATTTGCAGTGAAGGAGAAAGAAGTGGCGGAGCAATCTGCAAAATTAAAGCAGGAGTTCATCGCCAATATGAGTCATGAAATTCGTACACCCATGAATGCCATTGTAGGCATGACGCGATTGCTGTTGGAGAAATCACCAAGGCCCGATCAGTTGAAGTATTTGAATGCGATTGCCCAGAGTGCTGATAATTTGCTGGTGATTATTAATGATATTTTAGACTTTTCGAAAATTGAGGCCGGTAAAATTACCATTGAGTACATCGATTTTTCGCTGAAGCATGTTTTAAAAAATGTGGTGACTTTATTGCGATTCAAAGCAGAGGAAAAAGGGATTGAAATACGTTATGATATCGCAGAAGGCATACCGGATCAATTGACCGGGGATCCTACACGCTTGAGTCAGATCCTGATGAATTTGGCGGGAAACGCGGTGAAGTTTACGGAAAAAGGTTCAGTTAGAATTAAATGCCATTCTGTCCTTCATCAGAATCGTTTAATTCGAATTGCATTTGATGTGATTGATACGGGCATAGGTATTTCTGAGACATACGTGCATAAAATTTTTGAGAGCTTTACACAAGCAGGGACCGATGTGGCCAGGAAATATGGTGGAACAGGATTGGGCTTAACCATTTCGCGACAGTTGGTGGAACTGATGGACGGTACCATTGATGTGCAAAGTAAAATTGGGGAAGGGACCACCTTTACTTTTATGATACCCTTTCAAGTGTCTGAAGAACAGGGCGCCGTGTACAAAGAAGATTATCAGGTGTCGGCAGAAGATCTTGAAATATTGAATAATACTAAAATCTTATTGGTGGATGATAATGAGTTCAACCAGATTTTGGCAGTAGATACTTTGCTGGCGTTGGCTCCGGACATGCAAATTGATCAGGCCGGCAATGGTCAGGATGCCATTGAAATGGTTCGCTCCGGAAAATACGATCTCGTACTCATGGATATCCAAATGCCCTTGATGAATGGGCTGGAAGCCACCCGGATTATACGGAAAGAATTGGAGCCGCCTGCTCGTCATACCCGAATTATTGCGATGACCGCAAATGTAATGAAGCAAGATATTGAACATTATTTGGCGAGTGGGATGAATGATCATATTCCCAAGCCATTTCAAAAGGAGGAGTTGGTCAGGAAAATGCTGAATCAAATAGATCGTGCGGTGATAGAGCACCGTAAACAGGAAGGGCAGTTGACCGGGAATGGACATGCGATGGATACGCCTAAAGCCATGCTGGCCGATGAGATGCCCGGTGTCATTATTCCAGCCTCACAGGAGCGCATTACCGATTTAACATTTCTCATGTCATTTGCAGGTCATAATCCCGAGAAACAAAAAAAATATGTGGGAATTTTTTTACAAAATGCACCAAAACTATTGGCCCAATTGAATAATGGGTTGTTGGAAGGAGATCATGAAATGATTAAAATTGCCGCACATTCTCTGAAGACACAATTTAATTACATGGGCGTGAAAGAAACCATTTCTCATGTGCAGGAACTGGAGCATAAATCATCGGTGAAAGTATCCTTCGAAGAAATGAAGCCATTGATTGAAAACTTGAATCGTGTAAGTGCACAAGTGTTTGAAGAATTGAAAGGCTATATGGAATCTTGATGTAAGGAGGATTCCATACGATGTGATCGCTTGATGTCACCATTGCTCAGGAGTCTGTTTCGCAGACTTGTTGAGCAAAGAGAGACAGCCTAAACGGTGCCAACGCCCATAAGCTGAATCATGTGATAGCGCTGACCCCCAAAAACAAAATCTTTTCTAAGCAACCTATTGTCCTTTAAAGACCGGTTTGCGTTTTTCCAAGAATGCATTGACGCCTTCGTTGTAATCATATGAATTTGAGGCTTCAACCTGAAGTTTCCCCTCAAGTGAAAGTTGATTCGCTAAATTATTTGTGGCAGATTCATTGAGCAGTCTTTTGGTCAGACCGAGTCCTTTTGTGGGCATAGCAGCCAAATTGAGGGCCAGATTCCAACTATCTGTGGCAAAGGATTCATCCGGATAAAAGCGATAGATCATACCGAGTCTTTCCGCTTCTTCCGCTATGACTTTATCGCCCAGCATCATCAAAGCCGTAGCTTTTTGCATGCCGATCAAGCGAGGGAGAAAGAAGGTGCCCCCGCTGTCGGGAACCAAGCCTATTTTGCTGAAGGCTTGTATAAAAGATGCGGAAGCGGCAGCCACCACGATATCGCAGGCTAGAGCAATATTAGCCCCTGCGCCGGCAGCAACGCCGTTCACTGCTGCAACGATTGGTTTTTCAATATTCCGAATTCTCTCAATGATGGGATTGTAGTGTTCTGCCACGATTTGCGCCAGTTCAATGCCATTGTCTTCGATGGCTTCTGCCAAGTCTTGTCCGGCACAAAATGCCTTTCCGATTCCGGTGATATAGATACACCGAACCTCTGCGTTGCTGGCGGCTAAATCTAATGCAGACTGGAGGTTTAGGGCCATTTCGCGACAAAAACTATTGAATTTATCCGGGCGATTGAGGGTGATTTTGGCGACACCATTCAAATTTTCATGGAGAATAAAGGACATAAGTTATAGATTTTTATAGGGAACAAAAATGCAATATTTCTCTGAGAAAATGGCTTTAGGGAATTAATGTCCTGCGATTTGAATGTCAAAGGCAATTTTGAGGAAAAGAAAAACACCTATACCTAAAATACATAGCGCTGAAATGCGGTTCATGTAGACAATGGTGCGTGGTGTGAGCTTTTTGCGGATTTTTTGGGCTAGAAGCACTTTGAGAAAATCGAAACCCAGGATAAGTCCCAAACAGGCGGCGAAAAAGATGACCCGATAGGATGGGCCCATATTGGAAATGGCGGCTACGGCGGTAATCCAAGTAATAATGACTCCGGGATTAAAGGTATTCATTAAAAAACCGCTGGCAAAAATCTTCCAATAATCCCTGTTTTTCACTTTCGCCATGTCCTGGATATTGCGGGTCACTTTGATTTTTTTGAAAAATCCATGAAGTCCCATAATGGCAAAGAGAGCTGAACCGATATATCCGATGAGTTTTTCGTGGCTCATAAGTCCGGCCAGCCACCCCGAAGCCAAATTGGCCATAGCCACATATAAACTGTCGCTGATGGATACCCCGATTACAAAACTGATCCCTGCTTTCCAACCATAGCTAATGCTGTATTTGAGAATGGCGAATATGGTAGGACCCACTGAAATGGCCATAAATAGGCCAAATCCTAAACCTGCAATGAGCGCCGAAATCATCGGTACAAGTTAGGCAATTCTTTTTTAAACGGCAAATAAACGTCTGTGAAAAAAAACTAATATATAGTATTTAAAAATATATTTTCAGATTCCAACTTATATAAATAACTTAGCGTCTTACAAACAGGTCTGAGATTTCATTTCTGACTGTTTAAATTTTTATATAGATATCATATGAAAAAAATTTTCCGCATCTTATCCGTCTTTATCGTATTGATGATGGCTTACACAGCCTCAAACGCATCCCATCAGGCTGCGGTTGATATTTTTTATGAATATATGGCGCCACTCCAGTACAAAGTACACTTGGTTATTTATCGAGATTGTACCGGTATCGGCCAGGGAACATCAGAATATATGACCGCTTCATCGATATCCTGTGGTCAAAATTTCGGATTTACTGTGGATACTGCGACCGCTGCAGATCCTCAGAATTTTGCTTTTGTGGATGATCTATGTTCCAATGTTCCGAGTACTTGTATCAATCCAAGCAGTCAGTTCAATGGATACCAATATTGCCACTATGCAGGTATTGTAAATTTGCCAATGGCCTGTACAGATTGGGTTTTCAACTGGAATGGTTGTTGCCGGAATATCGGGATAACCAATATTCCAGCCAATGGAACTTGCATTAATGCGACTTTAAATAACGTGACCCGTCCAATCAACAGTTCAGCTAAATTGACTATACGCCCAATTCCATATGTATGCTATAACCAACCTACACTATATTTGAATGGACCGATAGATCCGGATTTGGATTCAGTTGTTTTCTCTGCTTCCTACCCACAGGATTGGGGTGGTGGAGGTTGTACACCTTATACCTTTAATGCAAGTTATTCTGTAAATAACCCTGTGAATGCACCGGGTGGTTACGTTGTGGATCCTCAAACCGGAACGGCTGCGTTTACCCCAACGGTAACCGGTTTTTATGTACTCGCATTTACGGCCAAGGAATATGACAAACAAACCGGTGTTGAAGTGGGATCGGTAATGCGTGATGTACAGATTAATGTATTGAATTGTAATTCAGCACCACCATTGGTACAGCCTATTACGAATTTACAGGGTGCAATTATGTTATCCCCTAATCCGGTTGTATTAACCGTTTGTCCCGGTCAGCCGATGTCATTTGATATCCAAGCAACCAGTCAAACAGTGAGTAATCTTGTTAAAACCTATGGTAATAATGCAGCATCTTGTCCGGGTTCAACCTATACCTCCACACCGTTGGCGGGCGGAAACCCTGTGACCGGCTCATTTAGTTGGACTCCAACTGGTGCTGATATCGGAGATCATACATTGATCCTGACATTCTCTGATTCAACTTGCACAACCGGTCAGCCGATTGTATTGAAAAGTTATCAGGTAGTATTGATTAAAGTATTACAAGGTGTTGATGCCGGTCCGGATTTGGTGACTTGTACCAATGCAGATTCGGTTCAGTTGAATGCGACAGGGCCAATTACAGTTACACAATGGACTTGGTCTGAATTAAGTACCGGTGGTACAGTTGGATTGTCTGATCCAAATATCAAAAATCCTAAAGCATTTCCTCCTTCTACTACAACCTATGTGGTGAATACAAATGCTCAAACAGCTTGTAAAAATAAAGATACGATTACGGTCACTATTTTCCCTGGTATTACCGTCAGTGCTGGAGGTAATCATACAATTTGTGCCAATGATTCTATTCAATTGCCGGCCACGGCTAATCCGGGTCAGGTGAATCCGATTATAGATTGGACGCCGGGAACGGATTTGAGTGATTCAACCACTTTACAGCCATGGGCATCGCCTTTAGTGACGACAGATTACGCTTTAACCTATATTGATGACAATGGTTGTAAATATACCGATCATGCCATTGTCGATGTGAATGGAGCAAGACCTGTACTGAATGCATTATCTTCAGAAAACAATGTTTGTCCGGGTTATCCGTTCCAATTGTTTGCCAATGCCGCTTCAATGCCATGCGGATTATCTGTTTTCCCATGTACAACCAACCCGGTATTCAAAATTGTTGGTTCAGGTACTGTTCAACAAAATCAGTTTTCTCCTTATTATACTTATTGGTATGATGCCTATAAGACTCAAATTCTTTATACAGCAGACGAATTGCAACAAGCAGGAATCGTTGCCGGAAACATTAGTTCAATTGGTTGGAATGTGGTCGCTAAAGGAAGTGATACCATGCGTAATGTAAAAATCAGCATGGGTTGTACATCTGCTACAGATCTCAATGCTGGGACAGGATTCCTGACCGGTTTATCTCAAGTATTTTCTGTCAATAAATATTATTCCTCTTTAGGTTGGAATAACCATAATTTCCAAAATAATTATTTCTGGGATGGCGTATCCAATATTGTCGTTCAGATTTGTTATGAAGTGAATGGCTTCAATACCAATCAAGATGTCGTAGCCAGTAGTAATACAGTAAACACGATGGTGATGCACCAAAATCAATTTGGCGGAACCGGTTGTGGTTTGACGGCTACCAGTCCGTTGATTGGTGCGGTTCGCCCGAATACAAGATTTAAAGTATGTGAGACAGGTTCATTCAATTACAGCTGGACACCTTCATCCACTTTAGATAATGCTACGATTAAGGATCCGACTTCAAGTGGAATCATGAATACAACTGACTTTATTGTTGACGTTGTTTCTTCTTCGAATCCGAATTGTGCTTCTAAAGATACCATTCAGGTCATCGTGGATAATTCAAATTCCATTGGCGCCACAGCTACTCCTGCTGTACTCTGCGAGCCGGGCTTAGTTACACTAACCGGTACACCTGTTGGCACACCGCCACAATACGAATGTGGAGAAGAAAATGTAACATGTTCAGCTCCATTCAACCAATATTTTGCGGGTACAGGTATTGCCTCAAGTACTGCGTTGACACCATTAAACGGTTCATGGGCAGGTACTCGTTCACAAATGTTGTTTACCGCTGCTGAATTGAATGCATTGGGCATAACTAAAGGCCGTATCGATTCATTGGCTTTGGATGTAACGACCAAGACCAGTTTCGCCGGATTTGATTTCTACATCAAATTAGGATGTACTCCTTTGACACAATTATCCAGTTTCATTCCGGCTTATCAATTAAAAGAGGTATACCATAATCCTAATTACAACACTACAGTAGGTTGGAATAACTTCCCATTACAAACACCATTCGTTTGGGATGGAATTGAGAATTTGGTAGTAGAAATGTGTTTCTACAACGGTCAGTTCAATACCATCGGTGCAGATGCGGTAAATTATTCTAATACGTTGAATCCTCAGTTCTATAGCCAAGGATCAAACTACGGTGGATGTGAATTACCTGCAGCTCAGTTCCCGGGTACACCAATTATTTCAACGGCTCGTCCGAATATTCGTTTCTCACTTTGTGATATCCCGAATAAAGTTTGGAAATACAGATGGGAACCAGGAACATTCGTGTTCGACTCAACTGCCGGTGTGACCACAGCTTATGTAAACAGTAGTACCACATTTAATGTATTCACTACAGGTGGAAATAAGTGTGAGGTTACGGATTCTGTCACAGTTACAATTTCCATTCATGATCTGCGTGTGACGCCTATGGATACCATTATCTGTGAAGGTGACACTTATCAGGCCATCGCAACCGGATCCGGTAATGCGCCATCAGAAACATTCCTGTGGTATGATCAAAATGGCGGTTCTACCGGTCTGAGTTGTACAAACTGTAGTAGTCCTTTAATTACGCCACCAAGTGGCGGTGACCATTACTACACCTGTACCCGTTTAGATGCTTATAATTGTGGTGATACTGTTACGATTCATGTAAAAGCTAATCCTAAACCAACGGTAACCATATTAAACGGAGATTCTATCCGGATTAAGTATGAGCAAGAGGTGAATTTGATCGCAACCGGTGCGGAAGTGTATAATTGGACACCTGTTTGGGGCACAAGCAATCCGAATGTGTCCAGTATGATTGTTTCTCCGGCTGAACCCACCATGTATTATGTATATGGATTAAATTCCAGTGGATGCCGCAATTGGGATAGCATTTATGTAGATATCGATTATCACGATAATTTATGGGTACCTACGGCCTTTACACCTAACAATGACGGTCAGAATGATATCTTTAGAGTAGCTAATTTGACCTTCCAGAAAATCCAAGAATTCAGAGTTATGAATCGTTGGGGACAAGAAGTTTTCTCTGCCACCGATAACCGTGGATGGAATGGAGATTTCAAAGGTAAATTACAAGATATGGCTACCTTCTATTACCTGATCAAAGTAGCATATCCTGATGGTGCCACCAAAACCTTTAAAGGTGATGTAACCTTGATTCGATAAATTCTAAGAGTATATTTTTGAAAGGCCATGCAAACTTGCATGGCCTTTTTTCATGAATAGTCTTTACTTTTGGAGCCTATGAAAATCGGAATCATTGGTAGTGGAACTATGGGTGCCGGAATTGCTCAAGTAGCGGCAACGGCAGGATGTCAGGTCGTCGTTCATGATCAGGCCCAGCAAGTTGTTGATCATGCTAAGAAGCAACTGGCAATAACGCTGGAGAAATTATCAAGCAAGGGAAAGCTATCTGAAGAGCAAGTGAAAAATACTTTTTCTTCGATAGCATGGACAACTGATTTGAACGCTCTGGCCGGTTGTGAATTAATCATTGAAGCGATTGTAGAGAATCCTGAAATCAAACAAAGGGTATTTGCCGGCCTTGAGGCCATTGTTAGTGAGGAATGCATTTTGGCAAGCAATACTTCCTCTTTGTCCATCACTTCTTTGGCGTCAGCCTGTACTAGGCCCGGGCGCTTTATAGGTATACACTTTTTCAATCCTGCACCTTTGATGGAACTGGTTGAAATCATCCCGGCCTTACAAACCACTGAATCCACCCTGCAAATGGCCAAATCCATCATCGACAGCTGGGGTAAGAAGACGGTTCAGGTTAAAGACACCCCGGGATTCATAGTAAATCGCATTGCCAGACCTTATTATAGTGAAGCCATTAGGTTATATGAAGAAGGGTTTGCCAGTTTGGAAATTATCGATCATGCCATGAAAGTCGAAGGAGGATTTAGGATGGGGCCCTTTGAATTGATGGATATGATTGGCCATGACGTAAATTATACGGTGACGGAAACCGTTTGGAAATCATTTTATTTCGATCCCAGATATACGCCATCCTTTACACAAAAAAGATTGGTTGAAGCGAAATGGTTTGGGCGGAAATCCGGCAGAGGATTTTATGATTATACGCAGAAAGAGCAACAAGCCAATTTGGAATCGCATGACTCCGGATTATCTCAGACCCTTTTTAAACGGATTTTAGTGATGCTGATTAACGAAGCAGCCAATGCGATGTATTTACATATCGCATCCAGGGATGATATCGATTTGGCCATGACTAAGGGAGTAAATTATCCCAAAGGACTCTTGGCCTGGGCGGATGAACAAGGCATTGATCATTGTGTCGAACTTTTAGATCAGCTTTATTCAGAATATCATGAAGACCGCTATCGTTGTTCACCTTTACTTCGCAGGATGAAAGCCGGTAATCAAACATTTTATCCATAATTCCTTTATTTTATAACCACGTAAAAATATTCAGTTTATATGTTCTATGCTTATAAAGGGATCAAGCCGGTCGTGCATCCTACTGCTTATGTGCATCCGCAAGCCGCTGTAACGGGTAACGTGATTATTGGGAAGGATGTCTATATAGGTCCGGGGGCTGCCATCAGGGGGGACTTTGGAAAAATTGTGATTGAGGATGGATGCAATGTACAGGAGAACTGTACCATTCATATGTTTCCGGGTACCACGGTCCTGCTGAAAGAGAATGCACATATTGGACATGGGGCCATTATTCACGGAGCTACTATTGGAAAAAATTGCCTCGTTGGCATGAACGCGGTCATCATGGATGATGTGCAATTAGGCGATGAATGTATTGTAGGTGCATTAAGTTTTATCAAAGCAAAGGAAATCATATCTGACCGTAGTCTTGTTGCAGGGAATCCGGCCAAAGTTATACGAGAAGTGAGTGACGAAATGATTGCCTGGAAATCTGAAGGAACGTCCGTATACCAACAATTGGCTCGTGATTGTCATTCACTGCTGCTGCCTTGCGAACCGTTGACCGATAGCTCGGAACAAGTTGCTGCAGAAAACATTGATTATCAAACATGGGGGGATCGCAAAAAAGAAAACCATAAATAGAAGACCGCATCATTTGGGCAAATCCTTAAATTATCATTCATGAAAAAATTAGAATTTTTACGCGGAGAATACCTCCAAATACTTGCGGATTTGGATCCGAATACGCTTCCCCTCTTTGGCAAAATGAATGTGCATCAGATGATCGAGCACATGAGTTATGCTTTTCGGCAAGCAAGCGGGCTTATTCCACTTGATTCCTTAAATGATGCCGATACAACTGAAAAAATGTATCGCTTTATGATGAGTGATAAACCCTTTCGGGACAATACGCCCAATCCCTATTTGCCAGACCATCCTGAACCTACTGTGCAAAAAGAGATCAGTTTGTCCATTGAAGTGTTGAAAATGGATATTGAACATTTTGTCGCTACCTTTGAAGCCGATCAAGGCCGCAGGATTCCCAATCCATTTTTTGGAAACCTAAATTTTGAAGAATGGATACATTTACTCCATAAACATGCCTGGCATCATCTTCGTCAATTTGGGATGAATATTCCACAAAACTAAATTATGCATCCTATTCTAAAACTTGTACTGGGCATCGTAGCCGGAGTCATTGTATCCTTTTGTGTCATTTCCTTGGTGGAGAGCCTCAGCGCCAAGCTCTATCCGATGAAAACGCTGACGCCGAGTATCGAGCAAATCATTGCTGAAATGAAGACCTTGCCTCTTGCGGCCTATTTGTTGGTATTAGGAGGATATGTACTGAGCAGCTTTTTTGGCGGATATACCGCGGCAAGAATAGCATCGGCCGAAAGAAAAATCATAGCGGCTTTAACAGTCGGTTTTGTTTTGTTACTGGGAGGAATCGTCTTGTTTATAACACTTCCACATCCATTGTGGATGTCTATATTATCTTCAATATCTTTTTTGTTTTTTGCCTGGTTGGGCGGATTAGCCGCTCAAAAGAGGGTAACCCTTGAACACTTATGAAAATCGTTTTTCGCTTTTATGTTGCTGCTTAATTCATGTTATCGGGTAATTTGTAGTTAATTAGCGTCATTTATTCCATATCTGTCAGGGAATATCAAGAATAAAAGTGGTTAACTGAGATATTGAACTAACTTCGTTACCCTTATCTTATAATTTACTGAATGCTTGTAATACTGCTTTTCTTTACCATACACTGGTTTCTGTCTCTTTTTTTTCATTCCTTTTTTCTGCATCGTTATGCGACCCATCAAATGTTTACGGTGAGTAAGGGTTGGGAAAAAACCTTTTACATCGCCACCTGGTTGCTGCAAGGATCGTCCTTTTTAGTACCCAGAGCTTATGCCATATTACACCGAATGCATCATGAATACAGTGATACCAAAGAAGATCCGCATTCTCCGCATTTTTTTAAAGATGTTTGGCAGATGATGAAGAATACGCATTTTTTGTTCAGAAGCTTAGTGAAAAAGCAATACAACATTGACCCACAATTTACAAAGGAGTATTTACCTGTATGGGACAGTTTGGATAAGTTTGGAAATCATATTTTGACCAGAATTGTTTTTGCCCTCATTTACATTTCCATCTATGTCGTATTTGCACCCAATTATTGGTTTTTCTTATTGCTGCCTATTCATTTCTTTATGGGTGCAGTTCAAGGTGCTATCGTTAATTGGTGCGGACATAAATACGGTTATACAAATTATGACAATCATGATTGTTCAAAAAATTCAAGTCCATGGGGAATCATGCTGATGGGAGAACTTTTTCAGAATAATCACCATTTTGATAAACAAGATGCGAATTTCGCAAAGAAAAGTTTTGAATTTGATCTGACTTATTTGATCATGAAGGTTCTGGACAAGGTACAGATCATATCTCTTATACGCAGGCCGGCGGTTTAGTTTCTATGCTGCGCGTCAGTTCAGCAGCCCTTAACGACAGATCATTTGTTGGAATCATGGTTAATTATCGATCTCATTGTCATTGGTAAAGGCTGCATTTGACTATGTTTCATCAAGTGAAGGACCTTGAGTATTAGCCCTGACAGCAGCGTATATCCCGGCCGCTTTGGGCCGGATATAGCGTATGGCAGGAAGTACTTGAGTCGAGTGATGCAGCCGAGCTCCAAAATTTACGGATCTAAAAAAAATCCCGTTCTTTTTAGAACGGGATTTTTTTTGATTTGATTAGGGTCTATTTTCTATAGATTATTTTTTCGCTGTAAATTTTATCGTCCGTAATGAAACGGATTAAATACATTCCTTCAGCCAAGCCCATTTTTTCGAAATTGAAAGGAATTTTACGAATCCCGTTAATATTCTTTTCATCGGCCAGAAGCAGATTCCGGCGTCCGGTCATGTCTGTCAGGATAACCTTCACGGAGCCGCTCTGCGCATTGTAAAGCGTCAACTCGAAATTGCCGGTAGAAGGATTCGGAGAAACACCGTAAAATGTACTGCTCTGATTCGTTTCATCGATTGCGGCCGGAGTGAGTCCGGAAATGGTCACTGTATCATATTCAAAACGGTCGCCGCATGGAGTTTGTACCCAAAGGGTGATGATATAGGTTCCATTGGCAGTATAATTATGGGTTACAGGATTTTGGGTCATGTTTGGTGAGTTGTCGCCAAAATCCCAGATATAGTTCGCTCCTGCCAGTAAGCCTGTCGCATTTACGAGCACGGAAGGACCTGTTTGTGTTGTGGTGTAATCGGCAGTGGATGCAGGAATTTGTTGTGTCAGTGCTACCGGAACAGCCACTACATTATTAGAATAATCGGCATCGGCAAAGGTGCTGTCGGGATCGGTAATGGATACGATGTAATAGTTACCGTTACAAATACTTTGCAGGTCGATGGGAGAATTTAATCCTGAAGAATAAATATCCAATTTGCCCGGCCAGATACCCTGGAACTTTCCGCATCCGGACAAATATCCTAAACCATAGTTTGTGAATTGACTTTGCTGATCCAAAATATTACCGGCATTGTCTTTACATGCTCCTGAATAGCCGTCGCATGAAGACAAATTAATCAGGCAATAGCTTTGTTTGACGGAGGTCCCAATGACGGTCCAATTCCGCGGGTCGGGATCGGATGTTTGCTTGCGCAGGGTAAAGTCTGCCCAATTATCGACATGAATATGGCCATGTGTTGGATGGTAACTCATATTGCCTGCCGGAATTTCATAAAAAGTCAATGTATCTGTATTGCCGTGCTTTTGATATATGCGTTGGTGTAAACGTTGAGAAACGGATCCACCGCCCGGACAAGTCGTTTGGGTACATGGAACCTGAACGAGGCCACAGAAACAACTGTCAACAGGGCGAACCTCTAAAGGACCAAGTCCAATATTAGGCGTTCCGTTTCCAATCAATAAACTTCCGGCCGATTCAGTCATGTCTTGTAAAATGACCAACTCAGATGAGGTCATATCCGGAACTAAATCACAATCGGTGATACCGGGAGGGCAATGGCAAGTGGGACAAACAAAAACTGTCGGTGGATAATCGTTGGGGTTGTTGCCAAAGCGTATGGCCACACTATCCAAAGAGCCGGTATTGGCGTATGGATAAGTATCTGTAATCAATAACATCCATGTCCCATTTGGGTTTTGACCATTGTTCAGAATGTTTAGGTCCTGCATAGGGATATAGTTGCCATTGAAAGGGGGAGTACCTTGTTCGATCTGGTAGGTTCCGTCGTTCCGAAGTGCGGTATTGCGGAAGTCAACGCCGTTTTGACCTCCCACAGAAGTAAAAAGCAACACCTCAGTGTTGTCGGGTGCTTTGAGACGGACTTCCAATTCCTGGTCACTACTATGCGTGATTCCTAACTTGACCCGATTTAAACCAAAGCTGCTGTTGATGCTGTTGGGTAATCCGCTGACAGTAATTGGGATGATCAGTGTTTGCGTAGTGGTTGGTAAGGTATAACCACTGTAATTGGTAAAGGATTGTGCTTGAATGATAAAAGGGACAAACAGCGCAATAAGGGTCAATATTTTTTTCATGTTCAAGGAATGAATTTTAAAGATAAAAATTGTTTTGAAGATTTTTATCTCCTTAACAAAATTTGGGGCTTGTGCGATAAAAATTAATATTGCAGCGATTGAAGGGGCGCGACTTAAAGTTTCTTCAGAAGGGCCTGAATTTTTTTCCAATCAGGGGTTCCTTGACTGAGGTTTATCATAATTTCTTCAATGGTTTGAGAGAGAGCCGGGTCGGACTGAAAATCTTTGGCAAGGTCTTGGGACAGTTGCCTGATATATGCATCCTGTTTTAATTGTTCAGCGGGATCCTTTATTTTACGAAGATCCCAAACGGATTCCTTAAAAACGGTGCGTTTTGTTTCAGCGGTGTAATGAATGTTGCCGCGAAGAAAGGCATTTCTGGTTCTTTGCTTTTCAGCAAAGAGGTCGAGTAATAAGGAGGATATCCAATGAAATATCACTTACATCTGTTTCATTTCACTGACCAGATCTTGTAATACTTTTTTGGCATCGCCAAAGAGCATGGACGTTTTAGGTTGGAAGAAAAGTGCATTTTCGATACCTGCATAACCAGGTTTCATACTTCTTTTATTCACAATCACATGGGTTGCATTTTCAACATCCAAAATCGGCATACCGTAAATTGGAGATGATGGGTCGTTCTTGGCAGCAGGGTTGACCACATCATTAGCCCCGAGTACCAGTACCACATCTGTTTGTGCAAACTCAGGATTGATTTCCTCCATCTCTAATAATTTCTCGTAAGGGACGTCTGCTTCTGCCAATAAAACATTCATATGTCCGGGCATACGACCAGCCACCGGATGAATGGCATATTTCACTTCTACTCCTTTTTCTTCCAATACTTTTTCCAATTCATGACAGGTATGTTGGGCCTGCGCTACAGCCAATCCATAACCCGGAACGATAACAACCTTTTTAGAATAGGCCATTAAAACAGCTGTATCGCTCAACGAAATTTCTTTCGTGGTACCACCGGCATCTGCTGCAGGACCTGCTCCGGCTTTGTTTCCTCCAAAGGCTCCAACGATCACATTGGTCAATGAACGATTCATGGCTTTACACATTAAAATGGTCAGGATAGTACCGGCACTTCCTACAAGAATACCACCGGTGAGCATGACCGGATTATCGTATAGGAATCCTCCGCATGCCGCAGCGACTCCTGTAAATGAGTTGAGTAAAGAAATCACCACCGGCATATCGGCACCACCGATTGGCATTACGAACAAGATACCATAGAGTGCAGAAATACCCAGCAAGGCCCAGAATAAAAGAGATACATCCACTCCGGTAATGCCCGTGAGCATTGCTATGAGAATCGCTAAAATGATCAGCAACAAGCCAATATTAACGACTTGTTGAGCCGGTAATACTCGATCATTGATATTGCCATTCAATTTGCCAAATGCGATCATACTGCCGGTAAATGACACAGTACCAATCACCAATCCGGCTAAAATGGTTAAAGCTTGCATAGGCTCTGTAGTAATATCAATACCTGCATGCAACATATGACGAAATTCTACAATGGAAATAATCCCTGCGCAAGCACCACCCATTCCATTAAACAAGCTCACCATTTGAGGCATGGCAGTCATTTGTACTTTTTTTGCCGCCATAGTACCAACTACCGTACCGATGATTAAGCCTGCAAAAATCCAGATGTAGTTGCCTAAATGATTCCCATTTTGATCTACAAATAGAAAAATGGTGGCCAATATGGCAATGGTCATACCCACTGCGGCATAGAGATTTCCTTTACGGGCGGTGTCCGGATGAGAAAGCATCTTAAGGCCTATGATAAAGGAGATACTACCGATGAGGTAACTGAGCAGGAGAAGTCCGTTTTGCATATATTTTGACTTTAAATAAAGTAAATTGAGATTTGATTATTTTTTCTTTTTCTTAAACATTTCTAACATGCGGTCTGTTACCACGAATCCACCGACGACGTTGAGTGTTCCCAGAATTACAGCCAGGAACCCGAGGATGAGGGCCAGGTAATTGTCCGGTTCTGCCTGTCCCATCACAATAATAGCCCCGATGATGACGACCCCATGGATCGCATTGGCGCCACTCATCAGAGGGGTATGCAAAACAGAAGGCACCCGTGAAATCACTTCAATACCTAAAAAAACTGAAAGTATGACGATGGTGATCATGTCATAATGCTCCGTAAAAAAACTGATTAAAGAATCCATATTAAAATGATTAATGTTGAATGATTAATGTTGGTTGATGATTGTAATTAATTAAGCAATTGACTGACCCGTTCGTTGGTCACTTTACCGCCGGTTGCGATACAAGTTTCCTTGACCAGTTCATCTTCAAAGTTCAAGTGAATATTGCCGTCTTTATCGATGATTAATTTGAGGAAGTTGAGAATATTCTTACCATATAATTTACTGGCGTCAGAAGGCATGGTAGAGGCCAAATTAGAATTGCCGATGATTTTCACACCGCCTTCTATTACGGTCTCATTGTTTTTGGTAAAATTGGTATTCCCACCGGTTGCTGCAGCCAAATCGATAATGATACTGCCATTACGCATACTGTGAATCATGGCATCCGTAAGCAAAATAGGTGCTTTTTTACCGGGTATTTGAGCGGTGGTAATCACAATGTCTGCTTTCGCAACACTTTCAGCGATGCGTTGCTGTTGTTTTTGTTTGTATTCTTCAGTTTGTTCCACAGCATATCCACCGGCTTTACTGGCATCGGCGGCACCTTCTACTTCTACAAATTTCGCACCCAAACTCATCACCTCTTCTTTTACCGCAGGGCGCGTATCGAATACCTCTACAATACATCCCAACCTGCGCGCGGTGGCTATGGCTTGAAGGCCGGCAACGCCCGCACCCAATATAAGCATCTTGGCAGGAGCAATACTACCCGCTGCGGTCATGAACATTGGAAAATATCTGCTGTATTCCGCACCGGCCAGTAAAACGGATTTATATCCTGCGATATTGGCCTGAGAGCTCAACACGTCCATGGATTGTGCCCGTGTGGTCCGTGGAATAATATCGATACTGAATACGGTATTATTCGCGGAGGCCCATGTGTTTACCTGCTGGAAATTAAACAAAGGCTGGTAGACACCCAATATTACTTTTCCTGAGAGTGGTTCAGCCGGGGTTTGTATGCTCAATAAAATATCGCTTGAAGAAATAACTTCATTGCGAGAGCCTATAGTCGCACCAACTTTTTCGTAATCGGCATCTGTGGCAAATGCTGTTGCACCTGCACCACTTTCTACTTTTACCTGTACGTTGAGTTTAATAAACTGAGCCACAATTTCCGGCAATGCCGAGACTCTGTTTTCACCGGCTGGTTCTTTCAATATTCCTATCGTCATATGAGATAATTATCGTGCTAACATACTTCAAAAAATGGTATTTTTAAAGAAACACTTTTAAAATAGCGCTATAATCTCACACAATAAATACAAAGGGGCATCGTTTCAAAATTAAACAGCACCATCCTGAGGAATTTTACATAAAACTTTTACTATGTCTACATGTGTACATCACTAAACCGTACAAACATGGAAACCAACAAAATCCTCAAAGCTGATATCCTCGATATCCTCTTCGACCAAAGAAACAAAGCCTACGGAGCCTACGAGCTTCGAAAAAACTATCACAAGCGGGTCCGACGTTCAATAACCATTGTCGTAACCCTTTCCTTAATTATTGCCTCTGCTCAACTGATTGCCGGGCTGGTGGGTGAAAAAGCCATTCGCCCCAATCCTCATCGCTACGATACGGTAGTTCTGAAACATATTGACGATGTGGTTAAGCCGCCCAAGCCAACGGTACATCCGCCAAAGGTACGTGAGGTGCCGCCGGTTAAAACCGCAAAAGTAACCCCACCAACCATCGTACCGGCCACTACCGTCAACCCCAATGAAGAACTTAAACCACTCCCTAAGGATGCTGTAGCCGGTACCGAAACCCAAGCCGGAAAAATACCCGGTCCCGGTGATATCGCGCCACCTCATGTGCCTCCGGGTACAACTCCGGGCATAGTTGAGGTGCCCGGTCCCAAGACCGTTATCCCTGTGGATGCGGTAAGCGTAGATCAAATGCCCGAATTCCCTGGAGGAGAAGATGAACTGCTGGCTTATCTCGGTTCTCATATCAAATATCCATCTTCTGCTGTTACGCATGAGACTCAAGGGAAGGTGGTTCTTGAATTCGTGATTAATACCGAAGGTGAAATTGCCGAGTTGAAGGTCAAACGTGGCATCGGGTATGGCTGCGACGAAGAGGCCTTGCGTGTGGTAGCCGGTATGCCCAAATGGAAACCCGGGCGTAATAACGGGATCGCTGTACCGGTTTTATTTAGTTTGCCAATCTTCTTCCGACTGGATGATCAATAAATTTTGTTGTCTTCTAAATGCATACCCCCTTTATTGGGGGTATTTTTTGTTTGTTGAAAACAAGCGGCAACACATAATTTGCTATCAACATATTCGATAAACTTTTCCTATCCTGTCCTTCTTAAAATAAATTACCTTTGCGCCATGCAAAAAAAATCGTTCAGTCTGCTCCTGCTTTTCGTATGGATGCTTACTTCCTGTGAAAAGGAGCTGAATATAAAATTGCAGGAAGGAGAGAAGAAAATAGTGGTGGAAGGAGTGATAGAAACAGGTCAACTCCCTTATGTCAGCCTTACCAGAAGTATAGGTTTTTTCGATAAAATCAATTTGAATTCTGTCGATTATATTCATCAGGCGATTGTTGTGGTAAAAGATCTCGGCACATCCGATTCGATTGTTTTAAAAGAATACGTGATCGACACGACGATTGGGACATCGACCTTTTCATTCAGTATCTATGGACCGGATTTCAATGATCCTGATGCCATGAATTTCAAAGGTCAGGTGAATCATTTCTATCAATTAAGTATACGGATCAATGATCAGAACTATTATGCTGTTACTAAAATTCCGGAGTCCGTTTTGCTGGATTCGGTATGGGTGGAACCGGTCCCCGGCAGGGAAGATAGTTTTAGCGTGATTAAGGCCTATTACGATGATCCGGACACAGCCGGAAATGCTGTGCGATTGGAAACATTGGCCAAACGATATACGAAAGACGGTAGTGCAGAAATCTTTCAAACTTCATTTAATTCAGTGTATGATGATGCCATCATAAATGGTACAAGAATTCCAATCACCATAGACCTCGGATACGATAAATCTAAAACGTATACGCAAACAGAATATCAAACCATCGGTTATGTTCGCCATGGTGACACCGTGACCTTGAAATGGAGCGCCATCGATCGCTCTGTTTTTCGTTTTTGGGAAACATTATCGTATTCAGCCGGAAGTGTGGGTAATCCTTTTGCCTCGCCGGTCAGTATTCAGAGTAATGTCCCCGGAGCTTTGGGTGTATGGGGAGGTTATGGCAGCAGTTATTATACCGTCATAGATTCAATCAAATAATAAACAAACGATACAACACAGATGACAAACGAAATCGAAAAAGTACAGGTACTCATTATTGGTTCAGGCCCTGCAGGATATACTGCTGCCATTTATGCAGCACGTGCCAACCTCAAGCCCGTTCTTTATCAGGGATTACAGCCGGGAGGACAATTAACGATTACCACTGAGGTAGAAAATTATCCAGGATACGCGGAAGGTGTGATGGGCCCCAAAATGATGATGGATTTTGAAGAACAAGCTCGCCGTATGGGTGCCGATATCCGTTGGGGGATGGCCTCTAAAGTAGATTTTTCTACGCATCCTTTTAAGGTAGAAATTGATGAAGAGAAATGGATAGAAGCGAATGCGATTATTATCTCTACAGGTGCTTCGGCTAAATGGCTGGGTATACCCAAAGAAGAGCAGCTGGCCTCCAGCGGAGGTGGTGTGAGCGCCTGTGCAGTTTGTGACGGTGCCTTTTTTCGTGGAAAGGAAGTGGCCATCGTTGGAGCAGGAGATACTGCATGTGAGGAAGCGATTTATTTGAGTAAACTATGTTCTCAGGTTCATATGCTGATTCGTAGTGAAAAAATGAGAGCCAGTAAAGTGATGCAGGATCGCGTGTTGGCAACACCGAATATCAAAGTGTATTGGGATACGGTAATTGATGAGATTGAAGCTGAAGAAAAAATCAAAGCGTTGGTAGTTAAGCACAATCAGAGTGGCGAAAAAACCCATATCCCGATCAGTGCATTATTTGTGGCTATTGGGCATAAACCGAATAGTGATATTTTCAAACCATTCATCGATATGGATGAAACGGGTTATATCCTTACTGTACCCGGGACTACAAAAACAAATATCGAAGGCGTCTTTGCTTCAGGCGACGTGCAGGATAAAAATTATCGTCAGGCGGTCACTGCCGCAGGGAGTGGTTGCATGGCTGCCCTGGATGCCGAACGTTATCTCAGTGAAAAAGGATTTCACTAAGAATGGATGATATCGTAATTTTGAGACAGATGAAAAATAATACCATCTGTCTTTTTTTATGTCTGGTGTTGGTCTTTACACAGACTGCCTGCAAGCGCATGATAGATCCGTCTTTCAATGCCTCGGGTTATCCGCCGGCGATTGAAAAAATTGTTGTGAAGAAATGTGCTACATCCGGTTGTCATAATGATATCAGTTATACCAATGCCGGCAATTTAAATCTCACTACGTGGGACAATATGATGAAAGGAGCCGTGAATGGTTCTGTGGTTATTCCTTATTCGCCGAAGCAGTCCTCACTTCTGCAATTTGTAAATACATATTCCGACCTCGGCGTTACGATTTCTCCTTCAATGCCCCTGAATGCTTCGCCACTGAGTCGTGAAGATGTATTGGTCATTCGTGATTGGATTCAGCATGGTTGCCCTGATGTGAATGGCAAAATTCCTTTTGACGACAATTATGCCAATCGTCCCAAAACTTACCTCACTAATCAGGGGTGTGATTTGGTGTCTATCATTGATGTAGAATCGCAACTGGTGATGCGCTATGTATCGGTTGGTCATGACCCGAATCAGGTGGAACTTCCGCATAATGTGAAAGTGTCGCCGGACGGACGATATTGGTATGTCTGTTTTTCCAATGGGGCATATTTTCAAAAATTCGATAGTCGTACCGATCAACTGGTGCAGGAAGTCAATATAACGCAAGGTTTATGGAATGTGGTCAAAATCAGTGGGGACGGCAATCTTGCTTATATCTCTGACCTCACCAATAATGGTCGTATCGTAGTCGTTGATTTGGTTCAAATGAAAGTGAAAGCTACTTATAGCGGAAGCGGGCTATTGATCTTCCCGCATGGGATTGCTTTAAGTCAAACCGGTGACACCATTTATGCCACCGCACAATATGGCAATATGATCTATCGTATCATTCCTGCCCTACCACAAATCGATGCGATTTCCTTACAGCCGGGACAGCCTCCGGTTACCACCGCACAACTCCTCGATCCGCATGAAGTGATCATGAGTCCGGATTACAGTAAGTACTTTGTAACTTGCCAAACAAGTAACGAAGTGAGGGTGATGGATGCCCGCACAGATACCCTGTTGAAGGTCATTCCCGTGGGTATATGGCCACTGGAATTTGCGATATCTAAAAATCAAAATTTGCTTTTTGTAACCTGCCAGGAAGATCAAAATCCGGTCTATCCTTTTTTCAGAGGTTCAATTTATGTTATCGACATGAATACGCTGACGGTGGTTCATAAAATCTATGAGAAGTTTTTTCAACCTCATGGATTGGCGGTTCATGAAGGGAGCAGTTTGCTTTTTGTAGGCAGCAGAAATGCCGATCCAAACGGTCCTGCCCCTCACCATGTATCGGAATGTGCCGGTCGTAATGGTTTCTATCATGCCATCGATATCCTTAACTGGCAAAGCAAAAGGCCTGCTTCTGAAGTCTCGGTAGATCCATACAGTATGGATATTAAACAATAATACAGGTTCTTCAGCCTCCTCTATCTCAAATAGAAAAACCGTCTGCATTCAACTTTATCAATATGCCTATATTTGCAGCGGATGAGTAAAAAAGGTAAAATACTGGTGGCCATGAGTGGCGGTATCGATAGTACGGTGGCGGCACTCATGTTGAATGATGAAGGCTATGAAGTCATCGGCATCACCATGAAAACCTGGGATTATGCCACAGCCGGAAGTAGTAAAAAAGAAACGGGATGTTGCAATCTCGATAGTTTCAACGATGCCCGTATGGCAGCCGTGCAACATGGTTTCGCGCATTATGTATTGGATATTCGTGAAGAATTTGGTGGAGCCGTGATTGAAAATTTTGTCGATGAATATCTCGCCGGGCGTACACCCAACCCTTGCGTGATGTGTAATACGCATATTAAATGGAATGCTTTACTCAAACGCGCCGATGCGCTCGATTGTGAATTTATCGCTACGGGCCACTATGTGAATGTGAGACCGGAGAATAATCGTTTTGTTTTGTCTAAAGGGATCGATGCGACAAAGGATCAGAGTTATGTTTTGTGGGGACTTTCGCAAGCCTGTTTGGGCAGAAGTGTTTACCCATTAGGTAACTATCATAAAACACAAATCCGTCAAATGGCCATGGACTATGGTTATCCTGAATTGGCGAAAAAAAGTGAAAGCTATGAGATTTGTTTTGTGCCCGATAATGATTACCGAAATTTCCTTCGGAAAAAAGTTACCGGACTAGAAGAATCGGTTGATGGCGGCAATTTCGTATTGCAGGATGGGAGTATCGTGGGTAAGCACAAGGGATATCCGTTTTATACCATAGGACAACGCAAAGGATTGGATATTGCCATGGGCCGACCGATGTATGTCACCGGTATACTTCCTGAAACCAATACGGTTGTACTGGGTGATGAAATTGATTTGGAAAGAAGTGAAATGGCTGTATCTCGTATCAATATGATCAAGTATGATGTGATAACGGATGCGATGAAAGCGGATGTCAAAATTCGGTATAAGTCCAGTCCGGTGCCTTCCATATTAACACCGGAGGCAGGAATCGTGAAAGTGCATTTCGATACCCCGGTGAAAGGCATTGCCCCCGGACAATCAGCAGTGTTTTATGAAGGGGATGATGTGGTGGCAGGTGGAATCATTTTAAATTAGTCATCAGCGTTCGATTCTCCATGGAAACCATACAATCTCCAAATCTATGATCCAAATTAGCACCATCACCTCCGTGCAATCCTAACATCTGTAATTCAAAAACTCGTAGATCCCTGTGCCGTGATGAAATAATCTTTAATCCTTGTGCTGCAAATGATAAAATTGCTTTATTTTTAATCAAATTTCTAATATGAGGATACTTGTCGGCATTTCACTACTATTCATACTTAGTCTCATTGGCTGTAAGAGAGAAGTGATACCTCCGGATCAGGTGGACATTGGCAAAGAATATTTTCCGGTGAGTATAGGACACTTTGTAGAGTATAGCGTCGACTCCATTGTCTTCGACGATTTTAACCAGAAGATCGATACCAATCACATGGAATTTCGTGATGAAATCAGTGAGTCTTTCAATGATGCCGAAGGACGTCCATCCTATGTGGTCGATCGTTACGTTAGGCCTGATTCTACTTTTGCCTGGAGTTCATTGCTGAGTTACTACATCACCGCAACCAACTTCAAACTCGAAGTGATTGAAGATAATTTACGTTATATCAAACTTGTATTTCCTGTAAAGCTGAATACGCGCTGGTATGGAAATACCTATCTGCCTACGGCCCTGAATGCAGAGTTGCAGTGGATGGATAAGTGGGATTATAAATACGTCAATGTCAATGAACCTTTTCAACAAGGTTTAGTGAATATGAATAATACCCTTACTGTCACCGAAGCCGACTATACCGAAGGTGATCCAAATAATCCTGATGCATTCAGTGCAAGAACATTCTCTAAGGAAGTGTATGCAAAGGAAGTGGGTCTTGTTTACCGCGAAGTGACCCGATGGGTCTATCAACCCAGCGTAGTGAAATTTAGAAAAGGCTTCACCCTCATTTTGCAGGCTATCCGACACAATTAATTTCAACTTCATTCGCAACATGAATGGAGCATAAACATATTGACCATGAAAAAAATCTTACTTCTTTGTCTGATCTTGAATGTCTTTCTGAGCGAATTGTCGCAAGCCGCTCCGGCCTATGCCTTTCGCGTAAAATTTAAAGATAAAAATGGCACCCTCACGTTTGCCGATTCCCTGCAATTTCTTTCTCAGAAGGCTTTAACGCGTCGATCCAACCAGGGCATCATGCTCGACAGTACCGATCTGCCTTTGGTGCAAGCCTATATCGATACGGTGATGACGACGGCCGCTGCGGTGAAATTGCACAACAAATCGAAATGGTTCAATCAAATAGTGGTCATCACCTTTGATTCAAACAAAGTCACCGATATCGCCGCACTGCCTATGGTGGAGAGTGTCAAATTGGTGGCCCGTTATCCAACCGGCAATTTCAAAACCGAAACTTCCTCTAAGAAGTTTCCCGTTGTAGAGCCGATAACCGACAAGAAAACAAGAGGTACGGCGGCCCATTACGGTGTGGCATTTCAGCAAATCGACCTGATGCAAGGTGATTACTTACACGATATGGGTTTCAAAGGTGAGAATATGGACATTGCTGTCATCGATGTCAATTTTCGGTATGCCAATACATGCGCGGTTTACGATTCCATCAATTTGCAAAATCGTTTCAAAGATTATCACAATTTCGTAAAGGATACACCCTGGGTTTTCTCTACCAGTATCAACAACGATCATGGGATGAATGTGATGGGCTGTATGGGTGCCAATATGCCGGGAACCTATGTGGGCACTGCACCCAATGCCAATTTCTTTTTATACATTACAGAGGATATTGGTTCCGAACAACCCATTGAAGAAGATAACTGGATATCGGCGGCGGAGCGTGCCGATAGTATTGGTGTTTATCTGATCAATAGTTCTTTGGGATATAATATTTTCGATGCTCCCCATTCGGCATCCAGTTATACCTATAACGACATGGATGGCAAAACAGCCCTCATTACCCAAGGGGGCAGTATGGCTGTAGCAAAAGGGATATTAGTCGTTTGTGCGCAGGGCAATGAAGGTGCATCGGCCTGGCATTATATGTTGGCCCCGGCCGACGGCGACAGTGTTTACAGTGTGGGCTCGGTCGATGGTTCCGGTGCCTGGGGCAATAGTGGTTATGGTCCAAATTTCCTGGGTGTCGTGAAGCCCGATGGTATGGCCATGGGTAAGGGCTCAGTCCTCATAGGCGGCAGTTGCAATCCCGGGGTGTCCAATGGTTCATCTTTTGCCAGCCCGATGATGTGCGGCTCCATAGCTTGTCTGTGGCAGTCCGCACCGACACTCACCAATTGGGAGATCCGTCAGATCGTTCGCATGTCGAGTGACCGTTACAACAATCCAAATAATACCCATGGCTATGGCATTCCTAATTTCCAACAAGCTCATCAAATCATTTTAGGTACGGATGATGTTCAGCAACTCGATTATCGTTTTAGTGTCTATCCCAACCCGAGCAGCGGTGAACTCTATATTCGTTCCTTCGATGCTTCCCTGCAAAATTTCAGCTATGCGGTTTACGATTTACAAGGCCATCTCATCACCCGTTCCGAAAAAGTCGTTCAAGGCTCTGTGCATGCACAAGCATTCTCTGCTTTAGCTTCAGGTACCTATGTGGTGGTGATTGCGGCCGGCGGAAAGGTTTGGTCGACTAAGGTGGTAAAGCGGTAGGAAATTTTCTTCAAAATATACATGCTATAGATTGATAAGAAAGCATTCCATGGTAGTTCCAATTGACGATGGGTATTACTTCAGTGAATAGAAAAAATTTTACGAGTTCACTCACTCACCCTGATCACCACATTCCCGACCTTTTGACCGGATTCAACATAACTATGCGCTTCAACAATTTGATCTAAAGAATAGGTTCGGTCTATGATCGGTTTGTATGCACCCTTTTCAAACAATTCTTTTAGGTAAATGACATCCGCCTGTTTTAAGGTCGGTATGGGAAATAAAACTTTTTTTCCTCCGAAGAGAGGGGTGGTGAGTGCGTATAAAATATTCTCTCCATTCTTTCCCAATTCGGTGGATATATAAATTCCTTTTGAAGAGAGCAGGGGTTTACATGCGCCGAAGGAAGTCTTGCCAACGGCATCAAAAACAAAATCAAATCGTTTTTGGGTTTGGGTAAAATCCTGTGTTTGGTAATCGATCACTTCATCGGCACCCAGTGACTTTACCAGGTCTAAGTATGTTGAGCCACATACGGCACTCACCATCACATCCATGCTTTTTAACAGTTGAACCGCTGCCGAACCGATAGCGCCGGTGCTGCCATAGACCAGTGCCTGTTGCCCTTTTTGTATCCCGGAGGCTCTGATATTATTTAAAGCATAATGGGCCCCTTCCGTCATGGCAGCGGCTATTTCAAAACTCATTCCTTCGGGCATGTGTGCGATGCCTTCATGTTCATCAATGCATAAATACTCACCATGACCGCCCCAGGTTTTGTCATTAAAGCCGAATACAGCATCTCCTTTTTTGAAGGTTTTCACATCTGCTCCGATCTCTTCAATGATCCCGGCAAACTCGCAGCCCAATATGGGAAACTTGGGTTTGAGGAGTCCGCTCCAAAACCGTGAAACAAAATATTCTGCACTCCTGAACCCTGTGTCGGTGCGGTTGACTGTGGACGTATGCACTTTCACTAATACCTCTTTAGCTTGTGGCACCGGCTTTGCCACATCGAATACTTTCACCACTTCCGGTGGTCCATACTGATGATATACTGCTGCTTTCATGATGGGAATCTACTTTGTAAAACGTAAAGGTAGAAATCAAATGTGATCATATTTTTTAGGATCATTAAATCTTTTGCTCAAGATAGAGGTAACTTTTAATCAATTGCATATTGCATTTTATTTTGTCTGAATTTACGATAGCCTATGATGAGCTGAATGAACAAAATGCCATGCACTTGTAAATCTAAGTCGGTGCAATCTTAGCCATGATCATTTTAATAATATTTTAGCCATAGGTTTTATTACCTAAAATACATCTTAAATCTTCATTTGCTATCCGTATTTTTGTTTATACCATCAACCAAATTGTTTCCTATGAATACTCATTCAACGCTTCCCCTGAGAGTGGTCGTCCTCATTTTTATTTCTTCAGGATTTTTTTTCATGCAAAAAAAACCCGCTGCTTTAACTGGTACCGGGCCTGTACACGCGGGCGCGGAAAGAAAAAATGTACAATCTGAATATTCCCCTGCAGAAATAGAGGCCATGCGTAAAGCTGTCGCGCTCATGCCTACAGATCAGGGAAAGTCTCGCGGCCCGGATTGGCAATGTATCGGTCCCAATGGTATATTTACACCGGACACTTTTCGTTATGCCGGTCGTATACGTTCCCTGGCCTGGGCCAACAATGTCGGTTCACTCGATCTTGGTTTGCGCATAGGATCTGCTTCGGGAGGTGTTTGGCGTTTGAAGCGCGACCTCACTTCGCCACTCGGATATTATTATCCTGAATCCTTGTCGAACAATGGCCCGTCATCCGATTTTAATTGTCCGGTGATCGGAAGCATCGCGGTACATCCTACCAATAAAAATATCATGTTGGCGGCTACAGGAGAACCCTCTGTTTCCACAGGTACCGGCATATGGCGTACCACTGATGGTGGCAATACATGGAGCAATGTCTTAAGTTCACCATTTGCTCGGGCTTTTTATAAAATCGCGTTCAATGAAAACAACCCCGGTGATGTAATAGCCCTCACCACGGGTATTTCCGGAATCACGATGTACACTTCCTGGGATACAGGTACAACATGGACTCCCAGCTTTCTCGGCAATAATGTTTGGGATGCAGTGGTAGCACCGGGTAGTACTGATAGTTTTTATCTGGCTATGGAAAGTGGGGGTGTTGGTTCAGTGGGAATCTTTACGCTATCTAACCAGTCATTTACTTTAATGGGAAGCTTTCCAGGTTCCAATACCAATCGGATCAATATCGATGTATCCAAAACATCCCCCAATATTTTATATGCCAATGTGGCAAAAGATACCTTAGGTAAAGTAAAAACCCAAGGGATTTACAAGTCGACAGACTATGGTGCCACCTGGACTAAATGCCCGCATAATAATGGTCCCGGTGGAGTCAGTGATTTCGATTTTCATTACGACCAGGGCGACTATAATAATTGTATCCGTATACATCCTACTAACCCGAATGTCGTATTGGCCGGTGGTGGGCGGCTCATGCGATGCACCGATGGAAATACTTTTATAGAAGTGCCTCAAAGCGGACATGTTGATAATCATGATATACTTTGGAATCCAACTGGTACAAAAGTCTATTTGGCCAATGATGGTGGTTTATATGAATCCAACGACAATGGTTTAAATTGGAGCTCTCCGTTCAATTCATTTCCGATTGCACAGTTTTATGAATTTGAAGTTTCCAAGCGCGATCATAAGGTCATTTTGGGCGCTACCCAGGATAATGGGATTGTCAATTCGTGGTATCAAAACAATAATTATTCATGGGAGTGGCATTATGGTGGAGACGCAGGCTATGTGGCCATCGATCATAATGATGCGCAACATGCTATTGCGCAGGTGAACGTTGGTAACAGAACAAGTGGCAACTTATACGAAACTTCAAATGGAGGATTGAGTTGGACTTGGATTTCAAACATCAATGGCGTACAAATACCCCGATGGCCACGAACATCTAACAACCTGAATGCTTCTAATGAAAATTATCCCTATGTGGTGCAGAACAATATGGTGCTGCGCCGAGATGCTTCTAACAATTGGATTAATCAAAATCCAAATAATCCCTTTACGGTCAATATCATGAGTATGGCGTTGGGCTGTAGAGGTACACAGGGAACGATGCATAATATTTATGTGGGATTAATTTCGGGTAGCCAAAAAGTATGGGTTTACGACAGACTCTTTAATGCATGGTATGATTATACTTCAGGATTGAATACCAATAGCAATGTAAACTATTCACTGTATACCCACTTTACGAATGTCGATGAGGTGTATGCTGTTTCAAACGGAACTTTGATTACAAATAAAATTTATAAATCCACTACAGCCGGTCAAAACGGTTGGCAAGATATCACCGGTAATTTGCCCAATATTCCGATTAATGCGTTTCTGGTCAATCCATATAATAATCAGCAATTGTTTATTGGAACTAAATATTTTGGGGTAATGAAAAGTGATGATGGTGGAGCCACTTGGACCCGTTGGGAAAACGGTATGGCCAAGTCCTTGGATGTGAGCGGGCTGGATTTTATCGACAGTGTAGCCATCAACGGTAAGCTCTATATAGCTGCCAGTACCTATGGCCGAAGCATATGGATACGCGAGGCCAATGGTGTCGACCCTGTGGGTATACCTTCATACTCATCCGGTCGAACGAACGAGATCATGAGTACTTGGTATAAAGCCAATGAGGATCTGAATATTCAGTTGAAGGTTCCTTATACCGGAAACTATCAATTCCATATTGTCGGACTCAATGGAAACATCATCTATCAACAAATGGTCTACTGGTCTGAAGGTATGCAGCGCTATCAAGTGCATTTGCCGGGATTGAGTAAGGGAATTTATATGTATACCATTATTGGCCAGCATGGGGAGAGGCAGACTACGAAATTTGGATGGTAAGCTACGCGTGTATCAGTTTGCATTTGGTGAATCTCACCTCAGCGCATTCATCATTCACCGTTCACCATTCATTTCACTGCCGTTCTTCGAACAACCACTTCATCGGACTAAAGCGCTTTTCCTTATACCCAAGTCCGAAACGGGTGATACAAGCTTTAATATGCTCCACAGTATCTTCAATACTATCTGTCACCAACATCAGGTTAAGGTCTTCAGGTGATATGGTGCCGGCGCGTTTCATATCCTCGATATACTCAATCATATTTTTGTGAAATTCCGTATTGAATATGACGATGGGGAAGTTCTGTATTTTTTTCGTTTGGATCAAGGTGAGGGCTTCAAATAATTCATCCAATGTACCGAAGCCGCCTGGCATGACAATGAAGGCGTAGGAGTACTTAATGAGCAAGGTCTTTCGAACAAAAAAGTATTTGATGGTCACCCATTTGTCGAGGTAGGGGTTATGATGTTGTTCGAACGGGAGTTCGATATTGCATCCCACACTTCGCCCGCCCACATCTTTTGCGCCGCGATTGGCGGCTTCCATGATACCCGGCCCTCCACCGGTCATAATCGTAAATCCCAATTTGGCGATTTCAGCTCCTATCTTTCGGGCATCTTGATAATGGACATTGTTTTCATCGAAACGCGCAGAACCGAAAATAGTTACGCAGGGTCCGGCAAAGTGCAAGGTTCTGTATCCCTTGATAAAATCAAGTACTGTTCGTATGGTTACTTTAAAATCATCCCATCTGCTTTGAGGTCCTTCGAGATAACGGATCTCTTCCGGTTTTTTATTCGTTTCATTTGTCATGCGCAGACGAAAATAAAGAAAAAAAATGAAGGGTGGATGAAGTGGAACACGGATTGGATAGATTGGATGGATTGGGAGGATTTATTTCAGGATGATCCAATGGATTAGATAGGGTGGGGAGTGGAACACGGATTGTACGGATTGGATAGATTAGGGGGATATATCCGGGGATACCTAAAAGGATTAGACAGGGGAGGGGGACACAGATAGCACTGATTCGATAGATGAAAAGGATTTTCTATGTACTCGTGGTATGCGTTAAGTTGATAGCGATGCTAAAGTTCGATTACAATAAATTTTCCAATGCTGTGTCATATGAAGTCTGCCAATCGGTGGTCATGCCCCAGTTTGCGTCATCGATGAGGATATCACCGTTTGTTACTTCACCTAAAACTTCGTAAGGATGATTCGCTAAAGCTGCTTCGAATGCAGCGACTTTGTTTGAAGAAACACTGACTACGATTCTGCTTTGTGCCTCGCCAAACAAGTAAGCATCCTTGCGGATGTCTGCAGAAGTACGTAATGTAAATCCTAAGCCGCGTGGCATGCTGCTTTCGAGGAGTGTGGTAAACAATCCGCCTTCTGCAATATCATGAGCCGATTGAATTAAACCGTCGCCAATCAACTTTAAAGTCATTTGTTGTACGGCATATTCTTCATTCAAATCAAAGGAAGGAGCCGGTGATAAGGGTACTCCGCAAGTTTTGTGTAAGTATTCGCTGCTGCCAATATCGTTTTTGCTTTTTCCAAGAAGGTAAATTTTATCGCCTGCTTGTTTGAAATCCAGGGTCATGCGTTTGCTGATGTCTTCGATAATGCCCACCATACCGATGGTTGGGGTAGGGTATACCGGACCATCCGGCGATTGATTATAGAAACTGACATTGCCGCCGGTGACCGGTGTATCCAATTTCAAACAGGCATCACTCATGCCTTTGAGGGCATATACAAATTGATAATACACTTCAGGGTTGTAAGGATTGCCGAAGTTCAAACAATTGGTGATTGCGCTTGGTGTGGCACCGCTGCACACTATGTTACGGGCGGCTTCACAAACGGCGATGAGTCCCCCTGCATAAGGATCGGCATGGACATAGCGACTATTACAGTCAACGGTACAGGCAATTCCTTTTTCCGATTCCTTCACCCATACGACCGTAGAATCTGCAGGTTGGTTGGTGCTGCTATTGGCTGTGCCCACCATGCTGTCGTACTGTTCGTACACCCAGCGTTTGCTCGCAATATTCGGAAGCGAAATGATTTGTTTTGCGATCGTTTTCAGATCTTGAGGTTCCGGAATGGAGGCGGCATCAAAAGCATCGCGCTGTGCAAAATAAGCCGGGGTTGAATATTCTCTTTCGTATACCGGGGCGCCGCCACCCAGTACCAAACTTTCGGCCGGCACCTCAGCTACGAGTTCATCATGCATGTAGAACTTCAGCATAGGGTCTGTGGTTACTTCACCAATGATTTCACAATGAATATCCCATTTGTCGAAAATATCGTTGACGATTTTTTCCTGTCCTTTCTTTACCACCACCAACATTCTTTCCTGACTTTCGCTCAGGAGCATTTCCCAGGGTTTCATGTTTTTCTGACGGGTAGGTACTTTGTCGAGGTGTATGATCATGCCATGTTCACCTTTTGCACTCATTTCGGATGTGCTGCAGGTTATACCCGCTGCGCCCATATCCTGCATGCCAATGACGGCATCCGTTTCAACGAGTTCCATACAGGCTTCTAATAATTTCTTTTCTTGAAAAGGATCGCCCACCTGAACAGCCGGAAGATCTTTGGCACTGTCTTCATTGATATCAGCACTGGCAAAACTGGCACCACCTATACCGTCTTTACCTGTATCGCTACCGACGATGAAGACCGGATTGCCGGCACCATATGAGGTTGCAGAAATAGTTTTTCCAACCTTTACAATACCCACACTCATGGCATTCACGAGGGGATTGGTACTATAACAATCTTCAAAATAGACTTCGCCGCCTACGGTTGGTACACCGAAGCAATTGCCGTAATGGCCAATGCCTTTTACTACGCCTTTGAGAAGATGTTTGGTTTTATCGTCTTTGATATTGCCGAATCTGAGTGAATTCAACGCGGCAATGGGGCGGGCGCCCATGGTAAAAATATCACGGTGAATACCACCGACTCCGGTGGCGGCACCTTGAAAAGGTTCGATGGCTGAGGGATGATTATGGGATTCAATTTTGAAACTGCAGGCCCATCCGCCACCGATATCGATGAGTCCGGCATTTTCTTCACCGGCTTTGGCGAGGACCTTGGAACCGTCTTTGGGCAAAGTCTTCAGCCACTTGATCGAGTTTTTGTAACTGCAATGTTCGCTCCACATCACGCTATACATGGCGGTTTCGGTAAAATTGGGGGTACGTCCGAGGACCTCTTTGATTTGATTAAATTCCTGTTCGGTGAGGCCGAGTTTCTGTGCCTGTTCGAGTGTGGCTTCCTGCATGGGTAAAAATTGAGTCGCAAAAGTAGTGCAGAGAATCGGGTTTGACAATCGGGAGGGAAGATAAAGATAGAATGAAGGGCCATAAATGAACGAGGTGCCGGGTGAGCGATTGCAGCGGATAGCGCCCGCGAGGCTCTGCTCGCGGGACTATGAGCGGAAAGCGCGACCCCGCTGTGCGGATTATGGAATGCCGGGGTGGTGGACGGTCTTCCTGCCGCACCGCGGGGGCACCCCAAAAATATCCATTTCGAAGGCATGACCCAGCCACTTTTCTGAGGGCCAAAGGCGCTGTATCTTCAGGGAAGAAACGGTCGATAATTAGGCTGTATTTTTCCAATTTAACCTTTACCTTTGCGCCACTTAAAAAAAATCAGATGGGCGTATTAGTCAGCAAAGACAGCAAAGTAATCGTACAAGGCTTTACCGGTACAGAGGGCACCTTTCATGCCACACAAATGATCGAATATGGAACGAATGTGGTAGGTGGTGTAACTCCGGGTAAAGGGGGCACTCAGCATTTGGATCGTCCGGTGTTCAATACTGTGAGTGACGCAGTTCAACAAGCCGGTGCCGATGTTTCCATTATTTTTGTACCACCGGCCTTCGCTGCCGACGCCATCATGGAAGCTGCTGATGCAGGCATCAAAACCATTATTTGCATTACCGAAGGCATACCTGTACAGGATATGGTGACGGCTAAACATTATATACAAGACCGTGATTGTCGATTGATCGGACCGAATTGTCCGGGCGTTATTACCGCCGACGAAGCGAAAGTGGGCATCATGCCGGGCTTTATCTTCAAGAAAGGCAATATCGGAATTGTTTCAAAATCCGGAACCCTGACCTATGAAGCGGCCGATCAGGTGGTGAAAGCGGGCATGGGCATTACCACAGCGATTGGTATTGGCGGAGATCCCATCATTGGCACGACAACGAAAGAAGCGGTAGAATTGCTGATGAACGATCCGGAAACCAAAGGCATCATCATGATTGGTGAAATTGGCGGAGGTATGGAAGCTGAAGCGGCCCAATGGCTGAAAGATAACATGCGTAAACCGGTAGTAGGTTTTATTGCCGGTCAAACGGCTCCTCCCGGACGTCGTATGGGTCATGCCGGTGCCATTGTAGGCGGTGCAGACGATACGGCAGAGGCGAAAATGAAGATCATGAGTGCGTGCGGAATCCATGTGGTGAACAGTCCTGCCGATATCGGTAAGACCATGGCCTCAGTATTATCCTAATTTGCAAGGGATGGGTAGAATGGCCCAAGACCCGGGAAATATTCCCAACTAAAAAATTATCTTTGCGCATATGAACGAAGGCTTACAGGAAGTAGCGGACGTAGTCATCAAATTTGCTGGCGATAGTGGGGATGGTATTCAGCTCACAGGTACACAGTTTACGACCAATACGGCATTGCTCGGCAATGATTTGTCTACTTTTCCTGATTTTCCGGCTGAGATACGCGCTCCGTTAGGCACAGTACCCGGGGTGAGTGGTTATCAGTTGCATTTTTCTTCGGACGCCGTGTACACACCCGGGGATGAATGTGATGTATTGGTCGCCATGAATGCTGCGGCGCTAAAAGTAAATTTGAAATCGGTCAAGAAAGGGGGCATCATCATCTTGAATACCGATGGTTTTGATTCTAAGAATCTGCGACTCGCCAATTATCCTGAAGGTGAGAATCCGATTGAAAATGACAGTTTAGATGGATATACGGTTCACAAAATAGATGTGACCAAATTAACGCGTGAAGCACTCGCGGATATAACTTTAGGGACCAAGGAAAAGGACAGGGCCAAGAATATGTTTGTGCTCGGATTCCTGTATTGGATGTACGACCGTAAAATGGACAATACCATACGGTTTTTGAATGAAAAATTTAGTCATAAGCCTGTCATATTAGAGAGCAATATCAAAGCCTTGCAGGCGGGATATCATTATGCTGATACGACAGAGTTGTTCACTTCTCGGTATACTGTTGCAAAGGCGCATGTAGCACCGGGGGTTTATCGAAGCATTACCGGCAATACGGCGATTGCGCTGGGCCTGGTGACTGCGGGTAAAAAATCGGGGTTGCCTGTGTTTCTCGGATCATATCCTATAACACCGGCTTCTGATATTTTGCACGAGCTCAGTAAATACAAGAATTATAATGTCATCACTTTTCAAGCGGAAGATGAGATAGCTGCCATTACTTCCTCCATTGGGGCTTCTTATGGAGGTGCTTTAGGCGTGACGACTACATCCGGACCGGGTATGGCTTTGAAGGCCGAAGCCATGGGACTGGCCGTAATGTTGGAAATGCCTTTATTAATCATTGACATTCAGCGTGGCGGACCTTCGACCGGATTACCGACCAAGACCGAACAAAGTGATTTGCTTCAGGCCTATTACGGTCGTAATGGTGAATGTCCCATGCCGGTGATTTCGGCGAGCACACCATCCGATTGTTTTTTTGCTGTATTGGAAGCTTGCCGGATATCCATTCAGCATATGACGCCGGTCATCTTGCTCAGCGATGGCTTTATTGCGAATGGCGCAGAACCCTGGAAGTTTCCGCAATCGGCAGATATACCGGAGATTGAAGTTAAATTTAAAACGACGCTGGATGAAGGAGAAGAAAAATTATTGCCTTATCAGCGTGATCATAAACTGGTGAGACCATGGTCGGTACCGGGTTCTGCCGGACTGGAACATCGTATTGGTGGTTTGGAAAAACAAGACATCACCGGGAATGTGAGTTATGATGCGGAAAACCATGAACATATGGTCAAAACGCGGCAAGCGAAAATCGATCAGATTGCAGAATTCATTCCGGTGCAAACGATATCACAGGGTCCTGAAGAAGGGGAGCTTTTGGTATTGGGTTGGGGTTCCACCTATGGGGTGATTACCACTGTTGTTCAAAAATTAATCAAAGAAGGCTATTCTGTGGCACAATGTCATTTGCGATATATTCGACCTTTCCCAATTAATTTGGATCACATCCTGAGATCCTATAAGAAAGTAGTGATACCTGAAATTAACAATGGTCAACTCATTCGTATTATCCGAAGTGAATTTTTAATTGACGCCATTGGATACAATAAAATTAAAGGCACTCCAATTACCCAATCCGAACTTGAAAGTTTTCTGAAGGGAATACTCTCTGCTTAATTTTACTATTATGTCTACATCTCAAGCCCTGATTTTCACCTTGATCTTGATCACGAGTTTTACATCCTGTAATTTGTACGATGGACCGGTAAGGGATTCCGGGTACACTTCGCGCAAACCCTTGCCTCCGCCACCGGAGAAAGTGTTTGCGGAACCTTTAACCAAATCAGAGTATATGTTTAAGACGTATTCGGAAATGAAGGAAAAATTACCGGAAGCAGAGGTGGGGTTGATCGAAGACAGTATCAAGTTGTTGTTCCCGGATAACATCACCTATATCAAGGGTGAATTGTATCCTTCCGCTTTTTTTCAGGAGCCTTTGGAAAGATTTTCAACATTGTTGAAAAAATACAAAAAGACGAATATTCTTGTGACCGGGCATACGGATAACCGAGGAAAGGAATCCAAAAATGTTACGATTTCAACCCAGAGGGCTAAGATTATTCGGGAAAATATTTTGTCCAATGGGGTTAACCCGGCTCGTTTGGAGTATTGGGGATTGGGCTCCACTTCCCCCATTGCGGATAATGCCACAGAAGAAGGTCGCAAAAGAAATCGCCGTGTGGAGTTTGTAGTCTTGTATGATGACAAACAATAAGTGCAGATTTATCGCAAATATTGATGATTACCTCTACTAAAGCTTGTTAGGTAGAGGGATATACAATTTATTATTTCATATATTTACGTACCAACCAATCAGTTAGTATATGAAAAAAATATCAATGTCCATTTTAGTGGTTATACCGCTGTGGATGACTTCATGTTATAGTTATGGTCCGATTCATGAACCTTATTATCGCTCAAGTGCTTCCAAGTCTATACATCAAGAATCATTGAATGATCTAACTTCAGACCATACCAAGGTGTTTCCGGAGCCCGGGAAAACGGATATTGAGGTAGCGATCAAAGATCTATTTCCTGAAAATATTTTATTCAGGCCTTCTGAAATAGAACCATGTTATGATTATACCGAGCAGATTCATCGCCTGTGTGCCCTTTTGAAACAACAAAGTGATTTGTCTGTGATGATTACCGGGCATTGTGATTTGAATGCTTCACCTGAGTTAAAAAGAAAGACCTCGCAGCAACGTGCAGAACTGATTAAAGATATGCTGGTGTCGCAAGGTATCAAAAGTACCAGACTAACCGTATGGGGGCTCGGTGACAGTTCGCCAATAGCAGACAATAGTACAGAACAAGGAAGAAGTTATAATCGACGGGTTGAATTCGTCGTCTTGCACGATTTGAATTAATGCGTATCTTCTTCGTTCTTCATTTTTTGTATATGTGCTAATGCATCCGTTACTACATCGCTGCAAATGACGATAAAGGAATCTTTAGGCGCATTTTTGACCGCATAATCGATGGCCTCAAGTTCCTTCAAAATGACCTTTACCTCTATTTCTTGTTTTACTTTAAATATTCCTTCTTTCAGCAAGCCGATAATATTGTCTTCAGTCCGGCCGCGGAGGTGTTTATCCTGACGAATAATAATTTCATCAAACATTTCCGCAGCGATTTCTCCCAGTTGTCGAATGTCCTCATCTCTTCTGTCGCCGGTTCCGGATATAATTCCAATTTTTCGGGAGGCCTCCACCTTGTCGACATAAGCTTTTAATACTGCAAATCCGGCAGGATTGTGTGCGTAGTCGGCGAGCACCTGAAAGTTTCTAAATTGAAATAAATTCATCCGGCCGGGTGTTTGTGCCGGGCTAGGAATAAATGTTTGAAGTGCCTGGCGAATATCAACTACCGTGAATCCTCTGAGGTAACCGGCCAATACGGCAGGCATAATATTCATGACGTTAAACAGGGCACGTCCACTTTGGGTTAGCGGTATCTGGTGCGCTTTTTCGATTTGAATTTTCCATGCGCCTTTCTGGATATAAATCATATCGCTTTTCTCATCGTAAACTGCTGCAATGCCATTTTTATCACAATGTTCTTTAATGCGTTTGCTTTTTGGATTCATGCTGAACAAAGCGATATGGCAACTCAGATCATCTTTCATTTTATAAACCAAATCATCATCGGCATTTAAAATGGCATATCCATCGGGCAGAACACTTTGCACCACCACGGCTTTTACCCGGGCCAATTGTTCTATTGTATCGATACCACTAAGTCCGAGATGATCGGCGCTCACGTTGGTGACGATACCGATATCACATTTGTGAAATCCGAGACCGGCACGTAAAATGCCACCGCGTGCACATTCTAATACGGCAAAGTCCACGGTTGGATCTTTGAGTACAAACTCTGCGCTAATCGGTCCGGTACAATCGCCACGCACCATCATTTGATTTTGAATATACACCCCATCACTGGTCGTAAACCCAACTTTATGGCCCATACTCTTCACCAAATGCGCCGTGAGTCGGGTCGTTGTCGTTTTGCCGTTGGTGCCACCTACAGCTATGATGGGTATGCGGGCAGAGGTTCCCGGAGGGTAAAGCATATCAATGACCGGTTCAGCAACGTTACGAGCCAGGCCTTCACTTGGATCGATATGCATACGGAATCCGGGAGCGGCATTCACTTCTAAAATAGCGCCTCCATTTTCTTCCAAAGGTGTGGAAAGGTCGCTAGCCATAATATCGATCCCACAAATATCCAAACCGATAATTCGTGCGATCCGCTCTGCCAAAAAGATATTGTTGGGGTGAACATAGTCGGTCACATCCGTAGATGTTCCTCCTGTGCTGAGGTTGGCTGTAGGTTTCAGGTAGAGTATTTCCTTGTCAGGAATCACGCTGTCCAGGGTTAGCTCCTTGTCTAAAAGAATTTTTTCGGTTACGGCATCCACTTTGATTTGGGTGAGCACTTTTTCATGTCCGAATCCACGGCGAGGATCTGCATTTACCTGATCAATGAGTTGTTGCAAGGTACTTACCCCATCGCCGGTTACACATGCCGGTGTGCGTTTAGCTGCTGCTATAAATTTATAATTAATGACCAGCAGGCGGAAGTCGTAACCGGTAATGAATTTTTCACAGATAATGGCTCTCGAATGTTTTTTTGCGATTTCAAAGGCCAGTAATGCACTTTCCCAATTTTGAATATTGGTGGTAGCGCCTCGACCGTGATTGCCATTGACAGGTTTTAATACAATCGGATATTTGATTCGGTCTATGGCATTTTTTAAATCCTCTTCATCATAGATGATGCGTCCTTTCGGTACCGGAACTTCGGCTGCTTCCAAGAGGTTTTTAGTATCTTCTTTGTCACAGGCAATTTCTACGGCAATATTGCTCGTTGTACTGGCAACGGTGGCTTGTATACGACGTTGATTGATACCATAACCCAATTGAACCAAAGAGTTTTTATTCAAACGAATCCAGGGAATATTTCGATTGATGGCTTCTTCTACAATGGAACCCGTTGATGGTCCGAGGCGCACTCGCTCGCGAATGACTCGCAGTTCATGTATAAATGAGTTGACATCAAAATCTTCACCGGTTATCAGGCGTTTTGCTATTTCAACAGAAGCTTCCGCAGTGGCCTTACCTGCTTCTTCTTCCACATAGGAAAATACGACATGGTAAAGCCCTTCTTTCCCGGCTCCGCGTGTACGGCCAAATCCGGTCTCCATGCCGGCCAGGGTTTGCAGTTCAAGCGCGATATGTTCGATCACATGTCCCATCCAGGTACCTTCTTTTACGCGCATAAAAAATCCACCTTCTACATCTTCACTGCAGCGATGTGAAACCATGGTTGGAAACATCTTCATGATTCTTTCATGAAAACCCGGAATTAAATTCGTTGGTCTTTGTTCCATCTCTTCGAGGTCGAGCAGCATGACCACCAATTTATGTCTGCGAGAGCTCCAATAGTTTGGGCCCTTCATCACTTTTATTTCAAGAATTTTCATGTCTGAATATTTAGGAAGTACAATATAGAGAGGAATTTATAGAAGTGCAAAATAAAACTTCATTTATCCTGCAATCCATTCAAGTCCAGTGAAATATCGTAATAAGAAATGGTTGGACGTGTACAATGAATCTGATATAGGGGACTGATGGTTCGAGAATGGGGCAGGCGTTATCGTATTACCGGATGACTTTCTCTGTCTGACGATGTAATAAAAGTAGCAACCAAAACAAAAACATGCAAGTGCCATATTGAGTTTCATATAAGGGTTCAATCATCATCGTAAAAGACATCATAACCATAAAACTGAAATACAGAAAATCTTGTCGGAGAGCGAGTCGAAATAAGAAGATCTGTTGCAAGAGCAGTAATAAGAATCCGCCAATACCAATAGCCATCATACTCATCAAAAATTGATTATGTGGTAATAATATTTTGGGTTTTTCATTGGGGAAATCGCGGGAATACAGACTTTCCATGGTGGGTAACACATCGCCCAGCCCCACACCTTGTAAAGGATGTTTTCGAATACTTTCCAGGGCGTACCCATAGGATATCAATCGACCTTCGTCGCTAATATTAGATTCTTTTTTTTCATTTTTCATTTGCTGCAAGGAGTACAGGAAATATCCAATTTTATTCCGCAAAGCGGCAGAAGAAAAATACATCACCACAGGGAGTATGATGATCGCAGAAAGTATAATGAATCCATATTTTCTATTGGAAGGGTTAAGCAGCAATTTTCCGACGAACAAAAGGCCTATGATATAAAATGTAAGCAGACCTGTTTTGGCTGATAGAATATGTAAGTAGATGATACCAATGGTGGTAAATAATGCAAGCATGCCTTTCCAAATCTTGGATGTTGTGGTCATGAAAAGATCGACACTAAAGCATATACTCAATACTACGGCGAGGCTAAAGCGGATATGGTCATTTTTGAACGGGGTAGGTATTCCTCTGGAAAAACCAAAACCTAAGTCATAGTTGTCTTTTTGTGAAAAGTAAAAGTAAAGGCTCCACGATATGCCGGTGATTGTAAGTAGGATAAATAGGCTAAACAATGTTGATAACCATTTTTTCGGCCATGCACCTAATCCGGAAAATGCAAAGGGCAGAATTAAAAAAGGGAGCATGATCTGCATACGTTCCATCCATTGAGCTTTATCGTGACTCCACAAACCGGAAAGTGCGGAGAGGATAAAATATAAACTCAACAGCCATAAATATGGTTTGCGGATAAAGCGACGAAAATGTTCAGGTAATTGATGATGAAAAATGGCATTCGCGATCAAGCCGATCATACCCATGCTCATCATTGCGCGAGAAACGAACATCCCCAGTATGATCATTGCGCAAGCCAGCCATGCGATACCATCATGCGGAATGTGAATGAAAAAATCTTTAATTCGGGACTTCAAACTTCAGGATAATTGGGGTTGGGTAATTGTTCACAAAGTAAGACAAGAAACCATTATTTTTGTTTCCAACCTATAACTACTAAAGAAAGCAAATATTGTGCAGGATACAGCCGAATGGATTAGTCTGATTGCGAAAGGAGATTTCAGGTCTCTGGCCAAAAGTATCACTTTGGTTGAAAATGAACTTAGCGGAAGCGAAGCTTTGCTTCGTGCCCTGAAACCTAATCCGAACACGCGAGTTATTGGTATTACGGGCCCACCGGGTGCTGGCAAGAGCACTTTGGTGAATGCATTTTTACATAAACTTGTTGCCCGGCATCAAAAAGTAGCGGTAGTTTCAGTAGATCCTTCATCGCCATTTAATTTTGGAGCATTGCTTGGGGATCGAATTCGAATGAGTGAATTTTATCTGAATCCTTCAGTATTTATAAGATCGGTTGCCAGTCGGGGCTCTTTGGGGGGCTTAAATGCCCATATTCTTGAAATCCTTGAAGTGCTACGTTCTTCAGTTTTTGATTATGTGATTGTAGAAACAGTGGGTGTGGGTCAAAGTGAAGTGGAGATAGCGGGAATAGCCGATACGACCATTGTGGTGACGGTTCCGGAAGCCGGTGATGAAGTTCAAACGATGAAGGCAGGTATCATGGAGATTGCCGATATTTTTGTCGTCAATAAAGGAGACCGTGAGCAAGCCGATTTGTTTGTCAAGAATCTTAAACTGCTTGTTCATCAAAAGTCAGGTGACTGGGAAATACCGGTTTTGAAATGCATCGCCAGTGAGCAAATTGGAATAGATGAATTACTGGAAGAAGTGGAACGTCATGGAAAATATTTGAAGCAATTTTCTGAAAGAAAAATACATTTATTGGCGGAGAAAGCCTGGCAATTGATTCAACAAAAAAGAATGCAGGATGTTCGGCGTAGCGAACTTTATGAGGCTATTTCTAAAGCGGTAAAGTCCGGCCATTTCCACTTATATGAATGGATTGATTCGTTTTTGGAGGAGAAGAATGGAAAATCTTGAATTGCCTTTGAATGGGTGGTTTGTTGCGTCTTAAAAGAGGCTATGAAATCTTCCTGAAGATCACACTGGCATTGTGCCCGCCAAATCCGAAGGTATTACTTAAGGCTGCATTCACCACACGAGGTTGGGCTTTATGGAAGGTGAAGTTCAACTTTGGATCCAGTTGGTCATCATCTGTGAAATGATTGATGGTTGGAGGCACAAGGTCATTTTGAACTGCGAGAACAGAAGCAATGGCTTCGATTGCGCCGGCCGCTCCGAGAAGATGACCTGTCATGGATTTTGTGGAACTAATATTGAGGTTATATGCACTTTCTCCAAAGACCCGTTGAATGGCTGTTACTTCAGCTATATCACCCAAAGGTGTTGAAGTGCCATGAACATTGATATAATCAATTTCATTCGGGTTCATGCCTGCATCTTCCAGCGCACCATTCATCACGAGAATTACACCGGCTCCTTCAGGGTGGGGTGCAGTGATATGATGTGCATCGGCAGAACAAGATGATCCGGCTAATTCAGCATAAATTTTGGCTCCGCGACGTTTAGCATGTTCGTATTCTTCTAAAACGAGTGCTCCGCCACCTTCTCCTAAAACAAAACCGTCGCGATCTTTATCGAAGGGACGAGAGGCCGTTTTAGGATCATCATTGCGTTCGCTCAGCGCTTTCATGGCATTAAATCCACCGACGCCGGCTTGTATCACCGCTGCTTCAGAACCTCCACAAACAATTACATCCGCTTTTCCCAAACGGATAAAATGTGATGCATCAATCAAAGCATGTGAGGAAGATGCGCAAGCACTGACCGTACAATAATTAGGGCCTCTAAAGCCGTATTTCATAGATATATGCCCTGCGGCTATATCGGAAATCATTTTAGGAATGAAAAAAGGATTGAAACGTGGAGTGCCATCACCGGCAAAGAATCCTTTCATTTCTTCAAAGAAAGTCGTAATACCTCCAATGCCCGAAGCCCAGATGACTCCAACGCGGTCGCGGTTAATGGTTGCCTGATCTAGCCCGGCATCCAAAATAGCCTGATCACTACTGACAATGGCGAGTTGAGAGAATCGATCAATTTTGCGAGCTTCTTTCCGGTCCATGAAGTCTTCCGGATTGAAATTTTTGACCTCACAAGCAAATCGAGTCTTGAATTTCTCAGCATCAAAAAGGGTAATAAAATCGGCGCCTGATACGCCGTTACGCAAGCCATCCCAATATTCCGGTATGGTATTGCCTATAGGGGTAAGAGCGCCGAGTCCTGTTACGACTACACGTTTTAATTCCATTCTGTCGTATAAAGTGCGAAATTATTTCGCGTATTCTTCAAGGTAAGTTACAGCCTGACCTACTGTAGAGATGGTTTCAGCTTGTTCGTCCGGAATAGAAATATTGAATTCTTTTTCAAATTCCATGATTAATTCAACGGTATCTAATGAATCAGCGCCTAAGTCGTTGGTGAAACTGGCTTCATTGACCACTTCAGCTTCGTCTACACCTAATTTGTCGACGATAATTTTCTTTACGCGTGCTGCTATTTCTGACATTGTTTTAAAATTTAGACTGCAAAAATATAATATTAGTTGAATTGAGGAAATATAATTACGATTTAGTTATTAACCGTCTGATTTCAATGAATTAACGGGGGGGCTTTTGTTTGCGAAACAGCCATGGAGCCTGGGCCGAAGCCATGTGCCACAGTCCCTTTCGATATTTTCGGGCACGTTGTTCCGCAACGGCAAATTGGGGATCATTCGAATAACGAATAAAATGCCAGGCCATTCCTTGTTCCACCATCAACAAATTGATATAGTTTCGGCCAATATATACATCTCCTAGAATTCGACCATTGCGATCTTTTTGGGTATAGACCACCTTTATATTTTGACCTGCAAGTTGTACAGCGAGAAATTGCTTGGCCACTTGATAATAATCTTGGCCTTTTTCCGGACAGTCTATATCTTTTAGACGTATCCGATACTTTTTTTGGTCTGGTGTGAGTAGATCAAAAGTGTCGCCATCAACGATTTTAACGGACGTACCCATTAAATACAGCTGAGCTATGGCTAAGTTTGAGAACAAGAATAAGCATAGGAAAAGAAATAGTCTCATAAAGGTATACGGAAAAATAGTTCGGTTGAAACTAATGAATTTTCATCAGTAACCATTTCTTTTCGACCCGATTATACCCAAACTGGTAAACGGTTTCCGGTTTATCTGACTGAGCTGCCAAATTGAAATTGAATTCCACACCGAATACCATGAGGTTCCCGTACTGGTCATAGCGTATCCGACGCGCTTTATCATCGCCTCTTGGACCCAATTGGTCGAGGCTAAGCGCGATTTCCGGCTTCCCGTCGAAGTAACCTTCTTTGTCCAGTGAAACCGTATAAATATTGGGTGTCCGGGCATGACCAAAGTATAATTTTTTCTCACCTGTAATACCTCCTACAAATACACCGCAAGCGTCAAATCCTTTCAGCTCATCCAGGACTTTGCCGGTAGCCGGATCCAGCATATACAAGATTCCGTTTTCCTTTTCCATAGTACTTCCGGCAACACTGGCAGCATACAATTTATGTCCATGGCAATCGTAAAAAAGTCCAAGCACCCCATGCGGCACAACGCCCGGAGACGTATCAGCCTGAGGTAAAATGGCAAATAATTTGAGTTCGCTACTTTGAGCATCTACTTTATAAATTCTATTAATGATACTTACCGGATTATCCAATGTGTTCACAAATGGGATTGGAGCGGTATATGCATTTCCATTTTCATCGGTCGTGATGGACCCCATGTATCCGAATTGTGACCAGGTTTTGTGTTGCCACAATTTTTTGATAGTATCTCCGGGTTTGGGCAGTTCAAAAATTGCCAGTCCTTTCATGTTTTTTTCTGAACTGGAAAACGCTGTTCTTGAAGGATCAAATCCGAGTTTACGAATGAAGGGTGCAGATTGTCTGCAAGATTGCATGCCGATGCCTGAGATTTCTGTTTCGGTCATAGACTCTTTACAACCGGCTAAAATAAGCGACATGAAAAGGCAAATGAAAATGCGATGGAATAGGTGATTTTTTTTCATAAAGCGGGTTTGATCGGAACGAACATGGGCCCGCAAATGCAAGGATAAACGCGGGTTTTGTAGGCGCCATTTTCTAAATAACTTTCGGCCCAACAATATTCCCTACCGGGGGTATCGTCGTTTTTAATTTGAGCTACATACCATAAAACGAGGCTGGTTTTTTCTGTTTTTTCTGGTGAAGGCTCTATGAATTTTTCCGGGCCTTGATGATAATCCGGATTGCAGCACGGTGCAATAGTGACCAAATCGTTTTCACCTTCTTCTTTATCCGGATGTTGTAAAGTGAGATAAACATAGGCATTGTCTCCACGGCCCCCGTCAGCAAATTGCCCTCGACCGGGTTCCAAAAAAAAACCGTTTCCTGAAGGGTCAAATAATTTAAATTGATACCCCTCGGATGTGTAAGGTGTTTGGGGTGTTTGCAAATTCCACTGTTCCGTTTGCCAAGGAATCCATTGATTCGTTTTCCATTCACTCAAAGTGTTTTCATTGCCGGCAAAAGAAATTCTGAACACCGGTCTGTACGTACCATTGTTGCCGCATCCTCTGCCCAAACTAGCCCCGGCCACTCGAAAACGGCCGTCACGATAGAATTCAAATCGCTGCAGATAATTATAGTTACAAGGTTGAGGCCATTGTTCGCTGCTGAAATTTTGTTCCAATGTAAAACCTATAGACCGACCATTTTCTATGATTTCGCTCACCCTCGGTTCGCTGACGGCAACCACTGCTGCTTGGCTAAATTCCGGACAACCCACTGCATCGCTATAGCCGAACCCATCCGAATTACTATAACTCACATGCCAATCTACAATTTTTGCATTGTTAAGAATCAATTTGCCTTTGTAGTAGACTTCCGATATGCGCATACCATCACTCGTGGTGATCACATAATTCAGTTTCCAATCTTGTTTTTCAAGCGCTGTTACTTTTTTACAATAACAGTTCATGATTTTATCGAATTTCAATTTTTTCTCACTGATTTTTTTAACCGGACCGGCATCCCCAACTTGGGTCCAACGAAGTCCTACCACCCGATGGTCGGTAAGGTCCACGATCACCCAAAGCGCTTTATCTTGTTTAATGAATGTCGGTGCCACGCAGAGATGCATGCTTCGTTCACATTTGGTAAGATTAAGCGCAGTTTTGGTATTTGCCATAAGGGCTTCTGATTCTCCTGGTTTGTATCCGAGTGCTTGGGTTACTTGTGGACAATGAACCGCGATTTTCAAAGCCAGGTCTTTTAAATAAGCGGGTATGTCGGGCTGAGATTGTGGAATGTTTCCAACACTGACGACAGAATTCGAAGCAATATCGACAATTGCGGTGGTGGTTAGATTAAGGGCATAATTGTACATTTCTACCTTATAGCACTGCCCCTTTTGAAAAGCCATGGGCACTTCTTGCGGACGTGCGGCATATATATTGAAAATCTCATTTCGATAAGGTTGATTCGTTTTTTTATCGAATAAATTCTCTTTGAATTTGGCATCATGTAGTGCAATCGATTGCGCTTGTGTTTGGAATGTATCAAGGTTCTTCAGCAGGATAACCGGCACGGAATTTTTTAGAGCTTGCTGTATGTTTTCTATCCTTTGTAGAACTTCCGGTATTGCTATATTGCTGGAGTCTGAAATAAGTATGGATTGCAGCGCATTTTCTTTCTCGGGGTCCTTGTTTTTTGACGATTGATTTTCATCGCATCCAAGTATCAGCGTAAGGAAAAGAAATAAGAAGATAGAAGAATAGGTTTGCATGAATAGGAATCGATGGGGGTAAAAGTAAAAATATTTAGCGGATCCTAAAAGGATTTTGCAGGGCTTCATTGCGCAGAATACTTGAGTCAGTTAATGCAGCTAGAAAATCAATTAGATTCTTTTTTTCTTCCTGCGTCAATGTAAACCCCTGGACCAGTATACTTTTGTTTTTGTTTTTTCTTCCATCCCCTTGTAAACTACCCCAGGTAACATTTCGTCCTCCGGCGGCATACAGATCAATCACTTCTTCGATGGTGTTCACACTTCCGTCGTGCATATAAGGAGCTGTAAGTAAAACGTTTCTTAGAGAAGGCACACGAAATTTTCCATTGTCAGATTCGCGTCCGGTATATTCCATAATGCCCGGATCGTTTTTAGGATACTGATGGTTTCCACCAACATTATACAAGCCGATATTGAAGTATACACTGTCCGGATTTTTAGCCAATGTAGCCATTGTAAAATGTGGTGGAGTATGGCATTGAATACATTTCAATGTAGCGCTCGAAAATAATTTCAAACCTCTTTTTGCGGATTCGTTGAAGGCGCTTGAATCACCCTTGATATAGAGATCATACGGGCTTTTCTGTGAATGTATGGTTGATTCAAAAGCGACAATACATTCAATGATATGATTTGCTGAATAGGGAAAAGTATCCCTTGGGTAACAACGTTTGAAAAGATGGTTATACAAACTATCTTTCATTAAATAGGCCATTACTTCATCAATATGTTTATGTAATCCCATTTCGCGAGGATGTTCATTGTAAAGTGGTCTTTCGATTTGTTGTGAAAGTGTTTTTATATTCGGGTTTGACCAGCCCAAAAATTGTAATTCTACACAATTAATGAGGGATGGCGAATTGTGTATTAGGTTTTCACCGTAAGGGCTCACGCTTCTTCTGTACCCGTCGGCAAACATCAGTTCAGGCGCATGACAACTGCCACAAGATTTAGTATGATTGATCGACAAACGATTTTCGTAAAATAAATATCGACCTAGAGCTATTTTGTCATGTTTTGTTCCTGAAGATTTTGTTGAAATGAGGTCAGTATCACAACCGAATAGTATCAGCAGGATTAAGATCAGTATTCCATATCTCAAGCCGGTCATTAATCAATCATCTTTAAGATTGGGTAAAACTACAACCATAAATAAGGAATTGTGAATGCGAATAGTATTCTTTGCAATAATGTACTTAATATATTATAGAACCAGTAGTTCATTTTTCCTATTTTATGTATGTTTCCTGTTGTCTGTTAGTCATGGTTAGTTTTTAGTTCATGACTGATTAAGACTGTTCCCGATGCATTCGTTTTTAGCTTGTATTTAAGAAAATGGAGGTCCATTTAATGCTAATCTGTACCTGAAATACCCTTTTTTCTAATATAGTATCGTATATCTTCATAAATTTGAGGCATTAACCTATTCATACTCTCAATTTACTTTTTATGAGTCGAAAACTACTCCTCATTTTTATTCTCATTTTTTCCGGATACCAAAGTTTCGCACAGATCAGTGGTGTTGTATATCGTGATTACAATGGCAATGGTACGCGACAAACGGCGGCCCCAACAGTCGAGCCCGGTGCTCCAGGCGTAGTGGTGAATGCGTATAATGCTGCGAATGTGTTGGTTTCTACCACCACGTCCGCTGCTGACGGGACCTACAGTATGCCTTATACTGTGCCTGTACGTGTTGAGTTTGTGATTCCTTCAGGCTTAAATTGTGTGAATACGAGTTTAGAAAATAATGGTTTTAGCGGGGATGGGAATAATGTTCGTTTTGTGAATAGTTCCCCAACAACACTGAACTATGCTGTTTTGCATCCTGATGATTATGCGAGTAATACCAATCCCATGGTATTTGTACCCATTTACAGAAATGGTAATCCAACCGCAGCAGGAACGGGTACTCCTCAGTCTATATTTTTTACAGGGTATACTTGGAATTCCCTGACTACTCCGGCTTCTCAGATCAATCAAACGGCGGCGGAAATTGGTTCGGTTTATGGTGTGGCGTATAGCAAGCAAGCTAAAAAATTATTTACATCGGCATTCGTTAAGCGTCATGTTGGTCTGGGCCCTTTAGGATCCGGAGGGATTTATTTGATGCAGCCTAATGCCGGTGGATTTACGGTGACGAATTTTTATGATATGGATGCGAACGGTTATCGTACGCGTGCAGCAGCGGGAGCACCTGCCTATGGAAGCGGGACTTCATTTACGATTACGGGCAATATCAGTATAAGCTTTTTGGGTGCCATAGATCCTGAATCGGGTTTTGCGGAAGGATTGGGCGTAGTCGGCAGTAATGTGAATCGCGGACTTCCTGTGGGATTAACTACAGACAACTATGACCCGGCTGCCTTTGGACAGATGGGTAAAGTAGGATTGGGTGATTTGGATATCAGTGAT
>JAEUVB010000012.1 GCA_016786845.1 Chitinophagaceae bacterium | reverse complement strand
GCTTCCGGTGTTCCGGCAGGCAGTTTAACCTATACTGCTGAAAATTGTACCTTAACCAAAGATGCCGGGGTGAATAAGTATCTTGTCAATGTAACAACTCCCGGTCAAAAAGCTAAGATTACTTTGATCGGTAAAATGGCTGACGGTACAACTAAAACGTTCCCGACCTATGAATATCGTATCAAACGTATTCCTGATCCATATCCTTCCATAGCCGGTAAGCGTGGAGGAACCATCGCGGCCAATGAATTGAAAGTTCAGGCGGCTATCTTCGCAAAATTGGATAATTTTGATTTTGATGCTAAATTTGTAGTAACTTCATATACTGTAACTTACCTGCCAAGAAGAGGTGAACCTGAAGAAGCTTCTTGTACTTCTCAGTTGCTTGGTGACCCTTGTGCTCAGGTAGCTGCAATAATGGCAAAAATTAAACCAGGTGATAAAATTTTCTTCGAAAATATTAAAGCTGTAGGACCGGATAAAGTGACAAGGCCTATCGGATCTGTTAACTTTGTAATCAATAACTAATAAAACTATCTTCTGAACTATGGGAGTCTTCAATAAAACCAAACTGATTTTTTCGAGTGCGATGCTGTGTGCTGGTCTTGCAATGGCACAACCAGGAGTACCACCACCACCCGGAATGACAACAGATCCTAACGCAGTAGGCGGAACGGCCACGATTGTAACCGAAGGTTGGAAACCATCCTTACGTCGGGATGGTGCCATTGATCGTGTTGAACATAATAACTATGTAACCCCTTGGCAACCCATTCGCGAGGCAGATGTTCTTTGGAAGAAACGTGTATGGCGTGAATTGGATACTCGTCAAAAGCAAAACTTCCCCTTCCGTTATCCTGGTGATGATGAAAGTGGTGGAGGTATGTACATTGAGATCTTGATGGACGCCTTGAAAAAAGGATCTATCACAGCTTTTTCCGATGATCGTTTCACCACACCATTAACAGTAGATGATGTTATGGCATTGGTTGTGGGTAAGCCTGATACAGTATATGTTGACAAGCCGGACGGAACAACGGAAATGCGTATCATCAATAAAAGTTTCAATCCTGAGGCCATTACTAAGTTTCGTTTAAAAGAAGATTGGATCTTCGATAAAAACTTAGGCCGTATGGTTGTTCGCATTATCGGCTTGGCGCCTTATATCGACCGTTACAATGAAGATGGTTCTTATCGTCTGTCTTTACCTATGTTCTGGTTGTATTATCCTGATGTACGTCCTACCAATGCTCGTTTCGAAGTCTATAATCCAGAGAATGATGTATATCGTATTACTTGGGACGATTTCTTTGAAAAGCGTGTATTCTCTAGTTACATTATCAAGTCAACGATCAACAATCCTTTACAGGATGATATCAAGAACTACAAACAAGGTATCGATCGTTTAAACGAATCTGAAGCGCTTCGTGAGAAAATCTTCAACAAAGAACATGATCTTTGGGTTTACTAAACCTTATCTCATAATCACATTAAAACGCCCGAAAATTTTCGGGCGTTTTTGTTTTGGTTTAAGCGATTCTTAGATGTGAGATGGATATGGTTATGGATGAATTTCAATTTCAAATTGTTCCTTACTATCTCTTTATGAAATGCACTGAGTATTCAACTTTAAGCACTCCAGTATAGGCATTTAACCATTATTCATACAGTTTACTCTTGATAATTCCCCATTGATGGAGACGATGTCTAAATGATACCCTTAATACACCTAAGCCATATTTCATACTTCTGCTGAAGTTAATACTCGAAGCCTCTTCAAAATACTTTGTTGGACAGGTGATTTCAGCAATTTCATAACCTTTCATAAATATTTGAGACAACATTTCGTTGTCAAAAACGAAATCATCGTTATTGGCATTATAATTTATATTTTGGAGAACCTCTTTAGAAAAAGCGCGATAACCGGTATGATATTCACTAAGTTTTTGGTGTATCAGGATATTTTCGGTCAAGGTCAATAGCCGATTGAAAATATATTTATAATAGGGCATACCTCCGTTTAAAGCACCTTTACCCAAAATACGTGAGCCCAATACAACCGGATATAGTCCATTCGCAATGATATGACACATTGACGGGATCAATAATGGAGTATATTGGTAATCGGGATGGAGCATAACAACGATATCTGCATTTAATTCAAGGGCTTTATTATAACAAGATTTTTGGTTGCCACCATACCCTTTATTGACATCATGCACAATGATATGGCGTATGCCAATACTCCGGGCTACCTCAACTGTTTCGTCTTTACTTCGATCGTCAACTAAAATGACTTCATCTACTATGTCAAATGGGATTTCATCATAGGTCTTTTTTAGGGTTTTGGCTGCATTATAAGCAGGTAATACAATGACAATCTTTTTATTGTTCAGCATAAAATATTAATTCCGGTTAAGATTTTTCGACACTAAGTCCGAAAGCTTCCTTTTCCGTATTCACTAAATTTGATTTTGCATGAGATATTATACGGTTATCAGCGTCGTAAATATAACACTCAATATTTGCAATTTTCTTTCCGCTGCGCATTACACTGGCTTTTGCACGTATGGTGCTTCCTTCCGGAGCGCTGTACAGATAATCTACACTTAAATTGACTGTTGTATAGTAGTGCGTATACCCCAAACTGTAAAAAGCGAGTCCGCATAGCTCATCGGATATCATGGCAATCATGCCACCATGTAACATATGGTTGGGGTTGGTCATCTCCTTTCTGACCACCAAGGTGGCCTCGAGTTCGCCCGGTTCGACAGATAATAGGGTATATTCTAACCAACGGCCCGCCATCGATTCAGAATGCTTGAATGGTTTTCCGATCAATAATTTTAATTGATTATATATATTGTTTTCCATTGGTAAAATTTATAGTTTGGTGTATCGTTTGCAGAGACCGGATTGTATATTTGAGCTCAAGACCCACAATATTATGACATTAACCCAAATAGAATACATCGTAGCCGTAGAAAAGAATGGAAGTTTTGTTACAGCTGCGGAAAAGTGCTTTGTAACTCAACCCACTTTAAGCATGCAAATCCAAAAATTGGAAGAGGAACTCGGAATGAAGATATTCGACAGGAATCATCATCCAATTATTGCTACGGATATGGGTAAAAAAATTATTGAGCAGGCAAAAAAAGTTTTGTTTGAGCGAAATAAAATTGATGAACTGATCAGTGCACAAAAAGATGATCTTATCGGAAGTCTAAATATAGGTATAATCCCTACAGTGGCTCCCTGTATTGTGCCCCGTACTTTGAAATCATTTGTAAAAAAATTTCCCAATTTAGATATAACGATCTCTGAACTAACAACAACACAGATTGTACAAAAACTAAAGGAAGGTGATATCGATTTTGGTATTCTGAGCACGCCACTTTTTGAAAAGTCATTGAAGGAAAGTGTATTGTATCATGAGCCCTATGTAGTTTATGCAGCCAAGGACCACAAATTATTATCAAAAAAAGAGATATCTCCGGAGGACCTGAATCCAGATGAAATTTGGTCCTTAGGAGATGAGCATTGTATGCGTTTTCAAATTATTAATTTATGCGGTAAACAAAAATTTGTAGGTGCCAGAAATACATTCAATTACAATTCAGGGTCTTTGTTGTCATTAGTCCGTATGGTGGATATCAACGGCGGATTTACCATTTTACCGGAATTGTCTTTAAGTGAATTTCCGGAAGGATTAATGGATCAGGTAAGATATTTTAAAGACCCTCAGCCCGTTCGTGAGATCAGTCTGGTGACCAATAAATATTTTACTAAAAATAAAATGGCTATCGCCTTTACGGAAAGTGTGCTTTCAAATATTCCTGATAAGATGAAGGCAAAGAATAAGAAGCGAACCATCTTGCAGATACACTAGTGCATGCAGAGGTAAAATACATTTCGGTTTTGCGTCATAGCGTCTACTTTGCTAAATACCCTTCGTAGTTTTTGATGTGTTTCTTCTGCTTCGCCGGGATTGATTGGAATGGTATTGAATATGCAGATACCCTTTTCGTTTAATTTCATTCTGCAGCTTCTGTAGAAATCCTCTGTTCGATAATAATAAGGAATGTCCATGTCAACAAATATATCAACGCCTATCAGATCGAAATATTCGTCACAGGTTTCAATATAAAGACGCGCGTCACTATTCAGCCACTGAACATTTTGACGGCTGTTCAAATTCATATATTGCATGCTTAAGGACAAAATGGTGGCATCGTGATCTACTAAGATACTTTTTGGATAGCACTGATATTCTTTTTGAAGAATTTGAAGGGCGCTTCCCATGCCGGTGCCTAAAAGTAAAAATTGTTTGACATTAGGAAGGCTATCTTTAATGGCTGCAAATGTGATTCGAAAAGGACTGTATAAAGTACCGAAAGAATAGATGGCATCCGGAGTCGATAACATAATATGGTTCATGTATAACTGAACCTTTAAGCGAGGATGCTTATCTCCGCTTAGGGTTTGTAATTGAACGGGAATAAAGTAACTGAGTAGTTTTTTATAAAAAGGCAGGACCATGTGAAAATCTAAGGTAAATCATTCTTTGGCATCAAGCAAAATTAGCTGCGGCTGCCAAATAGCAAACTGCCGATTCTCACTAATGTGGATCCGTGCTGCAGGGCAATCTGATAATCGCCGCTCATGCCCATGGACAGCTCTTTGAAATCGTTACGATGAATCAGATAAGATGATTTTACAAATTGAAACAGTTCTCGCAGGGTTTCAAATTCCCGGTGTATTTGTTGTTCGTCCTCAGTATTTGTTGCCATGCCCATCAGTCCGCATATTTGAACGTGCTGAAGCGGTGATGACGGACTGCAGTAGTATTCCAAAACTTCAACGAGTTCGGTCCGGTCTAAACCAAATTTTGTGTCTTCGGCTGCAATGTGAATTTGAAGCAGTACAGGAATGACCCTTTCACATTTTTCAGCTTGTTTGTCGATTTCGAAAAGAAGTTTTAAACTATCTACTGAGTGAATTAAGTGAACAAAGGGAGCTATGTATTTAACCTTGTTGGTTTGCAGATGCCCAATCAGATGCCATTCTATATCTTTAGGAAGTGCTTGAAATTTATCGCATAATTCCTGCACTTTGTTTTCACCAAAGATTCGTTGTCCCTGATGGTAAAGCTCCAAAATTTCTTCAACCGATTTTGTTTTTGAAACTGCAACCAAACGAGCGCCGGATGTTTCCAGTTGTTGATGCAAATGAGGCAGCTGAATCATTAAAATTTAGGATTTAATAAATGAATGGCTCATCGAACCAAGGTTGGATTGAATCACCATGTTATACATTGCAGGTGGCCAAAGGCTAATGTTTATTCCCGTTGTGTATTGATCGGCGCGGTACATACATTGTCCCCAAATATTATAAATAGAAATTTGAAGAATTTTTATTTGTGTGGATGGCAATACAAGCTGAATCATATCAGAAGCCGGGTTGGGGTAGACCTGAACTTGCATTTGTTTTTCAAGGTTGCCGGTTGATAATGCCGAACAATCGGCAGTACCCCAAATGCAGTCTGCAAAGATGGGATAATCTATAAATGGATTTCGATTTCCCTGTATGGTATATATGGCTTGATTACGGTCCACTTCTTTTTGGCTAACCGGATCTTTATGGTGCCAATCCATTAAAAGGGTAACGGCATCTTGAGTCAGCAGGGCACCCACCGCCATGGTCCAATTGGTAAAACTGGCATCTTCGTTTTCGTAACGAGTACTCATGTAAAAATAGGCCCTGGCCACATCTCCTTTAAATGAATCGATGGGTTCAAATACTTTATCGGTATAGCCGGTATAGGTATTCGAAAATCCTAACTTGCCGCCATTCTGCGCCGTATAGTTTACTGAACCCGTTACTTTCCCGTAAGGATAGTTACTTCGTTTATTATTGACATATCCATCGGTCGGGAAAACATGGTGTAAGTCGGTACGCATCGGAGGCATATCATTGAAGAAAGTACTGGGGAAACTATGCTCATGATTGAAACAGTCACTTTCTTGAGAATAGGTTCCGCATTGATTGGTTACGAACTGAAAAACATAAGGTGGTGTGCCACCCGGTACATCAGAATAAATGTCCCAAACCTGTCCATTGGGTTTCATGTCGGTACTATTGAAATAACTCCAGAGTGGCCAGGGCATTGCACTATGACCATTGATAATATTATGGAGTGCTGTTTTTAGCGGGGCGCCATTCAATCCGAAGGCCGGATTGTAGTATTGAGCCTGCAAATTCGTAATGCACCCTAACAGGAGCAGGATTAAAACAAGTTTCTTTATGTTCATACAAGAATATATCAATTCACACTGTGCTTCATTCCCTTGCCGGTTAGCTCACGGAAGATACCTACAAAGGAAATGTAATTCAGTGGAAATTCAACCATTACATGCATAAAACTCAAAAGGAACAACCATTTAAAACCTAAGGAATAATCTACCGCGTACAACACAATAGAAATGATCCAAAGAATAACTATCAAAATGGATCTAGATTTTGGAATATCATGCCAACGAATCACCTTGGTTTTTGAAAACCAGTTGAGGTAGTGATAGGTATAGGCAAAAGCGATAAATCGCATGATGGCAATACCGGTTTGAGAGTGGAAGACCTGTTGCACCATATCTCCATCTCCGGCATGACTGGTATTCATTAATCCGATGATGATGGAGTTTAATGCCTGGAATTCGTGATAGGCAGTTTTGCCATATTCTGTGACCGGTATAAATGGATTATTCGGGAAGGCAAAGAAAAGGATAAATGGAACGATCAGATGCAGAGCGACAGAGATATAACCGGGTTTGGATCTGTTTTTCAATGCACCATAAAACATAAACAACCAGGTAAATAAAAATACATGTATCAAGGTTGGGAGGAATACGGAAAACACCAAAAGCAGCCTGTCGGAGATGGCTGACAATAAGATGGTAATGACGACACCAATGATTTTGATTTTATTATTTTTAATAAAAGCAAAAAAGAGGGAACTGGCAAATGCAATAAAGATGATGCGGTTGATATACACATGGTCTACATCCAGATCCTGTAAGCCTAAGTAGTTACGCATGGTCACTACCGTCAAAACCAATGAGATGACAATCAGTAATATCACATCTCGTTTATCTGTAGAATAATAATTTTTATCATGAAGCCAGGAGATTTCTGTGAGGTAATGTAACGGACCGAGAACACCATAAGCAAATAGGAACAATTCAAATGGCATAATGAAGGCCAGTATGCATGAAAAAATAATCAGTCCAATGTTGATATAGTCTATCCTTTGGACCCCGGTAATTGCTGCCATAAAAAAATATTTATACCCTCAAAGGTAATGAAAACTGAAGGATGTGTACAAGGAATGCTTACCTGACTAATGTCACATTTCCGCTGAAATTTTTTCGGGTATTGTTGATGAATTCCACTTCCATGGTATAGACGTAAACACCCATAGGTTGAAGCACACCATTGTATTTTCCATCCCATCCGCGCCCATCAATGGCAGAAGTGGTAAATATTTTTTCACCCCAACGATTGAAGATGGACATGCTGAATGTTTTCACCCCGCTGGACAGTAATTCGCGCGGAATAAAATAATCATTCAAGCCATCACCATTCGGAGAAAAACTATTAGGAACATTGATATAACAATCGCGTTTGACCCAGATACTATCGACGGTGATACAATCGCCGTTACTGGCCTTCACCCAATAGTGTCCGGGCTGGGTAATACTAATGCCATTGCTGGTTTCGCCCGTGCTCCATTCATACAAGGCTGATCCATTGAATGTATTCGTAATGAATATAGCACCGGTGACACCGGGGCATATCATGGTGTCCGGCCCAAGATTGACGCGCGGATATTCAAGAACCGTTACCGGTAAGGAGACCGAGCCATTACTTGGAGGGCAAATCAGATTGATGCCAAATGGGGTAAGGGTAATGGTATAGTTGCCCGCATTGCTGTACGTATGCACCGGATTGCTCCGATTGGTATCTAAACTATTATCGCCATAGTCCCATGCGAACCCACTCACATTGCTGACGAGTTCATGCAGGAATACCGGTTCTCCCAGGCAGACCTGATCGTCTTCTATGGTAAAACTGGCAGAAGGTTGTGCTTCAACATAGACTTGAAGACTTGAAGTATCGGTACAGCCCAAAGTGTCAGTGATGGTCAGCATAATTGTGTATACACCCGGAGCGCTATAGATATGTCCGCTTGGGTTGGTATTGGTGATGGTACCATCGCCCCAATCCCAACTATGATTTAAATAGAGGAGAGGAGTAGAAACACTCGATGCAACTATATTATCGCCCAAACAAACGGAATCACTGCTGACTGCAAAGTTCGCTGCGATAGGGTGATTTAAATCGATGGTCATTTGAATCGTATCGTGGCAAGGGGGATTAGAAGCAATGAGGGTTACTGTATAGATACCCTGACTGGTATATACATGGGTTGGGTCGGTGGAGGTGGAGCCTACATTGTCGCCGAACTGCCATACATATTGCGTTGATCCGGTAGAAGTATTGGTAAAGACTACCGTATCATTTTCGCAGCCTAAATGAATGGAAGCTGTAAATCCGGCATTGACTGAATTGTCTAAAGTCACGACTATGGTATCGGTACCGGTACAACCGGCCTGATTGGTAATCACCACGGAATAGGTTCCCGGAGAGGAGATTGTATGCGTTTGACCGGTACTATTGTCTTCCCACAAATAAGTTTGAAAGTTAGATCCGGCATCCAGAGTGATACTGGTTCCAGCACAAATGGTGGTATCAGGCCCAAGATCTACTACCGGAGGATTTGAAGGCGGGATGGGCACAAAGTTATATTTTGTTACACCAGGATCGCCGGGCTGAGCGTTATAAGAAGTATTGTAACAAGTACTCACAGGATTTAAAATCATACCGGAAGCACCGCCCACTGTATTCACGGTAACACCTGCGGGGGTAGCTGCAGTAGAGAACCATACTAATCCGCCGCCGCCGCCGCCTCCGGGCCCTTGGCAATTGGTGGTAAAAATGGTATTGAAATTAGAGCTCCCGTTCCCACCATTGGCATTAAAGGTGAGTGGCCCGGCAAATAGCGGACATTCCAAATAGATGCTGCCGCCTGCACCACCTGCCGGAGCGCCTTCATCATTAATTTGAGGGGTTGATTGTCCGTTGGAATTGATTTGAAAGCCGTTTCCGATGATTTGATTTGCTTTCAGGTATACAATCGCGCCACCATTGCCACCATTATAGACCGTTTGACCGTTATCGGTTTGTGGGGCACCACCTCCGCCACCCATCAGGATAGCCGAGTTTTTATGATTAATGCCTAATCCACCATAACTGAATATATTCACTGTGCCGCAGCCATTGTATTCGAAACCGCCGTCGCCACCTTTTCCTCCGTTTCCACCGCCACCGGCACCCGTATTGCCGGAAAAGGCACCACCACCACCGTTAGCCAATTTTGCACGACCACATTCCTGACCTACAATATAATCGGCGACGCCTTCACCCTTCTTGCCTTCAGGGCCAAATGCGACCTGTGCGGCATAATAAGTAGATGAATTGCAGGAGAAGGTTGATCCCCACACATCGCCACCGCGGTAACCTAACTGACTGGCATCGATATTGGCATTGAGGGTGAGGGTATTGCTTTCGAGAATGAGAACGCCACCGGTAGATCCATTCCAGGGCTGACAAGTGAGTGGGGCAGTGACGGTTGCATTATTGTAAACAGGGATAGAAACAACTTGCAGATATTGGGTGTTGTTGAAAATATTGCAAAACGGGCTGAGCGTCATCGTTGTAGGGGTAACCGCGATCACCGTGGAGAAAATATATTTACCGGCTTCGTCCATGGTGATGGTATCGCCGTAGGCTGCAGTGTTGGTTTGGTTGATTTGGGCTCCTTTCATTTTTATGACGATCACTTTCGTCCCTACCGGGAAGCCGTTGGTTGAATTAACCGTTAAGATATTTTGGTTAATGGCCGATACGGTTGCATAGTAATTAATGATGCCGGAAATGTTTTGCGCTTGCAGGGCTGTCGCACCAAAAATGAACAATAAAGAGAAAAGAAGTTTAATTCGAGCCATAGAAAAGATTTGCCGGGTAAATATACAAAAGCGTTCAGTCCTATAGACTACATTTTTCTATTTTTCGTTTGATGGTGTACCGGATGAAATTTCAGAAAATAGGCCGATAATCACCCATCTTTGCCGACTTTGATGGCTGCAATGCATTTGTCGATCAAATGGATATACTGATCCAATTCCTTTTGCAATTTTTTCTTATCCCCGGTCAGGGTTTCACCCAGGAATCGGGTATTGGATTGTTTTTTTAACAGGTCCAATTCTTTTTGTAAGGCATCAATCTTTGCCAGGTAGCCGAATACCGATTGTTGCAGTTCGGCATTCTCCTTTTCCAGACGCTGTGAACGTTCCTTCAGCTTGCGAATCTTGTCGCCAATGGTTTTGATCAAAGTAGTAGATTCCATGCCGGATAATTTCAGATAAATATAGTAAGACTTTCTTGTAGCGTTCACAAAAAATGTAATTTCACCGTGCATAAAATAATTTTCCATGTCATTTCAAGAATCCATCAATCAGGCCTATACCTTCAAAGGAGAGAGTATTTTATTGGGCGCGGCCATGCTCGATGCTGCGCCTCAGGCCGATACACGAGTGAAGTTGCCTTTAAAAACCATGAATCGTCATGGACTGATAGCAGGGGCCACCGGAACGGGGAAAACCAAAACCTTACAATTATTGGCGGAAGGATTGAGTGATGCTTCGGTGCCGGTGATGATGATGGACATTAAAGGTGACTTGAGCGGTATCGGTGCGGCCGGAACCCTCAATGATAAAATTACAGAACGCTGTTCCCATATCGGCGTTGACTATAAACCTGCGGCTTACCCTATTGAATTTCTCACCCTGAGCGATGAGCCGGGAACAAGGCTACGGGCGACGGTGTCGGAATTCGGGCCTGTGCTCTTGTCTAAAATCCTCGGACTGAATGATACGCAAGAAGGGATCGTTTCGATGATCTTCAAATTTTGCGATGATCACGAATTGCCCTTGCTGGACCTGAAGGATTTGGTGAAGGTGTTGCAGTATATGAACAATGAAGGAAAGGAGCAGGTGAAAGAAGCGTATGGAAATATATCGAGTCAGTCGACCGGAACCATCTTGCGCAAGATTATCGAATTGCAACAACAAAAAGCCGATGTGTTCTTTGGCGAAAAGTCCTTTGAAGTGGATGATCTCATGCGTATCAGTGATGATGGAAGAGGGATGATCTCGATTGTGCGCGTCACCGATTTGCAGGACCGGCCTAAACTATTCTCGACCTTCATGCTACAATTGTTGGCTGAGCTTTACGGCAGCTTACCCGAAGCCGGTGATGTAGACAAGCCTAAATTGGTACTCTTCCTCGATGAAGCGCATCTTATTTTTCAGGATGCCACAGAAGCTTTGTTGCAACAACTGGAGACAGTAATCAAACTCATACGATCAAAAGGCGTTGGGATATTCTTCATTACACAAAATCCTAATGATATACCACAATCAGTACTCGGGCAATTGGGGATGAAAATACAACATGCGTTGAGGGCCTTTACAGCCAAGGACAGGCAAGACATTAAGAAGGTTGCGGAGAATTATCCGGAGACGGAATTTTACAAGACTGAAGATTTGATTACTCAATTAGGGATAGGAGAAGCCATCGTCACTTTACTGAATGAAAAAGGGATACCGACGCCATTGGTACATACCATGCTTTGTCCGCCGAAGTCGCGCATGGATGTGTTGACTAGTACTGAGATTGGAGCAATTATCGCTAATTCTGCAATAGCTGCTAAGTATAATCAAGTGGTCGACAATGAGAGTGCTTATGAATTACTCACGGCCAAAATCAAAGAAGCGGCAGGTGAAGAAGAGGAAGAAGAAAAAACATCCGGCAAAAAAGAAAAGAGCACACTGGATACCATTCTCAGTAATCCGGTGACCAAACAAGTGGGGCGTACCGCAGCTAGTATTATCACACGTACATTATTGGGTGTGCTTGGACTAGGCGGCACCACGAGAAGGAAGAAGACGGGATGGTTTTAATGGGGAATTTTGAATGATGAATGGTGAATGTTTAATGTGGTGTTCACACAAATTTGTGTGGAGTACTGCAATCTGAGAATTATAAAATTCTGTGCATTTTAATTGGTCCGACTTATTCGGAGGGCAGGCCATTATGGATCACAGATTAGGGGATGACACGGAAGGGTGATGATTGATTTATTCAGTGAATTCTTTTTGGCCCGACTTATTCGGGGGGCTGGTCATTATGGATCACAGATTAGGGGATTGCACGGAAGGGGGATGTTTGTTTCATTCTGTGAATTCTTTTTGGCCCGGCTTATTCGGGGGCAGGCCATTATGGATCACAGATTAGGGGATTGCACGGAAGGGTGATGATAAAAAAAGAGGCCGCGGGGGCGACCTCTTAGGTGTTGATGACGGGAGACGAGACACATGATCATGCGTCTTTATGTGCGTCTTTATTAGACCGTCACGGCGCTTGGATTTAAGGTGATGTTGCGGGTGGAGAGGGTGCCGGTGAGGACCTCGTGCGCGAGGTAAAGGGTTTCGTAACCCGGAGCCGACACGATCAGCGCATAGGAACCTGAAGCCATTGGACTGATTTCATATTTCCCGGCATCATCGGTGATTGCTGTGCCGCCGTTATCGTCGATGGTGATGGTGACGGAGGGGATGGGTTTGTTGTTGACCGCACTGGTGACGGTACCACGGATGCCTGCGGTGCCGGCGCCGGACACGAGGTAGTGAACATCGGAGAAGGTGAATTTCTTCAGCAAGGCCTCCTGATTTTTGAAAATCCGGTGAGCATCAGAAAACATCAACATGAGATCGTTATACACCTGATTGTTGGCGATGATTTTCTGCTCGGCCATGGTGGTCGCATCTTCTTCCGCTTTCAGAAAGTCCTGGTGTAAAGTGGTGAAGGCGGTACGATCAGTTTCGAGTTTGGCTTGAAAGGTGGGCGGCATGTTATCGTTGGCCGACAATTGCGTGGTGTTTTTAACCACATAAGTGATGGCATGTTCGGAGAGCGAATCAATCGAATCCCAATTGTTTTTAATAGCTGCAGTATAGTAGAGCTGACCGGCTTCTTCGTACTGAGCTTTCAGCACAGCTTCGGGATAAGCTTCCACGATATACTGTTTCAATGCCTGAAAATTGTCGAGACAAACACGGCCTGCTTCCGCGAGATAAACGCGAAGGGTTTCGGCCACTGCGTTTCGTTGTTGTTCGGAAGGCATGTGTTGCGCCGCATTGATTTGTTCATTTTTATCTGCGACAAAGGCCAGTGTATATTTAGGCTTAAAGGAAGTGAATGCGGCGATATTATCCTTACACGCGCTCCAGCCTAAGCGAGCGATGGTGTATAATTCGGATTGAGCGCATTTATAATTTTGATTTTTCATTTGATATTATTTTAAGAATGTTATTAAGAATTAGAATTTTTTAATTTTTGGATCTTACTATTTTTTTTGGATCCAATTAGAATAAATATTTATTGATTTTTAATGGATGCGGAGTAATGTATCATATAATATATACTCCTTTCGTGGACCATGGAGGATGGTTTGTCCCGATGAAGCACATAGAAGTGTTAGAAGGATGATGCATTAACGTCATCGAACGTAGAGTTAATGCGAATCGGAGAAGAGTTAATGCGAATCGGAGAAGAGTTGATGCGAACCGGGGAAGAGTTGATGCGAATCGGGGAAGAGTTAATGCGAATCGGAGAAGAGTTAATGCGAATCGGAGAAGAGCTGATGCGAATCGGAGAAGAGTTGATGCGAATCGGAGAAGAGCTGATGCGAATCGGGGAAGAGTTAATGCGAATCGTGGAAGAGCAAGGCCGAAGCCCTTTTTCGCCGGGCCGAATGAAGATTCATTGCTAAATGCTTGATTCTGAGGGTGTTTTAAGGAAGGAGAAAAAAGGCTGAATGTTGGATGAACGGGACCGAAGCTTCCTGCAAGGGAAACTAGCGGTGAGCGATAAGCTGATATTTTATTTGTTTTTGTGTTCATCCTTTTCAAACGTTGGGGAATAAATCCGGTGATTTGATGGGACAAACGTAGGGGTGGTGAAATTGAGGCTTCTTATCACGTGATAAGATTCGAAGTCATTAACAAGTATTTAATTATTATTTTTTGATGCGTAAGAGTTAGTTTTTAGTGCTTAGTTTTTAGTGTTTAGTTGGGTGAACATTTGATCATATCGGTAAATTTGGAGGGTGGTGATGATGCCCCCGAGGGCGTATTCGGTGGATTGATCAGTTGTTTCGGGGACCTTTACATAAATCAGAGGATAAATGTTATAAAACACCTGCTGCCCTGAATCCCGTGCCGGGGTGCAGATGAGGCTTATCCTAAGGGAAAGTATGGTTGAACTAAAAGGAGCGCCTTTTTTCAATCTCGCATTTTGTTAAAATAGGGTAGAAGAAATTGTTCCCCGTGGAGATTTTGTACGATTGATGGAATGATTGAAAGCCAAGCATGTTATTTTTTGCAAATTATTTACTATATCTTTATACTACCAAATTCACAATCTTATGAAAACCGGATTACAATCTATTCTTTCCACTCATTCCCGCTCTTACTCTCATTCTCGCTCTCATATTAGGGGGGGGGGTAATATGTATCTTGCTCATTCTCTTGTCATGTACGCTAAAAGCTAAAGAAATGACAAACTGGGGCATAGTATTAGATGTACGATTTTACACTACCTCCACGAATTCTTCCGCATATTTGGCTACCAATCTTTCGAGCACATTAATTTCTGCAACCGAGTTTGATGGGAGTTCAGGCAATGTAGAAGTATCGACTTATTTCAACACCGTGTTTGTTCCATTTTTCAAAAAGGTCATTCAAAATAATCCCAATGACAACGACTATACGATCGTATTTCCCATGCGTCAGTATATGATTATTAATGAATTAGATTTGAATCTTTCAACGATTACCGGCGTTTCTGCAACAAGACCACTAAAAATAAATATTATAGGAATCAAAACGCCTGAAACCGACATTAATAATGATCCTGTCCAATTCCCTACCAGTATCGCCCCTACGGCATTTGAGCCTTATATTTCTAGGACCAATCTCTCATGTAATTATAATCCGGCCAGTACAGATTTTCTAACCTTACCTACCACTGCAGATCCTTTTCCTGAGATTTATTGGGATACACAAAATGATGCAACGGTGATAGGGGGGCATTCTCCTTGCTTGTTATACATCAAGGGAAATTCGAGTGCGGTACAAGTATACAGAGATATCAATGTCATGGGACTCAAGTTTAAGGCCACTAACCCAAATTATGATCCTAATGTAACACATCCTTTTTTAGAGGATTATTTGGGGTATATCGGCATCTTTGCGCATAATTTTTTAAATTTTGATATAGACAATTTGCAGATTGAAAATATTTATGGAGATGGGATATGGATTCAAAATGGAAATGCTTTAGATGATTATCCTAACCGATTAAATAATCAAACAGCACGTGTGGCCGAAAATATTATCTTGAATGTTTGGGGATTTAATGCAACTGCTGCCTCAAATGGCGCATTCGATAATTATGGCGCTGGCATCTATATCAATGTTCTTCGCAATGCGGTATGCGAATATAATTATGTTTATAATGATCTTTATGTGACAAACCATTTTGGTCAAAGCGCTATTGTTACACAATTTGATCATAGCCCCATGGTGCGTTTTAATCGAGTGCACGGTTATGACAGAAATATTCATATGGAAGGGAATACGGATTTGCAAACCGTACAAAGCAATCGAAGTACGGGAAGTTTTTGTTCGCTTTTAACCACAGATGCCTATACATATGCAAATGGAAGATTAATATGTAAATACAATTATTTCGGAATATCAGGCATCTACACAAAATATTCTGCCCTTAATTTTCCGCAGCAAATCTATTCTGATGCTTTTATTATGGTCCATATTGTCAATTATATGGCAGATGCCTTGAATGAAGGTATATCCTTACAAGGAACTGAATTGACTGAAAATATTTGGGATGTCAGTTGTTCAGAATATTCCAATTGGATATCATCAAGCCCTAACACAACTTATGCAAAACTATTTTATTCTAATGTAAAGGACTTAGTGTTTAATTGCAATCTCATGAAATCTACAGGGCCTTGTGGAAGTGCACCATGCCAGGTCATGGGATTTGTTTATAATCACACAGAAGGGGTTACATCCTTTTCCGGTAATTCATTTAATGGAAACTTTTATACATTAATATCTTGGCCTTATACAAGCATTTCGGATTTACCCAATACTTTTTTTTGTAACGATTTTACCTTAGCGACCTATACGAATTCAACACCAAATGTTTTCTTAGCCACACAATGCAGCAATTCAGCCGATGTATGTGGAAATCAAATCAATTTATTGTTACCGCCCCCAACGGTTACGAATATAACCTGTGATGGCGTAACGAATAATGTAAATGACGGCGCGATCATCTATGAGTTTCCCTTGCTCCCGACTATTAGTCCTTATAGCTTTCTACTTAATCCGGGAAGCCAGAGCAATACCACCGGTTCATTTACAGGTTTAGGGGTGAGTAATTATACCGTCAATGCTTCTGATGGGACAAATACTGCTACTCATTTGCTGTCCGTAGGCACACCTTCTACATCACATTGCAATTGTACAGGCGGTGAGGATCTTGTAAAAGCACCCAATATCTTATTACTCGAAAATCCCACATCTTCCGGTCTATTATCGGGCAATTTGTGGCAGTCGCTCATTTTCAATAAAACGTTTTTTATCGATGGGGTTTTGACCATTGATCAATCAATCGAATTTGTAGGTTGTCGTTTTTATTTTACCCCTGGCAGTTTTATTGATATCACGAATGCTTCAACCTTATCACTCAAGGCCTGTAAATTAAGCGCCGGATGTGATCAAATGTGGGATGGTATTTATGCCGATGATCCGAGCGAGCATTTAGTCATTACCAATTCGTGGGTAAAGGATATGGAAAATGGAATTCAGGTATCAAATGGTGCGGCGATTACTTGTATTGGCAATGATTTTATAGATAACTATGTCTCATTAGTTTTTAGTCAAACACCGGTATGGTATGTGAGTGGATTGAATGGAAATATGGGAAAAGTGATTAAAAATAGATTCACGTCCAGTGGCAATGCACTTTTATATCCTCATGGGGCGATGCTCAAAGCCGGAATAGGGATAAACCTCCGAGAATGTGCTGAAATCGAGATAGGAGAATTGCTGGAAGGCTCTTGGAATATGTTTAAAAATATTGAGTGCGGTATTGGGGTATTGCCTTCGAATCAATCGGATGGTGTTTTGAATATTTTAAATAATAATTTTGAAGACATTCGCGCTGATTATAGTGCATTTGCCCCCTATAATGACAATAAGCTGTTAAATAATATTTACATAGAAGCTAAAGGGTCAGGCATTTTCACTTGGTCAACTCCGGCAACAAGTACATATAATACCTTAATAAATATTGATGCTGTAAAATTAAATACACATTTTATAAATTGTGATAAGGCTATAGTTGGTTCTAATATTTCAGCAAGTGTGACACATTATGATATTGAAAATTGTAAAGCTGGAATTATGTTTAACGATGATTTAGGCGAAAACTACTATATTGAAAACAATGATTTTATAAATGTATTCCGGGGTATTCAACTAATTGGAAACTTAAGAACAGCAATTATACAAAACAATATTGGTGATCATGGCGGAATAGATCTCCAATTAGACCCAATTTTAAATGACCAAGGAAAACCCATGTGGCCCATTGGTATTGATGTTCAATTCAATGATAATAAACATAATGGTTTAGTACTTGTCAACAATAATGAAATTGCAGTAAATAGCATAGCAGGTACCGGGATTTTTAATGCACTTACAGGAGCAGCCCTCATGAATAAAAATAATACAATAACTTTTAAAACAACCGATGCAACGAACAGTAATACTGATTACCTTATGGGTATACATTCTTGGGTAACTAAGGGTAGTATCAATAGTTGTAATATTATCAATGGATTAAATAATAGTGCATTTAACGCTCGGCATTCCATTGGGTTTCAAACATTTGAAAGTACACATAATTTCTTTGATTGCAATTTTGCAAATTATACCTGGATGGGAATGATGACCATGGGTGATTGTAGTACCCCAACGGATAATGTGAGGGGCAATACGTTCTTAAATCATATTTACGGTATGCTGTTTATGCCTGGGATTTCGCTTACTGAAGGCACTTTCGGAAATATTGGATCTACAAGTGCAGATAAATTTAATAGATTTTTAGGCAGCTATAATAATTCTGGAAATAATAATATGTATCGGTATAATAATTCCGGGAGTTCCTCTCTTCCCTATTACTTATACACTACAGAGAATATTAATAGCGGTAGTAATCTCGGTTTTGCATACAATATAATTCCTGGAGGTACTACACAGTATTATTGTGGATTAGCTGAATGTGCCAGTGATGCTGGAAATGAAGAGCATATACTGGACGTTTCAAATGAAACTTCAGCTATTGGTATAGCAAACAATTCTATACAATATTTAGTCGCTCCTGAAGTGAGTCAATATATGGCCGAACGACGATTGTATGCTGAATTGGATGTAGATAGTAATATGCGCGCAAATAATTCTATTTTGAATAGCTTTTATATCCAACGTCAACAGGAAGCATTAGGAGCAATATACGAGAGCGAATTAATGATTAATACACTTACAGATTCCATTGCTTTGGCTGACAGTATGGTTTTTCAAAATCGGCTATTAAATGCTGAAAATCAAAATCAGAATATTTCGAGTGTGAATACTTACGAATTAAATGAACGCTGGATAAATGAAATTCAATTTAAAGTTATTCGATATGGACGTGATAGCTTAAACGAAATTGAAATAGACGAATTAGAGGCACTCGCCAAAAGTTGCCCTTTGTTAGAGGGCTTTGCCGTATATAAAGCTAGAATTTTGTATACTTATTATGAACCTGCTTATAAATATGAAGACTATAGCCTTTGTAGTTCTCAAATGAATAATAAAAATGGAATTGGTGTATATGATAGTTTGCTTTACTTTCAAAACACATTAGGGACAAACGCTCTCTCTCAAAATCTTTTTAATAATACCTTGAGTAATGGCGAAGAGTATTCTCTGTATCCTAATCCGGCAAAGGATTATATAACAATAGATTACGACTTTAATAGCGATAAGGATGCTACAATTTCATTATATGATGTTTTAGGCCGAAAGGTTAAATCCATTCTTCTGAAGAATGAAAATCAAAGTATAACATTTTCAACTAATGATTTGAAAGCAGGGATATACACATACAATATTAATGGTGCCTATAAAGTTTACGCCGGAAAAATTACAATTTTTAAATAATTATTATGCTACGCTTGTATTTACTCGGCATGTTTTTGTGCCTTTACGGAAATATATTTTCTCAAAAGAATTTATCGAAGAATTGGATTCTCGGAGCGGGAATATCCTATAAAGTGAAATTCGAAAATCAAGTTCCCGAAATCTCATATTTTAATACAACATATAATTACTATTTTATTCATGGGAGTTCGTGCATTTCAGATTCAAATGGTTACTTGAAGATTTTATGTAACGGTTATCAAATTTATGATACGTTGGGAGCGCATATTGAAAATGGGGATTCTTTAGTTCCACCCATGATTTACGATTTATACGATGGGTTTAGTGGGTTTTCTCAATCTTCATTAATACTTCCTTTCTCTGATGACATATACTATATTCTCACACCCACAGCAAGTGACCTCGAGTTTATCTCTAGTTGGGGGCCTGGAGGCAATGCCTACTTTGATTTACTGCTTTGCCATAAGGTGGATATGAAACTAGGCTCTAACGGTCGAGTGATAAAAAAGGCAATGCCTTTGCTACAACAAGCCAATTTAAGTAAGTCGCAAATGATGGCATGCAGGCACGCAGATGGAATAAACTGGTGGTTATTAAAGCCAGCTAGAAGTGTGAATACTATTTATAAATTCATTGTGACAAAAGATAGTGTTTATAATATGGGAAGCCAAGTGTTTATGAATCCACAAATTGGGATACCGGATATTGCAGGTCAATGTATGTTCAATCAATTGGGCACCCAGTTTGCAAGTGTAGTTCAAGCATCGGATTTTATTTTTATCGCTGATTTTGATCGATGTTCTGGTGAATTAACAAATTCTAAATTTTATAAAATTCCGGATCATATTAAACTACCCACTGGACCAGATCTTGATACAGAACCTTCAGGTATTTGTTTTTCACCCAATGGTCAATTTCTGTATATATCTAAGTATTATAACATCTATCAATTCGATCTTCTCGATCCTGATACAAATACAGCATGGTATCATGTTGCAAATCTAGATACATCTGCGCAAGCATTTCAAGGCTATGGCAATATATACTTAGGGCCTGATGATAAAGCATACATTGCAAACTGGAATGGAACAAGTAAACAAATGAGCAAAATTGAAAGCCCTGATGTAAAAGGAGCTGGGTGTAATTTTTGTCCTCGTTGTTTTCGTTTTCCTCAATGGGGCCCAGAAAATCCACCCAACATGCCAAACTACGCCCTCGGCAAAGACACCACAATCAACTGCAATGGCGTAGGGTTTGATGAGGGCGAGAAGGAGAATGAGCGCGTAACCATTTTCCCAAATCCTTCGGCATTAGGAATGTTTAATGTTGAATGCTCAATGTTTCAAAAGCGCGATTTGGAATTGGAAGTGTATACCTTATTGGGGCAGAAGGTGTTGAGTCAAGTGGTGAAGAGAGGAACGCTTAGGGCGGAAGTGGATGTGAGGGGATTGGGAGCAGGGGTGTACTTCCTGAAGGCGAGGCTTTGCTCGCCTCAGGCGGGCGAAACTTGGGTGAGGAAGGTGGTGGTGGAATAGTTGTTCAAGAAAGAGGATATATGGTTATGATAAAAACGAAATATGGAAAATGATGTAGAGTATATTAAAAAATCCGCCGAGTCCACGAGGCGTGAGACTCGGCCGAGACATGGGCAATAATTCTGTGAATTTGCGACTTGGATATTAGATGATTGAAATAAGAAGCCCAAAAGATTTAGTAAATTATGTAAACGACTAAAAAAGAAAAACAGTTTGATGCTGTAAAAATGATGAGAGATATCAGGGATAAAATCAGTTCTGAAACTCAAAATATGACTTTTGAAGAGTTGAAAGCATATATCAAACAGAAGCTCGCAGACAACCAAACCAAACCCGTTGGACAAATGCAATGATGGACGGAGGCACATCTAATAACGACAGGCATTCTGCAAATGCCGCCAAGTAAAGCTCATCGCTCATAGAAAAATCTAAGAAAGACTTTGCAAGGAATGAATGATCTGGCCACTCATAAAATTGCACTCACAACGACTTCTGAAACTTATCGGGTTCGAATTTGTGATATTATGTACTGTATTTCATCCAACTCTTACACAACTTTTTATTTACAGTATGGACAGAAGCAAATAGTGACACGTTCAATCCGATACTATGAAGGGCTTCTAACTTCCTACGGATTTATCAGGACACATCCGTCCTATTTGGTCAATAAAGAATATGTACAACGCATTTCCAGAAAAGAAGGGATTTCACTCATTCTACAGGATGGTGCGATCATACCGGTATCGAAAAACAAAAAGACTGAGGTGATGGCTCAATTAATTTAGGGTAGGGTATTCATGAACCGCAGGGTCCTTTAGAGCGAGAGACCGCGGGGACGAGAGTAACAAAGAAAAAGCGCGCTATAAAGTTTTATGTCAATGGTTGGGTACGAAGCAATCTCATGGGGTGAAAAGGGTGCTTCGTAGCATGGGATTGCTTCGTCGTGCCTCCTCGCAATGACGTTCTTAAAATGGTCGTGCCTACTCGCAATGACGGTGCGATTCGTTGGACTCAAAAACTGCTAAAACTTTATCAGGCGCAGTCCTGCGAGGGAGAATGCGGTCATCGATTTATAGTGCGGGAGTTCGGTGGCAGGGGTGTAGGCCTGCGAGGGTGGGTGTTTTCTGATTGTTCATGCGGGGATGCCTTGGGCTTTCTTTACTTTCTTTTTTAGTAAAAGAAAGTAACAAAGAAAAAGCGCGCTATAAAGTTTTATTGTTTTTTACGTCTCACTCCGCTGCAAGAAAAAAAACTCCTCCTTCGTCGTCAAACAGTTTTTCTTGCTAAGCTGCGTTCAACTCAAAAACTGCTAAAACTTTATCAGGCGCAGTCCTTCTAAGGAGAGTAATTTCTAATTGGAGATTTGGAGGTGTATTGAGCTTTCTTATCAACCGCAGGGTCTTCCAGGAAGCGAGGCTGCGCTCGCCCCTAGAAGCGAGAGACCGCGGGGACGAAAGTAACAAAGAAAAAGCGCGCTATAAAGTTTTATGTCATGACGAGATAATCCCGCACGTGCAGGACAATCTCATGGGGTGAAAAGGGTGCTTCGTAGCATGAGATTGCTTCGTCGTGCCTCCTCGCAATGACGTTCTGAAAATGGTCGTGCCTCCTCGCAATGACGGTCTTAAAACGGTCGTGCCTCCTCGCAATGACGGTCTAATAATGGTCGTGCCTCCTCGCAATGACGTTCTTAAAACGGTCGTGCCTTCTCGCAATGACAGTGCGATTCGTTGGACTCAAAAACTGCTAAAACTTTATCAGGCGCAGTCCAGCGAGGGAGAGTAATTTCTAATTGGAGATTTGAAGGTGTATTGAGACAATAACATTTCATAAAGTATATTTATTTTCAGGTTATGTTTCGATCTGTATTTTTGCCACTGATAGATGAACTTCACCGGAAGACATATTATTTTCAAAAAGCCTTTTCAGTCCACGCCGTTGAAGTGGATGCAGGGCGGATTCATCTTACTGATTCTTAGCTTTTTTATTTTTGGAAAGGCGCAAGCCCTTCATCATACGGAGCATTCCCTATTTGGTATGCCGTGGTCCCAGGTCGAGTCGCAGGACAAAGGATTGGTGCTTGAGTCTATTTCTCCTTTTCATTTACCGGACGATTTATGCAGTGGCATTTCAGAAGTCGAACCGGTCGATTCGGATGAAACCGAACATGATGCAAGTGACCTGGTTGCACATCATTCTTCATTGCCGTTTTGGTTAGGCGTCTATACCGTTATTGCTGAGCACAGACCCAAGCTCAAGGAGCCAATTGAAGTCCATACTTCATCGGTCTCATTGGTGGTCCTGTACCATCGCTGGAAGTTTTTCCTGTCTTAATCATTCATCCTTATATGAATTCGATGCAGGCCGAAGTGCCCTCGAAGTTCATTCCATTGTCTCGCCTTGTCTCTGAGGTGTAGCGTGATCATTCATCTAATTATTTAAAATCAATACAAACATGACGAGGTTAATTACCATTGCCGGAATCGCCGGTATGTTGTTTACTGCGAGCTGCGGAAACAAACTTGAAAAGCATGAAGAGGCATCGACCTTTAAGGTGACGACGCCGATGGAAAAAGATACGATGTATTATAAAGAATATGTCTGCCAGATACACTCTATCAGTCATATCGAACTTCGCTCTCAGGAGAGGGGATATATTCAGAACATCTATGTAGATGAGGGGCAATTTGTGAAGAAGGGTCAGTTGATGTTTAAGATCATGCCGGTTATTTATCAGGCGGAGATGCACAAGGCGGAAGCTGAGGCTAATTTTACTGAATTAGAATATCAGAATACCAAGAATTTATACGACAGTAATATTGTTTCCAAGAATGAATTGTCTTTAGCGAAAGCCCGTTTCAACAAGGCCAAGGCCGAGTTAAGTTTGGCACAGGCGCATTTAGGGTTTACCGAAATACGGGCTCCGTTTGATGGTATCATGGGAAGATTTTTGGTGCGTTTGGGAAGTTTAATAGACGAAGGAGAATTATTGACCACACTTTCGGACAATCGAAAAGTATGGGCCTATTTCAACGTGCCTGAGGCGGAATATCTCGATTATATTACGCATTCGAGAGGGGACAGTCTGTTGACCGTGAATTTGAAAATGGCGAATAATCAATTATTCAATCAGGAAGGCAAGGTTGAAACCATAGAAGCCGATTTTAACAATGAGACCGGGAATATTGCATTTCGTGCAACCTTTCAGAATGGGCAAGGCATATTGCGTCATGGTGAAACCGGGAGTATTCTAATGCCGGTCAATCTGAAGCATTCATTGATCATACCACAAAAGGCCACCTTTGAAATTCTGGATAAGAAATATGTTTATGTGGTAGAGGACCATGTGGTGAAGACGCGTCAGGTTACCATTGGAGTGGAGTTGCCGCATTTGTATGTTGTGACGGAGGGGATCAAGCCCAATGAGAAAATTTTGCTGGACGGTTTGCGTAAAGTCAAAAACAATCAGCGTATAGAATATACCCTGGTGAGTCCGGATCAAATGATGTCAGAATTCAAAGACTTACACGCGGAATAGCGTATCACTTTAAAATATTAAAACGATGTTTAAAAAATTCATTCAAAGGCCGGTCTTTGCGATAGTCATATCCATTGCCATACTCTTTATAGGAGCTTTGGCTATTTATACGCGGCCGGTTTCACAGTTTCCTGAAATTGCACCTCCGAGGGTGATGGTCTTTATTGCCTATCCCGGTTCGAGTGCGGATGTATTGGTGAGTTCCACCTTGATACCGCTTGAGCGTGCCATTAATGGGGTACAGGGCATGCAATATATCATTTCAGATGCCACGAGTGCGGGTGAGGCTACGATACAGATTGTATTTGAGCCCGGTACGGATCCAAATGCTGCGGTGGTGAATGTCAAGACGCGGGTTGATCAGATCATGAATAATCTTCCGCCTCTGGTTCAGCGAGAGGGTGTGATTATTACACCGATACAACCCAGTATGTTGATGTATGTGAATTTGTACAGTACAGATGAGCATGCAGATGAAAAGTTTTTGTACAACTATGCGAACGTGAATATTTTGCCCGAGTTGCAAAGAATCAAGGGTATGGGGCGTGCGCAGATTTTGGGTAGCCGGCAATATGCGATGCGGATATGGTTGAAGCCTGACAGGATGAGGGCCTATAATATTTCGACAGAAGAAGTGATGGAGGCGGTGAGTGAGCAAAGTGTGATTGGTCGGCCGGGTCGTTTGGGGCAGAGTTCGGGTAAGTCGGCCCAGTCGCTGGAATATGTATTGATTTACAAAGGGCGATTGAATAAACCGGAAGAGTATGAAGATATCATCGTTCGAGCGAATCCGGATGGTGAGATACTCAAATTGAAGGATGTGGCGGAAGTTGAATTGGGGAGTGAGTTTTTTGATATCTATTCCAATAAAGATGGACATCCGGCGGCTTCCATAGTGCTCAAACAAAATTTCGGAAGCAATGCCAGTAAAGTGATCGAAGATGTGAAATTGAAACTCAATGAAATGAAATCGCGCTTTCCTCCGGGCATGAGTTATGAGATCAATTATGACGTTTCGAAATTTGTGGATGCCTCCATCGACAAGGTGATGCATACCTTGATCGAAGCCTTTATTTTGGTGGCGCTGGTGGTATTTATATTCTTAGGAGACTGGCGTTCCACCTTGATTCCGATTTTGGCGGTGCCGGTATCGCTGATCGGGACCTTCATGTTTATGCAGTTTTTCAATTTGACCATCAATCTGGTCACCTTGTTTGCACTTGTTTTGGCGATTGGGATTGTGGTTGATAATGCCATTGTGGTGGTGGAGGCGGTGCATGCTAAAATGGAGGAAGAGCATTTAACGCCGTTTAATGCGGTGAAGAAAGTATTGGGAGAAATCAGCGGGGCCATTATTGCCATTACCCTGGTGATGACAGCGGTATTTATTCCGGTTACTTTTATGTCGGGGCCTGTAGGGATATTCTACCGACAGTTTTCGATTACCATGGCGAGTTCCATTGTTCTCTCGGGTGTGGTGGCCTTAACCCTGACACCGGTATTGTGTGCCATGATATTAAAGAACACACATGGTCAGCCTAAAAAGCTCAGTCCGATCAATCGGTTTATACAATGGTTCAACCGTAAGTTTGAATGGATGACGGGTAAGTATACCGGTTTGTTGAAGCGCATCATCAACCGGCGTGTAGTGACCTACGGGATGTTGCTTGTTTTCGGTTTCAGTATTGTGGGCTTGAATAAAGTACTTCCCAGCGGTTTTATCCCGAATGAAGATCAGGGGATGATTTATGCGATTATACAAACGCCACCCGGTTCGACATTAGAGCGAACCAATGAAGTGGCGCGTCAACTTCAAAAAATTGCCGGGCAGGTAGAAGGTGTGCAATCGGTTTCGTCGCTGGCGGGATATGAGATTTTGACAGAGGGGCGTGGATCGAATGCGGGAACCTGTATTGTGAATATGAAGGACTGGTCGCAACGAAAACATTCCGTGAAAGAGATCATCAAAGAATTAGAAGAGAAGTCGAAAGATTTTGGTGCAGTGATCGAATACTTTGAGCCGCCTGCGGTTCCGGGATATGGTTCTTCGGACGGGTTTTCATTGCGACTGCTCGATAAAAATACCACGATCGATTATCAGGAATTTGATCAGCTGAATAAAGAGTTCATGGTGGCCCTGGGGAAGAGAAAGGAGCTCTCCGGATTATTTACATTTTTTGCGGCCAACTATCCGCAATATGAATTGATCATAGACAATAAGCTGGCTATGCAAAAAGGCGTATCCATTGGTAAGGCCATGGAGAATTTGGATATCCTCATTGGAAGTACCTATGAACAAGGGTTTATTCGTTTTAATAATTTCTTCAAAGTATATACCCAGTGTGCGCCTGAATATCGAAAACTACCGACAGATATATTAAAGCTTTTCATTAAAAATGATCGAGGAGAGATGGTGCCTTATGAGGCATTTATGACCATGAGAAAGACACAGGGGCCGAATGAAATTACGCGTTTCAATTTATATACATCGTCTTCCATTAAAGGGGTTCCGGCAAAAGGGTATACCAGTGGCGATGCCATAAGGGCGATACAGGAAGTAGCCAAAGAAACATTGCCTGCGGGTTATGATATCGCGTGGGAAGGATTGTCGTTTGATGAAGCGGCGCGTGGTAATGAAGCTCTGGTTATTTTCTTAGTGGTACTGATCTTTGTATATCTCGTACTGGCTGCGCAATATGAAAGTTTCATTTTGCCTATGGCCGTATTATTATCCTTGCCACCGGGCATATTCGGTTCCTTTTTATTATTGAAAATGATGGGGTTGGCGAATGATGTGTATGCACAGATGGGGCTGATCATGCTGGTTGGTTTGTTGGGTAAGAATGCCATTTTGATTGTTGAGTTTGCCGTTCAGAAACATCAGCAGGGTGCGAGTCTTTTCGAAGCAGCGATTGAAGGATCCAAAGTGCGTTTCAGGCCGATTTTGATGACCTCATTTGCCTTCATTGCCGGATTGCTGCCCCTGGTGGGTGCAACGGGTCCGGGTGCATTAGGTAATCGGACCATCGGTGCTTCTGCTTTAGGCGGGATGGTTTTTGGTACCCTGTTCGGGGTCATTATCGTGCCGGGCTTGTATTATATTTTCGGTAAGCTTGCGGCTTCGCATCAATTGATAAAGGGAGAAGATGAAAATCCATTGACCGAAGATTTTGTTGAGAAGCAATCTCAAAACACATTGACCAAAAGAATGAAAGATTTAATCATACAATATCTTAAGAAAAATGAAAACAAAAAAGATCAATAGTTCAGGACTTGTACTGATGCTGATATTGGCTGTCGGGTGTGCGCCGAAATTGCCCTATAGCAAATCAGCCAGTAAGGAAACGCCTTTATCCTATTCCCAGGGGCGGGATACGCAGGATGTGGCCAATATTAAATGGAAGGATTATTTTAATGATCCGTATTTGATTACGTTAATTGATACGGCGTTAAAAAACAATCAGGAATTGAATATGCTGTTGCAGGAGATAGAAATCAGCCGAAATGAAGTGAGGGCGAGAAAGGGAGAGTATCTACCCTCATTGAATGCCGTTGGAGGTCAGGGTATAGAGAAAGCCGGGCGATATACCCGTAACGGTGCGGTAGAAAAAAATTTGCAGATCAAGCCGGGTAAGGAATTTCCGGAGCCACTCCAGGATCATTTATTGGGCGTTCAATTTTCATGGGAGCTGGATGTTTGGAAAAAATTGCGCAATGCCAAGCAGGCTGCGGTGTGGCGTTATTTGTCGGGCATAGAAGGGAGGAATTTCATGATTACCCAAATGGTTGCAGAGATTGCGGATGCTTATTATGAGCTCATTGCCTTACAAAAGCAATTAGACATATTGAAGCAGAATATTGAATTGCAATCGAGTGCTTTGCGTGTGATTAAATTGGAAAAAGAAGCTGCAAGGGTGACGCAGTTGGCAGTCAACCGGTTTGAGGCTCAATTGTTGCATACAGAGAATTTGCAATTCGACATTCAGCAACAACAAGTAGAAACAGAGAACAGGATTAATTATCTCGTTGGGCGCTTTCCTCAATCTATTTCGGTTGATTCTACGGGATTTAGCAATAAGGCATCTGAGTTGATCCAAGCGGGCATACCTTCTCAATTATTAGATAGACGTGCGGATATTCGACAGGCTGAGCATTTGTTGGAAGCGAGTAAGCTTGACGTACAGGTGGCCCGGGCCAATTTTTATCCATCATTTCGTATTTCTGCGGGGACGGGATTGCAGGCTTTTAATCCGGCATACTTATTTAATCCTGAATCGATCATCTTTTCTTTGGCCGGAGATATGATGGCGCCGCTGGTTAATCGGAATGCGATTAAAGCAACTTACTATAGTGCCAATGCTAAACAAATTCAGGCGGCCTATCAGTATGAGCGAACTGTATTGAATGCTGTGATTGAAGTAACGAATCAGATGGCAAAAATGACGAATTACGACAAAAGTTATCAAACAAAACAGCGGGAGGTTGATATACTGACGCAGTCCAGTACGATTTCCAATCAACTTTTCAGATCAGCCCGGGCCGATTATATGGAAGTATTGCTAACTCAGCGTGAGGCGTTGGAAGCCAAAATGGAATTGGTGGAAATTCAATTGAAGCAAATGAAATCGCGGATCAATATATACCGGGCTGCAGGCGGTGGTTGGGAATAGGGAAATTCATGATTGAGTCGTGAACTTTTGTTCAAGCGCATGTAAATGGTTTTTTACGGATGTGATTTATTTTTATTAAAGATATCACATGCAGCGTCATGCATCTTTTTTTATCGTTATTTTAGGCTTGAAAGACTGGATGTATTATTTTTAACTGCTACAGTCCGATCATCTTTATCAATTAAAACTTAAAAAAATGGCAACAGTCAATGTGTATTTAACCTTTAATGGCAATTGTGAAGAAGCCTTCACGTTTTACAAATCTGTGTTAGGCGGTGAATTTTCTTTTATGGACAGGTTTAATGAAATGCCTCCGAGTGCAGATGCGCCGGCGATGAGTGAGGCCGATGGGAATAAGATCATGCATGTCAGTTTACCTGTCAGTAAAGAGACCAGTTTATTTGGCAGTGATACCGGAGGTGAATGGTCGGCACATTTTAAGCCAGGCAATAATTATGCGATTTCCATCAATACCGAAAGTAAAGAAGAAGCTGATCGCTTGTTTAATGGGTTATCTGCGGGAGGGCAAATTACCATGCCTATGAATGATACCTTTTGGGGTGCTTACTTTGGCATGTTCACGGATTCCTTCGGGATACATTGGATGGTGAATTATGATGCACCACCTTCGGCTTAAAGACTTTAACTCCTATTGGAATAAAAATGCGCAAGTTAGATTGCGCATTTTTTTATGTTGGGGCATCATGTTTTTTTCACAGACCCGTCGCATCCGTTTATCTTCGCATCATCATAAAACTATTTCTGTATGAAAAACGTCTCCACACTTCTGTTCATTATTTGTTTTGGGTTGATCTCTCAATTGAGTTCGGGCCAAAATTTAGCCTGGGTTAATCCAACAGGTTCGGGCGGTATGAATGACGTGATTCAGCCGGAAGCGACAGCGATTGATGTCAACGGCAATGTTTTTGCCACGGGTTCATTTACCGGCACATTCGATTTTCAGCCGGGTGCGGGTGTCATCAGTCTGAGTTCGGTGGTTGGTATTTACAGGACATATATACAAAAGCTGGATGCCAATGGGAGTTTGGTGTGGGTGAGAGGTTTGGATGGCAGCAGTTTTACTATTCCTACCGGCATGAAGACCGATGGGAACGGGGATGTATATGTCTGTGGCACTTTCGATTCGCCGGTTGATTTTGATCCAGGGGCAGGAACAAATATCATCACTCCTACGGGTAATGTGGATGCCTATATTTTGAAACTCACAGCTGCGGGGAATCTGGCCTGGGTGCATACCTATGGTGCTGCGGGTGTTAATACGGCAGCCCAAGCGCTTACAGTGGATCAAAATAACAATGTCATCATTTCCGGCTACTTTCAGGATTCTATGGATTTTGATCCGGGGCCGAATGTGACCAATCTTGGTGTGACGGGGTATGCCAATATGTTTGTGCTGAAGTTTAACACAAGCGGAGGATTTGTTTATGCCAAGAGTTTTCCGGGGTCTGATTATGGCGATGTGAAATCCATGTCTGTGGATGCCACGAATCATGTATACCTGACAGGTATGTTTTATGGTACGGTAGATTTTGATCCGGGAGCAGGCGTGACCTCCTTTACTTCGCAAAACTCGGATGACCTGTTCGTCGTAAAATTGGATAATAGCGGTACATTCAATTGGGCAAAAACTATAGGCAATGACGGGTATGAAAATGTAAGCGGAATGGGTGTCGATAATAATGACAATGTTTATCTGGCCGGTTCATTCTCTGATTCTCTGGACTTTGATCCGGGTGCGGCGGTGAATATGCAGTATGCGAATGGTTTTTCCGATGTGATGGTGGTGAAACTCAATGCGAGTGGAAATTTTGTTTGGGGCAAACATATAGGAGGGCAATATTCTCAACAGCCTCAATCGTTGTGCATGGACAATAACAACAATTTGTATATGACCGGTTACTTTGAAGATGTGACTGATTTTGATCCGGGAGGGACAGTACAGAATTTAACGTCTGCGGGTAACTATGATTCATTCATTTGGTCACTGGATGAAAATGGTGGTTATAGAATGGCCGAGCGTTTGGGTGATGTCGATGAAGATTACGGTTTGGATATACAGGTCAGCAATTCCAATGTGCTGGTTGGCTTGGGTATGTTTTATGGTACTGTCGATTTTGATCCAAATGCAACCGTATCAAATGTAACGGCCTTGTCTTTTAATTCAGGTGATGGGTATTTATTTAAATGGGATTTATGTGCGGTGACTTCGAGTAGTTTGACCGCTTATCAATGTAACAGCTATACCCTCAATGGACAGACCTATACCAGTAGCGGAAACTACACTCAGGTATTTACCAATGCGGCGGGTTGTGATAGTTTGGTCAATTTAAACTTGACCATAGGAAGTACGAACACCACAATTAATCCGGTTGTATGCAGTGGAAATTCATTTACCTTAAACGGGCAAACTTATACGGCGGCAGGAACCTATACACAGAACTATACCAATGTTGCAGGGTGTGACAGCAATACCATAATCAATTTAAGTTTTGGAGTACCTTCGTCTTCAAGCATTACAGACGTAGCCTGTGACTTTTATTTCTTCGGTTCACAAACACTGTTTAATTCGGGTATTTATACGCAGGTCATACCCAATGCGAGCGGATGTGACAGTACCATCACCTTATATTTGACCATCAACAATTCGGTGTATAATACCATACTTGTGAACGCTTGCGGATCTTATCCTTACAACGGTCAAACTTATTATAACTCCGGAACCTATACACATTATTTTGTGTCGGCACAGGGTTGCGACAGTGTGGTGGATCTGGTTTTATATATCAATCCCATTCAAGCGATTGTTCAAACCGTGACAGCTTGCAATGAATATTTCTTTAACGGTCAGACCTATACCAACTCAGGTACGTATACGGGATTCTTCACGAGTATTTATGGATGTGACAGTACCCATACCATTAATCTCACCGTGAATCATCCGAATGTGGCGGTGACTCAGGCGGGCCCGGTGATGACGGCCAGTGCGGCTGCGCCGGCTACTTATCAGTGGATTAATTGTAATGGCAATACCCTGATACCCGGAGCGAATGGACAAACGTATACGGCAACGGCCAATGGCAGTTATGCCGTGATTGTGACCGAGAATGGATGTTCGGATACATCAGCTTGTAAAACGGTAACCGGAATTGGGGTACAGGATTATTTAACGAAGTATGGGTTCTCTATTTATCCAAATCCGGCAAAAGATGAAATAACAATTTCATTCAATCAATCTATAGCCGATGCGGATATTGAAATCTTGACGGTGTCGGGGCAGGTGGTTTCTCGTTTGTCCAGCATGAGCGGAAAAACATTCAAGATCGCTTTGAACGGTTTGGCTAAGGGGATGTATTTTCTGGTAGTCGAGGCAAGCTCGCCTCAAGGCGTGAAGGATGGGGGTGTGAAGCAAGTGGGACGGTTTACGAAGGAGTAAACTTCCTGAGCGTGAATTTTCGACCTGAAATAATCAGCTATTTGTTGGCGTGCTTTTCCAATAAAGCATAATAGAGTTTTCGCATATCATCGACCAATCGCATCTTATCATATTTTTGATAGACTTGGGTATAGCCGGTTTTCCCGAATTGAGATCTTAGTGAATTATTTTCCACCAAGGTTTGCAGTTTTTCTGTGAAGCCCTGCACGTCCTGAGGTTCGACGATATAGCCCGTCTCGCCATCAGAAACAATATCTGCCACGCCACCGACATTGGTTGTGACCACAGGTTTATGTGCGGCATGCGCTTCGATGAGAGAAACAGGAGTGCCTTCATTCAGCGAAGTGAGACAGACAACGTCCAATCCGGCATACACGATATCCATTTCGTGGATCCATGAAGTGAAAGTGACTTGAGCGGGTGTTTGATTTTCGGGGAAGTAATTGTAGGGGATTTGGTATTCCGTTAATTTGTTCATCAGTTCCTCGCGCACATCACCATCGCCTATCATCATCACGCGGATTTTTTGTTGGGTTCGTTTCAGCAGTTCATGAATGACTTCCACAAACATCATATGGTTTTTAATAGGCACAATTCTGCCTATGATGCCGATGGCAACCTCATCGTCTTGTATGCCATATTGCGTTCTGAATTGTTTGCGTTTTTCCTCTTGTTGGTGACTGAAACGACTGAGATCGAGACCGAGCGGGATCACACTCATTTTTTCTTTCGGACAAATGTGAAATTCCGTACTCAATTCATCGCGTTGCGATTCGCTGATGGCGATAATACGGGTGGAGTGTTTTGCCAGATACTGTTCAATGGCGATGAAGAGTTTAGTCTTTAAAGAACCGAAGTAGGAGTGAAAGGTATGTCCATGAAAGGTATGCACGATGACCGGCACTTTTTCGTGTATGGCTGCCAATCGGCCGAGGGTGCCGGGTTTGGAAGCATGGGTGTGAACGATATCCGGTTTCGTTTCGCGAATGAGTTTGCGAAGGGCCCGATATGCTTTATAATCATCCAGTAAATTAATTTCCCTTTTCATGGAAGGAATCTCTACAGGATGCAGATCATATTGACGGATGAGTTCGTCGGCTATTTTTTCATGATCATCTTTCGCACCGACAACCAAAGTGGTGTCGAAATCCGGCTCCATGAATTTGGTGAGATAGGTCACGTTGAAAGAGGGGCCACCGAGAATGAGTCTGTTGAATATGCGGAGCACTTTGGGCATGGCCGCAAATGTAATGTGGTTCGATTAATATTGAGTCTATTTCATTGTGAGTTTCTTCAATCTTTCGGCGGCAGCGATCAGGGTTTCATCTTGTTTGGCAAAGCAGAACCGGACCAGATGATCATCTTTTCCATCATGATTGAAGGCACTGACAGGAATGCAGGCCACACCGATCTCGCGAGTCAGCCAAATGGCAAACTCCTTATCCGGCAGTGCGGATATTTTATCGTAACCTAACAACTGAAAATAGCTTCCTTTAGTAGGAGCATGTAAAGTAAAAGGGGTATCCTTAATCAGGTCGAGAAATAAATTTCGTTTCTCCTCAAAAAAAGCGGGTAAGGATAAATAAGCTTGTTCGTTTTGCAAATAGCGCGACAAGCCGACCTGCATGGGGGTATTGGTACTGAAACTGAGGAACTGATGCACCTTGCGAAACTCCTGCATAAAAGGTTCGGGGGCGATGCAGTATCCCATTTTCCATCCAGTGGTATGGAATACCTTTCCGAAAGAATAGATCACAAAGCTTCTGGCAAAGAGGGAAGGGTATTTCAGAATACTTTCATGGGGCATTGCATCGAAGGTGATATGTTCATACACTTCATCGCTGATGATGATGATGTCGGTATTTCGGGTGAGTTCGTCCAGCATCTTCATGTCCTCGGAGGTCCATACATAACCGGTAGGATTGTGGGGTGAGTTGATGATGATGGATCGGGTTTTGGGTGTTATGGCATGTTTTACCGCATCCCAATCGACAGAATAGTCGGGAAACTTAAGGGGGACGCAGACGGCGATACCGCCATTCAATTCGATATTGGGAATATAGCTGTCGTAGGCCGGCTCTAATACAATGACCTCATCGCCGGGGTTCAGAAAACAAGTCAAGGCCGTGTAGATGCCATAAGTAGCACCGGGTGTAATGGTTACTTCTGTATCCGGGTTGATGGAAGACTTATATAAATGATTGACTTTTTGGGCGATGGCCTGGCGGAGTTCGGGCAGCCCGGGCATGGGAGCGTACTGATTATGTCCGGCACGCATGGCTTCATAGGTATCCCCGATCAAATCATTTGAGATGGGGAAGTCGGGGAAGCCCTGAGATAAATTAATGGCCTGATGTTCTTTGGCCAGGGCGCTCATGACCGTAAAAATAGTGGTACCGACTTTGGGGAGTTTTGATGTAATGGATAGCACGATGCGGGTTTATAGGAATTTATCGCCTTTATTTCTTCTCACTTCAGCCACGTAATCCTTGATTTGTTGTTCGCGGTTACGTTCGCAAATGAGTAAAACATCATCGGTATCAATGATGATAAAATTTTCGAGACCCTGTAAGACGATCAATTTATCATTCGGGGCTTTTACCATGCATTGTGAAGCATCCACGATCATGACATTTTTACCATAGACTGCATTTCCGAGATAATCTTTTTCCGAATTATCATAGGCGCTGTTCCATGTGCCCAGGTCGCACCAACCGAAGTAGGATGGGTTGACATACACATTTTTGGCTTTTTCCATGATGCCGTAATCGATAGAGATATTGGTGCATTGTGGATAGACCTGTTCGATTTCCGAATGTTCTTCGGGTGTATTGTATTTGGTGACCTGAGCGAAAACATCATTCATTTCCGGCAGAAATTTTTCGAGGGCAGAAAGCACGGTGTCTACATTCCAAACAAATATCCCTGCATTCCAGAGGAAATCGCCACTACGGATAAAAGTTTCTGCCAGTTCGTGTGAGGGTTTTTCCGTAAATGTTTTCACCTGATAAAAGGATTCAATATTCTTGGTGGTATCGTATTGAATATAGCCGTATCCGGTATCGGGGCGGGTGGGTTTAATACCCAGGGTGACCAATACATCATGCTTGCTGACGAAGTCGAGTGAATTAATGATATCCCGTTCAAACTTTCTTTCATCGAAGATTAAGTGATCGGCGGGGCTCATGATGATATTGGCGTCCGGATTCAGGGCTTTCAGCTTATGCGCAATATAGGCTGCGCAAGGGGCCGTGTTTTTTCGTGAAGGTTCGCTGAGGATATTATTATCGTCGAGGTCGGGGAGTTGATTCTTTAGAGTCGGGATATAATGTTCATTCGTGATGATAAAAATATTTTCCTTGGGGCAAATATTTTTAAATCGATCGTAGGTCCATTGGATCAGCGATTTGCCGGTGCCGAGGATATCCAGAAATTGTTTGGGGTGTGCATTTCTGCTTTCAGGCCAGAAGCGGCTACCGATACCACCGGCCATAATGGCCACATAATTATTTTTCAGACTCATGCGTTTTAACTTGCCGTGCTAAAGTATGAAATTAAATGAAACGGGGAAGATTCGCGGGATGTTTTCTTCGAGTCGTTGGCAAGAGGCTAAAATTTAGGGGAGTGGAAGGCAGATGAATTAGCGTCTTGTACACTTGCACAATTAGGACTTTCTATTTACATTTGTGGCATGTCGAAATCAATTTTACCTATTATTGCAATGTTCATTTTGGTTCTCAGTGTGGCTTCATGTAAGAAGAAACCTGAAAAGTCGCTCCCGGATATGGGTGGTAACTGGACCATGTATCTTTTTGACCGTTACATGAGTGCCGGTGTAGAAGTTATCGATACCGATACCCTTTCCATGCATTTCAACAAAAACAAAACCGGATTTGAAGGTAGCGGCATTAATGATGATTTTGAGTGGGATGTGAAGCGTGACGGATCTATGTTTAACAGAGAGTTTTACATCGACATCAATTATTGCAAAGCATTACCGATTACCCGCTTTTACATTACAGATTGTGAAACCAACAGTCAAATATGGGCCGATCGCGGAAGTGATTATACCCAAAGTGGTCATAGCTACAGTGCGAAACTGCTGCGCTACTAGATTCGAATAGATTAACGCTAACACAGAGCACCGGATTACCGGTGCTTTTTTTATGCGAAACCTTCTCAAAATGCCTGAAATCATAGGTCAAACAGGGGGCTTCAAGAAGGAATTGATCTTTATGATTGCCTGTCTGAAAGGCTTTTAAACATTTCCTATAAAAGAATTACCTTTTTCTCATGTGAAACATTATTTTTGTCCGACTTTTTACCCTAAGCATGCCTTCAAACTACTACCTTTTTCTTAGTCTTGCCCTTTTCTGTATAGGAGTGATGGGTGTGCTGATGCGCCGGAACGCCATCATCATCTTGATGTGTATTGAGTTAATGCTCAATGCCGTGAATCTACTTTTGGTGACCTTCAGTAGAATGTATCAGGATAGTAATGCCCAATTATTTGTTTTCTTTATTATGGTGGTCGCTGCTGCTGAAGTCAGTGTCGGTCTTTCCATCATTGTGTTGATGTACCGCAAGGTCCGATCCATAGATGTGAATATTTTAAATCGCTTAAAAAACTAAGCTGCTGCATGATGAATTTAGTTTGGTTAGTTCCCTTTTTTCCATTGATCGGTTTTCTGATTACAGGTCTGGGCCGCAATCAATTGGGAAAATCAGCAGGTTGGATCGCTTCTTTGGCGATATTGGCGTCTTTCATCGTTTCGACCATCCTTTTTACCGAAGTGAAGTCCATTCCGGCAGGTTCTCCGGTTGTGGTTCATCTCTTTGATTTTATTAATACAGGCAGTATGCAAATACCCTTCTCTTTGCAAATTGATGCATTGAGTAGTATATTTCTTATGGTTATAACCGGGATTGGTTTTCTCATTCATTTGTATTCCATCTCTTATATGGGGCATGATGAAGGGATGGCCAAGTTCTTTTCTTATTTGAATTTGTTTGTGTTCTCGATGTTGCTGCTCGTTTTGGGTGCCAACTATCTGATTATGTTCATCGGATGGGAAGGTGTAGGACTATGCTCCTATCTTTTGATCGGGTTTTGGTATAAGAATCTCGATTATACCCAAGCCGCTCGTAAAGCATTTGTCATGAACCGGATCGGGGATTTAGGTTTCCTGGTCGGGATGTTTTTGTTATTCTCCAAGTACAACACATTAGATTTTGTAGCCCTTCAAGCGGCGATAGGCAGTGGTACGCCGGATGTTTCGTTTTTAACAGCGGTTTCCTTATGCTTCTTCGTTGGTGCTACCGGTAAAAGTGCTCAGGTGCCTTTGTTTACCTGGCTTCCGGATGCGATGGCGGGTCCGACTCCGGTATCGGCATTGATTCATGCTGCGACCATGGTAACTGCGGGTGTGTATATGGTTTCGAGGAGTCATTTTATGTTTACTCTTGCGCCTACGGCCCAGCAGGTGATTCTGATCATCGGATTGGCTACAGCCCTCATTGCAGCGACCATTGCCACGCAACAAAATGATATTAAGAAAGTATTGGCTTATTCTACTGTGAGTCAGTTAGGATTTATGTTTATGGCCCTTGGGGTAGGCGCTTATGTGGCGGCTATTTTTCATGTTATCACGCATGCCTTCTTTAAAGCGCTGCTTTTCCTGGGTTCGGGTTCGGTGATACATGGAATGGGAGGCGAACAAGATATTCGCAAAATGGGTGGATTGAAGAGCCACATGAAAATTACTTACATCACCTTTTTTATAGGCTGTATTGCCATTGCAGGTATTCCACCATTGAGCGGATTCTTCTCAAAGGACGAGATCATGATGCATGTATTTACCGGCGGGGCTTATGGAAAAATATTTTGGACCTTGGGTATGCTGGCGGCGCTGATGACGGCTTATTATATGTTCCGTCTGCTGTTTGTAACCTTTTGGGGGCAGTTCAGAGGGACGGAAGATCAACGTCACCATTTGCATGAGAGCCCTGCATTGATGACCGTTCCATTAGTGGTATTGGCTATTTTGTCGGTTGTAGGCGGATTTATTGGTATCCCGGCGGTATTGGGTGAGTCTATGGGGATGTCGCATGCCTTACATGAATTTTTAAAACCTGTATTGGCCACTTCATTGGAGGTGTCTCATGGCGAACATTTAAGTCATCAACATGAATTGATGCTGATGGGTATTGCCACCCTTATTGCGGTAGCGGGTATATTGATGGGTTATTTCTACTTTAAAAAATACAATGCTGCTAAGGAAAGCAGTGGCATTTTCAAATTCTTTGAAAACAAATGGTATATCGATGAACTGTATGATGGTGTAATTGTGAAACCATTATTTACAATTAGCCGGTGGAAAGAAAGATTTGTAGAGAAAGCCGGAATTGATGGTTTGGTCAATGGCATTGGGAAGCTGGTGCAATTGGGCAGTAATCGGTTCCGCTTATTGCAAAACGGGCTGGTCGGATTTTATCTGTTTATGACAGTCCTGGGTGTGATTCTATTATTTGTCATTCAGATTTGGTATAATAAATTTTAAAACAATAACGTAGCGCAAGCTTGAAACTATAAAATGCTGATTGTACTTCTTATATTAATTCCTTTACTCGGTGGACTGGCAGCCATGTTGATGCCTGAAAGGAATGTACATATCCATGCCGTGGGTGTTGCTATTACAACTTTAGCTCTTGCCGTGGCCGGATATTTTCATTTCACCATGAATACTCCCGGAATCGATTTGGTATATCAGCATAGTTGGATAGAAAGTTTGGGTGCCACTTTTAGTGTGGGATTAACAGACGGTTTATCCATACTGATGGTCTTATTAACTGCCATTATTTTCCCGTTTATTTTTATTTCCATTCGCAATAAACAACCTGAGCGTAAGAATACCTTTTACGGATTGATGTTATTGGCACAGGCCGGGCTAATGGGTGTGTTTTTGGCGCAAGATGCCTTGTTGTTTTATGTATTTTGGGAAGTGGCATTGATTCCGGTTTATTTCCTGAGTTCCATGTATGGCGGACCTCGTCGCATCCCGGTGACGTTTAAATTTTTTGTTTACACATTTGCAGGGAGTCTTATCATGCTCGCTGCTTTCCTGATGATTTATCAGCATACGGCGCATCAGTTTTCGTTCGGCAGCTTTGTCGGAGCGGGAGCATCATTAGAAGCGGGGCAACAGAATTTATTATTCTGGATGATTTTCATCGCCTTCGCGATCAAGATGCCGATATTTCCTTTTCATACCTGGCAGCCCGATGCATATGAGCAAAGTGCCACACCGGTGACCATCGTGTTGAGTGCCATCATGGTGAAGATGGGATTGTTTGCGGTTATTCGCTGGCTGATACCTGTATTGCCTTTAGCCTCTGTCCGTTGGATGGATTTGATCTTGTTGCTTTCTGTGGTCAGTGTTGTTTTTGGCTCCATCATGGCCATGGTGCAAACCAATATCAAGCGTTTGATAGCCTATTCTTCAATTGCGCATATCGGACTGATGTCTGCAGCGATCTTCTCTCAACAAGCAGTGGGACTGCAGGGGGTAGCGATTCAAATGTTCAATCATGGTATCAATATCATGGGTCTTTGGATCATCGTCAGCATTTTGGAAAACCGATTGAAAACTCAGGATTTGCGTGAAATGGGTGGTATCGCGAAGGTGGCTCCGGCATTTACTATAGCCTTGGTGGTGATTTCCTTGGCGAATATTGCATTGCCGCTGACCAATGGGTTTGTCGGGGAGTTTATGATGTTCAATGGATTATTTAATGCCGCATCACCTTATCGGATTGCATTTACTGTTGCAGCCGGTTTGGGTGTGATTCTGTCGGCCGTATATACGCTGACCATGATACAAAAAGTGGCTTACGGGAATACCAATTCGCTCACTGAAGGATTTAAAGATTTAACAATAAATGAAAAACTGATTCTGATCTTGATTATACTCATTATTCTGTGGCTCGGGTTTTACCCTAAAATGCTCATGGGCTTAGTGAATGTATAAATCGTATCGGAATAAAAAATACGGGCATTAAATTGTCTGAAACCAGAAAAGAATGAATGCAATTATCGTATCGGCATTGGCAGGCGTTGTCATGATGTTCACCGGCTTATTTTTTAAGAAAAGCGGGCAAGTACAGGGCGTGGCTATCTTGGCTGTACTGGCTATTTTAGCAGCAACCGGCTATGATTATTTTCTGGTATCACAAACTAACCGGAGCTATTTTGACATGATTGAAAGTGATCATTACACAGCTTGGTTCAATGTGTTGATTACGGCCTGTACTACTATGTATGTTCTGTTGTTTCACAAAGACATAGCCAAGGTTGGACGAAATGATGCTGAATACTTTGCTCTGATTTACTTTGTCATGTCCGGTGTGTATTTATTGTCTTCCTACTCAAATATGCTCATCCTCTTTATTGGTATTGAAATCCTGTCGATACCGCAATACATTTTAGCCGGAAGCGACAAGGAAAATGTTAAGAGCAATGAGGCCTCTTTGAAGTATTTTTTAATGGGGGCCTTTACGACCGGGATATTACTGATGGGGATCACATTGGTCTACGGAGCGACAGGTAGTTTCGATATCCTGAGTGATCGATTCTCCGTTCAGTTTCAAAACACAGCCGGGCTGAATGCCATGTCCTTCGTCGGTATCATGATGATTATTTTTGCCATGGGTTTCAAAGTCTCTGCCGCACCCTTTCATATGTGGACGCCGGATGTGTATGACGGAACTCCTACGGCATTCACCCCTTTCATGGCTACGATTGCTAAAGTGGCCATCTTCGTTGCCTTTATTAAGTTGTTTCATTTCTCGTTTGGGAATGTCAACGATGCCTGGCAAATGACTATCGCTGCAATGATCGTACTGACTTTATTGATTGGAAATATAACTGCAGTCTATCAACAGAGTGTCAAGCGCATGATGGCTTATTCCTCTATTGCTCAGGCAGGGTTTATGTTATTCGCCATTTACGCCTTTAATGCCACTTCCTGGAACGGGTTGCTTCTGTATAGTGTAGCTTATACACTGGCTTCTTTGGGCGTGTTTGCCGTATTGATTCGGATGAAGGATTATACCTATGAAGGTTTTCAAGGGCTGGCCCGTAAACATCCGATCATGGCCGCTACTGCAGCGATTTGTCTTTTGTCATTGGCGGGTATACCGTTGACCGGTGGATTCTTCGCAAAATATTATGTCTTAAGTGCCACCGTAGAACAAGGCAAAATGTTGGGCTTGGTGGTCTTCGCCGTGTTGATGGCTGCGGTGAGTGCCTATTACTATCTCAAGGTCATTATGAGCATGTATTTCAAAGAAGGTGAAGCTGAATTGACTGAGGAGCCGAATGGCATATATCATTTTTTATTGATCCTCAACGCCATTCTGGTCATTGCTATTGGCGTGTTGCCGGGATTGATATTGCGTTAAGCAATTCCCTACCCATCCAAATTTTAACATCAGTTCAATTCAAATACCATGATTGTATTGGATGAACGAGCGGTCTCGTCAAAAATTTGACGAGATAGTGGAAAGCACGGAGTGACGACGCAGGTGGCCCGAGGCTATGCTCACGTCAGGAGGGAGGACTTGAAACGGAAAGCGTGTCTGCTGGACCAATACCGGTATTTTAAAATGTCCATGAGATTTGAATCAGATACGCGGCTATATGATTTTAATTAATATATAGGCATAAAAAAAGCGGAGCATGGAGCCCCGCTTTTTAAATTCTATCAAGAGATTATTTTTTACCCTCTTTAGCATTTTCGTTCTCGGCTTGTTTCAAAGCACGAGTAGTTACTACTGCTGCAATCGGAATACGTTTGTTGTGCATGATTTCGATATTGTCTAATTTAATATCTTCCACACGTAAGTTTTTCCCGATTTCCAGGTAGGTGATATCAACATCCAGACTGGCTTTCAAGTTTTCAGGTGTAGTGCGAATGTTTACCGTGCTCATTTTTACCACGAAACGTCCACCGGATTTAACACCGACAGATTGTCCGTTAAATTTCAATGGAACACTGGCGTTCAGACGCTTTCCGGCAACCAATTGCAAGAAATCCACGTGGGTTACTTCATCAGATAATTTTCCGAATTGAAGATCCTTCAGGATGCATTCGTAAGTTTTGCCACCGACATTGATGATGGCTTTTTTAAATTCCGGTGTGTAAACGATACTCTTAAGTTCTTTGGGAGTAGTCGTAAAGTGAACATTTTCAGCCCCACCATAGATTACACAAGGCACTTTACCCTCAGAACGATAGTGGCGGGACGCTTTTTTGCCAAAGTCGCTTCTGAGTTGTCCTTCGATTGTAACTGATTTCATATAAATGTTTTCGGATTATAGACTCCGTAGTCTTTTGTGAAAAAATAAGGTTTTTTAAGGGGTGCAAAAGTAGACATTTAATCCATAAATAAGCCTTTCACTTGGCCTTATTTTTGAAAAATTGACCAATTAAACAAAAAATTTTTGGATAATCGGCTGTTTTCAAAGAAAAAATGTGGATGAACAAGGATTTTATCCCTACATTTGCACCTCGTTTTTCTGTGGCTACAAATTATCGATTCTTTATCTCTCTTTAAGCAGCATCAACCAATGGTCTTGGTTGCACTTGACATGTGTATCAAAATGACTGCCGGAATCCTTTATTTGACAGCACAGTAATCGTTGGAAATTCCTGATTTACAGTGCTTTTGTAGCCACTATCACTGTTTTAGGTATTCTTCATCGTACACGCAGAAAGGCGCGTCTATACTCGTTTAACCTTTAAAAACATTTTTTAAAACCATGAGTTCTAAAAAAGAAAACAAGATCAGGGGTGCATTCAACAAGATCACGATTACCCTGGCATCTCCCGATTCGATCCTGGATCGTTCATTTGGTGAGGTATTAAAACCGGAAACGATTAATTATCGTACCTACAAACCTGAACGTGATGGTTTGTTTTGCGAAAAAATCTTCGGGCCGACCAAAGACTACGAATGTTATTGCGGTAAATACAAGCGTATCCGTTATAAAGGGATAGTTTGCGACCGTTGTGGTGTGGAAGTGACTGAAAAGAAAGTTCGTCGTGAGCGTATGGGCCATATCAAATTGGTTGTGCCTGTCGTTCATATCTGGTATTTCAAATCATTGCCGAATAAAATTGGTTATTTGTTGGGCATGAGTTCCAAGAAATTGGAAATGATTGTCTATTACGAGCGCTATTGTGTGATTCAAGCCGGTGAAGCCGAAGCGATGATCCGTACTGCCCTCAATCTGAAAGACAGTGAAGATGCAAATAATGCTTTGCTGACGGAAGATGAGTATCTGGATATCCTCGACAAACTGCCTAAGGAAAATCAAATGCTCCATGATGATGATCCGAACAAGTTCATCTCTAAAATGGGCGCCGACGCCGTGCATATGTTGCTGGGTCGTATTCAACTCGATAAACTCTCTTATGAATTGCGTAACGCGGCTGCCTTTGAAACATCGCAGCAACGTAAAGCAGAAGCCCTGAAGCGCCTGAGTGTGGTAGAAGCCTTCCGTGAAGCCAATTCGCATATTGAAAATAAACCGGAATGGATGGTGATGCAATACATCCCTGTCATTCCACCTGAATTACGTCCACTCGTTCCTTTGGATGGAGGTCGTTTTGCATCTTCTGATCTGAATGATCTGTACCGCCGGGTGATTATCCGTAACAACCGTTTGAAGCGTTTGTTGGAGATCAAGGCCCCTGAGGTGATCTTAAGAAATGAAAAGCGGATGTTGCAGGAAGCCATCGATAGTTTGATGGATAATTCACGTAAATCGAATGCGGTTAAAGCAGAAGGCGGACGTGCATTGAAATCTCTCTCCGATGTACTGAAAGGTAAGCAGGGGCGTTTCCGTCAGAATCTCCTGGGTAAACGTGTCGACTACTCAGGTCGTTCGGTTATCGTGGTTGGTCCGGAAATGAAATTACATGAATGTGGTCTTCCGAAAGATATGGCTGCAGAATTGTTCAAACCATTTGTGATTCGTAAACTCATCGAGCGCGGAATTGTAAAAACAGTGAAGAGCGCGAAGAAACTCGTAGAGAAAAAAGAAGCGGTTGTTTGGGATATCTTGGAGAACATTTTAAAAGGTCACCCGATCTTATTGAATCGTGCCCCTACGCTTCACCGTTTGTCTATACAGGCATTCCAACCTAAATTGATTGAAGGAAAAGCCATTCAGCTTCACCCGCTCGTTTGTTCTTCGTTCAATGCGGATTTCGATGGTGACCAGATGGCCGTTCACGTTCCTTTGAGCAATGCGGCTATTTTGGAAGCTCAGCTTTTAATGTTGGCTTCTCACAATATCCTGAACCCACAAAACGGAACCCCGATTACCCTTCCTTCACAGGACATGGTATTGGGACTCTATTATATTTCTAAAGGGAAAAAGAATCTGCCGAATGATCCGGTTAAAGGAGAAGGCATGAGATTTTATGGTCCTGAAGAAGTGATCATTGCACATAATGAAGGTAAGGTTGACTTACATGCTTATATCAAAGTAAAGGTCAATGTGCGTGAATCAGACGGAACCATTGTCAATAAATTATTGGATACAACAGTTGGTCGTGTGATCTTCAATTTGAACACCCCTGAGAAAGTAGGATTCATTAATGAAGTATTGACGAAAAAGTCTTTACGTAACATCATTGGTGATGTGATCAAATACACCGATATCCCGACAACGGTTCGCTTCCTGGATGATATTAAAACCTTAGGATTCCGTACGGCCTTCCGTGGTGGATTGTCCTTTAATCCGGAAGATCTGATTATACCTGAACTGAAGAAAACACTTCTTGAAGCAGCTGCTGCTGAAGTGGATGAAGTTTGGGATAACTACAACGCCGGTTTGATCACAAATAATGAGCGTTATAATCAGATCATTGACGTTTGGAGTCGTGTCGATACCCGTGTGACTGAAACCCTGATCAAGGAAATGGCTACGGATAAGCAAGGCTTCAACTCAGTATATATGATGTTGGATAGTGGAGCCCGTGGTAGTAAGCAACAGGTAAAACAGCTTTCCGGTATTCGTGGATTGATGGCCAAGCCGCGTAAAAGTGGCAGCACCGGTTCTGAGATCATTGAAAATCCGATCTTGTCGAACTTTAAGGATGGACTGAATGTATTGGAGTACTTCATCTCTACCCATGGTGCGCGTAAAGGTCTTGCGGATACGGCCTTGAAAACAGCGGATGCAGGTTACCTGACTCGTCGTTTGGTGGATGTGGCCCAGGATGTGATCATTCGTGAAGTAGATTGTGGTACCCTTCGTGGTATTGCCACTTCTGCTTTGAAGGAAAATGACGATGTTGTAGAACCATTGATTGATCGTATCGTCGGTCGTTCTTCACTGCATGATGTAATTGATTACCATGGTAACCTCTTGGTGGAAGCCGGTCAGGAAATCACGGTCGATATTGCAGAAGCCATGGAGAAAGTAGGTATTGAAACAGTAGAAATTCGTTCGGTACTGACTTGCGAAAGTAAACGCGGTGTGTGTGCGAAATGTTATGGTCTTAACTTGGCCAATGGCAAAATGGCACAGAAAGGTGATGCCGTTGGTATTATCGCTGCGCAATCGATCGGTGAGCCGGGTACTCAGTTGACCCTCCGTACCTTCCACGTGGGTGGTGTGGCCGGTTCATCTGCTATAGAATCGCAAATGCTTGCTAAAGAAGAAGGTAAAATTGAATTTGACAGTGTTCGTACAACGAAATATGTGAATAAAGATGGCGAAGAAACTGTAGTGGTGATCACACGTATGGGTGAAATGCGTATCGTAAACGATGACGGCATCGTACTCATGACCAGTGAGATACCTTATGGTTCGACGTTGAAAGTGAAGAACGGTCAGAAATTGAAAAAAGGCGAAGAGATTTGCTCATGGGATCCGTTCAATGCGGTGATCATTTCTGAAATTACCGGTACGGCTCGATTTGAAAATGTGATTGAAGGAATTACCTATCGTGATGAAGCGGATGAACAATCCGGTATGCGCGAGAAGGTGATTATCGAAACCAAAGATAAAGCGCGTATTCCTGCCATTCATATTGAAGGCAAGGATAACAAAATGTATAATATCCCGGTAGGTTCGCATTTGATCATCAATGATGGTGATGAAATTCAGAGCGGTCAGATCCTTGTGAAGATTCCACGTGTGATGGGTCGTTCTAAGGATATCACCGGAGGTCTTCCGCGTGTAACTGAATTGTTTGAAGCCCGTAACCCGTCTAACCCGGCTGTAGTAGCAGAGATTGATGGTGTGGTTTCTTTCGGTGGTGTGAAGCGTGGTAACCGTGAGATCAGTATTGAAAGCAAAGACGGTATCATGAAAAAATACCTGGTGCCATTGACCAAGCATATCATTGTTCAGGAAGGTGACTTCATCAAAGCGGGTACACCGTTGAGTGATGGATCCATTACACCAACAGATATTCTTTCGATCAAAGGACCATTTGCCGTTCAAGCTTATCTGGTGAATGAAATTCAGGAAGTATATCGTTTACAGGGTGTAAAAATCAATGATAAACACATTGAAGTGATCGTGCGTCAGATGATGCGTAAAGTAACCATCGAAGATGCAGGTGATACGAAATTCCTTGAAGGTGATATCGTCGATAAATTGGAATTCCAGGAAGAGAATGACTGGATCTTTGATAAAGTCGTTGTGACCGACGGCGGTGCTTCCGATAAAATGATTCCGGGACAGATCACCACCCTGCGTGAAATACGTGAAGAAAATTCTTTGCTCCGCAGAAATGATAAGACCCTGGTTCAATATCGTAATGCACAACCTGCTACGTCCAGTCCTAACCTCCTTGGGATCACCAAAGCCTCTTTGGGTACCTTCTCATGGATATCTGCGGCATCGTTCCAGGAAACCACTAAAGTATTGTCGCAAGCCGCTATCGCCGGTAAGTCTGACTACATGTGGGGACTGAAGGAAAATGTCATCACCGGTAACCTCATCCCTGCGGGTACCGGACTGAAAGACTTTGAGAATATCATCGTCGGCAGTAAGGATGAATATGAAATCATGATGAACTCCAAGCAGTTGTTGGAATTCGATGATGAAGAATAGTCAGGTGCTTCTAAAAACCTAAATTTAGCTGCCCCATTTGGGGCAGCTTTTTTTATGGGTATAAAAACTGAGGGCAAACAAGAAGTGCTTGTTTGCGGTATTGTATTTTTACGTCATGCCCAATATCCAACATATATATCATGAACTTGTCGCCATCGTCGGTGAAGCTTATGCCAGTATCGATCCGGAGATTTTATTGCGATTTGCGAAAGACGAAACGGAAGATCTGATCTTTATGCCGGATGTGGTAGTGAGACCGGCTAATACTGATGAGATTAGTAAGATCATGAAGTATTGTTATGCGCATGATATACCTGTCACGCCGAGGGCAGGTGGAACGGGTTTGTCGGGTGGGGCCTTGCCCGATCGGGGCGGGGTGGTGTTGAGTATCGATCGGCTGAATCGGATATTGAATATCGATGAACAAAACCTGCAAGTGATCACCGAACCGGGCGTCATTACTGAGGTCTTGCAACAGGCGGTCAAAGAGAAGGGCTTATTTTATCCGCCGGATCCGAGCAGCCGGGGGACTTGTTTTATTGGCGGCAATATTGCCGAGAATAGTGGTGGGCCTCGTGCGGTAAAGTATGGTGTGGTGAAGGATTATGTGTTGAATTTGCAAGTGGTGTTGGCGAATGGTGATATCATATGGACCGGTGCCAATGTATTGAAGAATGCGACCGGATATAACCTGACACAACTCATGGTAGGTAGTGAAGGGACTTTAGGCATTGTGACGCAGATTGTTTTGCGACTGATTCCGCATCCTACACAAGACCTTTTGATCTTAGTGCCTTTTAAAGCATTGGATAAAGCCGGTGAGGCGGTGAGTGCGATATTTCGAGCAGGGTATACGCCGAGTGCGATGGAGTTGGTGGAGATCGATGCATTGAAAATTGTCAGTGCCTATGTAGACAGTCATTTAGTGAGCATCGATGAAGAGACGGCTGCACATCTCATCATTGAAGTGGATGGACAGGATAAAGACGTGTTGATGCAGGAGATAGAAGGCATCTTAAAAGTGCTGGAATCTTTTGATATTGGTGAAGTATTGTTTGCCGAAGATGAGGCTCAGAAAACAGAATTATGGAAGCTTAGACGACGGGCTGCAGAGGCTGTGAAAGCGGCGGGTTATACCATAGAAGAAGATACGGTAGTGCCTCGCGCGGCCATGCCTGCTTTGATCCGCGGGGTGAAGGCTTTGGGGATTGAATATGATTTTAAAGCAGTTTGTTACGGTCATGCCGGCGATGGTAATTTACATATCCGCATCCGTAAGGAAGGTCATCCGCATAGTCTGAACAATGAGGCAGTGAAGCCGGCATTGAAGGCTTTGTTTATGTTGGTGAAAAGTTTGGGTGGTACCATTAGCGGGGAGCATGGCATCGGCTTATTGCAAAGGGATTTTTTACCGATTGTATTTTCCGAGGTTGAATTGAATTTGATGCGGGGGATTAAAGATGTGTTTGATGCAAAGGGGATATTGAATCGGGGGAAAGGGTTTTAGGGAATGTTTAATGGTGAATGGTTAATGTTGAATGGGAGGCAAATGATCCAGAATCAATGAAATACAGAGTGAAATGCTGTTTGAAACAGTCCGGAAAATCATCTGGGTGAAAGCGATTTACATCGATCATGGATTCACTTTCCAGATTTTATCGGAGGCATCGAGGTATTCGGGGAGGGCGGCTGATCCGAACCAGTTGTAGTATTCTGCTTCGAGTAATTTTTCCTGTACGGCGGGGTCGGAGCGCAGAAGAGCTTTGGCTTCGTCGAAATCTTTGACATTGAGGATAAAGATACCGCGATAGGTCTGATCATTCTTTCCCAGAGGGCCCGCCACGATGAGTTTGCCTGAATCGACCATGCGATGGATATTTTCCATATGGCCTTTGAAGCATTGGGAGGTAAAGGCCTTATCTTCCGTTTTGTTGGTCCCGGTCTTGAGCAGTACCAATACATATTTCTTCATGCCATAATCATCGGCCCCGAGTTTTTTAGCCAGGACAGAATCGTACTTTGGATTTTGAGTTTGGGCTAAGGCGAGGGTGGAGGAGAGGGTGAGTAAGGTCAGGCAAAAAAGGATGTGTTTCATGGTGGGGGATTTTTCGATGAGAGTAGGGGTTGTTTGTCGATGTGAATTTATGAGAAATAAATGTAAGAATTAGAGGGAAATGGGGGGGAGTTAATTGGCTTTCCGAATAGTCACTAACCCCCTAGAATTGATCTAAAGTGATTATATATTATTTTATTTTGGGCATGCCCCTGCGGGTCGCGCTATCCGCTGCTACTCCTCTCCGCCAAGGCGGATGCGGGGTATCCGCTTCTATCGCTCATGCGATCCACGTTTCTTAAAATGTATACGGTCTACACTGAGTCTCTCGCTTTGGTGGACTCCGTAGTTTATTTACCGAGAGTTGTCTGAATCAGAATTTACAGAATTAAAGAATTTACAGAATTGAGGGATGTGAAATAATGTGTGATGATAGCCTTGAGAGACTTGGACTAAACAAAATGAAGATGTATATTTATTATGAAATACAGAGGACGGAAAAGATGGAGGGTATATTAAACAACACGCAGAGTTTACGACTGATGAGATTCTACGAGAACAGAATTTATAAGCAATTATTAATCATGAACCGCAGGGTGCTCCATAGCGAGACACTATAGGAAAGTTCTTCGATTGGGGATTTACCTACTGAGGAATAAATTTCACTCCCAAGTAGCAGCAGGGGATAATAAATACGTTTCATTGTTTCCGAAGGTAAATATTAGACTATCTTTTATGACTTTCCTATTATTGTCTATTGGTGTAAGGGTTGTTCGCGCTATATAAGTGTTTTTAGTATTTGCAATGTTTTTATCTAGAATGATATAAGTGTTATTTCTATTATTCAACTTATTATGTAAATTAATTTCTTCCCTATGTTCAGAATTGAATTGATAAATTTTCGAAGACGAAATAAAACCTGGAGGTCGTGCAGCATGAAGATATATTGTATCTTTAACAGGGTCAACAATTGTAAACTCATCTGATTCAAGGAAAAAAGTGGCCCCGCTGAATGTGTCTTCGAAATAATCATATGAAAAAATCAAAATTTTATTTTGAATAAAATAATGAAAATCATATTTAAGAAGATTGTACTGGGGATCTAAATAAATATCTTCCATTATTAATTCGTGTTGTACGTCATAAAATGTTTGATATAATCTAGTATTATTAGAACTATCGAATGACTCTACACCATATGGATGTGCTTTCTTTATTTCCTCATAGTTTATATAATTTTTAGCTACTTTCAAAGAATATTCCTCATCGGAAATACATGAATTGCAAAAAAGAATCAAAACCACAACATATATTAATTTAATATAATTCATATAAAATATTAAATGATAAATTTACAAAACAACTACAACAATATTTCGGGTCTCCGCAGTGTCTCCCGCCTCGGGGACACTGCGGTCAATGTCCCTGCCCTTCATTCGTTAAATTTAATATCTTTCATTTGCATGAACCAATAAACTTGATAACATTTACTAGTCTGCGCGCTGTCTCCTTCCTCAGGGTTACATTCGTGAACGAGATAAAAAACATGCCACTTCAAAAGGGAATTTGCTTGCGAACACTCATGGGATAAAGTTTAATATAATGACAAATACTAATCGTGAGGATTGGAGAGCGGTAACATAAGCCGCAGTGTCCCCAAGGCGGGAGACCCCGCCGTAGAAATTCTTCGATTGGGGCTGCACCTGCGCGGTAAGAATGCCTATTTTAAAGCACTTTACTGAAAAATGCGTTGAATTCCAATACATATCTGCCACGCACCAATATCTATTCGCTACGCACCAAAATCTATTTGCCACGCACCAAAATCTATTTGCCACGCACCAATATCTATCTGCCACGCATCAATATCTATCTGCCACGCACCAATATCTATCTGCCACGCACCAATATCTATCTGCCACGCACCAATATCTATCTGCCACGCATCAATATAGATGTGCCACGCACCAATATAGATGTGCCACGCACCAATATAGATGTGCCACGCATCAATATAGATGTGCCACGCATCAATATAGATGTGCCACGCATCAATATCTATTTGACCCCTATGAATACCAAATTGATGACAGAAAAAATAATAGCATGCGGGAGACATTCCGGTGATCGTAAATTGGACCACGCTCTTCCATCATGACCGCCGAAAGCCGAAGAAAGATTTTTTGTTGAATGGTGCCAACGCCATAACAGTTGAAGAAAGTTCATTTGCCGGGCCCATAAAAAATACGGTACAAATATGCAAGCTGTTCAAATTTAAACGGACTCATGAGGTGAACGATGTATTAAACATTCACCATTCACCATTCATCATTCACCATTATTTTAAGATTTCGCGGAGTACTTCTTCCAGTTCGGACTCTGTGTGTATCATGAGTTCGCGGGGTTTGCCGCCGGTGGTTGCGCCTACGATGCCAGCGGCTTCGAGCTGATCCATGATGCGGCCGGCGCGGTTGTAGCCGAGGTTGAAACGACGTTGCAGCATAGAGGTAGAACCGGAACCTGAAGTGACCACGAGTCTGGCACATTGCTCAAACATTTGATCGACTTCTTTGAGCGAACGCGATCCGCCGCCATTGGCCAAATCGCCGCCATCACTGCCTTCATATTCAGGCAGATCGAAGGCAGTTGGATAGCCTTGTTGCTGACCGATGAATTCGACGATGCGTTCCACTTCGGGGGTATCGACAAAGGCACATTGCAAGCGCACGAGTTCACTGCCATTGAGAATGAGCATATCACCGCGACCAATGAGTTGTTCGGCACCGCCCGAATCGAGGATGGTACGGGAGTCGACTTTGGCCGAAACACGGAAGGCGACACGAGCCGGGAAGTTGGCTTTGATGGTACCTGTAATCACATTCACCGAAGGACGTTGTGTGGCAATGATGAGATGGATACCCACGGCACGGGCCAACTGCGCTAAACGCGCGATAGGCATCTCCACTTCCTTACCTGCTGTCATGATAAGGTCGGCAAATTCGTCGACCACGAGCACGATAAACGGCAGGTATTGATGACCTTTATTCGGGTTGAGTTTACGCTTGATAAACTTATCGTTATACTCCTTGATGTTTCGCACACCCGCTTCTTTCAGCAGATCGTAACGGTTGTCCATTTCTATACAAAGGGCATTCAAAGTATTGATCACCTTCTTGGTATCGGTAATGATGGCTTCGTCTTCGTTGGGGAGTTTGGCGAGAAAATGTTTCTCGATGAGTTTGTAAATGGAGAGCTCAACTTTCTTTGGATCCACCATCACAAACTTCAATTGAGACGGATGTTTTTTGTAGAGCAATGATACCAATATGGTATTGATCCCAACCGACTTACCCTGACCCGTTGCACCCGCCATCAAGAGATGGGGCATGGTGGCGAGATCGACGATATAGTTTTCGTTGTTGATGGTTTTGCCAATCGCAATAGGAAGACTATAAGTATTGTGAATAAATTTATCGGAAGAGATGAGGGTGCGCATCGAAACGATTTGCTTATTGATATTGGGTACTTCAATACCAATGGTACCCTTGCCCGGAATCGGCGCGATGATACGAATACCGAGGGCCGACAAACTAAGCGCGATATCATCTTCGAGGTTGCGAATTTTGGAAATGCGAACACCTTCAGCGGGAACGATTTCATACAGGGTAACGGTAGGACCGACGGTGGCGGAAATTTTAGAAATCGTAATCCCAAAACTTTTTAGGGTATTGATGATTTGATTTTTGTTTTGTTCCAACTCATTCTTATCGATGGAAATATCTTCGGTGCCGTGTTGTTCGAGCAGGTCGAGGGTCGGAAATTTGTAGTTTCTGAGTTCGAGCGAAGGATCGTAAGGTTCATCGCTGGCCACGGTGAGCGGTGTTTTCTTAATTTCCTCCGGATGATGTTCTTCGGGTTTCACCACTTCTAGCGTGAGGTCGTCGGTATTCTTTGAAACTTTCGGTTCAGGCTTGGCGGTATCTTCCAGGGAAAGTGGAATTTCTTCCGGCGTTTGCGTGGTGAGGGGCGGAAGAGGTTCTAATTCAACCGGTTGATGATGTTGTTCTTCGTTTTCGATCAATTCATCGAAGGTGTCTTTTTGAATTTCCGTATCGATGTGTAAAGATGGAAGCGGAGGGAGTTCGCTGAGTTCGGGAAGTTCCGGTTCAATTGTTTCAGCTTTAGCCTTTTTCGACGGGGTGGCTGTGGGCACCGGAATGACCGGGTCGGTGTTTGCAGGGTTGGAGTTACTTAAATGTTTCCAAAACGGCAGATGAAAAATAGGATTGAATACAATGATGAACAGGACGAGGACCAAAGCAATGATGATGCATGCCGTGCCGATGGTGCCTGCAAAACCGTACAGACTGGCGATGATGTGATTGCCAAGCGAGCCGCCGAAGGGGAAGGCGATTTTTTCTTTTGGAAGAAAGAAGGCCAAGATGGGTGACAATAAGAGGGTAATGAGGGAGGTATAGAAAAAAGTTTTGAGGGTAGGCAGGATGCGATTTGGGAGGAGGAGATTGAGTCCCCATACAGACAGAAAAAACACCCAGGCAAAGGCGGCAAGTCCGAAACCTTTGTAAATGAGTTGGTGTGAGGCCCATGCTCCGGCCCGGCCGGCCCGATTGTAGACCGGCAAATCGTTGGAGAACAAATATTGAAACGGATCATGACTGTTGAAGACGCCCACCTGGTCGAGTTTCCAGGTAAAAAGGTAAGAAGTAAGGGCAACGCCTGAAAATATAGCGAGTAAGATGATGATGACGCCAACGATTTTAGCCATTCGTCCGTCTTTCAACATAGGGAAACGACTTTTAGAGCCGTTCTCTGATTTGCTCTTCTGCTTACCGTTTTTTTTGGACGTTTGGGTTGTCACTTTAGCTTTAGCCATGGAACACAAACGTACATAAAAAATTGATTCAGAAGATTTGAGAATAAAAGAAATCAGGAGTCATGACAGGGTCTGAGGATTCGTCAGATACTATATGATTGCGTATATAAAAAAAATGATATAAATTTGAAGGTTACTATGGCATACAGTCCAGCAAAACAAAATTCTATGAGAAAATTCTCAATTTCAAAAAGTACTTTCGGGTTCGCGTTGGTGTTCATGATGTTTATTTCATTGACATCCCGGGCTCAAATCGTGATCAATGGTAATCAAACCGCGAATGCCCTGGCCCAAATGCTCACCGGGGTGGGAGTTACGGTTTCGAATGCCACCTTGGTTTGTCCTCAAAATGCGAATGGTAATTTTTTTGTTACACCGCCGAATGTGTCTAATTTAGGCCTGGATAGCGGTATCGTATTGACTTCGGGACAGGCACAAACGACGGCTACTGCCACCGGTGCAAATGGACCGGCACAAGGGCCTGCTAATAGCAACAATGCTGCCGGAGATACGGATTTAGGTACACTTTGTGCCCAATCTACATTTGATGCTTGTATTCTGGAATTTGATTTTGTTCCCTTGGGTGATACCGTGAAATTCCAGTATGTTTTTGGTTCTTCAGAGTATCCCAGCTTTACTTGTACTTCGTTCAATGATGTATTTGGATTTTTCATTAGCGGACCAGCTATAACAGGACCTTATTCGAATAATTCACAAAATATAGCCTTGGTGCCGGGTTCAACGACTTGTCCTGTAGGGGTGAGTACGATTTATTGTCCGAATAGTGCCGGTTGTTGCAACACTACGAATTTCTGCTTTGGTCAAACACCGGGTTGCGGAGCCTTTAACGCAACGAATAATACCTGTGCTTATTTTGTTTGTAATGCAGGCGGTGCTACAGTGAATTACCCTGGTTTTACGCAGGTTTTAACAGCCCAAGCGATCGTGACACCATGTTCTACCCATCACTTGAAACTAGCGATTTCCGATGCTGCGGATGGCACATTGGATTCAGGGGTATTTTTAAAAGCGGGAAGTCTTTCTTCTAATTCTATTTCGTTTACACCGATCTCTACTCTTAGCAATCCTTATCCTTATATTGTTGAAGGTTGCGCTTCAGGGTTCATTAAAGTAAAACGTCCGGTACCTTCTCCATTGCCTTACACGATCAATTATCTGTTAGGCGGAAATGCAATTAACATCACCGATTATAATGTTAGTTCCATACCTGCAGGTTCACCAACAGGTCAGGTGACCATTCCGGCCAATGACACGATTGCTTATATTGCTTTTAGTGCTATTCAGGATGGCCTGGCAGAAGGTACAGAAGAGATTATTATCTATCAATTAGCACCTTGCTCTAATAATATTGTTGACTCAGTGAGTTTATTTATCAGTGATACGATTCAAATGAATATTATTACGCCTGACACTGCGATATGTGCTGAAGACAGTGTACATATTTTGGTATTTGGAGATGATTCATTGAACTACGCCTGGACACCGGCAACCAATATCACCAATCCGAATATTAAGGAGCCGACGGTAAGTCCGAATGCGACGACCGATTATGTGGTGTGTGCATCATTACCGAACTCCGGTTGTGCGCCTAAATGCGATACGATACGAATAACCATTAATCAACCACCGAATGTGTTTATCGGGAACGATACCATTATTTGTGAAGGCATGCAGATACAGTTTAATCCGGTGATATCGCCCAATCAGGTGTATACCTATACGTGGGCGGGAACTGGACAAACCTTCTTGAGCGGTTTGAATATTGTTAATCCAACAGGAACCTTTAATCAGCAGGGTAATTTTACCTTGACGCTGCATGTGGAGCCGCAAGCTGTAGGATGTAATGGTGATGATACCATGAATGTACAAGTTTTGCCTAATGATATCATTCTGCACAATGGTGATACCACGGTTTGTCAGGGTGCTACTGTGCAGATCAACGTGAGCGGACATCCTTTATTTACATACAATTGGACACCACCAACTTTCCTGAACAGCACGACGATCGAAGATCCTGTTTCTGTTCCGGATACAAATATTACCTATACCGTTACCGCTACTTTCCCGGGCTGTCCGGTAATGACCAAATCCTTCGACATTGAAGTACAACCTGTACCGGTTTTAGATGCCGGTCCGGATCGTACGATGTGTGATTGGGATACTGTGCAAATGCATGCTGTAGCCTATCCGACATGGTATAATCAATATGCTTATACCTGGGATCCGGGTACGGGATTGAGCAATAGCGGTATACCGAATCCGGTGTTTAATGGACATGCAACAACCAGTTATACGGTTATAGTATCCACACCGATCGGATGTTCCGATACGGATAATGTAAACGTGACGGTGTATCCTACAGAATTCGCGGTAGTGAATCCTGAGACCAAGACCATATGCCCAAGAGATACGGTAAACTATGTTGCATCGGGTGGCGTGAGTTATTTCTGGACGCCGGATTTGTATTTATCCGATCCCAATATACCTAATCCTCAAGCTTGGCCTAACTTCCCGATCGAGTATACCGTTTATTCTACCAGTTCTCAAGGGTGTATCGATACCGATTTAGTCAGAATCAATGTGGCGTCAGACGCTGTGCTCGACGCAGGTGATGATGTAACCCTATATCCGGGCGAAACAGTGATGATGAATCCGGGAGGTAATTGTTCCTTTTTTAATTGGTTCCCGAATTATCATTTGACTGCAACTGATGTTAGAAATCCGGTAGCTGATCCCCCCGTAACGACGAAATATATTCTGACCGGCACAACAGAATTTGGATGTCCGGCAATTGATTCTGTAACCATTAGGATTTCTCCCGAATCTATATTAGATTTGCCTAACGCTTTCAGTCCGGGTTCCGGAACGAGTATCAATGATGGTCTTCGAATTATTAAAAGAGGGTTGGCCACATTGAGCTATTTCAGAATCTTCAATCGTTGGGGACAAATGGTATTTGAAACCACCGATATCAACGAAGGATGGGATGGACGTTTCAATGGGAAACCACAGCCAATGGGCGTTTACGTGTATACCATAGATGCGAAAACTTCAACCGGATTGCGCGTCACCAAGCAAGGAAATGTAACACTCATTCGATAAAATTCATAAATGTTTTCAAACATGAACTATAAAAAACTGACTCAAAAAATTCTGGTAGCCGCAGCCCTGATTGCGGGAAGTTTTCAGGCTCAAGCCCAAGATATACATTTCACGCAGTTTAATGGTGCACCATTGATTTTAAACCCTGCATTGACAGGTTATTTCAATGGGATGTATCGTGTGACAGGCATTTATCGTAATCAGTGGTCCAGTGTTACGACTCCGTTTGTGACTTTTGGTGGTTCGGTGGATGCGCCATTGTTTAAAGACGTGGCTGTAGATGATTATTTAGCGGGTGGTTTGACGGTTTACAACGATCGTTCCGGAGACGGAAATTTGGCAAATCTGTCAGCTTTAGCATCATTGGCTTATCATAAATTTTTAGGGACTGAAGCCAACAAATCATTATCCGTTGGTTTACAAGCCGGATACACACAAAAATCAATCGATTTAGCCCGTTTATATTGGGGTGATGAGTTTTACAATGGTGGATTTCAGCCGGGTACAACAGGCGAACAATTGAATCCTAAAGTGAAATATTTTACTGCGAATGCCGGTTTGAATTGGGGCCATGCAGTGAGTGAAAAAATCAGTTATCAAATTGGTGTTGCAGGTCATAATCTGAATCAGCCGAAGGAGTCTTTCTTGAAAAAAGAGAACAATGAAGTGGGATTAGGCATGCGCATCAGTGCTCAATTAGGATTGTCGATCAATGCAGGTGAACGCTTAAGTATTCGCCCCGCATTTTTGTACCAAACACAAACCGCAGCGTCTGAAATGATTGGTGGTTCTGAGTTTGCGTATATTGTTGGCGAACCGGATATTCGTTCCGTAGCAACCAGTGTATTCGTTGGCGGTTGGTATCGTATCGGTGATGCTGCACTCTTCACTGCGGGTCTTGAATTTAAAGGTTTCCGACTGGGTTTCGGGTATGATTATAATGTATCTGACTTGAAAGTTGCTTCCAATGGCAATGGTGGTTTTGAGATCACCCTGCGCTACGTAAAGCCTAATGCCTTGGATTTCGCTCGTCGAATTTCCTTCCCTTGCACGCGTTTTTAAAAAAAATCGCGACAAGGTTTCCTTTTTTAATTAATTACATATATATTTACGGCTATATATTAACATTTCAGAGAAATGAGAAGAAAACTATTGCTATTATCGCTGATTACCGTATTGTTTAGTTTAGGATCGGTAAATGTGCAGGCAGGTCCGAAAGATGACCCGGCAGCTAAACTCCCATTTAATAAGAAGAAAAAATGGGCTGATGGATTGTATAAAATCGGTAGCTTCTATACGGCCGAAGAGTACTATTTCCAGTTGAAAAAAGAGCAGCCACGTAATCCTTATGTCACTTATATGATTGCGGAGTGTATGTGGATGATGCGCGATTACCCACCTGCAGCAGCCTATTATAATGAAGCCTTTGCTCTGGCCCCTGAGCTTTATCCGGAGGCACCATATAAGGAAGGTGTGATGCGTAAAATGAATGGTGATTACGAAACGGCAATTAAACTCTTTGAATATTATATCAAGAATTACAAGGGTAAAAACAAAAAGCGTAAGCTCGTAGCAGCCCGCCAAATTGAGGGTTGTAAAATGGCCATCAATTCGTTGAATACACCCGGTCGTGCTTTTGTAAAAAATGCAGGTCCGAACATCAATACCATCAATACTGAATTATCTCCAATGCCTTTGGGCGATACCGCTTTATTGTATGCAACGATGAATTCTAACAAGATCATTGAAGTCAATAAAGACAAGCGTAAGGATTTCGTTTCTCGTTTCATGTGGGCTCCGAAAGAGTTCGATCGTACTCGTGAAAAAGATACTTTCGAGGTAGCGATGGGATTCAATGATGGTAAATTCAACGATACAAAATATCATGTGGGTAATGGTTCATGGAATCCCGGTGGTTCACGTTTCTACTTTACAAAATGTTTGGAAGAAGATAGTCTGAAGATCACTTGTAAAATCTTTGTATCAGAATTCACAAAAGGTACATGGGCGAGTCCGAAAGAATTGGATGGATTCATCAATGATCCGGAATCATCTAACACCAATCCTTTCTGTACAACGATTGGTAAAAAGGAAGTACTATATTTTGCTTCAAACCGTAAGCTTCAGAGTGCAGGTGGTTTTGATATTTGGTATTCTATTTATGATCCTGTAAGAAAATCATATCGTCGTCCTCAAAACTGCGGTAAGAAAGTAAACTCTTGGGGTGATGATATTACTCCATTCTATGATAGCAAAAAGGGTAAATTGTATTTTGCATCTAATGGATGGAGTAATTTGGGTGGTTTTGATATCTTCTCAGCGGAGGGTGGACCTTCTCGTTACACCAACTTAAAGAACCTTGGTTTCCCAATTAACTCTTCAGCGGATGATTTGTACTATGTACAAGATCCGGGAGAGAAGGATAATGCTTATGTCGTTTCAAATCGTTTGGGCAGCTATTATAAGAAAAACCCAACCTGTTGTGATGATATTTGGCGCGTCATTAAAGAACCTAACTTCTATGTAAAGGGTATTGTTATTGACGAATCTACCAATGAGCAAATTTCTCAGGTGGTGATCAAAATGTCCGATGAAGCCACAAATACATTAAAGGATACATTCTATTCTAAAGAAGGTAATTTCTTGTTCTATACGCCAATGGGTAAGAATTATACCATTACGGCAGATAAGCCACAGTATATTTCTGGCCGTACTACGGTGAGCACAACCGGCAAATCTGCAATGGATCCGGATGATACAACCTTGGTGACGATTTATATGCATAAGATTACCTATGACTATGAATTCCACGTACAAAACGTTTATTACAACTATGATAAAGGAGATTTCCAACCTGATTCTTATGTAGCCTTGGATTCCATGGTGAAATTCATGCAGGATAATCCTTCTGTCAGCGTTGAAATTCGCTCTTATACTGATAATCATGGTGATGACACCTATAATGACGAGTTATCTGTTCGTCGTGCACAAGCTGTTATGGCTTACATGGCTCAGAAAGGAATTGATCGTGGTCGTATGATTGCCCGTGGAGAAGGGAAGAAAAACCCTATCGCACCGAATACCGTGAATGGTAAGGATAACCCTACCGGTCGTCAATACAACCGTCGTACGGAGTTCCGTATCATTGGTGATTTGCCAGAACGTCGTATTATTTATGATCAAAATCGTCCGGAATACATTGATAAATCAGGCGATGAGCAACGCGATAAGAATCTGAAAATCAATAATGATAATGAAGATGAAGATGGTGGTGACGCAGGTGAATTGGCTCCTGGTAGCCGTGTCGGTGATGAGCGCTAATACCCATTTTAATGAAAAATATAGAAAAGGCGTGGTAACACGCCTTTTTTGTTAAAAACAACTTTTTAGGAAAATACTCCTGTTATAACAAACACTTTCTATTAAATTTACGTCATAATCAAAAAGATACTCTCATGAAAAAAATAATTCTTTCCCTGACATTTGTATTGATTAGCACTTTCATCTTTGCTCAAGGTAAAAACCAAACACCTTCTGCACATGTGAAGCAACAAATCGAAGTACTTAAAAATGGCGGATTAAACCTGTCTGATGTTCAAATTGGCAGACTTACTTATGTCCTCATGGCAGAAGAGCAAACGATGGAACGTACGCAAAAAACCTTTGCGGGAAACAAGTCGCTATTGAATGAGCGCACTAAAGAAGCTCGTGAGCACATGTTCAATAACCTGAAAGGTGCGCTGACACCGCAACAGGTGGAACAGTTTGATGCCAAGAAACTGGCCGACAAGCTGTAATCGCTCTCAGCAGTACTTATTTTTCGACTTCTATTGATAGGGTATAGTAAATCTTTAACCTAAGATTTATTTACATGGAATACTATTTGATGGTCTATAACTGTTAGAAAGATTGAAAAACATATATAACTACTAAACACAAGACAATGAGACAATTAAAAATAGCTACACAGATCACTAATCGTGATAGTCAGGCGGTCGAAAAATATTTGCAGGACATCAGTCGAATTCCGATGATCAATGCGGAGGAAGAAACGATACTGGCGCAAAAGATTCGCAGTGGAGATAATCAAATTGCGAGGGAAGCATTAGAGAAAATGGTGAAATCGAATCTTCGTTTTGTGGTATCCGTTGCCAAACAATACCAACATCAGGGATTAACCTTAAGCGATTTGATCAACGAAGGAAATCTGGGACTGATTAAAGCTGCCCAAAGATTTGATGAAACCAAAGGGTTTAAATTCATCTCTTATGCGGTATGGTGGATCCGTCAGAGCATCTTGCAGGCTTTGGCAGAGCAAGGAAGACTGGTGAGGTTGCCACAAAATAAAATTGGCACCTATAATAAGGCTAATAAAGCCATGATGGCGTTTGAACAAGAAAACGAGCGTGAACCTTCAGTAGAGGAGCTCGCAGGTATACTTGAGATGTCAGAAACCGAAATTTCGAATATATTCGTTACAAATTCTCGACATACTTCATTGGACGCTCCTGTGCATGAAGCAGAAGATGTTAGCATGGGAGAATTATTGACCGGTGCCGATGATACAGATGAGGGCGTCATTCAGGACAGTCTTCGTGAAGAGATTCGCAGAATTCTGAAATCCTTAAGTCCCCGTGAATCTGAAATTGTCAGTGCATATTTTGGATTGGAAGGTACAGATGGGCCGACCATTGAACAAATCGGACAGAAGTATGACCTGACTAAAGAAAGAATACGTCAGATCAAAGAAAGAGCTATTAAACGTCTGCAAAAAGCACGATATAGCAAATCCTTAAAATCGTATTTAGGTTAAAAATTATAGTTGATTGGGTTTAAAAAATGAGAAGCTGTCGGGAAACCGGCAGCTTTTCTAGTTTATAGGCTAATATTAAAGATGCTATATGAACAAATTTTGGCTGCATGTATTGAGTGACAATCTTGCAGGAGTTGGGCCCCTAAATTGATTTTTCATTTTGTACATTAACAAATATCCCATACAGAATACCCTGTTGTGGGTATTTTGCAGGTGTGATCGCTGAGTATCTTTGTTGTAAATTATTCATCATAAAATATCATACCATGAAAAACTTATTTATTCTCGCCGCCATTTTTTTTCTGAGTTTACCCAATACTACTCAAGCAACTGTAAGAACCGTAAGCAATGACGGTTCCGGCGGGTCTCAGTACTCGACTTTGCTTGCGGCTTACAATGCTTCCGTAAATGGTGATACGCTTATGTTGGAGGGGACCAATGTTCCCTACCATATTTATACCGGAGTCTATTTGGCTAATTTCTGGAACAAATCCCTTACGGTCATTGGAATCGGGTTTAATCCGGATAAGGATTTGGCTCGCAAGTCCATAATAAATCATAATGCCTATTATGGTGAAGCGTTTTACTTTGGTGCAGGGGCTTCAGGCTCTCGATTTTATGGTATTGAATTTATTACCCAGGTCAATATGAATGCAACAGTCAACAATGTCTTGTTTGAAGATTGCAAATTCAATACGAATTTCACCTTTGCCGGAAACAATGCATCCGGTTTCGCATTTGTCAATTGTATTTTTGATCATGATAATTCTGTGAATTTGCAAATCGGATCCACAGGAAATGCAGTTACCAATTTGACCGTGATGAATTGTGTATTTGATGGCCACATACAAGGAAATTCAAATATCTATTCTTCCATGACGATAGACCATTGTTTGTTTTTGGGAGGTGCGACGCTTTTAACGGGTGTAATGAACTCACTCATTAAAAATTGCGTATTTATGAATTCCGTTCCGGGAGCAACGAATTCAAATTGGTTAAATAATATGTCCGTTAATCCAACACAATTTGATAATCAAAACGGATGTACCGGTAGTGGAAATATATTAGGGACTAATCCGAATATGGTGAATTATACATTGGGGAATTACTATTCAAAACTACATGACTATCATTTGCAGCCTGGTTCGCCTGCCATCGCTATGGCTACAGATGGTACCGATATAGGAATACATGGAGGTTTTTCTAAATTCAGCGAACGAGGTGAAGTATTGATTACCCCCATTATACGTTCGATCAATATTAACCAAACCAATGCAGCTCCCGGAGGGACCATTAATGTAAATATACATGCAGCTAAGCCTAACGATCAATAAGGCTAAGTGCATAATCCATTATTTACTTTAAATCCTATTCCATGAAACCGAAAATATTTTTATTCAGTTGGATATTTCTGCTATTGACTTATGCAGGAATGTCTCAAAACCATACGCAGCTGGTTACCGCTATCCAGTATTATTACGATACTGATCCCGGTTTAGGCGTGGCAGGAAACGGAAATGTCGTTAATGTTACACCTACTGCAAACTATCAGCAAACCATGCAAATTACTGTACCACAATCTTTAGGTGAGGGTACACACTTTTTATATGTAAGGGCCAAAGATGAATTCGGAAGATGGAGTATAGCAGGCCGTTCATTACTTCTGGTAGAAGCACTTTATTCTACTCAAACGGTAGTCGCTTACCAGTATTATTATGATACGGATCCCGGTGTCGGCGTGCCCGGAAATGGAGGCGTCGTTTCGGTTCCTTCAACAGATTCTTTCCATCAAAATGTAACTCTGAATGTACCTAATAATCTAAGTTCAGGTATACATTATCTGTACATCAGATTTCAAGATGAATTTGGTCGATGGAGTATGTCAGAGAAACAAATGTTGTTTGTCCAGCCGGGTAGTGTTACTTCTCAAGTGGTAGCGTATCATTATTACTTTGATACCGATCCGGGTATAGGTAATGCGGGAAATGGTGCTATCGTGCCTGTGACGCCCATTGCAGATTTCAACCAAATGGTGCAGGTCACACTGCCGAATAATATCACACCGGGGGTGCATAATTTATATTTTAGAGCACAGGACGAATTTGGTCGCTGGAGTATAGTCGATAAAAGAGTTGTGCTTGTAGGAAGTGGTAATTCCGTTCAATTGGTCAATGCCATGGAATATTACTTTGACAATGATCCCGGTATTGGGAATGCCAATCCTTATCCTATTACACCGGGTGCGGATCTGAATTTTACAGCTAATATTTTTGTACCCTGTTTAAGTACAGGAACACACTATTTATATGTTCGTGCATTGGGGGAAAATGGTGCGTGGAGCATCATTGAGCGGGATACCATTAGCATAACAGCCGGAGTAACTACTGCCACGGTCTACCCAATGGGAAGTGTGTCTGTTTGTCAGAATGATTCCATCATGCTGCATGCCAGTCCTGTAGCCGGCGTGAGCTATAATTGGTTGCTGAATGGGTCACCGATTCCAGGTGCCACAGATACTTTCTACTATGCCAGCCAGGCCGGTAATTATTCTTTAAAGTCAACATGCGGAAGCAGCTTTACAACTTCGAATATTGTGACAGTATCTGTACTTGCCGCCAATACATATTATGCGGATGCTGACGGAGATGGCTATGGTAATGCAGCCATTAGTCTTCAAGCATGTACACAACCTTCCGGTTATGTATTTGATCAAAGCGATTGTAATGATACAAATAGTTCTATTCATCCCAATGCACCAGAATTATGCAATGGCATCGATGAAGATTGTGATGGTTTGATCGATGAAGGAGTACAAACCACTTATTATGCCGATGTCGACGGTGATGGCTATGGTAATGCTGCGGTTGATTCATTGGCTTGTTCAGCGCCTGCCGGTTATGTGGCCACTGCAGGTGACTGTAACGATTCAGATAACAGTATACATCCTGGGGCTACAGAAATTTGTAACGGTATTGATGAAGATTGTAATGGAATTGTGGATGATGGTTTGTTGACTACATTCTATGCTGATGCAGATGGAGACGGATATGGGAATCCATTGGTCGATTCTATGGCATGTTCATCACCATCGGGTTATGTCTTAGACAATACGGATTGTGATGATAATGAAATCTTGATTCATACTCCTATAAACTATTATGTTGATGCTGATCAGGATGGTTATGGATCTGCTACTATCGTTGCATTATGTACATTGTCTGCACCTATAGGCTATTCTACAAATGCCTTAGACTGCGCAGATGGGAATGGTGCCATTCATCCGGGTGCCACTGAAATATGCAATGGTATAGACGATGATTGTGATGGATTAGTCGATATGGATGATCCGGGAATTAATGGTGCACCTTTGTGGTATGCCGATGTGGATGGTGATGGATTTGGTGATCCAGGTTCTAGTATCTATGCATGTAATCAACCAACAGGATACCTTTCGAATAATACAGATTGTAATGATGCGGACTCCTCTGAACACCCGGGACAAGTATGGTATTTCGATCATGATCAGGATGGATATGGAGCCGGTGTCAGTGTTACACAATGTCTTCGTCCTGCACAAGGATATCTGCCTGCAGAATTGGTATCGATTACCGGAGATTGTAATGATTATGATGCCAGTATTAATCCGGTCAATCAATACTTTACCTATTCAGGAAATGCAAACTATACAAGTAGTTTAATCAGTCCTCAAAATGGAGACAGTTACACAATGTTCAATTTTGAGGTTATCTACCATGATGTGAATGGTGGTATGCCCCCGGTCACCTTTCCAAGAGTTATTTTAGACTTTGAAGGTAATGGAATATATAATAATGCCAATGATCGCATAGTCATCATGTCGCCTGATGATGTGAATGATTTGAATACAACAGATGGTAAAAAATATATCGCATCGGTGAATGCCTTGCCCATTGGGACCAATTGGCAAACCTTGATCCAAACGAATACTTCCGGATGTGCAACGAATATCGGTCCTTTCAATTATCCGGATGTACTCATTCAGCCTGATGTAGAATTATTTGCCAACGATATTACCTTCAGTTCAATGAATCCATCGGTATCCAGTCCGCTGACTGTGAGTGCCGTCGTACATAATGTCTCTGATTTTTCAGCGCAGAATTTTACTGTTCATTTGGTCAATCAATATGATACCACCATCGTCTATGGTGATATTACAATACCTAATCTTGCAGCGCATACGAATACGACTGTCAATTGGAATATTACAACACCTAATGTTCCGGCTTGGTGTCCAATGCAGGTTACGATTGATTATTCCAATGTGATTACAGAGTCTAATGAATTAGATAATACTGCGATTCGCCCATTCATAAACGGTAATTATAATTTGCCGGGTAGTATTTTGACAACAGCAAATGTAACCCCATCGGTGGCATATGCTTACCCGGGTCAATACAATACCTTATACGGCGACGCACATTACACCGGAACCACTGTTCCATTACCGGACTCAAGTGTTGCAGGTGCCACTGTGGATTTTACGATACTTGAAACTGGAGCCACGTATTCTACGTATACAAATTCCGGCGGAGTTTATTCATATTCATTCCCACGACCGATGATTCCGGGAATTTATCATATTCAAGGTAGTATTACTGACTTTACTTTGACAGGAACTTTCATTGCGGAATTTGAAGTGGTTACACCGCCTACGCCTCCTTGTTTGCCTGACCTGCATGCATCGCTCATCTTATCTGCTACGAATATTGTAGAAGGCACCACCATCACAGGAACATTGACCGTTCATAATTTCGGTTGTGCTTCTTCGCCTGCGACGACGATGTCAGTGGCACAAGTAGGGGGTATACCTTTGTTGGCGACAACGGTAAATATTCCGGCACTCAATTCCGGGGCATCCTACTCCTTACCGATATCTTTGACCTATGCCAATAGTGGACAGTACAGTTTGTGTATAAGTGTGGATGGTAGCAATGATATTATTGAATCGGATGAAACGAACAATTCTCAATGCGCTGTTATCACAGTCATTCCAAATATTTCGGATATCGTACCCGGAGCAGGACCGTCCGGTACACAATATGAATGTCAGGCCAATGGGATAGGCTTTACAGTACATAATTTGGGTGGTGCAGCTACCGGTCCTTTCGACTGTCTGGTAGATGTGTTGTTGAATGGAAATTACCAGTACAGCATGACACATACGATCAGTAATATTCCATCAGTACTGAATTATGGTGGAAATTATGTATACTTCTCGTTACCCTTTATTCCAAGTTCGACAGGAAACTATACCTTCCAATTGCATTGTGATTTGCCTGCAAATGCGGTCCTAGAATCCAATGAGTTAAATAATGAAGGTGGTTATGCTCTCAACATCATTCCGTGTATGCCTAACTTTAGTTTGTCGGGATGTGAGTATTTTGATGTTGAATCGGCTGATTGGAATTATACAGCAGGAGATTCAATCACCTTGCAGGGCAGAATTGTTAATAGTGGTAATCAGTCCTATGCCGGCGCTTTGGAAGTCCAATACGCCTTATCCGGAGGGGCTGTTTATAATACTACTGAAATCGTGAATTTGCCTCCGGGCGCCTCAATCAATATTTCGAAAAATGTAATTGCTCCACCGGTTGCTACAGAGTCCTTAACCATTCAGATTGATCCTAATAATCTGATTGCTGAAATGGTTGAATCGGATAACAGTATCACCAATAATATGTGCTGGGATTTTGAGCCAACACCTTATTGTGGTGGAAACTTTTGGGGGCTTACCTATTTGGTCAATCAAAGTATATATCTTTCTATTGGTGTGAATGCAAGCAATTTATATAATGCGGATACAGTGAAAGTGAAATTCGAAGTTAGTGGCCCCGGCCTAAGTGGTACTATTGATTTGGGATATGGTAGTATGTATGATGTTTATCAAACTTGCGGCTGCCCGAGTGGTGCCACACTGCCGGTGAGTTTTGCATTCCCGCAAGAAGGTGATTATACATTTACCATGACTGTAGATCCGTTTAACGAGTATACTGAATGTAACGAAGGTAATAATGTGATCGTTCGGGTTGTTCATGTGACCAATTTGCCGGATATGAGAATTTTATCTCAGCATATCAATCCATCGATGCTGAATCCGCAACCGGGTCAGAATATAACCATGGATATAACCTATGAGAATATTGGAACATCCAATATCAACGATCAGATGAGATTGAGTGTGCTGATGGATAATGTTCCTTTTGCAACAGTATATCCGGTTGGCGGATTGGTGAATGGAGGAAACACAACCATTAATATTCCAACACCTTATTCATCTGCACTACCGGGTGTTCATGTGATCCGCGCCATCATCGATGCGGACTCGCAAATACAGGAATCCAATGAGATGAATAATGAAGCCACCCGTTCATTTATCGTTGGGCAAACTGCTAATCTGTATTTCCAAGAACTGACCGCAACTAATTTAGTGCCTGCTGTTAATGATATGATTAACATTCAAAGCCGCATTGGAAACGATGGTGATATTGCCTGTGAAGCAGATGTCCAATTATTTTATGTCGACAATAATCTCGATTCGATATTGATCGGAACGACACATGTTAGTTTGAGTCCGCATGATAGTGTGAGTCTCATTCAGCCTTGGATGGTTCTAGACAATAAAACCAATATAGTTGGTAGAATTATTAATTCATCTATTCTTGAAGCAACTTATACGGACAATGAATCTAATTTTGCCTTAGGTGCAATGGTGGTTTCTATGGCGTCGGTGCCAAGTTGTACGGGAGGAAATAACGGTACGCTGACGGCGAATGTATTGGGAGGAGATCCGCCGTACAATTATTTATGGAGCAATAGCTATATGGGACAAACACTCACTGCGGGAGTTGGTACTTATACGGTTACTGTGACAGATAATAGTGGACAAACCATCAGCGCAACAGGGACTATCACCCAGTCACTCATACAAACAACATTTAGTGTAACGGCATGTGATTCTTTCTTGTTGCCATGGAGTGCAGTCCCTGTTACGGTTAGCGGTTCCTATGACCATACCTATACGACAGGAGGAGGATGCGATAGTTTAGTAACTGCCAATGTGGTCATTAACCAAAGTACCTCGAATGTAAGCAATGTCACTGCATGTGATACATATACATGGCCTGTCAATGGAGCAACCTATACGGCAGGGGGAGTCTACTCGGTCGTTTCCACAAATCCATCCGGTTGCTTACACACTGAAATTCTCAATCTGACCCTCAACTATGGCAGCCTCACCACACAAAGCGTAACCACATGCGGCTCCTATTTCTGGAGTCTGGACGGACAGACATACAATACAACGGGTAATTATACTTATGTAACTACGAATCTGAATGGTTGTCAGGATACTACTGTTTTGCAGTTAGTCATTACGGGTCCTAACCTGAACAATACAACCAATATCACAAGCTGTGATTCATTTACCTGGTCCGTTAATAACGTGACTTATTATGCCGGTGGTTCATATACTTATGTCAGTGGTTGTACCACAGAGGTATTGAACTTGACTTTGAATAATAGTACCATAAATACATATGCTGCATCTGCTTGTGGTTCTTATTTCTGGCCTGTGAATGGGCAAGCTTACACCACGTCAGGGACCTACACCTTTAACAACGGATGTACCACGGAAGTGCTAAATTTGACCATAACTCCTGTTTCAACCAATACAACGAATGTCAGCGTCTGTGGGTTTTACGTATGGCCAGTTAATGGACAGACCTATACAGCAACAGGAACGTATACCTATTCTCCGTCAGCATGTACCACTGAGATCTTGAATTTGATTGTAGCAACTGCCCCTGCAGTTACAGGAATTACAGTGTCCAATGTGACCGGAAATTCTGCAACAATTTGTTGGGACGCCATTGGTGGTATAGGATGGTATGAAGTACGTTGGAGACCGATTGGTTCACCTGTATGGTCATTTGGTACAAATGCCGCCGCCTTCAACTGCAAAACACTTCCACTGCTTTTGAATGCAACCAATTATGAAGTTCAGGTAAGGGCCATTTGTAATCTTACAACTTCGGCAGGTCTATGGAGTTCTTCGTCAACTTTTACGACACTGAATACATGTGGAGCGCCGGTTGGTTTGTCGGCGAGCGGAATCAGTTATACCTCGGCTACTATGATTTGGAATCCGGACCCGGGAGCCATGTGGTACTCCATCCGCTATCGTGTAGCTTCTCCAATTGGCCCTTGGCTCACCGGTACCAGCAGTGTGACGAATAAAATGATTACCGGTTTGATACCCGGTACTGTTTATGATGTCCAAGTGTCTGCGGCATGTTCAGGCGGGCAAACACCTTGGAGTGCAGTCACGTCGTTCAGCACACTCTCCGGATGCGGTGCACCAACGGGTCTGAACGCCATTAATTTGACCAGCACGAAAGCTACACTCGTTTGGAATGCCGTCAGTGGTGCCGGTTGGTATAATGTTCGATATCGGGCCACAGGTGCGCCAACTTGGATCAATACAACCAGTACGCCGAATAACAAAAATATCGTCGGGCTCTTGCCGGGAACTCAATATGAATTCCAGGTAGCTACCGTTTGTGGTTCATCGAGCAGCAGCTTTAGTCCATCGTCATTGTTCACTACGGCTTCGGCAAAATCTGAAGTAGAGACTGAGATTCAGAGCAATGTAGAGCAAATGGTGAGATTGTATCCAAATCCTGCTCACAGTGATTTGTATATCGATCTTTATTCGGCAACAGTTTCAAATGCAACCATTAAAGTATTGGATATGAGCGGAAGAATCATCAAACAAGTTCAAATTCAAACCACTGAAGGGTTGAATCATTTGACAATCAGTATGAAGGATATACTGGATGGTATCTATACGGTACAAGTATATCAAGACCAAAAGCAGATATTTATGAGTAAGGTTTTGAAATATTAAACTTATCTAATTATAGAATGGGAGAGGGCGCCAAGGTGCCCTCTTTTTATTTCAATAATCATACTAAGACCATGTCATTAGGTATATCAAAAATGAACTTTTGCCATCATGGCATGTGGTCGAAATATATTAAAGGGTCAAATTTTTTTTAGGTATTAAGAAATTCATTTGGTATTTGATTAAAATAGTTATTGATGAGGTATAATGTATTATTAAAACCTTACTTTATCGTATTCTCATTTTTTGTTGGGTATAGTAATTACTTTTGCAGCATAAAAATATTATCTATGAAACTCCTCTTTGCAGCTTGGAATAAACCAGTTTCGAGCCTTTATCAAAAGTCATATAAATTGTTCATTTTACTGATTTGTTTAATTCTTGGATTTAATTTTAAAAGCACTGCTCAGACAACCTTGGCTGTTGGAGACCTTTCTATTATCGGAGTGAATTCCAACGGAACTGATAATTTCGATTTTGTTAGCTGGGTTGATATGACGCCGGGTACATTTATTAAGTTTACGGATTGCGGTATAAACAGCACGAATGCTTCAAACACTTCCGGGAATCTGCGTGCGACAGAAAATTTCGTGATTTGGCAGAACAATACCGGCGGAACAATACCCGCAGGAACAGTGATTCAAATTGCAGGACTAACCACAAGTTTAGGCGCTTGTACTGCCGGTTCAGCGGGTGGATTGAATGGATTGAGTGCATCAGGCGATCAGATTTTTGCCTATCAAAGTGCTGCCAATACAGGTGCCGCACCCAATGTATCCCCGGTCACATCAGCAGGCACTTTGACCGGTACCATGCTATTTGGGATCACATTTGGAAATAATTGGTTGAGTACAGGGACTACTGGTGCTAATACGACCTATTTGCCATCGGATCTGAATGTGGCGAACGGAAATATTGCACTGACTACGGCGAGTACGTCCCATGGCCAATACACAGGTTTCCGCTCAGGGCAAACCAATATGAATGATTATAAGGCTATGGTGACCAATCCGGCAAACTGGACAACAGGTACGGGTTCTTCGGCAACTATCACATTAGATTTGACGGCTTTTACAATTGTTTTAGGTACCCCAACGATCACCACTAGCGGTACCTTGACTGCCGTAAATACGCAATATGGTACTGCATCACCAACCCCGACTACTTTTAATGTCTCAGGAACAAATATCTCCGGAAGCATCCTGATCACCGCACCAACAGGGTATGAAATTTCCAAAACTGCACCTGGTTCAAGTGGATATAATACGTCGCAGTCATTGCCGGCAAGCTTGGGTGTTGTGGCGAATACAACCATCTATGTTCGTTTGAGCGCCAATGCGCAAGTGAGCGGGTCGCCTTATGCCGGTGATATTGTATTGAGCAACGGTGCTACCTCTGTGAATGTACCGACGGTTTCAAGTACGGTTACACCTATTGATTTGACCATCACAGGCATTACCGCAGACAATAAAGTATTCGATGGTTTTACGACCGCAACACTTTCAGGTACTCCGGTTCTCGTAGGTGTACTTAGTGCAGATATTCCTAATGTGCTACTAGGAGGTACTCCGGTGGCAGACTTTGTTTCTCCTTTGATTGGTACAGGCATCCCGGTTATCGTGAGTGGGTATACGATTTCCGGAAGCGCTGCTTCCAATTATAACTTGCTTCAACCTACCGGATTAACCGCCGATATTACAGCCTCACCAACACCGGTGATCAATAGCGCACTCACTTTCAGTGCTACCTATGGTGCTCCGGCCACAAGTTATTTCATAACAGCCACAGAATTCCCCACCAGTTATAACGCCACAGGCTTGCCTCCGGGATTAAGTATTAATACAACCACCGGTGAAATTAGTGGCACTCCGACGGCCGTTGCAGGCTCTCCGTTTAGCGTGACCATCACGGCTACAAACTTGGGAGGCAGCGGAACTGCTACATTAATCTATACCATAGATCCTGCAGTTATCACTGTAAGCTCACCTACGGGAGTGAATAAAGTTTACGACAGAAATACAGACGCAACCTATACAGGGACACTGGTGGGTGTGGTAGGTTTAGACAATGTATCTTTAAACGGTGTCGGAACTTTTGCTCAATTCACAGTCGGTACCGGTATAGCCATTACATCAACAGCTTCAACACTGACAGGTCCGGATGCTGGAAATTACACCTTGGTACAACCAAGCGGCATGACTGCAGATATCACACCAAAAGATTTGACCATCAACGGCGCCACGGCACTCAATAAAATATTTGACGGCACTACCACAGCGACCATCACGGGTACTTTGAATGGAGTCATTTCTCCTGACGTAGTCAATGTAACTTTTTCCGGAAACTTTGCTTCCTCAGCGATTGGTAATGGTATTGCTGTAACTTCAAACTCTGTATTAGGTGGTGCCAATGCCGCAAATTATAACTTGATACAACCTTCCGGTCTTACCGCTAATATTTTACCGCAACCTGTTCTCACCACAGACATCCTTCCATTATATATGCAGGGTGTGAACGGAACCAATTCAAATCGTTTGCCTTATACCTATCGCGCAACCATTAGCAACCTCACGCCAAATGCGACTTACCGCTACATTAATCAGGTGGTCGTAGCCTCTGATGCCGCAAATATTTCCGGCGCGGGCAATGTAATTTATGCTGACCCGGGCGGGTTTGTAAGAACAACTGCAGCCGGATTTGTGACCCCGGGATCTTATGGAACATTCACTGCAGATGCGGGTGGAAACTATACGGGTTGGTTTATTTCAGAACCTACGGGAAATGCCACGCGCTTTACACCGGGCTTAAATGTGTATATGAGAATTTCATTGAATGATGGTGCAGGTGGTACAACAGCTATTGCTCGTTTGACCACAACCGATTCAGTTAAAATTATCAACCTCGTTGCCTCAGCAGGTGCCAATAACGGTACGGGTTTAAGAGGTAACTCAAATGCCACAGCAAAGAATTTTGTATTCGTTTGGGATAATCCTACGGCATCAGGTCGCCCGCTTTCAGGATCTTATGTAGAATCTGATGGGGTGGCTAATACAACCGGAAATAGCTTTGCTTCTTTCTACTCTACGAATGTAGAAGGGGTTGCAGGTGCATACGGGATGATTATTCCAAACACGAATCCGAACGGCGTTCAAAGAATTGAACAACGCGATTTTGCAACCGGCAATATGATCGGTTGTGCGACAGATGCCGATGGAATTTGGCCAAGTGGTTCCAATACCGTTAATCCGGTTACGGGTGGAACGGCTAAGGTGATAACCATAGGTGATGCGCCATTGGATATCTGTTGTGTAGCACCGGTAATTACATCATTGACCAATAACGGACCTATTTGTTCTACCGATCCACTGAACTTGAATGTAATGGCTACCGGAACTGCACCGCTTGCCTATGTTTGGGCGGGTACCGGAAGTTTCACCAACGGGAGCACTGATGCAACGACGGTTACAGGTGCAGCCACCGGGATCTATACCGTAACAGTAAGCAATGCTTGTGGGTCAACTACTTCGACCATTGCAGTGACGGTAAATACTTGTACCGCTACTTTGAACCTGACCGCTTTGATGCAAGGTTACTATCGTTCATCGGATGACAGCATGACCAGTACATTATTCAACCAGGGTGAACTAAACGCTTCAACGGATTGTGATACGGTTACGGTTGAGCTGCGTGATGCCACATCACCTTATGCTGTGGCCTATAGCTATACCGGAGTGATAGGTACCAATGGTCAGATTGCTTGTACCTTCCCTGGTTCTGCAGTAGGTAACAGTTATTATATCGCGATACGCAATCGTACTACAGTGGAAACATGGAGCGCATCTCCTGTATTAACTGCAGCTTCCTTTAGTTATGATTTCAGAACTTCTGATGCTCAGGCCTTTGGTAACAATATGATACTGGTGAATCTTTCTCCGGTACGTTGGGCGATCTTCTCGGGTGATTTAGATCAAAGTGGCGGTATCGATGGCGATGATTTCAATATCCTTGATCCAAATATTCAGACGGGAAATGGCGGGTATCTGAATTCAGATATTGATGGCAGCGGTGGTGTAGACGGAGATGACTTCAATATTTTCGATCCGAATAGCCAGGCCGGTGTGGGTGCCATTCTTCCTTAAAATTTAGATAAATCATATTGTACAAAGAGGTGGTCCAATCAGGGCCACCTTTTTTTTAATAAATAATGTGGAAGTGGTCGTAAAAATGAACTCACTTATCGCACATCACACCTTTCTATGCAGATGGAAATAAGATTCATGATAAAATATTAAATTCAACTTGTACTTTCGGCTGAAACCTAAAGTCTATATGAAAAGTGTTCTACTTAGTCTGGTATTGATGATTGCTTTTAGCAACGTTCAGGCGCAATTGACCATCAATGAAGGCAGCAACAAAAATTATTCTTCTGTGCCTGATGAAGAAGGCGAGTATGTCGATTGGATAGAACTTTATAATCCGGGAGCTTCGGCCATCGACTTGTATAATTATTCCCTGACAGATACCACAAGTTGGCCCACTCAATGGACCTTCCCTCATTATACCATTCCGGCCGGAGGTTATGAGGTGATTTTTTGTAGCGGCAAAAACTATTTCTATACACCACCATTTGTACCAACCATTAATACCGGAACCTTTGTGCCCCAATCAGGTTGGAATACCCATAACTTAACAACTCCGTTTTTTTGGGATGGGGTCAGCAATTTGTTGATCAATGTATGTAGTTATAATTCTACAGGATATACTGTGAATTCCGTTTTCAATCAAACCACTACGACCTATAACTCTTCAGTGTACCACTTCGAAGATGGTAGCCCGGCATCATGTACAAAAATATTCGGTACCACCAAGAAGCAAAGGCCCAATATGAAGCTCAACGGAGTTACAGTAGGTACCGGTACCGTACAAAACAACAGTACGGATTATCCGGCTCCTTATGGCAATTGGTATTGGGGTGCCAGGAATCAATTTCTCATTCATGCTTCAGAGCTTACTGCAGCCGGGTTGACTGCCGGAAATATAACCTCCCTGGCTTTTGATGTTGTAACTCCGGATCCTTGCACCTATGACTATATCGATATCAGTATGAATCAAACCTCGCTCAATAGTCTCACCAATGCTTTTGTACCTGCTTCAGGTTATAATTTCCATACCAATTTTAAAATAGATGCGGCCGGCGAAACCATTTCCTTATATACTCCCGGAGGCGTGCAGCAAAGCAGTTTGAATATCAATTGCTCAAATTATGATGTGAGTAAAGGTCGTCTGCCCAATGCTTCAACGAATATTACTTCATTTCAGCCAACCACTCCCGGCGCGAGTAATAATGGCTCCGTAGGACTCAGCGGTATGGCCCTTGCACCGGTGATTACCGTGCCACCCGGATTGAAAACAGCACCATTTTATGCGAGTATCACCAACCCGAATGGTGCCGGATCTACGGTGAGATATACCACCAATGGCAGTGACCCCAATCCTACATCACCTATTTATAATGGTGCTCCAATCTATGTATTTCAAAGCGGTGCCATTAAGGCGAAAGCCTATGTTCCCGGAAAAATTCCAAGTACCATCACGGGAGCATCGTATCTGTTTAATATCAATCATGTTACGCCTATTTTATCCCTCGTGACGGATAGTGTCAACCTCTATGGCAATGACGGAAATTTCGATAACCCTTATAACGATTGGCTGAAGGCAGCTCATGTCGATTATTTCGATTCTACCCCAATTCATCAATTGGTTTTTTCACAACATGCCGGGATGATACAGGATGGTGGCGCCGGCGGTAGTAGGGGTAATCCGCAACGTTCATTTCGTCTCGAATTGGATAATTCCGTCGTGGGTGATGGTCCGGTGAATTACGCTTTGATTCCTGATCGTCCGAATCGGAATAAATACGGAAAAATTTATTTACGGAATGGTAGTAATCAATTTCTGACACTCCCTTATAAAGATGCGGCTCAGGTAAGAATGATGGCCGGTGAAACGAATGGATATTATTCTTCATGGCGTCCGGTGAGTGTGTATGTGAATGGGGGCTACTTCGGACTCTATGAATTGCGTGAGAAGTTTGATGAAGAATATTTCAAGGAGCATGATGGCGCTACAAAAAGTACGGTAGATATTTATAGTCTGAGTTATTATTATGGTAGTATACTTCGCTCCGTAGCCGGCGATCCGGTCGATAGCTTTTTTGTGGCTTACGATTCTTTGAAAGCATTGAATGTCGCCGATACTGCTTATTGGAACAAGGCCGATCGATTTGTAGATCAAACCTATTACAACGATTATATTATTGGTCAATCATGGATGGCGAATACCGATTGGCCACAGAACAATATTAAAATCTATCGCTCCGATTCTACCCAAAACAGATTTCGATTCTGTACCATTGATCTGGAACTTTCCTTAAAACCGAATTCTTGGACGGACTGTGAATTCGATCATATCGATTACCTGCTCAATCAAAGTACGGATAACCCTTATATCAATATTTGGTTGAAGGGGATGCAAAATGAAAGGTTCCGCAATTATTTCATCAATCGATTTGCAGACCTGATGAATACAGCCTATGATACTTCAAGATTGAGAGCCATTAATACGAGCTTATACAATCAAACGGTAATTGAAATGCCGAATGAATATGACCGATGGGGGAACGGGAATGTGCCTGCACAGATGAATGATTTCTACAACAACTATCTCATTTTCGACAGTCAACTCGTTTGTCGCACTACACATGTGCGCGATCATATCTTGAATCGTTTTACGCTGCCACAAACGGTCGATATTTCCTTGGATGTGTTCCCTGCCGGTGCAGGTAAAATTCATCTCTCCACCATCACGCCGGATACCTACCCGTGGACCGGTGTATATTTCGATGGTGTGCCGGTGAAAATTGAAGCCATACCTGAGCCGGGATACAGTTTTCTGCATTGGGGTGCTAATCCTCAATTGACGGATACCTTGAATCCGGTCTATCTGGATACATTCAATAGTAATCTGACCTTCAAAGCTTATTTCAAGGCCTTGCCAAATTACGTTCCTTCGGTGGAAGCTTTCAATCGGAATTTTGTTTTGTACCCTTCTCCTGCGCGCGATCAAATCACCTTGCTCAATCAAAATACAGCCATGCTGCATGAAGGAGAATTTGAGATTGTGAATATGGCGGGTGTACTCATGATGGCCGGTACGCTCAATCCGAATGGACGTGAAACAACCATGTCGGTTTCTGGTTTAAGTCCGGGTGTGTATTTAGTCCGCATCAAAAACAAGCAACAAGGAATGGCCACTCAATTGAAGTTTGTGAAGTTGTAGAAGGGTTGAATTTGACCATTCTGATGTTGATCCCTTTTATTTTAATGACTATATTTGTATTATGGACTTTGTAAAATATATTCAGATTAACCCGGATATTCGGTTTGGTAAACCAACCATTGTGGGCACAAGGATCGCCGTATCTGATATACTTCAATGGTTGGCATCCGGAATGAGTTATGAAGAGATTTTATCAGATTACCCTCATTTAATTTTGGAACATATCCATGCGGCGTTGGCATTTGCCGCTAACCGAGAGCAAATGATCAAAATGGTCACATCCGAATGAAACTTTTGTTGGACGCGAATATTTCCTGGAGACTTTGTAAGGCACTTAACGAACAATTTGAGGAAGTGATTCATGTCGATCAAGTTTTGAACACACCTTCGTCTGATGCTCAAATTTGGAAATACGCTTTGAGCAAAGGATATACCATTGTTACCAATGATGAAGATTTTCTCAATTTTTTGAACATCTTTGGCTTTCCACCTAAAATTGTGTTGTTGAAAACCGGTAACCAGAATAATCAGTATGTATTATTGCTTCTTTGCAGTAAGAAAAATGTAATCCAGGAATTTGTGGTTTCTGATCAATATGGATTGCTTGAAATATATTGAATCCGTGAAAGCATTAGTTTTCTTACATTTCATGATTAACCATTTGTGTTATTATCTCCTTTAATTCTATCAAATTGGAAATAACCTTTCCGATTTATTACCTTCGCGCCTTCAATCATAAAACAGAAGGCATGAGCTTCGACAGAGAATTACAAAAAAGAAGTAACGGACATTGTGAACTATGCGGGTCGGAAGACGACTGCGCAGCGTATTTGATACCCCAGAGTCCTGCGGCCAAGCTCGAGCACCATATCTGGATCTGCAAGACTTGTCAGTCGCAATATGAAAATCCGGCTTCGGCAGATGCGATCCATTGGCGCTGCCTCAACGATAGTATCTGGAGCGAAGAGCCCGGTGTAAAGGTGATGTCGTGGCGCATGCTGCACAAACTCAAACAACTCGATTGGGTTCCCGATTTACTCGATATCGCCTATCTCGAAGATGATGTGATGGAATGGGCCAAAGCCAGTGGCGATGACAAGAACCCTGATGCCGGTGTGAAACATCTCGACAGTAATGGCAATCTCTTGCAAGACGGCGACTCAGTGGTCCTCATCAAAACACTGGAAGTGAAAGGTGCAACCTTCAATGCGAAAATGGGAACCGTGGTGCGCAAAATTCGTCTGGTAGAAGATAATCCGGAACAAATCGAAGGCCGCGTAGAAGGTTCTCAAATTGTGATCCTGACGAAGTATGTACGGAAGACAACCTAAGAGTTTTTAGTTTTTAATGTTGAGTTTTTAGTGGGGCGATATGTTGTCATGACACATAGGTCATTAATCGCTAGTCTCCCAAGTAAATAAACAAGATGGCGAGCAGGCTCAACAAAAGACCGAGGTAATTCTTTCGGGATAGTTTTTCGTGAAAGACGAAAATGCCAAAACAACTCACCACAAACAATACCCCGATATTATTGATCGGAATGGTCGCGCTGCTGTTCATGCTTTTGTCTTGTAAAGCTTTGATAAGATAGTAAATGGAAAAATAATTGGGAATGCCTAATACGATACCGGCAAGTACATGTTTTCCTTCAAATTGCTTCTTTCCTCGTATGTAGTTAATAGACAATACGATACTCCCCCAAAAAGCCGCCATGAAAAATCCAACAATGAGATATGCATTTGAAGCCATCTCATCGACTAAGAAATTGCGTTGAACAAATTTGGTAAGCGTGTCGATAATGCCGCTGCCGATAAACAATAAAATAGGTAAAGCAAATTGCCATGCAGGAACTTTGATGTTTTGTTGGCTCGATTTTTTGGAACTCGTCAACACGACAGCTATCATGGCCAACGCAATGCCCGTCAGTTTAAGCCAAGAAATACGTTCCTGATAAAAGATAAATGAAAAGAGAACAGGTATGGCCAAAGAAAGTTTATTGGCTGTTTGTGTAATGGTCACACCTACACGAACCGAAGACGTGGCAATGAGATTGAACACGGCAATAAACAAACTTCCCATCAGCACAGCCCACCCAAACCAAGGCGTTGAAAGGGTAGCGCTGTTCAATGGAAAATGTCCGAGAAAAAAACTGCCCGTGATTACACAGGTCCAATAATTAAAGACGATGGCTTGAAAAGCATCAATTTTATATCGGTGGAAATACGTAAAGATGATTCCGATATAGGCATTCAGTAAAATGGAGATGAGAAGATAAATCATAAAACAGTTTCGGCTCTCCGGTAAAAGGAAATTTGATCATTCATTAGGGTTATGGTATCAGTCAGTTGAGCTTGATTGGGCAATGCAGGTGCGAGCACGCCATCGTTCAGCATGACGGGCGTTTGTATGACACGAATCTCATCCCAAAGATCATGAATGAGAAATTCATTCAGCCAGGATGCGCCACCTTCTACCAACATGGAACTGATATTCCGAGCCGCAAGATCCCTGAGGAGTTGAGGTAGCGTGTTTTGTGCTTCCAGTCGATGGTGGATGAGCTTATCTTCTGTACGATCATCTTTCAAATTATAGACTATCGTGGATTGCCGATGATCAAAAAGATGTAAAGTTGCAGGCAAACTCAAGTCGCGATCATAGATCACCCGCAGCGGATCTTTGCCCGGAAATAACCGGCAGTTCAATTGGGGATCATCAATCATCGCCGTTCGATAACCCACACTAATCGCATCTTCTTCATGTCGCCATTGATGCACCAGTCGGTCACTATAGGCATTTGAGAGTTTGCTTTGTTTTCCCTTGGCCGATAAATAACCATCTTCGGATTGCGCCCATTTTAGAATCACATAAGGTCGCTGCAACAGGGTATGGGTAAAAAAGCGCTGATTGATTTGACGGCCTTCACGCTCCAATATGCCGGTTGTTACTTCTATACCTGCATCGCGCAAACGTAGGATGCCCTTGCCGGCCACTTTTTCGCTTGGGTCTGTGACGGAAATCACCACTCGGGGAATTCCATGCCGGATGATGAGATCGGCACAAGGCGGAGTCTTCCCAAAATGACTGCATGGTTCCAGCGATACGTAGAGGGTAGAGGACGCTATCCATTGTTTGTCGGTTTCGGCCACCGAGGCCAGACAATTCACTTCCGCATGGGACTCACCATATTGTTGGTGAAACCCTTCGCCAATGATGCGATGCTCATGAACCAACACCGCACCCACCATCGGATTGGGCGAAACCCGGCCCTGTCCCTTCAAGGCCAGTTGAAAACAGCGTTGCATGTATTGTTCATTGGTAGACACGAATGCTAATGTAGGAGAAAAATGAATAGGAATGATTCAGAAATCTCAGTAAGTCTTGAACTAAAATCCAAAAACTCAATTCTCCAACATTACCTTTGCCCCCGCATGAGGATAGCTGTCAATACACGTTTCTTGCTGGCCGGAAAGTTGGAAGGCATCGGTTGGTTTACGTACGAGATCATTCGCCGCATGGTTTTGTCGCATCCCGAACATGAATTCATCTTCTTTTTCGACCGGCCCTATGATGAACAATTCGTGTTTGCATCGAATGTGACCCCCGTGGTGCTGCATCCGCCCGCCAGACATCCCTTGCTCTGGATGATCTGGTATGAAGTGTCGGTCCGCAGGGCCTTGAAAAAACATCGGGCAGATCTATTTATTTCTACCGACGGATTTTTATCCCTTGGAACCAAAGTGCCTACCTTACTCGTCATTCACGATCTGGCGTTTGAACATTATCCCGAACATCTGCCCTTCAAGTTTCGATCCTATCTCCGTTATTTTACTCCGCGCTTTGCGGCCCGCGCCAATCATATCGTCACGGTCTCCGACTATTCACGCGATGATCTCGTCAAGACCTATGGCATCTCGCCCGAAAAAATATCGGTGGTGTATAATGGTGCCAATGAGCAGTATCAGCCCATGTCGTTTGAAGAAAAACAAACGGTGAGGGATCAGTATGCCCAAGGCGCTCAATATTTCGTGTTCGCCGGAGCCCTGCATCCGCGTAAAAATGTAGAGCGACTCCTGCAGGCCTTTGCCTATTTCAAAAAGAAGCAACACAGCGGTATGAAACTGCTCATTATTGGACGCTTCGCCTGGAATGCCGATGAAATCAAAAGGCTGTTGGCCGAGCATCCATTCAGGGAAGACGTCATCCACCTCGACTATATGCAGGTCGATACCCTGAGCAAGGTGATCGGCGCAGCCTATGGTTTGATGTTTGTTTCACTGTATGAGGGCTTTGGTATCCCGGTCCTCGAGGCGCTGAAGTGTGATGTGCCCGGCATTATATCCAATTGTACTTCCTTGCCTGAAGTGGGCGGTGAGGCTTGTCTGTATGCCAATCCCGAAGACGTGGCCGATATCGGCGAGCAAATGCGTTTGTTTTATAAAGATGAATATCTGCGTTCTACCCTGGTGGCAAAATGTGCGGCACAGGCTGCAAAATTTAATTGGCAGAAAAGCGCGGAGGATTTTTATAGGGTGGTGGAGAGGGAGTTTATGAAGGGTAAGAGTTAAGGATGGGCCCGCCATGCAGCGTTCATACGACACCCCTTAGGATTTCCGCGCCGTAAAATTGATCCCGAAGTAAAAATATTTACGCAGCAAGCTGCTCTTCCACGACTGCTCTTTGGCCGCCATCTCTTCCGCTTTCTTGGTGCCGTACACATGAGGAGGCAATACCCGGATGAATTCGGTCCTGTCCGCATCGATCTTTAATTGCTGTTCCGCAAAAAGTCTGGTCCAGTGCTCCAGGCTCCGAATATTCTCATTACCCATGGTTATTTTTTTCTTCAAAGTATCGTCCCAATAGGTAATGATGCGCTGATTGCCGCGCTGCTTATACAATTTCAAGTTTTGTATAATATTGCTGCCGTTTTCTTCTATGCCGATGAGGATGCCGTTTTTTTTCAGGGTGGCATGAAAAACACCCAAAGCCTCATCTATCGGTTCAAGATGATGTAAAGTATCCTGCACTATGATGATGTCTACGGAATCGGGCTTGGGATGCCGGTCAAAGATGTCTTCATAGCCTGCCGTAAATAGTGAACTATCCCCATGGGCCGCCCACCATTGCTTGCGTTTTTCGATAAAAGGGAAGTAAAATTCCAGGGTCGAGCCGTAGGATGCCAGCCCATTCATGGCCAGATACAGACAAGTGGTGCCATATCCGCAGCCGCAATCCCAAATTGCAGGCTGCTCCGTGCCGCTGCCCCGAAAGGCCATTACCTGACGGGAAATATAGTCGAGGCGCTGTATGAAGTAGCTTTTACGGAATTCGAAATCCTTTTCGGAACTCAGAAATTTATAATAATGGAAGAGTTCCGGAAGACCTTTGAGTTCTTCCAGAAATAAGGTGAAAAATCGTTCGGGGCTCATCATGGGCTTCACAGACAGGTGTAATAATACAATCTATTTGCGGACTGTAAAGGCTTACAATAAAAAATTCGGTGAATGTTCCAATTCTAAGAGCCGTGCTGTACATTTGGCCCAATTTAGCCATGGCTGCCGTATCGACTTCATATAATATCAAACTCGAACAATTCGAAGGCCCCTTCGACCTGTTGTTGTTTTTCATCGAACGCGATGAAATTGATATCTACAATATTCCCATCTTCACCATCACCAACGATTTTCTGCATTATATCCAGCAGATGGAGAACATGAATATCGAAATGGCCAGTGAGTTTATTTTATTTGCGTCCACCCTCATGCGCATCAAAGCCAAAATGCTCCTGCCTCGTAAGGATATGGATGAATTTGGCAATGAAATCGATCCGCGCAAGGAACTCATCGATAAGATCCTGGAATACAAGCGCTTTAAGGAAGCTGCAGAAGACATGAAGCTGATGGAGGCCGAACGCATGCTGCAATTTAAACGCGGCAATGCCCTCAAAGAACTCGCCGATATCGGTGAAACCATGAGCGAAGGCACCGAAATTCAATCGGTCACCCTTTTTAAATTGTTTCAGAACTACGAGAAGGTGATGAAGCGCATGCAGGATCGCATGTTCAAACCCCAACATGTGGTGGTCAAATACAACTACACCATGGAAGGTCAGCGCTCCTTCATCATCGACTGGGCACAACGCGAGAAGAAGATCGCTTTCGAACGCATCTTCCAATCTTGCGAAACCCGCATCCATGCTATTTTCAATTTCCTGGCCCTGCTCGAATTGGTTCAACAAAAATACCTCGGCATCATGATCGGCGAAGGCCGCAACAATTTCATCCTCGAATGGAATGACGATCGGGTCGACGATGTGGTATTCCCCATGAATTTTGATTAAACCCGGGGCCTGCTGGTTAAGTTGCAGGCGCTCCAAATTCCAGGAAGCGTTAAAGGTATAGTACTTAGGTACAGCCCTTTGACGCTGACGCAGAAGTTGGAGATGCATGCAATTAGTGCTAATGGTCTGGATTACGTGCAAACTATTTTGAATGTATTTATATAAGGTGATGTGAAAAGTGTTCATATTACCTTCAATTCGCCCAAAACGGAGCTTAGCACGTTAAACAGCAGGCCCTGTTTAGGAGCTCATCTGTATCACTTTATTCAGCTACTTCCCGCCATCCGTTCCGCTCCCTCCCAAAGCGTCGGGGAGCTCCTCTGCTGTCGGGGCTAGGCCTCAGGGTCTTTATCTGTATTGGGCTGAGGGAGTTTTTAGTTGTTCAACTTTTCGAAACTGCCCACACTTTTTTTAGCCCCCATCACGCCCATAAACTAAATACGGCACAAGATAATTAAGCCATGAAACCAATTACCCTGCATCGCGCAAACTAAAAACTAAGCACTAAAAACTAAGCACTAAAAACTAAAAACTACCTCGTCGCATCGATTATCAAACGCCTCTCTTTCATTATAAAACGTGTCGCACTGATTATAAAACGCCTCTCTTTCATTATAAAGCGTGTCGCATTGGTTGTAAAACATGTCGCATCGATTGTAAAACGCCTCGCATTGGTTGTAAAACGCCTCGCATTGGTTGTAAAACGTGTCGCATCGATTGTAAAACGCCTCGCATTGGTTGTAAAGCGTGTCGCATTGGTTGTAAAACGTGTCGCATTGGTTGTAAAACGTGTCGCATCGATTGTAAAACGCCTCTCTTCAATGGCTAAGCATGTCGCATCGGTAGATGGGTGTGTCGCATCAGTAGATGGGCGTGTCGCATCGGTAGATGGGTATATCGCATCAGTAGATGGGCGTATCGTATCGGTAGATGGGTGTATCGCATCGTTAGATGGGCGTATCGCATCGATAGATGGGTGTGTCGCATCGATAGATGGGAGAATCGCATCGATGGATGGGAGAATCGCATCGATGGATGGGTGAATCGCATCGATGGATGGGAGAATCGCATCGGCAGATGGGTGTATCGCATTGGCAAATGGATGTATCGCATCAGTAGATGGGTGTATCGCATCGGAAGATAGATGTATCGAATGGTCGCCGCGAAATCAGAATTATTAATTAGATTTGTTGTAGCCTGATGTTTTACGGTTCTTAAGTCAGCTACTGCAGAAGACGTCGGAACGTATAGCCCATTTTAACAAATAGACATTAGCACAATGAAAGAGATGAAATTTTATTCAATTATTCTAATCCTATTGATTTGTAATTTAAGAATATTTGCAACTTCTCAAGTTCCTGATTTAATGGTAATAGGTAAAGACACTTTTTTAATGCATACAAATCCACTAGAAATATATCTGGATTCAATTGGGAATAGAGACTTCCCTGACTTTAAAAGTGGTGGTTCAACAGACTGTTGGAGAGGCTACCAAGCAATATGGAGAGTTGAAAATGATAGCATGTTTTTAGAGAAAATTCAAAGCTGCCATAGAGACGAAGGTGATGTAGATGCAAACTTAGAGAAAATGTTTGGCGATAAATTAATAAATGGGAAAGTTTATGCTTATTGGTTTACTGGACTTATTGTATTGCCTCATGGTAGATTAAAGAATTATGTACATATGGGATATGGGTCAACATACAGTAAATATATGTTACTTGAAATAAATAAAGGACAATTTCAACAGGAATTAAAATTCAATAAAAGACAATATGAGAGTTTTAAGACCAAACAATTTGAATTATTTAAAAAGACTTCTGAATACAAAAAAATAGTTGAAGATTTAAAAAAAGAAGGAAATGGTGACGAAAAACTTATTGATTCTTTCTTAAGGAGTTTCGTAATAAATTATACATCAAGAATTCTGAATGAATAAAAAACGGACTATTACACGGCATATAAGTAATGTCGGGGTTTGTGGGTTGCCAAGCGCAGTAATTCTATTGTAGTTTCTGCCTCGGTTGATAATGACCCGCACCAAAAGCCGCCACTACTCATATGCCCAACGTTAGCCCCAACATTACCAAACGGAACTTAAAATGAAATTTAAAGTAATTATACTTCTTCTCTTTTTCTCAAAGCTTTCATTAGGTCAAATTGACGATTCAAAATTCAGATCTATTGTTTTGAATAAAAGTATCGTCGGTAAAAAATTTACTTTTGGAGAATGTAATCAAAGGGGCGGTCAGGAAACAACCTTAATCTATTTAGGAAGTGTGAAAAGCAGAAAAGGTAAGACATATAAAATAATGAATTCTATTTGGACTTGGGGAATGTCTTGTCGTGCAACATCTAGAATATTGATATTTAATGACCAAAATCAATATATTGGAAATTATTACATATTCGATTCATGTGATTTGCCAACTAAAATCGAAAATGGTTATTTGATATTTAAAAATGTAAGTAACGGTTGTGATAGAAAAATGGAAACTACAATCAACTTAAAAAATGGGATACCGAAAAGCGTGCTCGGTAATGAATTTGAAAGTTAAAGAAAAATCTGCCGCTCACATACTGCTTACTACATTGGCTGCCACTTGGTCGCCGCGAAATTGGAAATATTCATTAGATTTGTTGTAGGCTGATGTTTTACGGTTCTTAAGTCAACTACTTCAGAAGCAGTCGGAACGTAACAGCCAATTTTAAAATGACGACAAAACCTTTAATAAATTATTTTGAAAAGTTTATCCCTTTGAATGAGGAGGAGAAATTAATTATAGAAGACATTTTTAAAGAACGTAAAATTAAACGTAAACAGTTCATTCTACAAGAAGGGGATATTTGCAATCAGAATACATTTATTATTGAAGGGTGTTTCAGATCATATACCGTCGACGATAAAGGAAAGGAACACAATCTTCAGTTCGCAGTCGAGAATTGGTGGGTCGGTGACATTGGAAGTTTTCATTCGGAAAAACCGAGCAAGCTGAATATTGAAGCCATCGAGAATTCCATTATTCTGCAATGCAAAAAAGAAGACCAAATAAAGCTCTTTGTAAATTATCCTAAATTCGATAGGATTTTCAGGGTTCTTGCTGAAAACGCCATAGTCAGTATGCAAAATAGAATCTTGCAAAATATAAGCTCTACTGCCGAAGAGCGATATCTTGATTTTGTGGAGCGTTTCCCACATTTTTTTAATAGAATAAGCAATGTGCAAATTGCTTCATACCTCGGCGTAACACCCGAATTTCTGAGCGCAATTAGAAAGAAAATTGTGGAATCTTAAGATATCTTAAGACTATTTCTTAAGATATCATATAAGCAAATTCCTCTCGTTTCCCCCATCTTTGTAATGTTGTTTAACTTAAAAAAACATTAAACTATGGAAAAGAAAATCATTGCGGTTGTAGGTGCAACCGGACTACAAGGTAAAGGCGTAGTAAACGCCTTAAAAAAGAATGGGACTTTTACAGTAAGAGCTGTAACACGCAATCCGGATAAATACAATGGAAATGCGGACGAAGTTGTTTTAGGTGACCTCACTAACCTGGATTCATTGGCAAATGCTTTTAAGGATGCCTATGGGGTATTTGTGGTGACCAATTTTTGGGAAGGTGCCAACGAATTGGAACAAGGAAAAATAGCCGTAGAAGCCGCAAAAAAGTCAAATGTGGCTCATTTCATTTGGTCTACGCTACCTAACGTTGAAGCGATTAGTAAGGGCAAATTTGAAGTGCCACATTTTACTGGGAAAGCAATGGTCGATGAATTAGTAAAAACTGCGGGCTTTAGCTATTATACTTTTGTTCAGCCTCCATTCTATTTTCAAAACCTTACCGGACAATTAGGTGCTCAACCGCAACAAGACGGTTCCTTGGGTTGGACTCTTCCTATCGATCCTGCAAAAAAAGCAATTCACATGTCTGACATAAACGACTTGGGTAAAGTAGTAACAGGTGCATTCTTAAATCCGGAAAAAGTAGGAAAGGGAAGCTATTTGTCTTTGGCAACTACTTTGAGCAGTTTCAACGACATTATAGAAACATTCAAAGCTCAAGGTAAAGTGTATAGCTTTAATCAAGTTCCTGTTGAAGTGTTTTCGAGTTTTTTTGAAGGCGCTGGAGAAATAGCTCAAATGCTTGCTTATTTTGAAGCGCATACCTATATGGGACCTGATTCAGATTCAAGTATTAAACTGGCTAAGGAAATTTCAACAGAGCCTTACACCTCACTCCATGAATGGATCCAACAAACTGCGAATTAAAATAAAACGATCATTGTTGCAATCTTGGCCGTAACGGTTATGACTTTATGTATTCAAAATTCTCTGTTCTGCTGAATCGTCTTACGTTTCGTAGCACGATGTTTATTCCCCACAGAGTAAAGCCCCAATCGAAGCACATGCCCGCGGGCCGTCTTGCTTCCCGGGTCGAGCATCACCTCCCTTTCTGGGGCGAGCATCGCCTCGTCCTGGAGCACCCTGCGGTTCATGAAACATGTATGATCTTCTTTCTTCGCATCGTATACTGTTATGCAAACATTCGATAAGTGTTAATGCAGACCATTGTCAAGAAGCCGCAGGGGCGCTCAGAGCAGCAGACCCCACGGGGAAGTTAATATGAATAACCATTCAACTTCACATAAAAAGAGGCATGTGACAACATGCCTCTTTTTCAAAAGTATAAATCAACTTATTTCGCTACAATGATTTTTTTACTGACATGGTTTGCGCCGTCGTCTATTTTAATCAAATATTCTCCACTATACAATGTTCTTGCGTCAAAATAGGCAATCGTTGCACCGGGGTAGATCTGTGTGCCGGAGATTTGTCTGCCGCTGATGTCGAATAAGGTAATGGTATAGGTCTTACGGAAATCAGATCTCACCTGAATCGCAATTAAATCGCTGGCAGGATTAGGATAAATATCGACTTCAATTCCCTGAGCAGTGGTATTCGAAACGGCATTCGGTGTGGTGGTATAAACGGTCACCGGTTCAGTAATCGAGGTCACCTTTACGGTGTTTTTAACGCCGTAAAAGGTAGGTCCTACCACATAGGGATAGGCCGAATTCCAATTGGCATCCACAGTCGCGAAATAGCAATAGATTCCATTCGGGTATTCCGGCGTCTTGCAGAAACGACCATTGTGTTCGTCTAAATAATCGGGTGTGGCCGCCGAAGTGGGAATGTATTCATAGTCCTCACGAAATAACCCTAACGGGTAAGTTGTGCTCACGGCCGGGCCGGGGGTAACAGTGGTGCCATTGGCATATTGCGTTCTGGTAGTGATATTGCGCAATTGATAGCTCGATTTCATCCGCACGATGCCTCCGGTTCCGTCGGTGTTTTTATACGCATAAGCGCCATAGATCGGAAAACCGTCGTACGCAAAACCAATGAGTGGAGAATGGACATTGCTGTCAATTACATACAGACCATCTGCATCGTATAAATTACAAATGGTCGAGATCACATTCAGATCCAGTTTGAACGCACTCGGATTTTGATGATGATGATAATTGCCCATGGCAGGATGTCCTTTCGAACAATCGAAGCCGCCTTTTTCAGCGACCACGGCATCGCGATTCCAAACATTGTCGCCCATGCCGCCCATAGGTCCGCCTGCCAGTGCATTGGTTGAATTTTTCCAGGAAACCCCGTCACGATAATCAAACAAAGCCACCCCGTTTACAAATAAACCGATATTGCCGCCGGTGGTATTGGTAGGCGTGCCGGTATTTTGAGTAGGGTTTAAAGTGAATTTAAAAATGGCATTCTGACTCGTGGCCAAAGATGGATTGCCATCTAAAAAGGGTCCCGTGATATAGGAAGGAATTCCATTGGTGGAGATATAAACCGAATTCGCAGAATACTGAACGGTCTGCACATTGGCCAATACATTGTCGTTGATCGGGGTAGAATTGCCATTCACATAATGACGTCCCATGATGCCGGTGGTGTTTTGCAGCCAGGCAGCAATTACAGGATTGACTTGTGCTGAACCCTTTAAGGAAACAAAGGCCAATAGGGTGATGAGGATGTATTTGCTCATGTAAAATAAATTTAGGTATTGACTTTCTTAGATGCCGGGCGTTTACTTTTCCTGCGGATCTTTTTGAAATAATATTTTTGGATAGGCGAATTTGGGATTAAACATAAAACTTCTGTCTGATAAAGTGAGCAAAAAGGCAATGATATCTACTTTTTCATTGTCCTTGAGCGGAATGGATCGCTGTAGTTTATCCCTGTGCACATCTGTCTGTATGCCGCCACTATAATGTTGCAGCACTTCCCGAAGTTGTTTAAATCGTCCGTCATGCATATAAGGGAAGGTGAATTCTATATTGCGCAGACTCGGCACTTTAAACCGAAGTGAATCTTCCTTGCGATGCGTGATGGCCATACGGCCTTTGTCTTGCAGGAAGGTATCGGGCGGGAGTCCGTTCGATTCAAATTCGCCGTTCGTAAACAAAGGCTCGGTATGACAACTCGAACAGTGTTGCTGAAAAAGCTTGTAGCCATTGTTTTCCTGATCCGTAAAAGTAGCTTGATGTCGCAATACACTGTCGTATTTCGAATTGGCACTCACCAGGGTCAACAAGAACTGTGCGATGGCTTTTAGGGTATGTTCGCCGGTTATATTCCGATCGCCAAAGGCCTTCTCGTAAAGCGAAGGGTAGAGGGTTGTTGCTTGCAACTTGGCGATCACGTGTGCTAAGGTATCACCCATTTCATCGGGATGACTCATAGGCGCGAGCGCCTGCACATCGAGATGGTGTATGGCCCCGTCCCACATGAATCGATTATGCCACGCCAGGTTGAACAGCGCAGGGGCATTGCGTTTGCCAATACGATCATCGATGCCATGACTCAAGGCGTGGTCTACATGAGCAAATGCATTATAGGGCGAATGGCAACTCGCACAAGATATCTTCAGGTTGTGCGAAAGGATGGGGTCATAAAACAAGGCACGACCTAATTCGATCTTGGCGGAATCTAAAGGGTTTTTCGTGAAGTCGTAAACCGGTTTGGGAAAACCTGCAGGCGTTTGAAACAGATCCGCTTGATAGGAGAGAAGTAGAAAAGACAACAGGAAAAGAAAAGCGATCTGTTTTCTCATGGCGTCAGAACCTTGAAGATGGATTTGATTTTTTCAGACAGTCGCACAGCTTCAACACCCGGCGACATGATATGCGGATGAGCTTTCATGTCCATCGAAGGCAGGAGCTCATCGATGTCCATCGCGAGTTGTAAGTGTTTGGCATTCATCACCGGTAAGTTAATGGTTTGCACCGTATTCTCCGGATACTGATAACCCCCGACATGATATTGAAAACTATGGTCTCTTTCACTCGAGCGATTACTGATACCTTCCATTTTAAAATGAATGTATCCGCTTTGCCAGGTCCAATACATACCCTGAACAGGATCGAGATCGACGCCCATGACACCGCCCGATTGAGTGCTGCTGTCAATACCCAACACAAACTGAACCTGATCGAAGCTTAATGCATCGGGTGTGTTTAATGCTAAGATCAAGGAAGTAGGTTTTGTCGCATCCAGTAAATGATAACTGTTGTCTTCCTGCCAAACGACATGGCCTTGTTTCAGAAAACAAACGGAAGAGATATACCACTTCAAACTTTGAATCATCAGGGTGTCGCCTTGAAGAATATACCGTGTACTATCGTTGGGCAAAACAGTTTGCTGATGGAAACGCGGATGAAATTGAAGGATCATGGCGCCGGATTGTAATCCATATCCGAGTAATAAGCATAATAGCATCTTGAATCGAAGGCGATGTGCGGATATGATGGAATGAAAGGCCATGAAGGTTCAAAGTTAGATAGTTTTGTATATTCACAGGGTGTTCAATTTTATAAAAGGATTTGTAACGAATAAATATTAACCGCATGAGAAAGAGAATCAGTAAAGGCATCAACGCTTCCCGCTACATCATCTATAAAGAAACCATGATTGATTTTCGAGAGCATTTGTGGTCCTTTATCGGTGCCTTTATGGGCATCGGTCTCATTGCCTTTATTCAGGATCAGTTTCTCACAAAAGCCGAAAATATTTTTCTCATCGGCTCCTTTGGTGCTACCAGTGTATTGATCTACGGGGCTATACAGAGTCCACTGGCACAACCCCGCAACTTAATCGGCGGACATGTGATCTCGGCTATCATCGGGGTAACGGTCTTCAAAGTATTGCCCGATGTCATCTGGCTCACCGCGCCCTTGGCAGTGGCCCTTTCTATTGTGTGCATGCAAATGACCAAAACCTTACATCCTCCCGGTGGGGCCACAGCATTAATTGCCGTCATGGGTTCTGAAAAGATCAAGGCCCTGGGATATACGTACGTGTTGTATCCTGTTTTAAGTGGATGTATGATACTCTTGGTGGTCGCTCTCATCTTCAACAATATGACTTCTTACAGAAAGTATCCAACTGATGAGCGGTTTACGAAAAGGGTGAAGAGGATGTTGGGGGGTAGAGGAGCGGAAGAATAATTAGGTGATGACAATGCGTTCATTCGCGATGTATGTTTTATTTTATTTGAAAAAATACAAACCATTTTCCTTCAATGGATATATCCTTTTTTATACCTTCATAGCTATAGGCCAATAAGCATTTTATAAAACCATCATGCATTAAAAAATACGCACATGAAACAAACCCATTTATACTTTAAACGAGTAGTTATTCTTGTAGGTCTCTTATGGTTTACCCAATGCAAAACAGAAGCGCCTGATCAAAAAACAAGTGCCACTCAAATTGGGGCATTGCTCGATACATTAAACCGCACCGCAGCCCGTGCCGATTATCAAAATTATTTCAACTGCTATGCAGAGGATGCCGTGTTCATGGGTACGGATGCCACCGAGCGCTGGAATAAAAAGGAATTTATGGTCTGGGCCAAACCCTATTTCGATCGCGGTAAGGCCTGGGATTTTACCTCGCTCGATCGCCGTATTTATTTCGACGAAAGCAGTCAACTCGCATGGTTCGATGAATTACTGAAAACCCAAATGAAAGTGTGCCGCGGCTCCGGGATAGTGGTCAGGGAAAATCAAGAATGGAAAATTAAACAGTATGTATTGTCTATGACCATACCAAACAGCATTTCCGATACCGTGATCCATGCCAAAGGAAGTCTTGAAGATTCCTTGATCCAATCCTTGAGTCGCTGATCAATTTGGGATAGATAAAACTGAATCTGGAACACGAAATAATCATTTTATTTTTACTTCACACAAAAATTTGAATCAACATGAAAATAGCCGTATTCGGAACCGGAAATGTAGGCGATACCATCGCTTCTAAATTAGTATCGCTCGGGCATGAAGTCATGATGGGCTCACGCACTGCCGACAATATTAAAGCGCAGGCATTTGTAGAAAAACATCAAGGTCTGGCAAGCGCAGGCACCTTCGCCGATGCCGCAGCCTTTGCTGAAATCATCTTCAACTGCACAGCAGGTATGGGTTCTATTGAAGCCCTCACCATGGCCGGTGCCGGGAATATGAATGGAAAGATCATCATTGATCTGGCCAATGCTTTAGATTTCTCCAACGGGATGCCACCAAGTCTGGGCTTTGCAAATACCACTTCACTGGGCGAAGAAATTCAACGCGCATTTCCGGATACGAAGGTGGTGAAAACCTTGAATACAATGTGGTGCGGACTCATGGTAAATCCTGCCATGATACACAATGCCGAACATCAGGTATTTGTAAGTGGCAACGATGCCGAAGCCAAAGAAATCGTCAAGGATATCTTGAAATCTTTTGGTTGGAAGGATGAATATATCCTCGACCTTGGCGATATCAAAACAGCAAGAGGGACTGAAATGTATTTACCTTTATGGTTGAGTATTTACGGGGCTACGAAGAGTGGGGCGTTTAATGTGAAGTTTGTGCGATAATACTTTACCCCGGAAACTTCTCCGCCTTCTTCAAGACTTCTTTCTCCAATTTCTGTTTGTACTGTATCACTTTCTTCTGCAAATTTTTGTCGGCACTGCCCAGGATTTGCAAGGCGAGGATACCGGCATTTTTAGCACCGTTTAATGCAACCGTAGCCACAGGTACGCCACCCGGCATCTGCAAAATGGAGAGAACTGAATCCCAACCGTCGATTGAATTAGTTGACTTAACCGGTACACCAATCACAGGCAATGGAGTAATACTCGCTACCATGCCCGGCAAATGGGCCGCACCGCCGGCTCCGGCTATAATGACACGAATGCCTCGCTTATGCGCATCTTTGGCATAGTCCATCATGCGCTGAGGTGTACGGTGAGCTGAAACGATGGTGCATTCATGCGCCACGTCCATGTCCGACAAGAAATCAGCCGCGGCTTTCATCACCGGCCAATCACTGTCGCTGCCCATAATAATGCCTACGACCGGCTTCTGACTTGTAGTTTTTCTTTGATCCATATGGCTTTATTTTTTGCCTCTTCCAGCGATGCAGCGGTCACGGTTACATGACCCATCTTGCGAAAAGGTTTGGTTTTCTTTTTTCCGTAAATATGAATATGCACATTGGCATCGGCCAGACATTCTTCAAGACCTTCATAAACCACGTCTCCCTGATGCCCTTCAGCACCCAACAAATTGACCATAGCCGAAGGACTGATCATAGCTGTGCTGCCCATGGGTAAATTCAGGATGCCTCTTAAGTGTTGTTCGTATTGTGAGGTCATGGAACTTTCTATGGTTTGATGTCCGCTATTGTGCGGGCGCGGTGCCACTTCATTGATCCACAGCTGACCGTCTTTGCCAATCAAAAATTCAACAGCCAATAATCCGCAGATATTTAAGGCTTCTATCAGTAATCGGGAGATTCGTTTGGCATGTTCAGCCATCTTTTCATCTACAGGCGCAGGATAAAGTAAGAGATCCAGCAAATTGGCTTCTGCATGAAAGTCCATAGACACCGGATCATAACAGACGATTTCGCCTTGAGCATTTCTCGCCACAATCACCGCGATCTCAGTTTCCATATCCACCATATCTTCTACCAGGCTTTCCATCGGCATCAATTTATCCAGGTCATCTGCTGATCGGATAATACTGACACCCTTGCCGTCATATCCGGCTTTCCTTGTTTTTTGTACAAAGGGGTAATGGATGATGCCGTTTTTAAGGCCATCCAAAATACTTTCCCGACCATCATGCAATGAGAAATTAGTGGTGGGAAGATCCATTGAGGTATAAAATATTTTTTGAAGTCCTTTATCTTGAATCGTGGCTAAAGCTTCAGGGTCGGGATGTACAATCACACCTTCAGCTTTCAATTGGCGCAAGGCCTCTGTATTTACATGCTCAATTTCTATGGTCAATACCGTGCAGTCTTTTCCGAAGTTGTAGACGGTATCATAATCTTGCAAATCACCTTGCACAAATTCATGGCAAGCATGTCGGCAAGGTGCTTCGGCATCGGGATCCAGAATTTTAGTATAGATATCCCATTGTAAGGTATGGCGCAAGATCATTTTGCCCAATTGGCCTCCCCCGAGTATGCCGAGTTTATGCGGGGTGGAAAAAAAAGTAGGGGTCATAGGAGAGCAGCAAATTTAGGAATAAAGCCCGTAAAAAGGAAGTATGCCTCGAAATAAGCGGAATAATCGACACAATAAGACCCTAAATCTCAATTCCTTTAGAAACAGTCGTTTTTTATTTTAGTTTTAGGGTTTAAATCTATGAATAGAAGCGTCACGATATTTCTGCATGTACTGGGCTGTCTGGTATTTATCTGTATTCCCGTGATGCTTTCTCCCGGACGAATATTCGGCCTCGATGATGTAAGAAATACTTTTGCCCTTCGAGATGTAATCACCTATGCTTTATTGATCATTTTCTTTTACGTTCATTATTACTATTTGATTCCGGAATATTATTTCAAAAAGAATTACCCGGCCTATGTATTGGTATCGGCCATATGTATTGTACTCATCATGAGTTTGCCGGTATTGCTCATCAAGGATACCAGTGTTCAGGCCGCTGTAAATGTATTGGTCGAACAACCGAGAACAGATCCTCCATTTTTGTTGAAATACAAGAGTAATATCTTTCTTTTTCTCGTCATTCTGTTTGCCTCACTCGCTATGCGGGTGAATATTCGCTGGCGTCAATCGCAAAGAGAAAAAATTTCTTCGGAGTTATCTTTTTTAAAAGCACAGATCAATCCGCATTTCTTATTCAATTCACTCAATACCATACATTCACTGGCCTTACAGCAATCCGATTATACTTCAGAAGCCGTGGTGAAACTCTCCGGTATGATGCGCTATGTATTGAGCGATGCCCGGGAGGATTTTGTGACTCTCGAAAAAGAGATTACCTATATTCAGAATTTTATTGATCTGCAAAAGGCACGTTTTGGCGATACCGCGGATGTCTATCTGCACGTTTCAGCCGGTATCGACGAGGAAAAGAAGATCGCACCCATGATTCTGATTACCTTTATCGAAAATGCCTTTAAGCATGGCGTGAATCCGGAAGTACGCTCCGAAATCGATATCAATATTACCACCAATGGCGATTGGCTGACCTTATTGGTCAGTAACCTGAAAGTGCACCATAAGTCTGTGGAAGATTTGAAAACGGGTCAGGGCCTTGCCAATGTGAAAAAACAACTCGAATATTTGTATGCCGCAAGATATGAGTTGAAAATTACAGATTCAGAGAATACCTTTATAGTTCGTTTAAAACTCTTATTAAATGATTAGAGCCATAGCCATCGATGATGAACCACCGGCCCTCAAGGTCATAGAATCCTTTTGCGCCAAGTTGGATTATATTGAATTGGAAAAAACTTTTTCCAAACCGAGTGATGCTTTGAAATATATTGAGAAGTATCCGGTCGATCTGATGTTTCTGGATATACAGATGCCTTCCGTGAACGGAATCGATTTTTATAAAAATCTCGGAAAGGATATCATGGTCATTTTTACCACAGCCTTTGGCGAATATGCCGTAGAGGGATTCAACCTGAATGCCGTAGACTACCTCCTCAAACCTTTTGATTTCAAACGATTTGAAAAGGCTGCGGTGCGGGCCCAGGAATACTTCAACTTCCTTACCAAGTCGGATTTGGGCAAACAGAATTATTTCTTCATACGTGCCGATTACAGCCTCATCAAAGTTATGATTGATGATATCTTATACATTGAAGGCTTGAGCGATTATATTAAAATTCATTTCGACAATCAAAAGCCATTGGTCGCCCGTCAAAGAATGAAGAATATTTTAGAGCGTCTGCCGGAAACAGAATTTGTGAGAATTCATAAGTCGTATATCGTGCCGGTAGGGAAAATTGCTTTTCTGCGAAATCGTATGGTCCACCTCAAGAAAGGCGAAACCACCATTGAATTACCTACAGGTAAGAATTATGAAGAGGAATTAATGCGCCGTGTGAAGTAGCATTAGCCTTCAGAATCATTCTTTTTGTCTTATTTATCGGTAAGGTCACAATTTAGTAACCTAAGTTAGCATCTAATCACCTAAACAATTTCATGTCTATGCGGAACAGAATTTCCCTCCTGGTAGCCACCCTTTTTATTACAATGAATGTGTCCGCTCAACAATGGAACGGCTACACCTTGTATAGTCTCCAAAATAGCCTCAGTGCTTATTTGATGGATACCAACCTCACCACCTATCATACCTGGACCTTCCCCTCAGGCAATGCGACAGGGTATTCCACCCATATGGAACCGGGTGGTACCATTGTAAGAGCAGTGGCTAAAGGGGGTAACTCATTTACCGGCGGACCAATTTGTGGTCGCATCACCAAACACGATTATGCAGGTAACCTAACCTGGACCTACGATTATTCAACCACCAACTATTGCACCCATCATGATATTTGTCCTATGCCCAACGGGAATGTACTGGTGATCGCTTACGAACGTAAGACAGCCGCTGAAGTCACTGCTGCAGGTGGTAGTAATGCCATCGAAATGTGGCCCGACAAAATAGTGGAAATTCAACCTACAGGTCCAACCACAGGTACCGTCGTTTGGGAATGGCATACCTGGGATCATTTGGTGCAGAATGTTGATGCGTCCAAAGCCAATTATCAAACCAGTATTGTAGACCATCCCGAACTCATCAATATTAATTATCAACAAGCAAAAGATTGGCAACATATGAATGGTGTGGACTATAACCCCATTCTCGATCAAATTGCTTTCAGTTCACACAATATGGACGAATGGTATATCATCGACCATAGCACCACGACGGCCGAAGCGGCTACACATGCCGGTGGTAATTCCGGTAAAGGTGGCGATATCTTATATCGTTGGGGAAATCCTGCAGCCTATGGCGCTTCAGGTACAGCTATACTCAATGTAACTCATGACGCACACTGGATTCCGGAAGGTGTTCCAAATGCCGGACGTCTTGCCGGTTTCAACAATAGGGGAGTTTCCAATTCTCAATCTGCCGCCGATGAAATCATTACGCCCATCAATGGTTATAATTACAATATTACATTGGGGCAAGCTTATGCTCCTGCCACCTATACCGCCCGCCATGCTTGCAATGGCTATAGCAGCAATATGGGAAGTACCCAACAATTGCCCAACGGAAATCAGCTGATCTGCATCGCTACTTCCAGTAAAGTATATGAAATCAATAGTGCGGGTACCCAATTGTGGACCAAGACCTTTACCGGTGGTATGGGATGTTCGCAAGCCAGAAAATATGATTCCTGTTATATCTTTAATACGCCACCGGCCATTCCGGCCATTACCGGAGCCGTCAATGTATTGACATCAACCCCGGCCACAACCTATCAGTGGTATCTCAATGGTGTCCTCATCAGTGGTGCCAATAGTCAAACATACAACGCCACACAATCCGGTATCTATGTAGTTCGCATTACCGATGCCAATGGTTGTGTCTACAGATATTCACCTGGCTACAAGCACACACAAAATGCAGATGCAGTGGCTGATTTGGATCTGTCTGATGCCTTGTCGGTTTACCCTAATCCGACTAACGGAACAGTCAATATCAAAGATGATGGTCTCTTAGGAAACAACTTCAATGTGCTCGTCATCGATATCTATGGCCGTACCCTGATGAATGTGAAAAACAACCTCAACTTAAACTTATCTGAATTGTCTTCAGGCATGTATACCTTGGTCATCAATTCAGACAAAGGAATGGCGACTAAAAAAGTATCTTTGAAAAAATAATCATTCACATCCTTTAAAGCTTACCTCATGAGATATATTGCCGGCTTATTCTTATTACTTGCTTCAGTGCAATGGGCTCAAGCGAAAAAAGTAAAATTCTCAGTGAACCTCACCGGTCAGGTGGTGAATGTGGCCACGGGCATTCATGTGATGGGCGATTTTCAAACAGCTGCCGGATATAGTGGCGGCGATTGGGCTTGCAATACCATACTCATGGCCAAGGAACCTGCCGATACCAATATCTGGAGCGTCGTAGTGGATATACCTGCTTTTCAAAAATATGAATACAAATTTGTCAACGGCGATCAATGTTATGAAGTAGAAATCGTTCCGCTGGAAGCACAGGTGGGTTATAACTTCGTAGACAATCGCTGGATCTATATTGATTCTTTGGCGAATGATACAACCGATATCGGCGCAATGATGTTTTCCGGAAATGCACCTAAAGATAAATATCTCATTCGCCCTTTGGTGGATATGGTCAATCAAACTGTATCACCCAACGGCGTTCATCTCGCAGCGAGTTTTCAATCATGGAACCCTACCACACAACGGATGTATTCTTTCGCCAACGGTGGCAGTAAAGTTTATGAAACCCAGTGCTATGTCGACCTGATGAACTATGAGTATAAATTCTATAATGGCAATACGACGACAGATGCGGAAATTGTACCCGGAAGCTGTGCCACCAATTCAAACAGGGCCATTACCATGTCTAAGGATACCGTATTGCCCAATGTTTGTTTTTCCGATTGTCAGGCTTGCTTCGCGACTACAGTTTCGAATACTGATGCTCCATTGAATCTTAAAGTATTCCCTAATCCATCAAGCGACATCCTTCACATCCAAACTCAACAACCCATCTCCGGTATTCGGTTAAATGATCTTTCGGGCCGTGTCATTTTACAACAAAATCAATCTCTCTCTTCGTCTTTGAATATACCCGTTCAGCAATATCCTCACGGCATGTATACCCTCGAGGTTTTATTATCGAATGGCGATAAATACATTCAGAAAATCATTCTTCAATAATGTTCATCATGAAAAAATATTTCAATAGCATCCTCCTCACAGGATGCTTTTTGTTTCTCGGCATGTCCGCTCATTCGCAAGCTTTGTATGACCTAAACACTATACAGAAAATTGAAATCCAATTCAGCCAGGCCAATTGGGATTATCAAATGGATACCGCCAAGCACGGATCGGAAGGCTATCTGATGGCCGATTGGGTAAAGGTGAACGGCGTACTTTACGATAGTGTAGGGGTGAAGTATAAAGGCAACAGTTCCTACGACTCTACCCAAATGAAAAACCCGCTGCATATTGCTTTTGATGAATTTAAAGATCAATCTCATCAGGGTTATAAAGATATCAAACTCTCCAACGGATATGGTGATCCTTCTGTGATCCGGGAGGTCTTGGGCTATCGAATTCTGAAAAATTATATGCACTGCCCCGAATCTAATTTCGCCCAGGTCTATATCAATGGAAACCTGATCGGACTCTATTCCAGTGCCGAAAATATTGATAAGAAATTCTGCGGCGATCATTTCTATTCCAATTACAATCCTTTCTTTAAATGTAATCCGATCTCCAATCCAAGTCCTGCCAATAAGAGTAACCTCAAATACATCAATGCCGACAGCAATAGTTATATGAACCTTTATGAGATGAAATCAAAAACCGGTTGGAACGACTTTGTCAAGTTGTGCGATACGGTTACGAATTATACTGCCTCACTGGGCAATAACCTCGACATGGATCGCGTGGCCTGGATGCTGGCCTTCAACAATGTATTGGTGAATCTCGATAGCTATAGCGGGGTGTTTTGCCAAAACTATTATGTGTACAAAGACAATACCGCCCATTACAATCCCATCATTTGGGATCTCAATATGGCCTTTGGTGCATTCCCTTTCTCCGGTGCAGGCGGTACTTCTATGGGCAATCAAACCGTGACCTCCATGCAACAATTCCCGCCTACGAATCATTCTACCGATACGTATTGGCCTTTGATCAACGATGTATTTGCCAACGACCGCTTTCGCAAAACCTATATCGCCCACATGCGGACGATCATCTCCGATATGTTCGCCAGTGGTATCTATAACGGATGGGCAACCCAACTTCAATCCATCGTAGATACAGCCGTGCAATCAGATCCGAATAAGTTCTTTACCTATACCCAGTTTCAAAATGGAATGAATACCAACACCACCGTGGGTAGTTATACGGTGCCCGGCATCAATACCCTCATGGATGCACGCGCGACCTATTTGCAATCGACACCTGAATTTGCCTTAGTGCCTCCAAGCATCAATAATATCAACACAGGTGCTGCGCCGGCCATCAATACCAATGTGAATATTACAGCGGCTGTCTCCAATGCCACCACGGTCTATCTCGGCTATCGTTTCGATAAAACCATCAAATTCGCCTTCCTGCCTATGTACGACGATGGCGCCCACAACGATGGCGCTTCCGGCGACGGGGTTTATGGCGCCTCCCTCAATATGAGCTACGGTCAATTGCAATATTATTTTTATGCCGAAAATGCAGATGCCGTCATGCTCTCACCTCAACAGGCAGAACATGTTTTTTATACGCTTTACGCGACGACTCAGGAACCTTCAGCCGGACAAATTGTGATCAATGAATTGCTGGCCGACAATGCCAATAATGCAAAGGATGAATACAATGATGAGGAAGATTGGATCGAACTTTACAACAATTCAAATCAACTCCTCAACCTGAGTAATCTCTACCTTTCTGATGATCAAAATAATCTGCAGAAATGGATATTCCCTTCAGGTTCCACTATCAACCCGAATGCCTATACCACCATTTGGGCCGATGATGATTCCCTCCAACAAATCTTACACACCAATTTCAGTCTCAGCAAAGACACCGGCCATCTCTATTTGTCAAATGCATCCGGCACCATACTCGACAGTATTTCTTTTACAGCTCAAATCGCCGATGTGTCCTACGGCCGCTATCCCAATGGTACGGGTAGTTTCACCATGATGAATACCACATTCGGCTATCAGAATAACAATGATCCTTTAAGTATTCCTTCCGTATTAGCGTTAGATCAGGTAAGCGTCTTTCCTAATCCGGCTCATGATCAACTGACGGTTCAGTGCAACGGAAAGAAATTACTCAAGGTGACGAATATGTATGGTCAGCAGATGGTCACACAATGGATCAAAGACCAACAAATGATCTCTACCTTGAATTGGAGTCCCGGACTCTATTTTGTACAGTGCGGCAAAACAGTGACTAAGGTTGCTGTCAGCCATTAATCGTATTCTTTTAAGAAATACAGATTTTGGGCGTGCCCCCGCTTGGTGGCTATGAGCATTTCGGACAAAAAGAAAAAGATCTTTCCGCCACCCATCGGGGTCAGGCCGTACGCTGCAATCTGCGCCAGAGCCCGCAGGATTTCCGCTGCCGTCCTTCACGCACGTACACATTGGAGCACCCCATCATAACGAAAAGGCTTGTCCCTACCTGGTTCTGCGAAACGTCCTTCGTTTCGCACCCCTATTTTGTCGCATTTTGCGACGTACGGAATGTTGGGGTAAGACAATATTTCGGTCTCCGCTGAGTCTCACGCCTCGTGGACTCAGCGCGTTGTTTGGTATACACTCCATCATTTTTCATGCTTTCGTCTCAGTTCTGCGAAACGTCCTTCGTTTCGCAGAACTATTCTGTAGCATTTTGCCACGTATGGAATTTTGGGGTAAGACAATTTTGGAATGGACTTTTCGTCGAAGAAATGTTTACATGTCAGGATACGTAGCGGAGACCTAATGCCGTAGGCATGTCCGACTAAAAACAGTGGATTTTAATCCACTGCTATCTAAACCACTTCTTTCTTCTTTCATAGCATTCCCTATCCCAAACAAAAAAAAGAGAAGTCTCCATCAGAAACTTCTCTTTTCTTAATACTTAGTACTTAGTACTCAGTTACTCCTTCACCACTTTCACCACTTGCTTACCTTTCGCACTGTTCATCTCACACAAATAAGTTCCGCTGGCAAGGGTTTTTAAATCTAATTGCTGATTGGCTTGCGTCAATGTGGTTTGTAAAACCGTACGGCCATCCAATGTTACAATACGCAAGGCCACCGGTGTACTTACACCCGGAGCCAATTGCACATACACCGCCTGATTCGTTGGATTCGGATAAAGGATAAAAGTATTTTCTTTCACCTCGCCGATACCTTCAGGGATAATAATGGCAATGGTATTCGTCGTGGTATTCGTAATGATCGGTAAATTATTGTCGAAATAAATTCCTGCACGATTATGAATTTGTGTGCCCGGCATCAATCCTGTCGCCGAATTCACTTTATACATCACATGACCATGACTGCCCGCCATATTGCTGCCGCTATCCGGAAGGTTAATATTATTGAAAGTAAAGGTCACGATTTTATTGCCGTTCATGTTCCAGGTCATCGGGTGAGAACTACCCAATACTTCAAAACTCATGGCATCTACATTCGCATCTATAGTATCGCGGATCACCACCATATTGGCAGCCAGATTTCCGGTATTTTGAAAGTGAATGGTATAAGTTAAGTTGTCTCCTGTTTCAATATTGCCAACCGGCTCTACCAATTTTTCATTCGGATCAAATGATGCAGCGATCAGCGTATGCAGACTGTCTATATTATTCGTCGGAATGGTATCATTCAAAGGCGCGATTTTCCAATAGGCATTTAAGTAATTGCCCAACACGGCAGAAGCAGATGTCAGGGTATGTACTTGTATACTTCCTGTTTGACCGGGTGCTAAATTGCTATACGCCCATTTCACTTCTTGTCCGTTCACAGAAACCGGTGCAGGTGTGGCGCTGACATAGGAGGATAATGGATCCATTTGAAAAGTAATCGTATCGGACTCTATCGATGTACCATTGTTTTCATATGTGGCATATACAATACTGGTATCGCCGGGCACCGCACCCCAGGTATAAGCATTAATTTCTACTTCATGTATATTCGGTTCCATTACATATCCGATGTTCTGGTTATTACAAGCTTGGGTCAATGGATGAACCGTTGTATTGGCGGCTGTAGTCAAATTCCAATATAACATGGGCGACTTGCTGATGGTATAGGTCAGTGATGAATCAGTAAAGAAGAATGCATAATTCCCACTGGCATCTGAACTCAGATAATAATTGCCCGGTGTCATTTGTAAAATTCGATTCGGTATGCCCGGTTCTCCTACTTCATATACGCCATTCGCATTCAGGTCATTAAATACTTTTCCGTTGATGTATGAAAAGGTGACACCATTTTGATTCGGACAAGGGCCGAAATGAAACGCAAACCCGGATGGCATATTGCACGATAAGCTCACCGGAAAGGTCGTGGTGATGGATGAACCCGGCGCAGCAAGGGCCCAGTTACAACTGGTATCGCCCAAGGCAATATAGTCTGCATTGCTGGCACCACGAAGTCCGATCTGTGTCATTAAAGGGGTAGAGGCAATGACATTGTTGCCATACACAAATCGAATACAATCAGAGGACTCATACAACCAAATTTGTAAATTCAAATCACCATTGCCTCCAAAATAGGAGTAGTGCTCCCATTGTACGATCAATACCCGGTTCGGAGCCACACCGGCAGTCACATATTTCAGACTTGCAGTGGTTGAATTATTTTTTAAATCGGCACCGAAGGGAGCAATAATATTATTTCGACTTCCATTCAGAGGATTATAATACAAGAAGGCCATACTGGTAGGTCCCATCTCGATAAAGCCATTGGTGGATGCGGTAAATGTAGTATAGGCCGTACCTGCATAATTGAAGGTAAATCCTATGGGCAGGTTACCGTAAATGACGTCATCAGCACCATAATTATCCAGGGTAATACCTCCGATTGAAGTAAAGGTATCCTGTGAAGCGACAAAAGGCATGCTGCTGATTTGCGCCCGCGCTTCGTTGATGGTTATCGCTGAACAAATCAGCACCATTATAATACGAAAAGTAAATTTTCTCATGCTTTAGATTTTAAGAGATTGAAAAAATATGATCAAAGCTAATATTATAGTTGAATTAGTTTAGATTTTTAACATTTGAGCACTAAAATAAGGTGCCTGCGTTCCCTTTCCACTTATTCTGCAAATTCAAATGCTTATAGGCTTTCTCCGTTGCTTCACGTCCCCGAGGGGTTCTGAAAATATATCCCTCTTGAATTAAAAAAGGCTCATACACTTCTTCAATCGTGCCACTTTCCTCGCCTACGGAGGTCGCTATATTACTGATGCCCACCGGGCCGCCCTTGAATTTATCAATGAGGGTAAACAATATTTTATTGTCCATTTCATCCAGTCCGTTGGCATCTACTTTGAGTGCTTTCAGTCCGTGTTCGGCAATGCCCATATCAATCACCCCATTCCCGAGAATCTGGGCAAAGTCACGCATCCTGCGCAGCAACCCATTGGCAATCCGCGGTGTACCCCGGCTCCGGCGTGCTATTTCATGCGATGCATCCGATGTCACTTTTACCCCAAGCAATTGAGCACTCCGGCGAACAATAGTCTCCAACACATCCAGGGTATAATATTCCAATCTCGATTTGATTCCAAAGCGGGATAATAATGGCGCCGTCAATAATCCGGATCGGGTAGTGGCTCCCACCAAGGTAAAAGGATTCAATGCAATTTGTATACTCCGCGCATTCGGTCCGCTGTCGATCATGATGTCGATCTTGTAATCTTCCATGGCCGCATAGAGGTATTCCTCAACCACGGTACTCAATCTATGAATTTCATCGATGAACAAAACATCCCGCGGTTCCAATCCGGTGAGCAATCCCGCCAAGTCCGCAGGTTTTTCAATCACCGGTCCGCTGGTCTCCCGAATATTCACGCCCAATTCATGCGCCACAATTCTCGATAAGGTCGTTTTGCCCAGTCCCGGCGGACCATGAAACAACACATGATCCAAAGATTCGCCTCTTTGATTGGCCGCTTGTATAAATATGCTGAGATTTTCAATCAGTTCATTCTGCCCCGAAAAATCATCGATCGACGCAGGTCTCACACTGTTTTCGAACGCCTTGTCTGTCGATTCGGATGAGCCCTCAGCTTGTAAATTAGGATTTGCCATGTGCAACAAAGTTAAGGTTTTCGAACGGAATCTTTCATTCTCTCATTGGCTTGGATTTTCTTTGGGCGGTCATCATGATCTCTTCTTTCATCTTCAGTTCCGGCTGCTCCGGGCTCCGCTTCGCTTCGGTAGTCGTCTCCGCTGCGCTGCACCGCCTACCGGGCCCTCCACATCCGGCGCAGGCTCATCAGTTGGTCCTCTCATCTTCAAATGAAACATTGATATTTATCATTCAACATTTATCATTCAACATTAACAACCAACCATTACCTTTGCGCCACATTTTTTAACCGCTTTTAAAACTTATTTATATGAAAGTAACCGTCGTAGGTGCCGGAGCCGTAGGTGCCACTTGTGCAGACAATATTGCACGTAAACAACTTTGCAGCGAACTCGTATTGGTCGACATTAAAGAAGGTGTAGCCGAAGGCAAGGCCATGGACCTCATGCAAACCGCCCAAATCGAAGGTTTTGATACCAAAGTCATTGGCAGTACCAACGATTATGCCAAGACAGCCGGTACCGATGTCGCCGTCATCACTTCCGGTATTCCGCGTAAACCCGGTATGACCCGTGAAGAACTGATCGGTATCAATGCCGGTATCGTAAAAGGTGTAGCCGAAAATATTTTAAAATTCTCTCCGGATGCCATCATCATCGTGATTTCAAACCCGATGGATACCATGACCTATTTGGCCCTCCAAAGTACAGGTCTGCCTAAGCACCGCATCATCGGTATGGGTGGTATGCTCGATAGCGCACGCTTCCGCTACTATCTGAGTCAGGCATTGGGTTGTTCTCCAAACGACGTTCAGGCTTCGGTCATCGGAGGTCATGGCGATACAACCATGATTCCATTGACTCGTCTGGCCACATACATGGGTATGCCGGTTTCAAACTTCCTCGATGAAGAAACATTGAAAAAAGTAGCGGCCGATACCATGGTTGGTGGCGCCACACTTACAGGATTGCTGGGTACCAGCGCCTGGTATGCACCGGGAGCAGCAGGAGCCTTCCTCGTGGAAAGCATCCTCCGCGATGAAAAGCGTATCGTTCCTTGTTGCGTCTCCCTCAATGGTGAATATGGACAAAATGATATCTGCCTCGGCGTACCGGTCATCATTGGTCGTAATGGTTGGGAAAAGATTGTCGATTATAAACTCAATGAAGAAGAACAAGCCCTCTTCGCCAAATCGGCTGAGGCAGTTAGAAATATGAACAGCGTACTTAGTACAATGGCTGTTTAATTCGATTTTAAATTTTCATGAAAGGCTGCCGGAAACGGCGGCCTTTTTTATTAGTGTGACATTCAACGTTCACAAAAAATCCATCCCAAACCTTTTAACACTTCCCAATATCCGGGGAAAGATTTTTTGACACAGTCCATGTCATCGATGGTGATTGAAAACCCTTGCAGGCAAAACAAACTCATGGCCATCGCAATTCGATGATCCTGATGACTATGTACGGCAATGATGTTTGTTTTATCGGCATGGAGTTGGCCGGAAAATGAAACCTGTCCTTGCTTGTGTTCTATCTGTAATCCGAATTTCTTCGCTTCTTCCTGCAATACACTGAAGCGTTTACTTTCTTTATATTGTAAATGGTCCACACCACTTATACTCACTTGGGGGTACTTTATCGCGCAAGTGATGATGAATGGAACGGCCAGGTCCGGACAAGCGGATAAATCAAAATGCAAAGTGCCGGAAGTAAGGCCTTCTTGTACCGAATCGACCCATACCCCTTCTTCAGTCCACCGACTATGTACGCCAAGTTGTGCTGCAATTTCAGCGATGCGTCGGTCTCCTTGTAGTTCATCTGCGCTTAATCCTTTTAAGAATATTTTACTCCCGGGTCGCAATAAAGCCATGCAATAAAAAAAGACCGCACTGCTCCAGTCACTTTCTATGTTTACTTCGCAAGTCTTATATGCTTGGGGTTCAATGCGAATGAGATTGTTTTCAAAGGAGCTGCTCGCCCCGGCATGTTGCATGATCCGGAGGGTCATATGGATATAGTCGATAGATACCGGACTCCCTTGTATGTGAAGGGTCAACCCTTGCGGCAATTTTGGCCCTATCAAGCAAAGGGCAGAAATAAATTGGGATGAAATTTGTCCGCTAATGTCCAACTTCCCTCCGGTTAAATTGCCACCTCGTATCTGTAAAGGAGGAAATCCTTCATAGTTTAAATATTGAATGTCTGCGCCCAGATGTTTCAAGGCCGATACTAATTCGCCAATGGGCCTCTCCTGCATTCTTGGCGTGCCGGTCAGTACAAATGATAGACCTTTTTGTATCGGCAGATATGCCGTCAGAAAACGAAAGACGGTCCCGGCATCTTTGGCATCAATCTCAACCACATCGCCGGCAGCGATTTGATTCAATAATTGTTGCAGCAGAACCGTATCATCAGCATTGGAAACATGTTGCAAGAAAATAGGTTCATCCGATAAGGCTTGTATCATTAACCATCGGTTGCTGATGCTCTTGGAAGAGGGCAATTCAACTTCTCCGTTGATGCTTGAATGTGGTGCGCTGAGTATCATCAGGAAAATAAATTTTGTAACGATTCCGGTGATACCATAACGCCGACCTCACATTGTCCAACTCCTTTCAACAGACTCATGCGCAGCCCCCGATTGTTTTTTTTATCCTGTAACAGAAAAGGGGTTAATTGGGATAACGTAAAGGTGGCTTGTAATTCCGGGAATAGCTTACGACGGACGTCATCAAATTGTTGAAGGATACTATCTTCCAAACCAAGTATATTTCTGCTCAACAACAATTCATAATACATGCCATAAATAATAGCCTCTCCATGCAATAAAGGGTATTCCGTTTGCAAGGCATAACTTTCGATGGCATGCCCGATGCTATGTCCAAAATTCAAACATTGACGGATATGTTCATCCCTTGGATCTTGCGCTACGATCATTTGTTTAAAGGCCATCGATTGACGGATTTTTTGCAGCGTGTAAAAATCTTGCTCCTCTGCCGGGTAGGTTTGATTCCAAATATCTCCACCTTGTAACAGATCATGTTTGATCATTTCTGCAATGCCACTCTTTCTGGTTCTGAAGTCTAAAGTGTCTAAAAAATTCGGATCGATATAGAGTGCTTCGGCATCATTAAAAGTGCCGAGATGGTTTTTATATCCTTGAAAGTCTATACCGGTCTTTCCGCCGATACCGGCATCGCACATGGCAAGAAGAGTAGTGGGAATATGAATAAATGAGATCCCTCGCTTATATACTGAAGCAGCAAAGCCGCCAAGATCGCAGACCATGCCACCGCCCACATTTACGAGTACAGTATTCCGGTCCGCTTGAAGTTCGGTCAATTGTTGCCAGATCAGCATACAGCTATCCATATTCTTATGGGCTTCACCCTGTGGAATAATGATCCGGTCGGCACATTGAAGGAGTGAAAATTGATGCACTAATGGGTGGACGCAAAAACCATTGGTTCGTGCATCCGCCAACAAGACCATGCGCCTGTGTTTTTGAGACTCCAGAAAATACCGGAACTCGTTTGGCTGATCTGAAAAAAATAAACGTGTATTCATGGAAGAATATTCAATGGGTCAGCAGAAAATGCCTGGGGCGCGGCATCGAACCATTGCTTTACAGTGCCCCAGGTATCCTGAAAAAGTTCCGATACCCTGTAGTCTTCCAAATGGCTTTCTTCATCCCAAATACTATAAGTATAAAATACTCTCGCATCCTGTTTGTCTTGCCATAGTTCAAGATATCGACATCCATTAAAATGACGGATGTTTTCCTTTCTCGATTCAAATAAACTTTTAAAATCGGCTATATGTTCCTGCTTGAAACATAATCTGACCACCCTGATCATTCGAAAAATATTTTAACGCGATTGTACAAAAGGCTTTTCTCTCCATTTTCGTGAAACCCAAACAATTGAGATGCATCACCATTATGGATGGCAATTTCTAAATGCCCGGATGTGTTGAATAAACAAAGTTTATCTCCTTCAGGCACATCACTATAATGACGACTAATGGTATTGATCTCTTCATCTCTCATAAAGAGTATCCTGAATTTGCGACCCAGCGCAGCTTCCTCAAACTGATGCCTGGTCAGATTGAGAATGACATTGCCGTAGTTATCTATATACTGTACCTGAGCTTCCAGTACATGGTTTTGATGTGTAGCATATACAGGATGTTTGACCACAATTTGATGGACATCCACCAACTCCAGTCCCGAACGGTTTCCGTGCATGAGCCCGGCTATGTTTGATAAAAAAAGATCCGTAACATGCAGGAAATCATATTCAGATATGCGGTCTGTCAGTTTAAAAAAACGTGCAGGTTTATCATCAAACAACAGGGTCATAAATCCATTGTCGGCACAAAAAATATGCTGACCGTTTTCATAGGCGTATAATAGTTGCTTGCCGTCGCGATGGTGGAGCCCCAGATAGATGAGGTGAAAACTGTCTTTCGGGAAATGACCGTATGCCTGTTTGAATAAATAAGCACCTTGTTGTAAATCGAATGGGCGAACGGTGTGGGTGATGTCGATGATGTTGAGCTGGCCAAAAGCTGAAAGGAGCTTTCCCTTAATGCTGGCAACGGGATGACTTTGAATTCCAAAATCAGAAGTAAGGGTAATGTTCAGCATGCGTACAAAGATAATGAAGGAAGCGAAAAATGCAGACTATTTCAGCGGCAGGTGCAGAACTTATGCTGGTTTTCTATAAATGAATTCGAATGTCAGTATAACCTGAGAAAATTGAGCATCAATTTATCCCCGGTCTCCATTTTCAGAAAAGCGAAGGATGTCTTCCAGAATATTCCGGTCATTGCTCAAGCGAGGTACTTTGTGCTGCCCGCCAAGTTTACCCTTACTTTTCAACCAGCCCGAAAAAGTATTTTTTGGCAGTACCCTGATGATGGGTTCGCTTAAAGCGATATTCTTATAGCGTTTCGCTTCATAATCCGAATTGCTGTTTTGTAAGGCCTTGTCCAATTGGGTGGTGAATGTTTTCAAATCCTCCGGAGCCTGATCAAATTCGATGGCCCATTCATGACATCCGTTGGCCTCATTGGAAAAATAAACCGGAGCAGCGGTATAATCGTTGATGACCACGCCGGTCTGTTGGGATGCCTTCGCGATGGCCATGTCCGCATTGTCTACAATGAGTTCTTCACCAAAAGCATTGATAAAATGTTTAAGCCTTCCGGTAACTTTAACCCGATAAGGATTTATAGAAACAAATTGTATCGTATCGCCCACGATATATCGCCAAAGCCCGGAGTTGGTAGATATCACTAATGCATAATTTTTTCCAATTTGCACTTCCTCTAATTGCAAAGTATGTGGAGTGGTTTGTCCGTATTCTTCAATCGGCATAAATTCATAGAAAATGCCATGGTTTAAAAATAGCAGCATGCCATCTCTGCCAATCACATCCTGTGCGGCAAAAAATCCTTCAGACGCATTATAGGTCTCCAGATATTTCATGGAAGATGAAGGAATCAGGTTTTTGAATTGTTGTTCATAGGGTGTAAAATTGACACCGCCATGCATATACAATTCCAAATTGGGCCATATATCATGCAGGTTGTTTTTGCCCGTGATTTCAAATATCTTTTTAATGAGTACGATGGTCCAGGTAGGGACTCCGGCTATCATGGTTACATCTTCCTTGATGGTACTATGCGCCATTTTTTCGATCTTTTCTTCCCATTCCTGCATCAGTGCAATGGATAAGTCGGGGGTTCGAATGAGTTGCGTGAAATAGGACATGTTTTGTAGCATCACCGCAGAAAGATCTCCATAATAGGAATCTGTATTCAATTGATTGATTTGGTGGCTGCCTCCTAAGGTCAGGCATTTTCCGTTGAGAATGCCGGATTGAGGAAAATTTCGGTAATACAAGGCCAAAACATCCTTAGCGGATTTGAAATGGCATTCTTCCAAAGATTCATTACTTACCGGGATAAATTTACTCTTGTCTGAAGTGGTGCCGCTGGATTTTGCAAACCAGGTGATCGGCGAATTCCACAAAACATTCTGAGTGCCGCTCATCATTTTTTGAATGTACGGTTTGATGTCCTCATATTCCTGTATGGGTACATTTTTCTTGAAATCCCGAATATGATTGATCTTTTGAAAATGATATTGCTTTCCAAATTCGGTGAATTGTCCGCTATGGATCAAGGAGTTGAATACCATCATTTGAGTATTTTCCGGATTCAGGAGGAAATTATCAATGGCACTCCATCTTAGCTTCAATAATCCTTTTATGGCGGGGCTCAGTATATTCATCAGCGAGGCAATAGCAAAGCCTTTCGGCCCTGACAGGTAAAAGTAATTTTTTTTGGCTAATAATAAAACTACATCCTCGTTGTTGTGGAAAGTTCCTGTCTTATTGAACCTTGCGGCGAAGTTCAAAATTGGTTCCTAAATAGAGTTTACGAACCTGTTCATCCGAAGCCAGTTCTTCCGCTGTACCGGATTTAAGAATTCTGCCGTCGTAAAGCAGGTAGGCACGGTCGGTAATAGACAGTGTTTCCTGCACATTGTGATCGGTGATCAGGATGCCGATATTTTTGAATTTCAATTGTTCTACGATAATCTGAATGTCTTCCACCGCAATCGGGTCAATACCGGCGAAAGGCTCATCCAGTAAAATAAATTTCGGATTGACCGCTAATGCCCGGGCTATTTCGGTTCGCCTTCTTTCGCCTCCACTCAACACGTCACCCGGACTTTTTCTGACATGGGTTAGTCTAAATTCTCCTAGTAATGATTCTAATTTCTGTGATTGATCATGTTTGCTGAGCGCAGTCATTTGCAACACAGAGGAAATATTGTCTTCCACACTCATTTTTCGGAAAATGGATGCCTCCTGCGGAAGATAGCCAATGCCCAGTTGCGCCCGTTTATACATGGGCAGACGAGTGATATCCGTATTGTCTAAATATACTTTTCCTTCATCCGGTTTGATTAATCCGACCACCATATAAAATGTGGTTGTTTTTCCGGCGCCGTTGGGTCCCAATAATCCAACGATCTCACCTTGGCTAACTTCGACCGTAACCTGATTCACAACGGTACGGTTTCGATAACGCTTAACTAATTCTGTTGTTTTGATTTGCGACAGCACAGGGTAAAAATAGGGCTTAATAATGAAAAGGAATTGTAAAAAGCTTAGTGGGTGATTTTTTCCAGTCGTACGCCTACACTCATGACTTCAGGCAAAGGGTCTATGCGCATGATTTGTTCGAGTTGAATTGAATACGTCCCGGTGCGACTAAAATGGATGGCTTCACCACGAGCAGACAAGGGAAGCTGATGTTCCCATATATCCTGCATACCCCGGCCCAGCCATTTGCCATTCGATTGAGCCAAAGTGATATCTACCGGCCCGCCGGTGAAGACAGAGTCTCCGGGTTTTTTCACATTCACTTTTAGCCAGATATTCGAAAAAGGATATGCATCGGTATGCCGGATAGTGAGGTAAGGCTGGTAATTCTTCAGCGTATCACTGATCTCAAAGGTATAGGTCGGTTTGAAACTGCTTTTCCAACGATTGGATTGGATGCTCACATTTTTTTCGTAAACATTCGAGGGTACACATGCGCAGTACAGCAGGCTTAGTAATAAAAGATGAGCGAGTTTCATGTTTTGTTTAAAGTGCATTTAATAATTGTTCTTTGGCCTGTTCCAAATCATCTTTCATCATCACCACCAATTTCTGTATATCAACATCATTGGCTTTTGATCCCATCGTATTAATTTCCCGACCGATTTCTTGCAGCAAAAATCCTAACTTTTTTCCTTTTGTAGTGTCATTGCCATGTAATAGTTCGAAAAAATATTCACAATGATGCAGTAAGCGGTTTTTTTCTTCAGTAAGATCAAACTTTTCTATATAATAAATAATTTCTTGTTCCAAACGATTTTGATCTGCATTGACACTTTGCCCGTATTCCTGAATGGCAGATTGCAATTTCTCCCGAATGCGGTTAATCCTGTTTTTGTCAAACGGATCCACCTCCAAACAGCGTTGCTTGATGGAGTTGATGTTGCCCTCTATGATTTGGGTAAGCATGATGCCTTCCTGTGTACGATGCCGGGTCAGCATGTCGCAGGCTTCCAGGGCATGTTGGAGAATAATTTTCCAATGTTCTTCATTCATGGTTTCTGCTGAAGTAGAAACAATTTCCGGCATCCGCATCAGTGTGGACAATACATCTTGTTGTTCAAGTTTCAGTTCTTCCGCAATTTGCTGTATAGCTTGAAAATAATAACGGGCGAGTTCAAGATTAATATTGACAGGTTTGGAACTACCGTGTTGCTTCAAAAATATATTCACATCCACCGATCCTCTGGATAATTTCTGTTGAAGTACATTTCTAAGTTCGATTTCATATAGTTTTAAAATCGGAGGCAGCTTAGTATTTAATTCGAATTGTTTGCCATTCAATGAACGGATCTCAAGGGAACAACTGTAATCACCTACAGCAAATTCTGAGCGTCCGAAGCCTGTCATGGATTGTAACATATGAAGTGTATTGTGCGGATAAAAATAGGCTAAACCTTTTGGACTTAATGAAAAAGAATTTTTTAAAAATGGATGGTGCCGGAAAAAAAATCGACAACATAATTGATGAAGACATGGTTGAGCCCGGAGTTATCTGTAAAATAATTTTGTTCAATGCGGTGCATTGATGCGTGTAAATGAGTTGATGAAATGCCCATGAATAAAGGCTTTCAGGGAGGAATAAAAAAACCGGCCTGAGAAATCAGTCCGGTCTTTTTTGAATTTATGGGTTAGTAAGCGATATAACCAATACAATAATAGAGATAAATTTTTGTTGATAAAAATATTTTGCGAAAAAAGTTATTCACTAAGTGTTAATAGCGTGGCTCGAAATTCATAGATGAAAATAAATTTTTGATCATCATCAAGGTCATTTTTTTCTCGTGAGTATGGATGAATGTTTTTTTTAAAGACCTGAGGATATTCAAGTAAAGGAAACGAAGTTTTTAAATATGGATATTGGTACGAAACATTTTCACGGCTATGGCAATCAGGATGACACCGAAAAATTTTCTGATGACAATAATTCCTGACTGCCCTAAAATTTTTTCCAAGCGGTTCAAACTTTTTAAAGCAAGAAAGATAACGATCAGGTTAATGAGAAGGGCTATGAGTATATTATACTGATGATACAATGATTTGATAGACATGACCGTCGTCAGTGTTCCTGAGCCGGCTATTAATGGGAACGCTATGGGTACAATGGATCCGGCTTTAGGATTGTTATCACTTTTGAAAAATTCCAGACCCAATACCATTTCTAATCCTAAGATAAATAATACAATGGAACCGGCAATGGCAAATGAACTCACGTCTAAACCTAAAATACCGAGAAATTGTTCGCCCAGAAAAAAGAATATGAGCATGAGCAATCCGGAAACGATGGTGGCCCGCCATGCACTGATGTCACCCACTTTATTTTTAAAGGCGATTAATACCGGAATCGATCCTAAAATGTCAATAACTGCAAACAGCGCAAAACTGGCGGTGAGTATTTCATTGAAGGAGATATTGGTCAGGTCAAATGCGCTCATACGACAAATATAGAATTTAAAGATGGGGTACTGTATATTTACGGTTTATTAATTTAAAAACATCCTTACGATATGAATTATACTTTTTCAGTGGCAGAACGTTTTATGCGTTATGTACAAATAGATACACAAAGCGATCCGGAAAGTACCTCCTTCCCAAGTACCGAAAAGCAAAAAGATTTAGCCAAAGTTTTGGTCGAAGATCTTTTGGCCCTGGGTGTATCAGATGCCCATATGGATCAACACGGATATGTCTATGCCACCCTGGCATCAAATGTGGATTTTGATGTGCCTGTGATTTGTTATTGTGCTCATATGGATACTGCGCCGGATTGTAGCGGGAAAGATGTGAAGCCTATTTTGCATAAACAGTATAATGGCGCTCCCATTGTTTTGCCCGATGATCCTACTCAAATCATAACGACTGAAAAACATCCCTATCTCTTACAACGAATAGGAGATGATATTATCACTGCATCCGGAAATACTTTATTGGGTGCCGACGATAAGGCCGGTGTGGCCATAATTATGCATTATGTGAAGTATATGATGGAACATCCCGATACCCCACATGGTACCATAAGAATATTATTTACTCCGGATGAAGAAGTAGGTAGAGGGGTAGAACACATCGATATGAATAAATTGGGTGCGCAATTCGGCTATACCCTCGATGGGGGCGAACGTGGCGCTTTGGAATCGGAATCATTCAGTGCCGATGGTGCAACGGCGGTTATACATGGTATAAGTGCGCACCCCGGATATGCAAAAGGTAAATTATTGAGTGCCATTAAAATAGCCGCAGATTTTATTGATGCACTGCCTAAAGATAGTTGGAGCCCCGAAACGACGGCGCATCGTGAAGGCTATGTGCATCCTATGTCAGTGGAAGGCGGAATAGAAAAAGTAACCGTAAAGTTTATCGTCCGGGATTTTGTGACCGCTAATTTGAAGGTGCACGAAGATCGATTGGAGAAAATATTAAATGACACCATTGCAAAATACCCGGGTGCCCGTGCTGAATTTTCAGTCCATGAGCAATATCGGAATATGATGGATATGATACAGAATCACCCTCAGGTGACATCCTATGCTGAAGAAGCGATGCAACGGGCAGGGGTTAAAGCTGAACAACATATTATTCGCGGAGGGACCGATGGCTCCAGGCTGTCCTTCATGGGAATGCCTTGTCCGAATTTATTTACCGGAGAGATGGGTATCCATTCCAAACATGAATATGTGAGTGTGCAGGATATGGAGAAGGCAGTCGAAACCCTGGTACACCTGAGCCAAATATGGGTGGAGAAATCGAAAGGATAAATCTGACCAACAGTCGAATCATTTTTTGCGTCTTCAGCATATGAAAAAAATCCTGTTTATTATTGGGTTGCTGTTTTCGGTCGCCGTCAACGCTCAACGTTCATACACGAATAGTTTGTCGCTCGGATTCGGTAAAATAGAATATGCTTATTGGGGATTTTACAGTCAGCAAGCAGGATTATCGATTTCGACGATCGCGTGGCATAAAAATATTTTACGCTTAAATGGAGTTCCGGATTCTTGTTTCAAAAAGACTATTATACGATTGCCTGATATTTATCTTCAAAGAAACCTGTATCGATCATTTTATACCCGTTTATCCTATGGATTTCAATTTGAGGATATTGTGCTAAAGGATACACTGAGATATTCTGAAGGTACACAATCAACTCAAATCGATCAACTTGACCATTCTCAAATGACGAATAACCTGACCTTGGGTTTGGGACTTTATTGGAATCGTCGATCAATGGTAAAAATTTATTCCGGAGTGGATATCTTAGGTCAATTTTCACGATACAAAACAATAGTTGAGCGTTACGATTTTGGATGTTTCGGCGGCGGAAAAACCAGTTTGCATCCAACCCACTATACGTGGGATGTCCAAATTCGACCTGTGTTATATTCAGGGTTGGAGTGTTCCTTGGGTCAAAGGCTGTTTGCTAATTATGAAGCCGGTATCGATGTGTTGAAACCTTCCATTCTTCTGGTCAATCGTTTGTCTGTGGGATACAGATTTTAAACAACCATCTCCCATTACTTTAATTCATGCACTGAAAATATTTTAGTATCATTGAATTTTATATGCCTGAAAATCGATTTGTACGGGTCCTGAAAGATTCACTTCGCGGTGAAGAATATGACTATACCCAAGGCAGTATCCGGCGGGCCGTAGTCTTATTGGCCATTCCGATGATACTGGAATTAAGTTTGGAAAGTGTTTTTGCGTTGGTCGATATTTTCTTCGTTGGGAAATTAGGTAAGAATGCCATAGCTACAGTGGGCTTAACGGAAAGTCTCATTACCATCATTTATTCATTGGCCATTGGGCTCAGTACCGCAGCAACGGCCATCGTAGCCCGCAGGGTGGGGGAGAAGAATCCGGAATCCGCTGCACATGCAGGTGCACAAAGCATACTATTGGCGATGGTCTTTGTGGTCATCATTAGTATTGCCGGGGTAATTTTTGCACCCGAATTATTGACGCTCATGGGAGCTAGCCCTGAAGTGGTTTTAGAAGGTTCCGTATTCACCCGAATCATGTTGGGCGGGAGTGTGGTCATCATTTTATTGTTTCTGATTAATGGCATTTTTAGAGGAGCCGGGAATGCTGCAATTGCCATGAAAAGTTTATGGCTTGCCAGTGCCATGAATATTATCCTTTGCCCCTTGTTGATCTATGGTTTCGATTTGGGATTGAAGGGGGCAGCGATTGCCACCACGATAGGACGGGGGATTGGTGTACTCTATCAATTATATTATCTGATGAAACCTTCGGGCGTCATGCGCATCCGTCTCAAACATTTTGTGCCTCATCCGGAAGTCATAACTTCGCTGATAAAAATTGCCTCGCCCGCCACTTTGCAATTTATCATCGCCTCTGCCAGCTGGATCGTCATGACAAAATTTGTTGCCGATACAGGGGGGACAGATGCTTCGGCAGGATATCAAATTGCATTCAGGAATATTGTGTTTTTTATATTGCCTGCTTGGGGGTTGAGCAATGCAGCAGCCACCCTCGTGGGACAGAATTTAGGTGCAGCCTTGCCCGACCGCGCTGAAAAAAGTGTGTGGCTCACGACCCAATACAATATCTTTTTCATGTGTCTGGTGACTTTATTTTTTATGCTGTTTGCCGGATATATTATAGGTTTCTATTCATCCGATCCGGAAGTCATTCGCTACGGCACAAGGGCTTTGCGTATCGTTGGATCGGGTTATATTTTTTACGGAATTGGAATGGTGCTGATCCAATCTTTAAATGGGGCCGGAGATACTTTTACACCCACTTTGGTGAATTTCATTTGCTTTTGGTTATTTCAAATTCCTTTAGCCTATGTACTGGTCTATAAACTGCAATGGGGGCCCGAAGGTGCATTTATATCTATACCTGTAGCGGAAACCGCTATTGCCATCATCAGTTATTTTATTTTCCGTCGCGGGAAATGGAAGGTAGTGAAGGTCTGAACGGGTAGTTGGGTATTATAAGGAATTTAGAAATGCCACGGTGTCTACACCATCCGCAAAATCATGGAGAGCGGGTGACTGCGATTGTCCAAACGGGATATGACCATGCCCCACGATGGCTTGAATGGATTCATTGTTTTTCAGCGGATCTAAAGTGTTTTTCAGGTCTGAATAAGTTTCATAATGCAAAACCGATACGGCGGAAAAAACGGAAGCATTTTCAATGAACAATAAGCTCTCATTGCTCATATAGTACTGATTGTTGAGAATATATAAAGCCAGTTGATAATCGAAATTATTTCTATACTTATTATGATGTTTTAATTCGTCATATTTCTTAAAAGCTGCTAACAGCGGAATAAAGTCATAATTTTCAGGTACATACAGTTTAGTCACATTTCTGCAACCCAAACCAAAATAGGTATATACATCATCCGCCAGCAAACTAAGCTCATCAGTGGTTTCAGTGCCATCCAATAATGCTACTGAAGTTCTGTTTTTTCGAATGATATGAGGAAATTTCGCAAAATAATATTCAAAGTATCTGGCCGAATTATTTCCACCGGTGGCAATATATGCATCACAGCCTTTCAGCATATCTTCAAATGAAATCGTGGCTTTTAAAGAAGGATCCCATTCAAACAGTTTATCCAATAAATGAGGCAGCATGATATTGTCTTTGCCGGATAGCTTTATTCGAATATTAAAACCGCTCAGAAAGACACATAAAAAATCATGGAATCCAACCAGCGGAATGTTTCCGGCCATAATAATTCCAATGGATTTTTGGTAGGCTTTGCATTCCGCCGTATCAAACCGGCCGGAGAAATCCTTGAGCTTTACCGGATCAAGAAACTGCTCTGTAATTTGTTTTATGGAGAAGTTGATAAAATGCTGCGTAAACCACCCGTTCTCACGTTCTGTCAATTCTTTTTTAAGAGCAAGTTCTTCATCATCCGAAAGAAGATAATCTCTTAATTTGAGCAGCAATTCAATTCGGTTTGAAATCATAAATATTTATGCAGATTTAATTGTAATTTTGAAGGCGAAATTCGACTATTACGAACAATTAAAAAATAAAATTCAGACTCATGGCTATTAAAATTACAGACGAATGTATCAACTGTGGTGCTTGCGAACCGGAATGTCCCAATAATGCGATCTATGAAGGTGGTGTGGAATGGGCTATTGCCGATGGAACATCTATAAAGGATGCATACACCCTCATGAGCGGGGCAGTGGTGGATGCTTCGGCCAAACAAAAACCGGTGGCCGACGATACTTATTATATTACACCGGATAAATGTACAGAGTGCCAGGGATTTCACGAAGAGCCTCAATGCGCTGCGGTATGCCCGGTCGACTGTTGCGTACCGGATGAAATGTACCGTGAAACGGTAGAAGTTTTATTGCAAAAGAAAGAGAAACTGCATCTTTAATGGATATCAAAATTGGTGTTTCGTTCGTTTTTGTGGTTTTAATGAGCGGTCTTACACCGACTCTCCATGCTCAGGAAAAAAGACCTCCATCCATAAAAATGGATACCGTTCGTATGAATATGAATGGGTATACCATGCTGCAAGTCATTGGTCCTGACGGTAAAGTGGCCGAGGAGGGATATATGAAGGGCAAACAATTGGATGGGGTGTGGACCACCTTCCATGGCAACGGTTTCCCGGCCAGTATCACAAGTTACCGTGCCGGCCAAAAGCAGGGTGTCGCCATGGTCATGGGAAAAGATGGCTATTTGGAGCAAATGATCACCTATAAGAATGATTTGTACCATGGCCCCTTCAGAGTTTACTTTAAAGGGGCTCGTCTGAATAAGGAAATCTACTATAATGAAGGAGTGGAAGACGGGTTTAAGAAAATCTATTATTTCGAAGGTGGTATGCAGGAAGAGGGCCGTATGAAAAACGGTAAACGCGAAGGGCAAACAACCTGGTATTATGTGAATGGCAAAAAAGCAGTGGTATATGAATACAGTAATGGTGAGTTAAACGGAAACGCAGCCACCTACAACGAAGAAGAAGTGGTTACTCAAATGGGGGCCTATAAAAATGGTAAACAAGAAGGTTGGTGGAAGGAATTTACCGATGGTGGACTCATCAAAGAAGAAGGGCCTTACAAGAATGGTGTGAAAGATGGTGAGTGGAAACGCTATGACGATAAAGGAAAATTCTTAAAGGTGGTCCGTTATCAGGAAGGTGTTGAAATAAATCCATAATTCAAGTCTATGCTGGATAAGTTTCAAAATATCAAACATTTTATTTTCGATATTGATGGCGTGCTGACCAATGGCTCCTTATTGATTGCTGCCGACGGTTCGCTATTACGTACAATGAATATCCGCGATGGTTATGCACTTCAATTGGCGATTCGTAAAGGATATTCCGTTTCCATTATTTCCGGAGCCAAAGGCGATGCCCTTGAAAAAAGATTGCTCGGTTTAGGCGTCGAGGATGTCTATTTGGGCATCTCCGACAAACTTGAAATTTTAAACGGACTGGTTCAAAAGGGGCAGATCGATTTAAATCACACGCTATATATGGGTGACGATATGCCCGATTTGAAGGTAATGCTTCAGGTAGCTATGCCCTGTTGCCCCTCTAATGCCTGCCCTGAAGTTAAAAAAGTATCCTTATATATATCGCCAGCCAGCGGTGGGCAAGGCTGCGTTAGAGATGTGATTGAGAAAGTCCTCAAATTAAATCACGATTGGGAATAAAAAATCCGGACACTCACTAAATGCCCGGATTTTAGATTGAAGCCTGAGTTGTTTAGTCCCGGCTGCGATTCATAAAGATTAAAATGTAATACAGTAAGGTTGCTACTGAACTGATAGCCGCTACGACATATGTTCTGGCCGCCCACTTTAAAGCATCTGATGCTTTATCGTGTTCCTCGAAAGTCAATAATCGGGTACTGTCCATCCAGGCCAGAGCCCTGTTACTCGCGTCAAACTCTACGGGGAGGGTCACCAAAGAGAAAATGGTAGACAAGGAAAATAAGGCTATACCGATCAGAAAGATGGTTTGATTGCCATGCCCAAAGCCCATCATTCCAATTCCTATGGCAATGATCCATTGGGAAAGAGATGTTCCGATTTTTACGGCAGGTACCATTTTGCTGCGCATCATCAGCATACTATACTGTGTGGCATGTTGCACCGCATGTCCGCATTCATGCGCGGCCACTGCTGCCGAACTGATGCTTCGTCCTTCGTATACATCCGGACTAAGGTTTACGGTTTTGTCCATAGGATTGTAATGATCTGAGAGGAATCCGGGGGTGCTGATGACCTGAACGTCAAAAATACCATTGTCCCGCAACATCTTCTCCGCGACTTCCTTTCCACTCATTCGATTTTGTAATGGAATTTGTCCATATTCCGTAAATTTCGACTTTAGCCGGTTGCTTACCATCATCCCAATCAAGAACATGACCCCGGCAATTGCATAATATCCAAAATAAACGCCCATATTATATATTTTTAAGTTTTATGTATCAAATATAAGCCCAAAGCAGTTTTCAGCCAAAATCAAGACAAAAAGACATTAATAAAATCATAATAAGTGACAGGATGGCGTAAATATTGCTCTTGTCCATCTTATCCAATTGTAAAATTTTAGAAGTTTCCCCGATTATTATTTTGAAATGATTCTGATGGGCTGTACTTTAGCATTGAATTTTATGGGTTAGTAAGAAATGGGCTGTCAAGAAATTGGCAGCCCTTTCTTCATTTATACGGTAAATGTGATTTCGTTCGAAGATTAAAATATGGATGTCTGTTGTTGGATTCAAAAAAAATTACCGCATCAATTCATGATTAATTCCCACCTTAGCATTTGAAAAAAAACATAGCCATTGTCTAAACAAAAAACAAGTTTCGTCTGTCAGGAGTGTGGTGCCGAAAGTGCAAAGTGGCAAGGTAAATGTCCTTCATGTCAGGCATGGAATACACTGGTTGAAGAAATTGTCATCAAACCGAATCAAAAAGAGAAATGGATCTCGCCCAATACCGAAGACGCCGGTAAATCAAAAAAACTGGTAGAGGTTACCGGAGAAGAAAGTCGACGCATCATTACCGCGGACGCAGAATTGAATCGTGTATTAGGTGGTGGCATCGTTGAAGGTTCCGTTGTGCTGATCGCAGGCGAGCCCGGTATAGGTAAGAGTACCCTCTTTTTACAAGACTGTCTCGAACTGAAAACGCATCGTATATTATATATCAGTGGGGAAGAAAGCATGCAGCAGATTCGTATGCGGGCCGACCGCCTTCGACTGACCAATGACAATTTTTATTTGTTGACTGCGACCAATACCCAAACCATCTTCAATGAAATTAAAAAGATCAAACCGGAATTGGTGGTGATTGATTCGATTCAAACCTTGGAAACGCCCTTCATCGAAAGCGCTCCGGGTAGTGTAAGTCAGGTGAGAGAATGTACCGCCGAAATTGTTCGCTTTGCCAAAGCAACCCATACACCCGTTTTCATCATCGGACACATCACGAAAGACGGGAGTATCGCCGGGCCAAAAGTTTTAGAGCATATGGTCGATACCGTTCTGCAGTTTGAAGGAGATCGTCATTATGCTTACCGTATTTTACGTACGACAAAAAATCGATTTGGCAGTGCTAATGAATTAGGCATCTATGAAATGAATGAAGGTGGTCTTCGCCAAATCGCAAACCCTTCAGAAATATTAATTACTCAAAAGGAAGAAGCCCTCAGTGGTATCGCCATCGCGGCTACCATCGAAGGTGCCCGACCTCTCCTGATCGAAACGCAGGCTTTAGTTACCCAGTCGGTATATGGCACCCCTCAGCGCACCGTTACCGGTTTCGATCTCCGCAGACTCCAGCTTCTCTTAGCGGTTCTCGAAAAACGAGGCGGGTTCATGTTTGGAATGAAGGATGTCTTTCTAAATATCGCCGGTGGAATCAAAGTTGAAGATCCCGCTATCGATCTGGCTGTGCTGTGTGCCCTGCTTTCGTCCTATGAAGATACCGCCCTGCCTTCCAATATTTGTTTTGTTGGAGAAGTGGGACTGAGTGGTGAAATCCGTGCGGTCAACCGAATCGAACAAAGAATTGCAGAAGCTGAAAAATTGGGTTTTGAGAAAATTGTTGTTTCCAAGTTCAACCAAAAGAGTATCACCGCTAAATTCGGAATTGAAATCTTGTTTGCCGGTAAGATTGAGGAAATTTATAAAAGCTTATTCTAATGTCCGGACTGTTTCGAAAAATCAGTCAGTCTATAGTACAATTGTTCTACCCCAATGTCTGTGCCGCATGTGGTACCCAGCTCCTGGGCGATGAAAAAGTAATTTGTACAACCTGCTGGCATGATTTTCCGGAAACAGATTACCATCTGCATGATGTCAATCCGGTAGAAGAAAAATGCCGTGGACGTTTCCCTTTCCGACACGCCACGGCCATGTATTACTTTAATAAGGAGACCAGAATTCAACAAGCTTTGCATCACCTGAAATACCGTGGGGAAACAGAAGTGGGTAAGGCATTTGGACAACATTTCGGACGCGCATTGCTGCAAAGCAGTTGGGTGAACGAAATTGATGTGATCGTACCCGTTCCGCTTTCCGATAAAAAACTGAAGGAACGCGGATATAATCAAAGTGCTTGCATCGCGGAGGGAATCAGTGAAGTCACGGGTATTCCCGTGGATACTAAATCATTACGCCGCGTGAAGCATACCGCCACCCAAACTCATAAAAGCCGGTCCGAAAGAATGAATAATGTAGCCAATGCCTTTGCTCTTGTTCCACATCATGAATTGGCGAATAAACATGTTTTGTTGGTCGATGATGTGATTACTACCGGGGCCACCTTAGAGTCTAGTGCAAAAATGATACTTACCGCAAATCAAAGCCAAATCAGCATTGCAACCCTTGCTTATGCAATAGATTAAACCATTTTGCGTTACATTTGTTCTTCTACTTGATCTATGCAATCATTCAATAAATCGCTGTTCATACTCATTATACCGGCTTTATTATTCCTCGGAACTTTTGTGTCTTGTAAAAAGGATAAACTGTTGACGGAAGGAGGAAGCATCGCCTTTTCTACAGATACCCTCACCTTCGATACGGTCTTTACTTCTCTGGGTACCGTAACGCGTTCTTTTAAAATCTATAACACGAATAAAAGTCGAATCCGAATTAACGAAATTTCACTGCAAGGTGGCAGTACCTCACCCTTTCGCATGAATGTGGATGGTACGCCAACGAAGAAAATTGAAAATGTGGAACTCGCTGCAGAAGATAGTCTGTATGTATTTGTAGCAGCGACCATAGACCCGACCACAGGTACCATGCCTTTTCTGGTTCAGGATAAAGTATTGGTCAATTTAAATGGAACCACGAGTGAAGTGCCGTTGGAAGCCTACGGCCAGGATGCTCATTATGTGGTAGACAGTTTCTTGCAAACCGACACCTGGAGCAACGATAAACCCTATGTCATCATTCACTCCGCAGCCGTCGATACAGGCGCTACCCTCACCATTCAAAAGGGCTGTCGGATATATATGCATGCCGATTCTAAATTATACGTGGCCGGAACTTTAAAAATATTTGGAACGAAAACAGACAGTGTGATCTTTCAGGGTGATCGCCTGGATCGAGATTATTTCGGTTATAAAGATTACCCCGGCGAATGGAGAGGCATTCATTTTCTCAGTACCAGTGATGGCAATAATTTAAATCATGTGATCATTAAAAATGGAGGCGGTACGGATGCTTCCATCTATGTGCAACCACCTGTTACACCAACGACCAATATGCAGGTAGAGCTGAATAAATGTGTGATCGCGAATTCCGCAGGGTATGGAATTTTGGGATTCAATGCCAATGTAAGAGCCACCAATTGTCTGGTACATACCTGCGGACTACAAAACCTGGCGATACTGGAAGGGGGTAACTACGAATTGATACATTGTACCTTTGCTACCTACGGCGGACTTGGCATCAATCATGCGCAACAGCCTACAGCCATTGTCTTCAATTACCGCGATACCAGCCTTACCGGTTTTGTGGCCCATGATCTGAATGCCACATTTCGAAATTGTATTTTCTATGGCCCCTTGGATGACGAAATCGTATTTAATAGTAAAGGAAGCTCTGCATACAATATGAATCTTCAAAATTGCTTACTTAAACGTACAAATGCCTTACCTGCTATCGTCAGCAACAATAATGGCATTCTCAATCAGGATCCTGAATTTAAAGATTATAGTAATTGGAATTATTTACCCCTTAGCAGTTCGCCGGTCAAATCAGCTGGGGTTTATGATCCTTTTGTGATACAAGATCTGGATGACAATACCCGAAATAACCCGCCTTCGATAGGAGCTTATGAAGTCAACTAATTACGGACTAACTTGTATGTATAAAAAAACGGCTCGAATCATCGAGCCGTTTTCTATTTAATGTTATGGAATCTTAAGCAAGGGTAATGCTCTTATCCAAATAAACGTCTTGTATGGTATTGAGCAATTCCACACCATCTTTCATTGGTTTTTGGAAGGCCTTACGTCCGCTAATCAGTCCCATGCCGCCGGCACGTTTGTTCACTACTGCTGTCATTACGGCTTCTGCCATGTCCGTTGCACCTTTACTTTCACCACCGCTGTTGATCAAACCAACGCGACCCATATAGCAGTTGGCTACCTGATATCTTGTCAAATCAATCGGATGGTCGGTTGTCAGATTTTCGTATACTTTTTTATGGGTCTTCCCGAATTTCAAGGCATTGTACCCACCATTATTCGAAGGCAATTTTTGTTTAATGATGTCGGCTTGTATGGTTACTCCCAAATGATTGGCTTGTCCGGTCAAATCGGCTGCAGTATGATAATCCATTTCTGCTGTTTTGAAGCCCGGGTTGCGCAAATAGCACCACAATACGGTTGCCATTCCTAATTCATGTGCATATTCAAACGCTTTGGCTACCTCCTGTATTTGACGCGCACTTTCATCGCTGCCAAAATAGATGGTTGCTCCTACAGCCGCCGCACCCATGTTCCATGCATCACGAATGCTGCCAAACATGATTTGATCAAACTTATTCGGATAGCTTAAAAATTCATTGTGATTCACTTTCACAATAAATGGAATACGGTGTGCATATTTACGTGCACAAGCACCCAAAACGCCATAGGTCGAGGCTACGGCATTGCATCCGCCTTCAATCGCCAACTTCACAATGTTTTCAGGATCAAAATAAATTGGATTGGGTGCAAAAGACGCGCCCGCACTATGTTCAATGCCCTGATCCACCGGAAGAATGGATACATATCCGGTATTTTTCAAACGGCCATTGCCCAATAAAGTCTGTATGCTGCGTAAGGTTTGAGGATTTCTGTTACTATTTACCCATACTTCTTCAACGGTTTTCTTGGAGGGGGTATACAGGTCATCTTTAGAGATGGTATTACATTTGTGGTCGAGGTAATACCCGGCTTGATCACCGAGTAAATCCAAAATTGTTTGATTCGCCATGATAATTTTTTTGTTTAGTGATTTTCTAAAAAGTGAGCAAAAGTAATCAAAAATGCCTCAGAAAGTGAGTATTTTACTCAATAAATGACAAAAATCAGTCGAAATTGAGGAAATGCCATCCTTGGCTATAGTCCTTTTCCAAATAAGACAACAGACGTTGAAAGTCTTGCGGTCGGTTCAGAAAATCTGTCTGACTCGTATCGATGATCACCGTTTTAAACTGATCGGATTTCAACATTTGCAAATAAGCATTTTGAAGGTCGACCAAATAGCTGTCTTCAATATTCTGTTCATATTCCCGGTCTCTTTTCCGGATGTTTTCTTTCAGCTTGGATAAAGGAGCATGCAGATAAATCACAATGTCCGGTTGAGGCAGATTGGGATATATGATATCAAACAAAGTCTCATATAATTTGTATTCATCTGCCGGTAAATTCACCCTGGCAAACAACTTACTCTTGATAAACAGATAATCTGAAATCACATACGGACTAAATAAATCCCTGGTTACCAGCATGTCTTTCAGTTGTTGATAGCGTTCAGCCAGGAAGGATAATTCAAGCGGAAAGGCAAACTTTTCACGGTCTGAATAGAATTTGGGCAAGAACGGATTGTCCGCAAATTGCTCCAACACCACTCTGGCATTCAAATGCTGATGAAAAAGCTGGGCCAAGGTGGTTTTGCCGGCTCCAATATTTCCTTCTATGGTTATATATTTGTACTGCATCTCGCGCCGGGCGAAAATACACACTTTTCATTTCTCTTGTTGAGGAAAATGACACTTGCAGTCATTTTTATAGACAACTTGATTTCTGTATTATTTATACCATACCATAGATCTCATCCCTACCTCTGAATGGTTATTTGAGGTGAGGCATTTCCACCATCATTTTTTATTGATTGCTGAGATGAAAAGGCCTAACGTCCAATGGGTCCTTGCATTCTGCTAATAACTGATTCATGGTTTTATGATAGACAGGATGAATTTCACCGCCCGCAATTTCCGCCAGTGGAACCAATACAAAACGTCTTTCTGTAATATGGGGATGGGGGATGTGAAGCTTGGGCTGATCGACAATCTCATCATGATAAAATAAGATGTCTATATCAATGGTACGGGCCGCCCATTTTTGCGATCGTATACGTCCGAGATTTTTTTCAATATCCAGACAAGTCTGAAGCAATTCTGCCGGTGTTAGGGTGGTGGATACCCTTAAGACTTGATTCAAATAGGCCGATTCATCCGTTTTTCCCCAAGAGGAGGTTTCATAAAGGCAAGATGATTTAAGAATTTCGCCTATCCGTTCCTGAATCGCCATGCGGGCCTGCTCTAAATAGTAGATTCTGTCCCCCGTATTACCACCTGTAATCAAATATATGCCATTCATGGAATCTTTGTTTAAGGGTTGAAATTCCCGTCTACATTTGTGGCAAATATGTAACATTATCCTGATAATCTCTCCCACCGGAAGATTCATTCGGAAAGAAAAAAATTAGACGATTATGCAACAATTCTTTAAGATCCTTTTTGCCACGCTTTTGGCACTCGTGTTGTTTACCATTATTGGTTTTGTCTCTTTAATCGGTATCGCTGCCGGCGCCTCTTCTGCAGGAGAAGAAACGGTAATAGAGGATAATTCTGTATTGATGCTGGATATGAATGACCCTGTGATGGAACAAGGAAGTAAAGATCCATTTGCAGCCTTGTCGAATGCACCAACGCATACCATGGGTTTAAATCAAATCATTTTATCCCTGAAAGAAGCCAAAACAGATGATCGTATCAAAGGAGTCTATATCAAAACCGGAGTTTGTCCGGTAGGTTGGGCCACCTTGCAGGAAATCCGCTCTGCCCTTATCGATTTCAAATCGAGTAAGAAATTTATTTATGCGTATGGCGAAATCGCCGATCAGAAATCTTATTACATCGCTTCGGTGAGTGATCATCTCTATATGAATCCAATCGGTGGTATCGAATTTAATGGATTAAGTTTAACCGGTACCTTTTATAAAGGAACCCTCGATAAACTGGACATTACCACAGAAGCCTTCCATTGCGGCAAATATAAAGGTGCATATGAACCTTATAAGTTAGATAAGTTTAGTGAGCCAAACCGTTATCAACTGGGCGTTTTGTTGAGTGATCTTTATAGTACCTTCCTTCAGGCAGTTTCACAAAAAACCGGAACTGACACGGCGACCTTGTCTAAAATGGCCAATGAAGGTTTGGTGAAATTTCCAAAAGATGCCGTAGCCAACAAACTGATTGATGGTGTTCTCTATGCAGATTCTGTAGAGAAGCTTATTAAAAAGGAATTGGCACTGAAAGAAAAAGAAAAAATCAGTTTTGTATCACCCGATGAATATGCCGAAGGCGTAACCTCAACCGTAAAATCCAAAGATAAAATTGCCATCATTTATGCCGAAGGGGCCATTTATGATGGTGAAGGGGATGAAGATATTCATTCAAAAGACATGACGAAGGTGATTCGTAAAATTGGTTTGGATGAAACCATTAAAGCTGTCGTGTTGCGCGTCAACTCACCGGGTGGTAGTGCCCTCGCCAGTGAAGTCATTTATCATGAACTGATGGAATTACGCAAGAAAAAGCCGATAGTGGTGAGCATGGGTAATTATGCAGCCAGTGGAGGTTATTATATTTCTTGTGCCGCCGACAGCATCTTCGCCGATGAAAATACCCTTACAGGTTCTATCGGTGTAGTAGGTGTAATGTTCAATGTAGGCGATATGATGAAAAACAAATTGGGTGTCACTACCGATGTGGTGAAAACAGGCACTTATTCTGATTTCCCCAATATGATGCGTCCGATGACCGACGGCGAACGTACCTGGATTCAAAGCTATCTCGATACGACTTATAATTTATTCAAATCCCGTGTGGCCATGGCCCGCAACCTGACGATGGAACAAGTCGAAGAATTGGCTCAGGGGCATGTATATAGTGGTCGTTTGGCAAAAGACTTAAAATTAGTCGATGGTTTTGGAAATGTCGATCGCGCGCTGCAAAGTGTTGCCGGTATGGCCAAACTCAAAACCTACAAGATTGTAGAATATCCTAAACCGGTTGATAAAATCGAAATGATCCTATCCTCTTTGTCGGGTAAAAAACGTGAAGATGCAGCCATCAAAAAAATGTTGGGTGAAGATTACAAGGTTTATCAGGAAGTTCAAAAAATACGTAGCCAGCAAAATCAAATTCAAGCCATCATGCCTTGGCAAATTGATATACGGTAATCGATTCGTTAACCGTGTAATTCAATGAAACAGAACCTCACTTGGGTCGTGTTGTAGCTGCTTCAGTCTAAGTTCAAACTTGCTCCGGCAAAGTTGTAACTCACTCCGGCAACATGGTAACTCGCTCCGGCAAAGTTGTAACTAGCTCCGGCAACATGGTAACTCGCTTCGGCAACATAGTAACTCGCTCCGGCAAAGTTGTAACTCGCTCCGGCAACATGGTAACTTGCTCAGGCAATATTGTAACTTGCTCCGGCAAAGTTGTAACTCGCTCCGGCAAAGTTGTAACTCGCTCCGGCAACATAGTAACTTGCTCCGGCAAAGTTGTAACTTGCTCCGGCAAAGTTGTAACTCGCTCCGGCAACATTGTAACTCGCTCCGGCAACTTCTTATAAGCTCATATTTATGTCAAAACAACCGATTTTTACGTCGGATTGTCATAGTTCCTTCTTTAACTCATTCAAATACTGCATTTACTTAGCATGGGAAACCATGTAGCAAGATGTAAAAATGAGGCCTACATTCTCTCCGGCGCAGCTATCCCTAATTGGCCCAATGCATGAGACAAATTCGATTTCACCATTTGGCAAATTTTCAGCCTTAAGTTCTTCGCAGTTTCATTTTCTGCTTTCAAGATGGAATGATCGACCAAAAAACCATTGAATGTTTTTGCTAATAAATGGCAATAGTTGCAAATGACGGCCGGGTTATATTCTTTCGCAGATTGCATTAGAATTTCCGGATATTGTTCGCATAGTTTTAATAAGGTCTTTTCCGCTTCTGTCAATTGAATATCCTTGTCGAGGGTACTTGAATGTTCGCCGGCTTTACGAAGGATAGAACATATCCTGGCATAGGTATACTGTACGAATGGTCCCGTGAATCCGTGAAAGTCTATACTCTCCTGAGGATTGAAAATCATTTTTTTCTTTGGATCGACCCGCAGTAAATAAAACTTCAAAGCACCCAATCCAAGGGTATGATATAAGGTACTAAGTTCCTCAGAAGTGAATCCTTCCACCTTGCCCAACTCTTCGGTGTTTTTTTTGGCAATGGAAATCATTTCGTCCATCATGTCATCCGCATCCACCACGGTACCCTCACGGCTTTTCATACGGCCTGTAGGTAATTCCACCATGCCATAAGATAAATGATGTATGCCGTCGGCGCAAGGCTCATGCAGTTTTTGTAAAATCAATTTGAGCACCTGCATATGATAGTTCTGTTCATCTCCAATTACATAGACTGAGGTGTCCATGCCAAAATCATCATATTTCAATTTGGCGGTTCCCAAATCCTGAGTCATATATACCGAAGTGCCATCACCCCTTAGCAATAGTTTCTGATCAAGTCCGTCACTGCTTAAATCAATCCATACCGATCCATCTTCCTTGCGAAACAACAGGCCTTTTTGAAGTCCTTCTTCTACCAATGTTTTGCCCAACAAATAAGTCTGACTTTCATAATACATTTTATCAAAACGGATGCCCATACGGTCATAGGTTTTATAAAATCCATCATAAACCCATCCATTCATTTTAGTCCAAATCTCCAATGTTTCCGGATCGCCTTGTTCCCAGCGGCGAAGCATCTCCTGAGCCTCGGCCATCAACGGGGCCTTCTTTTCAGCATCTTCTTTGCTCAGACCATCTTGTACCAATTGTTCGACCTGTTCCTTATACAGCTCATTGAACCGAACATAATAATCTCCCACCAAATGATCGCCTTTGATGCCGGTCGATTCGGGGGTATCGCCTTTGCCGTCTTTTATCCACGCCAGCATACTCTTGCAGATATGTATGCCCCGGTCGTTGATCAGATTCGCTTTAATCACTTCATGACCCGTATTGAGCAAAATGCGGGATAAAGCATCGCCCAAAAAGATATTGCGGAGATGGCCGAAATGTAAAGGCTTGTTGGTATTGGGAGAAGAAAACTCTACCATCACCTTCCGGCCATTGGCCTTTATCTCATGCTGATAATGTGCAATGGATTGTTGATTTAAGTATTCGAGATAAATGGAATCTTGCAGACTGAGGTTCAAAAAACCTTTAATGACGTTGAAACCCGAAAACATCTCCGGTGTTTGTGTCAAATATTCGCCCAATGCCTGTGCGATGTCATCCGGCTTGCGTGAAAGCTGCTTGGACAAAGCAAAGGTGACCATGGTAAAATCACCCTCAAATTCAGGTTTGGTTTCATTGATGAGGATTTCATGGAGTTCAATAGGGCGATTGTAAATGGCTGCAATGGCTGACTGTATCGCAGTTTTAATCTGAAGCGTAACGGACATGAATTTTTTTTGGCGAAGGTACAATAAGAAAGACTGAAACAAGGGAATGATGAAAAAATGCTTAGATTTGTCAACTATGAAATATAGTTGCTTTATCCTGGGTCTATTTCTTTTATTGCAAGCTTGCTCCACCGATTTTAAAGTCGGAGCGCCTTATAAAGAGGTCACAGTCGCTTATGGTTTATTATCCAAATCAGATACCGCGAACTACATTAAAATTACGAAAGGATTTTTTGATGAAACCATCAGTAATCTCGTGGTTGCTACAAAATTAGATTCTCTCTATTTCAAAGACTTGAGTGTGACCATTGAAGAATTGAATAATGGGAGCGTGGTTGGTACGTTTACTTTGCCACTGGTCGACGTCATACAAGAGGGATATATCAAACAGCCCGGCACTTTTGTCGATTCTCCAAACTATGCCTATAAATTCAAACATAATCTGGACCCGGCAAGAACCTATCGATTAAAAATTAAAAACAATATCACCGGCAAAGAGGTCGAAGCGGAAACGCCTATTATCAGCGATTTGTCGAATCAGTTTTCAATCACCAATCCCTTTACCGCTTTCGATAAGCTCAATTTTTCAGATCCTATTCAGAGCTATACTTTTTCATGGACATCTCCGGCCAATGCCGTCTTCTTCGATGTGGTCCTTCGGTTTTATTATCAGGAGAAAAATACAAATACCCTAGTGGTTGAATACAAGTATAAGGATTTGCCATTACTGAAAAATGTGTTGGCCAATGGAGGAAATACCAGCGCACAAATGAAGAATATTGATTTCTTCCGTATCCTGAATAGTGAACTGAAACAACCGGCCTCTTATATTTCCCGTTATGTCGATACGCCGGATCTGATGATCATGGGTGGGGGAGATGTGCTCAAAACCTATATCGATGTGAATGGCGCCCAGGGAGGAATCACTTACGATCAAATCAAACCTAACTATACCAATTTTAAAGGTGAGAATATTCTCGGTTTATTTTCCACCCGGGTTACCAAATATCTGCGTCAAATTGCGTTTACTCCTTCTACGGTCGATTCCATTATCAATGGAAGCTATACAAAGAATTTGAATTTTGTGGGTACTTCTTCGCAGTAATACTAGCTCAATAAAAAATGAGCATAATTCAAATCTTCCGGGGTGGTGATTTTAATATTTTCAACCAGGCCTTCCATTAAGTGTATCGTCTTTCCGATGCTTTCTAATACTGTAGCCTCATCCGTAAAAGCTTCCTGATAAGGTAGTTGAAAGGCTTCCTGGATTTCATTCAACTGAAAGGTCTGCGGGGTCTGTATCGTTCTGAAGGCACTTCGGTCAACGGTTCGATTGCCGGACGCCTCAAGCATCCTGATGCTGTCTTTTAAAGGGAGGCAAGGTATCGCATTTCCATATTGTTGAGCTTCATTTAAACAGTGTTGAAGGAAATTCGATGTAATGAATGGGCGCACCGCATCATGAATAAACACCATGCCGGCTTCGCCGGATATGGCCTCCAGCCCATTCTTAACAGATTGAAACCGACTTTCACCACCGGCTACAATTTGGATCCTATCTCTAGAAGGAAAGATTGATAGTATAGCCTCAGACTCGTTCAAATAAGCCGGTGGTAATACCAAAATGAGTTGCAAATCAGGAAAAGTATTCAGAAAACATTCAACAGAATAATAATAAATGGGTTTGTCTCCAAGCATTAAAAACTGTTTCGGTCGATCCGATTTCATGCGGGTTCCACTTCCTCCGGCAACTATGATTGCGTATAGCATGCAGTAAAAATAAGCTTATTGAACAGAATCCATCATGCTTAGGCACAAAATTCCAACATGTCATTGAGCAGTTGATCACGATTCTTATTCTCTTGTCTCAAAAAACGCCGGTACAAAAAACGAAAATGTTTGGCACGGTCATTGCCATCTAATTCATCACACATCGCCAGTATTTTAAGATGATCTTCTTTCTTTTGTGGATGGGATTTGAGTGCAATTTTATTGACCACATAACTGCTCAAGCCTAAATATCCCAATGAAAATACGAGAAAATCCTCGTATGTATAATGTTCTGTCTTCATACCCCCACCCATATTTTGTTACGACAAATTTATAAAAGTCTGTAGTGTAATGTTAGTGTTTTTTGCATATATAACAAATTTAAATTATTAATATGTGTTAGTCGCCTATTCTCAGAGTGCCTTTAGAGTAAGTGGTCCTTGCCCGAACGATTCTGCATGGATAAATACTGAATAATTCTATTAAAATAATAACGTCTCTCGTTTTACATTTGCACATGCTTAAAGATTTTCCTGTACAAAATGAGAAAGAAACCCGGGCCGGATTCGGTGAGGGAATTTATGAAATTGCAAAGCAAAACCCCAATGTGGTGGCACTTACAGCCGATTTGGCGGGCTCGCTCAAGCTCAATGCATTTATGAAGGATTTTCCGGAGCGCTTCGTTCAATGTGGAATTGCTGAGGCCAATATGATTGGTGTCGCCGCAGGAATGACCATAGGGGGTAAAATACCTTATACGACCACTTTCGCCAATTTTAGCACCTCAAGGGTTTACGATCAAATCCGTCAGAGTGTAGCCTATAGCGGAAAGAACGTTAAAATTTGTGCTTCCCATGCCGGCTTGACATTGGGTGAGGATGGCGCAACGCATCAAGTATTGGAAGATATCGGCATGATGAAAATGTTGCCCGGTATGACGGTTATTGTTCCTTGCGACTTCAATCAAACCAAAGCAGCCACTATGGCTATAGCGGCTTATGAAGGCCCCGTTTACTTGCGTTTCGGGCGCCCGAAATGGCCCAATTTTACGCCGGAGAATGAACCATTTGTAGTAGGTAAAGCGCAACAAATCAATGAAGGAACGGGCGTGAGCATTTTCGCCTGCGGACATATGGTTTGGGAAGCGATGAAAGCAGTGGAAATTTTAGAGAAGGAAAATATTAGCTGTGATTTGATCAATATTCACACCATCAAACCACTGGACCATGATGCTGTGTTGCATTCGATTCGTAAAACCAATTGCATCGTAACCGCAGAGGAGCACCAGCAAAATGGAGGTTTAGGTGATAGTATCGCACAGGTTGCTGCGTTGCATCACCCTAGTCCGCATGAATTTGTCGCCGTTAAAGACTCATTTGGAGAAAGTGGGAAACCGGTCGATTTGCTGGAAAAGTATGGTTTGAATGCAGCCAATATCGTAAGTGCAGTCAAAAGAGCTATCGACAGAAAATAGCTTTTAGTCTATTTAACAAATGGTAAAACCGCCATTCCGTCCGATTTTCGTAATTTTACTAGACTAAACGTCCAATCATGCGATGTAGCATGTTTTTTGCGTTAGGTATATTAATGACGAAAAGAACCTACATACTCTTCTTACTCCTCGTATTGCTTTCAGCGGTAACGCCTCATAGCGTCTTTGCCAAAAAGATATCTGAAACGGAAGAAGTCAATGCGGTTAAAACGGAACGATATGTGCGTTATGTATACGACCATATGAAATTTGGTAAGAACATCAGGAAGATTTCTTACGAAGCTTTTCGATCCGGTTTTCTGGGTTACCTGAATCTGCTGGAATCAGGCAAGCTAAACAACGATGCTTACCTTACAATATGTGATTTTACGCTTTCAAGTAATCAAAAAAGAATGTGGGTATTTGATGTAAAAGCAAAAAAAGTACTGTTTCATACGCTCGTGGCTCACGGACAGGGAACCGGTGAAGAGTATGCTGTTCAATTTTCGAATACTCCGGAATCACATCAGAGCAGTCTTGGTTTTTATACAACAGGAGAGACTTATGAAGGGGGCAATGGTTACTCACTTAAATTGAACGGTGTAGACGGTATATTCAATAGTAATGCTTACGAACGCGCCATCGTGATTCATGCCGCAGATTATGTTTCAGAAGAATTTGCCCGTTGCAATCAACGAATCGGTAGAAGCCACGGATGCCCGGCCTTACCGGTAGACATCGCACCTAAAGTCATAGACCAAATTAAAAATGGCACTTGTTTGTTTATTTATCATTCCTCAAAAAATTATCTTACAGCCTCACAGTGGATTAACCGGCGCCCGCAGCAACTTCCTCAAGAGGCAGAATTAATGGATTTGCAGTCTGCATCTAAAATAACTAAAAGCAACAAACCCATAAAAACGCCGGCGAAAGCAGAAGTTGAAGATGAATTGGCGAGTGTTTCCCTGGCCGATCGTAAGAATTATAAAGTAGATGTTCAAACCATAACCATTAAACGCCCGGTTGTGGAAGATCAAAATATTCAAAATAGTAAGATCATTTCATCAATTATTGTAATTAATGAAAATGAACGTAAAGGCTTTAGTCAGGACACGGTGATCCTGAAATAAGGCGTCGAAAATTTATTCGACCTTATTACCTTTGTTTCTTGCAGGTTTTCATATTTATTTTTTATCTGTTTTTATTTATCTGGTTTTTCAAAGTCTTTGGCATTGAAAATAATACCGGATTATCCTTTAATACCATAGCAGCTGTTTTTATATTGAAGGCACTCGCCGGATGCCTGAACCTCTATATTCATAATCTCGAATACCTGACCAATGATGTGTTTTTTTATTATGGTCAGACCAAGATTTATTTGGCGGTACTGAGCACGAATCCCGGACTGTTTTTTAAAGAATGGTTATTCAATTGGGGCGACATAACACACCATCTCAATTTTTTTAGTCGGGGTAATATGGCCTATTGGAGTGATCTGGGCACATTGGTGCACACGAAGTATATGATACTCGCGAGCATATTTACACTGGGGAGCGAATATGCCAATGTGGTCTTTTATAATGTTATTTTCTTCATCGGACAGTTGTTATTGTACAAATGCTTTTATCAGCTGCAACCGGAGAAGAAGTATTTATTCTTAATTTCCATTTTCCTCGTTCCCTCCGTGATATTCTGGTGTAGTGGTATACACAAAGATGGTTGGGTGCTTGCAGCGCTCGGCGGAATTTGTTTTTACACCTTAAGGCTAAGTCGGCAACAACAATGGAAAGATTTTATGCTTCTGATCCTTTGTTTTATCCTCTTGCTTGTGTTACGGTATTTCTATTTTTTATGTTTGTTCCCCGTGTATGTGATTTGGCTTGCTTCGCTTAAAATACCCCGACCCCTTCGTGTATTTATGATTGGATCTATTGTCATGATGGGTTTGATTATCGCGTTACATTTGTTTTTCCCCGGAATTGATCCCTTGCAAATTGTCGTCAATAAACAAATTGAGTATTTTAAATTAAAAGGTTATTCAGATATTCATACGCCTACCTTAACCAATGATCTCATGAGTTTTGTGAAACACTTTCCCATAGCGCTATACCATGCATTTTTTATTCCTGTCTTAAAATTTACGGACCCTTTAAAATATATTGCTGCAGCGCTGGATAGTTTATTGATTGTTGTGGCCTTGTTTTTGTCCGTCATACATATCCGACGGAAATACCTCGTAGAAGCCTTTCCTTTATTTTGTTTGTTTTTTTCTATGTTGCTGCTGCTGTTTATGAGTTATACCATTCCAAATGCCGGCGCATTGGTCAGATATAAAAGCGTGCCTACTGCGCTTCTGTTGCCGGCAATCATCGCAATGAGTGAAATACACTGGCTGAATCTAAATAAAATGAAAGGATGGCTTAAGAGGCCTTAAAAAGACCATATTTCAGAATGCAATAGATAGCTCTGAACCCGTCTTTCCAGCTAATTTTTTTTCCTTCTTCATACGTGCGTCCGTAATAGGATATCCCAACTTCATATATGCGAATGCCTTTGATCCTTGAAAGTTTAGCCGTGACTTCGGGCTCAAAACCGAAACGATTTTCTTTGAGTTGAATAGACTGTATGATATTCCGTTTCATCAGCTTGTAACAAGTCTCCATGTCCGTGAGGTTGAGATTGGTAAACATGTTCGATAAACGGGTGAGAAATTGATTACCGATACTATGCCAGTAAAACAGGATTCGATGCGGTTTGCCGCCCATAAATCTGGAACCATATACAACATCTGCAAAGCCATTCAGAATGGGCTTGAGTAAAATATTGTATTCTTCAGGATCATACTCCAAATCCGCATCCTGAATAATGACCAGATCTCCCGTTGCTTTTTGAATTCCCGTGCGTAATGCAGCACCTTTACCCTGATTCACTTCATGTTTGTAATAACTGATGGGCAAATCAGGATTTTCTTTTCGGTATGATTGAATAGCTTCCTCGGTATGATCTCGAGAGCAATCATTCACAATAATGACTTCTTTTTGAATATCCTGGATGAGCTGAACTTGTTTCACTTTATTCAGGATATTGTGTATGGTATTCCCTTCGTTATATGCAGGTATGACTATGCTGAGTATCATCTTATTTGAACGCGCTAAGATAATCAAATCTATTGCTTTACTTTGTAAAAAAAATATCTATGGGAACATTAGAAAATGATTTCAACGCATATCGGAGTAAAATGAATGAAGTGATCTTAGGAAAACAAAACAAGGTCATAGGCCGTTTATTCAACCTCGATACCAATGCCTATATGGAAGGGGCATTGCCGGTAAAGACCAAAGAAATGCTGGGTCTTGTGGCTTCCATGGTACTTCGCTGCGATGATTGTATTAAATACCATGTAGGTAAATGTCATGAGGTCGGCGTTTCCACAGATGAATTGTATGAAGTATTTGCCATTGCCAATATTGTAGGCGGAACCATAGTGATTCCGCATACCAGACGCGCGGCTGAATATTGGGAAGAATTAATTGCCTAAGGACTAAACGATATCGATATCAAAATTCACTAAGTCTACAAAATAGTTCAGTCGGTTCATGATATCGTCCTGAGTAATTTCTTTCAGTCTTTCTGTGCCGAATTTCTCCACCACAAAGCTTGCCATGGCTGAACCAATGATGATGGCCGTTTTCATATTTTCGAAGGAGATATCCTTGGTGCGGGTCAGGTGACCAATAAAACCTCCGGCAAAGGTATCACCGGCTCCGGTTGGATCAAACACTTCTTCCAATGGTAAAGCCGGAGCAAAGAACACATGAGAGCCATGAAACAGTAATGCACCATGTTCTCCTTTTTTAATAATGAGGTATTTCGGGCCCATAGCCATGATCTTTTGTGCCGCTTTGACCAAAGAAAATTCATTGCTTAACTGACGGGCTTCGCCATCATTGACCAATAATACATCGGTCATTTTTATGGTTTCCAATAAATCATCCATCGCAATATCCATCCAGAAATTCATGGTGTCCATGATGATGAGCTTGGGACGATTTTTTAATTGATTGATGATTTGTCGTTGTAATGAAGGCATCAGATTGCCCAACATCAAAAATTCACAATCCTGATAGGAGTCGGGTATTTGCGGGTTGAATTTTTCCAATACATTCAGGTCGGTCACCAAAGTATCCCGGTTATTCATATCCATGTGATATTTTCCGCTCCAGAAAAATGATTTTTCATCTTTCAATACTTCCACGCCTTCAAAAGCTACGCCACGGTTTTTCAAGGCATCGATATCTTCCTGCGGAAAGTCGCCGCCGATAATAGACACTTGTTTGATGTCTTTCGTAAAATGGGAAGCGCTCCAGGCTGCGTAGGTTGCAGATCCGCCAATGATTTTATCTGTTTTTCCAAAAGGGGTTTCGATGGCATCGAAGGCCATAGTTCCGGCAATGACTAAAGACATAGTGAATTATTTTGGGTGCAAAGGTATCGTTCAACCTGTGGGGGTGCAAATAAATTGAAAAGAAATAATCTTATTCAGGTTATTTCATGATGATATTTCCTGAGCTAACCCGACGTTGATCTCTCGTAATGCGATAAATGTATGAACCGGGTAACAATGTCAAGTTGTACTGATTTTGACCCTGGGTCAATCGGGTATGATACACACGCTGACCGGCCAGAGAAATAATGTCTAGCTGATCGCCGGATTGAGCATGGTTTACGATAAAGGTTTGGTCTTGGAGATAGGCCTTGATCCCTGAAACGTTGGTTTCATTCAAACCATTCGGGATATTGGTAATATCCACGGTGTCTTTGTGCGAACTGGATTTGCAACTGGTGTAAGCTTTTAAGGTGACAAAATATTGTCCTGCAGACAAGTAAGTATGGGCAGGATTTGTGGTCGTGTTCAATGCACTGCCATCCCCAAAATTCCATTCGTATTGTGTACTCCGTTTGGCAGTATTGGTGAACGTGACTTGATTGGCATTTTGCACAAAGCTAAAATCTGAATAAGGGATACTTCCAGATTGTTGCCAGTTTTCGAGACTATCTAATACGGTATGGCTCGCAATACTCTGCAAGTTCAACGCATCAGCAGCGCTTACGCCACTGAGCACATAGCCGGCATTGTCGCTAGGTTTATGATAGATGCTCGAATAAAATGTACATGCCACTAAGTAAGTACCATTGGCTGAAGGATGGGATTCGTCGGTCTGATAGAGTTCGATGAGGGGGAATGCAGCTCTCAAATTTTTCCAGGCAACACCGGCAGGCACACAGGTCGCATTATTGCTGTCGGCCATTTCCAGGTAGCTCTCACGTAATCTTTGTTGCATGCCGGCATAAGTGCAAATAGGAGGATAAGCGGCGCAATTAGATGCATCTCCATTTTTTCGGCCCCAGGTCATGTAAAATAATATTTCCGCACAGTTATTATAGGCACGAATCGAATCGCACAGTTTTTTAGCATAAGGATAGGTGTCACTTTCCACTTGTGCAGGAGAAAATGCGGGCTCCTGACTTTGAGCTTGCAAAACAACATAATCCCAATTGCCTGCCTTAATCTTGGACAAGGTGGTAGCATCCGTACTTTGCATATTGAAGGTATAACCTCCGGGTGTATTGCTGTCTATTTCAAGGGTGTCGCCGAAGGATAAGGCAAGGTTTTTGACCGTGTTCGGAAGGTCATTTACACCCGTATAGCTATTGCCGATGAACAATATTCTTCTCTTTTCGGCAAACACACTGAATGTGGTCAGCAAAATCAATAGGGCGGTGGTGTTGAATTTTCTCATGTAATCAGGATTAAGTATTTTCGCTGCAAATGTAATCATTCACTTGGAACTTAGCTTTTGACGAGATTTGGAATGAATGCGTTGGGAATTACCCTAATAAAAGACTATGAAAAACATCCTATTCGTATTTGTTCTCTCCTTGGCATTTCAAGTTTCTTCAGGTCAATTGAAGGATAAGGTTCAGGGGCTATCTAACCTGAACGATATTATGCAGGTAGCCGATGATTATTTTAAAAACCAGCCCGGTTCATCTAAGTCCTCTTCGTTTATCCCATGGGATGATAATGAGTATGTGAAGTACAAACGTCAGGAATGGTATTGGAAGCAGCGGGTGATGCCTGACGGGAGTTTGCCGGATGCACAATTGAGGTATAAGGCCTACTCAGGACTTCAGACGGCAGCCGGTTCTAAAAAACAGCGAGCAGGGGCCTGGAGAAATATTTCACAAACGACTTCACCGGGTGGTTATAATGGAATGGGGCGAGTGGCTGCAGTGACTTTCCATCCCACAGATACCAATATCATTTATGTGGGCGTCAATAAAGGCGGGATTTGGAAAACAACGACCGGGGGCAACTCGTGGATACCCTTGGGCGATCAATTGCCATACTGCAGTGTGGGAAATATTGCTATAGATCCGACCAATCCGAATACGATGTATATCACTGTTGGTCTCAATGAAGGATGGTGGCATTATGGCTTGGGTGTTTACAAGTCCACCAATGGAGGACAAAGCTGGGCGCCCACCACTCAAAGCAGCAACTTTACCGATCAGGTGGTGTATTATAAATTGATGATGCATCCGGATAGTAATTTGGTTTTATATAGTGCCCAATCCAATGGACTTTGGAGAACCAGCGATTCGGGTGCCACCTGGACCAAAATTAGAAATGGTCAGCATACCGATATAGAATTCAAACCATTCCATGCTTCTACCATTTATGTAGCTGCAAATCAAGTGTACAAATCAACGGATGATGGGAATAATTGGACTGCCGTATCAAGCCTCACCTCATCTACCGATATTGAAATGTCTGTCACTCCGGCCGACTCTAATTATATTGCATTTGGTACCGGTAATGATAAATATTACTTGTCGACTGATGGGGCGAATACACCTTTTGTGTTGAAAAATTCAACGATTGATGACAATGCGGTAATTCAATTATCTTATCTCAATCCACAAAAAGTGTATTGTGGTTACGTGAAAAATTTTCGTTCTATTGACGGAGGTACCAATTGGGGCCAAATCACGAATTGGTATAACGATGGCGTTTTGCCCGAAGTGCATGCCGATAATCACTATGCGGCAGTGAACCCTTTGTTGCCTCATTATATTTATTTCTGCAATGACGGCGGTTTGTATCGTTTGAATGAATTGAATAATGAATGGACGGACCTGTCTAACGGTCTTATTATTACTGAGTTTTATAAGATCGCCTTGTCCACTCAAGATTCCGTATTCATGATTGGGGGTACGCAGGATAACGGAGGTCGCAAACGTGTTTCTCCTACATCATGGGGGCCAACAAATGGCGGTGATGGTATGGAAGTGGCAATTAATCCTGTAGATGACTGGACCATCTTCACCACCTATTGGGGAGGAACCATGTATCGTTCTTATGACAAGTGGGTGAATGATACCTATTATGATATAACAGCTGATACCAATAAGGGTGCATGGGTGACCCCTTATATGTTGGATCCAAATAGTCCGGCTACTATCATTGCCGGTTACGCGGATGTATGGTTATCGCTTGATGAAGGTGACAATTGGAATAAGATCAGTAATAATTTGACCGGCAATCCGAATAATAAATTAGAAGTGTTAGATGTGGCACCCAGCAATTCAGATGTCATTTATACCGGATTTGAACAGAAAATTTATTATACCAATAATCTGGGTTTGAATTGGTTGAGTTATACCGTTCCGTTTGCATCGGGGGCCTTCGAAAATGTTTCTATGGTGAAAGTTCATCCCAAACTGGAAGATGTCATTTATGTGACTAAATCAGGTTACGGTGACCATAGTAAGGTTTATAAATCGGTGAATCATGGCGTGACCTGGACCAATATCAGTTATAATATACCCAATGTGCCGGCCAATTGTATACAGATAGATAAAGAGAGTGACAGTACCAATGTCGATATGTATTTGGGCACAGATGTCGGGGTGTTTTATAAAAAGGATTTGGATACCGTATGGCAATACTATGGCACCGGCATGCCGAATACGGAGGTGAGTGATTTAGAAATTTATTATGCCACCGGAAAACTCAGGGCAGCAACTTATGGCAGAGGCATTTGGGAAAATGATATCGTACGTACAGTGACTCCTGTTGGAACACCTTCCATCCTGTCAAATATGAATGTAAACATCCGCACCAATCCGGTCGACGATTTGTTGATGATAGACATACTTGGTGCGGAAGCCGGAAGTTTGAATATCAGCATTTTTGATCGTGCCGGAAGCGTGATCCAAAAGCAGCAACAAACGATGCCCTCGGGGAATTCTCAGATTAAAATCGAAGTCAGTTCATTTGCCCCGGGATATTATATCACTGAATTCGTTAACGAAAAAGGTTACCGAAAATCTATTCCATTTATAAAAAAGTAAGTTGAAAATATACAAGCATTTATTTTTCGATATCGATCATACCCTTTGGGATTTTGAATTGAATTCTGTCCATACTTTAAAGGAGGTTTATCATACCAATCAACTTCCGGAGAAAGGGATTCTTGATTTTGACGATTTCAATGAAGTTTACCATGAAATCAATGACAAGCTCTGGCAGCGATTCAGGAATGGATTCCTAAGTCGTGAAGATCTTCGTTGGAAAAGAATGTGGCAAACTCTCGTTCATTACAAAGTGAACGATCTGGCCCTGGCCAAGAAAATGAGTGAGGATTATCTGGATATTTTACCGCAACAAAAAGCCTTGTTTCCTTATGCTGTAGAGGTGCTTGAATATTGTGCCGGTAAAGGGTATGCCATGCATCTCATCACCAATGGATTTGAAGAAACACAATATCAGAAACTTCGTACGGCATCCATTGATCATTTTTTTCAGCAAATGATTACCTCTGAAAGAGCCATGAGTATGAAGCCGCACAAAGGCATCTTTGAATTTGCCTTAAAAGAAACCGGTGCAGATGTTGACAGCAGTCTGATGGTAGGTGATGCATTGGATATTGACATTCTTGGTGCCCGCGAAATTGGCATGGACCAGGTGTTTTTTAATCCTCATCAGAAGCCGCATGATGACCGTCCCACCTATGAAATTTCTTGTCTGTCTGAAATGAAACGTATTGTGTAAGAGAAAGAATTATAAATAGATTATGAAACGAATTGATACGCCCTTAAAAGATTGTTTTATTCTGGAGCCTCAAGTGTTTGAAGACGAGCGGGGATATTTTTATGAAAGCTTCAATCAGCGAACATTCAATGAGCTTTGTGGTCAGGAGACCCATTTCGTACAAGACAATCAGGCGAAGTCTAATTACGGGATTATACGCGGACTGCATTTTCAAACCGGAGAATATGCTCAGGCTAAGTTGGTGAGGGTATTGCAAGGAAAGGTCTTGGATGTGGTCGTTGATTTGAGACCTGAATCGCCCACTTATCGTCAGCAATATGCCATCGAGTTAAGTCCTGAAAATAAATTGCAATTGTTTGTACCCCGCGGTTTTGCACATGGGTATTCGGTATTGGAAGATGATACCGTATTCTTTTATAAATGTGATAATTTCTATCAGAAATCTGCTGAAGGTGGTCTGTATGTATTTGATGAAATCCTGGCTATCGATTGGAAGGTCAGTACTCACCATGCGGTGCTGTCGGATAAGGATAAGGTGTTGCCAAGGTTGAGTGAGATGTAATCTGGATAACCCTTTACTCCACAATATCTTCTTTCGATCTGCGGATTTTCGTCTGCATGCTTCCCGGTTTCAATTTGTTTTTGGTGTGTTCGGCATATCCTGCGCGTTGGTTGAGGATATCGATACACATATACATGGCTTGGAGGAATGAAGCATTGTCGGCCATGTTTTTGCCGGCAATATCGAAAGCCGTTCCATGGTCGGGGGATGTTCTCACCACAGGTAATCCGGCGGTATAGTTTACACCCTGGCCTTTATCGAAACTTTTGAATGGAATCAATCCCTGGTCATGATACATCGCCAGTATACAATCAAATTGCTGATCATGCTGACGGGCGAAGAAGGCATCCGCACCATAAGGACCAAAGGCGAGTATACCTTCCGTGCGTAATTTTTCAATGGCAGGAACAATTACATTTTGTTCTTCCTTGCCGATCAAGCCATCATCGCTCGCATGAGGGTTGAGGGCCAATACGGCGATCTTGGGTTTGTCGATACCGAAATCTTTGATGAGGCTATCGTTGATGATACGCACTTTACTTAAAATATTATCTAAGGTCACATATTTACTGACTTCGCTAATCGGTACATGTTCGGTAAGCAGGGCCACTTTCAGTTCATCGGCACACATCATCATGGCAACATCTTTAGCGCCAAATTTATCTTTCAGGAAAGGAGTATGACCCGTATACGCGAAGTCGGGCGTTTGAGAATTCTTTTTATGGATGGGGTTGGTGATAAGGCCTTGCAGTTCGCCATCTTTCAAACATTGTGTAGCCACCATGAGGGATCGTACACCATATTTTCCGCCGAGGTCGGTGATTTGTCCGGGATTGATAGCCACATCTTCTTCCCAGCAGTTAAATACATTCACGCCTTTCAGGTTGAGGGCGCTCATGCTTTTGGTGCCGGTGTATTGGAAATTGCTATCGGGGATGAGGTTTTTATAATGCGTAATCACTTTGTTGGAAGCGAAAATGACCGGTGTAAAAAACTCTAACAAACGATGTTCCGAGAGTGATTTGATAATCAGTTCGATACCAATGCCGTTGATGTCTCCTGTTGTAATGCCGATAATGGGTTTTGGAATAGTTTGGCTCATCGTGTGTTTTTAATGCCTACAAATATAGTCAAGGATATGTATAATGTTATAGCGTAATATGACCTTATCCGCAGTGAAGCTTGGCTTTCAGTATGAATAATCACCATAAGCGATTATCTTCATACCATAAAACCCTGTACCATGACCAGATTTTTTGTCTTTTTACTGTTGTTGACACTGACTTCATTCGTGACCAAGGCCCAGGCACCCATACATATGGCGGCTAAAGAAGGTAAGCTTGAAGCGGTACAAAAATTACTTAAGTCTAAGCCTTCATTGGTGAATCTGAAGGATGACCGGGGGCTTACACCTTTACATCATGCTGCCGCCGGCAATATAGATGTGGTAAGGTTTCTAGTGAAGAAAGGAGCCAAGATCAATGCACAAAGTAAAAATGGTTCGACGCCTTTATATGTGGCAGCAAGATTTGGCAAGACCGATATTGCGAAATATTTATTGGAGAACAAAGCCAATATAAATGCCACAGGAGAAGCAGGTTCGGCCATGCATCAGGCGGTATATCGTGCACCCAAGGAATTGGTGGAATTGTTTTTAAGTTACCATCCGGATTTGACCCTGACCGAATCGACCGGACAAACCGTGATGCATGTGGCAGCGACCTGGAATAATTATGAGATCTACCCCTTATTGATCGCGGCTGGAGGGAATATCAATCAAAAAGACTTGAAGGGCAATACACCTTTACACTGCACCTTGGAGTTCTTCGATAGTAAGTCGACGGCATATTCAAAAGTCGCTGAGATTCTCATTCAAAATAAAGCCTTACTCAATGAACGAAATAATAATGGCCTGACACCTTTGGGGCTTGCCAGGCAAAAGGGAGCTAAGGATATGATTAAGTTGTTGGAGGAAGCGGGCGGAATCTAAATGTTGAATGTTCAATGTTGAATGTTTAATCCTTCAAAAATGAAATACGGATGACTTCGAACAACATTTTGAATCCGTCTTGAACCACGCGGATTTTACTTCCTTCAATGGCTTTCCAATGCACGGGCATTTCAACTATGGCATAACCGAGGCGATTTGCACGTTTGAGAATTTCTACATCGTGAGACCATCCGGGGGTTTGGAGTTTGTCGAAGAGGGCCTTGGCTGCAGCAGCGGGGTAGAGTTTAAAGCCGCATTGTGTATCTCTAAAGGGCAGTCCGGTAAAAAGGCGAATGATGGCGTTGAAAATATTCCCGACTATTTTTCGATATCCAAGATCCTGTACATCAGAATTTTTTAGTTCACGTGAGCCGATCAGAATTTCCTTGGTGTAAAACGTCTGTCGCATCTTGAGCCATTGTATCAATTCGGTCGGTTCGGTGGCCATATCGGCATCGAGTGTGAGTATGAAATCGCCTTGGGCCTGTTGTATGCCTGTCTTTAATGCAGCCCCTTTGCCCTGATTGGCTTGGGTGAGGATTTGGATATGGGAAGATAAAAGGGGGAAATGAGGATGATTTTTGATGGCGAGATCACTTGAATCCGTACTGCCATCATCTACAATGATACATTCGAAGGAGCCCTGCCATTGTTGTAGAAACTGAAATAGACCTTGCATGAGCCGGTCGCAACGCTCCGCTTCATTGAAGCAGGGAATGATGAGACTGATGTAAGGAAGGTTGGACACGATTGCGAAAGTAATGGCAAAAAATGAAAGCGGGAAATAGGGTTGAGTGGGTACAAAAGCGGATTTGGGGTTAGAGGGGCGTGAAATCGCACTGAGTGAATGTGAAATCGCACCTAATGAATGCGAAATCGCACCTCGTGAATGCGAAATCGCACAGAGAGAAGGTGATGCTTATGACAATCCGACATGAAAATCGGTTGCTTTGACTTAAAAATGGTGTTATAAGAAGATGCCGGATCGAGTTACAATGTTGCCGGAGCGAGTTACAATGTTGCCGGAGCGAGTTACAATATTGCCGGATCGAGTTACAATGTTGCCGGATCGAGTTACAATGTTGCCGGAGCGAGTTGCTAAATTGCCGGAGCGAATTACAAAGTTGCCGGATCGAGTTACTATATTGCCGGAGTGAGTTACTATGTTGCCGGAGCGAATTGCAAATTTGCCGGACCGAATTACTATACTCCCGAGTTGAGTTGGACCTTTTTCTTACGGCAACATCGCTTTAAACGCATTATAATTCGACACATCTTCAGCTGTAGTGATATTGCCGCCGGTACATGAAAGGGACACGGCTTCCATGTTGATCGCATTTACACGGTTATCGGGATTGGGATGTGTGCTTAGGAATTCGGGAATATTGCCACCACCTTGATTGATGATTTTGGTAAAGAACTCTGCGGCACCATTCGCACGGTAATATGAAGGACAAAGATAGTTGACAGAATATTTGTCGGCTTCAGTTTCATTTTCACGACTGAATGTAAGTCCAACCAGGCTTTGTGCAATATCGGTAAGTTGATTTTGATTGTCGCCCAAGATGACCGATACGAGGGTAGAGATACCATATTGTTTGGTCATGGCTTCAGTCGTATGCCTTTTGTCGGCATGCGCAATTTCATGACCGATCACTCCGGCAAGTGAAGTGGCATTGTCGAGGTATTTGATGAGGCCGGTATAGACATAGATATAACCACCGGGCGTGCAGAACGCATTTTGAATATTATCGTCGTGGATGATAGACAGTTCCCAAAGGAAATTAGAACGGTATGTGACTTTGTTGCTACTGAGGATTGTATTTTTCATTTGATCGAGATAGGCATAAGCCGAGGCATAGGTGGTACGGCTGAGGATGGGATACTTGATGGGGTCGGATGCAATTTCTTGTTTCACCTGAAGTCCCAATTCTTTATCCTGGTCGATGGTGAAGATATTGACGCCTTCATCTTTGTTGCAGGCAGAAATGGAAATGCTCAGGATGGCGACGAGGACGTATATGTATTTTCTCATGATCTTTATTTTAGTGGGCGGCTTAATGCAGCCCGGGGTGTATGGAATAGTAAGTGTAAATGTATGTTGATGCGTATTGGGGAGTGTTATACGATTAATGGTATATGTTATATGATTACGATAGCTTCATAAAAACAACGAAGCACTTTGTGAGAAGACAGATCCTTAATCGGTCGTCAGGGATGTCTCGTTTTCATCCACGGAGACCATCTCAAATGCGTTATATTCAATTTATTCCACCATCACCGCCACCTGCAAATAATTATTCACCGCGCCAATCAATTTGGTTTTGATATAATAGCTATCGCAGAATGTTTTGTAGGCCAGAAACTCATGATTCGGCACATTGAATTCGTCGAAGAGTAAGATGTCTCCTTTTTGCAAATGTGGCGCGAGGCTACAAAGCGTGAAGAGGGTTGAGGAAAATAAATCGGCATCGAGGTGTATTACTTTTCGTCGCCCTTGATGGAATGAATTGGATGTAAGAAATCCGGGAAGGGTATCCTGAAACAAACCTTTGATGAAGACCACACGCTCGTCGGAAGATTGAGGTATGCCGGCAGCCATATCGCCTTTTGGTAATGTCCCCATTGTTCCGGTAAGCCCTCAAACGTATCGAAGCCATAAAATCGGTTGTCGGCATGCGGACATTGATTGACCCACCAATTCATGGACGCGCCGCCGCTCACCCCAAACTCGAGGTAATGGAATCCGACTCTGTTCAGTTGGGCATAAGACAGGAGGAAGGCATAGAGTTCGTATCGTTTGTGGTAGCGACGAATGCCGGAATAAAAGTCGTTCATGCCTGCTGGGTCCTGAGCAGAAATCCATTTCGACAATTGGAGCATGTGGGCACTCATGCGGAGCGGATGAATGAGTAAGCCCAGGAATAGATGCGGACGAAGCAATAGAATGACGCCTTTAAGAAATGCCATCATTTGTACTGCTTTTTGGAGAAGCCGTTTTCTCCAGACATGCATTGAAGTATATGAAGAATATTCGCTTGCCGCCTTCACATTGGATGAGTGGTCTGTCCTCCAGGGCACTAGGTTGATATTCCTGACTTCTGATTGTTGTGATTCCATAACCTGAATTTTATGTTGTTACTAATGGTGGAACAAACTTATTCAGTGGGAATTAAACGGGGAAACGGTTTCTTATAGATGGGGTATTTGGGTTTGTAGATAGGAGAATTTGGACGTGGTTCGGATTGGATCAAACAACGTTTCGCCTCTTCATAGACATAATCGCTCTGACTTTTTATAACTACCCAGTCAGCGTAAGGAGAGTCCCTACCGGGGGTTCCACTTTTTTCTTGATAAAAAAGTGGAGCAAAAAATCAAGGCTGTCGAAATTTAGCTAAAATAATCGACCCTCGCCTAAAACAATTGAACTCCTCGCTCCTGCGTCACTCGTCAGACAGCAATTGTTTCTTAACGGCTCAGTTCGATTATTTCTTAACGCTAAATTTCTAAGGCCGAATCCGGCTCCGTAATGGGAAGTGTTGCATAGTTAGTTTTTAGTCTTTAGTTTTTAGTGCTTAGTTTGGTTTAACTAAAACACCATGATCTCCAAACACTCCATACACAACAGTGCATATAAAAATGCAAACGGCGCCGTAAACAACAAGGAGTCGAAACGATCGAGTGCGCCGCCATGTCCGGGCATGAGATTGCCGGAGTCTTTAATGCCTGCCATGCGTTTGAGTTTCGATTCGATGAGGTCGCCGATGGTGCCGATGAGAGAGGCCATGAGTCCGAACAAGATCCAATGAACGAGGGGAAAGACATGATAGAAATAACCCCACAATGCCGCAAAGGCCATGGTAAAGAGTATGCCCCCGACCGTGCCTTCAATCGTTTTCTTCGGTGAGATGGCGGGGAAGAATGGCGTTCGTCCGAAAAACGAACCGCAGAGATAGGCCATGGTATCGTTCATCCAAATAAAGAGCAGGAGGATGACGGGCAACAATAAAGATTGATAACGAAGTTGGACTAGCAGTCCGAGGGCAATGGAAATATACCCGATGCCCGTGAGCAGGAGGACAGACTTTTTATTTTTCCTAAACACAAAAAACATGATGACGGCGCCGATCAGGAGTCCGAGGAAATAGAAGATTTGTTTGTGCATCACCTGCTGCAATAAATTCGTACAGGCGTGCATCTGCATACTGCACACAAATAGGTATGCTGCCATACCCGTGAAATAAAAATTGGCTTTCTCATTTCGGGTGAAGCTGACCTGTAAAATCTTTTCGAGGATGAGGGCATATTCGCGCAAGCATAAAAAATTGACCACCAGGAATAAAGCCGCGAAGGCCCATTCACGACTCAGGAATGCCAATAGCATAATGGCACTAAAGATGGCGGCGCTGCCGAGACGGGTGAGGAAGGTTTGAACGTTAAAGGCCACAGGCTTAGTTTAGGTTGATCTCATTGTTGAGGATGAGTTTGGCTTGTTCCTCCTGATCTTTGGGTACATGCACTTCCACATATCCGAAAGCGAGGTAGGAACTGTCTTGTTTGTTGAGGATGACACAAGTAATATCGGCGCTATCGAGATTGCCTTTTACAGCTTCAGCTTCAAATCGGTTATTGGTCTTGTAGATGCAGACCCAGGGCGTTTGGCTCATGGTGTTTCGTTCGTGGGTTTTGGTTCGTCGGGTATGAGTGCAAAAATTTCATAAGGCCGGCGCATTTGATAAAGCATATAAATAAATGCAGCTGTGATGCCGCCGGAAAGGAGCCCCAACCAGATGGGGGTATCCGGTGTTTCGAGGATATTGAAAGAGATTCGGTGCGACTGGTATAAAAAGAAGAAGAGGACCGCAAAGAAATTATTGACCACATGCATGGCCATAGATACCCAAAGGCTGCCGGTATAGTAATAGGCCAGTCCGAGCAAGAGCCCGAGAAAAGTGCGGGGTATGAGTCCGCTGAGCTGACCGTGAAAGAGGCTGAACAAAAGGGCTACGAGGAAGACTGCGAGCAGGGGAGTCTTTTGCATCCAATTCACCATGATTTGTTGCAGACAGCCGCGAAAGAAAATTTCCTCTACAAAGGCCGGGAGTATGCATATGAGTAAGGTATTCACAATGAGGTCCTGTATGGAAGTGCCGGCCAGCATGGCCCCGGCGAGGGCGGTATATTTAGCATCCATTTTTTTGATTTCGCCGCCGAAGTGAATCAGGCTATTGAGTTGTTCGAGCCACGATGAAAATGGCAGGGCCACCAACAACATCAGTATACCGAAGGCCAGGTATTTGATCGGTTGCGGTTTCTTGAGTCCGGCATACGTTGCGGGCGAAGGGTAGGCGAGGTAGGTGAAGATGGCGGCGGGCAACAAGAGCATCACAATTTGAATGATGCCATTGATCCATTTCAGTTTTTGCGCGAGGGGGTAGTCGTAAGTCGTGAGTTCGGCGATCTGACTGCTGTTGAGGCCGGTCATGTTTACATTGAGCAAGTCGTAAATTGTACCACCGAGCAACCAACACATGGAGACGAGGGCACAAAAGACCACAAACTGCATGGCGGGACTGTAATAAGTAAGGTAGCGATTGAACATGTGGGGCAAAAGTAGGTTAATCCGCTAAATGGTACAAGGGGGAAGGGAGAATGATGAATGTTTGATGTTTAATGCTGAATACGCAATTCGTTTTAAGATTTCGAAAGGATTTTAATTTGGGGGTGCCCCCGCCATTTACATCCCATATATCATGAAGAGTTCGTTTAGCGGGGTCGTGCTATCGCTTATAGTTCTCGCTCCCGCCGCGAGCGTTGCCTTGAGGTCTCCTGCGTCGTCGCTGCGGGCTATACGCTCTATCCCTCACCTGGGGAGAGCGAGAGCGGAGAGTGAGAGCGGCAGTAGAGATGTAACAGGAGCAAATGGATGTGATGATTGACTAGGGTTTGCTTTAGTAAGACTTAGTCATGCTCACTATGAACAGCATGGTGATAAAAGTGGACGAGTTGTGGTTGTATCGGTAAGAGGACGTATATTTATGTTTAGTATTGAACATGAAAAATGATGGAGTTACGATTAGAAAACCGTCTGTGTCTTCCTCCTCGGGTAAACTGCAGAGACCTAGGATACCCTTCATGAAATATATCCTGTCCATGTTATTAAGCCTATTATCCTTGAGTGCTTTCGCTCAGCAGGCAAATTTTTTGGACATGCCATCCAATTCTTTCGAAAATATTTATCGCCATTCAAATCCTACTTTAGTCTATAGCTATGACAGCCTTTCTCAAATGCATAACTATTCAAAGAACTGGGATTTTGATCAAGACGGAATCAATGATGAATTGTATTTTGTCGGGACAGGCGGGTCGCACTTGTATTACTTTTTAAAAGTGGTTTTAAGTACAGACAATAAGGCAAGAGAATATCAATGGATACAATCAGATCTTCCTATTTTTATAACTCCCGATACTTTGAACCCGGAAATGCCCATTGGCAGTTTTAGTGTGATGCCCTTAAGTAAACCTCTAACTCCAACCATCATGCTACAACTGGACGAGCTCACCTTTGATTTAAACAAAAAAGAATGGACCAAACTGAATATCACAACACCTTATGTGTCCATTCGTTTTGAAAACGGAAAGGCGATCTATAGCAATCCTGCGATGGACCACCAAAAATAATGTTTCGAAACAAAACTACCCGATCCGTTTGACAATATTTTAGCGACGAATATTGGCGCTTGTTTTTTAGATTTGAATCAAGTCAGAATAGTTTAGGCACAAACCGCCTGAGGATTTGATTTGCTCATCCTAACATATAATAATAATGAATAAGATAAAATACTATGGTTTCATTCTTTTGCTTTCCATACTCTGTCATCATACGAATGCTCAAACAGAGGTAAATGGTTTAAGGAAAGCCCATCAACAAACTAAAATTGCCTTATCCGACATCCTCGGAAAATGGTATACCGGAGATTCCGTGAAGTCGGAAATTGAATTTGTAAAACTTGGATATGGATATGTTCAAATTGAAGGGATAAAACATGGCGTCGGTAATTATGGTTTTATTCTAGACCGTGACAGTCTATATGTCAATGGCACGGCTCCAAACTGGCCACCTTATGACTGCACATTGTACTTGATCAATCAAAATGTTCTTGAAATAAAGTTCTACCAATTTTTCGATAAAGGGACCATTAATGTGACTTACAGAAGAAGATAGACAATCCTTGAACGCAAAAGATGATCAATCCGCTAGAATCATCCTAACTTTATCACTTGAAATTAAACCCCGCATCGAAACGAACCCAATCATGCATTTGAAAATACTGATCTATGATTAAGAAATTACTCACCACGCTGATCCTGATGGCCACCTTCGCATTGGGATTCGCTTTTAAATCTGTCTTGCAGAAGATAGATGACAAACAAGCCACCAAGAAAGTCACCGGTATCGGTGGCATCTTCTTCAAATGCAAGGATCCAAAGAAAGTTAGAGCTTGGTATCATACTCATCTTGGATTAAATACAAATGACTATGGCGCTGTTTTCGAATGGCGACAAGGAGCAGATACCACGAAGAAAGGATTTAGTCAGTGGAGCCCTTTTAGCGATAAAACAAAATATTTCGAACCTTCAACCAAGGACTTTATGATCAATTATCGCGTGGAAAATCTAGAAGCATTGGTCAATCAATTGAGAAAAGATAGTGTGGTCATTTTGGATCAAATGGAATCTTACGATTACGGAAAATTTATTCATATCATGGATATTGAAGGGAATAAAATAGAACTCTGGGAGCCCAATGACATCGCCTATGAAAAGCTTGGTGAACAGATGGGCGCACAAACAACAAAATAAAGGAAGGCCTGTTTGGGCAAGGCTCTTTTGGGTCCAAGAATAACCTCATCCTGAACTATCGCTCCAGCCATTTTTTAAACTCAGGACTTCTCAATCGGCTCATGTCTATGTCCAGTTTGTGATTTGGTTCTTTCAGGTGTATGATCAATTTGGCATGTTCAACCGGCTTGATGGATTTGATGGCATCAATATGAATGATGAATTGACGATTGGCCCGAAAGAATTTTTGAGGATCCAGTAATTCTTCAATTTCATCGAGGGTTACATAATCGATGATATATTTTTCGCCACTGAATAAGTAAATATAATTCAGGTTCTCTTTGCAGAAGCAGGCAATATCGTCTGTCTTAACAGGTATCCATTGATTGCGGGACTGAATGATGAATTTTTCTTTGTATTTGATCGCATCTTCTTTATGGTTGATGGATTTGAGTAAATCCGCAATATTGTCGGAGATGCCACCTTTGAGTTCCATTAAACGGCGGCATTTTTCAATCGCGTTTTTGAGTTCAGCATCTTTGACGGGTTTCAATAAATAATCTACGCCATTGACCTTGAACGCCCGGATGGCATATTCATCATAAGCGGTAGTAAAGATGACGGGGCATTTCAAGGCATGATCATTGAAAATGTCGAAGCTCACCCCATCATTCAGTTGGATGTCCATGAACATGAGGTCAGGTTCAGGGTTTTCGTTGAGCCATTTCCTTGCCGCATTGAGGCTGGATAAAATTTCCAGAACCTGAATGTCGGGTGCAACCTTTTTAATTTTACCTAAAAGTAATTTGGCGATAATTTCTTCGTCTTCAAGTATGACGGCTTTCATAAATTAAGTTTTTAAATCAAAGGAATGCGGACAATAAAATGAGTATTGGATTCGTCAATGAGCACCGGTCTGTCGCTCAGGAATTTATACAGATTCACAAATTGCGGCAGGCCTTTTTTGTTGGAAGTTTCCACTTTGTTTTTTTTCTGAAGATTGTTTTTTACAACGATATAATCATCTTCAATATAGATCTCAATGCGCAAGGGCAAATGCTCGCCAATGATATTGTGCTTGAGGGCATTTTCAATCATGTTCTGAATGGTGACGGGTGCAATTTTTGTATCTTCATATTCTTCCGGGATATCAAATTCGACATAAAGACCTTTTGTAAATCGCGTTTGTTGTAAACGAACATATAATTTGGCGAATTCAATTTCATCGCGAAGCAACACTGTTTCTCTGTCATCATGTTTCAGGATGTACCGATAAATATCAGACATCTGTTCGAGAAATTCACCGGCCAGGGAAGGATCTGTTTCGATCAGTCCGGAAAGAGAGGTGAGGGAATTAAATAAGAAATGCGGATTGAGTTGCTGTTTCAGGCTTTCATACATCACCATGGTTTTTTCTTTTTCGAGCAACTGGGCCCTGCTCTTGAGATCAAACATCTGGCGTTGTTGATTGATTCGATATTGATATAAACTAAATAGAATGAGGGATACCAATGCGGCCAATAATAACTTAAACCACCAGGTTTTATAAAAAGGGGTTTGAATATAGATATTCAATTTGGCGACATCGCTCCATTGGCCCTCCGTATTGGCCACCTTGACCATGAATACATAATCACCACCGGATACATTGGTGTAGTTGGCATAACGCCGAGTGCCGCAATCTTGCCATGTTTTATCCCATCCCAGCAATTGATACGCGAAATGATGGTAGGATTGATCGGAAAAATCGATGCAACCAAAATCGAAGGAGAAGTAGTTTTCATTCGGTTTGAGCGTGAAAGTGGTCTGCTTGTCTGATGTAACGGGTACTTCTTTTTTGCCTATATTCATTTTGTCTATATAAACTTTTGGAATGTAAGAGGCTTGATTCAATTGGTTGAAATCAACTTTGCAATATTTGCCCGGTGTGGTGATATAAAAAGAGTGAGGCCCCGCAATCATGAAGCGCATTCCAAAAATGTATTTGTCGACTCCGGCCAGCTGATTGAATAATTTGTATTTACGGGTAGAGGGATTAAACCAAACAATACCGTTAATCGTTGACATCCAAATATGGCCCTGAGGATCGATACCCATATTGTTGATGCGGGTGTTTGGGAGCTCGACGGGTGAGGTAAACAAATGATAACTGAATACTTGGCTATTATTGATGTTTAGTTTGAGTAAGCCTTGGTGCTCAATGGCCATCCAGATGTTTCCGATTGAATCGGAAACCATTGCTTTAACCGGAGAATGCAGGTATTGAAGCAAAATGGAGTCGGAAACGAATTTGAACGCGCTTTTAGGGTCATTACGGTAAGCTAATTTTTTTTCACCCAAAACCCATAAACGATGAGTCGCATCGAATACGGCAAAATCAATTTTACGAATGCGATGTTGTCGGTCAAAGGCGGATATTTTTTCAATGAACTTACGTTCGGATGTTGAAAAAGGATATAAGTTGCCTTCTCTGGTGAGGGAAAATATTTCCCCCTTATAGTTTTGTAAAAAGCTTTTGAAATTATATCGTTCATTGATTTCCGGATGCTTAAAAGGCTGTGGAATTTGAATTAGTTTTTTGTGTTTCCAATCAAATTCATAGATGAAATCTCGGCACAATAACCAATATTTCCCCATAGTGTCTTTAAGGAGCCCATTCAGGATCATTTTCGTATCCTTGCTTTTATCCACAGCTACCGGTAGTGCGGTCAGTTTTTGGGTTAGGGTATTGAGGATGTTCAATCCGTTTCCAAACTCGGTGGCAAAATAGATTTCATTCACTTCCGGATGCTCGAGAATTTTTCGAATCACATGCAGGTTGCCATGCTGGCTGTGCGACAATGGTAGATACCTAAAATTAAATCTTGCAGCTGAAGGGGAGTATTTTAACAAAGAAGTTTCGTCAGCAATCAGCAATTCATGGTTTGACGTCTGTATGACTTGTTCAAGAAAAGCATAAGGGCGATGGTTTGGTGCGTTCTCCGGAAATTGAAATTGACCTAGGGTTTTGTTAAAAATGCCAAGCCCCTTGTCTCCTGCGGCAATCCAAAATTCCTCAGGGCTTTTTTCGGTCATGTCAAAAACTAAATTGTAAAAACCTGTATGAATGGAGTCGAATTTATAATTGGAAAAGGTTTCATTTTTCAGATCAAAATAATAAATGCCACCAACATAAGCTGATAGCCAAAAACCTTTATTGCCATCAGGGATAAGTTTACTAAAGTTATATTCTTGCACCATACTTTGGTGCTTTACTTCGTATGTTTTTAGAGAAAATGATTTGGTTTTAGGATTAAACCCATAGAGGCCATTTTCGGTACAAAGCCAGAGTTGGTTATCAGATGCGCTGTAGATATAATTAACAGTATTAGGGTCATTATTTGCATCAATGTTATTTGTTTGAATAATGTCCGGTAAATCATAATGTAAATGTTGATCTTTTTCGTAGTTGTAATGATTAAGCCCAAGTCCTGAGCCACTATACCAGATCGATCCGTCACCATCCATATATCTAATAGCAAATTCTATGTCCGGTTGGTATTTTAATTTAAAATTTGGTATATCATAATGTTTAAAGTTTTGCAGATCTTTTTGGTATCGGCTAAATCCTCCCTCATGGTAGCTGATCCACAAATCCCCGTTCGGTGCTACATAGAGTTCCTGTCCATTATTATGTAATAGTGAATTGGGATTGTTTTTATCATGCTTGAAGGTTTTAAATGTAAATCCGTCAAATCGGTTGAGTCCATCTTGTGTTGCGACCCATAAATATCCGGAAGAGTCAATGGCTAAATGAGTAATCCAGTTATTCGACAATCCGCTTTTTTCATCGATTGTTTCAAATCGAATGTCTTCAAGTTTTTGTGCAAACCCCGGCGTATAATACAGTAGGGTCAATATGAACATAAAATATATGCGCATGAACTTGATTGAGATGAAGCAGGTGTTTTTATCGTAAGCAAGGTATACAGAACTGCGCTATTATCAAAGGTATGAATAGTGGAATGCACATATTGTCTATTAAGATGTAGTTAAATTCAATTGAAATGAATGAGGGGTGGATTTGCTGGAGTTTGTTCAATGTGCTAGCTGGAATTCATCTCTAATTGATTATTTAATAATGGATGAAGGAAAACACTTTAATTCAAAAATGGCACATTTCAATATATCAATTTAGCAGGTCGACTGAATTGGTTTTCGCATAAGAAAGTTATGTAACATTTTTACATCGTCAAACAAATAAGCCACCCAACACTCACACTAAAAATCTACAAGGACATGAACGCAACCATCATGGAAAACGAAATGCTAACGATGAATGAATTACCTAAAAATTCCGAAGTCATCAACTTTGAAGTAATAGAAAATCTGTTTAATTATTGTAATTCCTATCAGGATACGGACTCTCAAAAGTTGATCGCTCGTTTGCTGATAGATGCAACCCATAAAAGATTTCAAACGGGATTGGTGCATGAGCATATCTATTTGAAAAATGACGAGGTGCCGCAGATTCAATTATTTAATATCCTCATCGAGAAATTCCCTTTTGTAAAGTATAGTCAAATCATCACGAATCAGGCCATCATCGATACCATTGGTGAGGCCGCTGATGTTTGTCTGATGGATATTGGTATTGGTCAGGGGGCTCAAATGTTGAATGTCATTGAGGCGGCCAAAAAACTGAGCAGCTTGAAGCGATTGCATATTATTGGCATAGAGCCTTTTGGAGATGCATTGCACATGGCAGAGGAAAGAATCAATGCCATGAAATCTCAGGTCCATTTTGACATTGAATTTACCGGTGTCCATGGCTTTGCTGAAGAAATTGACTTTGAATCTTTCAAAGGATGCGCTGATCATTTGATTGTGAATGCCTCACTGGCTTTACATCACATTCAGGATGCGGATGCAAGGTTGAAGGTCATCGCTGCGATTAAACAATTAAATCCTAAAGCATTTATCCTGATTGAGCCCAATGTCGATCATTTTGAAGTCGATTTTGCAAAACGTTTCATGAATTGTTATCATCATTATTACAACTTGTTTATGGTTATAGACAGATTGGATATTACCGCAAAAGATAAGAATGCCCTGAAGTTGTTTTTTGGTCGTGAGATCGATGATGTGATCGGCAAAGTAGAAAAGGAGCGTTACGAAAAACATGAAAAGGCCGATCGATGGATAGGCCGATTGAAAGCCTGTGGGTTTACAATGAATGAAACCATGTTAAAGTCCCCGGTAGAACAAGAGGCAGGGGTTGTGATCCGTTATCATGAGGAAGGCTTCCTTGGATTCACTCACCAAACGGAGACCGTTTTAGCCGTCATGTATGCTCAATAATTCATTTTCAATCTCATTTAAAATTTAAGCCCAATGACACAACATTTTTTCAACGATACTTTACAAAACGCTCAATCCAGAATCTCAGTCTCGCCCAAGGCTGGTAAGATTCTTTTGGATAAAAATGAGCAGCCGTATGATATTGATCCGGCTATGAAGGCAAGGGTATTGGATGGGCTGATGCAATGTGATTGGCATCGTTATCCGAATGCGGATCTTTCGGATATCGAAACAAGATTGGCCGAATATTGTGGATTGAATCAGGAGCAGATTGTTGTGGCTCCGGGTTCAGCCAATATCATCTGTGCTTTGTTGAATTATTTTGCCCTGAATCAAAAGCAAATTCATATTGCGCAGCCATCCTATTCGCTGTTTGACTATCACTGCAAGACGTATAATATTCCTTATACACCTTGGTTGCTCACAGCCGATCTGGAATTCGACTATGATCACATGCCGCAATTAGGTAAGGGATCTGTGTTGATTATCACCTCTCCCAACAATCCTACAGGCAATACTATAGATACGGATCAACTGGAAAGTCTGCTGAAGCGTTTTCCGGAATCCATGATTATTTTGGATGGGGTGTATACCGAATTTACCCAAGAGGATGTTACGCCATTGGTAAATACTTACAACAATCTGATGGTGTTGCGATCACTCTCTAAAGCCTTCCCTGTAGCGGGTTTGAGATTAGGATATTTATGTGCCAATAAAGAAATGGCCGCTGTAGTTAGAAAACTCATGCTGCCTTTTTCCATTACACCTTTTTCCCTTTGTTTTGTCAGGGAATTGTTTGGCGACCCGGAATTTATGGCATCGTCGAAACATCGCGTTCAGGAACTTATTGCGCAAAGGGAGATTATGTATGTCGGCATACAGGATTTATTTCCGCAAGATGCATTGACGGTTTATCGTTCTGAAGGCAATTTTTTACTGATCAGGATTCATGATGATGGCTGTTTTGCAAACCTGATGGAAGATTTTATCGAGGCAGGAATTAAAGTGCTGAATACCCATGCCGCCGGACTGATGAAAAATACCTTCAGGGTTTCGGTGGGTTCTGAGGCCGAGAATTTTGCTTTTATGCAATGCCTGGCCTATGGTCTTGAAAGTAATTATTATACCCGGGATATTTTGAATGAGAATATTGGTTTAGAACCATCCTGTATAGCATCCGTTGAATAGACCCATGAAACAAATTATGCGAAAACTACCCATAGAAGAGCGGGGCCCGGATTATTTGATATTTGGAATCCTATTTGTCATCATGATCTTGTTGATCTGGTTAATTCCTTGATGGCGAGCCTGTGGATATTGATTTTTGATATCCCGAATGGCATACAATATCTTCGAAGAATTGAATGATTTAATGTCCATTGAATGCAGTATGCCTGAACAGGTCCATCATAAGTCTGTCTTTTCCTTAACGGAAGTTACCCGCAGCATTCAAAAAACGCTGCTGGAGCGATATAGCAGTACCTTTTGGGTAAAGGCCGAAATGAATAAGCTGAACGATTATGCGCATTCCGGGCATTGCTATCCGGAGTTGGTGGAAAAAGTAAATGGGAAGACGGTGGCTCAAATTAAGTCGGTCATGTGGCGGGATGATTATCAGCGCATCAATCGCAATTTTCTGACCGTACTAAAAGAGCCTTTGAAAGATGGAATCAAAATTTTGTTTGAAGCAAAAATCACCTTCGATCCTTTATACGGGTTATCGCTACTGATATTAGACATTGATCCTTCGTTTACTTTGGGTGATCTGGAGCGCGAAAAACAAGAAACGCTTCAGCAGTTGAAGGAGGAAGGAATATTTGATCGGAATAAACAACTTCCTTTACCGATACTGCCGCAACGCATTGCTATTATTTCCGTAGAAAGCAGTAAGGGCTATGCCGATTTTCTGAGGGTGATAGAAGGGAATGCCTGGGGATACAAATTCTTTCATATGCTGTTCCCCTCTCTGTTGCAAGGTGATAAAGCGGTTGACAGTATCATCACTCAACTTCGGCGCATCCGAACCGTGATCAGGCATTTTGATGCCGTGGCCATCATCCGTGGCGGCGGTGGCGATATTGGTTTATCGTGTTTCAATCATTACGACTTGGCGAAGGAAATTGCTTTATTTCCGATACCGGTCTTAACGGGTATCGGACATGCCACCAATGAAAAGGTAGCCGAAATGATCTCTCATTCCAATGCCATTACGCCCACCAAATTGGCTGAATTTCTCTTGCAACATTTCCATCAGTTCTCGGTGCCGGTACAGCAGGCCGAACGTAAAGTATTAGAGATGGGTCGGCGCATCATGATCGACGAACAAAACCGGTTTCAGTCCCTGGTCAAGTGGTTTCGGTCGCTTACAGAAAATAGTTTGTCTACGCATCGAAATGAAATCGAGAGTCTGAGCCGGAGTATGCTGCAACAAGTGCAGTTTCGTTTTCGGAATGAGCAGGGCGAGCTCATGCAAATGAAAGAGAAACTGAAAGTGCAGAGTCATCTGGTCTTCAAGTCGGAGATACTTGAGCTCAATCATCTCGAAAAAAATATTGAACATATGAATCCGGTCAATGTGTTGAAGCGGGGATACAGCATCACCTATTTAAACGGGAAAGCTGTCACCGATGCACAAGCATTAAAGTCCGGAGATCAGCTTCAAACTGTTTTGTATCAAGGACAAATCAACAGCGTCGTAGAGGCGGTACAAAAAACCAAAGAACCATGAAAGAAAAAATAAATTATACCCAAGCTTTTGAGGAACTTCAAATCATCGTCAGTGATATTGAAGAAGGTCAGATTTCGGTGGATGAACTATCGGAGAAGGTGAAACGTGCCGCTCACCTGATACAGATTTGTAAATTGAAATTGCGAGCGACGGAGGAGGATGTGAATCAGATATTGAAGGAGTTGGATGCATCTACAAAAGATAATTCGGAGGAATAAAATGCTCGTCATTGCTGCTCCGCTATCATGCTCATTTTCACGCTGCCCGCAAGGGATTTTGAGACTTTGATCATTTTGAATCCATTGAAAAATCTACTAGCCTCAAATTCCCTAGCATGGCATATAATGGATATGTTCAACACTTCACCCGCTCTCACGCTCCGCTCTCACTCTGCCCGGAAATTCTCTTGAGGCCTGATGGTCAAGCCAATGAATGAATGCTTAGCATAGGCCTCAAGAGAATTTCCGGGATACAGGGTCCCCGAACGCGAACATGAATTGACCGCAATTAAACTCGGGGGCATCATCATCCGCTCCAATCCTTACCTTCGCCCCATGAATTACCTGAAAATTTCTTTTCCGACGGACCGGGCAGATACGGCTGAAATATTGATGGCTTTACTGGCCGATATGCCCGGTGAGGGGTTTGAGCAATTGGATGATCGCCTGGATATGTATGTGCAGGAAGAAGGGTTTGATGCCGGGGTGGTGGATGCGGTCTGTGCGCAATTGGGTCTGACTTATACCACGACGGTGGTACCGCGACAAAATTGGAACCGGCAATGGGAAGAGAATTTTGAACCCATACAAGTGAATGATGAATTGGCTGTGCGCGCTGCTTTTCATCCCAAGCCTGAGGGACTCAAATATGATGTGGTGATCACGCCCAAGATGAGTTTTGGAACGGGACATCATGAAACCACCCACATGATGCTGGAGTATGTGTATGAAACAGACTGTGCGGGTAAGTCGGTTTTTGACTTCGGATGTGGTACGGCGGTACTGGGCATCTTTGCGAAAATGAAAGGTGCGGGTCGGGTATTGGGAACCGATATCGACGATTGGGTGATTGAAAATGCCCGGGAAAATGCCATGGTCAATGGCTGTGAAGATATGGAGATCAGCATGCAGCAACCGGCAGAAATCGATGAAACCTTCGACCTGATTCTGGCCAATATCAATCTGAATGTGCTTCTGGAGACCCTTCCCCGTTTAAAACTCCTGTTAAAGCCGGGCGGCGATCTGATGATGAGCGGGGTGCTGGAAACGGATCTGGATGCCCTGAAAGCAGCTGTGGCAGCGGCCGGCATGCAATTTTTGTCGCACAAACAACGCAATCAATGGGCGGCAATACATGTAAAATAAGATAATATAAGACTTGCATTTACAAGTTTCAACGTTTATCTTCGCTTTCCTGTACTTAAACTTAACCTAAAATTCATGTACGAAATCATACTTGTGATACTGGCCTACCTGATTGGATCGATTCCTACAGCTGTTTGGGTCAGTAAATACTTCTTCGACATCGATATCCGTAATTATGGCAGCGGTAATGCAGGGGCCACCAATACCTTCAGGGTGCTGGGTTCAAAAGCGGGAAGTTTTGTGTTTGTGGTCGATATGATGAAAGGGTTTTTGGCCGTCGATTTAGCTTACCTCATTCCACGTTATCAAATGGACAATATCGCCCTTACCAATTTTCAGGTGATCCTGGGTATACTGGCGGTGGTTGGACATATTTTCCCGATTTGGGCCAACTTCAAAGGGGGTAAAGGCATTGCGACATTGTTTGGAATGATTTTGGCGATACAACCTTTGGTGGCGGTTTGCCTCATCGGTGTTTTCGTCTCCATGCTTTTCCTGACGCGCTATGTATCACTAAGTTCGATTACAGCCAGTATCGTCTTTCCAATCCTCATCTTCTTCATCTTCCGTGAACCGGAAATCATGTACAGAATATTCGCCTTGGCCACTGCCATATTGGTTGTCCTCACCCACCATAAGAACATCAATCGTTTGTTGAGCGGGAATGAGAGTAAGGTGCCCTTGTTTGGGAAGAAGGATTAGTCTCAAGTACTAAGTACTAAGTATTCAGTACCAAGTAGGCGGTTGAATGGATTAGAATTTCGGTTCTTATTCTATAAAGTCTACGAAGAAATTCACTTTATTCATACCATGCCCATATTCAACATTAAGCATTCAACATTAAGCATTACATTAAGTTAACGCCAAATCCAAACAGCGCAAAATCATATTTCACAGGGTCCATCGGATCGAATTTTCGTAGTGCATCAGTGAGGGATTCGGCCGTTTTCCAATTGGCTTTGTTTTCCGAAATGAGTCCGAAGGATAGTGCTACTCGTCCGGAATGAACATCCAGCGGGCAAATCAAATCGGCTGCTTTTATATTTTTCCAGATGCCGAAGTCAACGCCTCGATTATCGTTTCTCACCATCCATCGTAGGTACATATTTAATCGCTTGCAGGCTGATTGCCGGATCGGTGTGGATACATGTTTGCGCGTTCGATGAGGATGTTCGATCTCAAAAAAGTAATCATGAAAGGCGATAAGCCTGTCGCAGGTCGAATTTGTTTGGCCGAGCAGGAAGGCAGATTCCAGACTATCATATTGTTGATAATGAAGCTTGAGTCGAAGAATGAAATACAGCAGATCGGTGGCATTAAAAGTGCGGTGTTTCAAATGCAGAAATCGTTTCAGGTCCGGCTCCTCATGATGTAAAAGAAAATCATAAGGTGCATGATCCATGGCTTCGAGAATGCGGTGGGTACTTTGTATGATACTCGTCCGATTACCCCAGGCCAGGGTAGCTGCAAAGAATCCGGCGATTTCAATATCTTGTTGACGGCTATACCGATGTGGAATAGATATCGGATCTTTTACGATAAAGTTGGGATGATTGTATCGGTCTGCCAATTCATCCAATTGGGATTTGAGTTTAGCCTTTTTGGATGTCATGGTGTAAAACTAAACACTAAAAACTAAGCACTAAAAACTTATCCAATCGCTTGTGCCAGATCCTCTATCAGATCATCCACATCCTCTATTCCCACGCTCAGTCGAATCAAAGAATCCGCCAAGCCATTTTTGATGCGTTCCTCACGCGGAATAGAACCATGGGTCATAGAGGCAGGATGTCCGATCAGACTTTCCACGCCACCCAAAGATTCGGCTAAAGAGAATAGATGCGTACCGCTAAGGACACGGTTGGCTGCTTCCAGGCTATCATCTTTCAACGTGAAGGAAATCATACCCCCGAAGCCGCGCATTTGTTTTTTAGCAATGGCATGATTCGGATGATCTTCAAAACCTACCCAATAGACTTTGTCTACCTTAGGATGTTGACGCAAGTAATGCGCGATCTTTTCTCCGTTTTCGCAATGTCGTTGCATACGTACATGCAGGGTTTTGATGCCGCGCAGTACCAGCCAGCAATCGTGCGGACCGGGAACGGCGCCACAGGAGTTCTGGATAAATTTCAATTGCTCATGTAATTCATCATCTTTCACAATGAGTGCGCCATGGACCACATCGGAATGTCCGCCCAGGTATTTTGTGGCTGAATGCAGGACGATGTCGGCACCCAGGTCAAGAGGGTTTTGCAAATAAGGTGAAGCAAATGTATTATCGACGACCAACAATAAGTTATGTTTTCGGGCGATTGCCGCACAGGCTTCGATGTCTATAATATTCAATAAAGGATTGGTGGGGGTCTCTACCCAAATCATTTTGGTTTGCGCATTGATCAGGGGTTCGATGGCCGATGCATCGGCCATGCCCGTAAAATGAAACTTGAGTCCATAACGTGCGAATACTTTGGTAAAGATGCGATACGTACCGCCGTAAAGATCATTGGTTGAAATGACTTCATCGCCGGGATTCAATATTTTCATGACCGCATCGGTTGCGGCAAGACCGGAACCGAAGGACAGTCCATGTTTCCCTTTTTCGATGGCGGCCAGTGCATTTTGCAGTACCGTGCGGGTTGGATTTTGTGTACGGGCATATTCATAACCCTTATGCACACCGGGCGCTTCCTGTACATAGGTGGAAGTCTGATAAATCGGTGTCATGATGGCACCGGTGGTTGGGTCGGGTTCTACGCCGGCATGTATGAGTTGGGTAGCGAGTTTGTAGTTTTTGTTTTCCATGATCTGTTTTCTGAGCGCAAATGTAGATGATTTGTCGACGGATAGGGCAATTGAACAGGATGATTTATCGACAGATTATACCATCTGCATGGATATGTTCAAAGTATATATCCTAATAGATGGTCCTCAATGACCAGTCTGTTTAGGTATGTTGAACAACATAAAAGTATAAGGGCATACCGAGGGTAATATTTACCGGGAATGTAATCGCCAGGGTCATCGGTAAAAATAATCCCGGATTTGCCTGAGGAACATTCAATTTCATAGCAGCCGGTACTGCAATATAGGAGGCGCTGGCGGCAAGTATAGCAAATATGAAACGGTTGGAAGGATCCTGTGTGACCAAGGAGCTTGCCCATGCAAAAATACATCCGTTGATCAAGGGGATGATGATGGCAAAGAGCGCAGGGAACCATCCGAAGGTAAAAAATGATTTTAATTTTTTACCGCTGCTGATCCCCATATCGAGCAAGAATATAGAAAGGAATCCCTTGAAGAGGTCATTGGTGAAGGGCTTAATGCCTTCCGCTTGTTTGGCACTGGCCAGAAAGCCTATAGCCAGACTGCCGAGTATTAAAAGTACACTTCCATTAGTGAGGGAGTGCTTGATGGCATTGGATTTTTTTATTTTTCCGGAATCTTCTTGTTGATATGAAGAGATCAGTACCAATCCGATGATGATGGCCGGAGATTCCATCAGTGCCATGATAGCCACCATATAACCATGAAAGCCCAGGTGCTGGGATTCCAGATAAGAAATGGCGGTAACGAAAGTGACCGCACTCACAGATCCGTATGAAGCGGCTATCGCGCCGGAATCATAAACATTCAAACGCTTTTTCAGAATGTAAAAAGTGTAAATTGGAATGATCAGAGAGATTAGGATGCCCAATAAGATGGACCAGAGTATTTCAAAATTAAACACCTCATGGGAGAGCGCAGCGCCGCCTTTAAATCCTATGGAAAACAATAAGTAGATCGAAATGAATTTTGAGGAATTTGCGGGGATCTCGAGATCACTTTTAATGTAGACTGCAATGATGCCCAAAACAAAAAACAAGAGCGCCGGGTTGCTTAGATTTTCAAGGAGGAGGTTAAAATTCATATCAATATTTAGTGAGAATTTAAGGGTGATGAAGTTTATTTATTTTGCTGCAGCTCGGGTGAGTTTATCATTGATTGCCTTTCCTAAACCTTGGTCCGGTAAGCGTTCCGCGATAATTACATCCGGTTGGTATTGGTCGAGTCGGTGCAGGGCTGCGTATAAATTGGCTGCGGCTTCCCGGAGGTTTTGAGTTAATGACAACGTTTCCCGGTGGATAATATTTGGTCCTTGAATTTTCTGAGTAAACAGAAGAAGACCAATGTTTTTATCGGGGAATAATTTCATCATTTCAGATACATTATTCGTCAGGTAGGTTTCAGCCGAAGGTGCATAGTGTTTTGTGAGCATACCCGGTGCGTCAGGCGTTTCATTGTTCAATGTGTTGTAAATCAGTGGTCCGGTTATTTTTTCTATTTCTTCTAATGGTATTGAGCCTTGTCTGTAAACTATTACTTGGTTGTTTTTAAATCCTAATATGGTAGATTCAATACCGGCATGACAATCACCCCCATCCAGAATGACATCCAGATGCTGATGGAAGTACTTCTCTACATGCAAGGCTTTTGTAGGGCTAATAGATCCAAATGGATTGGCGCTTGGCGCAGCTAAAGGATAGTCGAGTTGACTTAATAACTTCAGGGCCATTGGATGTTGAGGGATACGGACGGCTACCGTATTTTTTCCGGCTGTCACGATATCCGGAATATTTGACGTTTTGGGTAAGACCAGGGTCAGAGGGCCCGGCCAGAAATGTTCAGCCAATTTGAGGGCTATTTCAGGAATATCTTTGGCTACAAGAGAAAGGTCATAGATGGATGAGATATGAACAATCAGAGGATTGTGAAAGGGCCTCTTTTTGAGACTATATATTTTTTGAATCGCAACTTCCTGAAAGGCATTTCCGGCAAGGCCATAAACGGTTTCTGTAGGAATAGCTACAATCTCATTTTTGTTTAAGGCTTCGATCGCCTGTTCTATATTTTGTGTAATCATTCTAATCAGGGATTGCAATGGTCGCAAAATGTGGGTTCTTCCACTTGTTTTTGATGAGGGTATTTTTCTTCTTGCGTATAGCCGCATTTGTTACATTCATAGATATAACTCAAGGTGGATCGGGTGGGCATTTGACATAATTCACAAGGTAATCCGTCTCTTACGGCCGTGATGCCAAAGCCGGGAATCTGACAGCTGGGGCATAGGGCGTTCGCTTTGGCGATTAGTTTTTCGGTCACCTTTTCGATGAAAGTCATTCGACTCGGATTATGCATGGCACGCATATCCGTTTCAACATAGAACGAAGGGCCATAGGACATGAAGCGGTCGTATAATTCATCTAATTTTCGCCAGCTGTTGATGCCTTTTTCGATGCCGTCAAAATCATTTTTTGATTTTTTAAAGATGAGCGCATGAGAGGGAAACCGAACTGCCTTGGCGAAATCGATCAGCTGTTTTTTCGTGCTGATTTCAAGTGCATTGAAATTGGTATCAGTGGTAAGAAAACGAGCGATGATCTCAATTTCATTTTTCTTATCGATCAAGATTAACAGCTCGTCATCGGCATGTGAAAAGAATATGGTCGGATGTGGGCCGAAGGACCCTTCACTGGCCACGGCCAAATCACATCCGGTGCGTTCCATACCCAAAAGGCATTTTTGCCTGGCGGTTTCGAGTGGATCATCCAATCGTTCTACTTCGCCGGTGAAGGTTCCAAGCAGATCAGTGTCCAAATGTGGGTCTACCATACATTGTACACCTAAATGTTTTTCCAGTAAAGGAGCGATTACCGTTTCTTTTTTGTGCTTGGTGGCTATCAAAAGGGTTCTGCCGGCAAAGAACATGTGTTTATTTTTTGATCAATTGGATGGTGATGACTGCATCAATTAGCATTTCTTGTTGGGAGTCGGTAGCCAATTGGATAATCTCATCAATTTCTGTTTGACTTTGGATTAATTCAGGAATTCTTCTCACGGAGGTGGCATCATCGATACCATAACGTTCTCTGGAGCTAAAATTCTTCATTTCATGGAAATGTATTTTTTTAGTGAACATATGCTGCAGGATGTCTTTCGCTTCTTCTGCAGGAAAATGTCCTTTTATGAGTTTTACGTTAAATGTTTGATTCATGATTTTGTTTGTTTTTTAAGGGTGGGTTGGGAAATGGTCATAAGGATATACAACGCGATCATTATACTGAGTCCGGAAAATAAATTCTCGGTGAGGGGATTCTGACTTTTGATCGATAGAATCAACCCGGCGCAGAGTGACACGATGGCCATATAGAATAATAGATTCTTTTTTTGCATGGTACTATTTTAGTGTTAGAAATTGGCTTGCTGCAGAAGTGGGCTTATTGGCCCTGTCCTAAAGAATATCCTGCTTTGCCATTAAACGTATAAAGGTTTTCGGTTTTGATCGAGTCGATATTTTCTTCAACAGCTCTTGACAGCAGATGGACAATATCATTTTTATGAATGGTATTACCGTCCTGAGGTTTGAAGCGACATCGCCAATGGTCCGTGCAGAAGGTTTCTTTAAAGCCATCAGGGTATACCAAAATACCTCGATTGGTAATCATGGAGAGTTTCAATTCCGGCTTTTCTATTTTCTTGATTAGCGTGGCCAATTCATTTGGATCGGATCCATTCCATTGTACAAAAATATCCACGCCTGCAAGTTGTTTGTCTTGAGGTGCTTTACGTTGATATTTTGGCAAATTCAAAACCGCATGATGGTCGAAAGTAACCGGGTGGAGCTTACTTGGTTTTTGACCGAGGTTTTCAATGACTGCAAGTGTAAATTCTTCCGTGTTTACTTGTCGAGTACTTGTGCCTTCTTTGTAAATATCAAACGTGTGAATGCCGTCTTCGATGGTCTTTAGCCAGGCATTTTGAATTTTCTCAGCCACCTCGTTTTGGCCGATATGGTTGAGCATCATGATGGCTCCGTGCAATAGGCCCGATGGGTTTGCAATATGCTGACCGCTGATTTGCGGAGCGGAACCGTGTATCGCTTCAAACATAGCACATTCTTCGCCTATATTGGCTGATCCGCCAAGGCCTACTGAGCCTGTAATTTGTGCGGCTACATCTGAAAGGATATCTCCGTAAAGGTTAGGCATCACGATCACATCAAATATTTCCGGAGTGTCGGCCATGCGAGCCGCACCGATATCAATGATCCAGTGATCATTTTCAATGTTGGGATATTCGGCGGCAATTTCGTTGAACACCTGATGAAACAATCCGTCCGTCTGTTTCATGATATTGTCTTTCGTAAAGCAGCTTACCTTTTTGCGTCCGTATTGTTTGGCGTATTCGAAGGCATAGCGAACGATTTTTTCGCAGCCGGGCCGGCTGATCAATTTGAGGCATTGGATCACTTCATCTGTCTGCTGGTGTTCGATACCCGCATAAAGGTCTTCTTCATTTTCACGGATGATCACGATGTCCATATCAGGGTGCTTGGTATGGATATAGGGAGAAAGGCTGCGGCAAGGTCTCACGTTGGCATAGAGTCCAAGAGATTTACGGGTCGTCACATTCAGGCTTTTATATCCTCCGCCCTGGGGAGTTGTAATGGGGCCCTTCAGAAATATTTTGTTGGCCCGGATCGTTTGCCAGGCTTCAGGAGATATCCCCGAAGTATTTCCTGCCAGATAAACTTTTTCTCCGATTTCAATTTCATCCAAAGTGATTTGTGCGCCGGCGGCCATCATGATGTCCAAGGTGGCTTTCATGATTTCGGGGCCTATTCCGTCTCCTTTTGCGATTGTTATTTTTGTCATGTTTTTTTGATTGTGGTGCAAATATGAGGCGGAAATAAAATAATAAATATTTATCTTTGATATACAAAGCATAAAATAAATTAATGAATTACACCCTTAGTCAACTTCAAATATTTCTCAAAGTCGCAGAAACACAGAGTGTTACCAAGGCGGCAGAACTCCTTCATCTGACCCAACCTGCGGTATCGATACAACTTAGAAATTTTCAGAATCAGTTTGATGTACCCCTCACGGAAGTCTTAAACAGGCGTATTTATATTACAGATTTCGGAAAGGAAATTGCCGAGGCGGCTCAGCACATCCTGAGTGAAATAGATCTGATCAATCATAAGATACTGGCGTTTAAAGGTCAGTTGTCCGGTAAGCTCAAATTGTCCGTAGTTTCAACCGGAAAATATATCATGCCGTATTTTCTTTCCGATTTTATGATGAATCATCCGGGGATAGAGCTCATGATGGATGTGACGAATAAAAGCCGGGTGATAGAAAGTTTGGAGAAAAATGAAGTGGATTTTGCCTTGGTTTCTATTTTGCCCCAAACTTTTGACGTGGAGAAGATTGATTTGCTACAGAATAAATTGTATTTGGTCGGTAACAATCAACGTGTGGAAGAGCATGGTCCTTTTTCTATTCGGCATTTGAAAGATATGCCTTTGATTTTTCGGGAGAAAGGATCCGGAACTCGTCAGTTGATGGAGAAGTATATTCAAAAGCATGATATACAGGTTTCAAAGAAATTGGAACTTACCTCCAATGAAGCGGTTAAGCAATCTGTTTTGGCCGGTTTGGGGTTTTCCATATTGCCTTTGATTGGTATCAAAAATGAATTGCAGCAAAAAGAACTGCAGATTATTAAGATGAAAGGTTTGCCTATTAAAACCACCTGGAGTTTAATTTGGTTGAAGGGTAAAAAGCATACTCCGGTATCCTCTGCTTTTCGTAAACATCTTCATCAGGAAAAGCAAACCATCGTCAAAAGTAAATTCAACTGGTATGAACTTTACTAAGCACGGGTAATCTAGTCTTCAGGAAATTATTTGTGAAATAGCATCATCGCCAGAACAATCAAGATGAAGGTGGAAAGAAGGGACTTCATGCTTACGGCAGCAAGACTTTGTTTGCTGCGCCACAATAGTTGGTTGAATAAGATCAAAAGACCGGCAATCACAGACACATAAATGATGCAGGCGATCCAATTACCCCATTGGAGCATCCATCGGAAGTCGTAATAACCTTCGTCGATATAAAACAAATACATCGTCAATACGACAGAAAAGGCCAGTGGGATGAGGAAGCGATGGATGCTGATTGGGCGATTGGATTGGCCGGTCATTTAGTTTATTTTGGATTTAAACGTCATGAAGACAAAATTAATATCTCGGATCATTTTTTTTTTCGAGATGGTACTTGAAGCCGGATCATGAGCCTTCGGGCATAGGGTGGTCCGGCAATGTCTATACATCAAAAGCGCCTTAGAGTTTCTATGCTAAACGATTTAAAAACACGGATAGGGACGGATTGTGATCATTCTCTGCCATAAATTACCCTGCAGTGTGGCTCATTCGCCTTCTCAGGTCTTCATCCATGCTGTTTAGGTGGCTCATGATCGGGCCACTCGTGCAGGTCGAGGCTCGCTCGCCCCGGAAGGGGATTCACGGGTCCCCGAAAAGTTAGATGAGGTGAACGCGTCTTTACTCGGGGGCAAAATAATACGACCATTTGCTGATCACAAGGTGCCGGTGAATTCGATTCTTATTTCTTCGTTCTCAAAAAGTTTACCCCTAATCCACCGATCATTTGGAGCGCAATATTATTGACTTTCGCCACTCCATTCACAATGGGGGCATTGGCTTTTGCAAAGGTGGCCTTGGCTTCCAGATTCAGAAACATGCGCTTGCGAAAAAAATGGAAACGATGGGCTACGGCGGTGTTCCATACGATGCCTCTGAGTCGGTATCCTTTGATATCGAATCCCGGCCCTTCGGGATATTCCAAATTGCGAATCGTGCTTTCCGGGTGCATTAATACAGACCCTATTCCATTTCGTACAATAAAATATTTAAAGTATCGGGCATAATTCAGCGTAAGGATATTAAAGCCATGAGAAATGCCGAAGCGCTGAATATCCGGGTGAGGATTCAATAAATACAATTTATGATGGATGGCTTCAAACTCGAAGGAATGTCGGTTGATGCGTTTTGAAAAACGCCAATCCCAATAAACCGGCATCACAAAAGGTTCGGATGAAAATCGTGCTCGTTTAAAATAGATGTCTGGATGTCCGTCTTGTTGAATGCGCAAGGGCAAGGGAATATTTCCGGCCCATCCTCCATGTAGTTCAAACGACCAGTATCGTTGTGCCGGGCTGGTGAAGGCCATCAGGCAAATGCAAAAGCTGAATAAAAATCGCATGGCGCAATTTACCCTCTAAGATGTTTTTTACATTCAAACTTGGTCTGTCAGTTTATTTTTAGTATTTATGGGTTATAGAATCGATAAATTATGGGAATCATGTTTGCTTGTCCTTTTACAATTCCGTAAAGCGGAAAATTCAGTTAGAAGTAAAAAGTTACAATCCTTATTATCCTTCCGTTTTTTTTATACATTTAGACTTTATATTTCTACACACTATGGAACAACAAAAAACGAGTATCCCGACTAATTATGGTGCACTGAGTACTTTGGTTACCGTATTTTTCTTTTGGGGATTTATTGCAGCCGGTAACGGGGTTTTCATTCCTTTTTGCAAACATTATTTTCATCTCGATCAGTTTCAATCTCAGCTGGTTGATTTTGCTTTTTACTCGGCCTATTATCTCGGAGCGTTGGGAATGTTTTTATATGCATCCATCGGAGGCCGCGATATCGTGGCCCAATGGGGGTATAAAAAGAGTATTGTTTACGGCTTGTGCTTTTCGGCTTTAGGTGCCGTATCCATGATCCTTGCGGTGAATGGAAATACGTTTACCGGAATGTTGGTTGGTCTGTTTATTGTGGCTTTGGGTTTTTCTTTACAACAGACTGCGGCCAATCCATTTGCACTCACATTGGGAGATCCTGCAACAGGTGCCAATCGCATCAACTTAGGCGGTAGCATCAATTCCTTTGGAACGTTTATCGGTCCTATCATTGTGGCTCTGGCTTTATTCGGGGTCACCAAAGCTGCAGATGATCAGGTCAATAGTTTGAGTTTAGATAAGATCAGTATACTCTATGGTTTTGTCTGTGCGCTGTTTCTCGGAGCTGCCGCCTTGTTTTATTTCTCGAATAAAGTACCCTCCGGTGGCGATAGCGAAAAAACGGAAAAGGCCAATAAGGCATTAGTGGCTTTGTTGATTATGACGGTATTATTATTCGTCGTTTTCGGATTTGTTTTCAATACCTATAAGGAAAATCCGGTGGATGATGTAGCAAAGAAGGCTTTGGAACTGGTTAGGATGAAATGGTTGTTTGCCGGATTGGCGATCATTTTAGTCACTTTGTTAGGTTCTTATTTTGTGGCCCGCAACAACAATGAAGGATGGGGAGCCATGAAATACCCGCAGTTGGTATTGGGTATGCTGGCTATCTTCATCTATGTAGGCGTTGAGGTGGCGATCGGCAGTAATCTCAGTGAATTGCTCAAGCAACCTGCCTTCGGTGGATTCGAATCTTCAGAGGCCGCTCCTTATGTATCGATGTATTGGGGAAGCCTGATGATTGGTCGTTGGGCCGGAGCCATCAATGTGTTTCGTCCCGAACGGACCATGAAGAATATTTTATTGTTGGTCGTTCCTTTGATTGCTTTTGGCGTCATCATTCTTATCAATAGCATTGCGCAAAGCGATATGTCGCCTTTGTACTGGTATGTGATTTGTGTATTGATTTTGGTCGGTGCATTTTATATTACCCAGGACAAACCGGCTCGTACATTATTTGTATTCAGTGTATTGGGCATGGGGGCTATGGTTCTTGGCATTTTTACAGAAGGAACGATGGCAACCTATGCCTTTCTCAGCGGCGGGCTTTTCTGCAGCGTGATGTGGCCTTGTATTTTCTCGCTCTCTACGGCAGGATTAGGAAAGTATACCACACAAGGTTCAGGATTTTTGATCATGATGATCCTGGGTGGTGCAATCATTCCGCCCATACAAGGCAAACTTTCCGACCTGATTCAAAGCGGATCTTCGGAAGCCGGTACGGGTATTCATACTTCTTACTGGATCACTGTTTTGTGCTTTGCTTATCTGGCTTTATTTGCCTTTGCGGTGAAGCGTATATTACAAAAACAAGGAATAGACTATGATGCAAATGTTGACGCTGGGCATTGATATCGGAGGTACCAATACGGCCTTTGGTGTAGTGAATGAAGAAGGGGTGATTTTGGAACAAGGCGAAATGCCTACCAAGGGGTATGCTCAACCCGAAGATTATGTGACGGCTTTGTATCAATCCGTGCAGCTCACGATATCGCAGGATTACTTATCGCAGGTCAAAGGAATAGGGGTAGGGGCTCCGAGCGCAAACTATTATCAAGGAACTATAGAACATGCCCCCAATATGGAATGGCGGGGCATCATACCCATAGGCCGGTTGATCGAAGAACAATTCAAACTTCCGGTAAAGGTCACCAACGATGCCAATGCCGCTGCAATGGGTGAAATGATGTATGGTGCGGCCCGGGGCATGAAAGATTTTATCATGGTGACATTAGGCACCGGTGTGGGCAGTGGATTTATTGCCAATGGAAATTTGATTTATGGTCATGATGGATTTGCGGGTGAATTAGGGCATGTGAATGCCGTAAGAAATGGGCGCGCCTGCGGGTGTGGACGTAAGGGGTGTTTGGAAGCCTATACCTCTGCGACCGGAGTCGTAAAGACCGCCATCGAAATGTTGGCCTCGGATACTCAGAGTCTACTTCATCAACATCAGTCGCTTGATTCAAAACTTATTTTTGATGCTGCCCTTGCCGGGGATACTTTGGCCAAGGACGTGTTTGAATATACCGGTCAAATACTGGGGCAAACTTTAGCCGATGCGGTAGCCATCACCAGTCCTGAAGCCATTATCTTGTTTGGCGGTTTGGCGAAGGCCGGAGAATTAATTTTTGAGCCGACTCGTCGGGCGATGGAAGAGAATTTACTCAACCTCTACCAGGGCAAAATAAAATTGCTGGCATCGGAGTTAAAAGAAAGTGACGCCGCTATAACCGGAGCGGCAGCATTGATTGGTTGAGATCATCACCTGAACAGACCATTCATCAAATTAATATTCCAATTTCCTTACACTCCTTATCTTTGAATTGAAACGGTCAATGATTTTCTGTTTCGTGATGGATTTCAAACGATAGAACATGCTCGATATTCAACATTTAAAAAAGTATTATGCCACGCAAAAAGCAGTGGATGATGTCAGTCTGCGGGTTCGTAAAGGCAGCATTTTCGGATTGCTGGGCCCCAATGGTGCAGGCAAGTCGAGTTTATTGAGAATGGTGACCGGTATTACCATGCCGGATGAAGGAAAGATACTCTTTGACGGAGAAGATTTTGTGTTAGATAAACATAGTCGTCATATCGGATACATGCCGGAAGAAAGAGGCTTGTATAAGAAAATGAAAATTGGTGAACAGGCATTATACCTGGCGCAGTTGAAGGGGTTAAGTAAGACGGAAGCATTGGAGAATATTCGATATTGGTTTAACAAACTGGACATGCATTCCTGGTGGAATAAAAAAGTGGAAGATTTGAGTAAAGGGATGTCGCAGAAATTGCAATTCGTCACTACGGTGGTACATCATCCCAAACTGTTGATCCTTGATGAACCATTCAGCGGTTTAGACCCGGTGAACAGCGAGGTGATCAAAGATGAAATTCACGAGCTGGCCAATAAGGGTACCACCATTATATTTTCCACGCATCGGATGGAACAGGTGGAAGAGATTTGCGAAGAGATTGCTTTGATCCATCAGGGGAAAGTAGTTTTAGGTGGAGCTGTATCCGAAATCAAACAGCGTTTTAAGGAGAATCTTTATCAGCTTCAGGTAGATGGCGAAATACAATATGCCGCAGCGCAATATCTCCAACGGGAGGGAAATCAATACACTTATAAATTTCAATCGGAAGATGAGTCGAGGGGCTTATTACAATATTGTCTAGATCAACGATTGCCCATCCGAAGTTTTCATGAGATATTGCCTACCCTCAATCAAATATTTATTCGACAAGTAGAAGGCGAGGCTGCACGAATTTTTGATACAAAATAAAACACGACGATCCTATGCATAAAATTTGGCTTATCATTAAACGCGAATACCTGACCCGAGTTAGAAAGCGTTCATTCTTAGTGACGACCTTACTCATTCCTTTGTTGATGTTTGGGTTGATATTTTCTATGATCTTTTTAGCTGCAAGAAGCGAGGAAAGTCAAACCATTGCGGTGGTCGATGAATCGGGTTACTTTATCAACAAACTTGATACTGTGAACAAGGATTATCAGTTTAGATACACACAATTCGCGAAAGGGGAAAGCAATGTAGATTTAATGAAGCGAATGGACGCTGATATTTTGGTCCGAATATTCCCGTTCAAAGGAAATCATCCGGACAGTGTGATCCTGTATAAAGAAGGAAGTGCAAGCTTAAGTGTGAAAGAATTTATTGGTGGTGAATTGACCTCCATCTATCAAATCAAGCAAATGCAGGATGCGGGTATCAATAAAGCCAGTATCGATAGTATCAATGCGAGCGAGATCAGTATCAAGAGTTTTGATTTAAAGAATAATAAAGAAACGCATTCGGAAATCGCTTCAGCCATTGGTTATGCCATGGGGTTCCTCATTTATATGATCATCTTTATTTATGGAGCCGGGGTGATGCGCGGAGTAATGGAAGAAAAAACCAATCGTATTGCGGAAGTGATTGTGAGCAGTGTCAAGCCTTTTCAGTTGATGATGGGTAAAATCATCGGTATTGCATTTGTAGGTTTGACTCAATTTTTGCTTTGGATGATACTTATGTTGAGCCTGCAACTTTTGTTGCCCTTGCTCATTTCCGATTTACGGGAACCAATGCAAGTGGGCATGGCCCTGTCACCGGATATGGAGTCGGTACAAGCCATGGCCGAAAACCCATCCCTGTCTTTCTATCATGCCATCCTTGATCAAAACTGGACGCTGATTATTTGTTGCTTTTTATTTTACTTCCTTGGAGGTTATTTGCTATACGCTTCTATGTTTGCTGCCGTGGGTAGTCTGGTCAATGAGGATCCTCAGGAAGCTCAGCAACTAACCATACCCATAACCATGCCGATCATTTTTGGATTTATTATTATGGCCTCTACGGCGAAAGATCCAAATAGTTCTTTAGCGGTATTCGGAAGCTTGTTTCCTTTGACTTCTCCTATCGTGATGTTGTCGAGAATTCCTTATGGTGTACCGGGTTGGCAGCTAGCTTTATCAATGATCTTATTGATTGCCGGATTTATTTTGATGACATGGTTGAGTGCGAAAATATATCGAACCGGAATTTTACTTTATGGTAAAAAAGTGACCTGGCGTGAAGTGTTTAAATGGATTCGATATAGCTAAATGGTCTCGTGAATTTGCTGCGATTGGCGTTGCTATTCAAGAGAAGATTGAAATTACGAGAACAAAAATCATTGGATTCTTGGGATAGGTGTTATTTATGCTAGGGTTCTTTGTTTATGAATGCGATAATTCTTCCATAATCATCCTGCCAAATATTTTACGGCAAAAGAAAATAGCCAAAACTACATAGGATAATATCAAAGCAAGAATGGCCATTTTTTTAGTTGATGGTTTCTGCATATCGTAGGGTTCGCCGGGTTGGTCTAATATCTGAAAAATGGGACTTTCAGACAGGAGTTTGAATCGAGCATTCTGATAAGAGGTAGTGGCGGTAGCATACAATTGTTCAATTTCGGCACGTGCCCGCATCAGTTTGGCCTGAGGGATATTATTCGAATATTTTATAGACAGCTGATTGGCATCCTGAAATCCGGCAATCGCCCGCTCAACAGCGTATAACTCTTCTTTCAACGAATCACGGATCAGGCTGATTTTATATAAGTCAGTTCGTGGTTTTTCGGTTACTAACTTGATATAATACGCAGATATTTCGGTAAGAATGGTTTTGTTGATTGTATAGGCCAGTTCCTTTACATGTGCTTTGGTCTTCACTTGAGTGAAGCCGGTTTTGGAGTCACTTTCAATGGTTGTGTTTTTAACCATCATGTCGGCTGCATCCTGATAGATATTGGCAGTGTCCGCTGTTTTGTATTTGATTTTCTTTTTCCAAATTGGCAAGTTGTCATTATAGTCAGCAATGATCCAATGCGCAATGGTTCTGTATTTTTTTACCTTACTTGGATATTTTACAACAGAAAGTGAGATAGTTTTACTCGTGACCAGTTCTTTGATGTTGTATATTTTATCATAATCCGTTTTATCGGAAATGCCAAATTGAGATTTAATGGCATCCATCGGGCTGCTGCCGCCTACTTTATTAATAGACAGTGGGAATATTTTAGAATAAGTTTCATATTCCGCTTTAAAGCTACGGGTGATGAGCGCAGCAATTCCTGCGATAAATACTGATAAAACAATCAGTATAATCCGCTTGGATTTGAGCGTGGATTGGATTTCCCTGAGGGTGCTTAGCGAATTTGACACGTTGAGGATTATAGATTTTTAGATAATAGTAGCAATGTAGCCAATGTCGTTAAGGCCGACAAGCTATAGGAAAAGACCTCTGAAAATTTAGTGGTATTCTCTTTTTTTGGTTTTGTTGGTACTGTAATGGTAGATCCTTCTTTGATTTTAGGATAGACACGTACAAACAGAAAATTTTTAGTGTTTTTGATCCGGCCATTTTGATAACGCACATTAATCCTGTTTTTCCAGGGTCGTTCTCCAAATCCCCCTGAAGCACCAATATAGTATAAGAGATCATTATTGCTTCGGTCGAATTTAATATTAACGGAGGACTGAACTTCTCCGCGAATAGAAACAATATCATTGATAGACGGAATGATAAGAATATCACTATCTTTCAGTACCACATCATATTTGGATCCGGTTTTAGATATCGCCAAAGGCAAATCAATGACAATCGGACCAATTTTAGAACGAATCAGTTTGGAGCCTTCTGCGTACGATGAAGGCAGAACTCCGCCACAGCGAGTAATTACTGAGCTGAGTCTTTCATTCTTTTCCACTAAAACATATTCGCCCGGATAGGCTACCTCCCCCATGACGATTACTTTTTCCTGACTGAGGAATTCGGTTTTTCTTCTGATATATACACGGTCCATAGGGTTGATAATAATTTCTTCAGAGGCTTGGTCTAATTCAAGATTGGCATTGATGGAGATGATCTTTACATTGCTTTTACTACTGTTGATGGAATACTTTGAAAATGTATCGACAATATTCGAAATTTCAATACGTCCATTTTCTGCTTCGAGTTTTAACCCTCCTGAAAGAAGAAGCAAATCCTTTAAGCGCATGTTTTTATAATATGGAATCTTGCCCGGTTTTCTCACATAGCCAATCACTTGAATATGATAAGACTGTTCAAAGTCTTTATTGGATAATACTTTAATGCGATCGCCCGGCATAATAGCAATATCATCTTCGGGATGTTCTGCAAGTGAAAGTAAATTTACTTTAATGGCATTGGATTCAACACTGTTAGATCCCCGGAAAACAAACACACGAGCTTGATAAGCAGAAGGACTGAGTCCGCCGGCTCTTTGTAAAACTTTGGAAATTTTATCGCCAAATTTTACCTCATACTCGTCCGGATAATTTACATCGCCCTCAATGGTTACAATATTTTTAAGTCCGTCATTAATACTTTTGAAGGTTACCACGTCGCCATCATTTAATACCAAATCATCCATGCTATTTTCATCGAAGTATTGTTGTCCGGGGATATCAATATATTTTTCTTCTTCATTCACTATGGTTTTGATATGAATGAGTGAATTTCTTGCATTGGAAGAAGCCCCGCCGGAAAGTTGGATTAAGTCCCGGAGTCCTTCATCATTTTTCATCTGGTAATACATCGGGCGTTTGAAATTGCCTTCTGCCTTGACCAATTTTTCAAAAACATCGACATAAATAAAGTCATTGTCCTCAAGATAAACTTCTTCAGCTTGTTTGTTTTTTTGAAGATATTGATACAGGTCAATGATATCTACGGTACGTCCGTCCCGTTTAATCTCTATTCGGCGCATATTTCCAATATCGGTCACGCCGCCGGCTCTGTACAAGGCATTGAGCGCTGTATTAAATGCCGAGATGGTATAGGTGCCTTGTTTTTTTACCTCACCCAAAACGGTTACTCGGATTGTTCTGGCCTTACCCATTTGGACATCCACTGATGAATTGGCAGCTATCACTTTTCGGAATCGGTTGGAAATCATGCGGGTTGCTTCTTCCAGGGTCATCCCTTGTACATATACCTTACCCACTAATCGCGGGAAAATAGCACCATCCTTTCCAATGGTGTAATTGTTCTGGTATTCGGAGTTTCCCCAAATGGATACGATTAATTCATCACCCGGCCCAAGTCGGTAATCAACCGGAGGGGAAGAGGGGGCCCTATCCGAAAGGTCGAAAACATTATTTGAGAAAAAATCCGAGCCAAATACTTTGCGTTTGGCTTTTTTAGCATTGTCAAGTGAATCTTTATATTCTGAAGTTTTATTGGTATCCTCAATAATGATTTGAGGATCAGCATTCATGTATTTTATGTAGTCAGGATCATTTTTATACATTTCTAACATCCTTTGGTCCTGCGCGTTGTTGCGCATTTTATTCAGGTCCTGAAAATTTAAAGGCTGATTAGGCTGATTTGGATTGACCGGTGGATTCGAAGGATTATTGCCTTGTGGATTATTTTGGTTATTTTGATTGTTGAAAAAATTTTGATTTTGGTTATTTTGATTCTGATCCATATAGGGGTTTGAATATGGATTTTGGTTGTAGGGGTTGGTATAATAGGGGCTAGAATTGCCGCCGCTATTATTTTGATTATTACCGCCGGAATTATTCTGATTATTTCCACCGGTGTTGGAAGTCCCTGAACCGATTTGTGCAAAACTCAAAACAGGTGCAATCAGCATCAGAAGCATTAGGATTTTCTTCATACAAAGCATATCGTTCAAAAATAAGTTAATTAATCAGGATGCTTTTTCTAAAGTTTTAAATAAGCTGTTAAATTCCTGCCAGATTGATTGAACGATTTCCGCAGCCGGAACCAGTTTGTCGATGCCCGATGCGACCTGTCCGATCTCCAATTCTCCTTCTACGAGATCGCCTTCAAACATCCCCTTTTTGGCTCGACCCTTACCTAATAGGGCGTTTAAATCATCTACAGACTTACACGAATTTTCTGCGTCTTTAACTTGACGGTAAAATTCATTTTTTAATAATCGTACCGGTGTCAATTGTTTGAGGACTAATTCCGTGTCTCCCTCGCCGGCCTCAAGTATCCTTTGTTTGAAATGGATGTGGCTCGATGCCTCCGGGCTACATACAAACCTTGTTCCTATTTGAACGCCTTCTGCACCCAATATCATCGTGGCCAGCATAGAACGACCGCTAGCGATGCCCCCTGCGGCAATTAAGGGAATATGTATGGTATCTCTAACTGATGGAATTAAACAAAGAGTGGTAGTTTCTTCACGGCCATTATGTCCTCCGGCTTCGAATCCTTCCGCGACAACCGCATCTACGCCTGCATCCTGGCACTTAAGGGCAAACTTAGAAGACGATACGACATGGGCCACAATCACTCCATGGTCTTTTAAAATTTGGGTCCATGTTTTTGGATTTCCGGCAGAAGTAAAAACGATAGGCACCTGATATTTGAGGATCAGATCAATGTGCTTGTCAATATCCGGATAAAGGAGGGGCAAATTGACACCAAATGGTCTATTTGTTGCTCTTTTACATTGAATAAGATGTTCTTCTAATACAGCGGGATACATACTTCCGGCCCCGATCAGGCCGAGTCCGCCTGCATTACTCACCGCCGAAGCCAGCTTCCAGCCCGATGCCCAAATCATTCCTGCTTGAATGATGGGATAGTTTATATTGAACAGACGGGTTATTCTGTTGTCAAATGTTAATCCGTCTGCTGAGAATTTTCCAAAATGTTCCATACTTATTTACTTAAATCAATTTCTGTATTGTCTCCGATGTTTAAACTTTGGCTGGCGCCGCAGATATAGGCATCACTTCCGATGAGCGAAGAATGCAGGACGACTTTTTCGATGACTGAATAAGAACCAATGATAGAATCGCGAACCATAGAAGACCTGATCACGGCCTTTTCTCCAATTGTTACGTTAGGGCCTATGATAGAATTTTCGATCACACATCCTTCGGCAATACTTACCGGATGAATGACAATGGTATTGTCGAAGAATGGGATTTCTTCGGATGCATACTCTACCTTATTCAGCAGTATTGCGTTTGTTTCCAGTAATGATTCCTTTTTGCCGCAATCAAACCAATTGTTGACTTGAAAAGTGCCGATTTTCAATCCTGATTTGACCATTGCATCGAGAACATTGGTAAAGTGATATTCTTCTTGAGTATGGTCTTGATGAAATTGCTCCTCGATAATTTCAAACATTTTAGACGACTCTTTAATTTTATATATGCCCACCAAAGCAAGATTAGATTTTGGAATTTTAGGTTTTTCAATCACATGTTTTACAAACCCGTCTGCATTAATTTCAGCGACACCAAAATCCCGTGGGTCATCCACCTTTTTAACGCCGATTAATGAATGCTCAGATTGAAGGACTTCAGGCAAATTAAAATCGCAAATGGTGTCACCATATATGATCAGCATTTCTTCGTTCAAGGCAACATGATCTTTGGCTAGATAAACTGCATGGCCCGTACCTTGTCGTTCATTTTGAACCAAAAATGTGGCATTGATTCCCGGATATTTTTCGTGAACATAATCTCTTATTTTTTCACCTAAATAACCAATAATGAAAATAAAATCCTGCTGTCCGGCATCGATAAATTGATCCAGGATGAAACTCAATATTGTTTTACCGGCTAAAGGAATCAGGGGTTTAGGTTGGGTATAGGTGTGTGGTCTCAATTTGGCGCCGGCTCCGGCCACGGGAATTATTACTTTCATTTGATTACCTGATTAAGTTTTTGAAGAAGTCTCATGCTTGCCTTCCGCATTGGGTAAAAATAAGCGTTATACCGTAATATTCTTGTGTAAGAATTAAAAAATATCCATTTTGAATCTGCTATCTTTACGGCCCAAAACACAATTGATATGCAGTTTGATCAGGAAATATTTTCACTTATTCAAAAAGAATTTGATCGTCAACAACACGGACTGGAACTGATTGCCTCGGAAAATTTTACCAGTGAACAAGTGATGCGTGCCATGGGTAATGTGATGACGAATAAATATGCCGAAGGATATCCAGGTAAGCGCTACTATGGTGGTTGTGAGGTCGTTGATCAAAGTGAGGATCTGGCCATCCAAAGAGCAAAGAAAATTTTCAACGTAGAATTTGCCAATGTACAGCCTCACTCAGGCGCTCAGGCCAATGCCGCGGTGATGTTGGCTGTTTTGAAACCTGGGGATAAAATATTGGGATTAGATTTAAGTATGGGAGGCCATTTGACCCATGGTTCTCCGGTGAATTTTTCCGGAAAATTATACCAGCCATTTTTTTACGGCGTAAAAAAAGAGGATGGATTGGTAGATTATGATCACATGGAAGAAGTGGCTTTGCGGGAGCGTCCTAAATTAATTATTTGCGGTGCATCAGCATATAGTCGGGATTGGGATTATGCCAGGGTAAGAGCCATTGCGGATCAAGTGAATGCCCTTGTACTTTGTGATATGGCCCATCCGGCAGGACTGATCGCTAAGGGCTTATTGCGCTCCCCTTTTGAACATTGTCATTTCGTAACATCAACTACGCATAAAACGTTAAGAGGTCCGCGAGGCGGTATCATTTTAATGAAGCAAGATTTCGAAAATCCATTTGGATTGTTGAACCCTAAAGGTGAAGTTAGAATGATGAGCGATCTGATCAATCTAGCCGTTTTCCCGGGTACTCAGGGAGGGCCGTTAGAGCATGTCATTGCTGCGAAAGCGGTTGCCTTTTTCGAAATCCTTCAGGATGATTTTATGGTTTATGCCAAACAAATCATTGCGAATGCCAAAGCGATGGAGAAAGCTTTTACTTCAAGGGATTATGATATTGTGTCCGGTGGAACAGATAATCATTTGCTTCTGATTGATCTGAGAAATAAGGGAATTTCAGGTAAGAAGGCAGAAAATACATTAGTGAAAGCTGATATTACCATCAATAAAAATATGGTTCCTTATGATGATAAATCGCCATTTATTACTTCGGGAATTCGGGTGGGCGTTTCCGCCCTGACCACTCGTGGGTTGAAAGAGCAACATATGGAGCAAATAGTAGATTGGATCGACACAGTCATCAGGGATACGGACAATCAGTCCAATATTCTGTCCGTTAAAAATGATATTAATCAATTTATGAAGGGCTTCCCATTATATCCGGGCTGGAAAATTTAGTTTTCCTTAGGGCAATGCCTCAAACCAAACCGGCTTTTGATTATCCCAATCACCATTATAGTTGATGGTTAATTCTTCGCCTGCTGCTATGTCTCGTACAGTGCGAATACTGATGGTGCCGGTTTCGTAGTCTTGAAAATATTCGCTATTCGAATGATAGCTATGGTTATAAATCGGGATATAGCCCATGGCCATACAACACTGATCCAGTTGCCAGTCGAAAATATAATTGAACAAGCGAGTTTGATCAATGAGTTTTTTTTCTTCAGCACTCAAAATAATTACAGGTGAGACTTCTACAAGTGTATCAGCTGCAATGGGTAAAGCGGTGAACACTCCCCAGCCTTTATCGTCCGTACAAGCTGTGAAAATGCCGGGCAGAATCATGCTCTTCGAATTTCACGTTTAGCAAAAAGCAGCTGACTTAAGATGATCAATAAAATAGAGAAAACTGAGGATAAGACCGTCTTCAGGATGATGTAAAGTATATTTTTGAAACTCCATATTTGAATGCTGTAAAAAAATAAGTGATGAATTAATACGGCAAAACCGATGTACAGCAAAAAGGAACGGAAGCCCATCTGAAACAAGGTCGGATAAATATTTCCTAGGTCGCGAATGTTTTGTTGAAAAAACAGATTCAGTAAATAAGGGCGCATGTAAGCCAGGAGTACACAAGCTGCTGCATGCATACCGGGGGTGTTGGAAAAGACATCCATGGTTATCCCTGTTACAAATCCAAGGATCAAGGTGCCCCAATGTGAAGTATTTAATGGTAAGAGCAATAAAAATAACGGGTAAATCAATGGGATGAAGACAGGAATGCCAAACAATAATATAGAAGATTTTATAACGATATCGTTCAGCAGAAAAATCTGTACTGAAAGTATGATGATAAAGTTCAACAATTGTTTAAGGATGGGATTCATTTCAGGGCAGCTTGTAGGGAGTCTTCTATACGGGTTCTTGCAATATTGGTTTCATCTTTAATCACATAGACAAAATGAAGGTTTCTAAATTTAGTGGAAAGCCAGATTTTATAGCCATAGCCATTTTCCGCCTTAGCCGCTCGACCAATCATGATTTTTTCAGGGAATATTCCATACCCGCTCGTATAAACGGTGTCGAGCGGTTTGAGTTTCACCGACTGCGGGATGCCTGTGAGATCGACCATTTCAACATTCTTTCCGTCCCATGCTATCTTTCCTACCGTGCCGTCCGGGACCATCGCGCTTGGCGTAAATCGTTCAGATAAAATGGTCAGTACAATACAATAATCCTGACTCACATTCGCAACTTTTCCCACGATGCCTTTATCACTAATGACTGCAAAATTCTTTTTTACGCCATGCCTGGACCCTACATTTAAAGTAAGGTAATTCAGTTTTTGATCGATAGTGCTGTTCAATACTTTGGCCGGAATATAATGATAATGGGTCGTCTGACTCACAGAGTCTCCCACATGACTGACGGAATAGCTGGTATCTTTTAAAGGGTTATTGGGTACAGAAATGCCTAAACGCTGACGAAGCAATGCATTTTCCTTCATGAGGTTTTCGTTGACCGATTTTAAATTGAAAAAACCGACCAATTTTTCTTTTCGCTGATAAAGCTTCCCGGCAATGGCACGTGATGAATTAAAATAAGAGGTCTGCTGGTAAGAGTTATTGGAAAATATAATGACAAAACAAATCAACTCCAGAATCACAAACATAAAGAATGCATAATGTTGTCGAATCAGCAGCAGTAGATTGCGCACGCGCTATTTATTTTGATGGTTACTTTGAAGGCCGGTCTGAAACTCGGAATTATTGCATTAAAAATGGATACTTATTGATGTGCTTCAGTGCCATACCCGTACCTCGAACTACACTGCGTAAAGGATCATCGGCGATATGAACGGGCAATTTAATTTTATGCGAAATTCTCTTATCCAACCCGCGTAACAATGCACCACCACCTGTCAGATACAATCCTCTGCGGAAAATATCAGAAGCTAATTCCGGTGGCGTTTTTTCTAATGCTTTTAAGACAGCCTCTTCGATTTTAAAGATGGATTTGTCCAAGGCATCAGCAACTTCCTGGTATGAAACCATAATTTGCTTTGGTATTCCTGTCACTAAATCTCGCCCATTGACAGCCACGTCATCCGGAGGTGTTTCTAATTCTTTCAGAGCACTGCCTACCTGAATTTTGATTTGTTCTGCGGTACGTTCACCAATCAACAAACTGTGATAGCGACGCATAGCTTCAATAATATCTGCCGTAAATTCATCACCGGCAATACGTATACTTTCATCGCATACAATACCGGATAAAGAAATGATAGAAATGCCGGTGGTTCCACCTCCAATATCAATGACCATATTACCGGTAGGTTCCTCAACATCAATCCCAATACCTAAAGCAGCAGCCATAGGTTCATGTATCATGTAAACTTCTTTGGCTCCGGCTTGCTCGGCACTATCTCGTACGGCACGCTTTTCTACTTCGGTAATGGACGAAGGAATGCATATCACCATTCTCCAACTTGGAGCGAAAAGAGGCTTTTTGGGGTAAATGAGTTTGATCATTTCGCGAATCATGCCTTCTGCGGCATTGAAATCGGCAATAACTCCATCCTTTAATGGACGAATGGTTTTTAAATTTTCGTGTACTTTTCCGTCCATCATCATGGCACGTTTACCAACGGCAATGATTTTATTGGTCGTTCGGTCAACGGCTACGATGGAGGGTTCATCTACCACCACCTGATCATTATGAATAATGAGTGTATTGGCTGTGCCCAAATCGATGGCCACATCTTGTGTAAAAAAGTTGAATAATCCCATATAAATACAGCCAAATTGAGGCGTTTGCGAAGTTAGAAGATATTATCAACAAATGAAAAATATTTATTTTTATTTCTTGGGAATTTATGAATTTCACCTGAATCCCAATGGTGCAGAGGGCCGGCGGAGGATGTTAAAATGAGTCTTTTTGTACCCGGAATGGGATTATTCTTTTCGGGATTGAAGGCCGGTGTGTTTAAAAAGGTATGATGAAAAAACGAAGTACCGGAAAGCATATTAGCAGCCTTGCTGTAAATTGAGAATCTCTTTGTTGACTGATTCAAATGCCTCGATCTGTACAAAATGCCCGGTATCGGGATAGGTGATCAGGCGGGCATTTTGCATTTGAGCTACGCCCTTTTCGCCGATCTCTTTAGTACTGACCGGATGTAGAAATCGATTTGGAATGAGCATATCCCGTTCGCCAAAAAACACCAATGCCGGTTGGGGTAATTTCGGCAATTTATAAAACCATTGATCGTTGAGCATGGCATTCATGCACCTGTCCAGCATTTTCCGGTAAGGGCCTCGATCATTCGATTTTATGATGTCATTCAGATCTTTAATGATTTGAGCAGAAATTTTGTTTTGTCGGAAAAAGGATGAATTGATGGATTGGGAAATATGCACTTCGTCCATATTCAAAAAGTCGCCCAAGGTGATGGCACTTTTAAACAATAAAGCTTCCTGAGGTGTATAATATTCGAATCCGGCCGGCGCAAATAGTAGCAGGGAATTGACCAGTTCCGGATATTTTAAGGCCATGGTCATCGCGATTTGTCCACCCATGGAGTGCCCGGCTAAAATCACTTTTTTTAAGTTGGTTTTTTCACAGAATTCAAATAATGTTTCAGCAAAAAATTCCATATCATAGGGATAGTCGCCCCGGGAAGAAAAGCCATTGCCGGGCAGATCGATCGCGATACAATGAAAGTGGTTTTCTAATCCGGCAATATTCCACGACCATACTCTTAGGTAATTGGCCAAACCATGTATGAAAAGTATGGTTTCGTGCTTACGTTGGCCATGTTCTGTATATGCAATGCGAATATTGTTGTCTAAAATAGCAACTTGAAGTTCTTGGTTGAACATAATTTATACGGCAAACATACTACGACCTAAGGAATTAATTAACGATTTCAGACATGCCGATCGTTTAAATTTGTCAACATAAATTACTGAACATGAAAAAGGCCCTATTTATATTGTGTATGTGTTGTTTGAATGGGTTTGCGCAACAGAATTTTCCGACCATTGCACCATCGAATGCGAATGGGCAGCCTGAATATCATGTGCAGCTCAATGAGGCAGTAATCTTAGATACGCGTCATTTTGCAAATGACACGGCACGTTACAGATATAATCAACTCAAACATTATGTGAAAATGGTGATGCCTTATGTGAATGCAGCAGTTTCATTGTTTCGGGAAATAGACGAGGTTACTGACCAGATGAGCCGTAAGGCAAGAAAAAAATATATCAAGACCAGGGAAGCGGAAATCAAAGAGAATTTTGAGGATAAATTAAGCGCACTTAATATCACGCAAGGCAGATTGTTGGTGAAACTAATCAATCGTCAATTGCAGACCAATTGCTATGCCATCGTAAAGGAATTGAAAAATCCTGTAACGGCTGCGTATTATCAGTCATGGGCTAAATTAAACGGGATCAATTTAAACGCAAACTATGACCCTGAAGAGGAGAGGGACTTGGAGCAAATCATGCGTAGTTTAGGCTATTAATCGGCCGATGAAACAGCTGCAAGAAGGATCATTATATTATAACTCGCTTGTCTGGCCGAGTTCTTTTTCTTTTTTGCCCAGAACCACGGCACCCACCATGGCGCTGAGAAACAAGACACAGGCAATTTCGAAAGGGAACACATATTTTGTAAATAACATTTGTCCAAGATTTTTAATCAATCCGATATCGCTTGCTTGCTGAAGATTAATATTTTGATTTTCGATTCCTGCAAATGATGATTTTAATGCTGCAATAAAAACGAGTAACAGGACGCCGCCGGAAATGACTCCTGCAAATTGGACCAAGGTATTTTTTTGCGGCTCAGTATCCGCATTTAAATTCATGAGCATGATCACAAAAAGAAAAAGGACCATAATGGCTCCGGCATAGACAATGATGTTAACAATTGCCAGAAACTGAGCATTCATCATCACATAATGGGCAGAAATCGTAAAAAAGGTCATGATAAGAAATAAGACACTTTTGATCGGATTGCGGCTCATGATAACCCCAATAGCACATCCAATCATGATTAGGCTGATCGTCCAGAAAACGAGCTGTTGAATATCCATAGTCTTTATTTGGTTTCTATTTTTTGAGTGGTCTCGGCAGGAAAAGGGATCAGTAAATCGTCTTTCTTATAAATAAATCCTTTGCGGTCAAAGTTGGAAGGCGCAAAAGTCTGAGTCAGATAAATAGCATCTTTAGGACAGGCTTCCTCGCAAAGGCCACAAAAAATACAACGCAGCATATTAATCTCATAATTGGCAGCGTATTTTTCTTCTCGGTAAAGCATTTCTTCACCCGGTTTTCTTTCCGCAGATTCCATGGTGATGGCTTCGGCAGGACAAGAGAGTGCGCATAATCCACATGCGGTACAGCGTTCTCTGCCTTCTTCATCCCGATTTAAAATATGCAGTCCGCGGAAGGTAGAACTAAATGGTCGTTGGACTTCGGGGTAATTGATGGTGGCTTTCTTTTTAAAGATATGGCCCAAAGTAATACGCAGTCCTTTCAGGATGGCAGGTATATACAAACTTTCCATGAAGGTCATGGGGCGTCTGTCGACTTGTTTTGCTCTTGTGGATATAGTATGAGACATGGAGAGAATAAAAATTATTTATTGAGCCATAAAATAACGGCTCCGGTGATCAACATATTTACAAGCGCTAACGGAATTAAGCTTTTCCATCCCAGGTTCATCAATTGATCATATCGGAAACGTGGAAGGGTCCAACGGATAAACATGAAGAATAAGATAAACCCAATGGCTTTACCTAATAGAACCCCTACACCAATCAATGAAAATAAAATTGGCGGTACATGTAAAGCAACCCAATCCATACCCGGATAATTGTAACCACCAAAAAATAAACTACTAAGGATAACAGAGCTGACGAACATATTGATATACTCAGCAAAAAGATAAAAGCCGAGTTTCATGGAACTAAACTCTGTATGGTAACCGCCAATCAACTCACTTTCACATTCTGCCATATCAAACGGAGCGCGATTTAATTCAGCGAAAGAACAAACGATAAATATGAGAAAGCCAAGGGGTTGTTTGAAAAAATTCCATGAGAAATAACCATCTTGCCAAAATCCATGCTGACCATCTACAATCTCCCGCATACTCAGGCTTCCTGTCATCATCACCAATGCTATGAGACTGATACCCATGGCCAATTCGTATGAAATAGCTTGAGAGGCTGCACGTAATCCGCTCAATAAGGAAAATTTATTATTAGAAGCCCAGGCGCCCAACATAATTCCATATACACCCAAACTCACCACGCCAAAAATAAATAACACACCAATGTTAATATCCGCTACCTGAAGACTAATTGTACCATTGGAAGTAACAATATCCGGCCCCCAGGGAATTACGGCACTGCTCATGAGGGCCATTAACATAGCCAAAGATGGACCAAGTACAAATAAGAATTTAGAAGACAAGGTAGGGATGATCTCTTCTTTCATGAAAAGTTTGAGTCCATCTGCCAAAGGTTGAAAAAGTCCAAAAGGTCCGGCTCTGTTTGGCCCGCGACGGTCCTGCATTACGGCAGCAACTTTACGTTCTGCCCAAGTGCTGTACATAGCAATTCCCAGAGATCCGCCGAGGATGACCGATATCAGTATGACTTTTTCGATAACTAAAGACAAGGATAAGGAAAGCAGAAACATGGGCGGAAAATTGTGCGAACAAATGTAATGAAAAAGCGCAATTTCGGAATAGGTTTTTTTAGGTATGCTGAATAATCGTTAATATTGTTAAAAACAAAGCCATGGCTGATCCGGATAATTCATTCATTGTCATGATGATCATTATTTTATTGTTGATAACAGTCATTTTATTTTTCATTTTAAAAAAACTTTTCACCATGTCCAATCAAAACGCTTTACTACCGGTTTATCATTTTCAAGTCCAGTGGGGTGGCGCCAAAGTCGGCTTTACCGAAGTCACGGGTCTTGATATCCATTTTGAACCCATTTCCTACCGTCAAGGAGCAGATCCGGAACCTGTTACGCGATGGATTCCCGGCTTGACCAAGTATAGCCCAATAACGCTGAAAAGGGGTGTAATGAAAGGCGATAATGATTTTTTCAACTGGATGAATAGTCGCCAGGGGAGTGCTATTGAGCGAAGAGACATCACCATACAATTGCTTAACGAACAACATCAGCCGGTAGTTAGCTGGAAAGTTAAAAATGCATTTCCGGTATCTTATATGGGGCCTGAGTTATACGCTCATGGGAATGAAATTGCAATAGAGACTTTGGTGCTTGCTCATGAAGGGCTTGAAGTAGAAAACGCCTGATGCTAGATTGAAATTTGATCAATTTTCTCGGCTAATTCAATATCCTTTATGGTCATTGACTTAACCGTATGTGTTTGCAATTTGAGGATCACCTGATTGTAAATATTGATTATTTCGGGATGATGATCGGCATTTTCCGAAATGAACGCAACTTGCAGCATAAAGGCCATAGCTGCTTTAAAATCCTTGAATTTAAAATCTTTTCTAAGGCAATTTTCTTCTATTTCCCAATTAGATAGTTTAGCAGCTAATTCTTTCAGTTCAGGCAAAGTATAGTCTTTCATATTCATAGAATTGCCCCATTAAGTGCAAAGGATTAAATTTCTCTAAGATGATCAAATCTTTCCAGTTCATTGGCTACCTCAGTTAAAAAGCTGGCACCTAATGATCCGTCCACAATTCGATGATCATAACTTAATGATAAATACATCATGTGTCGAATAGCGATCACATCTCCTTGTTCTGTTTCCAAAACCATAGGACGCTTTTTAATCGCTCCTACCGCAAGTATAGCAACCTGAGGTTGATTGATGATTGGAGTTCCCATCAGGCTGCCAAAGGTGCCTACATTGGTTAAGGTAAAGGTTCCGCCTTGTGTATCATCCGGTTTAAGTTTGTTGCCTCGGGCATTTCCGGCCATTAAATTGACTTCTTTGGTAAGGCCATAAAGATTCTTGGTATCTGCGTTTTTAATAACCGGTACGATCAAATTCCCGGTTGGCAAAGCGGCTGCCATACCAATATTGATGTCTTTTTTAATGATGATACGATCTCCTTCCAAACTGCTGTTGATCATTGGATATTTTTTGATGGCATTGATCACAGCTTCAATGAATATGGGCGTAAAGGTGATTTTTTCGTTATACTTTTTCTCGAATGCACCTTTCACTTTATTTCTCCAGTTGACAATATTGGTCACATCGGCTTCCGTAAAACTCGTCACATGGGGAGAAGTCGCTTTGCTTTTAACCATGTGATCAGCAATCAGTTTGCGCATCCGATCCATCTCAATGATTTCTACATTTCCGGATGCGAAATTATTCGTAGGTACTGCAGGTGCACTGGTCGGCTGTTGAACAACGACAGGCTGCGGAGCCGGTTGAGTTGATATTGTTTGGGCAGATGACGTTCTATTGGCAACATATTGAATGATATCCTTCTTGGTCACCCTGCCTTCATTGCCTGTACCCGGTAGATTTTCGAGCTCCGACATACTAATTCCTTCAGAGGCAGCAATATTCAATACCAAAGGAGAATAAAAGCGATTGGACGGAATTCCTTCGGATGGCGATTTAGGGGCAACCTGAATGGAAGGGGCAGGAGAAGTGGAAGGTGTGGAGGTCACGGAGGGAGCAGCTGGAGCAGTTACTTTGGTCGCACCTTCGGCACTAATCCGCGCAATGACCTGTCCAACCGGAACCACATCGTTTTCCTTGAATAAGATTTCGGTGAGTACACCTTCGGCAGTGGATGGGACTTCGCTGTCCACTTTATCAGTCGCAATTTCCAGCACGGTTTCATCCATTTTCACGAAATCTCCGGGTTTTTTAAGCCATTTAAGCACCGTTGCTTCCATGATACTTTCACCCATTTTGGGCATGATCAGATCCACTGTTGACATCAGATTTTTTGTTTAGGGTGTAAATGTATAAAATCTATTTTTCTTTTTTAGGCATGCTTTTTGTTTTTAACTCTTACCCCGAAAACATTGGATTTTAGAGGATTTATTATTTTAAAAATATATAAAAAATAGTATATTTACAAACGACTGACTATCAATCAAATATATATGATTACAAATATACATTCGTATTTTAAACTTTATTGCCTTTTGATTGTTAGCCTGATTTCTTTCAGTGCCAAGGCTCAAATGACCGTTACACCGAATCAAGCAGCCTCAATTATGGTTGATCGCTTGGTCGGAGATGGGGTAATTTATACAAATCCTACATTAACCTGCGGTAATAATGGGAGTGGAAAATTTGATTTGGCATCTTTATCCACTTTGGTCATGGATAGTGGCTTGGTACTTACCACCGGGAGTTGTGTGAATGTGAATTCGCCAGCCTCAATTTTCGCCAGTGTAAATACGGGAATTACAGGAGGTGATGCAGACTTATCAACTCTGGCCACCGGTCAGATTTATGATTTGTGTAAATTAGAATTTGACTTCATTCCAACCGGGGATACGATTAAGTTTAATTATCGTTTTGCATCAGAAGAATATACCAGTTATACTTGCTCTAATTTTAATGATATCTTCGCCTTTTTTCTTTCGGGTCCCGGTTATGCGGGACCTACCAATTTAGCCATTATTCCCGGTACAAGCTGCCCGGTATCTATCAATACCATCAATAATTCCACGATGAATCCATGTGGACTTGTGGTTGCCCCTTGCGCTCCTCCTAATAATGCATTATATGTAGATAATATACTGGGTACATCAATTGTATATGACGGGCTCACTCAAACCCTTATGGCCAAAGCCCCCGTAACGCCTTGTTCTACGTATCACATGAAATTTGCCATTGCAGACGTATTCGATCACATTTTAGATTCAGGAGTATTTCTTGAGGCAAATAGTTTTACCACCGAAGTGGCCACGATTGATACGGTAACTTCTTCCAATTCACTTCCGGCCGGAAATCCATTTGCCATTGAAGGATGTAATCCCTCTGTGGTAACTATTTCCAGACCCGTTGCCCAGCCTTTCCCTTTGGTTGTAAATCTTGCATATAGCGGGACTGCTACAGTCGGTGTGGATTGCAATGCATTGCCTTCCTCTCTGACGATACCCGCGAATGGCACGACCACAACCTTTACTATAACACCCGTTTTGGATGCTTTGGCAGAAGGTTCGGAGTCGATTAAAGTTTATGTTTACGGTGCACTTTGCGTTACGACCATTACGGATAGTGTAACCATTAACATTCTCGATTATCCGAATTATCAAGTATCTAATAACGATACGATTTGTTTGGGACAGAGTACAACTTTGACAGCCATTCCGAATCCCTCTAACTCAAACATGACCTTTAGTTGGACCCCTGTAGGATCCACAACACCTACAACCGGCACAACGGTGGTAGCCACTCCTACCAGTTTGACGACCTACCATGTTTTGGCATCCTATCCGGGCTGTCCGGTTCGGGATAGCACGATTGCCATTTATGTGGAGCCTACTCCTACACTAAGTATAACCCCTACAAACCTGCTTTGTTATGGCGTAAATACCGGTTCGATTTTATCAACCGGTACTGTAACTTATAGTCCTTTGACTTTTACTCTTTCACCGGGAGGAAGTCAGCTGACTTCAAGTCCATCAACTTTTACGAATTTGTCACCCGGTGCCTATACCGTTACTATTACCAGTAATGCCGGATGTACTCAAACCGCGACCACCAGTATTTCTCAGCCTACTCAATTGGTGTGGAATAGTTTGACAAGTGTAAATATTCCTTGCGGTGCTACAAATACAGGACAGATTACCGCGCTCGCAACAGGCGGCACATCAACAAAAACCTATTCGATAATGCCGGGTGGAACGAGTAATACAACCGGTTCTTTTACAGGCTTGGCAACCGGAACCTATACAGTAACAGCTACAGATGTGAATAATTGTGCAATCACCAGCACTGCCACGATCACACAGCCATCAAATCCGGTATTTACCGCCCCTGTGATTACGAATGTAAGTTGTAATGGTGGCACAAACGGTGGTATACAAATTTCTGCAACAGGTAATGGAGCCATTACTTATAATTTAATGCCCGGATCCATCAATAATTCGACCGGCTTATTTTCACCTCTCGCGGCCGGGACTTATACGGTCACCGCAGGGGATGCATTATCTTGTACCTCCACAACTTCAATGACCATCACTGCGCCATCTGCTGTAAGTTTAACGGCCAGCGGAGCCAATCCGCTTTGTAACGGGAATAACGGTACGCTTACTTTCAGCGCCACCGGTGGTACAGGTTCTAAAACCTATACCGTGAATGGAGTAGCACACACTTCTCCATATGCCGTTCCGGTCGGAACGTATACCATCGTAGCCACGGATGCCAATAGTTGTACCGCCAGCAGTGTGATTACGATTACACAACCAAGTGCTATTAATCTGACCGCATCTGCTACCAATCCATTATGCAGTGGCAATACCGGAACACTCACCTTTAGTGCAACCGGTGGAACCGGCGGTAAAACCTATACCGTCAATGGCGTAGTCCATACATCACCTTATAGTGTATCAGCAGGTACTTATACCATTGTGGCCACGGATGCCAATAGTTGTACAGCAAGTAGTGTATTGACGATCGTTGTTCCATCAGCCATTAACCTTACAGCCGGTGGAACCAATCCTTTATGTAACGGCAACAACGGATCGATTACATTCAGTGCTACAGGTGGTACAGGATCAAAGACATATACCGTTAATGGTGTGGCTCAAACCTCTCCGTATGCTGCAGCTGCCGGTACTTATACTATTGTAGCAACAGATGCCAATAGTTGTACGGTAAGCAGTATCGTTACTATCACCGCGCCATCTGCAGTAAGTTTAACGGCCAGCGGAGCTAATCCACTTTGTAACGGGAATAACGGCACGCTTACATTCAGTGCTACCGGAGGTACAGGTACAAAAACCTATACCGTGAACGGGGTTGCACACACTTCTCCATATGCGGTTCCGGTCGGAACGTATACCATCGTAGCAACAGATGCCAATAGTTGTACCGCCAGCAGTGTGATTACGATTACACAACCAAGTGCTATTAATCTGACCGCATCTGCTACCAATCCATTATGCAGTGGCAATACCGGAACACTTACCTTTAGTGCAACCGGGGGAACAGGGGGTAAAACATATACCGTCAATGGCGTAGTCCATACATCACCCTATAGTGTGTCAGCAGGTACTTATACCATTGTGGCCACGGATGCCAATAGTTGTACAGCGAGTAGTGTATTGACCATCGTTGTTCCATCGGCCATTAACCTCACCGCCAGTGGAACCAATCCTTTATGTAACGGCAACAACGGATCGATTACATTCAGTGCAACAGGCGGTACCGGTTCAAAGACATATACCGTTAATGGTGTGGCTCAAACCTCTCCGTATGCTGCCGCTGCCGGTACTTATACTATTGTAGCAACAGATGCCAATAGTTGTACGGTAAGCAGTATCGTCACCATCACCGCACCATCCGCTGTAAGTTTAACTGCCAGCGGAGCTAATCCACTTTGTAACGGAAATAATGGAACGCTTACTTTCAGCGCCACCGGTGGTACAGGTTCTAAAACCTATACGGTGAATGGAGTTGCACACACTTCTCCATATGCAGTTCCGGCAGGAACGTATACCATCGTAGCAACAGATGCCAATAGTTGTACCGCTAGCAGTGTGATTACGATTACACAACCAAGTGCTATTAATCTGACCGCATCTGCTACCAATCCCTTATGCAGTGGCAATACCGGAACACTCACCTTTAGTGCAACCGGGGGAACCGGCGGTAAAACATATACCGTCAATGGCGTAGTCCATACATCGCCTTATAGTGTGTCAGCAGGTACTTACACCATTGTGGCCACGGATGCCAATAGTTGTACAGTGAGTAGTGTATTGACCATCGTTGTTCCATCGGCCATTAACCTCACAGCCGGTGGAACCAATCCTTTATGTAACGGCAACAACGGATCGATCACATTCAGTGCTACAGGCGGTACCGGTTCAAAGACATATACCGTTAATGGTGTGGCTCAAACCTCTCCATATGCTGCAGCTGCCGGCACTTATACTATTGTAGCAACAGATGCCAATAGTTGCACGGCAAGTAGTATCGTTACCATCACGGTTCCATCCGCTGTAAGTTTAACTGCATCTGCTACTAATCCATTGTGTAATGGTAATACCGGCACTTTAAGTTTTAATGCGACCGGCGGTACAGGAACTAAAACTTATACTGTCAACGGTGTTGCTCAAACATCACCTTATTCCGCTTCTGCCGGTACCTATACGATTGTTGCAACGGATGCCAATGGTTGTACATCCAGTAGTATTTTAACCATCATAGTTCCAACGGCAGTATCCATTACAGCTAGCGGAAGTAATCCGCTTTGTAATGGAATTAATGGCACCCTAACCTTCAGTGCAACCGGGGGTACCGGAAGCAAAACTTTTACAGTGAACGGTGTTGCCCAAACATCACCTTATTCAGTAATTGCCGGGACTTATACTATAGTCGCTACAGACGCAAATAATTGCACGGCCAGTTCTGTTGTGACCCTCGTTAATCCTCCTGTTTTAACTATTGCTGCCAGTGGTTTGAATCCACTTTGTAATGGAAATAACGGTACAATTACTTTCAGTGCTTCCGGAGGTACCGGTTCAAAAACGTATACGGTTAATGGTGTGGCGCAAACCTCTCCTTTTGCAGCTCCGGCAGGAACTTATACTATCGTTGCTTCAGATGCTAATAGTTGCACCATCAGTAGTGTGATTACTATTACTGTGCCATCAGCAATTAATTTAGTCGCAGTGGCCAACAATCCTTTGTGTAGTGGCAGTAATGGTATATTAACCTTTAATGCAACGGGTGGTACCGGAACTAAAACCTATACCGTAAATGGCGTAGCTCAAACTTCGCCTTATTCAGCAGGTACCGGAACGTATACCATTGTTGCAACGGATGCCAATAATTGCAGTACAAGTACCGTATTAAATATAGCCGTACCAACAGTGGTTAGTCTTACCGCATCTGCAGTCAACCCATTGTGTAATGGTGTTAATGGAACATTGTCTTTTAGCGCTACGGGTGGTACAGGTACCAAAACGTATACTGTGAATGGGGTGACTCAAACATCCCCTTACAGCGCATCTGCTGGCACTTATACTATCGTTGCTACAGACGCCAATAACTGCACAGCAAGTACGATTTTAAGTATTACTGTTCCTACACCGGTGAACTTGTCTGCATCTGTGGTTAATCCTTTGTGTAATGGGAATAATGGTAGCATTACGTTTAGCGCTACCGGTGGTACCGGAGGTAAAACTTATACAGTCAATGGAGTAGCGCAAACATCTCCTTATTCTGCTGCTGCAGGAACTTATACCATTGTGGCCACGGATGCAAATAATTGCACGGCAAGTAGTATCATCACGATAACTGTACCATCAGCTATCACTCTCTCAGCAACGGCTACTAATCCATTGTGTAGCGGCAATAATGGTACACTTACATTCAGTGCCACCGGAGGAACGGGTTCTAAAACCTATACCGTCAACGGTGTGGCACAAACTTCACCTTATTCTGTCTCCGCGGGAACATATACCATCATCGCGACAGATGCAAACAATTGTACAAAAAGTACAGTGCTTACCATCACAGTTCCTTCTCCTTTGAATCTATCCGCGAGCGGGGTTAATCCACTTTGTAATGGTAATACCGGTACACTCAGCTTTAATGCGACCGGAGGTACGGGTACAATCAACTATACCGTCAATGGGGTGCCACATACATCACCCTATTCAACCACATCCGGTACCTATACAATTGTAGCGACAGATGCTAATAATTGTACAACGAGCAGCATCATCACTTTACTCAATCCACCGGTGCTCAATTGGTCTTCAGCTACATCTTCCAATGTCTTGTGTAATGGAGGTACATCAGGTAGCATTACAAGTAGTGCGGTCGGTGGTACCGGAACGATAAACTATACCATACAGCCGGGAGCTCAATCGAATGCAACAGGTAGCTTTAGCGGACTCTCGGTCGGTGTATACACCGTAACGGCGACTGACCAGAATAACTGCTCCATTACAACCACCTTAAATATCACCCAGCCGACACCTTTGGTTATCACTTCAGTGACCAATACGGTGCCAAGTTGTATTCCGGGTAATGATGCCAACATGACTATCATTGCTGCAGGAGGTACACCAACATATAGTTATAGTATTGGTGGGGCAGGGCAGTCATCCGGAACTTTTAATAGTTTGGGAGCAGCTACATATAATATTACTGTCACTGATGCTAACGGTTGTACGGCGACGACCATTCAAAGCATCGTTACGCCAAATGCACCTTTGATCACTGTGGCCAATGTGACCCCTGTGAGTTGTAATGGTGGAAGCAATGGAACCATTTCTGTTACAGCTACGGGAGGTACAGGTGTAATTACGTACAATCTTCAGCCAACCAATCAAACGAACTTAACCGGAGCCTATACCGGACTTGTGGCTAATACCTATACAGTTACAGCTACCGATATCAATAGTTGTGCGGTGAGTACGACCTTAATCGTTAATCAGCCACTGGTTCTAACGTGGTCCAATGTCGTTTCAACCAATGTGCTTTGTAATGGTAATAATAATGGAACCATTAATGGCATGGTAAGTGGTGGAACAGGAACGATCAGTTATACCCTTCAGCCAACGAATCAAACGAATACAACAGGAAGTTATACCAACCTAAGCGTCAATATTTATACGATAACTGCAACGGACCAAAACAACTGTAGTTTGACCACAACCGTGGCGATTACTCAACCTCCGGTTTTAAGTTGGTCATCCGTAGTTAAAACCAATGTGTTATGTAATGCCGGAAATACTGCAACAATTAACGCTTCAGTAGTTGGTGGCACCGGTTTAGTTTCATTTACACTACAACCTGCCAATCAAACAAATACTACCGGCGGTTATAATGCACTAACAGCAGGAGTTTATACGATAACAGCCGTGGATCAGAATAATTGTTCTATCACAACTACGGTGAATATCACACAACCAACACCTTTGTTGATTACAAATGTAACCAACACCATTCCAAGCTGTATACCCGGGAATGATGCGATCATGACCATTACTGTTTCCGGTGGATCTCCGGCCTATAACTACAGTATCGGTGGTTCTGCTCAATCTTCTAATGTATTTAGTAATCTTGGTGCTGCAACGTATTCGGTCTTAGTAACGGACGCTAACGGTTGTACAACAACTACTATTCATAATATTGTGACACCCAATGCTCCGGTCATTTCTTCTACAAACACAACCGATGTAACTTGTAATGGTGGTTCAAATGGAACCCTTTCTGTTACGGCCACCGGTGGCACAGGTGCCATTACTTATAGTTTGCAACCCGGTGCTCAATCCAATTCTTCAGGCTCTTTTTCAGGCCTTAATGCAAATACATATACGGTTACCGCAACGGATATCAATGGCTGCGCGGTAAGTACTTCTTTAATTATTTCTCAACCGTCGCCACTGAGTTGGACTTCAGCAACCGCATCCAACGTATTGTGTAACGGTGGCACAAATGGTTCGATTAGTACCAGCGCTTCAGGAGGGACCGGTGCGATTAATTATACTTTACAACCGGGTAATCAAACCAATACCACCGGTGTATATCTCAACTTAGGTGTGAATAGCTATACGATTACCGCAGTGGATGAAAATAATTGTAGTATCAGCACGATACTTTCCATTACTCAGCCCGGGGCTATCGTTTGGTCTTCCGTCAATGCTACAAATGTCCTTTGTAATGGTGGTAATAATGGCTCCATCAATTCCACTGCAACAGGTGGAACAGGTTCGATGAGCTATACGCTGCAACCCGGTAATTTGACTAATGGAAGTGGAAGTTATAGTAACCTGACGGCCGGAGCCTATGTGATTACGGCAACGGACCAAAATAACTGTACCTCATCCACAGTTGTTACCATTACGGAACCCACACCGTTACAAATTACCAATGTGACCAATACGATTCCAAGTTGTATTCCGGGTAATGATGCCTCCATGACCATATCGGTATCCGGAGGTACTGCCGCCTACAGTTACAGCATTGGCGGTACTGCGCAATCCGCTAATACATTTAACGGATTAGGATCAGCGACATATACCATTATTGTAACTGATGCCAACGGCTGTACCAATAGCACCATACACAGTATCGTGACTCCGAATGCACCGACCTTCACCTCGGCTGTTGTATCCAATGTAAGTTGCAACGGATTAAGTAATGGAACAATTACGGTGATTGCCAGCGGAGGAACTGGAGCAATTAATTATAACCTGCAGCCATCAAATCAAAATAACGCCAGTGGAATCTTTAGTGGATTGGCCGCCAACACGTATACGATTACCGCCACTGATGTAAATGGTTGTGCTGTCAGCACCTCCTTGATCATTACTCAGCCAACACCGGTACTATGGCTCTCCACAGCTCAAGCCGATGTGAAATGCAATGGAGGCAGCGATGCCACCATTACCGTGGTCGCAGGTGGGGGAACAGGTAGTATTACTTATAACCTTGCACCGGGTAATCAGACCAATAATACAGGATCATTCGTGAACCTAAATGTCAATGCATACACAGTAACTGCAACCGATCAAAATGGTTGTAGTGTAACGACGGTTATTACGATTAATCAACCGAATGCACTAACATGGCTCACTACTACAGCAACGAATGTGTTATGTAGTGGCGGAAGCAATGGAAATATTACTGCGATCGCTACAGGTGGTACAGGCACTTTGAATTATACTATGCAACCGGGTAATCAAACAAATACAACCGGTAATTTTGCAGGATTAACCGCCGGAGTTTATACGGTAACCGCAGTCGATATCAACAATTGTTCATTTTCTACCACTTTCAACATTACTCAGCCATCACCATTTAATATTACCAATGTGACGAATACAATTCCAACTTGTATTCCGGGTAATGACGCTAATATGACTATCAGTGTAACCGGTGGAACTGCGCCTTATTCCTACAGTATTGGCGGTGCATCACAATCATCCAATCTGTTCGCCAATCTTGGTGCGGCTTCTTATACCATTACGGTTGCCGATGCCAATGGTTGTACAGTGACAACAGTTCATAGTATCACGACACCGAATGCTCCGGTCATCAACTCTGCTAATTCAACCGCTATCGATTGTAATGGAAATAATAATGGTTCCATTAGCGTATCCGCTTCCGGTGGTGTGGGTATACTGAACTATAATATTCAACCAACGAATCAAAGTAACACGACAGGGATATATACCGGTTTAGGTGCCAATACATACACAGTTACCGTAACCGATCAAAATGGTTGTGCAGTAAGTACCACTTTAATTATTTCTCAACCGCCGGCACTCAGCTGGGGATTAGGATCATCCACCAATATTTTGTGTAACGCAGGAAATAATGGTATGATTTCAGCTGTCGCAACAGGTGGGACAGGCGCACTGAACTATACGCTTCAGCCGGGTAATGTAAGTAACGCCGGTGGTGTGTTTAATAATCTGACCGCCAACACGTATACCATTACCGCAACAGATCAAAGTGGTTGTAGCATCACTACGGTAGTTAATATTACTCAGCCTGCGGCACTGGTATGGTCATCGGCCGGTGCAACTAATATCTTGTGTAATGGTGGAACCACAGGTACTGTAAATGCGATTGCTGCCGGTGGTACAGGAACGATAAACTACACACTACAGCCATCGGGACAAACCAATACCACAGGTGCGTATACGGGATTGGCAGCGGGTGTTTACACTGTCACAGCAATGGATCAGAATAGTTGTACAACCGTCACAACGCTTACAATCACTGAACCTAGTGCATTGGTGATTTCAGGGGTTAGCAATACGATACCTTCTTGTATTCCCGGTAACGACGCCAGTATGACGATTAGTGTTGCCGGTGGCACACCGGGTTACAATTATAATATCGGAACAGGTTCGCAGGCCTCAAATGTATTCAATAATTTAGGGGCAGCGACTTATACTGTTGTGGTAACAGACGCCAACGGATGCTCAGTAACGACCATACAAAGTATCATTACTCCGAATGCACCGCTGATTACTTCAGCAATTTCTACCGATGTAAGTTGTAACGGTCTGAATGATGGTACAATTTCAGTAATGACATCCGGTGGAACCGGAGCTGTCTCCTATCTGCTGCAACCTACGAACCAAACGAATTCAACAGGAAACTATACCGGTTTAAGTGCAAACACTTATACGGTAACCGCAACAGATATTAATGGTTGTGCCGTGAGTACCAGTTTGGTGATCGTTCAACCGGCTTTGATTAATTGGGTAACATCTTCATCAAGCAATGTACTTTGTAATGGTAGTGCCAATGGAAGTATCAATATCACGGCTAGCGGCGGAACCGGTACGATGAACTATACGTTGCAACCGCTCGGTCAAACGAATACAACAGGTGCCTTCAATAATCTGGGTGTTAATACCTATACGATAATGGCTGCTGATCAGAATAACTGTACCCTGGTTACTACAGTGAATATCATTCAACCTAATGTGATATCCTGGACAACCAGCACGGCTACCAATGTGCTCTGTAACGGTGGTAACAACGGTACCATCAGTACTACAGCCATTGGCGGAACCGGCACGATGAGCTATAATCTCCAGCCCGGCAATCAAACCAATGCCACAGGAAATTATACCGGTTTGACTGCGGGGACTTACACCGTCACCGCAACGGATCAGAATAATTGTACTTCGATTGCAGTACTCAATATTTCAGAGCCAACACCGCTTCAAATTGTGAATATCACCAATACTACGCCAAGCTGTGTGCCGGGTAATGATGCCGTTATGACGATCACTGCCTCAGGAGGAACCCCGGCCTATACCTATAGTATTGGTGGCGCGGCTCAGGCATCAAATATTTTTAACAACCTTGGTTCTTCAGTATATACCGTAACAATAACTGATGCCAACGGTTGTACAACAAATACCACTCAAGCCATTACCACGCCAAATGCACCTGCAATTACTTCAGCGAATGCAACCGGTACAAGTTGTAATGGTGGCTCAGATGGAAGTATCAATGTCACTGCTGCCGGTGGAGTAGGTGCCATTACCTATACATTATTACCGTCAAATCTCACGAATACTTCTGGCCAATATACCGGTTTAGGAGCTAATACTTATACCGTATCCGCTACCGATCAAAATGGATGCGTGGTGAGTACTACCCTGATCGTATCACAACCTACGCCAATCAATTGGGGATTAACTTCTAGTACGAATATTCTTTGTAATGGTGGATTAGATGGTAGTATCTCTGTAACCGCATCCGGCGGAGTGGGGTCTTTGAATTATACATTACAACCCGGTAATATGAGCAATACCAATGGTTTGTTCGCCGGTTTGGGTGTGAACACATATACCATTACAGCTTCCGACCAGAATAATTGTAGTACAACCACAACAATTTCTATTACCCAGCCTACCGTGTTGAATTGGACCTCTGCTACTTCTACGAATGTATTATGTGATGGCGGAAGTAATGGTAGCATTTCAACGTCGGCTGCAGGTGGTACCGGAACGGTCACTTATAATTTGCAACCACTCAATCAAACAAATGCAACCGGTAACTATACGGGCTTAAGTGTTGGTGTGTATACGATTACTGCTACTGATCAAAACAGTTGTACCACTCAAACGACTTTAAGCATTACCGCTCCGGCGCCTATCGTCATCTCAAATATATCGAGCACGGTACCAAGTTGTATACCTGGAGGTGACGCCACTATGACGATCACGGCTACCGGAGGCACTCCTGCCTTAAGTTACAATATCGGAAGCGGTGCCCAATCTTCAAATGTGTTTTCAAATTTAGGTGTAGCCATTTATACAGTAGTCGTTACAGATGCAAATGGTTGCACTGCCACATCCATACATAGTATTACCACACCCAATGGGCCGGTCATTTCATCGGCGAATGCAACAAATCCAACTTGTAATGGTGGCTCGAATGGAACCATTACTGTATCTGCAACAGGTGGTGCTGGCTCAATCAACTATACTTTACAACCTTTAAATCAGAATAATACAACAGGGCTCTATTCCGGACTTGGTGCGAATGTATATACTGTTACCGCAACGGATCAAAGCGGTTGCTCAGTCAGTACCACAATAATAGTCAATCAGCCTCCGGCCATCACATGGACAAATGCTACCTCTACAAATGTATTATGCAATGGAGGTACTTCCGGTACCATAAGTGTGAGTGCTGCAGGCGGTACGGGTACGTTCAATTATTCTCTTCAACCGGGTAATCAAACAAGTGCGTCCGGTAATTTCTCAAACTTGGGTGTTGATGTGTACACGGTAACAGCGACTGATCAGAATAATTGTACTTCTATTACTACCCTTACGATCACTCAACCTAGTCCTGTAAGTTGGTCTTCTGTTTCCAATACCAGTGTGAGTTGCAGTAATAGTACGAATGGTACAATCTCAGTAACTGCTGCCGGTGGGGTAGGAAATTATAGTTACACTATCCAGCCGGTTAATCAAACCAATACTTCCGGTAATTTTAACGGATTGGCTGCAGGTACCTATACCATTACTGCCACCGATCAAAATAGTTGTACCAGTTTAACCCAGGTTACCATTATTCAACCGGCTTCGGTTCAAATCACCAATGTGACGAATACCATGCCAACTTGCGTACCGGGAAGCGATGCATCTATGACGGTCACTGCAGTGGGCGGTACGCCATCTTATAGCTATAGTATAGGTTCCGGCACCCAATCTTCTAATGTATTCAATAACCTCAATGCGGGTACCTATACGATCACTTTAGAAGACGCTAATGGCTGTACGACCAGCGCAGTTCATACCATTGTAGCACCGAATTCGCCAACAATCAATGCAGCTGTGGCTACTCCAACCACTTGTATCCCCGGTGGAGACGGTACAATCACCATTACTGCTTCTGGTGGAACCTTGCCATACAGTTATAATTCTGGTGTCGGAGTCGGTCAATCTTCAAATGTTTTAACCGGACTTGCTGCAAATACCTATACCGTCAGTGTAACGGATGCATATAGTTGTTCGGCAACAAGCATCATATCCGTATTGACTCAACCTTCACCTACGATTTCTAATGTGAGTCTCACCAATGCTTCTTGTATTCCTGGATGCGACGGTTCTGCAACTGTGACGGCTAGTGGCGGTACATCGGGTGTATATACCTATAGCTTGAACGGTGGAGCCTATCAATCTTCTTTCGTCTTTAGTAATTTGTGCGCAAGTGCCTATACTGTTACCGTCAAAGATGGTAATGGGTGTACCGGCAGCAGTGTATTCAATATCTCAACAGCAAATGGCCCTGTAATTAGCAATGCAACGGTAACCGATGTATTGTGTTTTGGCGGAAGTACAGGTACTGTAAATGTGATGATCAGTGGTGGTACGGGTGTCATCAACTACAATCTTCAACCGATCAATCAAACCAATACGGTAGGTAACTTTACAGGTCTTGCAGCCAATAACTATACCATGACCGCAACGGATATCAACGGTTGCAGCGTCACGGCTGTCATGACCGTCTCACAGCCTCCGGTATTGCAATTCGATAGTGTGACCGCAAGCGGATCTCTTTGCAGTGGTGCAGGAAATGGATCAATTGACGTTTCAACTACCGGTGGTTTTGGTACTGTTACTTTCACAAGTAATCCGAGCGCCACCTTTACACCTCCGGGCAATTTTAGTAACCTGATGGGTAATGCAACCTATACCATCACCGCCATCGATGCCAATGGTTGCTCGCTAACCACGGCAATCTTTGTTTCGCAACCACAATCAATTGTGTTTACACAAGCCATCTCTACGCCGGTGACCTGCTTTGGTGCTGGCGATGGAATTATCACCACGCAAGCTACGGGAGGTACAGGTACCTTGATGTATACACTTCAACCGGGTAATGTAACCAACCCGACCGGAGATTTCTTCAATCTGAATGGTAATACCTATACGATTACGGTTACAGATGCAAATAATTGCACGAAGTCTACAACCTTGATTGTTTATAATCCGCCTGCTATTACCTTGGTGAATTTGTCATCAAACAATGTTTCATGTCATGGCTATAATAATGGTTCTATTTCTATCAGTTGCACCGGTGGTACTGGTGCGTTGAATTACAATCTTCAGCCAACAAACCAAAATAACGCTAATGGTAATTTCAATAACCTGCCCGGCAACACATATACTATCAATGTATTAGATGCAAACAGTTGTGCCTTCGTAACCACGGTAGTGGTTGTTGATCCAACTCCGATTGCCTTCAGTGCGACAGCTTCAACAAATGTTTTATGTAGCGGCGATTCCAACGGTACGATTACCGTTTCCGGAACCGGTGGTACTGGATCCACCTATACTTATACGATTGCTCCGATGAACAGCAGCAATACGAATGGTGCATTTACCGGTTTGCCGGTAAATACTTATACCGTTACCGTGAGTGATATCAATAATTGTAGCACAAGTACACAATTTACACTATCCGAACCTACACCATTGTCACTGACCTTGGTGGATAAACAAGATGTGACTTGCTTCGGAGGTAATAACGGAATTATTGAAGTGATCGCTTCAGGAGGTGTTCAGCCTTATCTGTATACGATAAATCCGGGTGGACAATCAAACACCACCGGACTCTTTAATACCCTTACGATAGGCATGTATACGGTGGTGGTTACTGATTCCAATCAGTGTGATGTGGTGATGAATAACCAATACATCAATCAACCAACTGCAGTCTATTTTGATCAAGTCTATCATCAGGATATTACATGCCATGGCGATAGTACAGGAACAATCACGGTCATCGCTGGCGGTGGTACCGGCGCCATAACCTTTAGTATTATGCCGGCAATTGGCGCTCAAGGAACTGTCGGATTCTTTACCGGTCTTCAAGCCGGCGTCTATACGGTTACGGCTACAGATGCCAGCAACTGTACCGCTACCACTACGGTTTCTGTTCTTGAAAATCCTGAAATTATCATCGATGAAATCACCTTTACATTGCCAAAATGTTTTGGTGATCAAGACGGTAGCCTGGAAGTGAAAGCCAGCGGAGGTGTCGGTAATTTGAGTTATCAACTGAATACAGGTAATCCACAGGTGACCGGAGTGTATAATAATTTAGGAGCTGCCACTTATCTCATTACCATCACCGATGCATTGGGATGTAAAAAAGACAGCCTCTTCGTCTTGCCAAATCCGGAAAAAGTATATTTCAGTGCGCTAATCGTGAACCCAATCTATTGTGTCAACGCAAGCAACGGTAAAATTATCGTCACCGGATCAGGTGGTCATGGCGACTATACATACTATTTACGTCCTGGTCTGCAAATGAATAAAATTGGATATTTCTCTGACCTGCATGAAGGAATTTATACATTAACCATTACGGATTCTGCAGGTTGTCATTTCGATAGTACCATTACGATTGATCCGCCGGTGAATCCGATGTCGTTGGCCATCACCAAACATGATCTGACTTGTTTTGGCAAGGGTAATGAAGGTTGGGCCGAAGCTGTGGTAACCGGAGGTCAACTGCCGCTCACCTATAATTGGACCACAGAGCCGGTTCAAACGACTCAGCGAGTGGATGGATTATATTTTGGATACTATTATGTCAACGTCATTGATGCGGCCGGTTGTGAAGCGAAGGATTCTGTGTACATACAGCCCGGACCTTGTTGTGAAGAAGTATTTGTTCCAAATGCCTTCTCGCCGAATGGTGATGGCAAGAATGATGTCTTCAGAGTATCTACCAGTGCCGGTATTGAATTGATTTCGTTTGCGATCTATGATCGTTGGGGTAATCGAGTTTGGAGTACCACCGACTTCCGTGCAGGATGGGATGGTAATTATAGGTCAGAAGCGGAATCTTTGAATACCTTCTACTGGATCTTCCAATACCGATGTCTCACCGATGGTCAAATCTATGTGAAGAAGGGTGATGTGATCCTGGTTCGATAAAACAGTCCTAAATAAATATTTGATTTCAAAACACCTGCTCTTTACATTTGAGCAGGTGTTTTTTTAATGAAGAAAAGTATTCAAGTTTTATGGCTCTGTAGCTGGTATCCAAATGAAGAGGATGCTTATGTGGGTGATTTTATACAACGTCAGGCTCAGGCTACGGCACTCATTACACCCGTTACATTATTCTATATTCACAAAACCACAGATCCTAAACTGGCAGGCAAAGAATCCATTCGTGAAAATGGCCATCTCAAGGAGGTGATCCGGTATAATTACGTTCCGGGACAATCCGGTTTATCAAAACTCATGGGATTGGCCCGTTATCTCCTGGGCCATATCCGATTTTTAAAATTATATATTCAAACCTATGGAAAACCGGATCTGATTCATGTACAGGTGCCTATTAAGGCAGGTGTGATGGCTTTGCTGTTTAAGTGGATGTATAATATTCCTTATGTGGTCACCGAACATTACGGGATATATAATCCCTACTTGAATGATCATTATAAAACGCGCTCTGTCTTTTTCAGATGGATGACGCGTATGGTGGTTCGGAATGCCGATAAGCTCTTGACAGTAAGCCATAGCCTCGGCGAGGACATGAACCGATGGGTGATTCAAAAAGCTTTTGAAGTCGTTCCCAATGTTGTGGATACCTCTTTGTTTCATTTCAAAAATACAGATCGAAAAAGCGTATTCCGCTTTTTACATATATCCAATATGATTCCGCTGAAAAATGTGGGCGGGATGATTGAGGCCGTCGATTTGCTTCGTCGGGAACGTCAGGATTTTGAATTGGTCTTTGTGGGTGATATCGTGGAAGAATATAGAACCCTGGCTAAAAATAAGAAGCTCAATGAAAAATTCATATTCTTTAAAGGTGTCATGCCTTACGAAGCGGTCGCCGAACAAATGCAGGCTTCCCAATCATTAATCATCTTTAGCGATACGGAAAGTCAGTCCTGCGTCGTTCTCGAAGCACTCTGTAGTGGCAAACCCGTAATCGTTACGAATGTGGGAGGGGTGAAAGAATTAGTAGATGAAGGCAATGGTTTGAAAACAGAACCGGGTGATGTGGCTGCCCTTGCAAAAAAGATGAATGAAATGATGAATCAGTATCATGAATTCAATACACAAGAAATATCCACTAAGGCACAATCGAAATATGGTTACCGGGAAGTTGGACTTCAAATTTCGGCAATCTATAATGCGGTCTTGAAGTCTAAAGATTAGAGTGCAGCTTTTAATAATTAGGATTGCTTATATCCAATAATATTAAAACCGAACATCTCATTCGTCGTCACTTTTACATCTCTGTAGTTTCGTTTGTAATACCATGCTGCAGCTTCGTCATGCTCATGTTCCCATCTGAATTCCGGCGAAAACCAATCCAGGATATCAATCATCATTTCTCTCCGATTTTGTTTGTTGCCTTTCAATCGTTTGATAACAAAGCTGATGGGTAAAATAGTGAGGGTGTATAAATAGTATTGAAGCTTAATGGGCAATTTAGACGTATACTCTCTCAGGAAATTAAAACAATTGTGGATGAAATCCTTTCTTGGATGATATAGCCATACACTGATCTTGCCACCTGGTTTCACGCAAGGCTCAAGACAAGAAAATGTCAGTTCGCTGTTGGTGGTACAAATGAGCACGCCACTGCTGTGTACGATATCGAACGCTTCAAAGGCCACCGGCGGAAATTGTACATCACCTTGTATGAAGATGGCATTCTTTTGATCATTTTTTTGGAAAGCCCTTAGTATGCTCTGGCTAAAATCCATGCCGATGATCGTGGCACCACAAGCGGCAATGCGCTGATTCAGCAGTCCGTTTCCGCAACCTGCATCCAGGATTAATTTGCCTTTCAGACTTTCCTTGCTTTCGTCATTCTCTTGCAAAAAACGTTGCAGCATGCCCTCCGTATCGGCATCCCAAACTTTATCTTCTTCGTAATTAAACAATCCCCATTCCTGCGAAAAGCTCTTCTTCGTTCTTGCATTTTTTTTCGTTACAAACTTCAACAAGCCTGCATAATTCTTTTCAATAGATGCTTCATAGGTATTGAAATCTTTCGCATGTAATTTTAAAAAATCACGATAGTCGCGAAAAGCTTCAACAATAAGTCGGGGTATGCCATCGATGACCGGGTATATAAAATCTTTGGAACGTAATATGCCATTAAAAATGATTTCGGTAGAAACCCCTTCATATGTTTTTTGTCCGGTAGACAGGACTTCCAGCGTTAATTTTTCTTTGGTGACAGGACAACGTAGGATGTCCGTAAGGGATGCAAACATGTAGATGACTTAGGATAAATTAATTGATCAGTAAAATATTGACGCTGCGTTGCAGAATATTGAAAGCGATCTCAGCCATCAAATTTTCCTTATCCAGCGTTGGGTTCACTTCCGTGATTTCAAAACAACAGATTTTATGATTCTGCATCAGACTCGCTAAAATATCTTCAGCTTCACGTTCACGAAGTCCGTTGGGGACCGGTGTGCCCGTGCCGCGGGAGATACTGCTGTCCAAACTGTCTACATCAAAAGATACATAAATGTCGTCACATTGTTGCAGGGTAAGTAAGGCCTGGCGTACCACATGTTCCACACCCTTCTTTCTCACTTCAGAAACCGGTATCATTTTCACGCCCAGCTTTTTCAATATATACTCTTCTTCTTTTTCAATGTCACGAACCGCGATATAGACTAAATCTTCAGGCAGTATCTTAGGTGAAATATTCCCCAGTTTCTTCAGTTCGTTCCAAACTTTTACGGTTTGCTCATCCGGATGATGGACCTGACAATCTTTATTGTCTTCAGCTAAGGAAATAGCCAGGGGCATGCCATGCATATTGCCGCTGGGCGTAGTGTATGGAGAATGGATATCAGCATGGGCATCGATCCAAATGACGCCCAACCGGCTTTTGGGCTTCGCCATTTTAATGCCGGCAATGGTACCGCCAGCACTACTGTGATCGCCGCTTAGAACCAAAGGAAATAATCCCGATTTCAAATTGCTTTCAACATTCTTAGCTATTCTTTCATACATATTCTTAATCCCCCTGATCCTCTTCGCATAAGGACTTTCAACCGGTTCGTACAGTAATTTGTTTTCGGTCTCCACTACATCGCTCGGGAAATTGACGAAAAAATTACTCATAAAGTCGAGGGCTGCGATTTTGAGGGCATCTATACCTAAACTGGCCCCTCGTGTGCCGGCTCCGATCTCAGATTTTACTTCAATAATCTTGATATTGCGCATGCGACAAAAGTACTAAACGAAAGGGAAATAAGGAACGCTTATTCAGCGCTATGGGAAGTGAGGTATGAAGAATTAAAATACCTACCGAAGCAAATGAATATCACCCTTTAGAGTATAGGTTTGACCATCGCTTAAACATTGATATCGCAACAAATAAAAATAAGTGCCTAATGTAGCGGCTTCGCCTTTATGCGTTCCATCCCAGAAATGGCGTTGATCGTGTCCCTTCCAAACCATTTCACCCCAACGGTTAAAAACGGCAAACTGTTTAATATTCATTCCCGTGCTGGTCGTGATTTTCCATTCGTCATTCACCCCATCGCCATTGGGGGTAAAGGCATTGGGAATATAAATTTGTTCGCAACAATTTCCGGGCAATATGGTCACGGTATCTTTTACCTCACAACCGCTGGCATCCGTCACAGAAATCACATAGTCGCCGTAATATAAATTGTTGGCAATTGGATCAGTTTGGGGTGGTTGCGAACTCCACAAATAAGTAAACGGGGGAATCCCTCCCTGGGTATACACCTGTGCTGATCCTTCGTAGCCCTTACCTAAACAGCGCAGATCTTCATGTGTTGTAGAAATGAAAAAATCGGGAGGCTTTACACCGATGTACAATGTGGTGTCGATTTCGCATCCATTCTCATTGTGCAAGGTAAGGGTATACATACCTTCAAAAAGGTTTTCAAACAGTCCGGCCGAACTGATTTTTAAACCCGGCGTTAATACGTATTTCACACTGTCGGTATAATTGCTCTTCGCAAATATTCTGCCATTTTGCTTATTGCATGAAAGAGGCTCCGTGGTGATTTCCGTAAAGAGCAAGGGAAGGGGTTCAGTAATACTGGCGCTCGTGGTATCTGCACATCCTTTTTGGTCGCTCACAATAATGGTATAATTGTTTTCACTCAATGATTGAAATAAACCATTGCTATTGGCAAGAGCACCCGGATACAATGTATAACTGTAGGCGGTGTCTGCGGGTTCAACGACCAGTTGGATGCGGCCATCATTCAAGCCATAACAAGAAATATCATCAATGATGGTTTGCGTAATGTCAGGTACCACGGCATGTCCCAAGTTGATTTGAAGGGTGTCCGTACAACCGGCAGGGTCCATTAAGGTCAATACATAATTTCCTGAGCTCAGTCCGTTATAACTATTCACCTGTTGGAAAGCGGCCCCGTTCAGTGAACTGCTTACAACGCCATTCGGACTGCTCGCGTTAAGGATAATCGCCCCATCTTGTCCGGGTATGCAAGACTCCGGATCGGTTATCGGTGCACTCACGATGGGTTGTTCTAAATGGATGGTATAGGCTACAGTTTGTTTACTCGATAAAGGACATCCATCATCCTGATAAGTAACATAAAAAGTATAACTGCCCATCGGTGTTCCGGGCGGTACCGGCCAGGTAATGCTTATCGAAGGATTCAAAGTATTGTTGCCGGTAATGGTTGAGTAGGCCCCTACAGGCAGTCCGTTCACAAATGCGAACACGGCCTGCCCGTCCGGATCGCTCACCTGTATGTCGAAGGTGAGCGTAGAGCCTGAATTGCAGATACTGATTTCATTCGGATTGATGACATTGCCGATATTGCTGCCTGCGATACTGCCATTCGGACTTTGATTGTTGCAATTGTTTAAAACCACGATGGTCATCTCACGCATACTGCTGCCCACCAAAATACCATTTCGATATTCCATCACCTGATTCACCACCACAGAATTTTGAACCTGATTGGGCTGAAAGTTCATTTGTCCGGTAGAGGTATTAAAAATAAAACTACCCGGCGTGGTGGCCAAGGGTTGATCATAAGTATAGGGAGAAATATAGTTTACATTTCCTGCTGCGCCATCCAATGCCGGTATCAAAGAAAAGTTCAGTTGATCTCCGTCTGCATCGATGGCACCCTGATTGTATTGTTGTGGAAAATTGATACAGAAAAATGGGGTAGGGATGGACGTGAAGGTCGATGAATTGTTGGGGCCGTTCACATTATTCAAAGTGGCTTCAAGCCCGATCATGGTGGCATTGCCGGGTTGATTGATATTGGTTATGGCATTGCTTCGCCCGGCGCCGTTACCTTGTCCCATATCGCCGTCAAACACAAAACGCCAATTGGCGGAGGTGCCATTCAATGTCACGATGCCCGTATATATATATCGGGCAACACCGGGTATACTGCCGCCTTTGCAGGTGGTATTATTAATTTCAGCCGGACAAACCGGGGTGACTTCATCGCCGGTTCCATTAATGGGATAGAGATATATGGCCTGAGAAGCATTGTTGCCATTGTACACCCCAATTTTCGGTACCGAATTCGGCAGATTCGGAAAGGAGCTCCCGCTGCAATCGCCGTACAAGGTGAGGGTGATTTCGTAATTCAGGCCACCCATATGCGTATAATACAATTCGCCTCCGAAAATATGGGAAGCTTGTGCAAGCCGTGACGATAATAAGAGCCCCAATAAACCTATGATCAAGAATAGCCTTTTCATCAATACTCAAAGTTAGGTATAAATGAAATGGTACGAACAGAGGAGACTAAAATCCTGCGAACACTTATTTTTTATCGGTCATAGGTAGGGCTATATGACTTGGTTAATCATCTTCTTTGGACACCGGGATTGTACATTAACATCACTTAATTAACCCTTTAGCCCAAGAATAATTCAAATTCTTGCTGTTCACCTCTCATTTTATGCTCCCGATGAAAAGCCCATTGGCCTGTTTCACTTCGTTCGGGAGCCCTGAATCCCGCTAAGGCGGGTGGAAGGGCAACTGAAAGAGAAAGGGAGTGTAAACTTTGGGCTTCATAATATTTCCGCTTACTATCTTAACTGTGGTATTTGATCTGCTGAAAATTTTTGGAAATTCATATGAAATGTGCATATGAATGACTCAGTGATCTTTAGCTCATGAGTATGTTTGGTTGTGCAGCCCTTGCAATGCTCAAGATGTGGTTTTGTAAACTAACTTCATGAAATGTCAGACTCTTATAGGTTTTTGCATTCTAAAATTTAGACGATCGGCAGCCTAATAAGGAAAATGACCTCGAGCCCTAGCCCCGATCGCAGCAAAGCTCCCCGACGCTCCGGGAGGGAGCAGAGCGTAGAGCGGGAAGTAGGTGAATAAAGAGATGCTGTTGAGCTCCTAAAATATAGAATTCAAAGAAGCAATGCCCGCAAAGTACCCTATTTGGAGATGTCTGGGGAGACCGAAAGGAAAACAAAAACGCCTTTGGTATTCATTAATATACCAAAGGCGTTTGATTATAAGTATCCTGAAGTGTTTGTTCAAGGATGTGTTTAATATTCCAATTTCTCGATCACCACTGCCGATCCGCCGCCGCCGCCGTTGCAGATACCAATGGCGCCGTATTTCGCATTGTTTTGTTCCAATACATGGATGAGGGTAACTAAAATGCGCGATCCGCTGCTGCCTAATGGATGTCCCATCGATACAGCTCCACCATTTACATTCACGCGGGAAGGATCGAGTTTCATGATCTGCATATTCGCCAAGCCAACGACTGCGAACGCTTCATTCAATTCAAAATATTCGATGTCTTCCATTTTTAGGCCTGCCTTTTCAACCGCTTTAGGGACCACCAAACTTGGGGAAGTGGTAAACCATTCAGGAGCTTGTTCCGCATCGGCATATCCTAAAACACGGGCCAATGGTTTTAACCCGAGGGTCTCCATTTTTTCTTTGCTCATCAGTACCAAGGCCGATGCGCCATCGTTCATGGTACTCGAATTGGCAGCAGTCACTGTTCCGTCTTTCACAAAGGCCGGTTTTAATTCTGGTATTTTATCAAATTTTACGTTCCAGGGTTCTTCATCTTTTTTAAACAAAATTGGATCGCCTTTACGTTGCGGAATTTCTACCGGTGCAATTTCTTTGTCGAACTTGCCGGCATCCCAGGCCGCCTGACTGCGCTTGTAACTTTCGATGGCAAAGGCATCCTGGTCGGCACGAGTGATATTGTAAGTCGTGGCACAAAGTTCAGCTGCATTGCCCATCATATAATTGTGATAAACATCCAATAATCCGTCTTTCGCAATGCCATCTTCCAGACTGACGTTTCCGAATTTATTGCCCCAACGCATGTTGTGAGAGTAATAGGGTACATTGCTCATGCTTTCCATACCACCGGCTACAATGACATCGGCATCACCCAAGGCAATGGATTGAGCGGCCAGCATCACGGATTTCATTCCGCTCGCACATACTTTATTAATGGTGGTACAAATCACGTTATCGGGTAATCCGGCAAATTTGGCTGCCTGACGAGCCGGAGCTTGACCCAAACCCGCTTGCATCACACAACCCATCATTACTTCCTGTACATCTTCGGGTTTGATGCCCGCACGATTCACTGCTTCCTTAATGGCGACTGCGCCTAATTTAGTGGTCGAAAAATCCTTTAATCCACCGCCGAAACTGCCCATAGGGGTACGTACCGCCGATACAATATATACTTCTTTCATGTTTACATTTTTATGGGTGCGAATGTACATCGAAATTGGATTCAACAAACGTGATATTTGACAGATTCCATATGCTTTTTCATTCCCTTCGAAAGAATCAAAAAGCCCTGAACGGACAACCTAAAAATTCCAATTGATGGGCAATTCTCCCGATCTGTAAAATAATTTCCCGACTTATAGGAATTCGGTTTTAAAGCCCGGATACAGGATATAAGTTTACGATAGAAAGTAAGCCATAAAAGAAGTAGATATAACCTAAAACTATCCAGAAACCGTTAGGTGTATAGTCGGTCCGCCAGCTCCCCGGTTGTGCGGACCGAGTTATGAATAGGCTATCCTATTCTTCCATTTCTTCTTCTATCACCTCTGCTTCTTCCGGTTCTTTAAGGTCTTTCAAATCCACATAGATCGATTGGTCCTTGACGAAATTGCACCATTGGCAATCCTCTTTTCCGCATCCGGTATAAAAATCATGATTCTGAATTTTCAGCCAGGTCTCACGGATTTGGGATTTTACGGTTTGAAGATCCTCTTGATTGGGGAGTATCTCTTCATGTATATATTCTCCACTTTCATTGGGCTCTACAAATTGAAAAACACTCTTTGTGGCCTGCCAGTCTTTCAACTTATAATGATTGATCAGCAATTGATAGAATATTCCCTGACGCCAATAATCTCCTCCCGAAGGATTTTTCGGGGTCGGAGGAAGCAGCTTTTCTTTCGCATTTTTCGGTTTGCCTGTTTTGTAATCCACGATGGTGACATTCTTGCCGTCAAATTCGAGTTTGTCCATCATGCCTTTCACCGGTACACCTTCAATTACAATATTCTTGCATACTTTTTCGATCACGACGATCTTGCTCCAATGATCCACATTTTTTTCATATAAAGCTTTGAGTATGGTTTCACCATATTCCAATCTTCGTTTATACGCTTCCGCGGTGAAACTTTCACGATGCCTGTACATATACCATTTAAAATCATCCAACATCACTTTCAATTCCGGAAACTGATGGTCGGCTTCCAGCATTTTTTCGAATAAACGCTGAAGGGCATGATGCACGGCACTACCGAATGTGCTCGCTTCGCTGCGGCCTGATGGAATTCGAATTAAACTTTGATAGTAAAATTTCAAGGGGCAGGAAAGGTAATTGTTTAAAGCGGTGGCATTCATCTCGAAACGCTCCAGGAGTGCAGCCACAATTTCATGTTCACCGGCTGCAATTTGAGGCTGCTTGTTTCGCAATAAATAAATATGTAAGAACTCTGCCATGCTGTTTTCATCTATCGATACAGTGCGACGAGGCATGGTTGTTTTATCTGTGATTTCAATGATAAACTGTGAAGGTTCGAGAGGCTTTTCTTTATCGTCTTTTTTACTCCATGAAATATACAAATGTTCTTCTGCCCGGGTAATAGCCACAAAAAATAAACGTCGCTGTTCTTCGATTTTACTGTTCTTGTCGGTGGTATTCAGCGTCTGCATCAGGGTGTCGGGCAAAACATAAGAAGAGTTGGGCGCTTTCTTCCCTTCCCAGGTTGAAGCGGTGGTATTCATCAAAAATACATAGCGGAATTCAAGACCTTTAGAGCCGTGTACGGTCAATAGGTTTACACCTTTATCATTTCCATACACCCGATATAATGGAAGTGCAATATCCTGATCCTGCATCACATCCAATAGATCAATCAGGCTGGTGAGGCTATGTTCGGGATGTCGATGTAATTCATCCTTGAAGAAATCCATTAAGGTGCGAAGTACTTCTAAATTCCATAGTTTGTTGGCTTCGTCTTTTAGTGCGGTGGCTAAAAATTTACCATCGATAAATATTTTTTCAAGCAATTCTAAAATGGTCGTATTAAAACTGTCACCAATCCATTGCTCCAGCATGCGGCTCACGGCTATGATACTTTCATGCGGACTGTTTTCGAATAGGGTAGGTTTGGCGGTGTTGATCCAGTCTTGTAAATAGGTGCGTAAGGTACTTCGTTTAGTATACTTCTCGTCATTCACGCGGACACTGGCTTTGGCAATTTCGAAAGGCGGCACATCGTATAAATCATAGTGCAGGATTTCAAACAAAAGGTCATCTCCGCTGCCCGGTATACTGCGTTCAGCAGCGATATAGCGTAAGATCGTGAGGATCTTGCGCGACATGGGAAGGATAAACAAATTTTCTTTGCGACGAGAATAGTAGGGGATATTCTTTTCTTTGAAAAATTTGATCAGTTCATCACCCCATTTATTTTCTTTATAAATTATCGCAATCTGATCGGGTGATACACCGTCTTTCAATAAGGATGCTACGTGATTCGTAACGCCGATCAATTCCTGAAATGTATTTTCATAAATCACTAATTCAGGATGAATCTTGGTTTCCAGTCGATGCGGGTTTCCGGCAGTCAGTTCTTTTTGAATTTCAGGATCCTGAGCAGATAAGCGCTCTTTGTTATTTTCGATCACATGTTTAGAAATGTCCAAAATCGATTGGGTACTGCGGTAATTGGTCTTCAACACAACGCGTTGCAGAATATCAGAATATCGATCTTTATACGCCTGGATATTTTCAACATTGGCTCCCTGAAAACGATAGATGGATTGATCATCATCACCCACCACGAATATGTTAGGTTTTTCTACGTTTTTACATAACAGGTTCACTAAAGCATTTTGAGTACCACTCGTATCCTGATATTCATCGACCAGCAAATACTGATAACGCTCCTGATAATCCAATAAAACGGATTCATGCTGTTCAAATACATCAATCACCCAGTTGATCATATCATCAAAGTCGTAACGATTACGCCGATGCATGATTTCCTGAAAGGATGTAAAGGCGTCTACGGCATAATTGAGCACACTCACCTTACGGACCTCTTCCGCAATTTTATCTGTGCGCAGGTCACCTTTCATATAGGTCATATGTTTTGTAGGTGTTTTTCTTTTGGCCACATATCCGTCTCGTTCCGGCAATGATCTGATATATTCTTCCACTTTAGATTTGATGAAGTCTGCAGTCCAGCCTTCTTTTTTCATGGTCGAAAATAATTGGCTCAAGCGGCCGACTTCATAATATACATCCTGACGGTATCTTTTTAGCGGATTATCTGCGGTAAATTGATCGATCACTTCTTTGATAAAACTGATTCTTTCTAATTCCGAAACTGCATCCAAAGAATTTTTTTGAAACAAGGCTACATTTTCCTGAATGACCTGATTACAGAAAGAATGAAAAGTATGAATATTGACCCGGTATGCATCCGCGCCAATCATTTCCTGAAGTCGTTTCCGCATGGCCACCCGGCCGGCATCGGTATAGGTCAGACAAAGAATATTGTCGGGAAGATAATCTGTTTCTAAAAGTATTTTGCCTATGCGGGCTGAGAGGATTTGGGTTTTTCCAGTGCCCGGGCCGGCGATTACCAATACGGGACCTTCTATTTGGTCCACAGCTTGTTGTTGCTCGGGGTTCAGATTTTTATAAATAACTTCAAATCGTTGGTTGAGTTCATTCCGGTTCATATAGGTTGGTATTGAAGTGCAAAAGTATTGGGGTGCTGCATAAGGAGTGTAAGTAGTTACATAAAAAAAGGGCTACAATCACGTAGCCCTTTTTTTAATTATTTAAGAATATTAGAAACGTGGACAAGCAAAGTTGTATGTGCGTTGTTCGTTGCGGATGATACAACCGTTATAAATCAGAGAAACTTCCAGGGCACCATTACCTTTAGTGGCCGGTGTGAATCCTGATAAGTTAACGTCATAGCTTACACCCAATTTGGCTTTAGCCCACTCGAATCCAACGTAAGGAGCGATGGCATCACCATAACGATACCAGGCACCCAGATAGAAAATGGTATTGGCCACATCTTCTTCATGGTTAGGATTCATAATGAAACCGGCAGCAGCACCGAGCAATAACTCACTTGCCTTACCTTGTTGCTGATACATACCGCTCGCGAAGAGCATCATGTTTTCGTTCATTTGTAATGATCCACCCAAAGAAGCGGTGATACGAGAATTGATTTTGTGCGTTCCGTTCAGGAAGGTTTCAACCGGTTGGGTAATGTGATAGTAGGAGAACCCTGCATACATATTGGTACGCTCGTTTACATAACCTGAATACATGATCCCTGCATTGAAGTCAGGATAAGTCAAATCGGCATTACCAAAATTCTCACCGCTGGCATAAGGGGTTGTACCTGTAGTTGGGTCGTACTGACTTTCAAATTTCAATTTGTTGAAATCGATGCTCTTTTGAACAAGGAAGCCTTGTACACCGATGGAGAGGTTTTGAGGCTTCTCTTCGTCAGAGCTCAGGCGCTTGTGATACGCAATGGATAAACCAGTTGTAATGTTTTGTAAAGCACCTGTACCTGATTTGTCATAAAGACCAATCAAACCAATTCCCAACGCATCGCCATTCAGTTTTCCTTTCAGGGTAGCGATATCAAAAGAAAGAGATCCCGTCACATAGGGTGTTGAATTTACACTTCCCCATTGGGTACGATAGTTAGCCGATACGCGCCAATCGCAATTAACAAGACCTGTATTGGCCGGGTTAAGGGTCAGGGGCGACGTAAAATACTGCGTAAAGTGTACGTCTTGGGCTCCGGCCTGTAAGGCGAAGAGGGTACTGAGGGCTATTAGAATTTTTCTCATGTTAAATAAATTTGTATTCAGAATGAATTTTTTATTCGTTGTTAAAGGTAATGATTTTTTTTAATTTGTATACTTTCTTCAAAAAAAAGACGAAAAAATGACAAAATGGGTTGGTTATTGAACAAATCTTGGGTCGGTTTCCATCACATGCCCGCATTGTTTACAAGTTCTCAATTCTTCTGAGTTGTAATATTCGCGAAAGCGGGGTTGGAAATCATTTTCAACATCTTGTAGTTCAAAATAGGTTTCGTGTAATTTATGGTTACATTTTTCGCAGAACCACAACAGTCCGTCTCTGAGGCCTTTCCCTTTTCTGACCTTTTCGATGACCAATCCAATCGAGCCTTCGCTGCGCCCCGGAGAATGCGGGATATTTGGAGGAAGTAAAAACATATCGCCGGGCCCAAGCGGGTATTCTATCATTTGGCCATCTTGCTGCGTTTTTACACTGATGTTTCCTTCCAATTGGTAAAATAATTCTTCGGTCTCATTAAAATGATAATCCTTGCGGGCATTCGGGCCCGCAACAATCATGACAATATAATCTCCACTTTCTGTATACAGGTTTTTATTCGCTACAGGGGGCTTCAACAGATGTCGATTTTCATCGATCCATTTTTGTAAATTGAAAGGGGCTCTCACACTCATATGAAATTGATTATTGTTTAAAATTATCCCACAGTACGCAATTTTCAAAATATCCTTTACAGATTGTTAAAAAAAACTATACAGTACTCGATTAAAGCAATTTATATGCCAGAGGGAATTACTTTTGATTTCTAAATTCAAACAAACCATGATACGGTTTATATTTTACGTTGCGTTAGCTTATGTGGTCATGAAAATTTTAAGAGTATTTATTGACCCTTTCTTCGATCGAAAAGCACCGGCAGCAGCAGGGCCTGCAAACTCCGAAACGAAAACCAAACCTGTCGTTGGTGAATATGTAGAGTTTGAGGAGGTGAAATAACATTAGTTAGGTGTGGAATAGCTGCATTTGAATATAACCTATGCGTAGTATCATTGATCAGCCTTACAGGTATTTTTTATGGGTGATATTCATCTTTGCTGCCGCTTGTAAGGGAAGTACTTATTATGAGTGTTTTATCGATAATCAAAGTGCTCAAACGGTAAAGGTGATCAGCGTTCAAAAAGTAGGACTTGTCAACGACACCACAGATATTCCGCCAGGAACCCGTCAGGGATTTTTTCATACAGAGAAAATGGGAAGCGATGAATATCGACCGGATCCAATCGGGTTCTTTGATACCATTCAGACGCAAATCACCGGGTTCGTGCTTTCTAAAAACATCATGGACTCGCAGGAATGGAAGAAGGAGACGAAACAAACGAAGAGGACGCCTTCGATTTATTTACATCAATATACCTTTAATATTACCGATGCAGATTTGCAGTAATCTAGGCAGGGTTATCTAATCGGGCAGATCGCTAAGTTGGCTGAATGATGAACCCAAGCACATAAAAAAACCACCCGAAGGTGGTTTCAAAGAGTTTATGTTCAGATGGCAATTATTTGCCGGCCAAATGATCTTTGACTTTATCCTTATGAATGATTTGCTCCTTAAAGGTATATGCACCTGATTTAGGGCTGCGAACGGCACGGATTACTTTGGTCCAGTTCTTTGCTTCGGCGGATGCTTTCAAATCTTTCTTGATCGCGGTTTTAGCTGCTTTTGCCATGACTTAAATTATTTAATTTCTTTATGAGTAGTGTATTTTTTCATGACCGCATTGAATTTTTTCAATTCGATACGCTCAGGCGTGTTTTTTTTGTTTTTGGTCGTGATATAGCGACTTGTTCCAGGCAAACCTGTATTCTTATGCTCTGTGCATTCGAGTATGACCTGAACTCTGTTTCCTTTTTTTGCCATTGCTTATAATTTTATAGAACGTTCTTGATGAGGTTAGATAGATGAATCGCCGGCCGCACGAAGTTCTTTAACGATGTTGAATAAACCACGCTTATTAATGGTACGCATCGCGTTAGCCGTTAATTTTAACGTAATCCATTTATCTTCTTCTGCCAGATAAAAGCGTTTGCTCTGTAAATTCGGCATAAAGCGACGAATGCTCTTTTTATTGGAAAACGATACTTTGTTTCCTTTTAGTGGAGTCTTACCGGTAACTTGACAAATACGCGCCATTTCAATTCTATTTTTTTGGGAACGCAAAGGTAATTCAGAAATTTCGAATGAAAAAACATTATAGCTGATATCTTTAAAATAATTTTCTAAGCCACATGTTTAGCCCTCCATCCGTGGCGAAGCGCTGAATCCGCAAATTTTATAAATTTAACTGACCCCGGAGGCAAATATACCTATTGAATCGATTATTTTTACCGACTTAAACCCATCGGATGGAAGAAAATGAAGCCTTGGTCGAACGGGTTGAAAAGCTGATAGAGCTTGATGCCTGGGCAGAACTGCGTGAACTCATCAATGATCTGAATATTTCGGATGTGGCGGAGCTCATCAATGATTTGCCCAAACAGACGCTTTTCTTTTTCCAACAATTAGATTTCCAGCGAGCCCTGGCGGTTTTCCGAATACTCGACACCAGCGTACAGGAAGACCTCCTTAAAACCTTGCCCGCCCATCAGTTGGTTCAAATCCTCAATGAGCTTCCGCCCGATGACCGTACAGATCTCCTGAGTGAAATGCCGAGTCATGCCGTGAAGGAAATTATCCGGCAATTGAATCCTGAGGAAAGAAAAATCACCCTCTCGCTCCTGGGTTATCCGGAAGAAAGCGTCGGTCGATTGATGACTCCGGACTATATCGATGTGGAACCGGACTGGACCGTGGAGCAGGTATTGACATTCATTCGAGATTATGGTAAAAGATCGGAAACCATTGATGTAATCTATGTAACTGACGGAAATGGGGTATTACTCGATGATGTAAGAATTCGTGACTTCCTTTTAGTGGATCCTAAAACCACCAAGGTCGAAGACTTGATGGACGGACGTTTTATTTCCCTCAATGTGAATGATGATCAAAAGGAGACCATGAGTACCTTTCAGATGAATAACCGAGTGGCCTTGCCGGTGGTGGATGATAAAAATATCCTGCTCGGAATTGTGACCATCGATGATGTGTTGTGGGTTGCGGAGGAAGAATATTCGGAAGATATTCAACGAATCGGGGGTACTGAAGCTCTCGATGAACCTTATTTGGATGTGACCTTATTTAAGTTGTATAAAAAACGGATCGTTTGGCTCATTGTGTTGTTTTTTGGTGAATTGCTCACCATCTCTGCGATGTCGGGGTTCGAAGACCAGATTGCCAAAGTGGTCATGTTGGCCACCTTTATCCCCCTCATTATTTCCAGTGGAGGCAATAGCGGTTCTCAGGCCGCCACCCTCATTATTCAGGCCATGGCCATGGACGATATCAGTGTGGGCGATTGGTGGCGCATCCTTCGTCGGGAAATATTTTCAGGCCTGCTCCTGGGATTTACTTTGAGTATCTTGAGTTTTGGGGTGCTGTCGCTATGGCACCTGATGTCGCCTGAATTTGGTGCGAACTATCTAAGAATATCCGCCGTCGTGGCTTGTTCCCTCATTGGTGTGGTTTTGTGGGGGACCCTCATGGGCTCTATGCTTCCTTTATTACTGAAACGTCTTGGGGCCGACCCGGCTGCATCTTCTACACCTTTTGTAGCCACACTGGTTGATGTCACGGGATTAATGATTTATTTCTCTTTTGCCTTACTTTTCCTGAAAGGAGCCTTATTATAGGATGCAATAGTTTCGTGGACATCTTATCTTTGTGCAAAATTACCAACTATGCCATCTTTTGACATCAGCAGCAAAGTAGAATTGCAAACCCTTGATAATGCCATCAATACTGTAAAAAAGGAAATTCAAAACCGATTTGATTTCAAAAATTCGCATGTCGAGATTGATTTGAATAAAAAGGATTTCAAAGTGAATCTGGAAGCCGAAAGCGATATGAAAATGGAGCAGATCCTGGATGTATTGGTTTCACGTTCAATGCGCCAGGGATTGGAAGCGAACTGCTACGACCTGAGCAAAGAGGTATACCCATCCGGGAAAATCGTAAAAAAGGAAATTCCGGTAAGAAACGGGCTCAGTCAGGATGATGCCAAGAAAATTGTGAAACTGATTAAAGACGCCGGTCTCAAGGTTCAGGCCGCCATACAAGGCGATATTGTGAGGGTGACCGGAAAGAAAATTGATGACCTACAGGAGGTGATTCAACTTTGCCGCAGCAGTGATTTGAATATTCCGCTGCAGTTTATTAATATGAAAAGCTAAAATGGGTCATTTCGAACTTTTCGGATTACACACACGCTTCAAAGAAATACAGATGAAGTAATTGGCCGCGCGGCAAGGATTGCAGCGGATAGCTCCCCGAGGCTCTGCTCGGGGACTATGAGCGGAAAGCCTGTCTGCCGCCCAAATAGCCCGGCTCAACAAAAAGAAAGGCGTCAATTTTCATCGTATTATTTGTTTATTTTAAAAAATCACTTACTTTTGCCCCTCTTTAAAAATCGCATGGTTAGAATCATGCACAAAGCATAACAGTATGAAAAAAAATATCCACCCAGAAAATTTCCGTTTTGTCATCTTCAAGGACATGAGTAATGAAACGACTTTCTTGTCTCGTTCCACAGCGCATTCAAAAGATACGATGGTTTGGGAAGATGGAAATGAATATCCGGTTATTAAATTGGAGATTTCGAATACTTCACATCCGTTTTATACCGGTAAGAATGTATTGGTAGATACAGCGGGTCGTATCGATAAATTCAACAAGCGTTACGCCAAGAAAAAATAAGATTATCATTTATATGTTTGATAGAGAGTCCCAAATGGGGCTCTTTTTTTGTTTGGGAAACAGTGGGGGAGAAATTTAGCTACGCCAAAGTCTTCCAGCCAGGCCGCTCAATCCGCCTAACAGCGAGCCCAACAACACATTGAGCACAATGAACAGCGGGTAGTTGCCTTTCAATGAAAATACTTCTGCCAATCTTTGCGCCAGGGTATGATGATTTGGGATGTCTTTCCAAAGTATCATCGCCAGCCAGCTAAGGGCTATACCCACAAACCCGGACAGAAAGGATTTAGCTCCGGATAGTTTAGCTCCATAACAAACCGCGGCGCAAACAATACCCAATATCCACCAAGGAAGTAACCATTCCGCAAAGGTGTTGAGAATGAATATGGATAATATCGTCAGTGCAAATTTCATTTTGGTAAAATAATATCTTCAGGTTGGTGAGCAAAGATGATTCGGTAGTAATTTCCATTCGCCCAGTCGGCTAGTTGGTCGGAATAATGCACACTACCCGGATCGCCGTTTTGTCCCCCGGCATAAATGCCCCAAGCTTCTATCGGCTGAGTAAAGTGTACAATCATGCGCCACGACGGGCCATTGGCAGACGAAGCCGCATTGATACAACCATGCCCCCCGTTGATCATGATATTGGAAAAACTGAAGGCCGGTATTTTAGTCAGATGATTGGCCGTTGTGTTTTTATATCGATACCAGGGTGTTGGTTCTGATTTAAAATGGGTACACATGTTTAGAAAGGAATGCCGAATCAAATCGCTGCGACTTTCTACCTGAGGTGTCGAGATATTGTCTATGAAACGAAATGGAGATGGATCTTTCAGCAGATCAATCGTTTGGCGTTCGCGCGGATAGTTCAACAAGTGACCATAGCCTTTAAATTCATCATCGTAGAGATTTTGCTCTAAAACCTCAAACCATTTTTCATAATAAGATGGGGTAGGGGAAGTCGCTTGATAATGATAATTCCATTTGGACAGGGCCGTATAAATACTTTTTTCTTGCGCTGTCAATGACCGGCTGTCTATTTGTGAAAGCATGAAAGGCAATAGATCCGCGGCATTTTGGCCATAATCATCTTGCTGCATGGCCTTCATATGGTCGACCGTGAACAGCGAGGTATCTCGTAACAGATGATCGATGCGTTTGGCCCTTTCTTCCGTGAAAATACCGGTGTAGTAATACCGGTAGTTCGGTCCGGTATTGATTTGGTTTGCACTGTATACGAATCCGATATCCGGATTGAGTTGATGCGGGTTTTCTGCCTGGTCGATATCCGAGCCCCATAAATCTTTGACGTTTTCACTGTGTAAGATAAAACGTCCCTGAGGAGGTTCTTTTTGTATAAAACGACCCTGACTCCAAAGTGCAATATCGCCCGAAGCTGATGCGAAGGCAATGTTTTGATGCGGGCATTCGAAATGGGCAATGGCTTTTACATAATCCGAATAATTTTTCGCTGAATTTAAACCCAGCAAGGCTTTCAGTTCATTCGTACCCCGATGTGCCATCCATTTCACGGCGAAGTCGGTGCCCTCTGCACCTTCGCGCGGAAAGCGATCATCATACATCACCGGTCCGAGTGAAGAATACCACACGGTATCCAAATAGGGTGCTTTGCCTTTTATGTTGATTGTTTCCACTTTGGCACTTAAAGTTTCAGTCTTAGTACCAACCAGGATTTGTGTTTTGTTTGAATCGGTATATTTTAAAGCGTAAAAATCTTTCACGTCCCGATAGCCATTGGTGAATCCCCAGGCGGTGCTGTCTGTAAAACCGATTACTATGGCAGGTGCTCCGGGTAAGGAAACGCCATACACATTCATGTCAGGGGTCACCAATTGGTTTTGATACCAAATGGCCGGCAAATTGAGTGGCAGGTGGGGGTCATTGCATAATATGGGTTTGCCGCTTTGGGTTTTCTTGCCGCTCAGCACCCAATTGTTGCTCCCGATACCGGTTTCGGAATGCCCGGGGTGGCCATCGTTTCGGCCGGAAAAATTGAACGAAGTGGCCGCGGAGTCCATGATTGGTCCTTGATCAACACGCTTCACATAGGGATCGGTGATGATAGGATATTCCTCCTTTAATCTTTCCGGGTACAACAGGTTAAAATCTTCAGAAAACAGGTGCTGAGCCAGGGTTAATTCAAAATCTTCCGTATGCCCCGACAATTTATCGGCCATGAATTTCAGCATAAGTCCCGTCTTCAAAGGCGTCCAAGGTTCAGGCATAAAATTCATGAGTTTGTATTCCAGGGGATATTTGCGGTAGGAGAGTTGGGCTATGAATTCGTTCACCCCTTGTGTGTAAGATTGCAGGCAGTCTGCTGTTTGCGGATCTTGTTCCATGGCACGGGTGGATTTTTCTGCTGCATACACCATACCCAATCTGCGCATTTTTCGATCCACATCCAGGGTTGCTTCGCCGGCTACCTCACTCAAACGGCCGGAAGCGAGGCGGGTGGTCATGTCCATTTGCCAAAGACGGTGATAGGCATGCATGTAACCCTGCATGAAAAAGACGTCTTTACGGTTTTTAGCAAAAATATGGGGCACCATTTGGCTGTCAAATACCACGGTGACCGGTGCTTTCAGGGCAGCAAAATCAAAATCCATGCGCGATGGCTTTTCGGCACTCGCATTTTGCCAACAACCTGAAAAAGGATCCATGAACTTACCCAAAGGCGGGAGTTTGCCGAAGGAGGTATTGAGCAAAATGAAAAGGGCTATGCAAACCAGACTGATCAGGTACTTTTTCAAGGGGATAGAATTCAGGGTCAATATTACTTCACTGAAAGATGATTATTGAAAATTTCTCCGGGTATCTGATTTTACTACCCTGTCTGACGGCCATGGCCGCAAATTTTAAGCTTCTCAAGACCTCAGCGCCATGCGGCTTTTCTGCCGCCCGGAGGAGCCCTGCGGCAGGTGTTTGTCGAAATAAATAAGTATTTTATCTAATATTATGTTATTTGCTAAATACATTGTAATATTACGCTTACTTTTTTATCTAAACCGACGCTATGTTGAGGAGACTTATACTAATTCTATTATTGCCGATGATGGTACAAGCACAAAAACACCATGAAGTGGGTATTTTTGGAGGTACTTCGAGTTATTATGGCGATTTGCAGGAGCGTTTATTTCCGAAGGAAGGCTATCGCGCTGCGGGTGGACTCACTTACAAATATTTCGTTCATCCGGCTATTGGTTTCCGTTTCGGTGCCACTTATGCCAGTTTATACGGTGCAGACAGCACTTCTGAATCTCCGGCCGTAAAAAATCGTAACCTGAATTTCCAGACCAATCTGTTTGAAGTTCACGGTGCTTTGGAACTCAATATGTTGCCGGTTGATTTTGATGAATTTAAGTTTTCTCCTTACGCTTTTGTCGGTTTATCCGTTTTCTACTACAATCCTTATACCATAGGCACCGATGACCAAAAAATCTACCTTCGTCCTTTAAGTACGGAAGGACAGGGCCTTCGCCAATATCCTGATCGTAAAATCTATAGCTTGGTGAATGTCGGTGTGCCATTAGGTGCCGGTCTGAAAGTGCTGATTGGTAAGAAAGTTCTCGTGAGCAGCGAAATCGGTTTCCGTTATACGGCTACAGATTATTTGGATGATGTGAGTCAGACTTACGTGAATATGGATACTTTGTTCCGTTACAAAGGCAAGCAAAGTGTCGATCTTTCATATCGTACTGATGAACTTGGACATTGGGATGGCAACTATCCGAATGACAAATTTGTACGCGGCGACAACATGAAGAAAGATTGGTATTGGTTCGCAGGGATCAATGTGGCCATCTACTTCGATTCTTTCGGTAATATCATGCCGTACAAGAAAACAAGATGTCCTCGTCGCGTTTTCAGCAGCTACTAATACTTCGCTGTTTCTTAATTCTTTTCTTTACCCCTCTTTTTTAAAGTCTTATGGGCGTGTCCCCGTATGTACGGGGTCGGGCTATCCACTGCAAGTCCTCGCTCCTCCTGCGTCGTCTCTGCGGGCTTTCCGTTACTATCCCTCACGCTCACGTTATTGTTCGACTGAACTGTCAAATAGGGACATTCAAAATACAGGATTACAAAATCATAAAATCATCCTTATCCTTCTGGAAAGGAAATTGCGTTCTGACCTTGATGAGTTCTTCTTTGTTCAGCGAAATGGTTTTCATGTCTTCGCCGCCACGGTTTTGATAGATGATTTCACCCATAGGGTCGATTACACAACTATCGCCCGGATACTGATGGCCATTGCCATCTTCTCCGATGCGGTTGACGGCCACCACATAACATTGATTTTCGATGGCCCGTGCTCTCAATAAACTATTCCAGGCAGCAATGCGACGCTCGGGCCAATTGGCCATATAGAGGAGTACATCATATTCACCATCGGTATGCTGCCGGCTCCAGACCGGAAATCTGAGGTCGTAACAAATGAGGGTACAGATCTTCCAGCCTTTGACTTGAGTGATGAGACGTTTTTCTCCGGGTGTGAATGCCACATCTTCTCCGGCATAGGAAAACAAATGTCGTTTGTCGTAGTGGCCGCATTGCCCATTGGGCAACATCCAAATCAGGCGATTGTGGTAATGTTCATTTTCTTTTATGATGAGACTGCCTGTGAGAATGATCTTATGTTTTTCGGCCATGCTTTTCATCCACTGAACGGTTTCGCCCTGCATGGTCTCAGCCAGGGTGGAAGGGTTCATGCTGAAACCGGTACTAAATGTTTCAGGTAGAACGACGATTTCCGTTGGTGATAACTGATTCAATTTTTCTTCAAACATCTTGCGGTTGGCCGCAGCATCTTCCCAATGAAGGGCAGTTTGTACAAGGGTGAAACTCAGTGTAGACATGGGAACTCTAAATTAGGAATCCATTTTGAATAGTTCGTAAATATATTCCGGTTCATAGCCTTTCTGCAACAAATAATTTCGGAGCTTGGTCATTTTCGTGAATTTATTCTTCTCCGATTTCAGTTCACTCATTTTCTTTTCGGCCAGCTTGTTTATGGTATCGCGATAATCGGATTCGTCGATTTCCTTCATGCCTTGCTGTATGCAATAGGTCGATACTTCCTGATACTTTAAGGTTTGCAGTATTTTATTTCGCCCCCATTGCTTGTAGTAAAATTTTCCGCGTACCATGGCTCTGGCATAACGTTCTTCATTGAGGTAATTTTCTTCAATGAGGGTGGTCATCATGTTTTCAAGTTCCAGTCCATACACCTCGAGTGACAGTAACTTGCTTCTCACTTCTTTGTGACTCCGTTCCTGATAGGCGCAATAATGTTTTATTTTTTCTAACGCAGAGTTCATACAATGCTTAATGTTGAATGCTTAATGTTGAATGATTCCACATCATTCAACAATGCGCAGTTTGGCATAGTTGAGCATGATCTTTTTTTGTCCCATGGTACCGAAATCTATGGTGGCAACTTTATTCGCCATAGGTCCTTCGAGGGTGAGGATATTGCCGAATCCGAAACGCTGATGTTCCACCTTCATGCCTTGTTCCATCCGTGAAGGTTCGTCGGCTTTGAAGTCGGCGCTGGGGACATGGGTGGTGTTGGTAGATGAAGTCGGAATTTTCTTTTGTTGTAAGGCGGCAGGTTCATTGTTCGATTTCGTGAAGACCGTTTTCGATTTAGGTTTTTGCGCCATGCTGTTATCGACTAAAGCCAGTGGGAGTTCATCGATGAAACGACTCGGATCATTCTGTATCAGGCTGCCAAACCGATAGCGGTTATTGGCGAAGCTGACCCAAACTTTTTCTTTGGCTCTTGTAACGGCTACATAAAACAAACGGCGTTCTTCTTCAAGGTCCTCACGGTCATACAGACTCATGCTGCTGGGGAAAATATTTTCTTCCATACCCACCACAAACACGCAGGGGAATTCCAATCCTTTTGAAGCATGGACGGTCATGAGTTTCACTACATTCTGATCTTCGTCTTTGTTTTCATCCGCATCGGTGAGCAAGGTGATTTGTTGCAGGTAAGAACCCAGACTCAGTTCCAATAATTCTCCGTCTTCCGTTGGAGTTTCGGTATATTCTTTAATGGAGTTCAGTAACTCCTGAATATTTTCATAACGGCCGATTCCTTCCGGTGTTTTGTCGGCATGCAGTTCGCGAACCAAGCCACTGGCCTTTCCGATTTCGAAGGCTACTTCATAAGCATTCTTCTTTTCGGTCATGGCTTGGAAGTTGCGAATCATCATCACGAAATCTTGCAAGGCGGTGAGGGTAGCGCCTTTGAATCCGAGTTCATGTGCGATCTCCAGACATTCCCAAAAGGTCTTGTCGTTTTCCTGGGCGTGCAGCGATATTTTATTCAAGGTGGTGGTGCCGATACCCCGGGCCGGATAGTTGATGATACGGCGCAGGGCTTCCTCATCGCGCGGATTGGCGAGGGTGCGCAGGTAGGCGATGTAATCCTTGATTTCTTTGCGTTGGTAGAATGATTGTCCGCCATAGATGCGATAGGCAATGCCCGAACGGCGCAGCGATTCCTCAAAGCTGCGGCTCTGTGCATTGGTGCGATAGAGTATGGCGAAGTCGCGGTTGTTGTAATGGTGACGAAGTTTGTTTTCCAGAATAGCATCCGATACAAATTTCCCTTCATCATTATCGGTGAAGGTGCAGACGAGTTTAATTTTTTCGCCATGCTCCTTATCCGTCCACAATTCTTTTTTGATCTGGTTTTGATTGTGGTTGATGATATTGTTGGCGGCCTCGAGTATGGTGCGTGTGCTGCGATAGTTTTGTTCGAGCTTGATCACTTTCACTTCATCATAATCTTTCTGGAACTGAAAAATGTTTTCCATGCTGGCGCCGCGGAAAGAGTAGATACTTTGGGCATCGTCGCCGACCACACAGATGTTTTCGTTGAGTGCGCCGAGGAGTTTAATGATGTGGTATTGCGCGAGGTTGGTATCCTGATACTCGTCGATCATTACATATCGAAACTTGTGTTGGTACTTCGCCAGGACATCGGGGAAATTGGTGAGGACGATATACATATTCACCAGCAGATCATCGAAGTCCATGGCACCGTTACGGAAACATTTTTTCGAATACGCTTCAAAGATATCGGCGATGAGGGGACGATTGCTGCGGGCATCTTCTTGTTGGATGGAGAAATCGGCGCGGTATTCTTTGTACGTGAAGAGATTGTTTTTTGCCGCGGATATGCGGTTGTAGACGTATGCCGGTTTATAATGTTTCTCATCGAGGTTCATATCCTTGATGATGGTACGGAGGACGCTCTTGGCATCTTCGGTATCGTAGATGGTGAAGTTGGCGGGGTAGCCCATGCGTTCGGCTTCCACGCGAAGGATGCGGGAGAAGACCGAGTGAAAGGTACCGATATAGAGGTTGCGGGCCTCCTGATTGCCGAGCATATGTTCGATACGCTCCTTCATTTCGCGGGCGGCCTTATTGGTAAAGGTGAGGGCGAGGATGCGGAACGAATCGACACCCAAATGAAGGAGGTGGGCGATGCGGGTGGTGAGCACCTTGGTTTTGCCCGATCCCGCTCCTGCCACGATCATCAGTGGGCCTTCGGTATAGAGGACCGCTTCACGCTGTTGTTCATTGAGGGGGACTAAATAATCTTGCATAGGCGCAAATGTAAGGGATTCGGATATTTGATGTGGAGGAGAGTCGGTAGTTTTTAGTGTTTAGTTTTTAGTTTAGTTGGGGCGGAGAGTTGTTTGTTTGGTTGCTTACGATGGGCTGCACCCATCGTTGTTGGATGTCGCCCTTACAGGGCTTGGGCGATACGAATTGAGGAAAGATGAATGGGGCGATTTACGGATTCAGTTAGGAGATTATTAACCTTCCTATTAAACTTTTCCACTTGGTGTATGTCCGAGAAGAAAGTGCGATAGTCTGGTGTGCCCAAGAATCGAAAAAAAATATTTCATCTTGAGTCGCATTAACTTGCTAAAAAGGGACTCGTACATATTCTATACTGTTTATAAAAGCGATAACGAAATAAAACCAACATATGAAAAAAGGCCTTTTAATCTTATCAACCATTTTTATCTTCTTCATTACTAAATCCCAAACGAAAACCATCCTTGTCGATTACAATGTGGTCAGTGGAAGCGGGAAGAACATGACGGGTGTCAATACCGGTCCGAATAGTGTGGTAGCGGGCACCACCAAAAATTGTCTCAATCAAATTGGTAATCGAATCATCCGCACGCATGACTATCATGGTCCGTGCGACTATTGGTCTTACACGAATTTCTTTAATTACTTTACACAAACATTTAATTACGCTTTTCAATCTCACCTTCCGTCAGGATACAATTGGACCATGACGGATGCTCAAATAGATGAAATCGTCAACAGTGGTTTTGAACCCTATTTTCGTGTTGGCATCAGCTTTCCCGGAGGAGGCGTTTCTCCCGCCTCACCCATGCCCAAGGATGTGGATGGGGTGAACTTTCACACATTTGCCGGTATCGCCAAGCGAACGGCCATGCATTATACCGGAGGTTGGGACAGCGGGTATAACTACCAAATTCCGTATTGGGAAATCTGGAACGAACCCAATAATCAGGCATCGTGGACAGTAGATTCTGCCATGGCCTATTACAGAATGTATAAGCAATGTGCAGATTCGTTAAAGTCGTTTAATCCTCAATTAAAAGTTGGTGGGCCTGCCGCGGCCAAAAATTCATTCTATAATGGCGGCATTCACTTTACGATCAATCCAAAGTATGTTACGGACTTTTTGAGCTATTGTCAAACGAATACGGCCCCATTGGATTTTTATTCATTTCATATGTATGACAGGCCCAATCCGTATAACCTTAGAATATTGACGGACACATTGTCGAATTATCTGAATCAATATGGGTTTAGCAATACCGAACTGATTGTTTCGGAAACCAATATCAATACGCCGGGTTACGACAATACGGCAAAGGGTTGCTCTTATCTGGCCTCGGAGTTGATTTCGGTTGCCAATACCCGTTTGAGTAAATTGATTTGGTATCGAGGCGTCGATTTAAATCCATTGTGTTATTCTGATTCCGGTACCAATTCCCATTTGACATTGAACGGGTATGCGTATCAGTTTTTTAATGCATTAAATGATACTACGCCGGTGTATATACAATCTCCGGGATCTGAATTTAATGCTACCAATGTCAACGATTCTTTGAATAATTTGATGATATTGTCCGGCAAGAATAGCGCAGGAACTATCGTTAAAGTGCTTGTTTCGAATCACGAATCGATATACAACAATCTCCAGTTGAGCTTACAAAACCTGCCCTGGTCGAACACGGATAATATATCCATACGAACGGAGTCTGTTACATCGGCCGGCTATCAAACTTCCACGAGCTCCCAGGCCGGAAATAGCACAATGACATTGAATCTTTCTAACGTGGCGGATGCGTCCGTTTATCTGATTACCTTCCGGAAAAATGTACCCAATGCCATGGAACAATTGATTAGCTCCGACAAGCATGATGTCTACCCCAATCCGGCCGATCAAAAAGTTTATCTGAGAACCGGGGATAAGCATTTTACACTCACCTTGATTAATGTTTACGGGCAAATTCTGTTTGTTCAAAAAGACAATCCTGAGATGGATATAAGTCATGTGCCGGATGGGGTATATGCATTAATGATTTTAAATGAAAACGGAACGGTAGAAAAGCATAAAATAGTCGTATCGAAATGATTTTGATGCGATGGCAAAGCTCGTGGGGATTTATTTGATTTGTGTTTTGATAAAAGGAGGGTAATTTTTAGTGTTTGGTTTTTAGTTTTTAGTTTTTAGTTGGGATCCGTGTCAACCGGGATGACAGCTCCGTAGGGGCAGTATCGTAAGATTTAGCAGTACGCTTCAGCATCTCGAAGAGCTATCGAAAGGAATGGAATTTATATTAAGGAATGTCATCCCGGTTGGTCCGGCTTGGATGGTCTTGTACCTTCCACTGAATTATATGCCGGGACAGACCGGGAACTGTGGGGTGTTGAAGGAGTGTTTAGTTTTTAGTGTTTAATTTTTAGTTGGGTGCGGTGGTGGATTGAGGTACGTTCAAGATCAAGAGATCCCGGTCTGGCTTCCGGCTTATTCCACTGCGTGGAAAGCCTCATAGCCAACCGGGATGACAGCTCCGTAGTGGCTGCACCCATCGTTGTTGGATGTCGCCCTTACAGGGCTTGGGGGCATTCATCTTTTTTATTAATATCTCGTTAATCCGTCGTTCACTTGACTTAAGTCAAGTGACATGAAATGGGAGGGAATTTTATTTGCCCTCGATATTATTATTTGTTCATCTTCTAAAAAAATTAAAACATGAAGAACATTTCAGAAACAGGACATGGGATCAACCTGAGCAATTTTAAATTGCAAATTGACCACTGTATTGGATTCGGGGGCGAGTATGCACCGGACAATACCGACCTATTGATAGCGAATATGAACGCACAATATGATGCGGGCAAAGCGCTACACGAAACCGTGATTACTGCCTTGCAAGAGAGTAAGGATCCGATTAATCAGCGGGAATTGTTATTTGACGGGCTGAGTAAACTGGTGACGCGATCGCTGGGATACGTGAAAAGCACCAAATTGGACAAGGCCTTTAAACTCGATGCCAAAGGTCTGGCCAACAAGATTCGCGGAAAATCAAAGGCTGTGAAGGTAGGTGCAGACGGGCTTCCGGATGCCGATCAGATCAGCAACAGCCACTTGAGTTATGTGATGCGGGCGGAGAATTTGAAGGCCTATATTTCTTTAGTAGGTTCTACTCCCCTTTATGCGACTCAAGTAGCGGGTATTAGTCTGGCCGATCTTACGGCCCTTTGGACGGAGATGGATGAGATGAATAAAAACATCGGTAACATCATCGCCCCGGTGGCTCATGCGCGCATCGCTCGTAACAAAGCGCTTTACAACAAGGCAAATGGGATACTCGCTATTTCCGTTGCCTGTAAGGAGTATGTGAAGGGATTGTATGGTGCGAGTTCGCCTGAGTATCGAATGATTAGTGGGATCAGGTATCGTTATTTAAAAATTTCCTGATTTAACAGAACCGATTGCGCAGGTTACTGTTTGGAAAGCCCCCCTCGCGGGGGCTTTTTTATGTGCATCATTCAAGTAATATTGAGACGAAAAATGACAAACGGACATACAAAACTGAATAATTGACATAAAAAGAGGGTCTAAACTTTTAGACCGAGCGAGTTTCCATTTAGACCGAGCAAGTTTCCATTTGGACCGAGCAAGTTACCATTTGGACCGAGCAAGTTTCCATTTAGACCGAGCGCTTTTCCATTTAGGCCGAGCGAGTTTCTATTTAGACCGAGCGAGTTTCTATTTAGACCGAGCGAGTTTCTATTTAGACCGAGGGAGTTTCTATTTAGACCGAGCGAGTTTCTATTTAGACCGAGCGAGTTTCTATTTAGACCGAGCGCTTTTCCATTTAGACCGAGTGAGTTTCTATTTAGACTGAGTATTTTAAAATTTTAACCGAATGAGATTCTATATTGCCGGGAGAAAGGTTTAACGGGATTCAAAGGGGATTATAGGATAGAATGATTATTTTTGATTGAACAAAAGAGAAGAAAACTACCCTAAGCCAACGAAATATGAGTCAAAGGGGATAAAAACCTAACATGATAAGTAAGTTGGCACCAATAACTAGACATATACTAAACAGAAATTTAATTGGAAAATAATAATCGAAATTGGAAAACTCATGTTGAGGAAATCGTACGTTCTTTTGATTCAATTGAATATAAAATCGATTTTGAAGACGAAGACTATTCCCAAATAAATATGAGAGATAAGAATGGATTATTTTCATGTGATTTATATCTGACGAGTTATTACGATGAGCTGCATGATGTTTCGATTTCATATAAATATCAAAATAAAGAACTTGGATTTAATAGACACTTTGAAGGAGCGTTACTAAATTATGACACAGAAAATTATATATCAGACTTACTTGCACCATTTCTAATAGAAGGATGGTGGATTAAAAAATATATTTTTGTTTTTTGGTATAAAACTAAAATGAAAGACAAAGATAAAAATCAATTAATAGGTCCAATAACGTTTCATGAATTCGGGTTGATAATTTGGATTTTATCTTTATTTGATATTTTGGCATACAGAAAATGGGAATATATTGAACCCTTAAAATACGAAATTACTGGTGCCAACACTGCCTAAGCGCAATGCGGGCTGAGTAGCAGTTCATTCATTTGGAATTCTATTAATCCTTTGTACTTTTACCAAGCTGATGTTCTCTGAATCCCCGCACTAGCGCCTAAGGCAGGGAACGTTGGCGCCGATGTCATGAATAAATACCAGACCTCAATATCAACGTATCACGAATATATATTTGAAGCAATATGTGCTTTGCGGTTCGGATTGGCTCATTTTGAAAATGGAAAATTTGTTCCTGCCGACATCGGGTCTGACCAATCAATGCTGAGTGCTGAATTAAATTGTCGTTATTCATTTCTTATGATTTCTAACTCGTTGGAAGCAGCAGCAAACGCTTTACTTCTTAGTCTTAGCCTTGACACGGCGTATTATGAAGAGTTAGAGCGAACAAGTACTTTAGTTAAATTCAAATTATTCTGTGACTTTTCGGGTAAACGACTCGATCAGGGAGACATTAAGTTTGGAAGAATTAAAGAATTAATAAGTTGTCGTAATGAGTTTGTTCATCCCAAACCTTTGAAAGCATTTTATAGAATTGACGATTTAACATCAGATACAAGATTTGAAATTAAGTCGACAAGAAATCGAAACTACCCAATCTATTTTAGCGAAATAAAACCTTCACACGTGTTGACTGCTTTGGAAGATACTTTAATATTTATCTCGTGGGTTTGTTTTGACATTTGCAAGTTAGATATTCAAGATGGAGCGCTTAGACTTGGCTTTGGTTCATACGGTAGTACAGGTGACATTGATTTTATAGGTGAAAATTATGAAATTAAATTTGATCGGCGGACGTTCGGACAGCTTTGAAAAAGCACTAGCACTAACATACGGCTTACAGCAATAGCTGTCACTTGGTCGTCGCGAAATCAGAATTATTAATTAGATTTGTTGTAGCCTGATGTTTTACGGTTCTTAAGTCAGCTACTGCAGAAGCCGTCGGAACGTTAGCACCAATATTTATGAAGACCCTACTTCAAATATTAATTATCGCATTATATTATTTTCAAAATAGTTATGCTCAATGCACAATTCCCTTCTACTCAATGTGGACAAAAAGCAACAAAGTAATCCACTCAGATCAGATTTATTTGGGCAATACCGATATGCTTAAAAAAGATCCCACTAAATTGTTGGATTCATTTTTTCCATCTTCTATTGATAGTACTTTCAAAGAAATTGAAACAAATAGCATTCCAAAATATTTAACCACAATTCTAGATTCATTTATAGTCAAAAATTGTGGGTCAAAATATACAAATAAAGTAATTATTACTGAGGCTTATAGAATAGATAGTGATAACCTTAAAAGTTCATATCCTGAACTCTCAAGGTTATACAGTTCAGGACTACAATATTTTTTAGAATGCGAAATCAATATTGAGCGTTTGGTGACACTATTCTTTTATGTAATTACAGATACAAATAATAATATCTTGACTTTGCCACCATTTAAAGCAGATCACGAATCTAAAAATAAATACACAGTCTGTCAAGCATATTCCAGCATCAAGAATAAATTTCCAAACACTTCAACTTTAGATGTAGAAGATATTTCACTATACCATGATAACAGCAACAATAAGAACTATTATGTTTTCAGATTTACAGACTATATAAAGAAACATGATAAATTCTATGTAGGTTGCGAGAATGTGATCACCTTAACATGGATTAAGGTAGACTCTTACGATGGACAAGCTATTTTAATGGGAGAAAGCCAAGAGCGTTTGTGTATTGATTAAAATACTGGTGCTAACATACAGCTTACTGCAATAGATGGCAATTAGCCGTCGTGAAATAAGAATTATTCATAAGGTTTGTTCTAGCCTGATGATTGACTTTTATTAAAGTCGCAATTGCAGCAGATGCCGTTGGGACGATTGCGACATTCCCAAGCTGTTTTATTTTCTCCCAATCCTTTTTATTTTTACATCTTCTAACCAAGAACCAAAAATTCACCCCATGACCACCAACATTTTCAAACCCCTGATTGTCGGAAAAGAAACTTTTCACCCTTTATCTTACAACGAACAAGAATTCGTGATGAAATATCATTTGGAGCCGGGAGGTGGGGTGCCTCCGCATGCTCATTTGTATATGGATGAATATTTTGAAGTGCTTAAAGGGGAAATGAAATTTAAGGTGAATGGAGAAACGGTACTTAAAAAGGCAGGAGAGGAAATCATGGTCCCTAAGGGCGTTACACATTCCATTTCCAATGCCGGGAAGGATCAGGTAGAGATGACAGTGAAGTATATGCCTTGTTCGGATACGCATCGCTTTTTTGAAATCGTATGCAAGCTCAGTGAACAAAAGCCGGCTACAATCAAAACGATGATGCAGGGCATGTATATTGCCGACAAACTGAAACTGAGACAATTTTCTCATCCCCAACCGATATGGGCCAATCAAATGATTATGTCTATCGTGAAATTCATGGGTAAGCTTTCGGGTTGGGACAAGCATATTGGGCAGTTTCAAAGGTAGCGCAGGCCCACCCGTCAGGCATAAAGTCAGACTTAGAATCGCTGTATGTTGAAATGCGCCTCCGGGGCAAATATTCCCTTACGTTTTACACACTTCTATAAATCTCCTTTCCTTTTTGATGATTCCATCAAAACACGCTTTCTTTGCCAAACTGAACGAAAAACGCTATGTCCAAGAAAATAAATCTGGAATTTAATAAGAATGAAGATGGCATGAAAATGCTGGTGAGTGCCATGAAACAAAAACTGGCCGTGATTGAAAAGGGTGGTGGCGTGAAGGTCATTGCCAAGCAACATGAAAAGGGAAAGCTGACGCCCCGTGAACGCATCGACTATCTGATTGATAAAGGCTCTGTCTTTACAGAAATGATGGCCTTTGCCGGTTATGAAATGTATGCCGAGCATGGCGGTTGTCCGGCCGGTGGTACAGTCGCCGGGATAGGTTATGTAAAAGGTCGTCAATGTATTATTGTGGCCAACGACCAGACGGTAAAAGCCGGGGCCTGGTTTCCGATTACGGGGAAGAAGAATCTTCGATTGCAGGAAATGTCGATGGAGAATAAATTGCCCATCATTTACCTCGTTGATAGTGCCGGTGTATACTTGCCGATGCAGGATGAAATTTTTCCGGACAAGGAACACTTCGGTCGCATCTTCCGCAACAATGCCCGCATGAGTAGTATGGGTATTACGCAAATCGCTGCGGTGATGGGAAGCTGTGTGGCAGGTGGGGCCTATTTGCCCATCATGAGTGATGAGACCCTGATGGTGGAAGAAAATGGTTCGATCTTTTTGGCCGGACCTTATTTGGCCAAGGCTGCGATTGGTGAAGATGTGGATTTGCAAACCCTGGGTGGTGCGGTCACGCATACGGAGATCAGCGGAATAGCCGATTATAAATTTAAAACAGAGAAAGAATGTCTGGACCAGGTGAAGCGCATCATCGGTAAATTGGGTTCGCCTGAGAATGCCGGATTCGATCGGGTAAAGCCTGTACTTCCCACTAAAGACATGAAGGAGATCTACGGATTTCTTTCTCCCGATAATACAAAGCAATATGATGTGGTGGATGTGATTGAGCGTCTGGTAGATGATTCGGAGTTCGATCAGTTTAAAAAAGATTATGGCAAGACCATCGTGTGCGGATATGCTCGTGTAGATGGTTGGGCCGTGGGCATAGTCGCCAATCAACGCAAGATTGTGAAGAGTGCGAAAAATGAAATGCAGATCGGCGGGGTGGTGTATAATGACAGTGCCGATAAAGCTGCACGCTTCATCATGAATTGCAATCAGAAAAAAATACCCTTGGTCTTCCTGCAGGATGTGACCGGTTTTATGGTGGGCAGTCGTAGTGAGCATAGCGGCATCATTAAAGATGGGGCTAAGCTGGTGAATGCCGTGTCGAATTCGGTGGTGCCTAAGATCACGATCGTGATTGGTAACTCCTATGGTGCGGGTAACTATGCCATGTGCGGTAAAGCTTACGATCCGCGCTTTATTTATGCCTGGCCCAATGCTAAGATCGCGGTGATGGGTGGCGAACAAGCGGCTAAGGTGTTATTACAAATACAAGTGGCGGCCATGAAGGCTAAAGGCGAAGTAATCAGTGCAGAAGTTGAAAAAGAAATGCTGGATAAGATCATCGCCAGTTATTCGAAGCAAACTACGGCTTACTATGCTGCGGCTCGTCTTTGGGTAGATGCCATCATCGATCCGATCGAAACGCGCAGTGTGATATCGGAAGGTATTCGTGCGGCGAATCATGCGCCGATTGAGAAGCCGATGAATGTAGGTGTTTTTCAAGTGTAATGATGAATGTTAAATGTTTAATGCTTAATAAGGTTTAGACGAATGAATAAAATATTGATTGCCAATCGTGGCGAAATAGCCCTCAGAGTGATGCGCACGGCCCAAAAAATGGGTATTGCCACCGTGGCGGTTTATAGTGAAGCCGATGCCGAAATGCCCTTTGTGAAATTTGCCGATGAAGCTTATTGCATTGGTCCGGCAGCTTCGAGCGAATCGTACTTGCTGGGCGATAAGATCATTGAAGTGGCCAAGGCCTGCGGTGCAGAAGGGATACATCCCGGATATGGTTTTCTGAGTGAGAATGCCGGATTCAGTGCGGCGTGTCAAAAGGCGGGAATTACCTTTATAGGTCCTACGCCGTCATCGATTGAAACCATGGGAAGCAAGATTGGCGCGAAGCAAGCGGCGAAGAAATTTGATGTGCCCATGGTGCCCGGTACGGATACGCCGATTGCTGATTTGGCTGAAGCGAATGAGATTGCTAAACGTACCGGATTCCCCCTCCTTATTAAGGCCAGTGCCGGTGGAGGAGGTAAGGGTATGCGGGTGGTGAATGCCGCAGAGGAAATGGAAGAGCAGTTGCAGATGGCGAAGAGCGAAGCCCTGAATTCTTTCAAGGATGATAGTGTCTTCATCGAAAAATATGTAGCCTCACCCAAGCATATCGAAATACAGATCATGGGCGATACCCATGGCAATTATGTTTACTTCTTCGAGAGAGAATGCAGTATACAACGCCGTCATCAGAAATTGGTGGAAGAGGCGCCTTCATCTTGTCTCACACCTGATATCCGTAAAGCGATGGGAGAATGTGCGGTGAATGTGGCCCGCTCCTGCGATTATCATGGTGCCGGTACGGTGGAGTTTTTGGTGGACGATGATTTGAATTTCTATTTTCTGGAAATGAATACCCGTTTGCAAGTGGAGCATTGTGTGACGGAAATGATTACCGGGGTGGATCTGGTGGAATTGCAAATTCGTGTGGCTCGGGGAGAGAAATTGCCCTATACGCAAGATGATCTCAGCATCAACGGTCATGCCATTGAACTGCGCATCTGTGCCGAAGATCCATTGAATAATTTCTTGCCGGACATTGGCAAGCTCGAAGTCTACCGCCGGCCGGTGGGTGAAGGCATACGCGTGGATGACGGTTATGAAGAAGGCATGGAGATTCCGATTTATTACGATCCTATGATCGGTAAGCTTGTGGCCTGGGCACCTACCCGGCAGGAGGCCATCGCCAAACTGACTCAGGCGATTAAGGATTTTCGGGTTAATGGGATAGAAACCACCCTGCCATTTGGAACCTGGGCCATCAATCATCCTGCTTTTGTAGAGGGAAAGTTTGATACCCAGTTTATCGCACGGTATTATCAACCGGAAATGCTGCAGGCCTTCACGGAGGAAGAAAAGCAAGTGGCCGCCTTATTTGCGGTGGAGATATTGCGTGAAAAAACGACGATTCCTGAACCTTTGGCGCCCGAATTCAGTCGATGGAGCGCTCGCAGAAGCTTTAGATAGGGTGGTCGGGCCTTTTTTACGCATAAATTATATGCATAAATAATAAATTTGTTTACCTTAGTGCCTTGTAAGTTTAAAAAATGATGAAAAGAATTACATATATCCTTCTGATCGCTGTTTTAGGAATGGTCACCGTATCATCCTGCCGTAAATATGAAGAAGGTCCAAATGTCAGTTTGCGTACCAAGAAAGCCCGCGTCACCAACAACTGGCGCGTAGAAAGCGTACAAGTGGATGGTGTCGAAAAATCGATGGATCCTTATTGGGCCAAGCAAAAGCATTATATGTATCGCGATGGTAAGTATATCGTGACCATCATTGATCCGGTAACCCTTGAAGCGCGCAATTTGCAAGGAACATGGGTGCTTTACGACGACGATCGCAAAATCGCGCTTACTACTAAAAACTTCTCCGGTAATATAGACAGTACCACAGATTATAATATTCTGAAACTGTATAACAAGCAATTCTGGATCCGTAAAACGGACAATTCCATGGAATTGCATTTCGTTCCTTTCGAGTAATCTGTGCCATCGGTTTGAAGAAGTTCATCAACGCTTTCATAGATTTTTTCTACTTCGATTTTTTTGCCTTCATCCCCAAGGATACTTTTCGGTATTTGGCCTGTGGCGGATTTACGGTTGTCACGGATTTAGTCGTTTATTTTCTCTCTTATAATTATGTCTTTCTGAAGGAACCGGTGCCGGTGGGGAATATTGTTATTGGGGCCCATATCGCGGCATTCATTGTTTCGTTTTTGGTGAGCTTTCCACTAGGATTTTTTCTCAATAAGTATATCGTTTTTACCCACTCCGAATTGAAGGGGCGTATACAATTGTTTCGTTACGGATTGGCCGTTCTCAGTTGTATCGGACTCAATTATCTCTTCCTTAAATTATTTGTCGAAATCTGCGGATGGTATGCCACGCCTTCCAAAGCCCTCACAACTTTAATCGTAACCGTCTACAGTTATTTTACCCAGCAGTATTTTACCTTTAAGGTGAAATCCATCAGATAATTTTTAATGCTCAATGTTGAATGTTTAATAGGGCGTTGAAATAGAAAATCAAATACACCCAAACCATGAATCTCACCATACTCGGCAACAACTCTGCTCTACCCGCATACGGACGATTTCCGACGGCTCAGGTATTGGAGATGCACGGTCAGGTATTTTTGATCGATTGCGGCGAAGGGGCTCAGATGCGCATGCAACAGTTTGCCGTTCGCAGTGCACGCATCAATCATATTCTCATCAGTCATATGCACGGCGATCACTTTCTGGGATTGGCCGGTTTTATCAGTAGTCTTTCCTTATTGGGTCGGGAAAAGAAACTGAATATTTATTGTCCAAAAGAAATTCGAAAGATCATTCAGCTTCAACTCCCATGGAAACTGGGTTTCGAAATTCATTATCATTTTCTCAAAGAAGGTGAGAGGGCCATATTGATTGATGCGGAGAAATATGCGGTGTCCTGTTTTCCGGTCTACCATAGTGTACCCACGCACGGGTTTTTATTTACCGAGAAGAAACGTAAGCGGGTTCTGGTGCCCAAGTATTTACAAGAGTATGAGATCCCGAAATATTTTTATGCCCGCTTGGCGGAAGGGGAAGACTATACCGATAAGTATGGAGAAGTGGTGAAGAATGATTGGGTGACGGCCGAGGGGCATCCGCCTAAGGTTTATGCCTATACCGCAGATACCCGTTTTGCGCCGGAGATAATACCGGATATACAAGGAGCGGATTTGCTTTATCATGAAAGTACTTACCTGCACGAACGCATCGACAAAGCCATCGATCGATTGCATACGACAGCATTGCAAGCCGGCACGATAGCGCGTGATGCAGGAGTGAAGAAATTAATCATCGGTCATTTTTCGTCGAAGTATAAAGACCTGCAGCCGTTTGAAGATGAAGCGAGAAGCGTTTTTGAAAATACTGAACTTGCGCTTGAAGGAAAGACGTTTGAAATTTAAGGTAGAATCAATATCGGACAATTTTCGATCACCCAGCGATACAATTCATCCACCTCATAATCGGATACGGCAATGCATCCTGCGGTCCAGTCGGTATTTAAAAATTCAGCTTCCTGTATTTTGCGGTGATTGTTTGGGAAGCCGTGAATTTTGATATCACCGCCCGGTTTTTTACCCTTGCTGACGGCCCGCATAGAATCGGAGATGCTTGGGTAGGAAATAGCAAGATTGGTATGGTAGGAACTGATGGTGTCGCGGCTCTTGATGGTATACAAACCTTCGGGTGTGCGCATATCCCCCTCAAATTCTTTTTTGCCTTTAGGCTCCATGCCGAGGGAAATCATATACATTTTTACTTTTTCACCTTGATGGAAGGTGATCATTTCCCGTTTGTGTTTATGAACCACGATGCTATCAATGGGCTTGTTCACTTCCACATAAGTTTCAAAATAATTGGCGCGTCGATCGGGTTGCGCCGTTAGATGAAGTGTAGAAAAAAGCAGAACGAATAAGAATAGATAAAGCCTATGCATGGTGACAAAAATAAACTGAAGCGGTATTATTTTTTGTTAAAATAATGATGCATACATTTTCAATCGAGGTATTTGTTTTTGGGCGTGCCCCCGATCCGATGCTAAGAGGGTGATTGATGATTCGAGAATACGTGCAGCATGCGGATCGGGGTCAGGCCTTACGCTGCAAGCTGCGAAGTGCCGGAGCCCACTCGCAGGCTTTCCGCTGCAGTCCTTCACGCAACGATTCGTAGCGATAGAACGTTTGATACAACAAGCGTGAGCATCAATCCAAAAATCTTGATTTCAATTCAGCGGTCGGCATCATACAACTGTCTTTTTTGCCAAACCAACGATATCGATTATTAGCAATCAGATCGTAGAAAAAATCAGTAAAGCGGGATGGTAAATAACGAAAGATCAACAGCCATCGCCAGGAAGATTTCAATTGTTTAAGGATACGGAAGGCGGCTGTGGAATGCGTATAGATGGTTCCGGATTCTAATAAGACGACAGAGCCCATATTTTGAATGAGTTCAGGTCTTTCGGATAATAAGTGTTTGGCGATTTCACTTTGCAAGGAAGCAAATCGAAAGATTTTATGTTCATCATGCTTGATGATATAATTGACAGACTGATTGCAGAGGTTGCAAACACCATCGAAGAAAATGACCGGAGCCTGAGGCGCGGTCATCGTTGGAGATAGGCTTTTATTTTTTCATGCGTGGCACTGCTGACCGGAACGACCGGTAAGCGCATTTCGTTTTCACACATCCCCATTTCGCTTAATACGCATTTGACACCGGCCGGATTGCCTTCGGCAAATAATAAGTCGATGCCATCCAATAATTTGTAATGCAATTTTTGTGCATGGGTGAAGGCATGTCTCAGACTACTATTGACCATTTCGCAGAAGTCTGCGGTAAAACAATTTGCTGCCACTGAAATTACCCCGTCAAAACCGACTGCGATTTGTGCCATGACTAAATCATCATCTCCGCTCAAAAGGGTAAATCCTTTCGGGCGATGTTGTACCAATTCCATGCATTGTTTCATATTGCCGCTGGCTTCTTTGATGGCGATGATGTTTTCGCACTCATTGGCCAATTGTAGGGTGGTGGAAGAAAGCATATTGCTTCCGGTTCTTCCCGGAACATTGTAGAGGATAATCGGTTTAGGCGTATGCTTGTCGAGGGCTTTGAAGTGAGCCACGATGCCCGACTGTGAAGGTTTATTGTAATAAGGCGACACACTCAATATGGCATCCACACGATCCAATGGATATTTTTCCATTTTACGGATTACGTCATCCGTATGGTTTCCGCCTATGCCGCATACTACGGGCAGGCGACCATTGTTTTTTTCAATCACATTGATGAGTACATCCATATTCTCCGCTTCGGAGAGGGTTGGGGTTTCGGCGGTGGTGCCAAGGGCCACTAAAAAGTCGACGCCGTTGCTAATGACATGTTCCACCAAATTTTCGAGCGCTTTGAAATCAATTCTTTTTTCCTTGGTGAAAGGTGTGATCAGGGCAACACCGGTACCTTTAAATTTGTTTGCGCTCATAGGGCTTGAAGTTTAGCGTTTTATTGATATAGATAATCAAAGATTCGAGATTGTTGCCATCCGTGATGGGGATCAGAATATCCGAACAGCCTTTCACGGCTTCATTAAATGGGCCAACCCGGCAACGCGCCTGAGATTGATTGGCCAAATGAATGAGTTGCGGACAGTCTTCAAAGAAGAGATTAAATAGCAAATCGTATTTCTTCACAATGAAGCGATCGGTACGCGGGCTATGAGGGATTTGGGTTTTCTTTTCCAAATCTTCCCATGAAAATGTTTGCAGGAAAATTTTCGGATCGATCACTTTATTATCGACATACATCAATACATCACATTCGTATCCGAATTGTTCGAGTTTCTTTTTGTAGTTACCGATGACGTCTTGTGCGTCGAAATCGGTGAAATAACAGAGGATGCCGATTCTGTAGGTGGTACTAAAATCGACAAACTCGTGCCTGATTTTGTCCATAGCAGGAAAGATGGGCGTTACATTGTCCGTCTTTGGTTTTGGGATCAGTCTTTCCTGTATTTTTTTAAATATTGACAATGCCGGTATTTTTAGGCTTCTTCGTAAAAGCCCATTTTAGAAAATTTCTCAATGCGTTGCTGAATGCGGTCTTCTTCAGGTATGGCTTTCAATTCAGCGATGGTCTTCACCAAATAATCTTTTATGATTACAGCCATTTCTTCCGGGAAGGTATGGGCACCGCCTAAGGGTTCAGGAATAATGCCATCGACCAGTCCAAAATCCATCATGTGTTTTGAGGTCAGTTTAAGTTCTTCCGCAGCACGTTCTTTAAAATCCCAGGTACGCCAAAGGATGCTCGAACAGCTTTCAGGGGAGATGACAGAGTACCAGGTATTTTCCAGCATCATGACCCGATCGCCAATACCGATGCCGAGAGCACCGCCGCTGGCGCCTTCTCCGATAATGATGCAGATGACAGGAACTTTCAGATTAATCATTTCGAACAAGTTGCGGGCGATGGCTTCGCCTTGTCCGCGTTCTTCAGCTTCCAATCCCGGAAATGCACCCGGTGTATCGATGAAGGTAACGATGGGCTTATTGAATTTTTCAGCCAGCTTCATCAGACGTAGAGCTTTACGATAACCTTCGGGATTCGCCATACCGAAATTGCGCAACTGACGCATTTTGGTATTGATGCCCTTCTGATGTCCGATGACCATTACACTTTCTGTATCATTGAGCATGGCAAAGCCGCCTACGATGGCTTTATCATCTTTCACATTTCGATCGCCATGTAGCTCTTGGTAACGACTGAATATTTTCTCGATATAATAGTTAGTATAGGGGCGTTCCGGGTGACGGCTGAGTTGTACCCTTTGCCAGTCGTTCAGATTAGAGTAAATATCTTTACGTGTTTTATCAATTTTCTTACTGAGCTCTTTCAGGGTCGAACTGACATCCACATTGGTCTTGGCGCCGACTTCCTTGAGCTTTTCTACCTCTTCAAAGAGGGCTTCAAGGGGTTTTTCAAAATCCAGATATTGCATGCTGTAAGCGGTTTATAAATGAGGCGGAAAGGTACGCCGTAAAAATCATTTAGGAAACAGGAAAATCCATTAGAGGTTCTCCGCAGAATCTTTTGTGCATAGCTTGTTCATAGTGAATTGCATCCTTACCATACTTATGCGATTGATCTTCAAACGTGACATGAAAAAACCGGATACCAATCAGGTATCCGGTTTCTTAATTTAAGTTGAAAAGTATTAGCGTTGCAGACTTACTTTTTCTACAATATGTTCATTGCCGGCAAGTACGTGGAATAAATAAATGCCATTGTTTACCGCGCCAAATTGGGCAGTAGTGCCGCCCCAGAACAAACTATGGCTACCGGCTACGCGATATTCGTTGCACAATTCGTTCACCACTCTGCCGTATATGTCGGTGATATAGGCTTTTACAATACCATCTTTGGCCAGGTTGAAATCCAATGCTGTAATGTCGGCAAATGGATTCGGATGACAGGCTTGATGCGTGATGTTTTTAGGGATATCATTGACGGCTGTGGAAGTATTGATATCGGTATATTGTGCATTCAGAATTTCTGTACCGGTACTGACCACAGGAGATGCCCCTATTTTTTTATTGATGAAGGCCACGATTTTAATTTGATTGGCATTCATGGTCGAAGGAAGGGTATAGGAATAAGACTTGCTATATGAGGAATTGGCGGTAACACTTGCAGGATGATTGGCATCGCCCCATGAATCGGCAGACAATAAATAAACAGCTACATTTTTTTGCTTGTAATCCGGAATAGGATTGCCTAATCCATACAGCGGCGATCCGGTTGTCGTATTGTCGTAATTGGCTTGAGATGAGGAAAGGCTGTCTTCTACCAATAAGCAAGTGATGCGGGTTTCATCGGTTACCGCGCTTTTGAATGTGTAATTAACGGTTACATTCAGTAATCGGCTTCCTGAGTTGTAAGAAGGGGTAATATTAATTTCAACCGGGGAGCTCACATTGAGTCGTGCAGCGAAAGCACCCTGCCAGTAACTACGACTCATGACGAAGGCATTACCGCCCGGATAAGTGAATCGATCGACAGCGGCGCGCGGGAATCCGGCAACACCCAGGGCATTTTCCATCGCTGTTTCGTAGGGGATTGTAAATTGATCGGCATTATGCATGCCTACTGAAATGACGCGGCCGGGATTCGCATCTTCGATCGCTTTGAGCTTCAGGTGGCCATCGGGGCAATAGCCACACCAGGTACCTGTAAATTCTTCAATGAGTACGGTACGGGCTACTTGTGCCTGAACAGATTGTATCATCATTACGGAAGCACAAAGAAGTAATATTCTTTTCATTTTTATTATTTTAGACAATAAAGATAATTAGAAAATGATGAATTATTAATCCATTCGGGATCGATATCACCGGCAATATTAGAAAATGGAATTCTGCTGAAGACTAATGAACCAACTCATCTGCATAATGAGCGATACCGAAATTGCGCACCAGGGCCTCTTCCGGATGGGTAACATGCCATTCAAATTCATCTCTGAAATGACGGATGGCTGCGGCTACCGGCCATGCGGCAGCATCTCCCAACGGGCAAATGGTATTTCCTTCGATGCGACGTTGGATATCCCAAAGTAAATCGATGTCGCTCATTTTGCCTTTGCCATACTCAAGGTTCTTCAGGATTTTATACATCCATCCGGTTCCTTCACGGCAGGGGGAGCATTGTCCGCAGCTTTCATGATTATAGAAATGGGCGAGTGTCATGGTATGACGGACGACACATTGATCTTCATCCAGCACAATAAATCCGCCGGAACCCATCATGGTACCCGATTCAAATCCACCGTCGGAAAGAGATTCATAATTCATATAACGGGTTTCGCCTTTAGCGGTTTTAAATAGCAAGTTTGCAGGTACAATAGGTACAGATGAACCTCCGGGTATGCAGGCCTTGAGTTTTTTCCCTTTCGGGATCCCGCCACAATATTCATCACTGTAGATAAACTCTTCGACTGAAATCGTCATATCAATTTCGTACACGCCGGGTTTGTTGATATTGCCGCAAGCGGAAATCAATTTCGTGCCAGTGCTGCGGCCTATACCGATTTTTGCATATTCCTCACCACCCATATTGATGATGGGAACGACTGCGGCTATGGTCTCCACATTGTTGACCACAGTGGGGCAGCCCCAAAGACCTTTTACGGCCGGGAAAGGAGGTTTGATACGCGGATTGCCGCGTTTACCTTCCAGGGATTCCAACAAGGCTGTTTCTTCTCCACAGATATAGGCACCGGCACCGCGTTGCACATAGATTTCAAGATCATAGCCTTTGCCCATGATATTTTTGCCCAGCCAGCCATTTTGTTTCGCTTCGGCAATGGCTTTTTCCAGAATGTCAACGATCCAGGCATATTCACCCCGGATATAGATATAGGAAGCATTGGCACCTAAAGCATATGAAGATGTAATCATACCTTCAATCAGCAAATGGGGAATAAATTCCATGAGATAACGATCCTTAAATGTGCCGGGTTCACTCTCGTCGGCATTCACCACCAAATAGCGGGGAACACCTTCCGGCTTGGCCAAAAAGCTCCATTTCATATCGGTAGGGAATCCGGCGCCACCACGACCGCGAAGGCCACTTTTTTTGACCTCCTCTGTGACTTCATCAGGAGTGAGGTTGCCTAATGCTTTTTCGACAGAACGGTATCCACCTTCTTTCCGGTAGGTATCATAGTTCAGGATGCCGGGTACATGTGCTTTATCTAAAAGGAGTTTAATGCTGGCCATAGTGGACAAAATTCGTTTGAAAAATGAAGAAATTCAAATTAAAGCGCGTTCTTTTTTTAGCGCAAACGGTCGGTGCTTTTGATGAGGCGCTCGTCTTGACGAATGCCGGAAATCGCTAATCCAATTAAGGCGATGACCAATACCGGAACCAATACGCCCAAATACATTCTGCTTCCTAAAATACCGATCACGAGACGGTTGCCCAATTCAGTTTGTCCGGCATGATAGATTTGGAAGGCCAGACTGCCTAATTGAATAAAAATGGCCAGGGCACAAAGTTTAATTTGATTGGGGCGTTGTTTGAACATAAAGATTGCCGCAAAACAATCGATTGCGGTAATGATACTGAGGGCTGCCAGAACAAAGCTATTGGATGCTTTCAATGGGATCTCATTGAGCAGCGCAGTTCCGTTTTGGCCAACTGTTTGCAATCCATAAGGAATATAAAAAGTAAGTATGCTGCAGAGTGCAGCCAATAATAGCCAAAGGGTTTGTTTGCGTTGTATCATGAAAAATAAATTTAGGCTGCAAGATAATTTGTTTTGGCAAATACTCAGCGGGAATGTGTGCAACTCAAATGCCCAAGGCGATTCACGGGAGGGGCTGCATTGGTCATCCGAACTATCCTCAGTTTCGTGAGGCGGATTGTCATCGGTCTTTACATTCCGCCTTCTTGGTAATCACTATCTTTGCAGAATGTCACGATTACCGATACAATTAAATTTCCCTGCTTTCCCGGAGTTGGAAACGGCGAACCTCTATTTGAGAAGGATTACTGAAGCCCATGTAGCTGATTTATTTGAGATGCGTTCCAATCCGGAGGTGATGAGATTTATTCCAAGGCCATTGGCTAAGGAGCATCAGGATGTACGTAATTTGATTGCCATGATCGATGAGGGATATGAAGCCCATGAGAGAATCAATTGGGGTATGATCGATAAAGAAACGGGTAAACTGATTGGTACCATTGGGTTTGTGCGCAACAAGCCTGAGGATTTTCGTGGTGAAATTGGGTATATGCTGCATCCTGATTTTAGAGGGCGGGGTTTAATGCATGAGGCCATGGAGAAGGTATTGCAATTTGGATTTGAACATATCCGCTATCACAGTATAGAAGGGGTTGTAGACCCTGAAAATAAATCCTCTGTGATGGTCTTGGAACGCAGCGGTTTTGTAAGGGAGGCTCATTTTAGGGAACATCAATATTATGAAGGTCGTTTTTTAAGTTCGTATTATTATTCATTGATCCATCCGGGTGAGCGACAGGGCTTGGATATGGGTCATGATTGAGATGTTTGCGGGGGTGCGATGGGATGGACTCATTGATGATGGCTATCGTCCTTTCAAGGCTTCAAAATAAAATTGAATGGCTTCGGCACGACGGGCTGCACCCATCGGTAATATCTTTCACCCTTTCAGGGCTTCAAAATAAAATTGAATGGCTTCGGAGCGATGGGCTGTACCCATCGGTAATATCTTTCGCCCTTTCAGGGCTTCAAAATAAAATTGAATGGCTTCGGTACGACGGGCTGCACCCATCGGTAATATCTTTCACCCTTTCAGGGCTTCAAAATAAAATTGAATGGCTTCGGTACGACGGGCTGCACCCATCGCAAACATCTTTCACCCTTTCAGGGCTGAGTCTACCTAATTTTCAGACTTGAAATTTTTGGAGCATTCAAGCTTGAGAGGCTGAAAGTAGATTATAGTCTATCAAAACAGCTGAATCTTTATCAACAACATCGATTCCGAAATCGGACATAATTGCGTTTTTTACTGTACTTTTGTCACATATTTTTTTGAAGATGCTTACAGATCAAGAGTTTCAGAGTTTAAAGAATCGATATGGAATTATTGGGCATGATGCTTCGCTTCAGTACGCCCTGACCGTGGCGTTGCAAGTAGCAAATACAGATTTGACCGTTTTAATACAGGGTGAAAGTGGGGTAGGGAAGGAAGTTTTTTCTCAAATCATCCATTCTCAGAGTTCGAGAAAGCACAATCCTTTTATCGCGATCAACTGCGGTGCCATACCGGAAGGAACCATAGACAGTGAATTATTTGGGCATGAGAAAGGGTCTTTTACCTCAGCTACGGAAAGTCGTAAGGGATATTTTGAAACGGTCAACGGCGGTACCATATTTCTGGATGAAATTGGAGAAATGCCATTGGGGACCCAGGCGCGCCTGCTCAGGGTATTGGAGACCGGCGAATATATTCGCGTGGGATCATCAAAGGTGCAAAAAACCAATGTAAGGGTCATTGCCGCTACGAATAAGGATTTGATGGTGTTGGTGAATGCGGGGCGTTTTCGTGAGGATCTATACTATCGTTTAAGTACCGTACCTATTCGCGTAGCTCCCTTACGTGAAAGAAAAGATGATATTCCATTACTCTTCCGAAAATTCTGTGTGGATTTTGCCGATAAATATAAAACGACCGCAATTCAATTGACCGATGATGCAAAGGAGGTGTTGGTGAACTATCACTGGCATGGGAATATTCGTGAATTAAAGAATATTGCAGAGCAGTTGTCCGTTCTGGCACCCAAAAAGATTGTCAATGCAGAAGAGTTACGTTACTTTTTACCGGTTCACAGTCAGGAAAAAATGCCTATGTTGATGCCGTCAACCGGGAATAACCATAGTGATTTCAACAGTGAGCGTGATATTTTGTACAAGCTATTCTTCGACATGAAAAAGGATGTGAACGAACTCAAGAAAATGTTCTTCGAGATTGTCAAGAATCCCGGGATTGCGCATACGTTCACCGAGGAAGTGGAAAACAATGAGCAGTATATCCCTTTTGCCGGAGATCATGCCTCACAATCCACTTTGAGCAAGCCAATTATCATCGGTAAGTCTGATGGACAGAAAATTGATACGGTTCACCCGGTCGAGGAAGTTCTGAATTTGGCAGACAAAGAGAAAGAGTATATTATGAGGGCCTTGAAAAAGCATCGTGGCCGCAGACGTGATGCAGCATTGGAATTGGGAATATCTGAACGTACCCTTTATCGTAAAATCAAAGAATATGATATTGAAGAATAGTTGGGGATTTTTGAGCTTACTTGTCATTGTGGTATTGAGTTCCTGCGGTGTGTATAGTTTTACGGGGGCCGCCATCGAAGGAAAGACGATCAATGTACATTATATTGAAAACAATGCCCGGAATTTAGTGCCCACATTGAGTCCGACCTTTACAGAAAAACTACGTCAGCGCATTCTATCCCAATCTTCTCTGGCCCAGTTGAATAGCGACAAAACCGACTATGATCTTCAGGGTAGCATTACGGCTTATGATGTGACCGTAGCTTCCATCAACAGTGAAACCAGTGCTAAGAATCGACTAACCATATCGGTACAAATTGACTTTGAGAACCGAATCAATGAAAAAGGGAATTTCTCGCAGGTATTTACACGATTTGCCGATTTTGCTGCCGACAGGACCGTGCAATCGGTGGAAACCCAGTTAATTAATGAAATTTCAGATCAATTGGCCGATGATATTTTTAATCGGGCATTTGTGAACTGGTAGAAGTTTATTCAATATATCAGAACAGAACGATTATTTTTGCAACCCACCACAACTTTAAGCTTTGGCGATACTTGGACATTTAATCAATCGGTCGTTGCGGATACGCAAGCGCTTTACGATAGTGACGGGTACGGCTCGTGCGTATCAGATGCAGGTATTGAAGCGATTGTTGAATAAAGCCAGGAAGACTCATTTTGGTAAGCATTATCGCTTCAATGACATTACCGAACAGGAGCATGTTTATGAAGAGTTCAAAAAACGGGTGCCATTTCATAATTACAATCAGATGTATAACCGCTGGTGGAAATTTTGCCAGGAGGGTGAAAGTGACGTATGCTGGCCGGGTAAGGTCAAGTATTTTGCATTAAGTTCGGGTACATCTGAATCGGCCAGTAAACATATACCGGTGACCGATGACATGATACGGTCCGTGAAGCGTGCCGGATTCAAGCAGTTTTATTCCATGCAAAATTTCGATCTTCCTTCGGATGTTTTCGATAAGGGGATATTGATGTTGGGCGGCACCACTTCTTTGTTTGAGCGTGGTGATTATTATGAAGGTGACATGAGCGGCATTAGTGCCAAAAAAATGCCGAGGTGGTTGTCTTTTTTGTTTTATAAGCCGGGGCAAAGTATTTCCGCACGCCCACGTTGGGAAGATCGGATTAAACTGATTGTGCGAAAAGCACCTACCTGGAATGTGGGTATCGTGTGTGGTGTGCCGGCCTGGGTGCAGATTGTGTTCGAAGAAATTATCCGCTATCATAAGGTGAATCATATTCATGAGATCTGGCCCAACCTGTCGTTATATATTCATGGCGGGGTTTCGTTTGAGCCGTATCGGGAGAGTTTCAAAAAATTATTAAATAAACCGATTACTTATATCGAAACCTATATGGCTTCGGAAGGTTCTTTCGGATTTCAGGCCAGGCCGGATACTCAGGGAATCAAGTTGATATTGAACAATGGTATTTTTTATGAATTTGTTCCCTTCAATGAAGAGAATTTTACCGATGAAGGAGAGATACGACCTGAAGCTCAGTCCTATATGATCCATGAAGTGTCGGAGGAAAAGGAGTATGCCATTGTTTTGTCGACCTGTGCCGGAGCCTGGCGATATTTGATCGGAGACGTCATCCGATTTACATCGGTTAAAAACGGAGAGTTTGTCATTGTCGGTCGTACCAAACAGTTTTTGAGTTTATGCGGAGAGCACCTGAGTGTAGACAATATGAATAAAGCCATTGACGAGGTACAGCGCAGAATGAATATCAAAGTGAAAGAATTTACCGTGGCCGGATTTGTGCATGAGGGCCATTTTGCCCACAAATGGTATATCGGATGTGATGATGTCGTAGACTCAAGCGCTCTGCTGAAACTTTTGGATGAAACGCTTTGTCAGTTAAATGATGATTACGCTGTAGAGCGCACATCGGCATTGCCCGACGTGTTGATTGAGGTATTGCCATCGAAAACGTTTATCGACTTTTTAAGTTATACCGGCAAGTTCGGCGCCATGAATAAATTTCCACGGGTGCTCAAAAATGCGCAGTTTGATGAGTGGAAAATGTTTTTGAGAGAGAAGGTCAGGGGGAGTGAGGTGGTTTAGGGTTATTTAGCAATAACAACGGTTCCCCATGAATCTGCAATCGGAGTATAAGTAATATTTTCTTTTTGGCAATAATCCCTCACAGCAGCTTTGCTACCTTTATAAAGGTCATTATTATAATCATGTACAAAAATATAACCTCCTTTATTCAATCGAGGGTAAAAATACTCTAATCCGTCATATATTGGTTTGTACAGGTCTGCGTCAATACTCACAAAACAAAAGGTGTCCTCTAAATTATTCAATGATTCTGGGAACCAACCTTTTTTTACAATACAGTTAGATTTAGTTGTCATTTTGTTTAGAACTTCATTTATGGAAGTATTTGAAAAATTTTGATTTCCCAAACTATATGACTGATTTGTTTCTATCGCAATATCTTTTGAATTGAAACCTTCGAATGTATCAAAAAGATACAACTTTCTATCTGGGAAAGCCTTATTAATATATTTAGCAAACTCTCCTTTGTAAACACCGAGTTCTGCTGTATTTCCTAAGACATTCTTTTCAATTATTTCAGAAGCTACCAACTCAAAATTATTTATTCGTATATAATTAGTAATTAAGGGGATTGTAAATAATCGTTCGCGATCAATTTGTCCCATCTTAAAATCTATAATCAGGTCCTTTTTCAAAAAAGAAAGAAATAGGTTCCAAATTTTGTATAACATATATCGAATGTATTAAATTAATGTATCAAAATCTTTTTGGTCAAGATAGTTTTTTCGTCAGATATTTCAACAATGAGTAATTGAGGTGGATAATTTCCCAAATATATAGATTCATTTTTATAGCAACTTTCCTTCTTTGTTAACAATAAGCCTGATAGATTGTATATTTTTATTTGATAATTTAAAGAGTTTGTTTGAACTGATAGTTTGTTGCTAATGTTATTAACATTATAATTATTTTGTGAAACATAATTGTTTGTTGATGTCGGTGCGCCATATAGGTATTCGTAGATCCCATAAATTTCATTGTCATTTAATACACGATTAAAAAGTATTAGTTCGTCAATTGAGCCATTAATCCAATATGGATATTGTGGATTTAAGTGTTTGCCTATAGATATGCTTTGGGTATTTGAGCCTAAATTGTTTACGCCGCTAAGTGAAAAAATAGGTGAAGCAGACATCGCTTTGTTTAAGGTGTCCATTTCAATCTGATAATGTTTAATTGTATTTGAATTTATTGTAATTGCGAAGAAATACCATTTATTGAGGCTGATGTAATTACCTGTTGGGGTTGAACTATAGGCCCCAGCACCATTTTGCCCTATTAATTGTGTATAATTGGGGCTAAAGACGGTACAGCTGCCATCATAGTAATTGTCGCCTAGTCCCATTCCATAGTTCCCGGAAATATTATATGGGTAACCTTTGCTGATAAATTGATTGCCTTGGCAAAGTGCACTATTAAATGAATCCATTTTTGCTAAGCATATCATAGTTATTTCGTTTGAATTTAAGTTGGAATTGTTTTGTACTTCCGACCAACTCGTGGAGCCATTAAAACCACCTGCTTTATTAGGAAGGCTTCTCCATCCTGGGACGCTAGTTATAAAATTATTTGTTCCATCGTTATTGTTGCTACTTGCGTCAACTATTGTCGTTAATGTTCCGCCTTCTGGTGCGTCAAAAGTCCAACGTGCGACACATCCGTTAGTGCCTGTTGGGTAATTGGTTTGGCTCAATAGTGCATTAGGAATTAGAAGTAGTAAGGTGTATAAGAAAAGGTTTTTCATATAGGTTTGTTTTTGAGTTTAGAATTTCTTTTTTGCGAATTAGAAATGAAATAAGACAATTATGATTAATTGATTTTTAATAAAATTTGGAATTTTCATAAACATAATATTTAATGGTTTTTAAAAAACGATTCTTTCGTTGACTTCTTTCTTTCGATTGGCAGATATAGGAACTTCGGAATTGTCTGTCAAGATAATGCTCCCATTTTTAGTTTTCAAATATTTGCTGATATAATTTAAGTTGATGATATGAGAATGATGCACCCGAAGAAACATGTCGCCAGGGAGTTTGCCTTCCAAATCCTTCATGGGTTTGGAAGTGGTATATTGTCCGCCATTCTGAATATAAATTTTGGTATAACTGCCCATGGCTTCTATGCGGATGATATCCTTCAGTTGGGTAAGATTCATATGGTTTTTCTCAGGCAAAGCAATATATCTGAGTCCATCATTTTTTCGTTCATTGGATCTGATGAAATTTTTGTCTTCCAATAACTGTTCAGCTTTGTTTACGGCAGTAACCAATTCTGTAATCTGCACCGGTTTCATCAAATAATCTAAAATGGTATATTTAAAGGCTTGTAAGGCATAGCGTTCGAAGGCGGTGATGAGAATTACGATCATTTCCTTATGGTTAATGGAATTCAGGATGTCGAATGCTGTATGGTTATGAATTTCGATATCCAGAAATAATAGGTCGGGCTGATGATGGATAATCTTTTCTATGCCATCCTCGATATTATTGGCCGTATCTATAATTTCCAGTTTTGGACAATAGCGTTTGAGCATATTGCTCAAGAGATTTACGTTGGGTTGGTCATCGTCAACAATCAGGGTGCGTATCATATCATTTTCGATTTAAGTATTGGGAAAATAAAAGTAGTTAATGTGCCGGTTATTTGTCCATCTTCATTATAGGTATTTACAAAGGAATATTGTGTTTTTTCACCTGCAACTTGTTCAACCAAATGTAGTTTTTCCAAAACTAACTTCAAGCCAAAAGATTGGCCATTACTCGTTTTGGTGTTTTCAGAATATCCTTTTCCATTATCTGATATCCTGCATTCAATATGGGTAGCGGTCAGTGAAAAATCAACCTTAATAAGACCCTTCCTTCCCTTACTGAGTCCATGCTTCAAGGAATTTTCGATAACCGGCTGTATCACCAAGGCTGGTATAAACATTGCGTTTAATTCCGGATCGTGGACAGTAACCTGATACTCGAATGGATGATTACTTTTTATTTTCTCAAGACCAAGATAATGATTCAGGTAATCGCATTCGTCGACAATATTAATAAGGGATTTGCCGGAGTGCTCTATTGTTTTGCGCAGAATTTTAGTGAAATTGGTGAGGTAATTGTTCGCTTCCTCGAATTTTCTCAGACTAAACAATGATTGAAGCGTATTCAGCGCATTGAAAAGGAAATGCGGATTGATTTTGGATCGCCAGACACTGAGCTCCAATTCATGCAATTTTCGATCATTGGCTCTTTTTAAAGCTTCTTTATGTTTGATTTTTTGTAAAAAAATATAGCCTGCATATAGAATAACCACCACGCCAAGTAACAGTGCGATTAATCGGAATGTGGTGGTTTGCCAGAAATAGGGTAGGACATTGATTGTGAAATTTAGAGTTCGGCTACGGTGGCCATTTATGTCTTCTGCGAAGGCCCGAAAGTTATAGGTGCCCGGACTATTAAAGTTGACAGGAATTATTTGATCAGTGGTGCGTGTAAAGTTTTTTTGAAGTGGACCTAATTGGTAATAATAATGAATAGGCCCTTTTGCCAGAAATGATAATGCATTAATTTGAAGCGATAAGGGATAATCTGTTCTTGTGCTTAAAACCGTATCCGAAGTGTATAAGGTGTCGGACCTTATAAAAATAGGTTTGATGTAAATGGGCAATTGCTTGTTGTTGGAAATGTGAGATAATGGAATGATGGATAACCCGTTGTCTGTTGCTGCATATAAAGTATCATTCAGTACAGTTAAATCATTGACATTGTTGGAAGCCAAGCCATCCGATTCAAACAAAGTATTGATTTTATCAGTTTGAAAATCGTAAATGTTTACACCGTTGTTGGTGGCAATAAATAGTTGATCCTTATAAATTGACATTTTATTGCATTTGTTGCTACTCAGTCCATTTTTTATAGAGATATTATTTATTATATCATTTTTACCAATGATATAAATACCTTTTTCAATGGTTGCTGCAATTAGGTCATTATTAAATTGCTTTAGGTCCATTACCCGGTAAGGAAATTTATCTTTATTAAAAAATGGGTTATAGCATGTGTCTTTTAATGTGTAAAGTCCATCTTCAGCACCAATAAGAATTTGTGAATTGTATTGAATGTAGGAATATAATCGTCTATTCAAGCTTATTTCTTTTTGAATATTCTTTTTTAAATCATGAAATATGATTGACGTGTTTGTTAATATAATTAGTGAGTCTCTATTCTTATTAATAAAGTGATTCTTGCAAGAACGATTTTTAATTAGAGATATTAAGGACTTTTTGATTTTATTATAATTGAATGTACCAACATCTGTACTTATAGTATAATTGTTGTTATCAATACAAATTGTTTTAAGGATTCTATAGCTTAATGGTGAAGGTATTTTTAAGTTATACTTAATTGAAATAGAATTTTTATCTATTGTCACTATTTGGCCGTCTTGATTGCCAATTACAATTTCTTTTCCATCAGAATTTACTGAAGTTATTTTATTTGAAGTAGAACTTTGTGAAGGGTAGAATATTTTAGAATATTTAGAGTTTATTTTATAAAAACCATTGCCAAGACTAGATACCCATAGATTCGAAAATTTATCTTCTATAAAATAAGATGCTGCTGTATTTTCAAGGAATAGGGATTGATTAGACGGTTTAGAAATGTCTTCAATGAGCTTAATTCCCTTTGTAAAAAGTACCCAAATATCATTAGTGTCTTTAAAAAGTACTTTTGAGTGTGTCAACGAAATAAGGTCTTGTGAAGGGCCATCAATATTTTGAGAACATTTTTCAATTATATTATTTTCATTAATTGTATAAAGTGAATCATTAAATATAATAATGTCTAAAATTGTCTTTTGATCAAATGAATTCAGTTTATGAAATGATTTGTTATTTATTCTAAAGCTATAAATACCGTTATTTGTAATGAAGTAAATTGTGTTGTTGGAATAATAGGATTTGTATGGAAATGTATTATTTAATTTAAGTGAATAATGTGAAATATTTTTTTGCTCGATTATATTAACGTCAAATGGAAAAGAAAGTATAAAAATATTAGTATTTTCTTCAAAAATTTTGCTAATACGATTTGGAATTTTTATCTTCCCCAACAAACTATCATTCTTCTTGTTATATATCCTCCCATTCATCATATAGCATGCTTCCTTGCTCATGCTGGTAATCCAAATCCGGTTTTGGGAGTCGCAGAATAAATTGAAAATATCATTGCTGGGTAGACCATGGTCTGTGGTATAGGTGGTGAAATGAAATCCGTCGAAGGAGCAGAGCCCTGCGTCTGTGCCTATCCAAAGCAATCCATCCTTGTCACTCGTCATGCAGTAAACGGTATTGCTGGGTAGCCCGTCTTCTTTACCGTAGTGGGTGTATGAGTAATCCCATATCTGGCCGTATGAAGTTGTCGCTATAAACAGTAATACAGCGATGATCAAAAGCTTTCGTATTGGTAAACATTTTGTCATATAATCAATGGGCCGACATCCGTCATTCGTCGGAGCGTGCATGAAGCATCTGGACTCATTTAACTCCGGTAAGTTGTAAGCATGTCACAAGAATACCCAAACAGCCTTGTATTTCATAAGGATTGAAGTGCTTTTTTACAGTTAGGTCATTCTTAGGTATAATTAGGGAAAAATGCCCATAATTAGGACAGTCTTTTTATGGATTACTTGGCACAGTATGGTTTTGCCGACAATGTTGGACGGATGTGTTGCCCCGGTCATGCAAAAATTATATTCGGAGTATACGATAACCGCTGAATACCCCTTATTTCTTCAACAACCACCGATCCCCGGAAAATTTCCCCGGGCCGGTGAGCAAAAGGCTGGTATAGGCTGTGAGATAAAATGCGGCGAGTTCGAATTCTGAAAAAGGTTCGCCGGCATGAATTTTAAATACGGCTACGCCCATCACGATAATTAAAGGAATGAGGGCAAGGCGGGTAAAAAGGCCCAGGATAATTAAACCCGCACAGGCCACTTCTGCAAACAGGGTCAGATAAAGTGAAATATCGGGTCCCCAACCGAAGGGATCTGCAAATTCAGTTTTGAGGGTAGCGAATTTTTCTATTTTTCGCCATCCATGCACGAGCATCGCCCCGCCGGAAAGCAGACGGAGTAATAATAAGCCTATGCCTGCAGCACTTTCATTGATTTTTGTAGAAAACATATACCGATTTTGAAGCAAGATAATAAAAAAAGCCCAACCATGAGGAAGGGCTTTTGATGTAGCGAAAGAGGGAGTTGAACCCTCGACCTCAGGGTTATGAATCCTGCGCTCTAACCGCCTGAGCTATCTCGCCATCGCCGATTGATATCGGGGCGGCAAATGTAGTAAAAAATAAAATAAATTCCTTATTCGTGGTGGTATTTTTCATTTTTGAGTATGCTCAGTGCGCGATAGAGTTGCTCGGTAAAGAGTAAACGCACGAGTTGATGGGGAAATGTAAGTGACGAAAGGGATAGAATGTAATGGGCTTTTTCTTTCAGCACCGGCGCTATACCGAAACTGCCGCCAATGAGGAAAATGATTCGATTCGGAGAAAGATTGAACATGTGATTCATTTTTTCAGCCAGGGCCATAGACTGAATCGCTTTGCCATGTTCGTCTAAAACCACGAGTAAATCTCTATCCTGCAACTTTTGCAGAACCAATTCCGCTTCCTTCTCCATCATGGCTGCTTTAGGCAGTTGTTTCGGAATTTTGGCATTATCGATCACCGTTAATTTGTAGGGCACGTAATGTTGAATGCGTTTCGTGTATTCTTCAATGGCGGCATCCACCAATTTTGTATTCTCTTTTCCCAGGCTCCAAAGTTCGATTGTCATTTTTTTTCTTTGCAATGACAAAAGTACGCTATATATTTGCACTCCGAAAATCAAACGGCTGCGTAGCTCAACTGAATAGAGCATTTGACTACGGATCAAAAGGTTTTAGGTTTGAATCCTAACGCGGTCACTAAAAATCAGAGTGAGAAAGAGAGTAGAGAGCGAAGCTCGATGCTGAATTTTCACTCTGATTTTTTTTTACCCGACCCGAGAGGAACGATTCGGGGCTCATTCCCACTCTTATTTTTTTGCTTTATTCAATTTCTGTCCACGCTACCTTTTAGGCAAATCAACATTTTTTGAATGTATACAATTGGCCGGAGAGTACAACCAACAAGGATTACATAGTATTTTTACCCATATTTTTTCATATGAATTTAAAGCCATTACTCCTACTCACTCTTAGCTTTTTATGCTTTAAGGGAATGAGTCGCGAAAGAATCTTGACGAATGCCGATGCTTGCCGCATCGTTTCAGGCGCAAACATGATTCGGTATACAGACCAGTCGCCTCTGCCAAATTATATCCGTTTCGTTGAATCAGAAGCGCCTGTATCCAATCAAATGGAAGCATGGATCAAGAAGCAATTCAAACTATCGGGAGATTATGGGTTCCAGGAACTTAATCGTACGAAGGACGAATTGGGCTTTGAGCATATTCGATATCGTGAGACCTATAAAGGAATCCCAATTCAGGGTACGATGTATATCGCTCATGCTTTAAATGGCCGCATTCTAAGTTTGGGTGGGGTCCTTTATCAAGGTATCCCTAATCTCAACAATTTGCCAAACCTCAGTGAATCTGCCGCATTGCAACTGGCACTGGCCAAGGTGAATGCAAATACTTACAAATGGCAAATACCTCAGGAAGAATCCTTGTTGAAAATAGAATCACAAAATAATTCTGCTACCTATTATCCCAAAGGAGAAACTTTTATTCTGAAAGTTCAGAACGCTTATCATCTTTGTTATGCATTCAATATCTATGCCCACGAACCCATGGGGCGTACGATGGAGTATGTAGATGCGCATACGGGTAAAATTCTTTTATCTAAAAATTTAATTGAGCATGTGAATGTGAATGGGACTGCAGTGACCAAATATTCCGGGACTCAAACTTTTCAAACAGACAGTACGGCAGCCAACAGTTTTAGACTTCGTGATGCCAGTCGTGGTTTGGGGGTGAATACTTATAACCTGAACAATGCCACGACTTATGGAGGCGCCACAGATTTTACAGACAACGACAATTACTGGAACAATGTTAATGTCGATCAGGATGAAGCGGCTACAGATGCACATTGGGGTGCCCAAAAGACTTATGATTATTTTATGAACAAGCATAATCGCAACAGTATCGATGATGCCGGTTATCAATTGAAAAGTTATGTTCATTACAATAATAATTATGCCAATGCATTTTGGGATGGTACGCGCATGACTTATGGCGATGGTAATGTGAATCAAGGATTTATGGTGATGACAGCCTTGGATGTTTGTGCGCATGAAATCGGACATGGCCTCACCAATTTTACGGCCGACCTCAGTGCTACCAGTTCCGGATCGGATGAATGTGATGCTTTGAACGAAGCCTATAGCGATGTATTCGGAACCGCAGTTGAAAAATATGCCCGACCCACACAATGGGATTGGGTGATAGGCGGAGATATTACCTGCACTTCTGCCGGTGTGCCTGATGGTCAGGGTATTCGTAATATGTCAAACCCAACCTTGCTCGGTCAACCAAAATGCTATCAAGGCACCAATTGGGATCCGAACGGCGAGTGTCATCAAAATGATGGGCCATTGATTTATTGGTATTATTTACTAAGCACCGGAAGTACAACATACACCGTTAGTCCTTTGGGAACCGATACAGCAGGTAAAATTGCTTTCCGTGCACTTACGGTTCATTTATTTCCTAATGCGAATTATGCGGATGCAAGATTTTATTCCATTGTGGCTTCTACTGAATTATACGGAGGATGTTCTACGCCTACCATTGCAACCACGAATGCCTGGAGCGCTGTATGTGTAGGAAGCCCTTATGTGGCCGGTCCAACTGTCAGTAGCTTTAGTGGTGATATTCTTCAAACTTGTGACACGACCCTTACTGTTCAATTTACCAATACTAGTACTAACGGGAATTCATTCTTGTGGACTTTTGGAGATGGTACTACTTCAACGCAATATAACCCGGTACACACTTATTCAAGTGGCATTTATACTGTGAAATTAGTGGTGAACGGGGGTACATGTGGAATCGACTCACTCACTCAAACATCTTATATTCAGGTGGGACCACCTCCGGGGCCTTCGACCACTGGCGCTACACTTTGTTCGCCGGGTACAGCTTTGCTGACGGCCACTCCGAATGTGGTGGGTGATACCATTCGTTGGTATACTGCGGCTATAGGCGGTACCAGTGTGGCTACAGGAACAAGTTTTACAACCCCGGTATTGTCTGCAAATACCACCTATTATGCTGAAGAAAAAATTGCGGCACCGGTTTATCATATAGGGCCATTAAATAATTCTATTGGCGGTGGCGGTAATTATACCAATACGACTCGCTTTATGGTTTTCGATTGTAGTCAGCCAACAATACTTCAAAGTGTTTGGGTGTTTGCGCAAGGTGCAGGAAACCGCACCATCATATTAAAAGATGCCGGCGGTGCTACGCTTCAAAGTGTGACCGTAAATATTCCGAGTGGCGGAAGCGTCGTTACATTGAATATGCCTATCCCGGTTGGTACCGGAATGCAGTTAGGCCTAGCGACAGGCAGTACGGTTAATTTATATAGAAACAGTTCAGGTGCATCCTATCCATATTCAAACGGGCCTATTACCATCACGGGGAATACAGCTCCGGGTAGCCCGGGTTATTACTATTTCTTTTATGACTGGGTAGTAAAGGGAGATGATTGCTATAGTGTGCGCACTCCAACAAATGTTCTCGTTGGTTCAGGTGGAAGCGTCCCGGCTACCATTTCAACATCAGGCTCATTGAATGTATGTGCGCCGAATACGGTAACCTTAAATGCCAATACGGGTGCCGGTTTGAGTTATCAATGGTATAACGGAACCACGCTGATAACCGGGGCAACCGGTGCAAGCTACACAGCTTCAACATCCGGCTCTTATCATGTCGTGGTGAGTTCATCTTCAGGTTGTCTCACACCGGGAACTTCAGCAGCCACTGCTGTCACGATTACTTCTGTACCTACGGTAGGGATTACTCCTGTCGGAAATACAACCTTTTGTTCCGGCGGTAGTGTGGTTTTAAATGCTACGGGAGCGAATAGTTATGTATGGAGCAATGGCTTGACCGGTAATTCGATTACGGTCACAACGCCCGGGACAATTACAGTAACTGGTTCAACCAATGGATGCAGTGCAACTTCTTCCGGTGTCAATGTCACTGTAAATCCAAGTCCTTCGGTCAATGTTACACCTGCGGGGAATACCACTTTTTGCGCTGGTGGAAGTGTCGTTTTGAATGCCAGCGGTGCGAATAGTTATGTATGGAGCAATAGTCAAACAGGAAATTCGATTACGGTAACACAGTCCGGAACATATTCCGTAACCGGTACTACATCCGGTTGCACCGGAACGTCTACTTCGGTGGCAGTGGTTGTCAATCCTTTGCCGAATGTGACCATTACACCGGCGGGCAGTACTTCGTTTTGCCCCGGGGGTAGCGTGTTGTTGAATGCAGGTGGTGCGAATACCTACAGTTGGAGTGGGGGGCAGTCGGGCTCTTCGATCACAGTCACTCAAAGCGGTTCGTATACCGTCACCGGTACTAGCGCCGCTAATTGCAGTGCAGTTTCTGCGCCGGTGAATATTACCCTTTACCCGGCACCTACAGCTTCATTTGTCGTTGGTTCGAATGTTTCAGGAAATGTTACTTTTAATAATACTTCTACGGGAGCAACTTTGTACGACTGGGATTTTGGAGATGGGGGTACATCTCAACAAGCCTCGCCAAGTCATCAGTATACCGGAAGCGGCAGTTTTACGGTAACATTGATTGTCACATCGGCCAATGGTTGTAAGGATACTTTTGTACAAACCATTTCTGCTGAAGTAACGGGTATTCAAGATTGGATGGAGAATTTGGGATGGCAAGTTTATCCTAATCCTGTAGATGATATCCTTCAATTGACCTTTAATAAGTCGCCATTTTCGGGAAGTATAAGAATCTTTGATGCGGTTGGTCAGCTCCTTTTTGAAAGAGAGATTGAAAACGCTAAAGAATATTCTATACCTGTTCGTTCCTGGAGTGCAGGGCATTATTATGTGACCCTTTCCAATCATTCACAAAAGCAAACTATTCCGATTTTAAAATCGAAATAGCTGAACATTATGATCATTAATTGGGCTCGCAGTTCGCGGGCCCTTTTTTATTATATTCCGTTAATAATTTCTAGAATGTAGTTATAATAACAGTTTTGTGAGATTTAGATCAAAAATGGATAAGAATATAAAAAAACATAATATATTAAATTATCAACATTATTTATAAAAATTTGGATATTTATCCGAAAATTATAACATTTGCAAAAAATATAATATATGGGACATTTACGTTTTAATGCCATTCAGGCGCTCACCAACAGTGAAAAGGACATTCAAAGTTACGGTGGACAGAAAATCACCGCTTTTTTTGCCAGTAATGTGTTTGCAGGAAAAGTGCAGCGTGAATATTTAAGTGATGAAGCCTATAAAAGTCTGATGAACTCCATAAAATCAGGCAGTAAGATCGACCGTAAAATGGCGGATCAAATTTCAAGCGGAATGAAGGCTTGGGCCATGGATCGCGGCGTAACCCATTTTACGCATTGGTTTCAACCATTAACCGGTGCTACCGCAGAAAAACATGATTCTTTCTTTACCATTAAAAGTGATGGTTCTGCTTTGGAATTATTTGAAGGAGATGCCCTTTCTCAACAAGAGCCTGATGCCTCCAGTTTTCCGAATGGTGGTATTCGTGCAACATTCGAAGCCCGTGGGTATACCGCTTGGGATCCTACCTCACCGGCATTCATCATTGAAATGGCTCATGGAAAGACCCTTTGCATTCCCACGATCTTTATATCCTACAGTGGCGAATCATTAGATACCAAAACGCCTTTGCTTAAAGCGATTGATGTACTCAATAAAGCTGCTTTGGATGTTTGCCATTATTTCGATAAAAATATTACCCGGGTTACACCAACATTAGGCTGGGAGCAGGAGTATTTTGTGATTGAAGAGTCTCTGGCCAATGCTCGTCCGGATATATTGGCTACGGGTCGTACTTTATACGGACATACCCCGGCGAAAGGTCAACAATTAGAAGATCATTATTTCGGGGCGATACCGGAGCGCGTTTTTGCCTATATGCAAGATTTCGAACAAGAAGCTTATAAATTAGGTATTCCATTACGTACCCGTCATAATGAGGTTGCTCCTTCTCAATTTGAGTGTGCTCCAATTTTTGAAGAAGTCAATATTGCCGTTGATCATAATTCACTCCTCATGGATGTGATGCAGAGAGTTGCAAAACGTCACAAATTGAAAGTACTGATGCATGAAAAACCTTTTGCGGGAGTGAATGGTAGCGGGAAGCATAATAACTGGAGTTTGGCTACGGATACCGGAATCAATTTGTTGGCTCCGGGTAAGACACCGCGTACAAACCTCATGTTTTTGACCTTCTTTGTGAATGTGATCAAGTCGGTACATGATTATGCCGATTTGCTTCGTGCTTCAATTACCTCTTCTAGTAATGATCATCGTTTGGGTGCCAATGAAGCTCCGCCGGCGATCATTTCCATTTTCATTGGAAAATATCTTACAGATGTTTTGAATGAAGTAGAAGAGCGCGTCACGGGCAAATTCACTGAACAGGATGAGGTTATTTTGAAAATGGATATTCATAAAAATATTCCTGAATTGTTGATGGATAATACCGATCGGAATCGTACCAGTCCATTTGCGTTTACAGGGAATAAATTTGAATTCCGTGCGGTGGGTTCTTCGGCAAATTGTGCATGGCCTATGACAATTTTGAATACCATCATGGCCGATACATTGATGAATTTCAAGAAGGAAGTGGATGCCTTGATCGAAAAAGGAGAGAAAAAAGAAATCGCCATCTTACACATCATTCGTAAATATATCACCAACAGCAAAAAGATCTTGTTTGAAGGAGATAACTACAGCGAAGCATGGGCTCAGGAAGCGGAAAAGCGCGGATTGAACAACTTTAAAGATACGCCAAGAGCGCTTGATGCATTAGCCACTGAGCTCACGAAAAAATTGTTTGAAGATCATAAGATTTTTACCCATATCGAATTGGAGGCCAGACATGAAATTCAGTTGGAAGAATATGTGAAAAAAGTACAGATTGAAGCGAGAATGATGGGGTATTTGGCCAGCAATGCCATTCTCCCGGCGGCCTTGAAATACCAAAATATTCTGATTGAAAATGCCAAAGGATTGAAAGAACTCGGACTTTCTCCGGAATCTTATCGTTCACAAGTTGAGATTATCGAGGTGATTTCCAAGCATATCAATGCAATCAGCGATCAGGTTGAAGCGATGATTAATGAGCGTAAAATAGCCAACGAAATTCCAAGTATGCATGAACGCGCTGTAGCGTATTGCGATAAAGTAAGGCCTTATTTTGATACCATACGCTACCATGCCGACAAGCTCGAGCTGATAGTAGAAGACAAACTTTGGACCTTGCCAAAATATCGTGAAATGCTGTTTTTGCGTTAATTTTTGATCACTCCTCATATTAAAAAACCTCCATTTTGATTAAAATGGAGGTTTTTTGCTGAGATATTCAACGAAAAGTGGCAGAAATAGCATAAAAACTCTTCGTATATTAGTATTTTATTCTACCTTTGCAGCCCTTGTTTAATGGGGTGGTATGAAGCATAGCCGGGAATATGAAATTGCCTTTGTTGGATTGAAACCCGGTCATCATGTTTTTAACTACACCATTAACGATAAATTCTTTGAACATTTTGAGAAGCCGGAATTCAACAATACTTCCATCGAAGTTAAGCTTACGCTTGACAAGAAACAAGGTATTTTCCTCCTGCATTTTGATATCAATGGGGTGATTACCCTGCCTTGTGACCGTTGCGGGGATGATTTCCAAATGCCTTTGTGGGATGAATTTGATTTGGTTGTCAAGCAGATTGATGACGAATTGGTGGCTCAAAAGAATGATGAAGATGCGGAGGTGGCATACATCGGACGTTCCGAAAGCCTGCTACGTGTCGACACATGGATTTATGAATTCATCGTGCTGAGTGTGCCCATGCAACACATTCATCCGGATGATGAAGAAGGGAACAGTACTTGTAATCCATTGGTACTGAAATATTTAAATAATCAGAATCCTGATCAGCCTAACGGCCTTTGGGATGATTTGAAAAACATAACAAACTAACAATTAAATTAACGCGAAATGCCAAATCCAAAAAGACGCCACTCGCAACAACGCAGCGCAAAACGTCGTACGCACTACAAAGCTACGATTGACACTTTGAGCACCGACAAAACAACCGGTGAAATTCATATGCGTCATCGCGCGCATTGGGTGGAAAATCAACTTTTCTATAGAGGCCGAGTGGTCATGGAAAAGCCAATCAAAGATACACCTGCTGTTGAAGAACCAGAAGCATAATTAAGTTCTATGCGTATTGCACTGGATATGATGGGTGGAGATTTCGCACCCCGGGAATGTTGCCTGGGCGTGGAGGAATTTCTGCGTTTATATCAAGATTGCCATTTGGTGCTGATCGGTAACCGACAGGCTATTGAGAATGGGCTGGCCGATTCATCTCTGCCGGTAACCATTGTGCATACGGAGTCGGTGATCGATATGCATGAACATCCAACCAAAGCCATGCGTGAAAAGCAGGATTCATCTATGGTTGTAGGTTTCCATTTGCTCGCCAAAGGTGAAGTGGATGCTTTTGTAAGTGCCGGAAATACCGGAGTGATGTTAGTCGGAGCGGCTCATATTATTAAACCGATTGAGGGAATACTCAGACCTACTATCCCAACCTTGGTTCCAAAAATTAGCAATACCTATGGTCTTATGCTGGATGTGGGTATCAATGCAGATTGTAAGCCGGAACACCTGAATCAATTTGCTTCCTTAGGCGCACTGTATGTGAAAGAAATTTTGGGTATCGAAAATCCCAGAGTGGCCCTGCTCAACATTGGAGAAGAGGAAACCAAAGGGAATATTCTCGCTCAGGCAACTTATCCACTATTAAAGGCAAATCCAAATATTAACTTTATTGGCAACGTCGAAGGTAGAGATGTTTTCGCCGACAAATATGATGTATTGGTATGTGATGGGTTTACTGGAAATATTGTGCTGAAGTTAGCAGAATCATTATATGATGTGATCAAAGTTCAACGTAATATTCAGGATGAATTTCTGGATCGCTTCAATCATCAAATTTATGGTGGAGTACCGGTCTTGGGTGTCAATAAGCCCGTCGTGATCGGACATGGTATATCTGACGCTAAATCTTTTGTCGGTATGATGGAAGTGGCTCGTAAGATGATTATGACCAAGATGTTATCCCATGTTGAAGGGCTACTTTAAAACAAGAAAATTACTCATTTTTACCAACCGGAAATGTCATTCCGGTTTTTTTATGATGGGTTGGCAGAAATCCTTTCCCAATCGAAGTATTCAAAATAATGATTCTTTATGAATGTTAACATTGAAGCCAGTTGGAAGGAACAATTGCAATCAGAATTTGAAAAACCATATTTTGAAAATATTGTACATTTTCTGCGACGTGAGAAGAAATTAGGTAAGGTGATATATCCTGCGGGACAAGATATTTTCAATGCATTTTATTACACGCCATTTCATCAGGTCAAGGTTTTATTATTAGGACAAGATCCTTATCATGGTCCGGGTCAGGCGCATGGATTGTGTTTTAGTGTGTTAAACGGAATCAAGCCGCCACCTTCACTGGTCAATATATTCAAAGAGCTGCAGGATGACCTGCGGATTCCTGTACCTGTGCATGGCGAACTGACCACTTGGGCTAAACAAGGTGTTATGATGTTGAACACCTCTTTAACCGTTGAAGCACAAATGCCCATGAGTCATGCAAAAATAGGTTGGGAGGAATTTACGGATGCGGTCATACAAAAGCTTTCTAACGAGAAACACGGCATCGTTTTTTTATTATGGGGTAAATTCGCACAATCCAAATCCAGCCTTATCGATTCAAGCAAACATTTGATCCTGACAGCTGCCCATCCGTCTCCATTTTCTGCGTACAATGGATTTTTTGGATGCCGGCATTTTTCCAAAACCAATGCATGGCTGAAGTCACAGGGGCACAAAGAGATTGAATGGAATATCCCTGATTAATTGAATCGCATTAAATTTTATTATACCTTAGCTTTAAATCTTTTATTATGAAGCTCCTTTCTATTTTATTTTTCCTGTTTGCGGCCACAACCATGAGCCATGCTCAACAAACAAATTTTAAAACAGCCATTGATTTTAATGACTATATCGTAGGGCTTCAAGACTCCATCGGTTATGGTATTGTGGCCTTTAATAAAATAATCGAAAACAATACTTTAAGTAAATCCGAAATGAATAGCCAGGCTTTGGCACAATTGGAAAAAATTAAGAAAACGACACGTTCTGTAACGGCAGCCTTAGGGAAGGCGACTCCATATAAGGGAGGTGATGCCTTAAAGACCGCTGCATTGAATTTATTCAATTTTTATTACAAAACTATGGATGTGGAGTATAAGCAGATGGTGGTCTTGTTAGGGGCGGAAACTTATACCGATGCCATTATCAAAGAACTCACAGAAATTCAGGAAAGGATCGTAAATAGTGAGAAGGGGTATGATTTTGAATTTGGAGATGCACAAAAGAAATTTGCCGATCTGTATCATTTTAGTTTGGATGAAAATCAATTAGAAAAGGAGATTAATAAGTAAGGGACTTTAAGAATCCCGGTATTTATCAGACGTCATTCATCGAATTATTCCAAAATTTATTATTTTGCTAAAGGATATCATCGCTAGAATTTATTTTGTTTACGGGATGCTTTTATTTGCAATCACCATGCTGCCCGTGGCACTGATTATTTGGATATTCAGAACATTTACTTCTTCGCGTATGGCGAGTATAGCGATTCAAAGAAGTTTTCAAATTTGGATGGGAATTTATATGCCTATGATTCTATGTCCTGTAAAACATCGGGGGCGGGAAAACTTTCGTAAAGGGCAAAATTATGTCGTCACATTGAACCATAATACACTGGCAGATGTACCGGTATCTTCGCCCGGTATTCCGGGGCCCAATCGCACCCTGGCCAAGGTGGAGATGAGTAAAATTCCTATTTTCGGCTATATCTATACTTCAGGTTCCATTTTGGTCACACGGCAAGACGCACAAAGCCGTAAGGATTCCTATCCGAAAATGGTGGAGGCCCTTGAGCAGGGTTTGCATCTTTGTCTTTTCCCTGAAGGAACACGGAACAAAACATCAGAACCCCTGGCTCGTTTTTATGACGGGGCTTTTAAAGTGGCGATTATGGCACAAAAGCCGATTATTCCAGGTCTGATATTCGGCACTAAAAGTATATTACATCCCACTAAAAAAATGTGGGCCTGGCCTCATAAGGTAGAGTTTCATTTTTTGCCGGAGCTTTCTACCCAGGGTTTAACCATCAATGACACGGATGCACTTAAACAAAAAGTATTTCAGATTATGAGGGATTATTATATGGCCCATTCTGAACTGGTTTAGTTTGCTCCATTTACAGCAATACCCTATAATTTTTCTGAATCCGATGATAACAATTTGCAGGCTACTTTTGCCCAACAAAAATAGTTTATGCTAAAGTTAAAAATGGTGGTCATCTTCATGCTTTGTATGGTCTCCGGTTTTGCCCAAACAGGGAAATTGACCGGAAAAGTTAGGGATGCTATCAATAATGAACCAATTCCATTTGCTATAGTGGCTCTTCAAAATACAGGACTTGGAACGAAAACAGATGTAGATGGGCAGTTCGAATTTGAACAATTGAAACCCGGACTGTATACCATTGAGGTAACTTATTTGGGCTATAAGAAAAAGGTGGTTTATGAAATTGCCGTAGATAACGCCAAGCCCACTTTTCAGGATATTAGTTTGGAGAAATCCGAGAGGGAAATCAAGGAAGTGACTGTAAAAGGACGTAAAGATAAAACAGAAGAAAGTCCTTTGTCACTCAGGACCATTGGCGTCAATGAAATACAACGTAACCCCGGAGGCAATCGTGATATCAGTAAAGTGATTCAAAGTTTGCCGGGTGCCGGATCAAGTGTTGGTTTCCGAAATGACATTATCATTCGGGGTGGAGGTCCATCAGAAAACCGGTTCTATTTGGATGGTATGGAAATACCTAACATTAATCATTTTTCAACCCAAGGAGCTAATGGTGGGCCGGTTGGAATACTGAATGTGGATTTTATTCAGGATGTAGGATATTATTCCGGATCATTCCCTGCGAATCGGGGCAATACACTGAGCTCGGTTTTTGATTTTAAATTAAAGAATCCTCGCACGGACGGCTGGCATGGTGCATTTACATTGGGAAGCAGTGATATTGGGCTTCGTGCGGAGGGTCCGGTAAATGACAAAAGTGGTTTACTCGTCAGCGTACGTCGATCCTATTTAAAATTTTTGTTTACTTCACTCGGCTTACCCTTTCTACCGACTTACAATGATTTGCAGATCAAATATAAATATACCATCAACCCTAAAAATGAACTGACTTATTTAATGTTAGGTGCTTACGATGTGGCGGTATTAAACACTTCAGAAGACAAAACGGATTATCAGAAATATATTTTGAATACCCTGCCCGAACAAAAGCAATGGAATTATACCAATGGGATAGTCTATAAGCATTTCAGAAAAAATAGTTTTCAAACTTTAGTGCTTAGTCGAAACATGCTGGATAATAATGCCTTTAAGTTTCCGGCGAATGATAAATCTCAACCACAGTCATTGCAATACAGAAGCCAGGAAATTGAAAATAAAGTAAGGTTGGAAAGTACTAACCGAATGAAAGATTGGAAGCTGAATTATGGTATAGGCTTGGAATACGTAAAGTACAACAACAGAACCTATAATACGCTGTCCTTACCTTCAGGCACTATTGATACGATAGATTACCAATCGGCCATTTCGTTTTTTAAATATGGAGTGTTCAGCCAATTGAGTAAGCCTTTCTTTCAGAATTCATTGACCCTTAGTTTTGGTTTGCGTATGGATGGAAATAATTATTCTTCATCTATGTCTAACCCGTTCCGGCAAATTTCGCCAAGGTTGTCGGCATCCTATGCTTTGAACAATCGCATGAATATCAATTTTAATTCGGGGTTGTATTATCAAATGCCTGCATATACTACTTTGGGTTATAAAGATACCGGCAATAACTATATTAACCGATTGAATCAACTGAGGTATATTCAATGCGCTCATGTGGTAGGCGGACTAGAGTATAGCACAAATAAGAATAGTCGTTTCACGATAGAAGGATTTTATAAACAATATCAGTTTTATCCTCAAAGTGTTTCACGCGGATTGTCTCTGGCCAATGAAGGGGGCGATTTTGGAGTCGTGGGAAATGAAGCCGTTCGGTCGATTTCTGAAGGCCGGTCCTATGGTGTGGAATTGTTTGCTCAGCAAAAGCTGTTTAAGGGGTTCTACGGACTATTGGCGATAACTTTATTCCGTAGTGAATTTTCCAATGCGGGAACTATTGCTTTTGCACCCAGTAATTGGGACCAGCGATTTATTATCAACCTTACAGCCGGTAAAAAACTTAAACGAAACTGGGAGATTGGTGCTAAATTCAGGTTCACCGGAGGCAGACCTTACACACCTTATGATACGGCTCTTTCTGCCGTGACCTATGTTTGGGATGTGGCACAACAAGGTCAATTTGATTACAGCAGGGTCAATCAAAACCGGCTTCCGAATAACCATCAATTGGATATCCGTGTAGATAAAAAATACTTTTTCAAGCATTGGAATCTTAATCTGTATTTGGATATACAGAATGCTTATAAATTCTCGGCAAAAGAGCAAGATATCCTTACGGTACAACGAGATGCTGCGGGGAATCCTATTTTAGATCAACAATCGGGATTTCCGCCAAAATATCAGATGCAGTTTCTTGAAAATAATACCGGAACGATACTGCCAACCATTGGTTTGATCATAGAATATTAATTCAGAGCAAAGGATGACCTTTCGGCGGATCTATTATTATAGAATGCATTTGCTTTAAACATTGAGGATACCTAAAATTTCCTCTGCCATAAATTTTCCTCCGGGATATCGCGCCGTATAGTCAAGATTGATCCATATTTTTCCATCCTCGTCGATGTGATAATGCAGCGCTTCTTTACCTGCTTCCTCAGCAAACAGAATCTTACGGACCAGATAATTAACGTGCTCAAGGTCTTTTTTGTAACCAATCCATAATTCAGGATAGAGATGCCTGGTAGTCAATACCAATCGGGTAGTTCCTCCAATGGCTTTGATACAAGCGGCCATGCATGTGGAATGATCGTCACAATCACCTGCAAGAAATTCGACAGACTCGCTGGCTTTGGCATAATAGTCTCTCGATTTAGGGTCATTTACATAGTTCCAGTGATTATTTATCTCTTTGAATACAGCCATACATTGAATCAAATTACGATAAGGATTACTGGTACTTTCCTGACGAAAATGAAGATTGACTGCCCGTAAAGAAAAGTCGCGAACCTTAGGGTTTGTAAAATCAATGGCGCGTCGGATATTACGTTGGTTGGGGAATGGTTTAAGTTTTGCAATATCCAAAGTCACCGGAACGGGATCATACATCATGGTATAAATCATTGCAACATAATCTTGAAGCATACTTTTAAATCCATAACCATTATTCAATGAACCAATCAGTAAGAATATCATCGAAGCGGTAAATATCCATAACGTTATTTTTTTCAAGAATTTGAAAATGGTATGCAGTGCAACAGCGATGATGACAAAAAGAATAATTTTATCCAAATGCCATGGGACATTGACGGATGGTAATAAGCGATAAATAATTATAAACAGTGGAATCGCGAGCAGGCGACTTAAAATTCGAAGAATCAAATTCCCAACCTGAAAATTGGATGTTGTTTCCTGTTCAGATATTGGTGTCTTTGTCGGCCGATTAAAAAATGGTATGGGCATGAGCATCAAAAGTAAAGGATATCGGGCAAATCCATATTAAATTACTCTGCAAGCCGATACGTCGAAAGATCACTTCGATATGAGTCTACTATTGCTTTTGTACTTTAAATATTTCTTGTTCCTGACCATAATTCAGAACCACGATGTATATGCCGGGTGCTAATGAACGGGTTGAAAATTCAATTTCACCTTTAAAGTCATTTTCTTGTTCTTGTCTGATGATTTTTCCATCCATACTGCGCACTTCAATGTTCAAAGATTCTCCGACCATCAAAGGGTTTTTAATATGCAGAAGGTCCTGTGTGGGATTAGGATAGAGTAAACTGGGATGTAACCCATACTCGTTAGCAGATACACCATTTCCGCCAGCCGGTCGCAACGGGACTCCCGCATTGCAACCATCTAATACTTGTGCAATAAAGCTTGAACCGGTGATGGATGGTGAGGCCAGGAAAAAATCGTTGTTCGTTGAAGGTGCCATGAGGATATATCCATTACCGGGATCTGCATCGAGTTTTACTATCCCGTTTGCACTTGCTGTGGTTTGTCCGGAAGTTTTAATCCACGTACTGGATTCGGTTAAAGGAGTATTGTAGGCTCCTGTAATGGTAATGCCACCGGGACAATTGATACAGGTCGTGAGACAAGCTGCATTATTTACATTGTAACGAATCAAATCGCCCGGTTGGGGGCCGAAGCCTAAATTAAGATTAATGCCTACAGCGCTGAGGTGGCAATAACTCATGATCGTTCCACCACCTACAGGGTCGGGCGGAAAGGAGTTGCATGTGCCGGATTGGTAATTGATGTTGTAGTTTCCTGCGCAATTGTCGATACGGGTATTGTTGCCATTCCATGCACAAGAATGAGTATGCGGGGATCCTAAATTATGACCACACTCATGTGTGATGACCATTGAATTCCAAGAATAGGTTGGCAGAGAGGTGATGGTGGTGGATAAATTAGCGGAGACACCCGTTTTATAGTAGTCAGATGAACACAACACATCCAGCCATGCAATGCCACCTCCTAATGATCTTCTGGACAACAAATGGGCCAAGTCGCCATTGAAGCCAGTGTTACTCATTTGGGTGCTGAATAAATTGAGGGCGTTGCTGGTCGTTGTTGCAGAAAGATACGGATCGCTAACCGTCCAAACATTGATTTGAGATACTGCCGTAGATACAGAATCATTGAGATACAGTGTGGATACATTATTGAACAATGCGGTGGCATAATTCGTGGCATTACCAATACTACTGCCAAAATCCTGATAGATTTGAAAATCACATTCAACATAGAATTTTACACAATTGGAGGTAATTGTTTCTGTGGACACTTCAGATTCTTGATGATAAAAAGGAGCCTGCATATCCTGATCCTGACTACCGCAGTGTATGTTGTTTTCTATCAGGAGGTCCTTGTCATTGTATAAGATGTATTCAGATTGTGTAAAGTCGGTTTCATGACTTTTCCCGATTACATAATTTCCTTCATCCGTGGCTATGATGCCCATGATGTTTTGTTCGAAAAAGCTAATCGCGACAATACTGCCCGGCATGCCTTCTACAATACCATAATAGCAAGCGCCAATTGAAATGTCGGAGGGATGCTTGCCCAATTGATCTTGAAAAGTATGGATGGTTTGGGAAGTGACTACATCATTTTGTTTGAGACGTAAATAGGTGGATAAGCCATTGATGGTGAAGGGGATTTTTAAATGATTATATTTTTGGTGAGTGATATCGGTCAATGTTGGCTGATCGATAGACATTAGTTTGAAGGTCTTTAAGAATTGATGGAGTTCATTTTTTGGGTCAACAGGTTTTGGCATGAACAGCGTACGTTCAACAAAGGTCTCTGCAGGAATTCGCCGAATCGAGGATTCGATCAGTCCCGGCCTGCTCAAACAATGCGTAGCAGACCATAAGCCTAGAAAAAAAATCAGTATATATTTCATAAGGCTTATTTGCGATCTATTTGTGACTGTAATCGTGCATTCGTTTCTTTTAAAGCTGCCATTTCTTTTTCTAAACGAATCATGTGTAAAGTCAGCTCTTCTATTTTCTGTAAGAGTTTAGCGTCCATGACAGCGAGGTCCAATCCTTCTTGTACAACTTGATCCGCGGATGGAATTCCCGGGAGATGTTTATGGGTTTTGATATAAGCTTCGACCTCAGGTAAAGGTTGTAGCTTATAGTCATCATGAAATACAAAGTCAGCCCAATTGGCACTTGTTTTTAAGGCCACTTTTACTTTTTCTGTCAGTATGCCCTGTTCAACATATAATTTATATCCAGATGGTGTCGTTGTTGTTCCTATGACCACTGTTCCGGTCGGATTGATGGTCATTCGTGAAAGATTATTTGTGCCGAAGGATAATGAACTGTTTTCAAGGTTCATAATGGTCGAGGCGTTTCCGCTCAGCCGTATATCCAAACCATCGGTAGCTGTATGTCCGGTCGTGGAGTTGGTAATTTTTATGGTGTCTCCTGAAACATCATGATTGAAATGTACATTGGCAGCGGGTAAAGCATTGCCGCCGATGCCCACATACTCTGTAGTGTAATTGATATTGAATTTGATTCTGCTGTTCCCGGCCTTGGAAATACCGATGCCCACATTCCCGGAGGCAATATAAAGTGAGGGGCCTCCATTATTACCGAAAGCAAATAGATTTGCGTATGGGTATTGGGTGGCGACTCCGGCATAACCACCCGGATAGGTACTTCCGTATTTTGTAAATGTGGCATAATTGGTTACCACATCATTATAAAAGGTAAAGCGCCCAATGCCGGTAGGGGTGGTATTTTGCAAGCGAAGTAATTCACCGATGCCCGGATTGGCAATATGTAAACGGGTGCCTGAACTGGGCGTGCTGATACCAATGCCCACCGATGTGCCTGCAATGATATTGTTGCCACTGGAATAAAGTTGGGCCTTAGACCAATGGGCGATCATCAATAGTCCGGCAGCACATAAGATTAGTTTTTTCATGTCATTGAAGATTGAATGATAAAAATAAGAGAATTCATAGAAAATACCTAAAAGTGGAGACTGTGGCATAGGATGAATGGGGTATGCAGGGGCTTAAATTTCTATAGACTATAGAAACTTATTGGATTGGTTTAGTTCGTGGAAGATTGTTGTACAACAACTATATTTGCGCAAATTCTGAAAACGTATGGCACAAGATCTGTATCAACACCCTGATTATTATCAAATCGACGATTTATTGACTGATGAACATAAGCTCATCCGCGACACGGTGAGAGCATGGATCAAAAAGGAAGTGAGTCCGTCTATCGAAACTTGGGCACAGGATAATCATTTTCCAAAGCATTTGGTTCCGCAAATGGGCGAGCTTGGTCTTTTCGGGCCTACCGTTCCCGTGGAATATGGAGGTGGTGGATTGGATTATATCAGTTACGGTATCATGATGCAGGAGATAGAGCGTTGCGATAGCGGGATGCGCAGTACCGCCAGTGTGCAGGGGAGTTTGGTGATGTTTCCAATATATGCCTATGGCAATGAAGAGCAAAGAATGCGATTTCTGCCGAAGTTAGCGAGTGGCGAATGGTTAGGTTGTTTTGGATTGACGGAGCCGGATTCGGGTAGTGATCCGGGCAGTATGTTGACCAATATCAAGGATGCGGGAGATCATGTGATTTTAAATGGTTCAAAGATGTGGATTAGTAACGCACCGGAGGCTCAGGTGGCTGTAGTGTGGGCTAAAGATGAAACCGGTATGATACGCGGACTGATTGTAGAGCGTGGTATGGAAGGCTTTACGACACCTGAAATTCACGGCAAATGGAGTTTAAGAGCCAGTTGCACCGGGGAGTTGGTTTTCGACAATGTAAAAGTGCCAAAGGAAAATATATTACCGAATGTACAAGGGTTAAAAGGACCTTTGGGATGTTTAAGTAAGGCTCGTTATGGTATTGCATGGGGTGCTTTAGGTGCGGCAATGGATTGTTACGACAGTGCATTACGTTATACTCTGCAACGTTCACAGTTTGGAAAGCCTATCGCCTCTTTTCAATTGCAACAAAAGAAATTGGCAGAGATGATCACTGAAATCACAAAAGGGCAATTGCTCGTTTGGAGATTGGGTATGTTGATGAATGAAGGGAAAGCGACTCCTGCCCAGATTTCAATGGCTAAAAGAAATAGTTGCGAGATTGCCTTGCAAATCGCGCGGGATGCTCGACAGATGCATGGAGGAATGGGCATTACGGGTGAATATTCCATTATGCGTCATATGATGAATTTGGAAAGTGTGGTAACCTATGAAGGAACCCATGATATTCATTTGCTCATTACGGGTATGGATGTTACCGGAATCAATGCATTTAAATAGGTTATCCGAAGGATCCAAAACACTTTGCATTTCCCCTAAGGTGTCCATTAATGTGGTATAATCTGCCTTCCGGATTCATTTCTGGAAAGCCTTGCAAGCTTTAAATTCTTTTTTTACATTTGTTAGGGCATTAGGTTTACTTTTATTGTATGGGTTTTCAAGGTATCATATACGACATCGTTCATGAATTTCTCGACTGCTGGAACAGGAAAGAGATCAAAGGGTTACTTCATTTATTTAAACACGGTGCCGTCTATCAAACTCCCAATGCGGCCTTATTATTTCCAGACAGACCTGATGGTCGTCTTACTTCGATAGAAGAAATAGAAATGTACCTGACACGTCTATTCGAAAGCCCGGCTTATTTTACTACTGAATTAATGGGGGTTGAAAAAGTGGACTGAAATATCCATGCGAAAGTTCGTGCAGTGGGTACCGGTCGTTTTTTAATTGCTCATTTTAGTCTAAATGAGTATGGTAAGTTGGAGAAGCTGTTTATAGATTATTTTCCTGAAGATAAAACTGTAGAAAAATGAATTTCCTGAATTTAATTAAAGACATTTCGGATGAATTTAATGCGGCTTGGAATCGCTGGGATATCGAAAAAATGATGGAGATGATGACCAATGATGTCACCATTTTTTCACCCAAAATATCCATGGTCTATCCGGACAATGAATCAAACAGCATTTCCGGAAAGGAGAATATTCGGAATTACTGGATGGCTTTACATGGTATTATGGGGCATTTTACCGTTGAAATGGTTTCATTTAAAAAAGAAGGCCGTTTGATACAAACAAAAAACAGAGTGATTGGTTATAATATCATCATTGAGGAGTCATTTACGCTGAATGAATATGGGAAGATTATGGAGCTTCGATATCATTATTTAGAGGAATAATTCATAACGTTTAAGCCGTATGATACTGAATGAGACCTTTAATCGGTTTTTGGATGATTGTGCCGCATTGAATTCCATACTGATCACATAAATTCATTAAAATATCTTTTAAAAAGACAGATACTGATCCTGTAAAGTGTACGGGTACCTTCCATTTTTGCGGGTATCGAAGCAAATGATTAATGAATAGATCATTCAAACCATCTTCCGCGATATTCTCTATCATATAATGACCTCTATGTTCGAAAATGAAACCGGCAAATCCTGCCAGATATCTGTTGGGAAATGGTTTTCGATACAATGTTTCCAGAATGTCATTGGTGGTTTCGGGATATTTTTTTTCAAACGCGAGGGTGAGTTCTTCATCAAAAATCCCATGCAGATAATATTGAAGGATTTTTTTACCGAGATGAGTGCCTCCGCCTTCATCGCCGAGGATATAACCTAAGGAAGGTGTTTTATATTGGATATTCTTTCCGTTATAATAGCAAGTATTACTGCCCGTGCCAAGGATGCAGGCAATTCCTTTTTCTTGCTTACACACGGCTCGTGCTGATGCGAGCATATCACTGTAACAATAGACTTTTTTTACGTTGAAATATTTTTTCAAGCTGTTGGAGATAATCATTTTTTTATCCTCGCTGTTCACTCCTGCACCGTAAAAATGAATCTCTTCAATTTTAATTTTAGCAGGGTTGATCTTTAATTCAGACATGAAAATACTGATGATATCATTTTCCTGAAGAAAGAAAGGGTTGATCCCCTGGGTTTGTAAATTCTTTTTTTTGCCTTCATGAACGAGGCACCAATCCGTTTTGGTGGATCCGCTTTCGGCGATCAGTAAAGTCTTTTTGTTCATGGTACAATATTAGCCATTTGAAATGGCTAAACAAAACGAATTCAATTATGGGATGTTCATCTTTGCTTTGATTTCTTTTATTTTTTGTTTGAGTGCTAATCCGTTTTGGTGTTCCGGATTCATAGACAATAAACGATCTATTCTTTTTTCAGCCAGAGAAAGTCTGCCTACATTGAAATAATATTCGGCGGCTGTCATATCTATATTCAATTCGTCATACGGGTAGGATCTGTAGAAGGGATTGGTCAATTGATTGATGAATAGGGCCAGGGATGAGCTTTCTATGGCCTTGGGTTGTTGAAAGATATCTTCTCTTGAAAAGTGATCCGTTTTTTCATACACTACAGCTACAGGATCTGCGAAGGTGCAGGCATAAATCGTGTCGGTGTAAAGATAGGCATGCAGGCGAGGTGTGGCATTCCGGTATAAGACCACATAATCATAATTTTCTTTAAGATCTAATACATGGAAGGAATCCGGTTCGTTCACTACATGAAGATAATGATCAAAGAAATGAGTTGGAAACACATCCAAGTCTCTAAGGTCGATATAGGTTTTAAAGTTTGGTTGTAATCGCCAAAGCAAGTATGAGGAGCTGAGGTAATCGGAAAAACATTTTTTGGATTGCAGACCTTTGGAAAGGATATAATCCGATGCACCTGCAGGATTATTGGTCGACAAAACTTCTAAACCGAAACGATCGCGGCTCTTGGTGATTCGATACCATGTTCCACTGACGATGATACCATAAAATGTAATGCCGATAAGGATAAGTAAACCCGACCATCGGTCTTCCCGGAGTTTGGTTTGGTTTAATATCCATGCAAGTGCCGGGAAACAAAGCAGGAAAAAGAAAATTAAATTACGATAGGCCATCATGGCTAAGATGGCAAAGGCTAATAGTAGTAAACCATAAAATAAAGGAAAAGGAAGTTGCCTTTTGGATTTTACCCATTGAATGAGGTAGAGAATGATAGCCAGAAGCATTGCGACAAATAGCACTGATTGATATTGCCAAAAATCGCTGCTGAAAATGCCACTTAATTCAGTCGTGTAAGTATTCTCTTGTACCTGAGAAAAAATATTCAATGGGCGTGTGAGCAATAGTATCCCGCGTGGGTTGATTGCTAAGCATGCAGAGGCTAAAATAGTAATCAGGCTTAGGGTCCATGGTTTTTTCAAAGAATACTTCCATGATCTAAACCATTCTGCGAATAACACTATACCCATAAGCACAATGCCGATACCATAGGCTTCATGCATATTGGTCCATAGTATTTGCAATGGGATAATGAGCCAGATCCATTTTGTTTCCTTTTGATGATTACGCAAAAGCAGGTAGACAAAAACAACTGTGAAGAGATGAGAAAACATTTCGGGGCGACCTATGATGCGATATTCTATTCCGAATAAGAGTAAAACGGTCGAAACAAAGAAAACACCTCTAGATTGGATGTTGAAAAGCTGAAGGATTTTTCGAAGGAAAAATAAAATCAGAACGGAACAAATGATTTGCAGGATGAAAATATTTTCCGGGCCGAGATGTCTGGAGATCAGTGCGGCTAATACTTCAAATCCCCATTTGATATTGATCCATTCCTGACCATACATCGTCATGGAGAAGATATCGCGCGTGGGGACTTGCCCGTGGTCGAGTATCCATTCTCCGGTTCGGATTTGCCACCATAAATCGGGTTCGCGCAAACTTTTAATGCTGCAAACGATGACGAGTGCATAGCTGAGCCAAAGCGGCAGACGGGCAATGAGGTTCTTCATTGCAACTAAAATAAAATAAAATTCCGGAAATTCTAATATTTATATTTCAACCCGATGCGGATGCCTTGTTGGCAGCCTTGAGATGATTGACCGGGGATTTGATAGGGGAGGAAGCCCAATTGGTATTGAAGGGAGATGTAGATATTACGATTGAATATTTTAGCACAATTTTCAAATCCGAATATCAAATAAGGATTAATCATTTTGAAATTAGTCAATGTATATCTGTCACCTTGTGAATGACTCTCGTTGGCTAATGGGATTTTTTTAGAGTTGTTGAACGTATAGAGTGGTTTGTTAATGCCTAAGCCTGCAACAAATCCAATCTGTTTAGCAGGTTTGTAAATGGTATTGGCGGATAAATCAAATGCAACCTGACCTGTCGATGATTTTTGCAGAATGGATTGAGTCTCGTCCAATACACGCTGATTAAATTGCATATAAGATAAGGAATATTGTAAGGAGAAATGAAGTTCGTTATGGATCTCCAGTCTGTTTTCAAGCACTGCACCATAGGAGAATGATGGCAATCCTAAATTGAGACTTTTGTGATTTGGGGTATTTTTCAGGGCAAGCGCGGAAACTCCGGTTTGGAATCCGATGAAATTTTGGGTCTTCTTGCCTTGCGAATAGCTGTCACAGCTCAAGAAAATCAGTAAAAATAAGGGAATGAGTTTCCGCATACATTTCTTTAACGACTACAAGGTAACAAATATTGTCAGAATGCGAAAGTCTTTTACCAAGAAATAGGATGAACGGCTGTAAATTGGGTTTTGTCAGTTTTCCTGATCCTAATCTAGCGGTAATTTCTTGATTCTGCGCAATGGTCCGCTGCAGTAACTTTGGTGGCAATGAACACAAGCGTCGACCACGGCCGTATAGCGGGCCGCCTGGTGGGCCGTGTCTGTCATCAATGCATGCCAGGCACTTTCAATGATTTTGGCATTATCGAAAAATAGCGTTTCAAGAACTGATGAATCGGTAGGTTCAGCGGTCCAAAAAGGCATCAGTGGGTAGCGAATCGAATCCACTTTTTTGCCGGCCTTAATTTCTAATCGCATACTATCGCAATAGTTGGCCATGGTCCGCATCATGAGTGCCATGGGTTTAACCTCATTCGGATCTTTAGTTGTTTGGACACAAGATTCATCCTTCGGATTTTCTTTGTTGGCGTTTTCTTTATTGCCGGACTCGCTACATGATACGATGTAGCAACAGGCTAACAGAAAAGCAAGTTGCAGGAATGTCTTCATCATCTTATTTTAAGATCACCCCGTTGGCCTCAAAAACCAATTCTTTCAAGGGTTCAGTAATTGCTGCGATGTCTTCTTTGGATTTTCCGTCATCCTTTGCATACTCTTTCAAATCGGCCACTGAGGTTACCTCCACTTTTGCAACACCTTCGATGATGGCTGTTCTTCCGGAAGCATCTTTAGGCATAAAAAATCCATAATCTTTAAACGTAACACGAACGGTGCTTGAGTCGCCATTTTTCAATTCCATCCAGCAACCTTTTTTCTGACATACAGCATCGATGGTACCACTCAGTTTGCAATTCAATTCTGTTTTATCGCCCATCATGGCTAGCAGGCTGTCGATAGGCTTGGCTCCGTCTTCTGTAATTTTATCACCAAAGAATTCAGTTTTGGCAGCTGCTTGTTCCGTTTTGGTTTCTGAGGTCGTGTTTGTTTTATTTTCGGTTTCCTGGCATGAAGCTAAAAAAGCGACGGCCAAACAAGGTAGGAGTATCTTCTTCATTGTAATTATTTTGAACAAAGATATACATGAAGGGGAGATTTCCTATGTTTCAATGACTGAGCTTTTTCTTTTTACAAGAGAATACTCGGAATAGTCAATTTTCAAATAGGTTATCGGTCCTGCTTAACACGCCATCGGAAATCCTGCCCCTCCTCCTTAAAATCCGGATTATTTACTATCCGTTCAAGTTGAAACCACTTCATCAGAATTTCATTTTGAACCCCATTAAAAATGCCTCAACTTTGCGGCATGATTCATAAGACTCAAAAAACAAAAATCATTGCCACGGTGGGGCCGGCCTGTAGTACCTATGAAGGTATCATGAGCTTGGTGAACGCCGGAGTAGATGTGTTCAGACTCAATTTTTCTCATGGCAAGCATGAAGATCATGCTGCTGTAGTAGAAATTATTCAATCGATCAATGCCCAATTCCCATTTAATATTGCTATCCTGGCAGATTTGCAGGGACCGAAATTACGCATTGGTGAAGTGGAGAATAATGGCGTTGAATTAGTGGAAGGTGAAACGATTACGTTTACCACGGAAAAGTGTTTGGGCACAAAAGAAAGAGTCTATCTTTCTTATCCCAATTTTCATAATGATGTAAAGGTGGGGGAAAAAATATTAATCGATGACGGCAAGATTGAAGTGCGGATCTCTGTGATTCACCCGAATAATGATGTTTCCGCGGTGGTTACTACAGCGGGCATACTTAGTTCGAAAAAAGGAATCAATCTGCCTGAAACAAAAATATCATTGCCGGCACTCACTGAAAAGGATATGGCAGATATCGATTTTATCATACATCAGCCTATTGATTGGGTGGCCCTTTCATTTGTTCGGCAGCCCGACGATATTCACGCACTGCGAAAGGTATTGAAGGATAAAAACAGTAATGCGAAGATTATTGCGAAAATTGAAAAACCTGAGGCCATCGACAATATCCGTGAAATCATTTTGGCCAGTGATGCGATCATGGTTGCCAGAGGCGATTTGGGTGTAGAGCTACCTGTGGAGCAAATACCGATGATTCAAAAAAACATTATCCGCAAATGTATACATCGGGCCAAGCCGGTCATCATCGCTACACAGATGATGGAAAGTATGATTGATCGGGTGAAGCCGAATCGAAGTGAAATTACTGATGTCGCTAATGCTGTATTGGAAGGTGCTGATGCGGTGATGTTGAGTGGAGAAACGGCAGTGGGCAATCATCCGTCTCTGGTCGTGGAAACGATGTCGAAGATTATTCAGGAAGTAGAAAAGCAGGAAATCGTTTACAATAAAAATTTGGTCCCTCAATCCCATTCTCCGTCTTTCTTGTCGGATGCCCTTTGCTACAATGCCTGCAAGATTGCAGACGATGTGGATGCCCAAGCCATTATTGGTATGACACAGAGTGGGTATACCGGATTTATGTTATCGAGTTTCAGACCGAAATCCAGATTGTATATTTTTACCAAAACCCAATCGCTTGTCAATCAATTGAGTTTGAGTTGGGGGGTACAGGCTTTTTTCTATAATAAAGAAAATAGCTTGGATGAAATCATTGCGGATCAAATCACTGCCATGAAAATGCAAGGATTGCTCAAGGCGGGTGATGTCGTGATCAATACGGGAAGCACGCCGGTGGATCAGCATTTGCCTACGAATACGATTAAGATTAGTACTGTTTCTTAGTACTCAGTACTCATTACTAAGTACTAAGTACTCAGTAGTAAGTACTCAGTAGTAAGTACTCAGTATTAAGACGGTAGCGATAGAATTGGGGAGACACTGTATAGGATAGTGGAATTTTGGGGAAGCCGAGGTTTGGTGCAAAATATTAAGAGGTTGTCCTGAAAAGTATGCATGCCGAAGCAAAATATATACGGGCCGAAGCAAAATATCTGCGGGCCGAAGTAAAATATCCTTGGGCCGAAGCAAAATATCCATGGGCCGAAGCAAAATATCCGCGGGCCGAAGCAAAATATCCATGAGCCGAAGCAAAATATCTGCGGGCCGAAGTAAAATATCCGTGGGCCGAAGCTAAATATTTAGGTGCCGAAGCAAAATATACCCCTAAGAAAACGGGGTATACCCTATGCGAGGCCCCAAAATGGGCCAGTTTTGGTAGAAAATGTCGAAAAAGTGCCACATCACAATGCTAATCATCAAAAAGCAGCCTAATCTGGCGGGGGTGGTGAGATTTATGGTAATAATCCAAATATTCTTCGCCTCCTTTATATATTTGAACCATGAAAGCGGCCCAACCTATAGGTGTATTTGATTCCGGTATTGGCGGTATGACTGTGGCCAGAGCCATACAGAATATGTTGCCTCATGAAGCGATGATCTATTTTGGCGATACTGAGCACATGCCCTATGGCGATCGTTCAGCGGATCATATTATGGGTTATTCAGAAAAAATTACTGAATTCTTAATCAGTCGCGGGGCAAAAATCATCGTTATAGCCTGTAACAGTGCTTCGGCTGTGGCATGTGAAACCTTACGCGAAAAGTATCGGGGGCAAATCGATGTAATCGGGGTGATTAGTCCGGTGGTCGATTATATCACCAGTCGGCCCTATAAAAAAGTGGGTATCATAGGAACCAAGGCGACCATTGGGAGTCACATCCATGAAAGGTTGATCCGGGAGCAAAGTCCTGCCATGAAAGTAGCTGCTTTGGCAACACCTTTATTGGCCCCGATGATTGAAGAAGGATTTTATAATAACAGCATTTCTCAGACCATTATTAACTCCTATTTGAGTAATTGGAGATTTAAAGGGGTGGAAGCCATGGTGCTGGCCTGTACGCATTATCCCTTGATTAAAAAGGAAATTTTGAAGTATTATCAAAAGCACGTGGATGTTGTTGATACGACTGAGATTGTAGCCGAGGCGGTCAGGAAGTCCCTGAGCGAACAAAAGTTACTCTATACCGGCAAAAAGAAGCCTGATCATTTTTATGTTTCGGAGTATACCGAGAGTTTTGAAAAGACAACAAGGATATTTTTTGCAAAACAGGTAAAGATTGAGGAAGTGGAGATTTAATAAAATGTTGAATGATGGATGTTGAATGTTTAATTCCCGTCATGCAGAAGGGATGACCGGCCCGGCAATTCAGCTCATTAGTAAATTATCATTTTTCTTTATATATTCGCAGGTTATTAACGCTTGGTCCCGATTTCAAGGTCGGGGAGTGTATTTTTATATATATCATGATAAATTTAAACCAACATGGACGCTACAATTATAACTGTTATAGCAGCAGTGGCTGCATTGCTCATTGGAATCATAGCCGGAAAATTCATCTTCAATAAAAACACCGGAAAATTAGTAGAAGAGGCAGAACAACAGGCAGAAAGGCTCATAAAAGATGCACAAACACAGGCTGAGACCCTGAAAGAAAAGAAGATATTAGAGGCTAAAGAGTATTTGCTTCAGCAAAAGAGTGAACAAGAAAAGGCCGCTCTTCAGCGTAATCAGAAAATAGCCGACGGTGAAAACCGAATCAAGCAAAAAGAAAAGGAACTCAATGATAAAACCCAACTTGCACAAAAGCAGGTTCAGGATTATGAATTGAAGAAAAATAATTTGGATCGTCAGATCGAGGTGATGACCAAAAAGCAGCAGGATCTCGACAAGCAGCATGAAGAACATATTCGCCGCTTGGAAAAAGTGAGTAATCTGAGTGCCGAAGCGGCTCGTGCTGAACTAATCGAGGCGATTAAGAACGAGGCCAATACAGCAGCCATGGCTCATGTACAGGAAATTATGGAAGAAGCCAAGGTGAAAGCGAATAAAGAAGCCAAGAAAATCATCATACAAACCATACAACGTACGGCCACAGAGCATGCCATTGAAAATGCCATTACCGTATTTAATCTGGAAAGTGATGATATTAAAGGTCAGATTATCGGTCGTGAAGGGCGTAATATTCGTGCTCTTGAAGCTGCTACCGGTGTGGATCTGGTTGTAGACGATACCCCGGAAGCCATTATTTTGAGCAGTTTTGACCCGCTTCGCCGTGAAATTGCCCGTTTATCGCTGCAGCGATTGGTTCAGGATGGTCGTATGCACCCGGCCCGTATTGAAGAAGTAGTTGAAAAAACCCGTAAACAACTGGAAGAGCAGGTGATGGAAATAGGGGAGCGCACGGTGATTGAATTGGGCGTACATGGATTGCATAAAGAATTGGTTCGAATGGTAGGAAGGATGCGTTTCCGTTCATCTTATGGCCAAAACCTGTTGATGCACTCCCGTGAAACCGCTAATCTTTGCGCTATTATGGCTTCCGAACTGGGGCTTAATTCTAAATTGGCGAAACGTGCCGGACTTTTGCATGATATCGGTAAAGTGCCTGATGAGGAAACCGAATTGTCACATGCGCTGCTCGGAGCGAAATTAGCGCAGAAATATGGTGAACATCCTTCGGTGATCAATGCCATTGGCGCCCATCATGATGAAATGGAAATGGAATTTGTGATATCGCCAATAATCCAGGCTTGTGATGCCATCAGTGGTGCACGTCCGGGTGCCCGTCGCGAAATCATGGCCAGTTATCTGGAAAGAATCAAGGACCTTGAAACCCTGGCCATGGCCTATACCGGTGTAGAGAAAGCTTATGCCATACAAGCGGGGCGTGAACTGCGCGTGATTGTAGAAGCAGAAAAAGTAAGCGATGCCGAAAGCGATAAACTCTCCTTCGAGATTGCTGACAAGATCCAGAAGGAAATGCAATATCCGGGTCAGATCAAAGTCACTGTAATCCGTGAAAAAAGGGCCGTGAACATCGCCCGATAGGCCTCATCCTTAGCTTTTGCCGCTCATCCAAATGACTTACCGTTGGTAATCTGTCGTTTGCCGTATTGTTAACAATTTCTTGATTTAATTTTGTGAATTGATTAACAGATATAGTATCTTTAATATATATTTACCAGCCAATAAAATTTTTCAGATATGATTAAGACATTACGATTACTAGCAGTGTTTTTGATGCTGACGCAGATTGCCTTAGGACAAGCCTCGAATGCGGGTGAAATCTATGGTCGGGTGACGGATGAAGCGAAGAAGGGACTGGATTTTGCCACCGTGAGGGCATTTCAGGGAGGAGTTTTGAAAGGAGGTTCCAACACCGATGAAAATGGTAACTTTAAAATTAAACCCCTTTCTCCCGGTCGATATGACATTATTGTATCCTATGCAGGATATGTTGGTCAGGAATTGAAGGGCGTTATTGTTGGTAATGACCAGCGTGTACAACAAGATTTTGTACTGGAAAAGAAAACAGCGACCACCAAAAAGGATGTCGTGGTATCCACTTATCGTATCAAATTGATTGATGCCTCTGATCCGGGTAAAAAAGCCATGTCTAAGGAGCAAATCAAACAGACGCCTTCCGTCAGTACAGGTGACTTTGCCTCTATGCAGGCCGGGGTTTATCAGCGTAAAGCCGGTGATGCCGGATTAAGCGTTGGGGGTGATCGTGGTTCAGGTACATTGTATATGATCGATGGGATGATGATTCGTGGCGGACGTAATGTCAACCTTCCTGTAGGTTCAATTGATCAATTGAATTTGATTTCCAATGGTATGAGTGCTCAATATGGTAATGCCACCGGGGGTATCGTAGGGATCACGACTCGTGGTATTCAAAGCGAATTTGGCGGTAGTCTTCAGGCACAGCATTCCGTAGAAGGATATAGCAATAATCTAATTTCATTAGACTTAGCCGGTCCTTTTTACAGTGTTAAAAAGAATGGTACTAAAATCCCTAAAGTTGGATTCGTATTAAACGTGGCTGCTACTTATGATAAAGATAATAATCCTTATATATATAAATATAACCGTCTGAAACCGGAAGTGCTGAAACGCATACAGGATCAGCCTTTGGTGGCCAATCCAAATGGTGACGGAAACTTTGTGGAAGCCGCTGAAATGGTGACTGCGAATGATTTTGAAAAAATTAAAGCACGTGAGAACGGACAAGCCTGGGGCTTGAATTACCTGGGTAAATTAGATTTTCAGCCTACTGAAAAGATCAATTTTACATTGGGTTCTTACTTCGTGTACAATAACGGACGCGGATATGCCTTTACCAATTCATTGTTTGCTCCGGAAGCTAACTCGATCAGTAAAGGATATTCTGCTCGTGGTTATGCCCGTTTGACTCAACGTCTGGGAAAATCTCAAACACAGGAAAAGCAAGGCGATAAAAAATCTGCCATATCCAATGCTTATTACGCCTTACAATTTACTTACCAAAAAGATTATAGTGATGGTGCCAATCCGGATCATGACCGTAATATCTTCGATTATGGTTATGTAGGAAAATATCAAACTCACCGTACACCATTTTATACCCTCGATACTGCGAAAGGCGGATATCAAGGGATTAAATATCTTGGTGATGTAACCGATTCTGTTACGTTTACACCGGGTGGGATCAATCCATTGCTTGAAAATTACACCAAGGCGGTTTATGCCGATGAACGTTTCGATGTACGTAACCTGACTCAGTTACAAGGTTACGGCGGGCTTCGTAATGGTGATGGCCCTAGCAGTGCTTATTCTTTGTGGACAGGACCGGGCGCACAGATTGGCAGCTATTCTTACAGTGAAGCGGATCAAATCACTTTGAATTTAGACGCTTCATTTGATATCGAGCAAGGCGCTAAAAATACTAAACGTAAAGATCCGATTACCCACAATATCAAATTCGGTATGGGTTATGACCAACGTACAAGTCGTGCCTATTCATTAGGTGCTTCCGGTTTGTGGAATTTGATGCGTTTGATCACCAATCGTCAAATTCAGAATTTGGATTTAGACAATCCGATTTTCGTTGTGGGTGGACAAAACTATACTTTGGATGACTTAAACAATAATGTGGTACAGTTCAGTCCTTTCGATACCATCAAGTACGACCGTTTATATGTCGGTTCTGATCAGGCTCGTTTCGATAAAGAACTCCGTACAAAACTTTATGGCTCTGAAACCAATAAAGATATCATTGACATTGACAACCTCGATCCTAAATCTTTCTCATTGGATATGTTCTCTGCAGATGATTTATTGAACGATGGTAATGATGTAGTGAGCTACTGGGGTTATGACTACCTTGGTAAGAAAGTAAACAAACAACCAAGCTTCAATGATTTTTGGACCAAAAAAGATGCTCGTGGCGATTACTCTCGTCCGGTAGGTGCTTTCCGTCCAATCTATATGTTCGGATACATTTTGGATAAATTCTCCTATAAAGACCTTTTGTTCAACATTGGTGTTCGAGTCGATCGTTATGATGCCAACCAGAAAGTATTGAAGGACCCGTATTCACTGTATGGTGTACGTAAAGCCGGAGATATCAAAGAAGGTACTTATTTACCGGCCAAAGATAAAACTGACAATGATAAGGAAGCTCCGAACGTAAGCAATTTCGATAAAGATTATGTGGTCTATGTAGACAATAATCAAAGTCAGACACCAACCGTCGTTGGATATCGTAAAGGAGATACTTGGTATGATCCATTCGGTAAGGAAATTGCCGATCCTACTGTATTATCTTCTCTTTATGCCGGTGGATTGCCGATTCAGCCATGGTTGATCAATAACAAGGACAGTATCAAATCCGCAACTTTTAATCCAAATAATTCATTTGAAGATTACAAACCACAGGTTACAGTTTCTCCAAGGATACAATTTACCTTCCCGATTTCGGATAACGCATTATTCTATGGTAACTACGATGTGGTGACTCAGCAACCGAGCTCGAATAACTTCACCACACCGGATGACTATTATTTCCTCGCTGAGCGTCAAGCTACCATCAACAATGCCAATATGCGCATGGAAAAAGCGGTGAACTACTCTTTGGGTTATCAACAAAAATTGTCTAAAAAGGCAGCCCTGACTGTGGAAGCCTATTACCGCGAACGTAAAGATCAGATTCAACTACAACGCTATATTTTGGCTTATCCAATTACTTATCAGTCCTTCGGTAACCGTGATTTCGCTTCAACCAAAGGGATGACCGTGAAATTGGATTTCAGAAGAAGCGGACCGATTCGTATGAACGTGGATTATACCTTACAGTTTGCTGAAGGTACAGGTTCAAGTACAACTACACAATCTTCTTTGTTGGCAACAGGTCAACCGAATTTGCGTACCGTGTTCCCACTGGATTTTGATTCCCGTCACTTGTTGAATGTTACTTTGGACTATCGTTATGAAGGCGAAAAACAAAAGGGACCAAAAGTTGGAAATGTTTATCCATTCAAAAATGCAGGTATCAACTTCCTCTTCCGTACACGTAGTGGAGAACCTTATACCCGTTCGGCTTTAGCCACTCCATTGGTAGGTGGTGACTTCCAAAGTACGCCCATCATTGGTACGATCAACGGATCACGATTGCCATGGCAGTTTGAATTGTCTACCCGTGTAGACAAGAGCTTCTCTTTAGGTAACTGGGGTGGAAAAAAAGATAAAGAAGGAAATGTTATTCGCAGTGGTAAGCCTTTGTATGTGAACGTATATAGCTATATCACGAACCTCCTGAATACCCGAAACACACTCAGTGTATACGGTTATACCGGAGTAGGAGATGATGATGGTTATTTGACATCACCACAGGGATTAGAAGCTTTAAATGGTTTCCAGTTCCAGCAATCATACCGCGATTTGTATTCTTATCGACTGGTCAATCCGGGTAATTTCAATAACCCTCGTCGTATCTTCATTGGTCTGACATTTGATTTTTAATCTACTTTTTATTTAAATTCTAATTATAGAAAATGAGAAAATTACTGATAACACTAACAGCTTTATTGGTTTCCCCAACTATCTTATTGGCTGCGCCTGTGAAAGGCTTAGGCAAAAGAGAAACGACCGGTTTGAATAAAACTGCTGCCGGATGTAATGCTACTACAGCGGTGATTGATTTGGATATCAATAATGTACGTGCCCACCTGATGGATGGTGGTGATATGTGGTGGGATATTCCTACCTCCACAGCTTCGTATGAAGTTCCGAAGGGAAGTAACAAGAATTCACTTTTTGCCGGTTCTATTTGGATTGGTGGTATTGATCGTGGTTCTCAAGATTTGAAGGTGGCCGCCCAAACCTATCGTCAGAGTGGAAATGATTATTGGTCCGGTCCTTTGGAAAATTTGCAAGGTGGAAGTATTACTTTTCAAACTTGTGCGGAATGGGATCGTTTTTGGAAAATTAACGCTGCTGACGTAAATAAATTCCGCAGTTTTTATGCCGGGATAACTGACCCAAATCAGATACAAACGATTCTCGTTGGGCAGCAGGCTCTAGTTCCGAATGTTATTAAAGAATGGCCTGCAAGAGGGAATCAGGAAATTAAAGGATCAGGAGGAGGTTTTATTGCAGCACCTAGTCGCGACATGGCCCCATTCGTTGATATTGACAGTAACGGAATATATGAATGGAGAAAAGGAGATTATCCAAAAATTTTAGGAGATCAATTTATTTGGTGGGTATTCAACGATAAAGGAGACGCCAAAACTGAGACAACATCAGAAGCAATTGGCTTGGAAATACATGCATCTGCATTCGCTTTTGCAACCAATGATTGTTTAAATGAAGCCACTTTCTATAATTATAAAGTATATAATGGAGGTACTAGTGCCTTAGATAGTACCTATATGGCCACCTGGTGTGATGCCGATTTGGGCTATGCATTTGATGATTATGTGGGTTGTGACACCGCGAGAGGATTAGGGATACTTTATAATGGAGACAGCTATGATGAAGGAGCTCAAGGTTATGGCTTTGAAATACCTATGGTGGGTGTTGATTATTTTGAAGGTCCTAAGTATAAAAATCCCATTACCGGAAAAGACACTGAATTGAAAATGACCGTATTTACGTATTATAATAATGTGAGTGGTGCTCAGGATGGTAACCCGGATGTGAAGGATGATTATTATCAGTATATAACTGGTAGTTGGAAGAATGGTACGAGTTTTACCACATCATGTGATGCGAAAGATGCAAGTTATTCAAAGACCAAATTTATATTTTACGGAGACCCTTGCAAAGGTGGATGGACAGAATCATCCTGTGCTAATACACCGAATGACAGACGTTTTATTCATTCATCTGGACCATTCACATTAGATCCAGGTGTTGTAAATAATATAACGATTGGTGCTGTTTGGGTTCCTAATGTAGGGGGAGGAAGTTCTGCTTGTTTCTCAAAGATTCAAATATGTGATGATAAGGCTCAGGATTTGTTTGATAATAATTTCAAACTTCCGTTCGGTCCACAAGCTCCAAAAGTAGTGGTACAGCCTTTAGATCGTAAATTGGTTTTTGATCTCGATAATCTGCCATCATCAAATAATTTTAACGAAATGTATGGGAGTTTGCTTAGTAAACCAGACGATAGGGAACCTATAAGGAAAGCCGTTAAACTTGGATTGGCTGATTCATTGTACCAATTTGAAGGTTATTTGGTTTATCAATTGAAAAACGAAAGTGTTGCCCTTTCTGATATTCGTTCCAAAGATGGTTCGGTCAATACAGACAAAGCCCGTTTGGTATTCCAATGTGATAAAAGAAATGGGGTAAAAGATGTTTTAAATTTCGAAGTAGACCCTGAGGTTTCAACAGACTATTATGTTCCTAAATTATTGGCTTCAGGTAAGGACAGTGGTATTGTTCATTCATTCCAGCTTACGAATGATGCCTTTGCCACTGGAACATCTAAGAAATTAGTGAATTACAAATCTTATTACTATGTAGTTGTAGCCTATGCCTATAATAATTTCAGGGCATTTAACTCCAATAAAGTAGATTCTACCCAGGACAGACAATACATCGAATCCCGTACAGACGGTAGAGATCAACCGATTACAGTGATCAAAGCCATGCCACATCCGGCTACAGATAGTTTGTACATTCAAACGTATGCAGATTATGGAACCGGTATTCAATTAACACGTATTGAAGGAAAAGGTAACAGCGGTGTCGCAATGGAGTTGACGGATGAATCGGAGGCTGAAGCGATCAGCGCACCAAACTATCAGTCATTTAATCCAACTTATAAACCCAATCGCGGGCCGGCAAAAATATTTGTCGTAAATCCTGATAGTTTGAAAGCAGGAAAATATGAACTACGACTTCATGTAGATTCTTTCTATACGAGCGGACCGGATACTTCATTGGGTGCGAAAGCTCAGTATACAAAATGGAGTGTCATCAACACAACGACTCAAGATACTGTAATGAGTGATGTTACCATTACAGATCATAATGAAAAGTACCTGCGTAAGTATAATATGTTTGATTGGGGTATTGCCGCAAGCATGAAACAACAAACACGTCCTGGTGATAATCCGGGCAGTACAGAAAATGGTTTGATTACTTCGACAGTATTGTTTGATGACATCAACGATCAATGGTTATCCGGTATTCCTGATGCAGATGGTCGTTCATTAAATAACTGGATTCGCGCCGGAATTGAATTTCAAGCTAATTCAGGCCCAGAAGTAAATGATTGTTCTATGATCGATTGGGATAACGGTGTAGATTTTAATACAAGTCTGCCAATTATCAATAATAAAGATCAATTGGGAACTTTTGAAAATGTGGTGGGTGGAACATTTTCACCATATAACTTAACTTACATTGCTAACCAAGATGAATGTGGTTTTGGATTAATGTATGGTAATGGTTCCGACCGCAGTTCAAATCGTTTGCAAGATGTATATAGTATCGATATTGTTTTCACTGATGACAAATCACTCTGGAGCCGTTGTCCGGTGATCGAAATGACTGCTCATGTTGGAGTGGTTTCAATTGCAGAAGGCAACGCATTCAAGTACAATATTCGTAAACATTTAGGTTGGAATAAAGATGTGGATGCTCAAGGTAATCCGGTATATTCAACCAGTGCTGCAGATAGCGGTATGAGTTATTTCCCTGGGTATGCAGTGAATATCGAAACCGGAGAAAGATTGAATATTTATTTTGCGGAAGAGTCTTTCAATACTCAAGATAGAGGTCGTGATATGATATGGAATCCAACTTCCAGAGCATTTGATCCAATTACAGGAGATTTGAAATGGGGTGGTAAGCATATCATCTATGTAGCACGAACTAAATACGATGGTGGAGCGGCTTTTGCGCAACAAATTCGCAAAGGCGCATCCGGCTCATCTGATCCGGATTTGAGAGCAGCCTATAAAACCATTATGTGGGCCGGTGTTCCGCGTTTACGTCCGGGAGCTTCATTTGCACCATTGAAGGATGGTTTGATTCCGACTAAAACACGTGTTCAAATCCGTGTGACTCGTCCTTACGCACAATATCAACCTGATCCAAATACGCAATTGCGTAATAATGGATGGCCTTTGTATACATTCGATACTAAAGATTTGTTGCCTGCAAAATTGGGTGATTCACGCAATGATTACTCCAATAACAAGGATGAAATTTTCAAACGCATTCATGTAGTACCAAATCCTTATTATGCTTATAGTGAATATGAAGGTACTCGTGTTGAAAATAAAGTTCGTATTATCAATCTACCTGATCAGGCTACGATTAAGATCTTCACGATTGATGGATCTCTGATTAAAACCATCAACAAGAATGACAACAAAACGAATTATGTCGATTGGGATATTAAAAATGAAAAGGGTATTCCTATTGCCAGTGGAATGTATTTAGTACATGTAAACTTGCCGGGTGTTGGCGAAACAGTGCTGAAATGGTTTGGCGCTATGCGTCCGATTGACCTGATTAGTTTCTAAACCTTATTTTAAACGGATTATATCTTTTGAATATGATAAACAGAAAAATTAAATGGACGGCTCTGGCATTATGCATCAGTGCTTCAGTATTCGCAGGAAATAAAGATCGTACCGGACAAGCCGGTGCAGGTGAATTGCTCTTGAATCCTTGGGGGCGTACAGGAGGTGTATTCGGATTGAATGCAGCTCAAGTGACCGGAATAGAAGCCATGAAATGTAATATTGCAGGTTTGGCCAAGACAAAGAAAACAGAAGTAGGATTGGCCCATACACGCTATCTTTCCGGTACCGGAATGAGTATCAGCAACCTGGGCGTTGCTCATAATTTGGGTGATATCGGTGTTTTAGGTGTCAATATCATGAGTTTTGGTTATGGAGATATTCCGATTACAACAGTAAGCTCACCTGAAGGGGGAATTGGAAATTATAAGCCTTCTTTCCTCAATATGTCTGTAGGTTTAGGACATACTTTCTCAAAGAACATGTCTGCCGGCTTGAATATCACTTATGTCAATGAAGCCATTAGTAATATTCGTGCAAGCGCCATCGGATTCGATGCAGGTGTTCAATATGTGAACGGGAAACGGGATAATCTCCATTTAGGGATCACTTTGAGAAATGTCGGAACCAACCTGCGTTTTTCCGGAGATGGATTCAGCTTCAATGGAACAAGTCCTGATTTTGCCAAAGAAATTACTGTGCAATCACGTTCAGAAAAATTCTCACTGCCTTCTCAATTGAATATTGCTGTTGCTTATGATTTTTATTTAGACGAAAAGAGCAAGCCGGCAGCGGAAGCAGGGGAAAGTGCTGAAAATGCAGCAGCCATGCCTAAGCACCGACTCACACCGATGTTTAGTTTCATTTCCAATTCATTTAACAGTGATTGGTTAGGCTTAGGTGCTGAGTATGCGTATAAAGAAAAATTCATGTTGCGTGCTGCTTATCGTTACGAAACGGATATTGCCGATAAAGCTGCTACGACTACCTTTTACACCGGAGTGAGTGCAGGGGTAACCTTTCAGACAAGATTTTCGAAAGGAGATAATGCTCCTATGATTGCTTTTGATTATGGTTACAAACCTACTCGCATAGCGTCAGGAGTTCATGTACTTGGTCTTCGGATTACACTCGGAGGATCGGGTGACGATGAGTAGTTTAATCATTAAATTTATTATTTTTGCACATCAACGCTTTCCTGGAAAGCGTTGATTGTATTTTTAACCCATCTAACATCATTCAGAATTTCTTAAAATCAAGTCTCTAAATTTAATAGCCATGAGTACTATCACGTATGTCACTAAAGAAACTTTTGAGCAAATGCTCGAAGAACTCAATCACCTGAAATCTGTCGGCAGGTCGGAAATTGCCAAAGCTATAGCAGAAGCACGTGAAAAAGGTGACTTAAAGGAAAATGCCGAGTATGATGCTGCTAAAGAAGCGCAGGGACATCATGAAGCAAAAATATCCATATTAGAAACAGCCGTGGCCCATGCCCGCATTTTGGATACAAGTAACATGGATACGAGCAAAGTGACCGTGTTAAGCAAAGTGAAAATCACCAATATGGGGACTAAGAAAACGGTTCAATACCATATCGTTTCAGAAAATGAAGCGGATCTTAAATTGGGTAAAATTTCAGTCAGTTCGCCAATCGGTAAAGGATTACTTGGAAAAAAAGTGGGTGAAATTGCTGAGGTGCAAACCCCTGGAGGAATCATGAAATTTAAGGTAGAGGAAATAACGATATAGATGGCATCCATATTTACAAAAATCATAGCGGGAGAAATTCCTTCTTATAAAATTGCAGAAGATGAGCATTTTTATGCATTTCTGGATATTTTCCCTTTAGTCATGGGGCATGTTTTGGTCGTTCCAAAGAAGGAGGTAGACCGCATGTTTGATCATGAAAATGATATTTTATCAAAATGGTTAGTCTTTGCCAAGACCATTGCAAAAGCTATCGAGCGAGCAATTCCTTGTCAACGATGTGGAATGAGTGTTATTGGACTGGAGGTCCCACATGCTCATATGCATCTGATCCCTATTCAATCTGCGGATGATTTGAATTTTACCCGGGCTAAATTATCGCCCGGTGCGGATGAACTGAAGGCGATACAAGAAGCTATTCTTCAGCAACTTTAGCTGTAGGATTAATGAAGCGAAATCCGACGCCATGTATGGTTTGAATTTCGATATCTTTTTCTTCTTTTAAGTATTTTCTAATTTTGGTGATGAATACATCCATGCTTCTTCCAAGAAAATAATCATCCTTGCCCCATACTTTCGTTAGAACTTCGTCACGTTTAACTACGCGATTCGGATTCAGGCAGAAAAAGCGTAAAAGGTCTGCTTCTTTTTGCGTGAGACGTACATCGGTATTAGGGCCTTTTATGGTCAGATTGGGAAAGTCAAAAATGGTTTCTCCTATCTGAAATATCAGTTCGTCCGGGTCTGTGCCTTTGGTCCTTTTCAGAAATACATCAATACGTAGGAGAAGTTCCTCCATACTGAAGGGTTTTGTGATATAATCATCGCCACCAGCTTTAAACCCGGCTATGCGATCCTCCTGCATATTTTTGGCGGTGATAAAGAGGATAGGGATGTGAGTATTCTTTCGTCTGATTTGAGCCGCCAATGTGAAACCGTCTTTCTGGGGCATCATCACATCCAAAAGGCATAGATCGTAGAAATTTTTTGAAAATTGCTGCCAGCCCATATTTCCGTCAGTGGCATGGGTCACTTCGAATCCCTTTTCTTCCAAACTATCCTTAATCACATATCCAAGGGAAGCATCGTCTTCTACCAATAATATTCTGGTTTTCTGTGGCATAAATTTAGGGTTTATTATTTTTTCGGTATAAATATACAAAATTCTGAACCTTTATCAAGTTCGCTGGTCACTTTTATATCACCCCCGTGTTGGCGACAAATAATCTTAACATAGTTCAATCCAAGACCAAATCCTTTCACATCGTGTAAGTTCCCGGTAGGAATTCTGTAGAATTTATTGAAAATGTTTTTCAAATTTTCTTTCGATATCCCAATTCCATTATCCTTGATAAATATATTGACCCCGTCTTTGTTCTCGGTGGTCCGGATTTGGATGTTGGGGGTATCTGTGCAATACTTGATCGCATTATCCAGAATGTTGCCGATGACATTCTTCATATGCAATCGGTCAGCATAGATTTTGGTTTCTTCTGAACTCATTTGCACCACTATGTCACCGCCTCTGGAACGAATGAGAGGCTTGTAAGTCTTGTCGATGATTTCCTGAAGTAGGGGAGATAATGAGAACTCCTCTTTGTTCAACTGTATCGAATCTTTTCCGCTCTTGGCCATTTGGAGTACGCGTTCAACCTGATGGGTGAGGTGTATGGTTTCATTGGAGATGATCGTAGCATAATTTAAAAGTCTCTCAGGATTCTGAATGATATTGGGATTCTTTAAGACCTCAGAAGAAATCTTAATCGTAGCCAGTGGCGTTTTAAATTCATGGGTCATATTGTTCACAAAATCTTTCTGAATTTCAGATAGGCGTTTTTGCCGGAAGATGATGAAGATAGTGTAAGACAAAATGAAAAGGAATAAAACAAGTACTAAGGATGAAACAATCCATGTCGCCATTTCGCGGGTGAGAAAGTCTTTTAAATGAGGAAAGTACACACTGAAATAATTATTGCTTTTTTTATTTTTGGAATACACCGAAGGCAATGGCATGTCCGATGGGTCTGTATTGCTGTAGCTGATATATTCTGTGTAAATCATATTGGAATTTTCACAATCAAATACTGAAATGGTATAATCCGTTTTGATTTGTTGGGCCAATAATTCCCGTTTCAAAATATGCTTTAGGACTACGGTGTCAATTTTATCGTTAATTTGTACAGTATAATATTTGTCTTCAACCTTAGACACAATACTATCAACAGGACTATTATTTTTATTCATCTTCAACAACTGCACCGCCACATTTTTCAAAGCAATAGTGACATTGCTGTTGAAGATATTTTTCTCTAACTCTACAGCTTTTTTAATCCAGAAAAATTGATTGACGATAACCCAGGCAGTACATAGTACAGCAAGGACGACAATGATTCGAAGCGATTTATTACTCATGAAAGATAAAGTTACTTATTTTTTAATTCGGTGGGCATTATTCTTTAGAAAGCCTTCCCAATCTTTGTACTGGTCTTTGGTGCCGATTACTTCATTGCTTTGATAGAAGTGACAAAGGGCAACTGCGAGTGCGTCGGATGCATCAAGGAATTCAGGCTTTTCGGTGAATTGTAAGGTTTGTTGAAGCATTTTCCATACTTGCTCTTTGCTGGCATTCCCGTTTCCGGTGATGGATTGCTTTATTTTCTTGGGAGAATACTCTGTTGCACTCAGTCCTACCTGCATAGCTGCTGCAATGGCTACTCCCTGGGCCCGGCCCAGTTTGAGCATACTTTGTACGTTTTTACCAAAGAAAGGCGCTTCAATCGCAAATTGGGTAGGTTTAAAATTGCGAAACAATTCACCGATCTTATTATAGATCAGTTGCAATCTCACATTTGCATCTTTATACTGACTGAGTTTCAAAACACCCATTTCAAGCAAAATGGTTTTTCCGTTTTCTATTTTAATTAATCCATATCCCATGACTACGGTTCCGGGGTCTATACCTAAAATTATTTCTGTTTTGCGCGCCAAGGTGTTTATTTTTACGGGGTGTTGAAAAACAAAAATATCAAATTAATCTTCAAGAGTGCGATCGGTCTGAGTTTGTTTTTCTGGATGGCCTACGCCTTGTATCATCAAATCAAACGTCAGCCGGATCTAAAAGCAACCATACAACAGCTATTCAATGATTGGACGACCGAAAGAATATTGGGAATCGGACTAGTGGTGGTCTTTATGACGATAAATTGGTTGTTGGAAGCGGCTAAATGGCGCTTATTGCTCATAGGTACTGAAAAGTTTTCACTTTGGAAATCATTACAATCGGTACTGACGGGTGTCGCGGTTTCGGTCATTACGCCCAATCGGATAGGGGAGTATATGGGCCGCATATTATTTCTGCGCAACGTACATAAGCTCCAGGGAGTAACCGTCACGATCATCGGAAGTTTCGCTCAACTCATCGTAACGGGGTTCCTGGGTCTCATCGGTCTCATTTATTATATTCTGAATGTGCAGCATTCTCCATGGTTAAATGTATTGCTTGTAGCCAGTATTTTACTGTGTGTGGGATTGACTTATTTTTATTTTCATTTGGAGAAGTTTTTAGAATGGACAGCGGGAATTTCATTTCTGAAGAAAATCAGAACCTATCTCGAAATTGTGAAACGATTTGACCGAAGACAGTTGATACAAATTTTATTGTTGTCGTTTTTGCGGTATTTCGTTTATTCAATACAATTTATCTTACTGTTGAGATTAATGTTGGTCGATGTTCCGTTGCCGGATTTGCTTTTCACAGTATGGTTGATTTTTTGGGCCATGGCTATAGTGCCTACCATTGCGATTGCAGAAATTGGCATTCGCGGCGAAACGGCTTTGTTTTTTTTACTGCCCCTCAGCAATAATCAATTGGGGATTGTAACGGCAACGATTTTGCTTTGGCTGATCAATTTGATTATTCCGGCATTGATCGGTTGTTTGTTTGTCTTCCGTATGAAAATTTATGAGGACGAATAATTAATCATTCAACGTTAAGCATTTAACATTAATCATTCAACATTTTAAAAACTACCAGCTTCCACTCGCACCACCGCCATCAAAACCACCACCACCGCCGCCGAAACCACCGAAGCTGTCATCGCTTCCGCCACCGCCACCAAAACCACCACCACTGCCCATACCTGAGCCGAATCCGCCAAGCCAGCCACCGCCCCAGCTGTTGTCATCGTATTTATAACCACGTCGGCTGACATAAATTTGTTTTCGATTTCGAATCGCAAAGAAGAAAATAAATATGAATAGGAAAATACCAAACATGATGAGGAGTAAAATGAAAGGGCTTATCCCATTCCCTTTTTCGTAGGCACTGAATTCTCCTTTGCTTGCAGCAATGATGGCATCCGTTGCTTCATCGAATCCCTGATAAACATTTCCGGATCGAAAGTTAGGTGTAATTTGATTGCGAATAATTCTTGCACAAATGGCATCGGGCAATACACCGGATAGCCCATAACCCGGAGAGATATTAATTTTACGGTCTTTTGCAGAGACAAGAATGATGACCCCATTTTTTCGTTCAGCTTTGCCGATATTCCATTTGCGTCCCAATTGGACCGCAAATTCAGAGATGTCCAGTCCGCCTAAAGTATCCACCGTAATGATAGTCACTTCATTGGATGATTCTCTTTCAAATTTCAACAGTTTTTTTTCAAGACGAACTTCTTCATCAGCCTGCAACATATTGGCCAGGTCATTCACTAAGCGGGGGGTAGAAGGGAGTGCCGGAATGGCTTCATCATAAGTCGTTGATTGCGCATGAATTTTATTTGGACCTATGCATAAAGCCGACAATAAGAACAATAATGTAAATAGATGAGTCCTCATTTTCCAAAGATAATTTCGTCAGGCAATTCGTTTTTCGTTTCGCCATGGGTTGGAAAATGTGTTTTTAATAATTGAGCCACCGCATCTACACATTTGCAAATCCCTTGTACATATTGCTGTTGGCTGAAATGTTGAGATAATTGCAGACTTTCTTTTCTCCAGAATTCAGTTGGTGTTTTTTCAAATATGCCTTTATCTCCAATGAGCGCAAAGTCGCGGTCATGGTATGCAATATAAATCAGTACACCATTGCGATCGATTGTTTGGTGCATTTGAAGTTGTACAAATATTTCCTGTGCCCTGATGCCAGGATCCATGTAACGGCAGCGACTTTCTATATATAAACGAATTTCACCGGATGTATTTTTCTCACCGTTACGAACAGCATCCAGGATGATTTCGGTTTCAGAAGAATTCAGAAAAGCTTTCCGAGATATAAAAAATGCCATATTAGAAAATTGCCCGGGGGCTAGAAATTGACTGTTGGAGCCTGTTGTGCCGCGGCATCTGCTTCAAAGGTAGCCTTTTGAGTCATGCCAAACATTTTTGCAAAAATAATGGTTGGAAAGCTTCTCGCTTTCGTATTAAAATTCATGACCGATTCATTGTAATTTTTTCGAGCCACTGTAATTCTATTTTCAGTTCCTTCTAACTGCGCTTGAAGATCGAGGAAGTTTTGATTGGCTTTCAGATTAGGATAATTCTCAGTGACCATCATCAGACGACCTAATGCCTGGCTTAATTGTCCCTGTGCTGCTTGAAATTCAGCCAATTTTTCCGGAGTAAGATTTGAAGCATCCACCTTCATTTGTGTTGCTTTAGCTCTTGCTTCAATCACATCGGTTAATGTTTTTTGTTCAAAGTTGGCTGCACCCTTAACGGTATTGACCAAGTTGGGAATTAAATTAGCACGGCGCTGATATTGGTTTTGCACTTCGGCCCATTCCTTTTTTACTACTTCATCTTTCTTCACTAAGCCGTTGTATCCCATGCCTGCCCAAGCCGCGAGTACCACCAAAATAATCACTACAATTAGTCCTTTTTTCATATTTGTATCTTTATTGTCTAAAAATGCTTTTTAATTATTTACAAAGAAAATCTAAAAAATGCTTTTAAATATAAAAATGTTGTAATACTTTTGACGCATTAAACAAAAAATTATATTTGATATGAAAAAATTACTTATTTTCTCTTTAATGATCATCTCCGCTGTTTCAGCAGATGCACAAAGAAAAAGAACACGTACTGCAACCTCACAAGGGAACGTAGTCGTACGCGCAGGATTAGGAATTAACCATGAAAAGCGTGATCCGGATTTAGATCCAGTTTACAGAAGTACTATGGTGAACTTCGAACCTTCTGTAGGTTTCATGATTGTTGACAACCTTGAACTGGGTGTTAACTTCGGAATTTCTAACACAAACACAGAAGACGTAACAGTTCAGAGCCCTCAAGTTGTTAAAACTTTGATGAATGCTACTGATGTTAATTTTGGTATCTACTTACAAAAGTATTTCCCATTAAACAATTGGTTCGCATTTACTGCAGCTGCTGATCTTGGATTGACTACAGGTACTTATCAAACTGATGGTGTTGTAGGTTCTGTTACAACTCCTGTTCCAATGCAAACCGGTAACCGTAATGGTGTAGGTGGTGCTTTGAACTTCGGTTTTGGTTTCACTCCGTACAATTCTTTCATGTTACAAGCTAACATCGCCGGATTAGGAGTAAGCACTATGAAGAACGATCCTGATGGAGTAAACAATACAACTACTACGACTAACGTTGGTTTCAACGTATGGCGCCAAACTTACAGCCTTTCTATGGCTTGGTTCTTCGGCCGTGGTCTGTGGAAAAAATAATATTCTACATGAATATAAAGGTCCCGCTCTAAGGAGCGGGATTTTTTTTGCCGTTTATCGGCTAACTTGACCATAAATCATTATTCGTTTTTGATTGATGATCATCCTGTTTACTTTTATGACCTATTCCAATGATGAACCGGTTTGTATGTTTAATAGTTCTGATTCTGTCTTTGTCGTATGAGATGAATGCGCAGGTAAGGAGATCCTATGAGATCAAACATGCCATGGACGTACCGAAAATTGACGGTCTGCCGAATGATCCGGTATGGAAAGACATCGTACCTACTGAGTCATTTACTCAAACCATACCAAGTCCGGATAAGCCTTCTGAATATGCCACAGAAATACGGATGTGCTATACGAATACATCCCTGTATATTCTTGCCGTCATGCATCAACCCGCAAAGTTGATGAATAAACAAATGACAGCCAGGGATGCTTTAGGAAATGTGAATGCGGATGTGTTTTCTGTTTTTCTGGATACTTATGATGATAAACAAAATGGGTTTGCATTTAGGGTTTCTTCGGCCGGGGTATTGCAAGATGAGCGAATTTCCGGAGGGGGAGAATATGGTGATGTAAGCTGGGATGCGGTATGGAATGCGCGAACACAAATACAGGAAGATCAATGGGTAGCGGAAATGGAAATTCCGTTTAGTGCGTTAAGATTTTCCATGAAGGAAGAACAACAATGGGGCATCAATTTTCTGAGAATCGTTCGAAAGAAAAATGAAAACAGTTATTGGAATAAAATTAATGTGATGCAACAAGGATTTTTGGCCCAATCCGGACTGCTTACCGGACTTAAACATGTAATGCCCCCGGTGAGATTGTTTTTATTCCCGTATTTGTCTACCGGGTATTTACAACAACCTGAGGCCGGGGTGACCACGCAGCGATGGCTAAAAAGTGGTGGTTTGGATTTGAAATACGGCATCAATGAATCTTTTACGTTAGATATGACCTTAATTCCGGATTTCTCACAAGTGATTTCTGATAATGTGGTCAGAAATTTATCGCCGTTTGAGCAGCAACTTACCGAGAACAGACCCTTTTTCACTGAAGGGACAGAGTTGTTTAATAAGGCAGGATTATTTTATTCAAGAAGAGTGGGGGCTACCCCTACAGGATATTATTCCGTTAAATACGGTTACAGCGATACTTCAAAATATGAAATCAAAAAAAACCCGAATGTAACCTCACTATATAATGCGTTTAAATTTTCCGGTCGAAATAAACATAATTTAGGTATTGGCATTTTTAATGCAGTTGGAACACCTGAATTTGCGGTAGTGAAAGATAAATTGAACGGAAAATCTATTAAAATAGAAACGGAGCCACTCACGAATTACAATGTGTTGGTGCTGGATAAAACTTTTAAAGGGCAGAGCTATATTAACTTTACCAATACCAATGTGTTTAGAAATGGTGTGGCCACAGATGCCAATGTAAGCTCTTTGCAATTGGTGAAATTTTCAAAGACAGAGCGTTTTACTTATAAGTTGGTACCTCAATTAAGTGTGCAAAATGGCTTTAGTCGAAATGTGGGCAGTGCTATAGGTGCAGAAATCGCCAAAGTTTCCGGCAATCTTACCTGGGCCCTTGGGGCTGAATCTCAGTCTCCGCTTTTTGATCGGAGTGATATGGGGATACAGTTTCAGTACAACAATTCCAATCAGTATTTCCGTATTGGGTATGAACAGAATAAACCTAAATATAAATTCCTTCAGTTCTATTCCTTAAGCACGAATCACCAACTTCATCAGAATACGAAACCCTTCGCTATAAAATATTATCAGGCTGAGGTCAATGCATTCTTTCTGCTGAAAAATTTCTGGGACTTTACCCTTGGAATGGAAAGTAAGCCGTTTGCACCGATCGATTACTATCAACTGGGCGCTTACGGTAAAAAATTATGGACCTATCCTTATTTGTATTCATCCTTGAACGGGAGTTCGGATAGCCGAAAGAAATTATTCTGGGCATATTATTTTGGCTATGGTTTTTCGAATGGTAAGCATACTGATTATGTTTACCTCGAACAATCGCTTCGTTATCAGTTTAATGCAAAGCTTGAGGTGACTGTAGGCGGTAATGTGACAAGGGATAACAGCAATATCGGATTCGCTTATTATGATGCGGTCATCGAAGAGCCCATTGCCGGACGCAGGGATGTAAGAGAATATAATGGGCAACTTTCGGTAAAATATAATATCAATCCGAATACAAATTTTACGGCACGATTCAGGCACTACAATTCTTTTATTTCCTATTTGTCTTTCCATCAAGTCAATGAAGCCGGGTATTGGAAAGATAATGTGCAACCTTTCACAACCCAATACAATGAAAATTTCAATTTGCAGAATGTGGATGTGTTTTTCAATTGGATGTTTCGCCCGGGAAGCCGCATTGTCGTGAGTTATAAGCAATGGTTAAGTGATGCCTATTTACTCAATCAACAACATGAAAACGGATATTTCAAAAATGCTTATCAGATCATTCAGACGCCGAAAGCGTTTGAAATAGCCGTACGGTTTATTTACTTTTTGGATTATAATCAATTGAAAAAGCACAGTTAGGATAAGATCGCGCCGGACTATAATTTTTCATTTCAATTTGGAAACTTAATTTCGCAGGGTGCTCCGAATCTATTTTATCACATTGATTTTGTTTGTCGTTCAGGGATTGAAAGGGCAACCCATTACCCAATCGATACGAGGAACAATTACAGATAAAATAACCCATCAACCTTTAGAAGGCGCGACGATTGTTTTACTCAATACAGATCCCTTGAAGGGTGCAAAGACAGATGAGCAAGGGCGCTTTGAAATCAATGCAGTCCTCATCGGACGATACGATATTCAAATCAATTATATTGGTTATAATCCCTTGGTATTGCACGATGTGATGGTGCATTCGGCCAAGGAGATTATCCTCAACATTGAAATGGAGGAAAGGGTGGTCACCACTTCGAAAGATATTTTGATTCGCAATCGTCGGGAGAAGGATAAACCACTCAATGATATGGCTATGGTCAGTGCCCGGGTTTTTAGTGTTGAGGAGACCGGGCGTTATGCAGGGTCGCTCAATGATCCGGCAAGAATGGCTCAAAATTTTGCCGGAGTACAAGCCAATGGTGATACAAGAAATGATATTATTATTCGGGGCAATAGTCCATTGGGTGTGCAATGGCGTTTAGAAGGAATCGACATTCCCAATCCTAATCATTTTTCCGGTATTGGTACCAGCGGTGGAGCTATTTCTATTTTGAATAATAACAATTTAAGTAATTCGGATTTTCTGACCGGTGCATTTCCCGCCCAATATGGAAACGCCACCGCAGGGATCTTTGATCTCCGATTAAGAAATGGTAATGATAAAAAACGAGAGTATACGGTCATGTTTGGAATGAATGGAATTGAAGCCGGTGCGGAAGGGCCTATCAACAAAGAACAACATTCATCCTATATCGTCAATTACCGGTACTCCACTTTGGGGCTGTTTCAGACTTTGGGAATTAATTTTGGTGCCGCCTCTGTGCCGAAGTATCAGGATGCTGTATTTAAAATTCATTTGCCTTCGAAAAAATGGGGTGTATTTGATTTGTTTGCCATCGGGGGATATAATACATCCGCTTTCTATTCTAAAGATTACGATACTACCGGTCGAAAATTGAATCCTTTGCCCAAGGGGTTTAATACTTACTTTACGAATTACATGGGGGTGGCAGGATTGGGGCATGCCTATAATTTTTCGTCCAAAACTTTCGGTAAATTAATCCTGACCTATTCGGTAAATGGCAATCAAACAACCATAGATAGTTTATATGAAAACGAAACCAAAGAATTTAAATGGTTGAATCGTAACTATGTGGAAGATAAACTGAATGCGCAGTATATGCTGACGCACAAATTCAATTCAAGACATAATACACAGTTGGGACTATATTATAGTCACACGTTTTTCAAAATGCAAGACAGCTTTTATGTGACAGCGCTCAAGTTGTACCGTAAGATTTTGGATTATAATGGCGATGCAGGCCTGTTCAGAGCCTTTCTTCAGCACCAATATAAAATGAACGAACAATTTGTGATTGTCGCGGGAATACATGCCATGAACTTTACTTTAAACCCATCATTGGCCATTGAGCCCAGACTGGGAATGAAGTACCAGGCCCGTAAAAATATTTGGTTGAGTTTAGGTACCGGTATTCATCAACAACAGCAACCCATGATCACTTATTTCTACCAAACCCGGATGAGTAACGGCGTTGATTCAGCGACCAATACTAAACTCGGATTTACCCGCAGCGCTCATGTGGTACTTGGTTTGGATTGGTTGATGGCAAAGGATTTCAGACTGAAATTTGAAACCTACTATCAGTCATTATCAAAAATCCCCATCGAACAAATTTCATCTTCCTATTCACTTGTCAACCAAGGTGCATTCTATTTTTTTGAAAACAAACCCCATCTCATCAACCGGGGTAAAGGATATAATATAGGCGCTGAAATGACACTTGAAAAGTTCTTCAGCCGTAATTATTACTTTTTAATTACAGGCTCTCTCTATCGTTCCATGTATAAAGGGAGTGACCAAGTGGAAAGACATACTGCTTTTGATGGTACTTATGCGGTGAATATGTTGCTGGGATATGATTTGATTTTGAATAAGAAAAGTTTGTTAAGTATCAATGCAAAAGCTACTCTATTGGGCGGTCGTCGTTATACCCCATTAGATGAGGCTGCTTCGAAACAAGGGCTGCAAGCGGTTTATATTGATTCGCTGGCATTTACCTTGCAGCATCCGGCATACTTCAGGCCTGATATACGCATAGCATACCGACTGAATTGGAAGAAGGTATCGCAGGAGTTTGCCTTGAATATCAATAATTTTATCAATCGTGATAATATACAATCACTTGAATATGACCGCACCCGAAATGCAATAGGGTATAGTTATCAAATCGGATTTTTCCCTGTGATACAATATCGATTGGAATTTTAACTTTAGCTATCCGAGATCAGCCTTCAAAGTTTTTCTTATTATTCCTTCCAAAGAAAAGGAAATAAAATGACGGACAAAATGATAATCATGATGTCTAATGCAATGAGGATGAAAAAGAACTTCCACCATCCTTCTACCAATAAAGTTACAAAAAGGGGCTTGGACAAATCGGCCAGCAGTATGAGTTGTGGGGTTACCAGCGGGAATCCCAGGATGGCAATCAGTGCTGAATTACCTCCCGCTTTACTGGCAATAGCAGCAAGTAGGGTGAAGAGTAAAGCCAAACTCATTCCGCCGGTGAGTACCATCAGCAAGAATCGATATAACTGCACCCCGGGATTGCCCAATAAAAAGAAAAACAGAAAAAAACTGACCAAACTCATGAGTAGCATTAGTATGACATTATAGATCAGTTTTGATATAATAATATCCCGGGGATGATGAAGTGTGTAATAATAAATCATCCGGTGTTTGCTTTCTTGTAAAAAACTTTTAGCAACGGCATTCACACATACAAAAAGCAGGATGATCCAATAAAGTGAATTCCAGGTGTCGCCTTCAGGTCTTTCATGCAGCATATTGATCGCGAATACCGCACTGCAGAGATATAATAACAACCCGTACAATGAATATTTCTGACGCCATTCCAAGAGGAAATCCTTACGGATAATAAGCATGATATTACGAACCGTGGACATGAAGGGCGAAGATAAATGCTAAAATGTAAAGGATGGACAATATTTCGTGAGATCATTGATATCCCTGAATCGGGTAAATGCTTATGACTTACCTTTGTATAAATTCCAAAGCTTATGCGAAATGCTTTTTTTTATTTCATTATGTTTTTGTTCCTTTCAGGATGTGATTCGGCTGAAAAAAACAAACAAATTATTTCACTTCAGGACTCTCTGAATGAAGTTCGCACCCTCCTTGATTCCTTTCAGAAATCTACGCCCATTACAGGCGGCGAAATGGATTACTGGCAGTCTTCATCCAATTTCTATAAGTTGAAAAAAAATGGAGTTTTGAATCCGTCAGTTTATATCACGGATGATTTGAGCAAGCATCCGGAATTGATTCCTTTCAAGCCGACCTTGGGTGGTCAAATGCAATTTGGGCGTATCACTTTGATCGGTGAACATTGGGCCGTAGCCCATGTCGAAGACGGACATATTGGTGGTCAATTATGGTTTAGTTATACCATAGAAGGTAACAATCAAGTCAAGTGGAAAAGGTTGGATCAGGTACTCACAGAGTAACATGATTTATTTTCCCAGCCCGGATTTGAAAACACTCAGGCATCTTTCTCTGGCCAGGGTGTGATCCACAATGGGTGCAGGATATGAAAGACTTTCCCATTCCGGTACCCAACGTCGAATATACTTTAAGTCAGGATCGAATTTTAAGGTTTGCAAGTATGGGTTGAAAATCCTGAAATAAGGTGCCGCATCCACGCCGCAGCCTGCTGCCCATTGCCATCCGCCATTGTTGGAGGCCAGGTCAAAATCGAGTAATTTTTTCGCAAAATAGGCTTCACCCCAACGCCAATCGATGAGTAAATGTTTGGTGAGAAATGATGCGGTGATCATGCGAACCCGATTGTGCATCCATCCGGTTTGGTTCAATTGTCGCATCCCTGCATCTACAATTGGATAACCGGTTCGGCCTTCACACCAGGCTTTAAACTCATCTTCGTGGTTTCGCCATTGGATGTGGTCGTAGTCTTTTTTAAATGAAGAGGATACCACATGAGGGAAGTGCCAGAGAATTTGTTGATAAAATTCCCGCCAGATCAATTCATTGAGGAATTTTTCATTCATAGACATGGCCTGAGCCACGAGCTGCCTGATGCTGATAGTGCCAAATCGAAGATGAATGCCGAGTTGCGTAGTGCCTTCCAGTGAAGGGATATCCCTTGTTTCATGATATTGTTTGATGATGGCATCTTTATTGGCCGAGGTCGGTATGAAGTATTCACCGGGATTGAATCCGAATTCCGACAATGCTGGAAAAGGATAGTTTTCATCAAATGGACGAAAATGACTGCTTTGAGATGATGTGTTCAGTTCCACAGGAGGAATACCATTCAACTTGGCTTTCCATTTTTTTGAATAGGGGGTATACACCGTGTAGGGTGTGCCATCCTCTTTCAACACCTCATTGAACTCAAAAATAACCTGGTCTTTAAACGTCAATAAAGGAATTCCATGTAAATCCAAGAGCTTGCGAATATTTTGGTCGCGTTCTCGTGCATAGGGTTCGTAGTCATGATTGGTAAACACTGCATCCGGGCTGTATGTTGTCAGCAAATCCTTAAAGGCATTTTCCGGGGTGTTGTGAAGAATTTTCAATCCAGAGCCTAGAGATAACAGCTGGTTATGGATGGATTGCAAAGTGTCATATATAAAACTGACCCGGCTATCGTTTCGGGGTAATTCATGTAAAATGTTGGAGTCGAAAATAAATATCGGCAATACCTCCTCATAGGCAGAAAGGGCATGGAATAGGGCAGTATTGTCATCCAAACGGAGGTCGCGGCGAAACCAGAAAATGGCCAATTTTTTCATCATGCAATGATAGTAACGCGTTGCGGATTCCTCATCCTGAATATAATTATGGCCTATAAATCCGGATTGTCCGTTTAATATCGCAAAAAAGTAAACTTTTTCCCCTATAATTCAGTACTTTTGCGCCCTTAAAATTCCATCAATGAAGTTATCCCAATATGTCTACGATTTGCCCGTTAACCTCATCGCTCAAACTCCCGCTAAGAACAGAGATGAAAGTAAATTGATGGTGGTGCATAAGGATACGGGGAAAATTGAACACCGACTCTTTAAAGATATTATTGAATATTTTGATGATAAAGATGTCATGATTGCCAATAATACCAAGGTTTTTAATGCCAGACTGTACGGTCGTAAAGAGAAAACAGGTGCGAAAATTGAGGTGTTTTTGCTGCGTGAATTGAATAAACAAAATCGTCTGTGGGATGTGATCGTTGAACCGGCACGTAAAATTCGTGTTGGGAATAAGCTTTATTTCGGTGCAGATAACTCGTTGGTTGCCGAAGTGGTCGATAATACAACCTCCCGCGGAAGAACCATCCGTTTTCTTTTTGAAGGCAGCAATGAAGAGTTGAAGACGATATTGGACAATATGGGTGAAACCCCTTTGCCACGATATATCAAACGCAAGCCGGATGAAATGGACAAAGAGCGTTATCAAACGGTATATGCTAAAAACGAAGGTGCAGTAGCAGCCCCAACGGCCGGTTTGCATTTTAGCCGTGAACTGATTAAGCGTTTGGAAATTAAAGGTGTGAAGTTTGCCGAGGTGACCTTGCACACAGGTTTAGGTACTTTCCGTCCGATTGAAGTGGAAGATCTGACTAAGCATAAAATGGATGCAGAATTCTATGAGGTGGATGAATATGCATGTAAAATCGTCAACAAAGCCAAAGAAGAAGGGCGTCGAATCTGCGCCATTGGTACAACTTCCATTCGTGCGGTTGAATCTTCTATAACCACTACCGGTATGATGAAACCTTCTTCAGGATGGACCAATATCTTTATTTATCCTCCTTACGACTTTTCCATCACCAATTCCCTCATTACGAATTTCCATTTGCCCAAAACCAGTCTGTTGATTATGGTTGCCGCATTTATGGGTTATGATTTAACCATGGAAGCCTATAAGCAAGCCATCAAAAATAAATACCGTTTTTTCAGTTATGGTGACGCCTTGCTAATCATCTAATCTGATCGAAACTAAATATGAAAAAAGCACCCCGAAAGAGGTGCTTTTTCTTTGATACGAATTTACGTGGTCTCCTTATTGAAGGATGATCTTTTCAATCTTCTCGAAACTGTCGGTTTTGACTTGGATATAATAGGTCCCTTTGGCATAAGCACTCAGATTGTATTGGAAATAGCGAATGCCTGAATTCGACTTCTCCTGTTTCAGAACTTGTCCAAAACTATTGGTGATATTAATAACCATGGGCTCTATAGTCCTAACAATTGGGATTTCTATGTTTAATATTCCGGAGCTTGGATTTGGAAACACTTTGATGGCATCCACCGAAGTATATCCATCAAATATAACATGTCGGGTAGGGCTGTATTTAAAGGTTTGATCGAGGTCCACCATTTTAATCCGGTAGTAATTGTATCCGGTATATGGCTGTTGATCCGTCAGTTCGTACTTTGCACCGTTGGGATCATTCATACTATTCACTATGCCGATTTCAATAAACTGTATGGCATCGCGACTTTTTTCAACGACGTAATACGCACTGTTCATTTCCATCGACGTTTCCCAAGTCAGCAATACTTCATTTGATTTTTTCTCCGCGATAAATGAGAGCAGACTCACTGGTAGAGGGCCTACAGGACTATAGGTATTGGCCCAGCCATCGCCTTGTCCACCGAAATAAACAAATTCATTATGTGATTGGGCATAATTACTAAAATTCCATCCGTCGCCATCTCCACCATGAAAGGTGGTCATGTCTGTAGTTTGTACATAGTTTAAACTATTCCAACCATCGCCATCTCCACCATGAAAGGTGGTCATAATCGTTGGTTGTATATAATTCAAGCTTATCCAACCGTCACCTTGTCCGCCGTGGAAAGTTGTCATGTCAGTAGGTTGAATGTAGTTCATTACATTCCATCCGTCCCCATCGCCACCTCTGAACGGTGTCATATTTGTGGATTGGTTATAGTCTAAGCTAGTCCAACCATCTCCAGGGCCACCATAGAATATGGGGTTGTTTTGTGCCGGCAGAAGTTTATGAGATCCTAAACAACATAGGATACAAAGGAATATATTTCTCATCTTACGTAGCATTACACGAATATTATTCAGCGGTACGACCACCGCGACCACCTATGTTTATCGAGTTCTTTGGTATCGTATTATATGATGCGCTTGAGCGATCGGAAATGCACATATATCCTGCCGTATTCCCGAAACCGCCACCATGTAATCCCATTCCGGAGCCACTATTGCTCGGCCAGTTCAAAGCATTTGCTTCACCGGCCGGTGATAAATAGCCATCTCCATGGGTTCCGGTAAATGACCTGCCCTCCGTATCATATCCTGTAATCGCCCATTCATGCACGTTGCCGCTCATTTCCATAATGCCATAATAGGTAGCCCCGCTAGATGTGCGGTCGGAAGTAGAAGTGGCTAATGCCCCGCATCGAATTTGTGTATTCACGGAAGAAGAATAGTTGCAATTGCCAATGGCCCATGTTTCAGTGGCGGTTCCGGCATTTGTAGGTACGCTAAGTGGTGTAATTGAGGTATTGCCCCAAGCATATTCATCGGCAATGGGCAACTGATTTCCACCGCGACAAGCTTTTTCGAATTCGAGTTCGGTTAAAGGTCTTAATGCGGCCCAATCTAACATGGCTAGAACATCCAGACCACTGATGTATCCAATTGCTCTTTCAGGGTTTAATGCACTCAGATTCGGGTGAGCTCCGGAAGTATAAGAACTCGAATAGGGATTGCGATTTAAGTATTTATTATAATCAATACAATTGAGGAAATCGACATATTGTTGCTGACTGATTTCATATTTCATAACCCAAAATGCATTGTAGCCCTTGGGCCATGCTGCCGGCAATGTACCGTTAAACCAGTAGGTTCCGTTGCTGCTTGTCCAAAGGTTGCCGGCTGCATTTCCACAGGTAATGGCATTTTCTGAGTTAATTGGGAAATAGGTATCCACAGCCCCATCACGGAAATGGTAGTATTCTGAGCCTCCACTACCTAGGTTGAATGCGCCCGGTGTAACATAGACCATTTCTAACGCAAAGACTCGAACCTCCACACTATCATTGTCGAGTACTCCATCCACGCCATAATTCCAGCGCAATTTGGCACCGGTCCAGTTATTCGTACCACTTCCAACTGAGGCACGATTCATCCATACTCCCTTACCATCAGAGGCTGTTCTAATTTGACTGCCTGATGGTTGAGTATGCCCACATGCAGCTGCTGTGCCCGGGCTAACATAGTTCATCGTAGCATGTTGCCAAACCGAAGCATTTTTTTTGCGAAATTTTACAAAGATCCAGGCGCCATCATAGTTGTTTTCATTGGTGTTGGTTCGCCAACTATTTTCCCAACTAATATTAAAGTTAACTAGGGTAAAGTCATTGGCTGTATTCTGGCCATTCAAAGCAATATTGCTTAGAACGACATTGTTAGCCTTTACAAATACCAAACTCATTGACATAATGAACAAAAGTGAAAAGATTTTTTTCATGATATAAAAATTTATGCCACAAAATTATTCCTGAGGCTCACTTTATGCAATACCCTTGATTGGGTATATTTTTCAATTTGAAATCGTGAAGAAAATATCAGATGATCTTTCGCTTCTTGGCAAAATCGACCAAGCTCATGGCAGAATGAATATTGGTCTTACGAAAAATATTTTTACGGTGCGTTTCCACCGTGCGTTCGCTGATAAATAATTGATCGGCGATTTGCTTGTTACTGAGGTCTTGAGCGATGCATTGAATGATTTCAATTTCCCGGGTGGTCAGATTGATCTGCTCGTTTTCTTTTTTAATTTTCTGAAACGATTTCAACTCTGATAATATCTCTTTTGCGAAATAGGTATTTCCCCGGCTCACTTCTTCTATGGCCTGTATCAATTCTTTCTTATCGCTGGTTTTTAAAAGGTAACCGGCAATGTCGGCTTGCTCAATCATTTTATCGACCAATACACCTTCGCCATTCATCGATAAAGCAAGCACTTTGACTTCAGGAAAATCCTTTTTAATTCTAATCGCTACCTCATAACCATCCATATCCGGCATCATGATGTCGGTAAGGACCAGATCTATTTTTTTTTGCTTTAAGGTTTCCAGTAAATCATAACCACGGGTATGTTCAGATACAATCTGAAAATTTTCTTGTCCGGCTAACAGGAGCTTTAGGCCGTCAATAACGATTTGATGATCATCAAGTATGGCAATCCGAATAGGCATAGTGTAGATATTTATTCAATCGGTAACAAGATAAGAACAAAACATTTATTTCTGTTTTATTTTGTCAGTGGAATAAAAAAGGCAATGAGTGTACCCTTGCCCGGACGTGAATCGATGTCCAGAGTGCCTTTCAAGAATTCTACACGGGCTTTGATATTCTTCATTCCGATACCCTCAGAATTGGACATGTCTGCTTTGTTGAACCCAAGTCCATTGTCCTCAATACTCACCTGCAATCCCTCATGGTCTCTGATCACAGAGATGTCCAGGGTATTCGCTTTTGAGTGCTTGATGACATTATTGACAGACTCTTGAATGATTCTGTAAACAACTAATTCCACATTGGGATCCAGTGCTTCATTCAGGCCAAGTGAATGCAGATGTATGGTCAGGTCTTTTTGTTCAATTTTTTCGACGAAATCTTTGATCGCAGTACCCAAGCCGGATTTGATCAGGGCATTCGGCATGATGCTGTGCGATACGGTTCGGACTTCCTTACAGCTATCATCTACCATGGCTAAAGCATTATTAAATACCACCTGATCATGTTCCTGCTTCCAACTTACCTTACCCACTAGAGATTGTAAATTCAATCGGGCTGCCGTCAGCATCTGGCCAATGCCATCATGTAAATCAGCAGCAATTCTTTGTCTTTCATTTTCCTCTGCCTGTAAGACCGCTTTTGTGGCCATGTCTTGCTGCTCAATGACGGCTTGCTGTAATTTGTGTTTTTGTTTGTTCTGATATTGTCGGTAGGCAAGCCAAACAATGATCAGGCTTACCAAAAACAGAGACGCCGATCCCATCAGTAAATAGTTTTTCTTAGATAAATCATAAGATTGCTGGGCAATGATTTTTTCCTTCTTGTTGGTTTCATATTTTGTACTCAAGCGGGCAATAGTCTCTTCATTGTCTACAGACCTCAGAGAGTCGGTGTAAGATTGAAATATTTTTCGGTAATGATAGGCTGAATCATATTTGGCGTGTCGGGCATAAAAGTCACTCAGGCTTTCGAGCGCTTCGCCATTTTGCTTATTGTTGCCAATTTCAATGGCCAGTGCCAATGCTTTCTTGATATATTGTTCGGCCTGCAGCAAATCACCTTTTCGTTCATAGTTTTCGCCGAGGTAATTCAGTGTATAGGCCAATTCATCTTTTTCCGACAATCTTTGCCGGATGTCGATGGAGGCTTTCAAATACTTTTCCGATTCCTTCAGGTTGCCTTTAAAGGAATATGCCGCTCCGATGTCATTATAGCAGAAGGCGATATCACTACTGTCATTCACTTTAATCGCAATGTCCAGTGATTTGAAGTAATATTTTAAAGCTTCGGTATAGTTCTTCTTCTCACGATTCACGATACCCAAATTCTCATAGCAATTGATCAGTGGCGCATCCTGACCCAGTTTTTCCCTAATGCTCAGGGCTTTCAAATGATAGCTTTCGGCTAAAGAAAGTTCATTTCGCGTCATGTAAAATACACCGAGGTTGGTGAGGGCATGCGCCGTCAGGTCCTCGTTTTTCAAACCTTCGGCGATATCGACACAGTGCATATAGTAGGTCAGTGCATCGGCATACCGGGCTTTTCTTCGAAGCAATTTGGCTTTGATAGAGTAGGCGCTGTAACGTGTTTCTTGCTGAGAGGATTTGTCTAATAGTTGAATGGCAGAATCGATCACCAACATTCCTTCATCCAATTCGCCCTGTTTTTCATAGGCAATGGTTTTGCAGATATAGGCTTTGGCTCTCACACTATCTATGCCATGATCAAGCGTGTAGGCAATCGTTTGATCGGCATAAAGGAGGAGGGTGTCGAGATTGACCGGCAGATAATTGAATGCAATTTGAACATAGATATCTGCTTTCTCTGCGGGTGAATTGCTTTGTTTAAGAGCCTTTAATAATGAATCGGTGGTATTGGGTTGTGTCTTTGCTACATTCCAAAACGCAAGACATATGAAGCAGATGAACAGACACTTACGGACAGATAACATTCAGGTATAATTTTCGGTGAAGGTATTGCTCCTCCGAAATTTATGCTATACCCTTAGATGGGTATTTTTTTTGTTGGAGGTCTGTAAGCACCAGCGCAGCGATGCAAAGAAAGAAAATGGATCCGATTTTATCAGTTTCCAACAACTCACTGAAGAAATTGTTTACAAAGACAGATGCGATACAAGTCAGGCTAGCCATAACGATGACCTTGGCGGTGCGATGTTCAAGGCGGTGGTAGAGCCTTTGTCCGTAAAAGAAGATGGCAAAGATCAATGCAGCGTAAAGTATCATGGCCGGGTAGCCTTGTTCGACCAGCATAAATAAAAAGTAATTATGGGTGGTCGATCTTTCCGGATTTCGGCTTACCCATGTTTTGAAAGAGGTGATGGTATAGGCTTTGTACTGATCATAAAAATTATTCGGTCCCACGCCGGTCAAAGGATGATCCTCACTCATGCGTAATGCCGCTATCCAGCGGTAGTAACGCTCTGCCGAAGAAATATCTGTGCCCTGTATCGTGGCCATGATATGATCTTCAAGTGATTCATGCATCACAGTCTTCTCGAAATTGGGTTTGTAATTTAAATACTGATTGTGATTCGATAACCATAAAACCGCACTCAATACCACAGCATAAAATCCTAACATCGCCCAGGGCATGAGTTTAAACCGAATCAAAACCAAAGCGATGGCGGCGAATATAACCCCTGCCCATGCCGCACGGGAGTAAGAAAAATATACGCCCAATAATAAAATGCTTATAGCTGCTAAAACCATCCACCAGTTTATACTGAATCGCTTGTTCAGCCATAAGCCTGCCATGGCGAGGGGAACACATATCGATACCATGCCGCCGTACATCACATGATTCATAAAAAAGGGCTGCAAAGGATCGTGCACCTCTTCGAAACGAAACCCAACTTTACTGAAGCGATACAGGATGATGAGCGTGAGTATGCATAAGCAAATGAGGATGAGTTTCCAGGCTCTGATCATGAGGGCTCTGTCTTGAAATAAAAGCAATGGAAAAAATAGAAACGGAACCAGGTACCATATTTTCTTCACAAGGAATTTAGTAGAGAAGATGGGGTCGAGTGAAAAAACAACGGAGATGATGGTCCAGACAAATGAAAATAGGATAAGCAGGATCAAAGGGTGTTTCAAGGTATCGATAAATCCTGTGGATCGGTTCTGCGTCAATATAAAGAACGGGAATATCGCCGTCATGGTCAGCATCAAAGGCTCGTCGGGAAAATCCAGACCCACGCCGATCATTCCCATCAGGTTGAATGAAAGGGGCAGTGAGAACATGAGTAAGTAAAAGGGAATGCGCAGATCGGTCAAAAAAAACACTATCGCCAGCAGACCAAAGGGCATGGCCATCAACAATAGGTTTTGACTGATGAAGGCCAAAATCAGGCAGCCCAAAAACAACATCGCACCGATGAGGAAAGGGGATGATTTGTGCTGTGCAAATTTGAGGATCACGCGGTAAACTGATCTTTATGGCGACGGAAATATTCTATCACAACCGCCAGTAATAATGAGAAGAAGAAAGCGATTACGCCTGTTGTCAATACTCCGAGGGTTCGGAACGGACCGGCTTTAGGTCCGTTGGGAGAGGCCCATTGTACCACATGAATCATTGGAAATACTTTTGAAGCAGCCGTTTTAAATTCATTGGATAAGGAAAGATATTTTGCCTTGTCCATACTCAGTTTGTCTTTTACTTCTTCTACATTTTGAATCTCTTCCAATCCACGGGCATAATCGGCGCCGGATGAACGGGGTGTATAATTCTGTGCTTTTCGTCCGGGTGCGATGAGGTCGTAAATATTATAGCGCACGCGCATGTTCACCAGTGAGTCAGTATAAACCGTTAATTGTTGTTGTATAGAATCGGCGCGGTTGTCGATAGCCAGAGCCAATTGTACATTAATGGTTTTATAAAGATCTCTCAGCAAATCTTCCGTCCGATTCATGGCTTCATTCACCACCTGATAGGCGAGCTCCGGATCCTCATCATTGAAATTGATTTCGATATGCTTATATCCGGAACGGGATACAATGAAGTTCTTAGTGAATTTTTTATAGGTTTTCTTATCGGCATCTTTATCATTCACCGTATCGATTTTGTAATGTGCAGCGATATGAAATTTCCCGATCAGGTAGGAGATGACATTGGCCGAATTGGCGATCACATAGGCACGATCCACTTCATTTTCGCCTCCAAACATATCAATCCATTCCTGCTGATTTTCGCGGAAGAGATTGATTCGTCCGCTCATGACCGCAGAGGAAGGGAAAAAGGAGCCGTATGCTTTATAGGTATTCTTCTGTAAGAAAAAATAAATGGCCGCAATCAGGCAGGCCAAAAAGGTCAACCCGATAATGAATTTTTTCCATCTCAATCCGATGCGGATGACCTCAAACAGATCAAAACGTAATGTAGTGTTCTCCATAAATAATGTTGATGCGCAAATATAATGTTTAAAATTTAGGGCTTGCTGATTAAGTCGGAAATGCAGTAGATGCCAGGCGAAGGCAAAGAAGCAGTATATAAATACTGCGATTTGCCTTCAACGAAGCAGATGCTGTATTTCCGGCTAGCACATATCTGATTCATTGACATACCAAGTGCGTTAAGCAGCAGGCCCTGATGTGCCCCCTAAACGTCAGGCAGGCGATTTATATTGTTTGAGCATGCCTTTGAGCAGGTTCATGTCCCACAGGCGGATCAAATAGACCAGGACGATAAAACTCAGGAGATTGACCGGCAGCGATACATACAGACCGATAGACAGGTTTTTTAATAACAGATTCAGCATCAACAAAAGGCCGAATAATCCAATAAACTTAAGGGGCCATATGAGGGATAATTTCAAATTGAAAATGCGAATACAAGCAACCATATAAATGAAGGCCAATAACCATTGGACGAATAAGGCGGTCCATGCGGCCCCTCTGGCTTGTAAATAAGGAATCAATATCAGATTGCTCAGAATGCTGGTGACTGTACCCAGCAAAGCGATATAAATCAATAATTGGATTTTTCCTTTCGCCGTTAATAAGGTCGAATAGGAATACATCAGGCAGTAGGCCGGGAAGGCGGAAATGACCAGTCCGTAAATCCAATGCATGGCGCTGCTTCCGTCGTGGTAGAGCAGGTTCATAATGTCTTGCCCGTATATCAGGCTGTGAGCCATGATGCCTAAAGAAACGGAAAGCATGATGTTGTTGCTGGTGCGCAATAATTCCGACACCGGCATGGCTTTAGAGATCATGCGTGCAAACATGGGCAGGAGTATGCCGGCAAACAGAAAACCCATCATATTGACCGCATCCAGTATCCTGAAGGCCTGCACATATAAACTGCTTTGCAATGATCCTTCCATGCGTTCGAGCATCAGCATATCGCTTCGCATGTAAGCACCCATGAGGAGAATCAGTACAGCATAAGGAATGCTGCTCCTAAATACACCTTTCATTTCGGCCATGGAAATATGTTTGAAATGTATGCCGGAATAGCGCCGGATGATAATGGTTACGCTCAATAAAATAGAACAAGCATAAGCAATGATTTGAGCATAGATGAACCATTCGAGGATAAAGATTTTCTTATAGTCCTCATGAAACAATAAAAAACCACAAATTCCGATCATGATGATTTTATCCGCAACTGAAAGTACACTGTCTATTTTGAAATCATGATGGGCTGAAACATTGCTCCGTAAATATTGCAGAAAGGAATTGAGCAATTGGATAAACGCCAATAACAAGAGTAAATAGAGCGCATGTGAAGTGTATCCTAAAAACAATCCGGCCAACATCACAATGAAAAGATAGACCAGGGAAAGCATCAACTTCGTAACGATCATATTCGGCATGGCCGTCTGCAGGGAGCTGGTATCCGCCGCCAGATTTTTGTTGTTGTAATTGGTAATGCCGAAATCCAGCAGAATATTAAAGATGATGCTCAGGCTGGCCAGGGCTGAATATAATCCATAAGCTTCATGTCCTACCGTGAGCTGTACATTTCGGTCGATGAAGAAGATCCAGATCGGTTTGATCAGGATGTTCAGCAGCAACATCAGCAGCAGGTTGGAAAGGAAGTACTTTTTTATCATTCAGTCATTTGGAGTAATTCAACATTTAACATTCACCATTAAACATTGCCTTTGGCAATGGTATCCAACGCTTCATAAAAAGCTCCTCCATACTTTCTGATCAGAGGTTCTTTTAAGAATTCATATACCTTCACTCCTTTTTCTTTTCCTAAGGCACAACCCGGTTTGCACAGGCTTTCACGTGGTTCGTAATTGAGGGCCGTATAGGTTTCTGTCTTGGTGATGCGAATGGGGTAAAGGTGGCAGGAAATCGGTTTTTTAAAATCGGTGCGACCTTCATAGTAAGCTTTTTCAATCAGGCATTTTACGATGCCCTGATCGTCGGTATATCCGTAAACGCAGATACCGCCATTGATGGCCGGGGTTACATAACCAAATTCCTCTTCCATGGTATAAGCGCCGGTGCGGTCAATTTCAGCTTGCGCCTCTTCCGATAGTTCCGATTGGATGATTTTATAGACTTGCTTTATTTTCTTCAATTCGTCTTTGGCCAAAGGAGCTCCGGCATCGCCATCAACACAGCATCCGCCTTTGCATTTTTGCAGGTTGCAAATAAATTCTTCCTGTATGATGGCATCACTGATCAGGATATCGTCTATAATTATCATTTTGTCCATTTTAAGGTATTGACCAGATGAGTCATGTCTTTACGCAGAAACTTATTCACGGGTTTCAAAGAATCTGCATTCGGTGTGGTATCGAAATATAAAGCGCCGCGTATGAAATGTTTCACCGAATCGGTTGCATAAAACTGATAGGCTGAAGCGGCATCGCCACCCACTTCATAAAAAATGCCATGTACATTGTTGGCTGTATGAAAAGGAGGCTCGTTAATATAGTCTGCTTTCTTAGAATGGTAGTGCGACATCTGATAGGAATCTTCCAACAATCGGGGCAGGGTATTCTTGGCATTAATTTCTTTATAGCTCAAATAAATTTTACCGCCCAGTGTTGGAAAGTCTACATTCAGCCACCAGGGGTTCTCCGTTTTTTCATTAAAGAATACGGTGTCCTTTTCAATATTTCCGTAAACCGGAAATTCGAAGGAATAGGGATAGCCTTCACGGCTAAATAATTGATATGACTTTTCGGGAAGGTCTATACGAAAGTAGCCACGGGGTTTGGGTATATAGCCCTCATCGCGACAGGCTAAAATGGTGACCAGAAATAACAAGAGGCCGGCCCGGAGAAAATGCTTTATCATGACAGCGACAAATGTAATTTATTTAAGCACAATAAAATGTTTCGCTTGCGGCCTTTGCCCGTCTGTGGTATAAAGCGACAGGAAATAATGCCCGTTGGTTAACCCGCTAACGGAAGTCTTCAGGGTATAGGTGCCAATATTATAGCTGCCGTTCAATACATTTCTCACCCTGCGTCCCGACATATCGATGATGTCTGCCCGAACCGAGGCCGTATTGGTTATATTGAAGGTATAGTAGATTTCATCCACGGCAGGATTAGGATAGAGCTCGAGAGAATTGGTGGTATTGAAAGGCGGCGGCGGGGTATTGCCGGTAAAGTATGATTCATAAACGCCATTGCCATGGGTGGCAGCCACAACATAACCGTCGCTGTGTCGGGTCTTGATATCGGTGACCACATTGGCGCCTATTCCATCCGGACTTTCCATGTCCCAATTGGTTTTATTGGTACCGCTGGTTAATGCCAGAACTAAAGTATCGGCCGAGAATAATCCGATGCTGGTACCCGCAAAATAAATGCGTTGTCCGTTCGGTTTTTTCAGAATCGCCACGCTGCGCACACTTGGAGGGGTGCCGGTATTGAAGGTTTGTAAGTCCACATTGCCACCTACTAAATACCAATTCTTTCCGGTGTCATTCGAATAGAAGAGGCTGGTGACGTTATAATTGGAATAGCAGATCAATACATTTTTAGCACTGTCCGGATCTATGGCAATGTCGCTTACATATCCGTTATTGGGCAATCGCAGGGTGGAGAGTTTCACAAAGGAAGGGCTGCCGTTATGCGCATTGTCTATCCGGTACATTTCGCGGTTACTGGTGCCGAAGTAAACGGTATGCGCCGGATTTTGGGAAACGGCGATGGCCGTAATTTCTGCTTCCGTACTGCTGCTGCCGCTGGTCAGTTTGGGTGTGGTAATGGTATCCGGGAAAAAAGTCCATCCGCTCGCCAGTTTGCTGGTATCTCCGTTGATAGGAATACTGCGTAAGTTATTCAATCGGGCCAGTTTCTTCCCAATGGGTAAATACAGAAAGTTATTATCGACCGGGTCCACGATAAATGGATTGATGAATCCGTACATCGACTTATCATAACCTGCAGGATCTATCCGTCGTTTTTGAAGCACATTCCCATTTTCATCCAGCTGAACCTTGCGGATATTTCCGAGTTGGGTACTGATCACATAGAAAGATCGGTTGGGTGCGATATAACTAAATGCACCGTCGCCATTGATGGTCATTTTCCATTTGCGGGTTGGGGTATTGCTGTTGGCGATATAGTTGCCGTTGTCTTGCAAGCCGCCCAGTATCCATTGATCGAAGGGTTTGCTTTCATCGATATTCACACAGTAAAATTGTGAGGTAATATAGCCAAGACTTTTTTCCTCCCAACTGATATCTGTTGCATTCAGGTTGTTGGTAAACTTCACGCCGCCATCGGAAACCGAGTATGCCTTTTTAGGATCGCTGTTCAGGAAAATGAGATCGTGCTGGTCGGGATGGTGGTTGGGGAAGGTTACAAAATTTCCCAGTTTAGTTCCCAGTCCATATCCTCCAATTTGTATGGTATTGTTGGGGGAAGTGAAGCCATCGGTGGAGCGATAGAGATTGGTGCCGCCGACCACGATGGTATTGCTTCCTTTCTGGCAACGAACCAATAAATCGTATCCTCCCTGGGTATTGAATTTGTCGAACTGATTGGGTGAATTCACCGGCAGGTTGGCCGAGAGGTTGGTCCATTGTCCGCCTGCGCCGGTGCCATCGCCGCTGATGTATTTGTATTTGACTAAAGCCACATATTCAGGAGTCATTTCATAATTGTAAGTGGTTACACCGCCGCTTGTATCCGAAGGGAGTTCGCCAAGGAAATACACTTCATTTTCATCATTCGGGTTGATGCAGAGCACCACGCGATCATAGCTTTTCAAAAAGGCAGGGGTGATATTGGTGAAGTTGACTCCGTCGGCCGAACGAAAGAAGCCGCGGGATGAAACGCCATCAGAACTCAGTGCCGCATAGACGATACCCTCGCTGCTCACCGCCACATCGCTGAAGTAAGAATCGTTGCCGACGCCCACAACGGTTTTCCATGTTTTGCCGGTATCCACACTTCTTAATACCGAACCATAGCAGGCCATATAGATACAGGTGGCTACAGAATCGACGGGGGATGTAGCGATGCGCCAGCCACCCTGAAATAAAGTAGAAAATCCGGAAGGGTTACCGCCGGCGGTAGAAGCTAAGGGTGTCCAGGTATGACCGTTGTCATCAGAAAAGAAGGCTCCGTCGCCCAAATAAAAAGCACTGCCGCCGCTGGCTGAGGTACCATATATTTCACCGGAAAGAGCATACCACAGATTGGTTTTGCCCGGTCTTGTATCCTGACTGATGCTCACCACGCCGGGATGCCCGAGGGGATCGCTGACGCGGGTCCAGGTGGCACCGGCATCCATACTTTCCCAGATGCCGCCCGATACGGCACCGGCTATGATGTGATTTTCGTTTGTCACATCGATGGCGATGGTACGGGTACGTCCGCCCACATTCCATGGTCCGCGACTGGTCCATGTGGCACCGCGGTATTTTTTATGATTGGCGTTCGATGTTTCAAGCATATGGTTCAGGAATATTCTTTCCAGATATTGAATGCCCTTAGGGATTTCGCCGGTGGCAGGGTCGGCCAACATCTTGTGTTCCCATGCCGTCCTCAATTCAGATTCTTCCTGTGCTTCGGGCTCCAGTTCTTGTTTCACAGGCTTTTCCAACAATAGGAAAGCGCCCAGGCCTAAAAGGGTAGCGATGAGGGAAAGTTGAAATATTTTCATGAAATGCAATTGTGCGATAAAAGTAAGGGAAAATGATGAATGAAGGTAGGATGGGGTGGGAGAGCTACGACTTTGGAGTGGTGTAGTGAGGAAGGCAGACCCCGCATAGCGGGCAGCGTGAGCGCAGAGTATGAGAGCGGGTAGCCCTGGCAGATCCCGGTCTGGCTGTTTCCTTTTTCCGCAAGCGGTAAGGAAACCTAGCCAACCTGGATGACATCTCCGTAGCGAGAGTATCGTCAGCCTCAGCAGTGCAAGCCTTACTATTTCGAATAGCGTTCGAATGAAACGAAATCTAAATTAAGGGATGTCATCCCGGTTGGCGGGACGGCTTTCCATGAAATGGAATAAGCCGGAAGCCAGACCGGGATCTGCCGGGGTGATATCAAAACATAATACTCGGATTAACCCATAAAATCTGACATAAGATCAATACGATCTGGATTTGAATGATCAATCAAATTGTCTTT
>JAEUVB010000023.1 GCA_016786845.1 Chitinophagaceae bacterium | reverse complement strand
GTGGGCAACTGCTAACATACGGCTTACTGCAATAGCTGTCACTTGGTCGCCGCGAAATCAGAATTATTAATTAGATTTGTTGTAGCCTGATGTTTTACGGTTATTAAGTCAGCTACTGCAGAAGCCGTCGGAACGTTGGCGGTAATGCCCTCGCAAACAATAATAAATAGATAATCAAAAGTGCGAAATCAGCACTATAAACTCGATTTAAAAAAATGAGAAAATTATTATTAATTATTTTATTGTTCCTAGCAATCAATGCTAAGAGTCAAGGAACATGGGTACAGAAAGTTGATTTTATTGGCGATACAAGACATAGTGTTGCAGGATTTAACATAGGTACAAAAGGTTATTTAATTTGCGGAAATGTTTCCACTGCCACTAGTGATTACGGGAAAGAATTTTGGGAGTATAATCAAGTTACAGACACTTGGACTCAAAAAGCAGATTTTCCAGGAGACGCAAGGCATAGTGCCTCAGGTTTTGGTATTGGCACAAAAGGGTATTTAATTTGCGGAAATGTTACTACTGCCACTAGTGATTATGGGAAAGAATTTTGGGAATATAATCAAGTTACAGATACTTGGACTCAAAAAACAGATTTTCCTGGCAACACAAGACATAGTGCTACAGGTTTTGGTATTGGAACTAAGGGATATTTGGTTTGTGGAAATGTATCTTCAGCCTCAAGCGATTTTGGGAAAGAGTTTTGGGAGTATAATCAGTCAACTGATACGTGGACACAAAAAGTAGACTTTCCAGGTGATGGTAGATATGGTGCTGCTGGTTTTGGAATTGGAACAAAAGGTTATTTAATTGGTGGAAATGTATCTAACGCAAGTAGTGTTTTTGGAAAAGAAATTTGGGAATATAATCAAGTTACAAATACGTGGACTCAAAAAGCAGATTTTAGTGGAGATGCTAGATATTATGCAACTGGTTTTGCGATAGGGAGTAAAGGTTATTTAGTATGTGGAAAAGTCACAACAGCAAGTAGTGATTATGGGAAAGAATTTTGGGAATATACCGAAGGCGCATCTACAGATGTTGAGAATTTAAAATCCAATAATGTGTTTTCAATTTATCCCAATCCTTGTAAGGATGATTTAACATTATCTGCTCCTTATGAATTAAACGATGCCACAATGATAATATATGACTTCAATGGCATTAAGATTTTGGAAGTAAGCAAATTTAATGGGAAACACATAAAAATAAATTGCAATAATTTACCAATTGGAATTTATTGTATAACACTTATCTTAAATGGTAATCAAATTGTGAACAAGAATATAATTTTCACAAAATCAAATTAAATATATTCAACAAATGCACTGCCACCAACCTGTGCTTGGAAAAAGTGGGGCTTTTGAACAATCCTCGCCAGTTGTACTTTTGAACCCCACCTTCGCCAAGCGCAAAACCGTTGTAAGCAATGGCTAATTGACAGCCCGTAAAAAAAGAGAAAATGGCAACACGTTTAAATACTCAGCTTGAATCAGCAGGTGCAGAATTTCTTGTTCTTGGAAATTTATAAATAGAAAAAATAGCTTCCTATAAAGCTTATCATAATTTCAAAGGCTACGATATCATTTCAACAAATCCAGAGAAAAACACTTCTGCACGTATTCAAGTCAAAAGCAGACATCAAACTGGCTGGAATGGTTTCATAATAAATAATTTTGACTGTGACTTTGTTGTATTGGTTGCATTAAATCGCGGATATAGAAAACAAAAGAAAAATGGCGAGAGCGGAGTAAAGTCTCCCGACTGCTATGTTTTTCCAATTTCTTACGTTACAGCGTTGGAAAAGCAGCGAAGTCAGTGGGGAAAAATACCTAAATCAAAACTATCAGATTTGGAAACCTTTAAAAATAGATGGGATTTAATAGAAACATTTTTAAGTTGATCTCTCGCCACTGCTTACAACCCACAGTTAGCGCCAGCAGGCAGTTGCTTCTCACCTCAATATTTAGATTCCCTTTGGTGTTCTCTACTAAAATGAATATTTTCGTTTCCTAACGCCTGCCGGACGCCAACCGCCATCCGTTACCGGTCACCACCATAGACACTATACGCATCAAAGAACGAGAGCACATCACCAAGCAAAAAATAAAACATTGTAGTATGTCGTCAAACTCAAGTGCACTTTGGTTTAACGACATAAACTACAGCAAAATGAAAAATCAATCTTTAGCATGATGTGAATTGCTTATAAATTGCTATTTTTCCTACCATGAAACTCAACATATACATTATTCTGCTTACTGTGTTTTGCTCGTGCACCCAGCAGTCAGAAGATGCTACTAAAGGAGGATTAACACAAAACGAATCCGGAAGACATAGTGGGGCCCGGAATGAATATGGTGTTAAAGACAGTGTATTAGTTGAAGATTTGTTTAAGAAATGTGACAGCTTAAACAACAATTATAATTCGGATTCGGCATTGTTTTTGGCCAATAAAGCCTTATTCATTTCGCAAAAAACAGGGTATAGAAAGGGATTGGCAGGAGCCAATTACAGACTTGGGGAAACTTTCCTCCTTTTGGGAAAACTTACCGAAGGTATCAAAGCTATAGACGAAGCTTTTCCTTATTATATTGAAACGAACAACCAAGAACGCTTGGCCAATTTGCATAGTATGCGAGGCAATGCATATACTGATCTGGGAAAAAAGCCCGAAGCCCTCAATGAATATTTGGCCGCACTGAAATTTTATGAGGGAATTGGCGATAAATATGGTATTGCCAATTGTCATGGTAACCTGGGCAACATTAACGCTGACATGGGTAGAAATTCAGAAGCAATACGTGAGTATGAAACCGTGATCGAATTAAGTATGGAAATGGGCAATAAAAGGTTGGAGGACATGACACGCAACAACCTCGGAGCTATATATATATCCCAAAATAATTTACCGGAAGCACTGAACCAGCATCAAATATCATTAAAATTGAAGCAGGAAGCAGGAGATAAACGCGGACAAGGAATAGCCTATGACAACATTGGTTCTGTTTATTCCATGATGGGCAATTGCACTGAGGCGTTAAAATTACATTTGATAGCCCTAAAACTTTCAGAAGAAACGGGGGATAAAGACAACGAGGCGTTGGTCCTTGCCAATATTGGCGGTGCTAAAATAAAACTGGGCCAGGCCAGAGAAGCACGGGAATGGATTACCAGGGGACTTCTTCTGGCTAAAGAGCTGGGAACAAAAGAAACGATTGCGCAATGCTACAACAGCCTGTATGAAGCCGACAGCGCTTTGGGAAATTTCAAAGGAGCTTTTGAATACAATAAGATTTATAACGCATATCGGGACAGTTTAGTTAACGAGGAAAATATAGAAAAAACCCTGGAATCGAAGATTCAATATGACTTTGATAAAAAGCAAGCGGTTTCAAAGGCCGCGCAGGAAAAGAAAGATGCCATCGCTGAAAAAGAATTGCAAAAACAAAAATTGGTTCGCAACATCTTTGTTGGAGGTTTTGCAGTGGTATTCCTTTTCGCATTAATCTTCTTTCGTCAGCGCAATAAAATTTCTAAAGCAAGAAAGCGCAGCGATGAGTTGCTGTTAAACATATTACCCGAAGAAGTAGCAGAAGAATTAAAAGCAAAAGGTAGTGCCGAAGCAAAACACTTTGACGAGGTCACAGTTTTGTTTACCGACTTTCAAGGATTTACACAACTCTCCGAAAAATTAACGCCAACAGAATTGATAACAGAAATCAATGAATGTTTTTCGGCATTTGACCACATCATGCAAAAGTATGGAGTAGAAAAAATAAAAACCATCGGAGATGCCTATATGGCTGTCGGTGGATTGCCGGTTTCCAATCAAACGCATGCAGAGGGTGTTGTAAGGGCCGCTCTCGATATTCAGCAATTCATGCATGAACATAAATTGAAGAAACAATCGGAAGGCAAATTGTTTTTTGAAATACGTATCGGTATTCACACCGGACCTGTTGTTGCCGGAATTGTGGGAGTAAAAAAATTCGCCTACGATATTTGGGGCGATACGGTGAATATTGCTGCACGAATGGAAAGTAGTGGCGAAGCGGGAAAAATTAACATCAGCGGAAGTACCTATGAATTAGTAAAAAGTAAATTTAGATGCATACACCGAGGGAAAATACAGGCGAAAGGTAAAGGCGAAATAGATATGTATTTTATGGAAGGAAAAATTTGAAAAGAGCTCATCCGCTAACATGCGCTAAAAAGAAAAAACGGCTTAAATTCAAGTGTTGGACATTCAATTGGAATCCAGGAAGCAGAAGTGCTTTTTATTCCCATCCTTCTTTTATCGCAAAATCGTTATCGGTAACCCGCATGGAGTGTACGCTCCGTCATTAGTTTTCTCTTTTTAGTGTAGCATATCGCAAGCTCAGTGTTTTTTTACTGTCAGCATGGGGGCTGCAACTATGTGTGCGCAGTTTAGCAATGTGTAAATTGATGATATGGGCTACCCCTAACATACGGCTTACTGCAATAGCTGTCACTTGGTCGCCGCGAAACCAGAATTATTAATTAGATTTGTTGTAGCCTGATGTTTTACGGTTATTAAGGCAGATAATGCAGAAGCCGTCGGAACGTTAGCAGTAACCCACTTGGAGTGTACGCTCTTTAATAAGCTTTCTCTTTTTAGTGCAGTATGACGCAAGCTAAGTGTTTTTTGCTGTCAGCTCAGAGGCTGCAACTATGTGTGCGAAGCGTTGTGTTGTGTAATTTGATCATTTGGGCAACTGTAAACATGAAGATTTCTGAAATTGCTGCCACATAGTTTCCCGGAAATCTGATTTTTTTATTTATTACATTTGATGTAGACTTATGATTGCTGTTGGAAGACGGATGCGGCAGAATTTGTGTTAGCGTTATAGGACATTGAATATAATTGTATGAAAACAATCTTTTCCATATTCGCTTTAAAAACATTAACAATTTCTCATCCGGAACGGATATGCGTCAATGGGTTCTGCGATTTTTGGAATTGCAATACCGGGAATGCAAGGGAAAATACAAGCAATCGCAACTGTTTCAAAATGAGTAATGAATTTTCTATACTGTCTGTTTGTCTAAATATTCTAAGGGTTCGAAATTTAGCTAACTTTGCCGGTTTATTGCAAATAAGACACTTTTTGGTGATTGTAATAATGATATCATGTATAGATGTGTACGCACAACAATCTCAGAATGATATTCGCAGAGATTCTGTGATTTTCTACATTGATCGTTCCTTTGCCGGTAAGGAGATTGACACTACTTTGTTGATCCGAGCGGATAATTTATTGTCAAGCCAACCGTTCGACAGCGTAATGGCCCGACGGTTAATGAAAGCGGCAGAGGGGCTGAAAGCAAGAAAAAAAATGGCCTTCTTTTACTTTTTTCAAAAATTTATTTTAAACTACTTCCAACTTACAGGAAAATCTACCGATAAGCAGGCCTTTATATATTCCATAATCGATCACTATAATGAAACCAAAGAAGTTCTTGAACGTCCAGCATTTCTGACTGCATTGCTTGATGCAGAAGGTGATGTTGTCTACTTCACCAATAGCCTCCATCGCTATCTGAGCCGGAACGATTCAGACGCTGTCTCTCTATCTTACTTTAGACTTGCAGCGATCTACCATCGTAAAGGGCTCTATGACCTGGAGATTTACAACTTGAAGAAGTCTCGTTCCTACCTTAATCGTAACGAGATCACACAAGACGGCACCATTACCGGCCTTTATGGTTGGACCAACCACACTGGTTTGATGGGTAGCTTGTCTAATGATATAGGTGACTACGAAGGTGCTATTTCATTGTCCATCGATGCAAGGGATGCACGCATCAACGGGCTTAAAGACAGTTCCAATGTTGCATACACTTCCTGCAACATCACTTATGCACGGTTGATGATGGGGCAGACTGATAGCGTTAAGGAACTGCTCGAATGTGCGGAGGCCTTGTCAGATCGATATCATGACCATCCGGCACTCGCCCGGTGCTACGAGATGAAAGGCTTCTATTACCTGAAAACGGATCAGCTGGATTCAGCTGAACACTACCTGGCCAAATGCCGTGAGTTAGTAGATGGTTTTCCTTATCGCCCTTGGAGCCCTGCAGGTATGCACCTTGTGAACTACTATCTGGCCCAGGTTAGGGTGAGACAGGGGCGGCTAAAGGAAGCGAAACTATTGTTGGAGAAGGAGATTCCACTTTTGGAAAAGCGGAGGATGGAGCAGCTGAAGGAATACAAGCTGCTCATCAAAGTGTCACTCGAACTGGGAGATGCTGCTGGTGTCAGGGATGTATTTAATCAATACACCGAGATCCAGGACGAGTTGCGGGATGACACTCGGAAGAACCGTGTCACCAGCTTTGAAACAGAGCAGAAGATAGCTGGCGCAGAGAACATCATCTCTGACTTGGAGGCACAGCAAAAGATTAGCCAATTGACCCGCAACTTCCTCACCGGCTTTGCCCTTCTGTTGATATTGGTGGTATTTGTCATTTTCAACCGCTTCATGGTAACACGAAAGCAAAAGGTTATCATAGAAACTGAGAAGAAGCGAAGCGAGGAGCTGTTACTGAACATCCTTCCGGAAGAAGTTGCGGCAGAATTGAAGTTAAATGGCTCAGCCCAGGCTGTGCAGATGGATCAGGTCACCGTACTCTTTACCGATTTTAAAGGCTTCACTTCGATGAGCGAAATTTTGAGTCCACAGGAACTTGTCCGTGAACTCAACGAGTGCTTCAGTGTCTTCGATAGCATTACAGAGAAGTATGGCATAGAGAAGATAAAGACAATCGGAGATGCCTACATGGCGGCCGGGGGACTGCCCACGAGCAACGAGACCCATGCCATTGATGTGATCCATGCCGCCTTTGAGATGCGCGACTTCATCGAGCAAGCCAAAGCTCGAAAGTTCGCCGCCGGTCTTCCATTCTTCGAGATCCGTATTGGCATTCACACCGGACCTGTGGTTGCCGGTATTGTAGGCGTGAAGAAGTTCAGTTATGATATATGGGGCGATACAGTGAATACGGCAAGCCGTATGGAAAGTAGTGGTGAGGTGGGTAAAGTGAATATTAGTCAAACTACCTATGAGATTCTAAAAGACAAACCCGGCTTTGTCTTCGAAAGTCGTGGTCAGATTGTTGCGAAGGGCAAAGGAGAAATAGAGATGTACTTTGTATCCAAAGTATAAAAAGAATGATGAAGGCATGCAACTACGGCAAAAGAAATCGACAATACTGTGGTTATATTAAGCTTGGTGGTTGTGACCGTGTGTGTAGGTTGTTGCGGGCAGTTTGATAAAGCGGATTTTTTGATTTTGATTGAAGTTTTGAGTGCCAGGACATGGATAGCAACTAAACGGGTGCAATGCTTTCGCCAACATAAATCAAGAAAAAATGAAACATACAACTAACTTTACTCCCTAACTTTCCATAAGTTTGAATGGGCCATGAACCTGGGTGAAATAACTCAATAAAATATCTACTTGATGCACAAGGGCAAAATATTTGTAACAGGAGCCGCAGGTTTCATCGGAAACTTTGTTTTTAAAACAATTGCTTCAAAAAGGGTATGAAGCCCGTTGTCTGCTTCGTAATACCAGCAATATTCGCAGGATAGAGGGATTGAATTTTGAAAGATGCTTAGGTGATATTACGGATATAAATTCCTTAAGAGAGGGAATGAAAGGATGCATCGGGGTCATTCATTTGGCTGGTCTGTCCAATTAGAAAGATATTACAGCTCCTGATATGCCTCGAATCGTAATTGAAGGATCTAAAAATGTACTTCGAGTAGCCAAGGAAATTGGCAATATCAAAACCGTATTTGTTTGTTCATCCACAGCGATAGACGGAACAGATGACATTAAAATTCTTAATGAATCTTCGCCCTTCACACTCCCGCGCAACAAATATTTTGTATATGCGCATGCAAAAAAAGAAGTGGAAGAATATGCCATTAGCCTGGCTAAAGAAGGGCAACATGTAACTATTGTTAACCCAACAGAGGTTTACGGACCTTATGACTATGACAAGATAACTTGTGGCAATCTTCTTGATTTTGCTACCACTAAAACAGTGCTTGTGCCCGATGGAGGTACATCCATTGTTTTTGTAGAAGACGTAGTAGAAGGAATTATAGCTGCTTTTGAAAAGGGGAAAAGTGGAGAAAGATATATCCTTGGAAGTGATAATATGAAAATCGAAGAGCTTGCAAAATTAACGCTCGACTTACTGGGTTTGGAAAAGCCAATTCAGAAAGTGGGAAGGGGTATGCTGATGAATCTCGCCTGGGTAAGCAAAACTTTCAGGATGAATATGGGGTTTGAACCGGAAGTAATTCCCTATGCCATTAAATACTTTTTTGTTGACAATGCAAAAGCGACCAAAGAATTAGCCATTAACTTTCGCGGTGCCCGGGAAATCCTTGAACCAACACTGAAATGGATGAAGGAAGAAGGGATGCTTATTCCGAAGAATAGGAAAAGTAGAAAAGTAATATCGCTCATAAACTCATTTGCATAAAATGGGCGATTTAGTGACGGCAGGATGTTTTATGCTTTATAATTTTCAAGAAATGACGGCATATTATACAGCGCATAAATTATTGTCTGCATGATTTAAAAGTGTGGCAAAAAGCTTGCTATACGCTGAGCATAAATGCATTGCATTTTCATTATCTTTGATCGGCTCGGATTTTATGCTCGAAAAGCAGATCAAGCTTCAACGATCACATCACCATGTATGATATAAAAGAATGAAACGATTCTCATTCATAAACGATTACCCAACCGATCGAAATCCAAATGATGAAAGAAACTGAAACACATAACGAACGAATCACAAAGTTGACCTTTGCTTCTGTCTACCCTCATTATGTGGCCAAGGTGGAACGTAAGGGAAGAAGCAGAGGTGAGTTGCATCAGGTCATTGAATGGTTGACGGGTTTTGATGAGGAGAAAATAAACCGGCTCATACGTGAACAGGTGACTTTTGAGACTTTCTTTGAACAAGCCACACTCCATCCGAATGCAGACTTCATTCGGGGAATGATTTGCGGTTATCGCATTGAGGACATTGAAAACCCATTGACGAAAAAAGTCAGATATCTGGATAAGCTCGTGGATGAATTAGCCCAAGGAAAGAAAATGGAAAAAATATTAAGACCTTCTAATAAATAATAATTCATATGACCACAAATAAAGTAACCCTTCACAGAGTATTTTCAGCAAGTCCGGAAAAAGTATACCGTGCCTTTACGGGTGCCGATGCTATTGCATCGTGGTTACCTCCATATGGTTTCGTGTGTAAAGTACATGAAATCGATGTTCGAATTGGCGGTCGTTACAAAATGTCGTTTACCAACTTCACGACGGGAAATAGTCATGCTTTTGGAGGTGAATATCTGGACATCATACCCAATGAGTTTTTAAAATATACCGATCAGTTCGATGATCCGAATATGCCCGGGCTAATGATCACCACCATTGAATTGAGAAAAGTGATTTGTGGAACTGAGATCATCGCCACGCAGGAGGGGATACCTGACATGATACCTACAGAAATGTGCTATTTGGGCTGGCAAGAATCTTTAGATAAATTGAAACGGCTGGTAGAGCCCAATATACCGGACGCATAACAGATATCCTTGAGGAAAAATACCCACACTACGGTATTCCCCTTTTTCTAATGAAAGAATATCTTTGTCGAAAATATTTATACATGAAAACAATACAAAATTTTGCAGTCTTATTATTGATGACGATGGCGTTTTCAGCCTCGGCACAGAAAATCAAATGGGAGAGCGGGGAAGACCTGCCTTTTATTAAAGATGTGGCCTTGCTGAATGTACAATACGTATACAGCAATATGACCGTGGCAGAAGGAACCGAGCAAAGTTTCCTCGACGAGCGCAAAGCAGAGATTAATAAAGACAAGCCGGGTGAAGGGGATGAGTTTGTCGCCAACTGGCAAAGTGCCAAGACCGATAAGTATCCTAAGCATTTTGAAACCACCTTCAATAAAGAATTTAAGAAAGAAGCTGTGGTGATTCGTCAAAATGCTGATGCGAAGTATACTGTGGTCATTACCTTAAACAATGTAAAAACCGGACGGGGTTCCGCCTGGGGCAAGAAGCCTGCGATGCTGGATTTTGTCATCACGATTGTTGAAACCGCAAACCCAAGCAATGTGCTGGCGAAAGGCACCATGGAAGACGTAAAGGGAGAAGTGAAGGCACCGAAAGGATCGGGTTGGATACCGGGAGGTGCCGGCGCGGTGATGAATACCACGGCGCATTTTGTGAACAAGGAAGTGACCAATCGATTGGCCGAAAGTTTTGAGCTGGTGGCGATAGCTTTGGCGAAACAGATCAATAAGAAAAGATAAGAAGAGCATTAACGATTTGAGGCCCGGAGAATACTCCGGGTTTTTTTGTGCCGGCGGATTCCTGTTGTATCTATTCTGTTTCACGAAATAGCAAAAAGTGTGTTCGCCGCCCAAATTTTTTCATTTGACTGCCGGGGGGTATCTTTATCCCATATTCAAAAATCCCCTCTGCATGAAACAAATTATCCTCTGTCTTTTCTTGTTGCTTTCTTTTTCAGCCATGGCCCAAGTGCCGGGCGATACGGTGCGCATCCAAACATTCAAGTATTCGTCGACCACCCGTGATACGGTGATTCAATTTCCGAATAATCCTGCTGTGCAATATGAAAAGGTATTGATGCTTTACAATATCCGATGCAAGGATGGATTGGTATCGCCTCCGGTTTCCGGACAGACCAATATCGGCTGTGGTGAGTGGGATTACTCCTGCAATACCTATCTCACGGATTCAACCCGCATCGATTCCATGTTGCTAACCACACCTTCTCATCAAATCATCAATTTTAGCGGGACTACTTTCCCTTATCTCACGCAAGCCTATTACAACCTCTACCAATATTCGCAAGCCCAAACCACCGTGCTCAATACGGCCTCTGAAACCCTGAGTAATGTGGGCACAGGTTCTTTGTCGCTGACACATCCATTGTCGACCGATCAGTATTCGGGACGTTCTCAATATATCTATACTGCTGCTGAATTATTATCGGCCGGTGTGATTGCAGGTCCTATTGATGCATTGCTGCTCAATGTCCTCAATGCCGGCACGGCAAACTTTCTGAAAGTAAAAATGAAGCATACCCTCAATGCGACCCTCAATGCAGCACTTCCTGATACAGCAGGATTTATGGAAACCTATTATTCCAATACATCTTTTGCGACAGGTAGCAACCGCTTGCAATTTCATACCCCATTTGTGTGGGACGGAGTGTCTAATATCGTTGTAGATTTTTCATTCACCCATTCTACTCCTGCTGCGGCATTGCAAATAGAAGGGCATAGCGCCTCACCCAATATGGGTTTGTATGCGAACAATAATCATCATGTCAATACTGCTTCCGGTACTTGGGCGGGTTTGCCTGCAAGCCCTATGGCTAACCTTTCCGGAAATTTTACGGTATCTTATTGGAGTAAAGGAGATATCGGTGTGGGGACCCAAAATACATCCATTCTGGAAGGTATAGATAGTTCCAATCGTCGTCAGTTGAATATTCATATGCCCTGGAGCAATACCAATATTTATTTCGACTGTGGTAATAACGGGTCAAACTATAATCGCATCAATAAAGCCGCCACCATTCCTGAAGTGGAACAAAACTGGAACTACTGGAGCTTTACCAAGAATACAACTACAGGCGTGATGAATATTTATCTGAATGGTGTGCTGTGGCATACAGGGACCGGAATGAATTATCTGATCAATATCGATTCATTGGTATTGGGAACGAATATTACAAAAGACCTGCCTTTCAGAGGTGATATTGATGAGCTGAGTATTTGGAATACGGATTTAACACCCGCAACCATACAAGCCTGGATGTATTTGCCCCTAACACCGGCACATCCCGACTATGCCAACCTCATTGCCTATTATCCTTTGAATGAAGCAAGCGGAACCGCTTTGACCGACTACAGCAGTCAGTCGCAAACCGGAAATTTCAATTTGACCCCTTACTGGAAATACTTGCGCGGTGATCAGATATTTAAACAATTTAATGCAACATCAGAACGTCCGAACCTGACCATGGCGCAGGGAAGTTATACCTTGTCGAATCAAACGGTAACGGTATTAGATTCTCTGCCGGCAGCGCCCTATGTTGTGAAAGAATATACAGTCTATTCCAATATCGGTACCAATCAGTCGGATAGTATCGGGTATGTCAGTTACCTCCTGTGGAAGGCAAGCTATCGCTATACTTATGATGGTATTACCGGAGCCGTAATCGATTCTACAGCATTGATACCGACCGATAGTATAGTAATCACCAACTTAAATTATGTGAGTCGCAGTCCGGCTAAGTATGAATTGATGTCTTTTGTAACCCCTTACGGAATTAATCTGAACATGGGCATGAACGGTAAAACCTGGACCTTTGACGTGACCGATTATTTACCGATCCTGAAAGGAAATCGTAGATTGTCAGTAGAGCGTGGTGGTCAATGGCAGGAGAATATGGATATTCAGTTTTTATTCTTAGTTGGAACGCCCCCCAGAGATGTGCGCAATATTACCAATATCTGGCGTCAGCCGAATAACTGTTCATATATGGACATTATCAACGATAAATATTTTGAACCCCGAAACCTGATGATGGATGCGGGAGCTACAGCGTTTAAAATTCGGACCATGGTAACCGGTCACGGACAAGAAGGCGAATTTATACCGCGCGATCACTACATCGATATCAATGGCGGTAGCGATGAATTTGTTTGGCCGGTATGGAAAAAATGTGCGAGCAATCCGCTCTATCCTCAAGGAGGTACCTGGATTTATGATCGTGCCGGTTGGTGTCCGGGTATGGCTACCGATCTGAAGGAAGTGGATATCACACCTTATGTAACTCCGGGGCAAGTTGCGAATATTGATTATGGAATGTACACCGCCAGTGGATCATCGAGTTACCTGGTGTCGAACAATTTGGTTTCTTACGGTGCTTTTAATCATACCCTTGATGCGGCGGTTGCAGACATTTTAGCACCGACCAATAAAATAGAATATGCACGTGAACATGCCATTTGCGATCAGCCAAAGATCTTGTTGCAAAATACAGGATCAACTCCGCTGACCAGTGTGAAAATTGAGTATTGGTTAAATAATAATCCGGTGAAGAGTTCGTATGCATGGACAGGCAATTTAGCGCCTATGGAAAAAATAGAAGTAGAATTGCCAAATACCATGATCTGGTCCGGAATTGATTCTGTACTGAATGAATTTCATGTGGAGCTGAAAGAACCGAATAATGGCAGCGATCAATATATCTTCAATAATAAAATGAAATCTGTCTTTAACTTGCCTGAAGTGGTGCCTGCCGATTTTATTATTTACCACAAAAGCAATTTGTTTGCAGGCGAAACATCCTATCAATTGTTTAATGACGCCGGTACGCAATTGTTTCAACGCAGCGGTATGAGCAACAATACGATTTATCGCGATACCATGCATTTGACATCAGGCTGCTATAAACTCGTGATGACCGATACGGATGAAGATGGCATCAGTTTCTGGGCCAATAATGACGGGGCAGGGGTTTTTCAACTGAAGCGTATCACCGGTAGTAATTTGAAGACTTTCAATCCTGATTTCGGAGCCTCTATTATTTACAACTTTACGGTTGACTATCCTCTCAGCTATGAGCAATATATGACACAGACGCAAATCAGTGTCTATCCGAACCCGGCTCAAAATAACTTCCATGTAGAAATGCCCGGATTGGCTCAAGCCAAAGTTGAGGTAATGAATGCGATGGGACAACGAATGAATTTGCCTCATCAGCGCCAGGGAGATGTAATGATTTTTGATGTGCATGGTTTGGCTCGCGGTATTTACTATGTTTCTATCGTATCGGAGGATATCCGAACAACGAAGAAGGTCGTGGTAGAATAAAACTTGAATCCGGCGCAGATTTGGTGCATGTTATGGGTGAAGAGATTAAACTTCTCCGCAAGGTTCAGGTCTATAAAAGCATCTGATGAAGAATCGAATGAAAAATTGATTATCTTACAACCTGAATACAAAACCAAAACGCTCATTATCCTATGCATTCTAAATTCACAAAAGCCTTTTTCTTCGCTATCCTGATGTTGATGTCAGGTTTTTCGTCGACGCTTAAAGCTCAGACCTATCCGGATGTGGCACCCATATTCATCGCGAATTGTACCAGTTGTCATCATGCAGGAGGATTGCAATTCCCCTTAACGAGTTACAGTGCGATTTTGCCTTGGGGCAATCTCATCAAGAATGCTGTTCAGAATGGTAATATGCCACCCTGGCCTGCTGATCCTACTTACAAACATTTTGTTCGTGAACGTGTCATGAGTGCTGCGGATAAGGCGACACTGATTAACTGGATTAATGCGGGTATGCCCGCCGGGGATACGACACTAGCGCCGCCGGTTCCGACATACAACAATTACCAATTGAATGGAACGCCGGACTTGGTTTTGAATTTGCCCAAGTTCACCAGCAATGCCAATGCCACAGACATGTATATCTGTGTGAATGTGCCATCAGGACTTACACAAGATCGTTATATTCGTGCGTTTGAGTTTATTCCGGGTAATGCCGCCTTGATTCATCATGCTGTGATGACCATCGATACAACGGGTACTGCGGTGGATGATTATTCAGGTAATTGTACCAACTTTCAGGGACAAATTAATATTGGCGATTTTGCACCGGGTATGGGGCCAACCGTATTGCCGGGCGTTGCACCGACTAAGTTTGGATTCCGTATGAAAGCCGGATCAACCATGTCGTTTCAAATTCATATTCCCGAGGGAACTGCAGGTTTGAAAGACAGTTCGCAACTTAGGATCTTTTTCTATCCGGTAGGAGAGCCCAATGTACGTCCGATGTTTTTTGAGACGGTCTTGCAAAACTGGAATTTCTATGTGCCGGCCAATGACAGTATTTTAGCCCATGCCACTTTCCCGGTTGGTGGCTCGCCGATGCCTATAGCAGTCAGTCTGTATTCTGCATTCCCTCATTCGCACAAGACCTGCACCTCGATTATCAACTACTTGTACAGCGGTATCGATACCATTCCTTTGATTCGCATCCCTCATTGGGATTTTCACTGGCAGTATCAATACATCTTCAATAATATGGTGAAGTTTCCGGTAGGTTATCATATGTATTCAACCCATAAATTCGACAATACTGTAAACAATCCTGAGACGCCCGATCCGAATGTTCCTGTATTGCCCGGATTATTTACGACCGATGAAATGCTGTTCGACAGTTATATCTATACCTTGTATCAGGCCGGTGATGAGAATGCGGATATTGCTTCGATTTTGGCGAATGATCCTTTGTTGACGCCCACATCTGTTTCTAATGTTGCGGATGTTTTTGCCGGCGTGAAAGTGTATCCCAATCCATTCACCACAGAAACCAATATCGATTATACTTTAATGAACGCACAATATGTACAAGTCGGTATTTATGATCTTACCGGTCGTGAAGTGAGTCGCCTGAGTTCAGGTATTGAAGGAATGGGTAAGCATCGGTTAGTTTGGAATGGAAGTGATGCATCCGGTAATAAATTGTCACCCGGAATATATATGTATCAGATCAAGGCAGGGAAAGCGGTGTTGAGTGGGAAAGTGGTATTGAACGATTAGGTCTTATTTCCGGCAGCGCTATTCGGTAGTGCCAATCGGCATTTAGAAACTACCCAGATACCAATTGCCATTTCGATTAATGAGCCACATGGTTTCCGGAATGGCCGGTTTGTCGGCGTAGCGAGAAAATTCAATGGGTACTTCTGCGGCTTGCAATCCGCCTTCTTTTTGATGTATAGTTACAGGTCCGGTGATGCGGCCTTTGGAAAAGGCCATCGTAAATTCTTTTTTCTGTTTTTTTGTTTGTGCAAGACCTCCATATAATTCGGGATGATCGGAGTAGTCGGATATGGCGCATAGCCTTCGGGTATCACCGTCATTCTCTCTCATGGGATCGCAAAGTCCTGCCAATAAGATGAAACGGCCTGTTTTGGCGGCTTCGAATATTGCATTCACCACACTGCTAGGATCTTTATAGTCGATGATATATTCGTTTTGGGTTTGCGCCTGCGAATTAAGGGCATGGCAAAGAATGATCAACAGAATGTAAAGGGATTTCATAAATGGGATTTAATGGTACGAAAATACAATGTACTATGTTGTCATGAGATTAAAAAATGGCTCTCACACTGGCTCTTCCGGTATGGATGACCGGATTGTTGGCAGGTTTTCGTCCTTCATATTCCAAGCTCATTTCAACATTGCGTGAAATTCTTCTTTCAAATCCGGCTTGCCACAGCCAGTTTTTGCCCGGCAATAAGCCATCGAGCATGGTATAGCCTACTGTAGAATTGCTGGTGCCGGAAAATTGAATGGCCGCATAGGTGGTTTTCAAACTAATGGATCCGGAGCCGGGGGTATTGTATTTCAAATCAACATTAATATTGTGTGCTGTTGATTTTTCGCCACCATAGATCTCTTTATTTTGGCGTACATCAAAACGGTAAAACGATTGCAGTCGCAATTGGTTTTTGAAGAACAATACGGTAAACCCGGGTTCTGCGACACGATACGATATCAGGTAACTTCTGTTTTCAAGAAACTGTGAACTGAAGGTACGTTTACCCTGTTTTAATCCTAGGGTCAGGGTAAAGGATTGTTTAATATTATATCGCCCACGAATTTGATCTTCTGTCATGCGCCTGGCATCTACTCCATAATTCATAAAACTCTTACCGCCGTTAAGGGTTTGTATATAATCCAGTCCCCAGGTATTGCCAAAGCGATTGAGGAAAACGGAATTGATCATCGATGATGAATTGTTGATGAGCAGACTATCCTCAAAACGGCGGATGAAAGGATTGTATTGACCTATCCCTTCACGTCCGATAAAACGATTGTTGAGTTGTACGGCAGATTGTAAATAGAACAAAGAGATGATTTTTTTTATGCCGTGCAAATCGGTACTGGTCAGCAAGGATTTTGGATTGAGTGAAATGGCCTGTGTATAAACAGAATATTTTGCTTTGACATATTGATTGGTCGGCGTGAATATTTTAATATAACGTTTTTCATCCGGGAAGATGGCGATTTCAAATTCATTGAGTTGTTTGAGATTATCCTGATTATAATCCCGCCATACATAGAGGCCCTGTCCGACAGGTACTTCCACATAAGTGAATTCTCGTTTAGGTTCCTGTCCTGAGCCAAATTCGTAAAGCAAATTACCGCTGAGTACGTTTTTTAATAAGGTAAAATTATATTCCAGACGACCCAACAAACTTTCATCGGGTTTGAGGGGTGTGATGGTGGTGTCAGTAATAGACAAAATCCGGTAAGCTGCGGTGAGTTTGACTTCCTGATTTTTGATGGAGGCCAAAACAGTATTCAAAGAAAAAGTATGTCCTTCCGTGCTTTGTTGGAAGCGATTGTCTTTGACACCCCGATCATGTCTGAGCGTATACTCAGCACTAAAGTTGTTGGCTGCGGCAACATTGTTTTTTAAATAAAAGGTCAGGGCGTCGAATGAAAAGGCTGTTTTTTGCAAGGAATCTTTTGCCGCGTTTTTCCATTCATTATGTTCGAGTAAAAAGCGCAAGCCTCCGGTCAGGGCGTTCAAGGCTTTGATTTGTTTCTCTGCCTCAAAATAGGGTCTGTAAAAAGTACTGCTGAAGGTATTCGATGATTGCGACATGATATCGCCTTTAGCCAATACACGATATCCATTCCTGGCCCAGGCAAAACCGAGAATATGTTGGCTGCCTTTGAAGTCGTTGCCTCTGAGGTAGGTACCAAATTGATAATCGAGTTTGCCCAAATTCTCTTTGCGTAACGAAAGGGATACAAAACCTAAATGTTCATTTTGAGGTTTGGACGAGGGGTTGATATTCCAGTCGCGATTAAATTCAACATTACGGAATCGTTCTAAAGCACGAAATCGATCCTGGACAAATTCATAACTCACCTTACTGTACAGGTCCATTTTCCTTTTTGAAGATATGAGTCTTCTCTCGTCATAAACCAAACGTGCGGCCAATCCGTTATGCGTTTCATTATGTAAATCTGAAAACGTGTTGGGGTCCGAATTGCTTAAGGCTGTTTCAATATTCAAAGTCTTTTGGCTGTCGATGGCATAGGTTCCGGCCAGACTAAAGAGTTGCAGTTTTTTCGGTGTCACCAAAACCATGATGGGTTCATAGTCGCCCTGCAGGAGTCCGTTCTCCGGTGCAATCCATGCATACACCCGACCATTGGCGCTGTTGATGGCCTGTCGGTAATGGCCATTGCCTTGTCCCATATAAGAAAAGCTCAGGGCGTATTTTGCACTATCCGGGTCAGTACTGAAAACATAAACATTCGGATAGAGAATTCCATTGGCAAGCGTATCTGTTTTACGATAGAGGATTTTACTGTTGCTGAAGGTGTCTACAAATTGAACGCTCGGATAAAAGGCTTTTTGAATGCTATCACCGATTTGTGCCAGGAATCTTTTCTGTGAGCTGTCTAAAGATTGTTGAAGCGGTTGATTTTTTGCATCCTGATTGGAGTAGGCGTTGAAACGGAGTTGTAATTTTTTATTGACCTGCCATTCGTCATTGAGGTAGAACAGGGAATTCAGATAATTGCGGTCGAAGAATTCAAACTCTGCTGTAATGCGCAGGTCTTTGGTGATGATACGTCTGGGCATGAAGGTGATTTCGGCCGTATTATAATCGATCACATAGTCGAGATTTTCGCCGCGTTGCATTTGTATACCGTCGATATACACTCGTTCTGTTCCGGCGAGTACTACAAAGAATTGTTCACCATTGGGGCCTGTGAGTTTATAGGGGCCCTGGTTTCCTTCAAGGGCAGTGATGACATTTCTTACAAATTTCCCTTTGGCCAAAGAGGCGCCAAAGCCTACTCTGTTCTCGCCCTTTTTGCCTACCGGGGTAGCCGTCGAAAAATAGCCGCCTTGTACCCGTTTATAGAAATTCATGAAGTAGCCGCTTGGTTTCTTGATGTCATAATCTCCGGCGATGATGGAGGTTCTTTTCCGTTGCAGTTTGATGAAGACCTTGTCGAATTCCTGCAACTGTTGGGTATTGCCTTCAGGTTGGAAAGGTATGGTGTTGTCGGTAATGGCACCGGTGAGTTTGATGCTGTCGCCGAGGTCGCCATCAAGTTGCAGATTGAATTGAGAGTTGAGCACTACATCCTGACTATTGCCAAAGGAGAGCATACGCCCAAAACTCCCTGAATAATCGACATTGCCAAAATCAATAAAGGTTTTATAGTCTTTGACATCCGTGGCATTGTAATAGTAGGGGGTGAGCACCATGTTCTGTTCGATACGCTTTGCGTCTTTGTGGAAGTATCGTTCGTGAAAAGAAAAAGGGAAGACCCGGTAAGAAATCTTTACACTATCGAGTTCGGGCAGGTTCTTCCAGGAGAGACGGGCTTTGGTGGCATCTATCCAAATTTTTTCGGCTGACGATCCGGTTATTTGGATACTGCCCGGCACCACGCTGAGAGAATCGAACTGTAACGTATCAGTTTGAACCTTGATCCATTTTTGCCGCAGACTGCTTTCCATGCCTTGTTGCGACAAAGCGCAAATGGGCAGTAAGCATAAAAGGAATATCCGCAGCAGGAGGTTTTTCGGCATTGTGTTCTAACGGATAAAAGTACGGAATCTGTATTTAGGGAGTACTTAGTACTAAGTATTAAGTACTAAGTAGGGCCATAAATTCGATAACAGGAGTCATGTTGTTTAGCTGAGTCCCATTTTTGAAAATAATGCGGTCAGATTTGTGTCGGAGAGGAGAAGGTCGCGATGTTCGGGGTGGACGAAGCCTTGTTCGGTCATATGGTCTACAAAGGTTAATAAGGGATCATAGTATCCGTTGATGTTGAGCAGGCCAATCGGTTTTGCATGAAGATTGAGTTGAGCCCAGGTGAGCATTTCGAAGAGTTCATCCAAAGTGCCGTAACCACCGGGCAGGGCGATCACCCCGTCGCTGAGTTCATTCATTTTCATTTTTCGTTCATGCATGTCGTTTACGCGAATGAGTTCCGTGAGGTTTTCATGAGCGATTTCTCTTTGTCCCAGGAAATGTGGAATAACGCCAATGACCTCGCCGCCCGCATGCAAGACAGCATCCGCTACGGTACCCATCAATCCGATTTGGGCTCCGCCATATACGAGACCGATATTTCTTTTGGCCAACATTTGTCCTAACTCTAGGGCTGCTTGAGAGTAGACAGGCAATACGCCGGAGGCAGATCCGCAGAAGACGGTGATACGTTTCATAGATGAGAAGGGTTAGTGAATTATAAGCTTTGTTGGTCAATATCCATGGCGGGTGGATTTTGTTTGTCGGGATTCATCCACGATTTAGCCGGATCTAGGACCAGCATCACCAATACTATGGCTGAAGCGATTGGCAAGCCCTGACCGAATCCAAACACTAAATCGAGCGAAGCGCAAATTACCGCGGGTTTGAATTTTCGTTTGCCAATGAAAATGAATAATAAAATGGTCAGTACAACAGGAATGATTTGAGCACCGGTGACCTTGCCCATTTCGTACGCAAAATCGTTGGAGGGCATGGGGTAGCGTGCGCGCAGGCTATCCCGTAATCCGCCTAAAAATGTTTTGGTGCCGGCAGCCAGGTCTTTCGTGTAAGCCAAAAAGAAGAGGACCAGGGCAATAAAAAAGAGTTTGAGTGCAAGCAATACTCTGATGGCTTGAATGGTGAATGGTGGGCGTTGATACATGATGTTGAATATGGGGCTAAAATAAGAAGCGGAGAGGATAGCTTAGTTTATTTCAAATATTATTTCTTTTTAATTATTAAGAGGCATGATTTTCTGTTTGATGACGCCACGATCTTTCGGAGACGCGAGCGTGAGGGATAGTAGCGGATAGCGCCCGCGAGGCTCTGCTTGCGGGACTAGCAGCGGATAGCCCGACCCGCCGCGGCGGGGCACGCCCAAAATACTTGCTTCAAGTTTTGAAATTTCTCCGGAGAAACGGTTTAGCCGACGACTGATACGCCGATTAATTTGCCGATACCGAAAGTTATGGCCGCGGCAGCCAATCCAAAGAAGACTTGACGCAAGCCGGAGAACCACACATTGCGGCCGGTGAACAGCGTAATGGCTGCACCGATGAGGAAGAGTCCGACAGCACTCGCACTCACGCTGAGGATGATGGCCTGCATACCGTTGGTGAACATAAATGGCAATACCGGTATGACCGCACCAATGGCGAACAATAGAAAAGAATAGACGGCAGCTTCAATGGCCGAGCCTTTCAATTCTTCGGGTTGTATACCCAATTCTTCGCGAACCAAAACCGCATGGGCCTGATCTTTATCTTTCATGATTTCGGTGGCCATGACATGCGCCTGTTCTTCAGGGACACCTTTTGCGATGTAGATGAGGGCCAGTTCCTGACGTTCGCCTTCGGGGTTGGATTCCAGTTCTTCCATCTCGAGTTGCATCTGATTTTCATAAAGTTCTTGTGAACTCTTTACGGAAATCCATTCGCCGAGGGCCATAGACAGCGCGCCTGCTAAGAGTCCGGCCAAACCTGCGAGCAATACACCTTGTTGTCCGGCCGTGGCGCCTGCGATACCCATCACCAGACTAAAATTAGAAACGAGGCCATCGTTGCCACCGAGTACAGCTGCACGTATGGCATTACCACCGATGGAGCGATGTCGTTTTTCGAATTTGGATAATTGTGCTCCTGTTACTTTGTCTTCCTTTTCAAGAATGGATCTCAGGATTTGAACATGGGTGGTTTCGCTTCCGGTAATTTCTTGTTTGTTCTTTTTCTTTGTAGCGATGATGGCTCCGGAAATACTTTTTTCTGTATCCATCAATGAACCCAATACATAATCGTAGCCAAAAACTTTTCCGATCAGATTCAGGGTATGTGCGCGCCAAGAAGGTTTGTTTAATTGGTCGTTCGGAATATTGGCTTTCTTCGCAAAGGCTTCTGCATGGCCTCTTTCGATGGCGCTCATCTGACGAAAGACATGGGCTATAGTTTCATCTTCCTCATGTTCGGCTAATTTTTGATAGAGATAAGATGCGTCGATTTCAGTTTGCAGGTTTTTATTCATGGAAGCGTAGTATTTAACAGAATACAAAACTAATGGTATCCAATGAGAATAAAATGAGAAGCGAACTGATATGAATCATGTCATATTGATGTCCCGTAAATGCTTAGTTTACAATTAGCCCAATTCTTCCAATGCCTGCTTGATTCGCTTTACTGCTGCTTCCAATTTATCCATGGAAGTGGCATAAGAAATGCGAATACAATGCGGGTCGCCAAAGGCTTCGCCGGTTACGCAACTCACCTGAGCTTTGTCGAGGAGATACATACACAGTTCTTCGGCGGTTTTGATGTCGCCTTTGCCTAAAAAATAACTCACATCGGGAAACACATAAAACGCTCCCGGAGGATTATTGACTTTCAGGCCTTTGATTTCCGATAAGGCATTGACCAAAAAGTCGCGGCGCTCACGAAACGCGATCTGCATATCCTGAGTGGGTTGCATGTCGCCATTGAGGGCGGTGATGGCTGCGCGTTGGGTAATGGAATTAGGACCTGAAGTAAATTGGCTTTGAATTTTTTCTGACGCTTGAATCACATCTTTTGGCCCGGCTACAAAACCGAGTCTCCAGCCCGTCATCGCATATCCTTTAGACAAACCATTGATGATGATGACCCGGTCTTTGATCTCCGGAAATTGTGCAATGCTTTCATGCTTGCCTTCAAAATTGATATACTCATAAATCTCATCGGAGAGAATATAGATGTTGGGATGTTTCGTAAAGACTTCTGCCAAGCCCTTTAATTCATCATGAGAATAAATGGACCCCGTTGGGTTGCAAGGGGAGGAGAACATGAAGAGTTTGGTGCGTGGGGAGATGGCCTGTTCCAATTGAGCCGGGGTGATTTTGAAATCATTTTCAAACAGTCCGCTCAGCTGTACTACTTTACCATCTGCTAATTTTACTATGTCGGCATAGGTCACCCAAAACGGAGCCGGGATAATGACCTCGTCACCGGGGTTGACCACACTCAAAACTGAATTGGCAATACATTGTTTGGCGCCGGTACAAACCATGACCTCATCCGGTTTATACTCGAGTTGATTGTCGCGTTTGAATTTATCTGCGATGGCCTGGCGCAATTCCGGAAATCCTGCTACCGGCGGATATTTGGTATAGCCATCATCCATAGCCTGAATAGCCGCTTCAATGATATGGCGGGGTGTTTTGAAGTCGGGTTCGCCCAGGCTCAAATCAATAATATCTTTTCCTTGTGCCCTGAGTTCGCGGCTTAATTTAGCCATGCGAATGGTTTGAGGTTCATCTATTTTTTGTAAACGTTCGGCAAGTGACATAAATCAAAGGTAGGGTTTAGGGTTAATTTTTATATCATGGTCAGCGCAATTTGAAGCAATCCGATCAGGAAGCCTAAAACCGCACCAATGACTTCTACAAAACGAAATTCTTTCTTCATGATCGACATCAGGATTTGTTCAAGTTTGTCGCTGCTGAAATTTTTGACTTTATCGACTACAATCCTTTCTACATCCAGGTCCTTACTGATAGAAGAAGTCATACGGTTCATGAGATCGGGGAACATGATTTCTACTTCCTTGACAATTCCTTTTTTGATGTTCTCCAAAGTGCCGCTGCTGATAAACATTGATAATAATGGGATCTCTTCACTCAATTTGTTTTTGATAAAGGAGTCGATATGCTGTTCTACATAGGGCAGGGCAGATTGAATGGTAGCAGGGGAGTTGATTTTAGCTGATATTTCATCGAAGGAGATGAGTTCTTTCGCTACAAGGGTTCCCAGCTTTTCGGCAAATTGTTGTTGGCGTTTTGGAAAAATGCCATGAAAGGTAATGCCTAAGACCCGAACCGGAACGCGCGGATGAAATAGCATTTTGATGGCGATCCAATTGGTAAACCAACCGATGAATGCAGAAATAATGGGGAGTAAATAAATCATACGGTAAATCGGGAAGATTATTCTACTTCGGTTTTGGCATATGCGTCTTCATTCATGGCGATATACTTCCGTTCTCTTAAAATATAATGATTGCCTTTGGCGAGTAAGTGGACCATGAGGTTTTCGATGGAAATTGGACTACCTTCTGCCAGATCGGCAATATTGGTATGACGAATATGGTGTCCGTCGATAATAATGATCATACCAGATCCAATCGCTTCCATATTGTTGCCATCGGTGATGAGCAGTCCGGTATCTTCGCCGAGACCTATTCCGATACAGCTTGGGTTGGCGGCTACGGCTTGAGCGAGACGACCAAAGCGTCCGCGTTTATCGAAGTGACTATCAAAGATCACATCTTTCATAAATGCCAAGCCCGTGGTTACTTTTACAGCACCTTTCAAATGAGCATTAGCGGCATTCCCTTCATAGATCATCGTATTGCTCATGGCCATAGCTCCTGCGCTGGTGCCGGCAATCAGAAAACCTTCTTCATGCAAATACCGATCTTGAAGAATATTGTAAATCTCAGTGCCACCAAAGGTTGATGTGAGTCTCATTTGATTGCCGCCTGAAAACATCACTGCATCGGCTTCACGAATGCGTTGTATATATTCATCTTTGTAGGCATCTTCCCGATTCCGGATATGCATCACGTGAATGTTTTCGCAATGGAGTTTAGCGAAAGCTTCGACATAATTTTCGCCCACCTCGATCGGGATTTGAGAGGCTGTTGTGATGACCTCTATACGACTGATGTGTTTATGTTTGGTTTCGTTGACGATCCTGCGCAGAATGCCCTGTTCGAAAAAGTTGAGGTTATTACGCTTGATAAATCCCTGTTCGAGATCTGTGCCTTTATCTTCTGCTCCACCTACGGGAATGAGTTTGCCTTTGGGTATGATCATTATATTAAGAAAGCGCAAATATAAAATAATGCGTTGAAAGGGGGGTATGAATGTGCGATTTTATTGCTTTCCCGCCCATTTGGTTCATAAACTGTGCATAGCTTTTTCTTCAGCGTTTTTCATGACCTCGGCATATAGCGCTTCATATTGCGGCACAATAGCGCCTATATTGAATCTCAGGGCCTGTTCGAGCGCATTTTTCTTGAACTTTTTGAGCTTGTCGTCATCGGTAAGCAGCTCCAGGCAATATCGGGTCATGGCGTCTACATCGCCCACATCGGTAAGATATCCTGTTTCTCCGTGAATATTGATCTCCGGTATACCTCCCGCATTGCTCGAAATAACCGGCACTTCGCAGGCCATTGCTTCGAGTGCGGCCAGACCAAAGCTTTCGTAGGCGCTCGGGAGTAAAAACAGGTCAGTGATGGATAAAATCTCTTCGAGCTTTTCTTGTTTACCTAAAAAGCGAATATCATCGCAGGTGCCGAGTTCCCGGCAGAGTTGTTCCATTTGCTGACGCTCAGGTCCATCACCGATCATGAGCAGTTTGGCCGGCATTTGCTGCCTCACCTGATAAAAGGTATGAATGACATCTTCGACGCGTTTGACCTTACGGAAATTAGATACATGGGTCATGATCTTTTCGCCATTGGGCGCCAGCATTTTGCGGAAATGTTCTTTATTGCTGAGTGCAAAACGTTTCACATCGACAAAATTGGTGATGACGTGAATCTCTTTTTCGATGGCAAAAGACCTTAAGGTTTCTTCTTTTAAATTTTGAGATACGGCCGTGATGGCATCCGACTCATTCATGGCAAAGGTAACCACCGGTTCATACATTTTATCTTTACCCACTAAGGTGATATCGGTACCGTGAAGGGTGGTGATGTATGGAATATTCTTGTTTTTCTTTTTCAGAATTTGCTTGGCTAAATATGCTGATGAGGCATGTGGGATGGCATAATGTACGTGTAGCAGATCGAGGTTTTCATTCATAATCACATCTACCATGGTTGACGACAAGGCCGTTTCGTAGGGTGGAAAATCGAAGAGAGGATAGGTAGGTACCGTTACTTCATGATAAAAGATATTCGGATGAAAAGCATCGAGGCGAACAGGTTGCTGATAAGTAATGAAATGGACTATATGTCCTTTGTCGGCCAGGGCCTTTCCCAATTCCGTGGCCAATACACCGCTTCCTCCAAATGTCGGATAACAGACAATGCCTATTCTCATAAGATTCATTTTAAAGTTCGCGGCAAAGGTAATGTTTCAGAAGGATTCTGCTTTTTAAGTTTGTGAATAGGCTATTGATGGATTGAATAGGGTAGTGGGGGATTTGTTAATGCCATAAAAAAGGTAAGCTGATCGAGTAACTTTGAGAAAATTCGCACCATGAAGTGTTTCTTACTATTGCTGCTTTTCATGTTACAAACACTGTTCGTTTTGGCTCAGTTTGTGAATTTGGGTAATGGACGTTTGATGAAATTAGACCATCGTGATACGACTATTGTTACAGTTTCTCGTATGGATCAAATTTGTTCAATTGTTTCTGACGATACAATCTGTTTCCCGTATATTCCTCCCAAGCTTATCTTGAAGGAAGGACAATCGATGCCAAACGGTAAACGACAATTTTTTACATTCGCCGCAGAGGTTAATTTTTTTCCGGAGGTTCTTCTTTATTATCGTCAACATATTCGTCAATCTAAGGAAATTATCTCAAGTGGTTTGGAAGGTTCGGTATGGGCTTTGTGCGATATTACTGAAGATGGATTGGTAGATCATGCCGAAATTGTAAAATCATTATCACCCATTCATGATCAAGAGGTTTTAAGGATGGTTTGCGAAATGCCGGCTTGGAATCCTTTAGTTTGTCGCGGCAAGAAATACGCTTTTAGACAGCTAATAAGAATTAGGTTTTGGCGAAAAAGATTGTCTGAATAAACTATCACAGCGTCGTTTCGCCCAAAGCCAGTATCACCTCAAACTCCGCCTTCGTCACCGCGCTCACCGAAAGTCTTTGCAATCGCACCAGTTCCATGGTCGCCAATCGTTTATCTGATTTGATGGTTTGAAGGCTTACGGGTTTCTTCAGTTTCTTTTTTGGTTTAAAATCTACCGCTAACCAGGCTGTCTCTTCGGTAGTCGGGTCCTGATAATGTTCTTTCACCACCTCTGCGATACCCACGATCTCCAGTCCTTCGTTGCTATGGTAGAACAGGGCCAAATCGCCTTTTTGCATAGACCGGAGATTGTTTCTGGCAGCATAATTCCGAACCCCGTCCCAAAATGTTTTCTTGTCTGCTACAAATTGTTCCCAACTGTATTTATGTGGCTCCGATTTGATCAACCAATAGTTCATGGATATCTTTTTTGCGAAAATAGAACAAACTCAACGAATGCTAAATGAGGAATATTGAATGTGCGGTTTTGAATCTTTCTTACCTGAATCAAATGCCCTACTTTTGCCCCAATGACGAACAAAGCATTCTTTCTCATCTTCGGGTTATTCTGTTTGGCCAGTTCCTGTTTTATCATGCAACGCAACGGCATGAAGAATATAACTCAGCCTCAGCCCGAAAAAATTCAACTCAACGATGTCAAAATCACGCCTGCCCGACAGGATGATTTCAGAACCACACCTATCCGTCAAATGGATTTGCTTCATATGGATTTGGATGTGCGGTTTAATATGAGTCGTCATGAATGTATGGGATATGCCGATCTCACCATGAAGCCTTATTTCTATGAAACCGATTCGATTATCCTCGATGCCAAGAATATGGTCATCGACGGGTTATTCATCTATTCCCAGCAAGATACCCTCAAGCATACCCTCACCTACGACCAGAAAATGATCCGCATCAAATTGGATCAAAAAATTAATGTGAGAGATACCGTGCATGTGGTCATCCGATATATTGCCCGTCCTGATGGTAAGGAGAAAGGAGGAAGCAAGGCCATCAGTGATGATAAGGGTTTGTATTTTATCAATACCGATCGGTCCGAGCCTTATAAGCCGGTTCAAATATGGACCCAGGGCGAAACGGAATCCAATTCCTGCTGGTTCCCCACCATCGACAAGCCCCTTGAAAAATTCACTTCGAAGCTGACCATTACTACGGATAAGAATTTTACGATACTTTCAAATGGTAAACGTCTCTCCTCCAATATTTATAATGATATGAAAACGGAGACCTGGGAGAATGCCCTCCCGATGTCGGCCTACCTCATCATGATGGCGATCGGTGAGTTTAATATCACCATGGACTCCATCAACAATAAAGAAGTGAGTTATTATCTCGAGCCGGATTATAGTCCATATGCCCGTGAAATTTTTCGCTATACGAAAGAGATGGTCGATTTCTTTTCCGGTAAATTGGGTGTGGCCTATCCTTGGGATAAATATGCACAGGTGGTTGTTCGCGACTATGTTTCCGGGGCCATGGAAAATACAAGCGCTACATTACATGGCGAGTCGGTTCAGAAATTTCCGCGTGAACTGGTCGATGGAAATAATGAAGCCATCATCGCCCACGAATTGTTTCATCAATGGTTTGGTGATTTGGTTACTTGTGAGTCCTGGAGTCATCTGGTGCTGAACGAAGGCTTTGCGACTTTTGGCGAACAACTTTGGGATGAGTACAAACATGGCAGTGATGCTGCTTTACGCAAATGCAACAATGCCATGAATCGCTACCTCGATTTTTCCAAGAATGGAAGCGACGGACCGATAGTCGATTATAACTATCGCGATAAAGAGGATATGTTCAATGCCATCACCTATCAAAAAGGCGGACGTGTTCTCAATTTACTTCGCTCTGAATTGGGCGATGAGGCCTTCTTTCTGGGCTTGAAGAAATACCTCATGCATCATGCATTTAATTCGGCCGAAGTAGACGACCTCCGTTTGGAAATGGAGTCTGTCTGCGGTCGCGATCTCCGACCCTTCTTTCAACAATGGTTTATGCGTGGCGGTCACCCCGATATCGAAGTACGTTACAACTATAATGATTCGAGTAAGTTGTTGGGTGTATTTGTCGAGCAAAAGCAAAGTGCCGAAACGGGATTGTTTCATTTTCCTTTGAAGTTTAAAGTGACCCATGGCGGACAAACCCGTTACTATACCTTTCAGGTCGATCGGAAAAAAGAATCGTTTTATGTGAAGCGTTTGGTGCCGGATGATGCATCGCTGCCTGCTGTATTCGTCGATCCGGATGCGACCTTCATTGGTCGTATCAGCGATAATAAATCCTTCTTTCAGCATGTGCAAACTTATCGTGAGGCTGATGACTATCTCGAGAAATATCGTTCGCTTAAGGCCCTAAGTACCTTGCAATCTCAAAATGATACCATACGTCAGACTTTATTATTTGCCCTCGATGATGCAGATGCCGATATCCGTTTAAAAAGTATTGAATGGTTAGATTGGAAAATGCCGGACAATGTATTGCGCGGCAAAGACAAACTGATACAAATGGCTCGATCCGATCGCAGCGCAGCGGTGAGGGCAGAGGCTTGTTCGGTGTTAGCTGAACTCAAGGATGCCCAGTTGCTTAGTCTGTTTATGGAAGCTACAAACGATTCCAGTTATACCGTGGCGGCAGAGGCTTTGGATGGCGTCTATAAATTGGTGCCCGATGAAGGAGTGAGAATGGCGAGTCGATTGCAGGGAGATGCACGCGGCAGGTTATTGGCTAAAATCAGCGAGATCTTTTCATCCTCAGGCGATAGCAGTTCTCTTCGTTTCTTCCATGAACAAATGATGAAGGTCTTCAATCAACGCCGCTCCATGTTGATCAGAGATTATACCCAACTTTTTTTACGCATCAATACTGAACCGGTCATACAGCAAGGTGTGATCAATTTGCAGGAGCGTGCTGCGATGGATGGATATCCCATGGTGCGTTTCAATTCCATTAAAAACCTCCGTGAAGTGCGCCGTCATTATGATACCCTGGTAGTGAATACAAAAGATGTTGAATTGAAAGCTCAGTTTCTCGGTCAGGTTCAAAAACTGGATGAGATGGTTCAGGAATTAATTAAAAAGGAAAAAGAGTCTTCCGTCATCGGGATGTTGAAGATGAGTGGCTTTGTGGTTCCGGAAAACTAATCGTAAACAAGAAAGTGACTATCTTTGCTATTGAGTAATGAATAAAACCATACGTCTTTTCTTATTGATCTTCATGGGATTGTTTGGGAGTCCATGCGGCTTAAAAGCCCAGCAAGAAGTGCTTCCTGCGGTAGACTCATTTCGTACTGTAGTGATGAACGGACTCAACTGTGTGGAAGATATTTATGTCGATGATACACTAGATTTTATTAAAAAAGGATTGTATGCTTTTGTGAATTATGATCAGACCATGAATTTTGATCTGTTGTTTTTATGTTTCGATCCTTTTTACAATGCCTATTCTCCATTGCCCAAAGGAATCAAGCCGGATAAGGAATTTTTTACCCGCAGTCGCGATATCCGTTGGATGTTTTTATTTTATCTGGAATATTTTTTGCTCACACCTCGTCCGAAGGGATTTAATCAGCAATGTAAATTTTCTTTGTATAAAATCAAGGACAATAAAGAGGCCGATTTTTATGGCGAGACTTCTTCCGAAACGGTGGTCAGTATTTATCAGACTTTAATTTTAAACGCCACTAAGAAGTCTTTTTTGGAACATGTTATTCGAAAGAAAAGTCAAACCCTCATGGAGAATGCCGGGTATCGTTGGGTCATCACTTGCCCGTAGTGTTTACTTGCATAGTTGCTTTCACTGTAGTACATTCATTTTTTCTTTACCACTATGAAATCACTCTTCCGAAAAAAATCCATACTCAAAATTATTACGGATGCTGAAGCCGGTTATGGCGACAGCGATCATATATCCCTGCATAAGGTATTGGGCGTTCGCGATCTTACCTTTTTTGGCATCGCTGCCATCATCGGTGCAGGCATCTTTAGCAGTATCGGTAAGGCTTGTTTCGACGGAGGTCCCGGTGTCATTTTTCTATACATATTTACGGCTATTGCCTGTGGTTTTGCAGCTTTGTGTTATGCGGAGTTTGCCAGTACCGTGCCTATCTCGGGCAGCGCTTATACCTATGCCTATGTGGCTTTCGGTGAATTGTTTGCCTGGATCATCGGTTGGGATCTCTTAATGGAATACGCTATTGGTAATATTGCCGTGGCCATTTCGTGGAGCGACTATTTTACGCACTTGATGGATGCCGCCGGAATGCATATTCCGCATTGGCTTACCATGGATTATACAACGGCACACAAGGGATTCCTCGAAGTCAGCACCCTCATGGGGAATGGGGAGACCTTACAAAATATAGATGCCGCATTGGTCGAAAAATATCAGGCCTGGATGCAATCGCCCACTTTAGGCGGTCTTCATCTCATCATGGATTTGCCGGCTTTTGGTATAGTGGCCCTCATTACGGCTATTGTTTTTGTGGGCATCAAAGAAAGTCGTTCCATGAGTAACCTCATGGTGATGATCAAATTGGTCGTGATCTTTCTGATTATCGTTTTAGGTGCCTACTACGTCGATCCGGATAACTGGCATCCTTTTACACCCAATGGTATGGGCGGAATACTTAAAGGTGTGTCTGCGGTGTTCTTTGCCTATATCGGGTTCGATGCCATTTCTACCACTGCGGAAGAGTGTAAGGATCCGCAACGCGATCTGCCCCGCGGTATGATTTATGCCCTCATCATTTGTACGATATTGTATGTCTTGCTGGCCCTGGTGCTTACGGGCATGGTGTCTTATACACATCTCAATGTTGGTGATCCGCTGGCACAAATTTTTGAAGAGCGCGGCTTGAAATGGATTGCCGGTATTGTGGCCGTGAGTGCCATCATTGCTACGGCGAGTGTATTGTTGGTATTTCAAATGGGACAACCCCGTATCTGGATGGCGATGAGCCGCGATGGATTATTGCCGAAAGTGTTTTCTAAAGTGCATCCGAAATTTAAGACCCCTTCTTTTTCTACCATACTCACCGGTTTATTGGTGGCGGTGCCGGCCTTATTCCTCAATTTGGATGTGGTCATCTCATTAACGAGTATCGGTACTTTATTTGCTTTTGTATTGGTTTGTGGCGGTATCTTGGTTTTGGATAAACAAAAAGACAGACCCCAAAGCAAATTCAAAGTACCTTATGTGAGCGGTAAGTTTATTGTGCCGGGTATGTTTATCGTGGCAGTGATATTGGTCATGATTTATGCTCCTGATCATTTTAAATCCTTGTTCACCTTAGAGGGCATACCGATGTTATTTTTCTGGAGCGTGGCTCTGTTGGTAAGTGTGTATTCCTTTCTAAAAAACCATTCACTTATACCGGTGCTCGGTCTTATCAGTTGTTTCTATCTGATGGCTCAGGAAAGTCATACCAATTGGTTGCGATTTTTAATTTGGCTTGTGGTCGGACTGGTTGTGTATTTCTTCTATAGCTATACCCATAGTAAATTGAATGCGGTAAAGGCGGAGGGAGAGAAATAGGGGAGGGCGTTTAATAGCTGAGTATTTTCTTGGGCGGCAGACACGCTTTCCATTCCAAGTCCTCGCTCCTCCTGCGTCGTCACTGCGGGCTTTCCATTTCAATCGTGGCCGCAGCGATATGATCCCGACAGGTCGTTTCGACTACGAACTTTCACCTGCCTCGGGGATACTGCGGTTTATGTTACCGGTGTTTGTCTGAATTCGTAGTTTGTCTGAATCAGAATTTTCAGAATTTTAGAATTTACAGAATGCGTAGTTTGTCTGAATCCCCGAATAAGTCGGGGCAGGCAGCATTTACAGAATTTTAGAATTTACAGAATGCGTAGTTTGTCTGAATCCCCGGATAGCTGGGGCAGAATTTAAGAATTTTCAAAAATTTGGTAGACGCATTATCATGCGTCTCTACGGTGTGATTAATTCATCTCCACCTGTTCATTCAACCTAATGCGACACCTCGATCTTCTCCCGATACACCTCGCGATTTTCGCCCTGCCATTGAAGCAGATAAATACCATTCGGCCAGTTTTTGACAGAGAAAGAAAGGGTAGCACCTTTCAGTGATGATTGATAAAAAACCTTACCATCCATCGCTATGACCTTTACATGTCCTTGTCCGGGGTTCTTCAGGTCCATATGCACCAGATCGGTGGAGGGGTTAGGATAAACTGAAATATCGGAAGCAGTGCGTACAGATTGGGTAGATAATAACTGTCCGGTACAAGCATTGATCGCATACATGGTATCGTTGTATTTCACATAGCTTTCATTAAAGGTGGCGGTGAAATTATTCCTCACCACATTATTTCCTTGGGTAATGGTGAGACTGCTTTGATTGAACGCCTGAGGATATTTCTTGCACGGAAGTTCTAACTGTGCATCCGTCAGCAGGTAGGTATATTCGTACCCGGCATTGATCATGCTCCACAGCGAACCCATACCAAAGGAATAATAACCGCCATTGCCGGCAGGGTGAATATTGTTGAAAAACGCACCATTGCCCGCAGCCGTTCCGTACACCTTATGAAACACCGTATCGTTGGCCGCGGTAAATTTGGTATAGAACATATTGCCGCCACAATTTTCAGTTGGTTCGGTAAGACCCACGGCGACAAATCCACCTTCCGCTGCTTCGCACACATCATTATACTTGTCCGACCAGGCGAAATCAATGGATTTGTTATTGATATAGGCGCCACCCGTATCCATTTTTACACTGAAGGCATTAAAGGCGTTGGAATTATTGGTACCGCAATAGCCCACTCCGAAAAAGGTGTGATCGGAGGAAGATTCTATCAATTTGTCGATGACTAAGGAGGCTGAGGAACAACTCAACACTGTAGACCAAATGATATTCCCCGATTTGTCAATTTTTATCGCTACGGTTTTGGCAAAGGCTCCGCTCACATAAGAGGCCACTCCGCAAACCACCAAATTCCCGTCGTGGGTTTCTTCGATACTTCGGCCAAAATAATAGTTGGATGCAGGGTTGAGTGCATAGCCGTAAGACCAGGCCACATTGCCCGAAGCATTCATTTTTGTGAGAATCAGTTGTCCCATATTATTGCCCACCAGATAGAGATTCGAGGCTGTGTCTTCCACCACGTCTTCGTAGCTGTGAATATTGGTGAAATCGCGATACCACAGCACATTGCCCAGGGCATCGAATTTGATAAGTTGAGAAGATATTCCCGTGGCATAGACGGCCAAATAATTTTTATCACGGGTTTGAATCAGATGGGTACACATCACCCCGGTCTTGTTGAGGTAGAAGGACCATTTATACACTTTGTTCTGATCGAATAAAGCCACATGCGGATAATCGTTCACCAGAAATCTTCTGCCGCCCATCACCATATTTTTATTGTCGTCGATAATGCCCTGCTGCCCGAGAAAAGTATCGCCGTCATGTCCCATGGCTATGACCTCCTGAGCTTGAGACGATATAAACGACAAAAGAGACAACAGGGTAAGAAGGGTAAAACGTAATTTCATAAAAAGTGTTTATAGCGTTAAGACTCCTCAAAGATAGAAAGAGTTGGCAGAATGTGAGGTTTTGCTGCTTTTGCAATATCTGCTTTATAAGAATATATAAGATATGAGGCTTGTTCGCTTACGTCATTGCGAGGCACGAAGCAATCCCATACTACGGAGCCAAGTATACCCCAGCAGATTGCTTCGTCGTGCCTCCTCGCAATGACGAAAAAAAACGGAGCTCCTTTCGTACGTCATTGCGCGGCACGAAGCCAATGTTGAACGTCATTGCGAGGCACGAAGCAATCCCATGCTACGGAGCCAAGTATACCCCAGCAGATTGCTTCGTCGTGCCTCCTCGCAATGACGAAAGGCTACGGAGCGCCTTTCGTACGTCATTGCGAGGCACGAAGCAACGGTCCAAATCAAGGTTTTCGTTTTTATATTAAATCAAATGTTAAATAGGGCCTGCTGGTTAAGTTGCAGGCGTTCCAAATTCAAGGAAGCGTTCCCATAAATAATACCCTTGAATTTGTCGTATGTCGATTAACATTTGTCGTATGTCGATTAACATTTGTTGAATGTTGATTAACATTTTTCGAATGTTGATTGACATTTTTCGAATGTTGATTCAAATTTTTCGAATGTTGATTAACTTTTGCCGGATGTCGATGACATCCGTCGTATGTCGATGACATCCGTCGTATGTGGATTACATCTGTCGTATGTGGATTGAATCTGGTGTATGTAGTTTGCATTTGTCGAATGTTGATTCACTTTTATTGTTTGTTGAATTTCCCGGTCCTATGTTGAATGCATGCAGCCTATGTAAATTGCAATTGACGTATGTAATTTGCAATTGTCGTATGTAATTTACATCTGTCGTATGTAATTTGCTTCTATCACATGTAAATTGCTTCTGTCGTAAGTAAACTGCTTCTGTCGTAAGTAAACTGCATCTGCCTTAAGTTGATTGCATCTGTCGTATGTTGAATCACTTTTGTTGTATGTTGATGGCGTCTGTTGTATGTTGATTGCATCCGTCGTATGTTGAATCACTTTTGTTGTATGTAGATGGCATCTGTCGAATGTTGATGGCATCAGTTCTGCGAAACGTCTTATGTTCCGCCGAACTATGCTGAAGAAGAATTGCGCCTTACTCCTCCGGGAATAAATGCAATTTTAAATTTCGAAATTTCATTATCTTTAAAAAGTAATTTACTTATTTCTTTTCAAATTTCCACCTCGTGGGAGACTAATATCTAACCTGTCTTATTCGATCAAGAATATTTAAAAAATCAGAATATTGAATTTTGTCTATTCCTATTCCGCTTTTAAAATGGAAATTATAGCTTGTATCTTCTTTGGGAATGGTAATATCATAAACCGTTCCATCCATTTTTATTATATTATTTGTAGTATCCAATTTAAATTGTTCAAAATAATCAGAAGGCGTTCTGTTGCATTTTATTTCAATAAAATATTTATTTACTTTGATGCGATAAAATCCAAAAATATTTTTTACGTTTTCTAAATAATAGTAATTACAAGACCATGAATTAGAATATCTGTTGTTAATTAAAAATAACTCCCTGCTGCAATAAGTTGTAGGGATTACAAATATTCTTATTTTATCAATACTTTTTTGTTGATCAAGATGAAGTCTCCTCTCCACTGAATTCATACTATTAATACACTTTTGAGTTGTACTACAACTCTGAACAACAAAAACAGCTATAATCAATAGTTTATTCAGACCGCTTCGCATTATTAGTTTTTTTTAGCTTCTTTACCCAACCCTAAAAACTTATCATATTCTATCCGCTCTTCCCATCTCCTCCCACCTCAAGATCACCCCGACCCATGCTCACCAAGCTCTCTCCTTTCTCCTAATACTCCTCCTGCTTATTAAGTCTCCCCCTTACAATATCTGCTTCATCACATTATAAATAATATGAGGCTTACCTAAGGTATAAAAATGGACCACGGGTGCGCCGGATTTGATCAGGTCGCGGGTTTGATGCAAGAGCCATTCCTCACCCAATTTTTCGGCAGCGGCCGGCGTTTTGCATTTCATCATTTCCAGTGCCAACTCATCGGGCATGTCTACGTGAAAGAGAGAGGGGATGCCGGAAAGTTGTTTCACCGATGTAATGGGTTTCAGTCCGGGTATGATGGGCACCTCTATCTGTGCCTCACGACAGTTTTTAACGAATTGGTGATACTTGCTATTGTCGAAAAACATTTGTGTGGTAATATAATCGGCGCCGGCTTCTATCTTTTGTTTCAAATACATCAGGTCCATATTCGGATTCGGACTCTCATAGTGCTTCTCCGGATATCCGGCCACACCAATGCAGAAGTCGGTCTGTTCGCCGCCTTCGATATCGTCTTCCAAATACACCCCCCGATTCATATGCTCGATTTGTTTTACCAGGTCGATGGCATAACGATGCCCGTGAGGGTCGGGCAGAAAATATTTTTCATTCTTAGGCGGATCGCCGCGCAAGGCCAAAACATTGTCGATACCTAAGAAGTTGAGATCGATGAGGGCATTCTCGGTTTCATCTTTCGAAAACCCGCCACAAATCAGGTGTGGCACCGCATCTACTTTATAATGGTTCATGAGGGCCGCACAAATGCCCACGGTGCCGGGGCGTTTCCTTACATCTATACGGTCGAAAGATCCGTCGGGCTTTTTCTTAAAGAACTGCTCCGAACGATGATAGGTTACATTAATGAAAGAAGGTTTGAACTCCATCAAAGGATCCAGGAGTTGAACGATGGATTCGATGCTCTTTCCTTTCACGGGCGGCAAAATCTCAAAGGAGAATAATGTCTTACCCGCTGCTTGTTGTATATGTTCGGTAACCTTCATAGGGCAACAAAAGTAAGTGTCAGTGTTGAAAAATGGAAATAAAGAATCGAGCGTATGAGATGCTTAAGATTGCTGATGATCCACTAAAGATTCAATCGGCAATCGGTTTTGGATGGATCGGGCCAGGGTGAGTTCATCGGCATATTCGAGTTCGCCTCCAAAGGCCACACCCCGGCTCAGGGCCGTTATGCGAATGGGATATTCTTTCAGGGTGCGACTGATATAATAGCTCGTTGTGTCGCCTTCCAGGGTCGGACTCAGGGCCAGGATGATCTCTTCCACTTCGCCCGATTTTACGCGCTGCATCAAACTGCTGATTTGTAATTGATCGGGACCTATGCCATCCAGGGGAGAAATGATGCCGCCGAGCACATGGTATAATCCGCTGTATTGTTGGGTAGCCTCTATGGCCATTACATCGCGTATGGTTTCCACCACACATATTTGATTCTTACGACGGGAGAAATCGGAACAGATCCGGCAGATGTCCTGATCGGATACATTGTGGCACTGACTGCAAAAGCGGATGTCTTCCCGCATGCGGGCGATGGCTTTCGAAAAACGCTGAACAGAGTCTTTATCTTGTTTGAGTAAATGAAGCACAAGCCTCAATGCCGTTTTTTTTCCGATACCCGGTAGTTTTGAAAATTCTTGGACAGCCTCTTCGATCAGTGCGGAGGAAAAATTCATGAAAGACAATTAGCGGGAGATTAATTGAAATGAAGGCGTATTAATTCAGACTATGTATAAACTGAAACGGATAATTGTAAGACTGTTTCAGGATGCGTTTGATTTTGTGGGGTTGACGGTAAATTTGCCCGTGATGGATATCCAGGCATTCCGAAGTGCCGGCTTGCTCCATGCGCTTTTCGTATAGAACGAAATGGTCATGAATGCATACACGGACCGGCAGACTCAAATCTTCTTTGAAATAGATGTGCGGATCAAAATTTCGGATCGACATGTTTAACTCTTGAATTTACGAGGTTTGTAATAATTTAAATTACTGCCACATCCACAACCTTTCTGTGAGCGGCAGCTCGAAAGGATAATCGTGGAAACGAAAATAAAACAGAATAGAAACAATAATTTTTTAGCCATTAGAATTTGTATGGATATTTTGTAAAGATATGTAATTTGCCCCTTTCGTGAACAATTCCATAAAAATACTCATAGCTCCGCTCGACTGGGGACTGGGGCATGCCACAAGGTGTATTCCCATCATCGCTGAACTGCGGTCTTTAGGGGCCACAGTGATCGTAGCCGGTACCGAAACCACCAATGCCCTCATTCGTCAGGAATTTCCTTCACTCGAATATGTGGATCTGCCACCGTATGGGGTCAACTATGCAGCCCATTCCAAACAATTGCCCCTCAAAATTGCCTTACAAGTTCCACGTCTGCTGCGCACCATAAAAGCGGAGCACCGCCGGCTGGATGAGCTCATCGGTCAATATCAAATCGATGCGGTGATCTCTGATAATCGTTATGGATTGTATACGGATAAGGTGCCTTGTATCTTCATTACCCATCAACTCAATATCGTGATACCTCAATCGACTTGGTTGCAGAGGTGGGTCAATCAAATCAATCACAAGATGATACAGCGCTTTACCCAATGTTGGGTGCCCGATGAGGAGGAACAAGCCTTGGCGGGTAAACTGTCGGCCCGGGTAGACGGTATAAATCTCAAATATATCGGACTTTTGTCGCGCTTCGAAAAAGCAGAGCCCATGTCCGAAGTCTACGAAAGACTCTATCTCTTATCCGGTCCGGAGCCTCAACGAAGTTTACTTGAAGAGAAAGTGAGGCAATGGCATGCCGCCCATCCTTGCAAGGCCCTCATGGTGAGAGGAGTACTAATGGATGCAATGCAAGAAGAAGTTGCAGATGGTATGACGGGCATTTCGCATCTGCCCGCAGCTGAATTGCGCAAGGCGATACTCACATCGAAATGGATAATTTGCCGTTCGGGATATTCAACCCTCATGGATCTGATGCAATTACGAAAGTCTGCATTATTAATTCCCACACCCGGACAAACCGAACAGGAGTATCTCGCATCGATGTTATCGGAGAAACAATGGTTTCAAACCATTACACAGGATGCATTTGGAACAGAGGAAGCACTTGATATCACGAAAGACTCGGGCAAGCCAATTCCCGAATATGATACCCAATTATTTAAGGGCGTATTACGTCAATGGTTGTCGGGTTTGAATTCGTTGTAGAGACGCATGAAAATGCGTCTACCACATTCTGAAAATTCTAAAATTCTGTGAATTCTGATTCAGACAAATTTTACATTCTGGAAATTCTAAAATTCTGTAAATCCTGATTCAGACAAATGAATGAATCAATTCCCTTGACTCGCCTTCTTCATCGGAAATTCAATCCGTCTTTCTTGTCCCTGATCTTTACCCGAGATAGAAGCCAATAATGAATCTTTGGTGACGCGAACATAACAGATGCGTTGAGGGAAATCGTGTTGCGGATTTTCGAAAACTAAGCTATCACCTTGTGCCATGATGAGTTTAAACCGGATGATGCTGTCGTGATTTTGATTGCTCACATGAGGGCAATAAAAAACATCTTTGCCGATTTGTTGCAACAGGATGCTTTCGCGAAACATTGTATCCTTACCAGCAAGCATAAAGTTTTCGGCTTGCATTAAAGTATCATTCATGCGCTTCCAGATTTCTACTGAATATTCATCCGGGCTGCGATGCTCCCATTGCCCTTCGAGCCAATGAGCTTGTTCGATGGCTGAGGGTGACTTTAATTCCGAGCAAGCGGAAAAGGCCAAAAGGAGAGTCAAAGATAATATCACCGCAAATTGGTTTCGAAGCGAGGTGTCCGCGTGAGGGACTGCAGCGGAAAGCGCTCCGAGGTTCTGCGAGGGGCCTTGAAGCGTAAGGCCCGACCCGTAAGCGGTGCCGGACGAAATCTTTTTCTTTACCGGCGTGTGGGTGGCATCCGCTGAAGGGGCACGCCCAAATAATTTATTACGCATTGGAAATAGGTTTTGAGTCTATGCAGCATCCATGAACATGAAGAAGGAAGCTGTGCGTAAATGTAAGACGATTATTTATTCGGATCGTATGAGTTGATGTTGGATTATTCCGCTGCGTGTTTTTACTTCTAATATATAGAGGGTTGCGCTATAAGATTCTACATTGATGGTTTGTTCGGCTTCGCAGATTTTTTGTTTGGACCACAATATTTTGCCACTGAGGTCGCGAAGGACGACTCCTTGAATAGGGTCGGAGGCTGAACTTTTGATATGCAATTCATGCTGTGCCGGATTGGGATAAATGGTCACGGCATTAGTTTCATCAAGGATATTTTCAACACCCACATCTACCTTCGGGCAGCTCACCACAAACTGTCCCATCATGCCTTCATCTTCATGAGGCAGCATGTGGCAATGATACATATACATATTCATGGTGTCGCAAAAGGTTTCAAATTTGGTGATGAATTTAATGGTCTGCATGGCAGGTACGAGGATGACATCTTTACGTCCGGCAAGATTGGCGGGAGGCGCCGCGCCGTTGATCTCCGTTACATAAAACTGGATATCATGAATGTGAAACGGATGTGCAATAGGGCTTTGATTGGTGAGGGTCCATACTTCGATATTGTCTAAGGGTATATTGTAATTCACCACGTTCATATCGAAGGAGGTATTGTTGATGAGGAATGGACCTTGGATGGCGGTTGGTCCCGGATTGACGGGAGAAAATGTAAGCGTCTTAAAGCCATTAGCAGAAGCGACGGGCCAGATGGTATTATTGACGAGGGTGCTTGGTATTGAAGTCACCGGCAGTGCTGTTTGCGACATTACGTTGAGCAGGAGAATATTGAAATCGGCCCCATTGAGTACATTGGCCGTATAGCCGGGAATAGTTTGGCCCGCGCCCATGCCGGGTTGAGTGGCACCGTAAATCGCATTGGGCAATTCGGAGGCAAAACTTTTCAGATAGATATTTTGTCCGTTTTTTCCGCTGAGATCTATGAGGATTTCTGCGCGTTCGCCCGGTGCGAGTCGCAGTCGGGTAAGGGATACCGGTGCATTGAGTAACCCGCCGTCGCTGCCGATTTGAAAGAAGCTGAGGTTGCCCTGAAAGCCAAGATTATAAACCCTTTCTGAGGATGCATTGAGCAATCGTAATCGGACTACCTGAGCCGGCACGGGCAAATATGGATTGATGGTACCGTTAACCATCATCACCGAATCGGAAGCATTGCCGATGACAATTTGTTTGTTGGCATCAAAGCATTTAGATTGGATAACCAAAGGAAAATCATCGATGCCATATCTGCGAGGCAGGTTGAGGGTAGCCTCGGTGCTGTCTCTGACAATCACCAGTCCTGCTGCGCCGAGTGAAGCATGGAGATTGGTCATCATATGCATATGGGGGTGATACCAATACATGGCTGCATGGTCTCTGACTTTGAATGTGGGATTCCATGCGCTTATCGGTGGGATCGTGATATGGGGGCCTCCATCATTCATAGCCGATACATGCATACCATGCCAGTGAATGGTGGTTGTATCCATCAGTTGATTGTAGAAGGTGACACTGATTGAATCGCCTTTGTTGAGCATGAGGGTCGGTCCCAGGTAGGCTGCATTGATACCGAAAGTATTGGTGGTAAAGCCCGGGTAAAATACCTTGTTGGTATCCCGGATATTTAAATTAAAAACGGTGCCGGATAAGGTGTCGGGAATCGCTAATAAGTTTTGCGAATAACTAAAACGACTGATGACAAGGATGGAGACAATGAGTAGAATTTTTTTATGCATGAAGTGAATTTTGTGGGTGAATGTTGATTGATTCACGCACAAAGTTAGTCATGACATTATATTTCGAGGTGACATAAGTCACATGTACCCGGAAATCGTGTAATCATTTAGACCTATTCAGTCTTACAAATTGTTTAGCCGAAGTACTTTGTAAAGTATGCCGTCAATGCAGCGTCGCTCATTTTGTTGGAAGTACTGTCGCTCGTGTCGGCATTTTTGTATTGGGCGGTAGCGGCCAGATAGTGAATAAATTCTTCCTGGATCTTACCGGTGCCGGTCACATGAATCTCTTCGATATTGGGCATGAGGTGAGCAATTTCCTTAAAGAATTTATGGGTCAGGCCCATCTCTTGTTTTTGTGCGGCCTGTTCATTGGAGTTATTGTCCGCGCCGGGGTTTTCTATATGTCCCAGAACGAAAAATTCACGGGTCTCATCGGCTTTTCTGCCTACGATGGTCGCATGATGGGTGTCCATCCATACGCCAAATTGTTTTCTTTGTTTTTCAGACATGGTCATTATTTTTTAATTTGAAGAGATTAATGTATGGTGTTAGGGAGGGAACTGTTGCGCTAGAGTTTGTTTGAGAGACAGTGGGATGCCGCAAATTTAAATGAGGGTAAATCCGCCAATTACGACTCGTCTTTCGTTGTGCGCACCAATTGGATGCCGGCGATAAAAAAGACCAAGCCCAGCACGGTCAGGATCACGAGTGTTTTTACATCACGGTTGGTACTTCCGGATGAGTCAATAAACATGACCGCAGCCACGATGAGGCCGACGATGCCCAATAAGGTAAGGAGAGCGGCAAAAATTCTTTTGATATTCATGGGTTGATATAAGTTTAGATGAAGCATACCGGTCGGACATCAAGATGATCCGTTGCCTGATTTTAGAACTCAAAGGTATTTGAGTTGAAGGCGGATGGCTTACATAACCCTGCTTATCAATTACATGATTCACAGATGGGTATTGGTCAGCGTATACTTGTACCAGACGATATTTTTTGTGAGGAATAGGGCTGCGGATGCAATCGCACTAATTACCGATTCGCGATGGCTAGCATGTGAATGGCAAAAACGCCATGAAGATCCGCTCTAATATCAGGGAGAAGTACCGGCTATTTATTTTTCTTTTTCGTAGCCTTTGGGATGCATAATTTATTTGGTTCAAACAATCCGCAGGCATCGCGAATAACCCATGAAGCCATATTGAGACCGAAGAGTGCAGGGATATAGGAAATGGTACCGTAAAAAGATTTTTTGAAGTTGGTACCGTCGGTTGTTTTGATCGATTCATGATTCGGCGATTCCTCGGAGAAGACCGTCATGAGTCCTGAATGAATATCGAGCTTGCGCAATCTTTTCCTTAAGTAAAAAGCGAAAGGGCACATGTGTGTTCGGGAGATATCGGCGTATTGCACTTTCATCGAATCGACCTTGCCGCCTGCACCCATACTGCTCATGATTTTGCAACCTTTGTCGATGGCCGTTTTGATGAGATTAAGTTTAGGGGTGATGGAATCGATACAGTCGAGTACATAATCATAGTCTTCGCTGTTCACGACTTCAATCGTATCATCTGGATTGAGAAACTGATTGATGGTGCGCAATTGAATACCGGGGTTGATGGCCTTGATGCGTTCTTCCATCAGCAGGGCCTTGCTTTGTTTCACGGTCGTATGCAGAGCCGGGAGCTGTCGGTTGACATTGGTAATATCCACTACGTCGCCATCCACGATGGTCATTTTGCCGATGCCGGCACGGGCCAGGAATTCGGCTGCGAAGCTGCCCACGCCACCGAGTCCCACCAGAAGCACATTGGTTTGTTGTAGTTTTTCTAAATGATCGGCACCGATCAGGAGGTCAGTTCGTTCGAGCCAAATGGGTGTAGTAAACATAATTGGATAATCGTTTTAGGCCGGATGTAAGTAATCGTGATATCAAACGGCCGGATGAGATATTGGTTGATGTTTTTTTAATTCTGAAGCAGGTATGATCTTATAATTTTTATATTCGAAGAAGCGATAGCCGGTGAGCTTTTCGAGTATACGCTTGAATTTTTCTTTAGGACTTAATTCTACGAGACCAGGGATATATTTAAAATCCCAATTATACTCTGCGATTACGGTCTGCATCACTCGCGGATGCGAGCCTGTATAGCGTGCGAGGCTATCAATTTGAGAATAGTCGAAGTCGTCGGTATCAGCTACCGGGGCGGCCTGATTATCCCAATATTGTTGCACCCCTGCATGTTTGGCTTGCATTTTTTTTGGCGGTCTAACCCAGCCGTAATGATAGATACAAGCGTTTAGTTCAACCACATTGAGTTTTTCATTGGGACGATAGCGAAATCCCTGAGCATCTTTAAAGGAGAAAATTTCTTTATCGTTTTTGATGATTCGGATTTCCTTTCGGTACCAGCGAGTGGAATTACAGATATAATCGTAGCTGCCCCAAAAATGTTTGTATTGAAACAATAGCCCCTGTACAAGAGCATGCTGTTGATATTGCAACATGCCGGCTTTGATTTCGGGGTAATCATTTTCGTGGATCACCTCATCGGCCTGCAAATAAATGCACCAATCGTATTCAGGCGGTATGGCGGCCAGGGCTTTATTGGTTTCCACCGACAGGATCTCGCCGTTCTGAGTAAGCGTTTTATCCCAAACCGATTGGAGTATGACGATTTTGTCGGAGCTTATGGATCGTATTAAATCTTCAGTACCATCGTCGCTATCACCGGCCAGTACAAACACCTGATCACAGAGGGGCAGGAGGGAAGACAGGCTCTCAACGAGGGGATATCCGTATTTCACGGCGTTTTTAATGATAGTAAAACCGGCGACTTTCATGGAGAGTGCAATAATAAGTCAGAAGCTTGTAATCCTTAAACAATCTGCATTCAACATTTATGGGAAGGGGGTATAAATGATAAATTTGTTTCATATATTTGTCAAAAGGGGAAAATAAGTTGGTTTTTAGGCTAAAAAAGTAAAATAAATCCCGAAAAATATTTGTTGCATAACAGAAAGCGATTACCTTTGCACTCCCAAAAATAAGTAGGGACTCATTTTATGTCGCAACGAATCAGAATTAAATTAAAATCTTACGACCATAACCTGGTGGACAAATCGGCTGAGAAAATCGCCAAAACAGTTCGCAGTACAGGCGCTGTGGTAACCGGTCCCATGCCATTACCCACAGACAAGAAAATCTTCACCGTTTTACGTTCTCCGCACGTAAACAAGAAAGCCCGTGAGCAGTTCCAGCTTTGTACGCATAAGCGTTTGCTGGACATCTACACGTCTTCCTCTAAAACGGTTGATGCATTATCCAAGCTGGATCTGCCATCGGGAGTAGAAGTAGAGATCAAAGCATAAGTACTTCAAACCATTTATATATTACAGACCACGTCATCCTGGTAAATCCAGGCGCTGACTAAAAATAGTAAAAGAGAATGAAAGGAATAATAGGAAAAAAAGTTGGCATGACCAGCATTTTCGAAGCAAACGGTAAGCAAACAGCTTGTACCATCATAGAGGCCGGCCCATGTGTAGTGACACAGGTCAAGACGGCTGAAAACGATGGTTATAGTGCGTTGCAAATTGCCTTTGGTGATAAAAAAGAAAAAAACAGCAACCGTTCTATGTTGACGCACTTCGCGAAGGCTAATACGGGTGCTAAATCTGTTGTAAAAGAACTTCGCAATTGCGAACTGAACCTGAATCTGGGTGATACCATTAACTGTGACATCTTCGCTGAAGGTGACATGGTGAGTGTAATCGGTACCACTAAGGGTAAAGGTTTTCAGGGAGTTGTGAAACGTCACGGATTTTCCGGGGTGGGTGAAGCCTCCCATGGTCAGCATGATCGTTCCCGTGCACCGGGTTCTATCGGCGGATCTTCATATCCTTCACGTGTATTTAAAGGAATGCGTATGGCCGGCCAAATGGGTGGTGATCGCGTTAAGGTGAAAGCCCTGAAAGTATTAAAAGTATTCCCTGAAAAGAACTATATCCTCGTGAGTGGTTCCGTACCGGGTTTCAATGGTTCAATCGTATTAATTCAAAAGTAGTATGCAAGTAGACGTATTAAATATAAAAGGAGAAGCCACAGGTCGTAAAGTAGAATTACCTGCTGAGTTTTTTGGGATGGAACCCAATGATCACCTGATCTACCTCGCCGTGAAACAGTACCTCGCTGCTCAACGCCAGGGTACTCATAAAGTGAAAACCCGTGCAGAGGTACAAGGTGCTTCACGCAAACTTCATCGCCAGAAAGGAACCGGTGGTGCCCGTAAAGGGAATATCCGTAATCCTTTGTACAAGGGTGGTGGTACCATTTTCGGACCAAAGCCCCGCGATTATTCATTCAAGTTGAATCGTCAGGTTAAAAATCTGGCATTCTACTCAGCGCTTTCACACAAAGCAAAATCCAATAGCATCGTCGTGGTTGAGGATATTCAAATGGAAACGCCTAAAACCCGTGAGTTTGCAGCCATTATCAATAACTTGAAATTGGGTGACAAGAAAACCTTGTTCCTGATGCCAGAAGATAATTACAATACTTACCTCAGTACCCGCAACATTCCACGTGTAAAGGCTAACATCTTTCATGATGCCAATACTTATGATGTGATGAATGCTACGACATTATTGTTAACCGAAAATGTGGTGAAGCAATTCGCTGAGACTGAAACCGAAGCTTAATTCAAATAAAACAATAGACGATGAACCCATCCGATATCATAAAAAAACCAATCGTTACCGAAAAGGTCAACAAACAAACCGAAAAGTTTAACCGCTATACGTTTGTAGTCGACAGACGTGCGAACAAACTGGAGATCAAAAAAGCGATCGAAACGTTTTACAATGTACGTATCGATGACGTAAACACATGTGTGGTTCCGGCGAAATCAAAATCCCGTATGACCAAAGCAGGTGTGATTACAGGTCGTAAGCCGGCCTATAAAAAAGCTACCGTAACCGTAGCTGAAGGAGAAACAATTGATTTATACGCATTTTAATAAATAGACAAAGAAAATGGCATTAAAGAAATATAAACCGGTCACAGCAGGCACCCGATGGAGAATCGGAAATGCATTTGCAGAAGTTACTACCAATGTACCTGAAAAGTCATTGTTGGAGCCGGCTAAGAAAACAGGTGGACGTAACGCTCAGGGCCGTCGTTCAATGCGTTATATCGGTGGTGGACATAAAAAAATGTACCGTCAGATCGATTTCAAACGCAACAAGAAGAATATCGAGGCGACCGTAAATTCTGTAGAATACGATCCAAACCGTACTTCCTTCATCGCTCTTTTGCACTATGCAGATGGTGAGAAACGCTATATCATTGCCCCACAGGGTATTCAGGTAGGCATGAAGGTTCAAGCCGGTGATACCATTGCTCCGGAATTAGGGAATACATTACCCTTGAAGAATATGCCTTTAGGTACTATTGTTCATAACATTGAACTTCAGCCAGGACAGGGTGGTGTCATTGCACGCAGTGCAGGAGCGTCTGCCCAGCTCAATGCGAAGGAAGAAAAATATGCGGTATTGAAAATGCCTTCCGGTGAACTTCGTAAAGTATTGATCAATTGCTGTGCGACCGTAGGGTCTGTATCTAACTCCGATCATGCACTCGAATCTATGGGTAAAGCCGGTCGTAATCGTTGGAAAGGTATCAAACCGCGTAATCGTGGTGTGGCCATGAACCCGGTCGATCATCCGATGGGTGGTGGTGAAGGTCGTTCTTCCGGAGGTCATCCGCGCTCACGTACCGGTAAATACGCTAAAGGCGAGAAGACACGTAAGAAAAAAGGATCAGATAAGTTGATCATCGTACGTAGCAACGGTAAAAAATTAAAAACAAACTAAAATCAGTAATTAATGGCTCGTTCAATTAAAAAAGGCCCCTATATAGATGCCAAGCTTGAAAAGAAAGTGATGAACATCGTGGAAGGGAAGGCAAAGAAAGCAGTGGTCAAAACTTGGAGCAGACGCTCAACGATCACGCCGGATTTTGTTGGTCAAACCTTCGCCGTTCATAATGGCAACAAATTTATCCCGGTGTATGTTACCGAATTCATGGTAGGGCACAAATTGGGTGAATTTGCACCAACTCGTAATTTTAAATCACACAGCGGAAGCAAATAAAGAAATTATATAACAATGGAAGCAGTAGCACGTTTAAGAAATTATCCGACCTCACCCCGTAAAATGCGTTTGCTCGCAGACGTGATTCGTGGTATGGACGTAGAAAAAGCGGTTAGCTTTTTACGATTTAATGCCCAACATTCTTCTACTCCACTCGAAAAGCTTTTGCTGAGTGCCGTAGCTAACTGGAGTGTTAAAAATGAAGGAAGTGATGTAGCAGGTCTGTATGTGAAAACCATTTTTGTAGATGGTGCACGTACGATCAAACGTATGATGCCGGCTCCTCAGGGACGTGCGTATCGTAAATTGAAGCGCAGTAATCACGTTACCTTGATTGTGGATCAAAAAACTGAACAAACTAAATAATTTAACAGCATAACGGACCTTACAGTTGCCTGTACGATTCGAAAACTAAAACAAACAAATGGGTCAAAAAACTAATCCGATAGCTAGCCGTTTAGGCATCGTCCGTGGATGGGATAGCAGCTGGTATGGCAGTAAGAAAGACTATGCCGGTAAACTGATCGAAGACAACAAGATCAGAACTTACCTGAATGCAAGGATCAATAAAGGCGGTATCGCCAAAATTGTGATCGAGCGTATGTTAGGCAAGTTGATTGTAACGATCCATACTTCGCGCCCGGGTATCATCATTGGTAAAGGCGGACAAGAAGTAGATCGTATCAAAGAAGAATTGAAGAAATTGACCGGCAAGGAAGATGTTCAGATCAATATTCTGGAGATTCGCCGCCCTGAATTGGATGCGCAAATCGTTGCCGATTCAATTGCTAAGCAAATTGAAGGTCGTGTGAACTACAAGCGTGCCATCAAAATGTCTATACAAACTACCATGCGTATGGGTGCTGAAGGAATCAAAGTGAAAGTCGGTGGTCGTATCGGTGGTGCGGAGATCGCACGTAGTGAAGAAATGAAACAAGGACGTACGCCATTGCATACCTTCCGTATGGATATCGATTATGCCAACGTATTTGCTCAAACCGTTTACGGTAAGATTGGTATCAAAGTATGGATCTGTAAAGGTGAAGTATTGGCGAAAAGAGATTTGAACCCGAATATCATTGCCGGTAACGAAAAGCGCGTCGGCGGATTTGAAAGACCAGGTGGATTCTCTGATCGTCGCGATGACCGCAAAGGCGGTGGCGGTGGAAACAGAAGCGGCGGTGGCGGCAACAGACGTCAGAAATAAAAAAACAAATTAACGAACAAGTCTAATAATTATATAGAACATGTTACAACCAAAAAGAACGAAACACAGAAAAGCACACAAAGGAAGAATCAGAGGAGAAGCCAAACGTGGTGATACATTAGCCTTTGGAACCTTCGGTTTGAAATCGTTGGAACCTAAGTGGATCACAAACCGTCAAATTGAAGCTGCTCGTCAGACCATGACCCGTCATATGAAACGTGAAGGATCTGTTTGGATTCGTATTTTCCCTGATAAGCCAATTACCCGCAAACCTGCTGAGGTTCGTATGGGTAAGGGTAAAGGTAATCTGGAATTCTATGCTGCCGTGGTTAAACCCGGACGTATCATGTTCGAAATTTCAGGTGTATCTCTGGAAGTCGCAAAAGGAGCCTTGGCTTTGGCTGCACAGAAATTACCGGTCGCAACTAAATTTGTAATCCGTAGAGACTTTGCAGAAGCATAATCTACTAAAATTGAAAGAAAATGGCAACAACAAAAAAAACAACTAAAACGCAGGAAGTCCGCGCAATGAGTGCAGAGGACATCCAAAAGCAGATTGAGGACAGCCAGTTGCGTCTGAAGCGTTTGACTTTCTCTCACGCCATCACGCCGGTCGAAAATCCTATGGCCATTCGTATTCTGCGTCGTGAGATTGCAGTACTGAAGACTGAACAACGCAGAAAACAAATTGGATTCTAATTAATAAATCATACCAACAATGTCAGATACAACAACATTAAGAGGTCGTCGTAAAATACGTACCGGACAGGTCACCAGCAACAAAATGGAAAAGACCATTACCGTAGCGGTTGAACGTAAGGTAAAACATCCGATCTATGGAAAATTCCTGAAAAAAACGACTAAATTCATGGCGCATGATGAAAAGAACGAGTGCTCAATTGGCGACATCGTGAAGATCATGGAGACCCGTCCACTGAGCAAAAATAAATGCTGGAGATTGGTTGAAGTCGTTGAAAAAGTGAAATAATTTTTCTCTAGTAATGATTCAGCAATATGGCATAACTAATTGATTGCCACTAAAGTAAAAAAATATAATTAAACAAAATGATACAACAAGAAAGTAGATTAACTGTAGCCGACAATAGTGGAGCCAAGGAAGTCCTGTGTATTCGTGTGCTGGGTAATTCCGGTCAGGATTATGCCCACATCGGTGACAAAATCGTTGTAACCGTGAAGGATGCGATGGCAGGTGGCGGTGTCAAAAAAGGGACTGTTGCTAAAGCTGTAATCGTTCGTACTAAAAACAAACTCCGTCGTAAAGATGGTTCATATATCCGATTTGATGACAATGCGGTGGTATTGCTCAATGCTTCGGATGAACCACGTGGTACACGTATTTTTGGGCCGGTGGCTCGTGAACTGCGCGATAAAGGGTACATGAAAATTATCTCTCTGGCACCAGAAGTGCTTTAATATTAATAAATCAGAATAAAGTGAAAAGCAGATTTAAACCAAAATATTCCATCAAAAAAGGCGACCAGGTTGTCGTTATTTCCGGATCGGATAAAGACAGAAATACCCCAAGAACGGTATTGTCTGTTATCCCTGACGAAACCAGTCCTCGTGTATTGGTTGAAGGTGTGAATATCAAAACGAAACATAAAAAGCCTAATGCGCAAAATCCGCAAGGAGCGATTGTAAAGGAGGAAGGACCTATTTCTATGTCCAATGTGATGCTGTGGGATGCGAAAGCGAAAGCAGCTACCAAAATCCGTCGCGAGCGTAAAGATGGTAAAGCTATTAGAATATCTAAAAAATCAGGGGAGGTAATCAAATAATGAATACAGCAACTTACATTCCACGTTTGCAGACGAAATACGGCACTGAGGTCGTACCTGCATTAATGAAGAAATTCGGTTATAAAACCGTCATGCAATGCCCAAGATTAGTAAAGATTTGCTTGAATCAGGGTGTGAAAGGATCAGTATCTGATAAGAAATTGATTGATATCGCTGTTGAAGAGATGACCAATATCACCGGTCAGCGTGCTATCGCTACGATGTCTAAAAAAGATATCTCCAATTTCAAATTGAGAAAGAATATGCCTATCGGAACTAAAGTAACACTCCGTGGCAAAAATATGTACGACTTTCTGGATCGCTTCGTAGCAGTATCCCTGCCACGTGTACGTGATTTTAAAGGAGTAAATGAAAAAGCGTTTGATGGCCGTGGTAACTATACCATTGGTATCAATGAGCAAATCATCTTCCCGGAAATCGATATTGATAAATTACCCCGTATTAGCGGTATGGATATTACTTTCGTAACGACTGCTCGTACCAACGAAGAAGCCTATGAATTGCTGAAAGAACTGGGAATGCCTTTTAAAAACATAACTCCAAAAAATAATTAATAGAACATGGCAAAACAATCAATTAAAGCCCGCCAACGCAAACGTGAACGCATGGTCGCCCAATTCGCTGATAAGCGTAAGGCACTGAAAGCTGCCGGTGATTATGCCGCACTGGATTTGCTGCCTAAGAACGCATCACCTGTTCGCTTGAAAAACAGATGTCAGCTCACCGGCCGTGGAAGAGGGTATATGAGACACTTCGGGATTTCCCGAATTATGTTCCGCGATATGGCCCTCAATGGATTAATTCCTGGAGTGCGCAAAGCAAGCTGGTAATAATTGAAAAAAGGGCTTCGTTTCTTCCCATGACCATAGAAACACTATCAACAATAACAAAACTTAACAGTAAATAAAATGGTAACAGATCCAATAGCAGACTTCCTCACCCGCATCCGTAATGCCCAGATGGCAGGACATCGTATTGTGGAAATCCCGGCTTCTAACCTGAAAAAAAGAATGACTGAGATTTTGTACGATAAAGGATATATCCTGAAGTATAAGTTCGAAGAAGACAATAAACAAGGCCTGATTAAAATCGCCCTGAAATACGATGTGAATACCAAGCTTCCTGCCATTCGTGGTTTGGAGCGTGTGAGTCGCCCGGGTCTTCGTCAGTATGCAAAGCCGGATGAGATCCGTCGCGTACAAAGCGGTTTGGGAATCGCTATCCTTTCCACATCTAAAGGTGTGATGACGGATAAAGAAGCCAAAGCCAATAAAGTAGGTGGTGAAGTATTATGCCATATCTTTTAATTGAACTCAATAACAATTCGAAAAACATCATTTGTTTTCAACTCATAAATAAAAAAACATCATGTCTCGTATAGGAAAACAACCCATCACATTGCCCGCAGGCGTTACGCTGAATGTCAGCAGTGCCAACGAAATTACTGTGAAAGGACCTCAGGGTGAACTCAAACAACAAGTAGACCGCGATATTAAAGTGGAAGTAAAAGACGGTATCATCGAAATTACTCGTCCTACAGATCAAATCCGTCATCGTGCACTCCATGGTCTTTATCGCTCCCTGATTTCTAATATGGTCAAGGGTGTAACTGAAGGCTACAAAAGAAATCTGGAATTGGTCGGTGTGGGTTTTAAAGCTTCTAATACAGGAAATATCCTTGATTTAGCACTTGGCTATTCTCACAATATTATATTTGAAATTCCAAAGGAATTGAAAGTAAACACGATTACCGAGAAAGGAGCCAACCCGATTATTTCTTTGGAAGGGTCGGATAAGCAACTTATCGGACAGGTGGCCGCTAAAATCAGAAGTCTGCGTAAACCGGAACCATACAAAGGTAAAGGTGTGAAGTATGTAGGTGAGTATATCCGTCGTAAAGCAGGTAAAGCCGCCGGTAAATAATATTTGTAACATCTGAAAATGGTTAACAGTCATTTTCACAAAACATAAAACAATGGACGCTAAAGTAATCAGAAGACAAAAACTCAAGTGGAGAATCCGCAAGAAAGTTTCAGGAACGACCGCAAAACCACGTTTGTCTGTATTTCGCAGCAATAAAGAAATTTATGCTCAGTTGATTGATGATTCAACAGGAGTGACCTTGGCCTCTGCCAATAGTCGCAATAAAAGCATGGCTACCACCGGTAACAAAGTGGAGAAATCTAAAGCAGTAGGTTTGGCAATTGCCGCCGCAGCTTTGGCCAAAGGAATTCAGGACTGCGTTTTCGATCGCGGAGGCTATCTTTATCACGGACGTGTTAAGTCATTAGCTGATGGTGCACGTGAAGGCGGATTGAAATTCTAATATTCTATTAAACGATTTTTTAAATAACAGAAATGTCTAAAACAGAAACAAATAAAGTAAAATCCGGCGAAATTGAATTGCAGGAGAAAGTAGTGTCCGTCAATCGTGTGGTTAAAACAACCAAAGGTGGACGTACCTTCAGTTTCTCTGCGCTGGTTGTGGTTGGTAACGGCAACGGTGTAGTAGGTCAGGGTTTAGGTAAAGCGAAGGAAGTACAAATGGCCATTCAAAAAGGGATCGATGATGCCAAGAAGAATTTGGTGAAAGTACCTGTCCTGAAAGGAACTGTACCTCATGATATCCTGGCTAAGGCAGGCGCTGCTAAAGTGATGATTAAGCCCGCCTCTCATGGTACGGGAGTAATCGCCGGAGGTAGTATGCGTGCTGTTTTGGAAAGTGCAGGAATTACCGACGTATTGGCAAAATCTTTAGGATCAGCAAATCCGCATAATGTGGTTAAAGCGACGATTGCTGCTTTAGCGCAGATGCGTGAGCCGATTCAAGTAGCCAAAGATCGTAACATCAACCTGAAAAAAGTATTCAACGGATAGTCCGAAAGGAAATATCATCAATTCATAATTTGAACGAACATGAGTAAGATAAAAATAACACAAGTCAAGAGTTCTATAGACCGTTCAGAGCGCCAAAAGGCAACCCTGAGGGCACTTGGCTTAAAGAAAATCAGCCAATCTGTAGAGCATGAATCAACGCCTCAGATTTTGGGCATGATCAAAAAAGTAGAACATTTAGTAAAAACTGAAAAATAATTTCCATGAACTTACATTCCTTAAAACCTGCTGAAGGTTCAACACATAGTAAGAAGAAAAGACTGGGCCGCGGTAACTCATCCGGCAAGGGTGGAACCTCCACAAAAGGTAACAAAGGTGCTCAAAGTCGTGCCGGTTACAACCAACGCCGCGGTAGTGAAGGTGGTCAAATGCCTATACATCGCCGTTTGCCAAAACGTGGTTTCAAGAACATCAACCGAGTTGATTATAAAGTATTGAACCTCGGTCAGCTTGATGCTTTGGTTGAACGTTATAAACTCGATGAAGTAAGTCCTGAAAGCCTGTATATCACCGGTTTGGTAAATCGTACAGATCTGGTAAAAATATTGGGTAAGGGCGAATTGAAATCAAAATTGACCTTCAGGGTAAACGCTGTAAGTGACACCGCTAAACAAGCGATTGAAGCTGCCGGTGGAACTGTTGAAATCATTTAATTTAATCAGACAACCCTTTGGTTACAGACTTATATCCGTCGAATACTGAAGTGTGCGGAGGTATAAAATTTATGTTTGAAAACCGATTTATAAAATATAAATTGCATCCTCAAATTACGAACAAAGTAGCAGCATGAAAAAAATTATAGATACTTTAAAAAATATCTGGAGCATAGACGAACTGAAGAACCGAATTATCTTCACGCTTACCTTACTACTGGTTTATCGCGTGGGTTGCCATGTAGTTCTACCAGGGATTAATCCAAATGACATTTCAACAAGTACCTCTCAGAATGGTTTGTTAGGTTTGTTTAATATGTTTGCCGGTGGTGCGTTTAACAACGCATCCATCTTTGCATTAGGGATCATGCCCTATATCTCCGCCAGTATTGCCATGCAATTAGCTCAAATTGCTATTCCGCAATTGCAGAAAATGTCGAAAGAAGAAAGCGGTCGTAAGAAAATTAACTTGATCACTCGTTATGTAACTGTTGCCGTTACTTTATTCCAATCTATCGGATATATTACTTATTTGCGTAGCCAAAACGGCAGTGCCATCATTAATGACAATATGTTGTGGGTGATTTCTACAGTCGTGGTCTTGACAACAGGTACTTTGTTTGTCATGTGGTTGGGTGAAAAAATTACAGATAAAGGTATTGGTAATGGTACTTCATTAATTATCACTGCAGGAATCATCGCCCGTTTGCCACATTCTTTCATGCAGGAACTCCAATCACAGACACAAGGTGCCGGTGGTGGCGGTCTGTTGATCTTCTTAATTGAAATCGCTTTTATGGTGGTCATCATTATGGCTATCATTATGTTGGTACAAGGGACACGTCGTATTCCATTGAATTATGCCCGCCGAATCGTCGGAGCTACTTCAGTGAAAGATGTATCCGGTAGTCGCGATTTTATTCCAATTAAAGTGAATAGTGCCGGTGTAATGCCGATCATCTTTGCACAAGCTATGTTATTTATTCCTTCTACGGTGGTTGGTTTCTCAAATAGTGATACCGCACAGGGAATTGTTAAACATTTAAGTGATCCGGGATCGATGTGGTATAATATTATTTATGCTATTTTGGTGATCGCTTTCACTTATCTCTATACGGCTTTGATCTTCAATCCAAATCAAATGGCTGATGATCTGAAGCGTAATAATGGATTCATTCCGGGTATTAAACCGGGTACTGATACAGCAAATTATATCGGTGCCATTATGGATCGCATTACCTTACCGGGAGCCATCTTTCTGGCACTGATTGGAATTCTGCCGGGCTTGGCTCAGCAAATGAAAATGACCAGTGGATGGGCTAGCTTCTACGGAGGTACATCTATGCTGATTATGGTGGGTGTTGTGTTAGACACTTTACAACAAATCGAAAGCCAATTGCTGATGCGCCACTATGATGGACTGATGAAAACCGGTCGTATCACAGGCCGCCAACCGGTTCAAGCATAACCAAAACATTATTTTCTGAAAAGGGTTGCTTCGGTAACCCTTTTTTTATGAGTAATAATCGCCTCATCCATTTTCTAATGATTGTTTGATTACCTTTACATCCAGAAAAATACATACATTGATTTATTATAAAACCAACGAAGAGGTAGAACTAATCCGTAAAAGCTGTCTTTTAGTATCTAAAGTATTGGCTGAAGTAGCACTCATGATACGTCCGGGAATTTCAACAATTGAAATTGATCAGTTAGCTGAAACTGTCATTCGGGATCATGGAGCGGAACCCGCATTTAAGGGTTATAAGGGTTTTCCTGCAACTTGTTGTATCAGTGTCAATGAAGAAGTGGTGCATGGAATTCCCTTGAGTGATGATGAATTGCAGGAAGGTGACATTGTCAGTGTGGATACCGGTGTATTTTGGAATGGTTACATAGGCGATAGTGCGTATACCTTCGCCATCGGTGAAATTGACCCGGAACTCCAGAAACTGTTATCCGTAACCAAAGAATCCTTATATAAAGGTATTGAAAAAGCCATTGTTGGTAATCGTATAGGCGATATTGGATATGCCGTTCAAGAACATACGGAAATTAAACATGGTTATGGCGTGGTTCGCGAACTGACCGGCCATGGTTTAGGAAGAAAACTACACGAAGAACCTGAAGTGCCTAATTACGGTAGGAGAGGGAATGGGCTGAAATTGCAGGATGGATTAGTGATTGCTATAGAACCGATGATTAACCTGGGTAAAAAAGATGTTTTTTGTGCGGATGACGATTGGACCATAGTTACGAAGGATGAAAAACCCTCTGCCCACTTTGAACATACGATCGTTGTACGTAAACAAAAAGCAGATATTCTGTCTTCTTTTATTGAAATTGAAGCCAATGAAAGAAAGAATGCGAATTTGTTTTCAACGCTATCAATTTAACCACACGATGAGAGGTCTCTACCTCGCTTTGCTATTATTAATTTGTTCCTGTCAGAATGGGATAAAAGAAAAACAAATTTCATTTTACTATTGGCGGACCGATTTTAACATCAGTGCCCGGGAACAATTATGTCTGGATAGCCTTCATGCGAAGACTCTTTATATCCGTCTATTTGATCTTGATACGATTACCCGATCAGACAAGCATATAGATATTATTCCTATTTCCAAAATTACTAATTCCGAAAATTCAACATCCAGGAACATTGTACCGGTTGTTTACATGACTCGAGAAGCGATTTTATACGCATCCGATACAGACAGCATGGCTGCAAGGATTGCTCGATTGGTTCAGCAAATGACGAAGGAATACCAATGGCATTTTGACGAAATTCAATGGGATTGTGATTGGACTCCCAAAACGAAACAGCTATATTTTGATTTATTGAAAAAATTAAGATATCAACCCATTTTCTCGAATAAGAAATTCTCGGCAACGATACGCTTACATCAAATCAAACATCGATCGATGGCGGGCATACCACCGGTAGACAAAGGCCTACTGATGTGCTACAATATGGGGAACTTGAAAGAATATGGCCATCGAAATTCTATTTTTGAAGCTGAAATCGCAGCGGATTATCTCAAGCATCTATCGACCTACCCACTCAATTTAGATATCGCTTTGCCGCTATTTCAATGGACCGTCTGGTTTCGTGACCAACGGTTTAAAGGTTTAATTCGTGATGTAAATGAACAGTCTGTAGTAAATAATCCTAACTTTATCCAGGCGAAGGAACATTTGTATTCCTGTCAATCAGATACCGCATGGTTGGATTATCACTTTCAAAAGGGTGATGAATTGAGATTTGAATCAGTATCCATTGATCAGTTGATGAAATTCTCAAATGATTTGCGAGGACGTACTCATCATGACAGTATGACGATTTTGTTCTTTCACCTGAGTCCGGACATTTTAAAAAATTACCCCGCTTATGAACTTCAAAAAATTGTGGATCAGTTGTAGCATCATCACTGTTTCCATTTTGACCCTTGGATTGGTTTCCTACAGTTGTGGTTGGGGACCGGATGAATGTGACAGCTATACCAGCTTTATGTCGCCGGCATTGGTGACTGCTAAAAACATGACGCCTTATGCTTATGCTCCTTTCAGTAAATTTTTTGAGTGTGAAGACAATTCTGAAAATAAATCCTATGCATCTCTGGAAGAAAGAAATATTGAGGAATGGCAAGGGATGATAAATGGAGGAGTGGCAAAACAATCCATTTCTGATTTTGTCTATCATTACACCTATGAACATTTGAAAAACTTATACGATCGAATAGAAAAAAATAAATCCAATTCGCTGCCTGATTCGATGTTGGCGAATGAAATGACTATCTGGTTTTTAAAGGCTAAAAATCTGGAAGCATTGGGATATCTGATGTTTGCCAAACAATGTGAACCAATAGCCACTGCTGCACAAAATGAATGGGATCAGCCCGTTTTAGATAGTCTGTTGATCAATCGCTTGATCCGAAACGGTAAGCAATTATATCAAGCGGCAAAGCAACCTGAGATCAAAAGTCGATATGCTTTTCAAGTAGTACGAATGGCTTTTTATGGCAAGAAATATTCGAGGGCATTAAAACTCTACGATAGCCTGGCTGCACCCATTCACATCAATCAAAGTTCGGTTTCCGATCGATTAGTTTCTCTCAAGGCCGGATGCCTCTATCGAACAGGTCGTAAGGATGAGGCTGCTTATTTGTTTTCAAAATTATTTGACCAGGCCAAAGACTACAATTTTCATCATGCTAATTTCATCGGTTACGATTGGTGTACACATGATCAAGAGGTTGAGAAAGTGATCCGTCGTTGTACCAATGATCATGAAAAGGCAGTGGTGTATGGCATGCGTGCATTAAGGAATACTCAATCTCTTCATCAGGAGGATCTCAATCACATCTTTCAACTGGAACCGACCAATGATTTGTTGGATGTCATACTCATACGTGAAATTAATAAGCATGAAGCGGCCTATGCAGATTATAAATTTCAGGTCGAAAAAGGCTATCGCATTTTTGATCAGTATTGGTCGGAACTCGACTACAAGCCCGGAAAGGAAGAAGTGGAAGCATGGTACGCATTGCAACATGAATCAATGAAACAGATCAAATCTTTCTGTCTTTTCCTGGAAACTTCGGCCGGTTCGGGTAAACTGAAAAACCCGGCACTTTGGTATATGGCAGCTGCATATCTGCACCTTTTACATGAAGACCATAATGAAGCCGACCGACTTTTAACCTTAGCCAAGCAATCGAACCCGAATGGAAGAACCGCCAATCAAATTCGCATCATCGCCCTCATTCGTGATTTCTTTTCGCAAAAAAAGATGAGTGTCCAATTTGAAGATCAACATTTGACTGAATTAATTTGGTTTGAAAAGTTGGCGGAAAAAGATGCCTTTTATCAAAAAAGTTATCGTGATTTTACCCGTTCTATTTTACCGCATGTCTATATTCAAAGTCATGATACTTTAAGTACCTTATTCAGTTATGTGAAATATGAAGATCAAAGTGCCTATTATAATGATGAAGGGGTGATGGTGAAAGGGGTACAAATTGGAAAATCATTCAGCGACAATGTGTGGCGTCTTTCCGGTAAAATGATGGATCTCAGATTAAATGTGGCTCAGTTGCAAAGGCTGAAACAATTGAATCATGAATCGTTGCGGCCATATACCAAATGGCTCATGGGGGCAAATTCTTATACCGATCCTTTGATCGACGAAATCATTGCTGTAAAGTATCTGAGAAAGTTTCAATTTGATGAAGCTCATAAGGGGCTTAAGAAGAGTGGGCTGTCGGCTCAGAATATTCCGAATCCATTTGTGGCCCACATTCGCGACTTTCAGGATGCCTACCCGGAAGATGATCAGCAATCTATTTCACTCATCGATTTGGCAGACTCACTTCATCGATTGCAGAATGAGTCTGAAGGGAATGTGAACAGCAAATTCAAACTGGCTTGTGCACTTTATTCCTTATCCTATCATGGTCGTTGTGGTAAGGCTTGGTGGTTTCATCGTGAATCATCCAGTATGGAGCCTTATATGAAATTGCCGAATCAGCAATACAGTTTTTTTGAGAGTCAATACTATTTTGCTGAAAGTGCTTACCAATTATTTCAGGAGGTGTACAAATCGTCCAATGAAGGTGCAGTCAAACAACAAGCCTTATGGATGATGGCTAAATGTGCGCAAAAAAGATGTCCTGAAAAACTACCTTATTATTCTTTTGCCGAAGCGGGGAGGGGAGATGTATACAGTCGATGGGCGAGTGAGAATAATCCCTGGTTTACTGAATTCTATAAAACCTACAAGAATTCGGATTACTATCGTGAAGTCTATCAGGAATGCAGCTACTTAAGAAATTTCGCGGAGAAGCAATAAACTTATGCGGCTACCGGTTGCGGATGATCACCAAATTCTTTCATCATTTTAATATGAGAAAGTATGGCACTCCGGGTTGTTTTGAATTCATTGTAATTGATGTGATACTCTTTGCATACATCTTTCACAATTTGACTGATAGCCGGATAATGCACATGACTTACTTTAGGAAACAGATGATGTTCGATTTGATAATTCAATCCACCCACATACCAACGAACCAATAAATTCTTAGGTGCGAAGTTCGCAGTGGTCACCACCTGATGTATGGCCCAATCGTTTTCAATGTGTTTGTCATCATAAGCTTCTTCAAACTGAGCACCTTCTACCACATGTGCCAATTGAAATACAAGCGCCAGTGATAATCCCATGGTGACATGCATCACGCCAAAACCAATGGCCCAAGCCTTTAACCCTACAATAGAAATCGGAAGTAATATGAATACGCCCAAATAGTAGAGTTTGCCTACCCAAAAGATGATTTGTTCTTTGCGGTTCACATCCCACATTTTCGTACGGTAAATTTTACGACTCAGATACTTATTGAAATCCATAATAAATACCCAAGCAAACGAGGATATGGCATAAACGATAAACATGTAGATATGCTGCCATTTGTGGGCCGGCACCCATTTTTGGGTATAACATTGACGAATCAGGGGGCTTTTGGCAATATCGTCATCGACTCCGTCTACATTCGTATAGGTATGGTGGATGATATTGTGCTTTTGCTTCCAGATGAAAGCGTTTCCGCCCATGATATTCAGAGAATAACCCAACAATTCATTGACCCAATCCTTTTTGGAATATGCACCATGGCAGGCGTCGTGCATGATATTGAATCCCATGGAAGCCAAGGTAAGACCCAATAAAGCGCACATTCCCAATGAGGCTACCACAGATAAACTATCATGAAAAAAGAGCACACTGAAGAAGAGGCCCACTGCCAATGGCACCAGAATCAGGGTTTTGGTATAGAGTTCCCAATTCCCTGTCTTTTCCAAGTGGTGACTTTTGAAATATTCATCTACCCTGGATTTCAGCGTGGAATAGAAAGCCGTATTACTTTTCTGGAAGGTTACTTTAGACATATGGATCTGTAATTAATGACAATCCAACAAAGTTAACCCCTGAGGCCGGGTTTAAAAACATGATTTTTGTTATATGCGATATATTGGCTCATTTTTCCACGAATCTGTGTATAACATTGCCCTAAAGGTTGAAAAGCCGTCTATTACATTTGCGTACCGCAGTTGCGGAGCTAAAAAGAGGCAAGAATGGCAGAAAATAAAGGAATGAATGATTATGACGAAAGTTCCATCCGGTCGCTCGACTGGCGGGAGCACATCAGGCTAAGGCCCGGTATGTATATCGGAAAGCTGGGCGATGGCAGCAGTATGGACGACGGAATCTATGTCTTGCTCAAGGAAGTGATCGACAACTGTATCGATGAACACACGATGGGGCATGGCAAACAAGTGGAAATCGAACTGAAAGACGGACAGGTGAGGGTAAGAGATTTTGGCCGGGGTATCCCTTTAGGTAAGGTGGTGGATGTGGTGAGTAAGATCAATACCGGAGCTAAATACGACAGCAATGTCTTTCAAAAGTCAGTGGGCTTGAATGGGGTAGGTACCAAAGCCGTGAATGCCCTGAGCAATATTTTCACAGTAAAAAGTTTTCGGGAAGGGAAAATGAAGATGGCCGAATTTGAAAAAGGTCACCTCATCAAGGAACACAAGGAAACGCCCACCAAGGAACAAAATGGAACTGAGATCTTTTTTATTCCGGATAATACCGTTTTTAAGCATTATAAATATATCGAAGAGTATATCGAAAACCAATTGTGGAATTATTGCTACCTCAATGCCGGTTTAATGATATACTTCAATGGAAAGAAGTTTATCTCCAAAAACGGATTATTGGATCTGTTGGAAAGAAAAACCAATGTGGATGAGATTCGATATCCCATCATTCATTTAAAAGGAAGTGATATTGAAATTGCTCTTACCCATAGCAATGATTATGGCGAGGAGATTTATTCCTTCGTGAATGGGCAGCATACTACTCAGGGCGGTACACATCAACAAGCCTTTCGGGAAGCCTTCGTGAAAACCGTCCGCGATTTTTATAAGAAAGATTATGAAGCTAGTGATATTCGCCAGAGTATTGTGGCTGCTGTCAGTATACGGGTGGTGGAGCCGGTGTTCGAAAGTCAGACCAAAACCAAACTCGGTAGTCAGAACGTCGATGTGAATGGCCCTTCTGTGAAAAGTTTCATGCAGGATTTTCTGGCGCGGGAATTGGACAATTATTTGCATCGAAATCCAACGATTGCAGAAGCTATCAAAAAGCGAATTGAACAAAGTGAACATGAACGCAAGGAATTATCCGGCATCAAAAAGATAGCCAACGAAAGGGCCAAGAAAGCCAATCTGCACAACCGGAAATTACGTGATTGTAAAATTCACTTCGATGATGTAGCCGAAGGGAAGAATAAACTTGAACTCGAAACCAAACGCCTCGAATCCACCATCTTCATTACCGAAGGAGACAGTGCGAGTGGTTCAATTACGAAGGCACGCAATGTCGATTCTCAGGCCGTATTCAGTCTGAAAGGAAAGCCACTCAATTGTTTTGGCATGAGCAAAAAGATCGTGTACGAGAATGAAGAAATGAACTTGCTGCAACATGCCCTCAATATCGAACAAGGCATAGAAGGACTGCGCTATAATAATATCGTCATTGCCACCGATGCGGATGTGGATGGTATGCATATTCGTTTACTGATCATGACCTTCTTCCTGCAATTCTTTCCGGATTTGGTGCGCAATGGACATGTGTATATTTTGGATACACCTTTGTTTCGGGTACGCGACAAAAAAGAAACGATTTATTGTTATTCCGAACAAGAAAAGCGGGATGCTGTGCAGAAGCTGAGCGGTAAACCGGAAATCACCCGATTCAAAGGATTGGGAGAAATATCGCCTTCCGAGTTTGCCGGATTTATTGGAGAAGATATGCGCAAAGAGCCTGTACTCTTGGCCGGTGAAGCACATATTCAAAAGTTGCTGGAATATTATATGGGTAAGAATACCCCACAGCGTCAGGAATTTATTATTAATAATCTGCGTATCGAATTAGATGCGATCGTAGAAACAGAAATTTAATCATACGATGATTCATATATTGGTTGGCCAACTGGCCGCAGACAACTTAAAAGCAGCCATTGAATTGGATGAGAATTTGCAAGGCGACATCGTGGTGTTGCAAGACACTTTGGGCATAGGTCCATTGAGTTCGGAAGAAGAACTGAGTTTCGATGCTTTGCGCACTCAATTTTGGAGTCAGCTTCAGGCAGAACCTGTGATCGAATGTAAAGATGAAGAAACCATTAAGCAAACCCTGGAGCGAGCGCTCGCGGAAGAAGAACCACTGTGTTTTTGGCTGGGCCCTTGTGTGACGGATGTGATGGCCTACTATTGGTTATTGCCTTACTTCAAACCTCATCCGGGTGTATTGCATACCATTAATATCATTGGTCTTCCTTTCTTGAATGAAAAAGGACAGTTGTTTTATCCTCAGAGTTTTTCTCAAATTCCGGCCAAGGAATTTACGAAAACGAAAAGACTGCTGAAGGAAGTCTCACCGGCTGAATACGAAACCGAAGGCGATGAGTGGGGCCGACTGATAGCCGAACAAACGTGGGTCCGTATTTATGAGGGTGGCAAGAAAATCATCAGCAAAGATGTTCATCATTATGATGCACTCATCAAATCATCCCTCACCGCTGAATTTCAGAAGGGGAGTAAAGTGTTGAATGAAGCGCAAAAGAAATGTACTCAAACCCTCAGTCATTTGTTTCTCGAGTGGAGACTTCGTCAGATGATAGCCCAGGAACAAATGACGGTGAATGGAGATACGAGCAAGACCTTGCGAGAGTTTGAAGTGAAGAAAGTGGCAGAGCCGGCTGCAAGTTCCGAAGCTGAGGTTGTGGATCAAGTATAGATTTAGGGAGAAGGGATATTTTCATTCTAAGAATTCGCCCCCTCGACATTGGAAACTAGTCTCCAACCTGTTTTAACAATACCCGACAATAGGAATTTAGTACCCGCAGGGATAAATACTATGCCCGCCAACATTTTAACATCCCCCCTTACCTCATTTGGACTCCCCGCTACCTCATTTGGACTCCCCGTTGCCCCAATGGGGAGTGCCTTGAAGTGCAAGGGGAAACCCTCGAACTTGGGAGGAGTCCCCTATACATATCGGAGATGTCACTGAAGCTTGGCGATGTTTCCCCAATGGCGGTGGGTTATACCCTGAAGCTTCCAGAGGATACCCGCATAGTTCGAGGGGAAAGCCGCAAAGATTTAGGGACGTTCCGCCAGACCGGCGGGAGTCCCAAATGACTTGCCGGGGAGTCCAAATGTGTTGGCGGGGAGTTTTAAAATGTTGGCGGGGAAAATATTTAAGATTGCGGGGAGTGTAAAGTTGTTGGCGGGGAATATGTTTAAGGTTTGGGGAAGTCCAAAAATGTTAGCGGGGAAATGTGTGCTATTCGGTACATTCATATGATCCAGTCATATTTAGAATATTATTCCTTACTTTTATAATGATATTTAATGATTCGAATGTTTGGATAATTATGCTCTATTCTTCGCCACAAGATTAATAACGAAATAGATGATTCTATTTGATGGTGTATGCAGATTTGGAAACATATCGTGGCCCGGAGCAATATACTTAGCGGGACGGTTATTTTTTAGGAAGTAAATATTGGGAATTGAAATTTAAATGAATGCAAATGAGTATAAACAATATGATGACTAAAATATATTCCAAAGTATTCTTGGTGTTACTTTTTGTATTTGTGTTTACAATTTGCTTTGCTCAAAAAGAAATGGTATCAGATCCTGGAATTCCTAATGCTACTATTAAATTGTTTGCTTTGTCTGATACGCTATACTCTAATGTTGAAATGACTGAAAGACGCAAGTGGATGGATGGTAGGGATATTTTTTTATTACGTTTACAAAATACAGGGATTTCGAAAATAAATATGGAGAAAGATATAGACATATGTGATTTTACGTTTGGTCTATCAAATACTTTCGCAGTGTTAATATTTAAGGATACGTTGAAGGAAAGAATCAACTTAGAGAGACATTATCACATTGTAGATAAAATACAAACTTTTTTAACCGTTCAACCAAATGAGATAGTTTCTTGGAATATATCTAGTGACCTAATCTATGATATAAAGGAATTACCCCCGGGTAGTTATTACCTTCAAATCGTTTTGTTTTTGGAATTTTCAAAGGTAAAATCCATACCTGTATATAGTAATTTTGTTCATATTTATAAACGCTTCTAATTTTTTGCTAATAGCTATAGCTTTATAATTGTTCAAACCTAATATCTCCGGCCATACCTGCCCCGCGGCAACGATTGCAGCGGAAAGCCCGCAGTGACGACGCAGGAGGAGTGAGGACTTGCAGCGGAAAGCGTGTTCGCCGCCCAAAAAATCTGATCAATAAAAATGAAGTGGTTAAGAATCTTTTACTTCTTGATCACTTTCTGACTGATCACTTGGCCACCAATGTGTAGCCGAGCAATATATACACCCGGTGCCATACCCTTCACATCAAAGGAATGAATGTGAGATGCCGCAAAAGTTTCGGATCGTAATACACGACCGGAAAGATCAGCTAAAGTCAATTGCGCATTCACTTTTCCGGGGTCATTTACGAATCTTAGATAAAGAATGTCGTCTGTAGGGTTGGGGTAGTAGTCGACTTTGTAAGCAGTGGGTTCTACATTTCGTACACTCACGTCCATATTGAGCACCTGTTTGTAATAATGCAGTCCACCCATTTTATTTCCAACCACCATTTCGTATTTCCCATCTCCATCCAAATCGGCAACGGCAGGTACAGATCGATTCGGTACTTGAATGAGTGAATAATTTGAATCGATGCGACTAAAATCATTGTAGTTATTGATGAAGGTATCGTAGCGCGCAATCGTGCCATCGATATTGCCGATGAGGAGAAAGTCTTTTCCGGTATTATCCATCTTGCCGATAAAGGGTGCGCAATAGCCATAAAAAGATCCGGTAGCACCGGCAAGAAAATTACCGAGTGAAACGGTGAGCAGAGAAAGTTTCTTCTGACTCGTGGAACTCGTATCGCGGTAGTAAGCGAGTTTGCCCAATTGATTGCCGATCAATAAATCCGTCTTGCCATCCTGATCGAAATCGAATACAACCGGTGTACTGTATTTTCCCACATCGATGCCCGGGATACTGTCGGTACTCCACATGAAGTTGGGTGTGAGGGTATTGGCGGTTGCAAAGTTTTTATACAATGCAATATATCCATCCACATTGCCAAGCACCAGATCATCGATACCATCGCCGGTGGCATCCCCGAATGTTGGGAATATCCCTTTATAATTCTTGCTGCTCAGGTTGAGAAAATCTTTGGTGATCAATTCAAACGAAACTGTTCCCGATACGCTGGTATTTTTATAATAGGCAAGCTTAGCTTTTTGCACCAGGGTATTATTGTCGAGATAACCTTCTGTGCCGATGAAGAGATCTTTCTTGCCATCTTTATCATAATCGAAAAAAGTAGGATAGCTGTAAGTGCCCACATCAATCATGTCGGGCGTGAGCAATGAATCGTGTTCATATATGTAATTCGGTGCAGTGCTTGTTCCATAATTTTTATACCAGGCCACGGCATTGTAATTGGCCGATGTGAGATTGTCGTTATGACTGCTAAACAATAGATCCTTTTCTCCATCGTTGTCGATATCAATATGAAACGGGGAGGGCCATGAAGGCATTTGAAGGATATGTCCGTTGTGATTATACGTAGAGTCTTGAACGAGAACTATATCCGAACCGTTGTTGTAAAGTACCTGCGCATCATTGAAAGAAACATTGCCGCCGACAAAATCCAGATCACCATCGCCTTCCATATCAATATGCAGGATGCAATTGCCGGTATGTCGGCTTTTTTTATTCGATGCCGCAATGCCTTTACACGAAACGCCTGTGACAACCGTGCGGTTGATATTCTGGAAGAACTTTCCCCAGCAATTATCAAACTCCACCATCTTGATACTGTCACAAGGCAGACCATCTTCCACGCGCATGTTTTTGTAATAGATCAATTGAGCGCCCAAGACTTCAAACGACATGATATCCAAATCGCCATCGTTGTCCATATCAGCAATGGTCGGAATATCTCCCGGCTGCACATACACATTCACGGGGCCATTGGTGCCCGGGAAGAAGAGGTCCTTGAAAAAAGTAAATTTCAATTCATTGTTTTGATAATATCCTTTCCAAACCGCCACACCATACAATCCTTTTTGATACAGATCCGGCACGCCGTCGCAATTGTAGTCGCGCAGCAGCATATAATTATGGATATAGGGAAAGTTGGCGGCATACATCGGATCGTAGGTATATTTCATTTGCCCGCTACTACCGGTATTGATGAAGGTTTTGATCAGATCATTATTTTGATCATAGAGCACGAGATCATTTTTGCCGTCGTTATTGATATCGGCATGATTGATTTGCACCGAATTGATTCCACCGCACCAGGGAGATAATATGGGGTTGCCGGATGCGGTGACGGCTGCATCCTGAAACGATTCATACACTTTACCCTGCCACTGAGCCTGTACAAGCGGCGAGGCGACTAAACACAGTATATAAAGGATGGCAGATTTCAGGGGTAAAGCAGGCATATTCATATTAGCTAAATTAGGATAATTCTTTGTGTAAAGACGGGATTGAATGCGTTAAAGTTAGCGAATACCTGCCAATTACCGCACCACCATTTGTATGGTTTGCCGGGTCTTTTGCGTCAACAGTACTGTTCTGTCCTTGAGTTCCTCTTTCAATACATGCTGGGTATAATGTCTCACCGTAAAGAGAAACAGATCTTCGTTCCTCCTCACATCATATTCTTTCTGAAGGACTTCCAATAATTTCTCCAATCTTTCCGGATGATTATCAATACAGGCCACAAAACTGATGGCGGCATTCTGTATCAGGTTGATCTTGATTTTGCAATCATGAAAGAGGTTGTAAATACGGCTGAGATTCTCTTCGGTAATGAAGGAATAGTCGCGGGTATAGACCTGCAACAACACCTGTTTGGTTTTCAATACCATAATGGGTGGGTAACGTTTCACCTCCGGTTTGCTGTGTATGAGGGTGCCGGGCAGGGAAGGATCGATGAAGCAACGAACATAGAGTGGAATATTTTTAGCGAAAAGGGGTTTGATGGTCTTGGGATGTATGACCTGTGCACCATAATAGGCCATTTCGATCACTTCACGGAAACTGATCTCGGGAATGGGCACGGTATTCGGGAATATCCTCGGGTCAGCATTCAATAGACTTGGCACATCTTTCCAGATAGTAACTCGTTTGGCATTCAGGATATTCGCAAAAACAGCAGCCGTATAGTCGCTGCCTTCCCGGCCCAGGGTCACCGAATTATTTTCATCCGTCGATCCGATAAAGCCCTGAGTGACGACCACTTGATGGGTGGCGAACGCTTTATTGAAATGGGTGCTTGCCAACTGTTCCGTCATTTCCCATTGAATATTGGCATCGCGGTAATTGTCATCGGTCTTCATGATGTCGCGCACATCGGTCCATTCAGTATGTATACCCTGATCTTTGAGGGCTGCGGCGAGGATAGCGGTAGACAGCAATTCGCCCACACTCACGATTTGATCGTAGTAATAATCATATTCCCTGCCATGAGGTTCACTCAGCACCCATGAAATTTCCGTACAACATTCGCGCAGTTTATTGAAGACAGCATGCTCCCGGGTGCCCAGCAATTCTTCGGCATATGCGATATGGTCGGCTTCCAATTCGGCAAAGAGGCGTTGTGCTTCTTCGGCATCTTCACGGAAATAGGCTTCGGCAATCTTTTCGAGCGCATTGGTCGTTTTCCCCTTGGCAGAAATGATCACCAGTAAAGGCGATTCTACATGGGCAGTAATGATGCTCAGGACTTTACGGGCTCTTTCCGGTGTTTCGATGGATGCGCCGCCGAATTTGAATACTTGCATGGAATAAGTTGCGTGTGTTTGTGCGGCAAATCTACTTCCTAAGTGATGATTTTTATGATTGACGGCATAATAATCTAGAGAAAAACCAAACTTCATTTGATTTCCGGGGGTATAGTGCTCATGTCAATTCTTTGTACGTTAGCCATTAGTAAATCGGTGAAATCCTGTCATAGAAAGATTTTTCTTGTATGATATTCAGTATATTTGAATCTAAATACATCCATCATGAAAACGTTCTACTTAACCATCATTTGTCTTGTCGTTGCTTCCAATGTTTTGCAAGCTCAGTGTAAGCGAAGTGAAATCGGTATCGGTCCGGGTATCGTCCAATTTTATCACAACGGAGATGAAGGCATTAAAGTGAAAGGCAAAACGTATAACAATACCAAAGTGAATACAATACTGCCGGATGAAACCAAGCGTAAAAGTTCATTTTCTGCCCCGGCAATTTATTATGGTTATGCCATCAATCGTCGATTGAAATTCAGGGCTTCATTGAACTATTATCAGGAGACCCGTGAATACAATCAACTTTATTTCGGACGTAATTATGATGGTAAATTTTCTCAACTTCGTTTAGCTACAGGTGTATCCTATCGCTTATCTGATTGTGAGTGTATGAAGACTTATATCGCTGCAGATGTGGTACAATATGTAGAGCGCGCCAATGAATCTCTTCAATATACAGGTTATGGCGAATGGGCGAAATCCATTGATAATAAGGGCACAACCTACAGCATAGGCATCAACCCGGCTTTTGGTATCCGCCGCCCCATCTGTCACAATTTATCGGTTAGCTATGAAATGGGTGCAGAAATAAAATATAATGCCGGGCAATTTCAAACCGTGAACATCATTTGTTCGCCTATGAATAGATTGTCGGTGAATTATCGGTTTTAAAAAACTTGAACGGACTCCTATAAGTCGTTGGAATAAACCCATTACATGGATCCTAATGGGATTGAAGTGGCTAATAGAATTTGTATTTTGATATCTCCTTTTTTTGTCTGAATCCCCGGATAACCGGGACAGGCCCCGAATAAGTACGGACAAGCGTCATTCACAGAATTTTAGAATTTTCAGAACGCTGAGACACTCTGTGCGTGTTTGCTCTGAGCAACTCTGTGTTAATAATTATATTGTCTGAATCAGGAAATACAGTATTTCAGAATTTTCAGAACTCTGAGCAACTCTGTGCGTGTTTGCGCTGAGCAACTCTGTGTTAATAATGATCATGTGTGAATCAGAATTTTCTCAATTCGAACAAACGTAGTTGAAACATTGTTTTTTAATGACCTTGTGTTAGGATGCTTCAACGGAAATGAATGCAGATCAAAAAGAAATAAAACCATGTGTGATCCGTCATTTGAATCATTGTCCATTTACCCCTCAATCAATTCAAAATCAATCTGACGCTTTTCAAGATTAGCTGCTGCGACGCGAACCCGTATGGCTTTGCCAATTTGATATTTCGTTTTAGACCGTTTTCCAATCAACGCAAATTGTCTCTCGTCGTAGATAAATTCATCGCGTGAACTCATGTTTTGAAGTTGTATCAGTCCCTCGCAACGATGTTCGACTGTGGCAGCCCAAAAACCGAAGTTGGAGACACCCGTCACCACAGCATCGAATTCTTCGCCAATAAACTTCTGCATAAATTCAACTTGCTTATACTTGCCTCCTTCACGCTCAGCTTCCATGGCCTTACGTTCCCGCTCACTGCAATGATCACACATTTCTTTCATGCGTTTGAGTGGATGAATATCTTCCTTTAAACATTCCAATAAGACCCTGTGCACCAATACATCGGGGTAGCGACGAATAGGGGAGGTGAAGTGGCAATAGAATTCAAAAGCGAGTCCGTAGTGTCCGATATTGTCGGGCGAATAAACCGCTTTCGACATGGTGCGAATGCCGAGGGTATGTAATATTTCATCTTCCGGATGTTGTCCGGTATGGGCAATCATTTTATTAAAGGACTTGGCAATAGCTTCAGGCGAACGTAAGTCGAAAGTATGTCCGAATCGTGATGCAAATTCTGCAAAGGTTTTAAGCTTGTCGATATCGGGTGTGTCATGGATACGGTAAGGGAAAGGAATTTGTTTTCCTTTCAATCGTACCTTACTGACATATTCGGCAACAGTTTTATTGGCCAGGAGCATCAGTTCTTCAATCAGTTGATGAGACTCTTCGCTGGTTTTAATTTGAACGGCATAAGGCACGCCATGTTCGTCTAATAAGAAGCGAGCTTCCTCACTGAGGAAATTGATCGCACCGGCTTCAAATTTACGCTTGCGTATTGTTTGGGTCAATAGGTGTAATGTCATGATCACATCTCTGTGGTCACCTTCTCCGCCTTCAATGATGGCCTGTACTTCTTCATACGTAAATCGACGTTCGGAATGGATGATGGTTTTAGCTATCCGAAAATTTTTGACCTGTGCTTGATCGTCCATTTCAAACACAACAGAAAAAGTCAGTTTATCTTCATGCGGGCGAAGTGAACAAAGTTCATTGGATATTTTTTCGGGCAGCATGGGTAATACGCGATCCGGCAAATAAACGGATGTGGCACGATGAAATGCTTCTTTGTCTAAGGCTGTATCCGGTAAAATATAATGTCCGACATCCGCAATATGGACGCCGATTTCGTGGTGACCGTTTTCCAGTTTTTGATAGGAGATGGCGTCATCGAAATCTTTTGCATCATGCGGGTCGATGGTGATAGTGAGGATATCACGCATGTCCCATCGGTCTCGAATATCTTCAGGGGTAATCGCATTCGGAATACGTTCCAGTTCTTGCATTACCTCTTTAGGGAATTCCAAATTGAAACCTGCCGATAAGAGAATTTCTTTCATCGCGATTTCATTGATGCGGTCTGCTGTTAAATGGTCCGTGATGATTCCTTCAGGATTCTTCATGTGTTCATTCCATTCCGTAATTTTCACGATGACCCGGTCGCCGGTTTTTAAACCAACAGCGTTCTTTTCGGAAATGAAGATGTCTTTCGTGAAGTTTTTATTATCCGGAATGACGAAGGCAAATTTCAAATTCATGTCTACGGTCCCCACCAATTCAGTTTGGCCACGTTTGAGCACTTTGGTGATGATGCCTTCCGGGCGTTTGGTATTTTTGCCCAGTTTAATAATGCTCACTTCAACGGTATCACCATTCATGGCATTTTTTAAGTTCTCTTTTTTAACGATAATATCGATGGCCATGCCGGGTACGGTTACATATCCCATACCTTGACGGGATACGTCTAATTTTCCGCTTACGGCAGGGCCATAAGCCGTTGTTCGGCTTTTACGTTGATTATTTTTTCTTTCTTTCATGTGTAGTTAAATTTATTGAGGAGTAATTTCCTCGTAGATTTCATCCTGAGGTAAGTCAGGAATGTATTGTTGCACAAATCGGGTAATTTCTTCATTGAATGCTTCACCTTCGTTAAACAAAAATCTTGTGCGGATTCCTTGGGCAAAAAAGGGAAGTTGATGTTTGTGGATCAGATCCTTATGAAGCATCAGTCGGGCCGCATCTTTTTCGGTGGTCAGTATGGTTTTGTTGGTTGTTTTGATATGATCGAAGGCTGCTTTGATTTCTTCGATATCTTCATCTGTATAATAATGATGGTCTTTAAATCGAAGGAGATTGACAGTTTTAAATTTTGTTTTGAGGTGAGCGACAAGGGGTTCCGGGTTAGCAATACCGCAGACTAAAAGGATTTCTGTCGCCGAATTGGGGTGAGGGGCATCGGGTGTCAGCGGGTAAATGTTTTGGTAAACTATTGAGCTAAAATAAATCGTCTGACCCGGCAAAGGTAGGATAGACCGGGTCAATTCCAATTTTTCTTTTTCACTCATGTCCGGCGGGCACTTTGAAACAATGATGGTTTGGGCACGTTTGGCCGCCTTGCGACTTTCGCGCAGCAGACCAAAGGGCATGATATAATCTTTCGTAAATAATCGGCCATAATCCGTTAGTAAAATATTGAAGCCCGCCCTGACCGTGCGATGTTGAAAGGCATCATCGAGGAGAATAATATCCAATTGAGGTTTACGCTGCAATAATTGCGGAATGGCAGTCATGCGCTCTTCGGCCACTGCAACTTCTACAAAAGGGTATTTGGATTTGAATTGATAAGGCTCGTCGCCGATTTCACGTGCATTCGTATGAGGGTCTGCAATTCTAAAACCACGACTATGCCGGCCATAGCCCCGGCTCAAAGTCGCTACTTTGTAACGCGTCGAAAGCAATTCGATCAGGTATTCGATATGCGGACTTTTGCCGGTGCCGCCAACCGTGATGTTTCCAACACAGATCACCGGAAGACTAAATTCAATGGAATTGAAAATGCCTAGGTCATAAAATTTATTTCTCAAAAAGACCACTAAGCCATAAAGCAAAGCAAACGGTAATGAAGCGTATTTTAAAATGGATAAGATCAGTTTCTTCATGGTTTTTTTGGCAGCACCAGGTGTTTTTTATGGACCCAGAGGAATTCGGTTTTATGTGATTTTAATTCGATGAGATAGTAGCCCCGGTATTCATCGGTTATCGTAACATCCATATCTTTTTTGAGTTGGATGACTGCCTTCGCTTCGGAATGCGGGGCATCCAGTGCCCAGATACTGTCCATGGCAACGCGTGCTATTTTTTCGGTATAGGAGAGCATCAGCATACTGCCTTTTTTCAATTGGGGGCCGGTCTTTTTGTATTTGCCGTCCGTGGGGTATTCAAACGGACAAGAAGCATGCTGTACCAATTCGACTTGGGAAGGGCTGAAGTAAAATTGGATCCCGCAGGAATCTTTAGATTGATACCTGGCCTCCTGACCTTGTATACGAATAAAGCATTTTAGTTCAGTGGTTAAAAAATCCGGAGCCCCGGAAATGGCGGTCATGTATATAAATGCACTGTCGTCTTTGAAATGATTGAGATAGATGGTGGCACCGGCTTTATTGACGCCTTTGGAATAACTGTAGACGCCCGTGAGTGGTCCGGAATAAGCCAATGAAATGCAAGTGAAGAGGCAATAGAGCAGGGAAATCATTTTCATCATGTCGTTTCGGTTTACTGCTGAAAGGTTAATACAAGAAATCGGGTCGTGTCCTGAATTGCTTCGGTACCATGTGCCCTTACTCCTAAAAGTTAAATATATCGAAACATTTTATTCTGTGTATCTTTACGCCCTCATTTTTTACATAAACTGTTTCATGCTTCAGCAAATACTTGAAATTTTAAAATACGTCCTTCCTGCTGTGGTCGTTCTTGTAGCCACATCCCTGATAGTCAATAAATTCTTAGTGAAGGAGATCGAACGCAAACGATTGGCCATTTTCGAACAAAATTCTTCTTCCGCTTTAAAGCTTAGATTGCAAGCTTATGAGAGACTCGTGATATTTTGCGAACGTATGCATCCCACCAGTCTGATCAGTCGATATTATCAGCAGCAGGCTACTGCGCAGGATGTACAATTGGCCATGGTGCAAGGCATTCGGGCCGAGTTTGAACATAATCTTTCCCAGCAATTATATGTATCTCATGAAGTTTGGTCTACCATCCGTACCGTCATGGAACAAGAAATTACCATGATTAACCGGGTCGGGGCATCCATCGGAATGGGCGCTTCAGCAACTGAATTCGTGAAACAACTTTCGGAATATGTTTTGACCACAGAATCAACCATGCCAACCGCCATTGCCATTGAAGCGATTAATCGCGAGGCTAAGCATGTACTCTTAGTTCCCTGATTATAAGCATTCTACTTCATGCAGATATTAAATAAACAACATTTCTTCTTTATCGGTGTCGGCGGTGCGGGCATGAGTGCGATTGCACAATACCTGGCCGGAAATGGAAAGCATATCAGCGGGAGCGACCGTTTGTTTGCACATTCCGAAAATGATCATATTCGTCATCAATTGGAACAGGAGCATATCGCCTGTTATTTACAGGATGGAAGTGGTATTACCGAAGCCACAGAAGCCGTCATTATTTCAACGGCTATTGAAGATACGAATATCGAAGTGGCGAAAGCAAGGGCCTTGAATATTCCGATTATTTTGCGCGCCGATTTATTGGCTGCCATATGTGCCAGCAAAAGAACGATAGCCGTAGCAGGAACTTCAGGGAAGTCTACCACCACAGCGATGCTCTTTCATATTCTACATGAAAATGGAGTCAGTCCATCATTGATTACCGGGGCCGGCTTAGCTTCATTACAACAAGGTGGTAAAATTGGGAATGCATTTGTAGGCCAAAGCGATTGGTTGTTGATTGAAGCCGATGAAAGCGATGGCACTCTGGTAAAGTATAAACCGGAAATTGGCTTACTCCTCAGTATCGATAAAGACCATAAAGAGCTTGAAGAACTTTTTGATATTTTTCAAACCTTCAAGAATCATACACAAAAGCAATTCGTCGTGAACCATGCCCATCCATTGGCGGTAAAATATTCAGTGGATGCACAACAGGACTTTGGTGAAGGTTCGCCATTTTATGGAAGCGATTTTCGTCAGGAAGGATTTCATATAGAGTTTCAGGTTCAAGGATTTCCGGTGAGTATACCAACCATAGGCCGGCACAATATGGAGAATGCCCTGGCATGCATGGCGGTCGCTCATTTGTTGGGCGTGAATGTGATGCAATGCGCAGAAGCGCTCAAAACTTATGGTGGTATCTATCGTCGCCATCAGTTGTTAGGTGTGAAACGCGGCATCACTTTGATCGATGACTATGCCCACAATCCCGCCAAAATAGCTGCTTCTATCAAAGCTTGTCAGCCTGTCGGCGAAAGACTCATTGCCTGGTTTCAACCGCATGGATATGGCCCTACGCGTTTTATTCGTAAAGAATTAGTGGACGAAATATCCGCAAGCCTCAGGCCTCAGGATGAGATTTGGATGAGTGAAATATATTATGCAGGAGGAACAGCAGTCAAGGATATTTCTGCCGGCGACCTGATCAGCGATTTACAAGCAAAGGGGGTAAAGGCCTACTTCATAGAAGACCGTATTGCTTTATTCCAAAAATTGATACCTGCATTGCATGCAGGAGATGTGCTGCTCCTGATGGGTGCGCGTGATCCGGGATTGGAGAAATTGGCTAAAACGGTCTATGAAATGATTTAATGAACAAGTATATGTCAGAAAAGAAAGTAATTACCGATTCCGGTATCGAGATTAAGAAAGTATATACCGAGGCAGAGGTAAAGCCCGAAAGACCCGGCGAATTTCCTTATACCCGTGGTGTGCATGAAGGCATGTATCGAGACAAGCCCTGGACCATGCGACAGTATGCAGGATTCAGTACAGCGGAAGCATCGAATGAACGATATCATTTTTTATTAGGACAGGGTGTGACCGGATTAAGTGTGGCTTTTGATTTGCCGACACAGATTGGTTACGACAGCGATGATCCCATGGCCAATGGGGAAGTAGGCAAGGTTGGGGTGGCCATAGATTCCATCGAAGATATGGAACGCTTGTTTAAAGGAATAAATCTTGAGCAAGTGAGCACCTCCATGACCATCAATGCCACAGGTTTTATATTACTTGCTTTTTATATTGCTTTGGCTAAACGTAAAGGCGCGGATATCCGAAAAATTGCAGGTACCATACAAAATGATATCCTGAAAGAATATGCTGCACGAGGCACCTACATCTATCCGCCCAAGCCGAGTATGCGATTGATTACGGATATCTTCGAATATTGCAGCCGTGAAGTGCCAAAATGGAATACCATTTCGATATCCGGATATCATATCCGTGAGGCCGGAAGTACCGCAGTGCAGGAATTGGCTTTTACATTGGCCAATGGTAAAGCCTATCTGAAAGCAGCGCTGGAGAAGGGACTCGATATCAATGTATTTGCAAAGCGACTGTCTTTCTTTTTTAACGCACACAATCATCTCTTCGAAGAGGTGGCGAAATTTAGGGCAGCACGACGCATTTGGGCCAAGATTACAACAGACCTTGGGGCCACACATCCCGATGCACAAAAACTTCGATTTCACACCCAGACCGGAGGCAGCACATTGACGGCGCAGCAGCCCATGAATAATATTGTACGTGTAACGATTCAAACTTTGGCGGCTACTTTAGGTGGTACTCAAAGTTTGCATACCAATGGATTTGACGAAGCTTTAAGTCTGCCGACCGAACAAGCTGCCGGACTTGCCTTACGCACACAACAAATTGTCGCCGAAGAAAGTGGTATATGCGATACCGTCGATCCATTTGCCGGAAGTTATTATATAGAAACCCTCACCAATGAAGTAGAAGCTGAAGCGTGGAAGATGATCGAGAAGATAGATGCCATGGGCGGCGCGGTAAGTGCCGTAGAGCAAGGTTTCATGCAGGAACAAATTGCTGCATCGAGCTATGCTTACCAACAGGCTGTAGAGCGTAAAGAAAAAATTATTGTAGGCGTTAATAAATACGTCAGTGCTGAAACGACCTCTATACCCATTATGAAGATTGATGATTCCATTCAGCAAACTCAAATTGAACAACTTTCCCGTTTTAAAGCGAATCGTGATCCGGAAATAATCAATGCTCTTCTCTCCACGATACAAGAAAAAGCGGCTACTAAGGAAAATCTTATGCCTTTTGTAATCGAAGCCGTTGAGCAACATTGTACCCTGGGCGAAATTGCGCATGCCTTGCGCAAGGTTTGGGGTGAGCATGCATAATTTTTTAGGTGCGATTGAACAAATCTGTTTATAGTTAGGCTAACCTTTCTCTGTATAGTCAGATTTTTTAAAGTCTATAAAAGGCAATAGATCAGTGAAGGATTTTTTACCAATGATTTCTTACCAAAGTAACCATTATGTAAAGAGACCGAAACAAGGTGGAGCCTTTTATTATATCACTTGTATTCATGGCATAAACCCAATGTCAGATATTTCCACTTCTGCTTCCTTTGTACTTTCTTTGAGGAAATTTACAGTATGAAGCAGTACATATTTTTAGTTAGTCTACTCCTCAACGCTTATATAGGATATACTCAGCAAGTCATCCCCTTTGCAAAACCCCAAGCCACAACCCAAACATTCAGCTGGAAGGATATCAACAGTATTTCCTTTTCAAATCCTGCCTTGAAGAATGAAGTTGATGTGTTTAATGCCTTCATGAAAAGAGCCGGTCTTTCTGCATTGCCGGTCGTGGGAGACGAAGCTAATTCGATTCGGTTGGAACTGAGTGCCGGCAATGAGTCTTATGCGATGGAGAAAAGCGGTACCCGGCTGATTGTGCGTGGTGATGAATCCGGTATTTTTTATGGTCTTATGACGCTGTTGCAACAAAGATGTTCCGGTGATGATGTGATCGTGTTGAGTGACGCTCAACCGGCTTTCCCATGGCGTGGTATGCATCTCGATGTGAGTCGACATTTTTTTCCGGTATCCTTTGTAAAAAAGTATATTGATATTTTGGCCTTACATAAAATGAATACCTTTCATTGGCATCTGACTGACGATCAGGGATGGCGAATCGAAATTAAAAAGTATCCCAAGCTTACCGAAATAGGAAGTCAGCGGAAAGAAACCATGGTGGACAAGCATTTTAATCCTTATGTCGGGGATGGTAAACCGGTAAAAGGATACTATACGCAACAAGAAGTGAAGGAGGTGGTTCAATATGCTGCAGATCGTCACATCACCGTGGTTCCGGAAATTGAAATGCCGGGTCACAGTTTGGGTGCTCTGTCGGCCTATCCCCAATACAGTTGCAATGCTAAGCCATTAGAGGTGTTGACCATTTGGGGCGTGAGCGATGATGTATTGTGTACCAAAGACAGTACCTTTCTTTTTTTACAGGATATACTGGATGAAGTGATGGCTCTGTTCCCGTCACAGTATATTCATATTGGCGGTGATGAAGTCCCCAAAACACGATGGAAAAAATGTGCAGTTTGTCAGGGTAATATCAAGAAACATCATTTGAAAGACGAACATGAATTACAGAGTTATTTTATTCGCAAGATCGATGCCTATGTGAACAGTAAAGGACGTAGCATCATCGGATGGGATGAAATTCTGGAAGGTGGACTAGCTCCGAATGCAGCGGTGATGAGTTGGCGTGGTGAAGCGGGTGGTATTGAAGCGGCGCGTCAAAAACATAAAGTAGTGATGACTCCGGGTACCCATTGTTATTTCGATCATTATCAAGGCCATGCTCAGAGCGAACCTCTGGCTATCGGTGGCTATACTACGGTAGAGAAAGTGTATAGTTATAATCCCATACCGGATTCACTGACGGCAGAGCAACAAGGCTATATTATGGGTGCACAGGGAAATGTATGGACAGAATACATGGGTAGTAGCGATCATGTGGAATATATGGCCGTCACAAGACTTTGCGCATTGTCTGAAGTACTTTGGTGCGGGACAAAAAAGCCGGGTTACTCAGATTTTGTACAGCGTTTAAAAAAGCATTTTGAATTTCTCGACCGAATGAAAATCCATTACGCGCCTTCGATTTATGATGTGCAGATGACCCATACGGTCTCTCCTTCTAAAGTGAATGTTGCACTTACTTCCACTTATCAGGATGGTCTGATTTATTATTCTTTCAATGATCCACATATATTGGTCGCCGGTGAAAAATTTGTCATGCCTTTTGATATCGAACAATCGGGTATCCTTCGCGCTCAGTATTTTGAAGGAGATGATGCGCCGGGGCATGTATTCGAACAAGCTTTTGAAATCCATCAGGCACTTGGTGCTAAAATAACTGTAGATATCCCAGCAAGTAAATACTATAATTCAGGCGGGCTGGATAAATTATTGGATGCAATCTGCGGACAATCCCCACGTAAGAATGCTGAATGGCTGGGATGGAGTGGACAAAGTCCGACGTTTAACATTGATCTGGGGCGCATGACGGCGGTAAAAGAAGTGAGAGTAGATTGTCTTTCCGAAATCGCCTCCTGGATTTATTTGCCTGAAGGGATAGAAGTATGGGGCAGCGTGGACGGAAAAACCTATACATCAATGGGACAAAAATCGGCTGCAGAATTGAAAACGGATATCGAAGATGGGATGGATGCCGGAATTGTGATAGATCCTCAATCTGTACGTTACCTCAAAGTAAAGGTCAATTGTGCCGGAAAGATTGCTAAGGGGAATCCGGGAGAAGGGGAGGATGCATGGTTATTTGTGAGTGAGGTGATGGTGTATTAGTTTTTAGTGTTGTATGTTTAGTTTTTTGTTAACCATATCAATTGATTCTGAATGGTAAGATTCAGAATTAGTGCTCACCGGATTCGTGATTGATTATGTTATCAGAACCATCGCTCTACTGAGCTGTAGTGGCGTTGGCACCGTTTTGGCAAACGAACTTTATTCTGCTTTCCTGTACCTCGTTGCTTGCATATGAACGTTAGCGAATTAATGTGAATCTGTATCTCTTTTACGGAGTTGATAATATTTTAAAATTCTAAAGGCGATCAAGATGAAAGCGATTCCGTTTAAAAGGATCCAGGTGATGAAAGCGATGTTGACCCAATGATCAAATGTGGTCATTCTTTCGGGGTTTACACCTTGATCATCATGCGCCATAAGACCTATGCCTAACAAAAGAAATATACTTGCATCAACAATCAAAATCAAAATAACTAACAGTAATTTTCTGACTGAGAAGGGAACTTGCATATAAGAGAATAAGTTATGGTCATTCATTAAACAGGAGGCCTTTTTGTCTGAGGGCTTGTTTACATTTTGTACAAAATTCTTTTTCTTGATCCAACGGATTACCCCCTTCTGCATCCCTCATCAAACAACTTTGATTTTCGCAATGCGGTAAATTTTGGGTATGTCCAATTTCATGCAAGACTACTTTCAATAATTGTTCGTTGAGATTTTTCTTTTTCAATCTAAAAGTAGAAATGACGCATGCGCGGCCGGGTCTATATCCTAACCCCATAACACCCCAATCCGGTATTCCATTTTTTGTGGTAGAAATATCAAAATGGGTGAGTCCTACAGAAATGGTATCCTTACCTCTTGAATCACGAAGCATTCGGATCAATGAATCGGCCCGATATCGATTTCTAATTTGAACATAAGCTTGCTGTGGTAAATCAATCCCGGGCAACAATATGGTTTGACTGTAAACTTTTTGAATTTGCTGATGGATGAATTGTGCATCTGTTTGTTTAAAATCACGATAGGGTTGTATCGCAATCACGGCATTTCCCTTTTTAATGATATTTTCATCTTTGCAACTTATAATGAAAAAACCTACCAAGTATAGCATGCGATAGGTCAAAGATTTTAAATAGGTCATGCGTCTATCTTAGTAAAGTCACATCTCCTTTCAGCACTTGTTTTTCTTTTTCAAAAGCACAAGTATATTCGAGATAATAGAAATAGACATCCATTTCGCAATCGACTCCTTTGTATTTTCCATCCCAGCTCTCATTGAGATCACGAGTGGAAAAGACGAGTTGCCCCCAGCGATTAAAGACACTGAATTTGACAGAAGAGACTTCACTAATGGGCAGAACTTTCAATACATCATTACGGGTATCTCCATTCGGTGAAAATGCATTTGGTACTACCGCTTTACAACAAAGCTCTTGTTTGACTTCGAAATTTTCTATCAAAGTACATCCCAAACTATCCGACACCGTAAAGATGGTTTGAAATTCATCTAAACTGTCAAGGCTCAACCCGCTATGGTTTGTACTCCACTGATATTGATACCCTTGCCACCCACCTTGAAGTTGGAGGTGAATATATCCGGTATAATTTTCGAAGCAGGGAACATCATGAATGTCGGAAATTATTTCTAAAGGCGAAGGAGGTCCGGCAACAATCACCAAAGTTGAATCCAGGCATTGATTGCTGTCTTTGACTACCAGCCAGTAATTACCTTGGGTAAGACCGTTATATTGTAAGGTATTGATATAATTTCCGCCATCGAGTGAATGGAGCAAAGGCGGTGTGCCGCCATTCATATTGATATTGATTTCAGCGGTTGCATCATTAAAGCAAATGACGGTATCGTTGTTTGCCTGAACGAGTATGGGGGGTGGCTGTAAAAAAGTAACCACGGTATCATTCAGACAAGAATTTGCATCCGTAAGGAATATGGTATAGGTGCCGGCGGAAATATTGTTGATCTGTGCAAAGCTTGAAAAGTTAATACCGTCGAGGGAATACTTATAAGGGGCGGTGCCAGAAAATCCTGTCAAGGTCACTGATCCTGTTGTATCTCCATAACAAGGAGGAGGATAATAGGAAACAATACCCAAATGAGGTTTGCCATCATCACCAATGACCACCGTATCGACCGTTACACAACCGGAAGCATCTGTCGTTTGTACCCAATACGTTCCCGGTGCAAGTCCGGTGCGTGAAGTGCCGCCACCTCCGGTGCTCCATAAGTGGGTTGTGAATCCAATATTATTTTGTACACCTACAATAAATATCTTACCATTATTACTATCGCAATTGGCGTTGGCAGATGAAATCAGGTTGATGATAGCCAACGAAGAATCAATATGAAAGGTGTCTACTTTTAAACAACCATTGGCATCGGCTGTAGTGCAAATATGGATTCCCGGGGGTAAGTTAATGGCAGGGTTAGAGGTTTGGCCACTAGGCTGCCAGGAAAACGTATAGGGGGCCACAGCACCGTAGGGTATCACATGGGCTTGACCGTTATTGAGTCCGCAGGTGGTATGTGTGGAGTCTTTATAGGTTTTTGTTCTCAGCGTATCGGCAATGAAGTAATAACCTGTACTGGTACACCCGGTTGAATCTGTAACCGTTAATGTATAGAGTCCTGATGGGATATTTTGCAGGCCCGGGGTCGTAGCACCTGTGCTCCATAAATACTGATAAGGAGGGTGCCCGCTGGTAACGGTAATCAATATGCTGCCGGATGAATCACCGCATATCGGTTTGGTGATACTCGATGAAAGGGTAGGCAGACTGTCGTAATATATGGTAATCGGTAATACGGAATAGCAACCATTGGAGTCTGTTACGGTGACAACCAGGGTGCCAACACCAAAGCTGTCGCAAACATTGCCGGTATCGCTATTGCTCCAAACTATTGTATATGGCGGCGAGCCATTTACTGCATGGCCGGTAATGTATCCGTTATTGTTAGGGCAGGTGGGTTTTTTAAGCGAGTCGATGACGAAATTCAAACTGTATAATGGGAGTAGTGCGACTACACTGTCTTTTTTACAACCTAAAGAATTTTTAACACTGACTATATAATTACCGGGAGGGAGACCTGTCCAAGAGTTGGTGCTAGAGTATGGGCCACCATTGAAGGAAAAGGTCAGTGGCGGATTGGTCCCGGATGCATACACAGTAATGCTACCGGAACTATCACCAGTGCAAAATGGTTTTACTTTGATGATACTGTCTATATCGGGAATGTGTTTATCGATGACTACGGTATCGGTATATATGCCAAAGGGGCAATTGATGGTAAGCTCGGCAATGAGTTTGGAATACGGGAAATAAGGCGGGCAAAATGTGATGCTGTCTACATTCGTGTTCAGGAGAATGGCATTATTGAACCATTTGACCGTATAATTTGGAATCCCTGATGGCTTAATGGCAATGCCTTCATTAGCGGCTGTAAATATAGAAGCGTGTTTGCCGGGTGCAGTAAATGCGACCGATGCACCGATGTTTTGTAAGCCAACAGTAGCATAATTTGAATAGTTATTCGGATTGGCATCACAAGTCACTTTATTGGTGATTTGGACTTCAATTTCATTGGTGGTTTCGTATAAAATCACTTGGTAGCTTGAAGTGTTGTTGCTGCAAGTAGAACCAAAGATCTTCATGTTTTGATAGTCAGCTACAAAGCGACGAAATGGTGCGGTGCCAAGGGTTGCATACTTTATCGTGCCACCCAAAGTGGGGTTCACGTCCATGAACATAAAAAAGATGGCGTTGTCGGGGAAGGTAGAATTGAAGTAAGGCAGGGTTTGCTGGGTATTGCTGTTACAGGCTGCATTATTGTAAAGGCCACTAAATGATAAGACCCCATTGTCGGCCAAGTAACATTGGGAATAGACCGCATTAAAAAAACAGAAATTAAATCCTAGAGGAATAGCTGAGGAAAAAGTATCATCGGCCAAAGTGAGCGAAGTGCCGGAAAAAGTTGATGGGTTATAGGGTATGCTTAAGAAGCTATATTGATCTGTCTTGAGGGGTTTGGGGAAATTAGCATGAAAGGTGTCGCAGGTACTATTGCAATCCATGTAGTAATAGGGGCCTTCGAGGATATCAATTCCGATCTGAGCATTCGTCAGGTTCGAACAAGAAAAAAGCAACAAGAGAAGGAGTAGATTTTTTGTCATGAATCGAGATCAAATATAGGAATATTGGCCGGAAATTGCCGGGTTGCTCTAAGTACAAGACGTAAGTACGTTACGAAAAGTTAAAGTCAAATAACAGGCCTGACTAAAATGGATACGGACTCAAAGTTTTCAGTTCAAATAGGATTATCCCATCAACATATCCAATCCTATACAACAGAGTGCGCCCCCCGCATATCCCAATAATGCAGCGATGGAAATATTCTTGAGGTACCAGAAAAAACTGATTTTCTCAATGCCCATAGCGGCTACTCCCGCTGCGGATCCTATGATGAGAATACTGCCGCCTGTGCCCGAGCAAAATGCAAGATATTCCCAAAAGAAACTGCCGGTTGGGTATTGTTGAAGATCGTACATGCCTTGTACAGCGGCCACGAGCGGTACATTATCGAAGATCGACGATAATAGACCGATTCCGGTAATGACCACGGTGTCGTTGTTGATGGAGTCGGATAAATAATGCGCGGCTTGTTCAAGCATGCCTGTAGCCTGTAATGAACCTACAGACAATAAGATGCCCATAAAAAAAAGAATGCTAGGCATGTCAATTCTTTCGAGGGCAGAAAATATTCCGGATTGAGGAAGGGAAACATCTGCGCTCTTTTTGTGCAACATTTCACTAATAAGCCAAAGAAGACCTAAAGACAACATCATTCCCATGAAAGGCGGTAAGTGTGTAAGTGTTTTAAAAACAGGTACAAACAGTAGTAACCCGATTCCGGAATAAAATATGAATGCTTGCTGTTTCGGGTGAGGGGCTGTTTGTTGTTTGGGGATATCTGAAACGAATTCACCATTCAATTTGAAAATAATCCACAATAAAGGAATGAGGGTTGCAATGACACTCGGAATAAATAAACGACGTATGATATCCCATGCGGTGATTTGATTGCCAATCCACAGCATGGTTGTCGTTACGTCGCCAATCGGACTCCAGGCACCACCTGCATTCGCAGCAATGACGATCATGCCGATGGTTAGCAGCTTATCTCTTTTGTCGGATAAGATTTTGGTCACCAGGGAAGTCATAACGATAGCCGTAGTTAAATTGTCCAATACGGCAGATAGGAAGAATGCCAAAATCGTGATGATAAGTAGTAATTTTCGTTTGCTTTTGGTTTGAATTTTATCGATGATGATTTGAAATCCATCGTAAAGGTCAATGAGTTCGACAATGGTCATGGCACCTACTAAAAAGAAAACGATGCCTGCGATTTCACCTATATGTTCCATCAACTGATGATTCACCAAATGAGGATCGGAACTATTGAAAATAGCAATCACCCAACACAATACCCCGGTAATGAGGGCTGTTGCCGCTTTATCCAGACGGATCTGATGTTCAATAACAATAAATATATAGCCGATCAGGAATACAGCGAGTACGAGCCAAGTCATACAGCAAATATAGTCAGAAACCCTTACCGATTTTGAAACGACGGATGTGCTTCAAATTCGGTTTTCAATAAAGAGAAGACATTAGAATCTTCATAGTTTCCATTTTTTAAAAAATGATCGCGGAGCAGACCTTCCCAAGTGAAGCCCATATTACGAATGAGGGATAATGAGGCTTGGTTGCCCGATCCAATCATCGCTTCTACACGATGAAGATTCATTTGTTCAAAACCATATATAAGTACTTCGCGAATGGTTTCGCTCATGATCCCTAGTTGTTTATATTCATCCCTGTATATGGCATATCCAATTTCCGCCCGGTTGTGGTCTGTATACCATTTATGAAAGGAACATGATCCAATCACTTTATGGTCTGCTTTGTGATGGATTAAAAACCAGATATAGGAAATATTGAAGGTGGTCATTCCGCCGGTAAATCTCAACTTCTCTTTATCCAGGTCGGCTTGTGATTGATGTCCGAAAAAATGCATGATTTCTTCATCGGTTTTTGTTTTCATCACTTCATGATAGATGCTTTCATTGATTGGGATGAGTAAGAGACGAGGGGTTTCGATCGGGTTCATATTTGGTAAGTATAAATAATGTTTCTAAAGGTTTCAAATGTTCAAAGGGAACGGTGTCGCGGTCTCGTCGAAGATTTGACGAGATAGTGGAAAGCCTCCATCGCAGCGCTCTGGCGCTATGGAGCTTGGAAGGGAAAGCGCGTCTGCCGCCCAAAAATTGAATTTCCATCTTAGAAGAAAAATGGATCATCAATCTTGAATGGGTTCATTGACTAAGGCTTCCAACCCATCAATGCTCTTGGTATTATTCTTCCGGCGATAATCATTGAGGTATTGATCATCCTTTTTGTCCAGCCATTTATCCAGCACGTCGCGGTCTGATTTGAATTCATAAAGAGGCACGGAATATCCGCATGAATCGGCCACTCTCGTAATGTGCACCTTAATATAAGCTCTCACGCCCCTCTTCTGTGGGAATTGCGCAGCAATCGATTCAAATTCGGGTTGCTCGGGTGTGATGACGCTTCCCTGTCCATGCAGCCGAACAATATTCGGAGGCCCTTCAAAAGCAGTGAACATGATAACGATACGTCCGTTTTCTTTCAAATGGGCTATGGTTTCGGCACCACTTCCGGTCAAGTCCTGATAGGCGACCGTTTTTGCATCCAGGATACGGAAGGAATCCAGTCCTTTGGGCGAGCAATTAATATGACCATCAGCATTTAAAGGAGCAGTGGCTACAAAAAATATTTTTTGCTTTTTGATCCATAAGGCCGTGCGGTCATCGATAGTAGTCTGTACTTTTTCCATTTGAGGTATTTGAGATTGAAAGTGGAAATCGAAAGTTCGGGTTTCAAAGATATAAAAATCCTTTGGTTGCAGATTTGAGGATAAGGGAATGTGATTATCTTCGTCAAAATTTTTGAAAATGAAATATTTCCTCTGGCTATTGATACCCATTTTAGCTTTGAATTCTTGCAGTAAGGACAAGCAATTGGAAAAAGATAAAAAGATTATTGCCGACTATATTTTACAATTGAGTCTGAACGGTGCGGTTACCACATCTTCCGGACTAACTTATTTGATTACCCAAGAGGGGACCGGCGCATACCCAACTTCAACTTCTACGGTACAGGTCAATTACAAAGGGTACCTGACCACAGGCGCTGTATTTGATGAATCTACTTCGCCCGTCACCTTCCCGTTGACAAATGTAATCAAAGGCTGGCAGGAAGGCATTCCTAAACTTCGGGAAGGAGGCAAGGGCATGTTGTTTATTCCATCGGCGCTTGGCTATGGTGCTCAGGCTCAGAGCGGAATTCCGGCCAATTCGGTCTTGATTTTCGAAGTGGATTTATTGGATGTACTATAATTTGATATCTCTTACTAACAGAGGACACAGTTACTCCGTCTAATTAAAAAAATACCATGAAGCAAAAAATTTACCTTTTCCTGATTGCCCTTTTCTTCTCTTTCGGAGTCTCTTTCAATGCCAAGGCCCAATGTCTCGCGGGTTATACGCTCTGGCAAGACACTTCCATGTTAGCCCAACCGCATACTTACATTGGCAGCAATACCTGCATCTCGCCGTTTTTCTCCGGAATTGATACCATTAACTTCATCTATACCTGGACTTGGGGTGACGGCACCTCTTCTACCGGACCATTCCCTAGTCATACCTACGCTTCCGCCGGTAATTATCAAATTTGCGTGGTCATGTCAGGTTCACCTTCAGGAGGATGCATCGATACTTTTTGCTCCACTCAGGCGATTAATAAAAACCGCGCTATTTACAGCGTCAATATTAAAAACCCATTCGTGACCACCCAGACTCAGGATATCGCAAAGCCTGTTTATGCCTTATTTCCGAATCCGGTTCTGAATCAATTGTCGATCAAAGGATTGGCCAAAGGAGATTATACGATTTCGATTTATGGTGCAGATGGTAGTTTGAAAATGAAACAGAACATATCATCCACTGAATCCATTTCTACTATTGCACTCAGTAGTGGAATATATTTCATCCGCTTATCGGATCAGAATACCAATAAATACCTGGGTAGCTTTACCAAACAATAATTAAGAACTGACCTGATTTAAGACGTGCACATCTGTGCCGGAAGAATTACTTTTGCCTTCATGGATGACATGAATCAGGCGTTTTCATTAGAGCAAAGGTATCAAGACTGCTTATCGTTTTTATATGCGCAATTGCCAATGTTTACGCGTGTCGGCGCTGCGGCATACAAGGCTGATTTGCAAAATACCATATTGCTTTGCGAGGCCTTGGGGAATCCTGAAAAGTCATTGAAGTGCATTCACATTGCCGGAACCAACGGGAAAGGAAGCTGCAGCCATATGCTATCGGCTGTATTGCAGACAGCGGGTTATAAGACCGCCTTGTATACCAGCCCGCATATCATCGATTTTAGGGAACGTATACGGATCAATGGTGAGATGGTGAGTCGTGAATGGGTGATTGCATTTATAGATCGCATTAAACCCTTGATTGAAACCATGCAGCCTTCCTTTTTTGAGGTTACCGTAGCTATGGCATTTAGCTATTTTGCAGAACAAAAAATAGATATCGCAGTCATCGAAGTGGGGCTGGGGGGGCTGCTGGACAGTACCAATATCATCACGCCGCTGCTTTCTGTTATAACCAATATTAGTCTGGATCATACGGCATTATTAGGTAAGGATTTAGAAAGTATCGCCACACAAAAGGCCGGAATTATTAAGACCCATGTGCCGGTTGTGATCGGAGAGCGTCAAACGGAAACGGAGAATATTTTTTTTACGCATGCCATCATGAATGAGGCTCCGATTTTCTTTGCTGAAGAGAACTTTCAAGTGGCCATGTATGCATATATGGAACGTAAGTCTGAAATGAAGGTGATGCATTTGCCTACGGGTAAAATATGGACGATACAAACCGATTTGCAGGGGCTTTATCAGAAGAAAAATATTTGTACTGTTTTATGTGCGCTGGAGGTTTTACGGCAGTTGGGTTGGAAGATCGATGATGCACACATACATGAAGGTCTGAAGTCAGTTATGTCTCTGACCGGCATTCGTGGCAGGCTGGAACGTGTGCATGAATCTCCGACCATCATATTCGATGTGTCGCATAATGAAGCGGGGATTACTGAACTTGTAAATCAATTGGAAACCATCCCATATCAGCAGTTGTGGATCATTACCGGTTTTGTCAATGATAAAGATGTACGTACAGTCCTGCGTATTCTTCCCCATTCAGCAGAATATTTTTTCACCCAAGCGCAAATTCCCCGGGCTCTTCCTTATTTGGAGTTATATGATCAAGCCATGGAAGCCGGACTGAAAGGGAGGTCCATCGCTACGGTTACCGAGGCTTTGCAAGCAGCCTTGAATATGGCGGAGAAAGAGGATCTGATTTTGGTGACCGGGAGTTTCTTTCTGTTAGAAGAAGCCTATCGGTTCGTACAGACCATCTAAAAGATTTCTCTGTAAAAAAATCAACATACTGTATTATTTTAGCCATTCATACGAACCTATTCTATGTCTAAGCAAAAAAATAAGCCTGTACAGCGTGTCGCCCCAACAGCACCTGTACAGCAGGTCGTTCAAGAAACGACAGATATGCAAACCCCCGATTCATCATGGCATGCAAAACTACTGGCAGGGTATATCCCCTATGTGTTACTGATGTTGTTCAGTATACTGTTGTATGCGAATACGTTCAAGCATCAATTTGCTTTGGACGATGATATCGTGATTTGTAAGAATGAATACGTATTGCAAGGTATTCAGGGTATGCCGAATATTTTCAGCAAGGATTTGTTTGATAGTTTTTACAAGCAAATGAATACGACCGCTCAATTATCCGGCGGTCGTTATCGTCCTTTGTCTGTGGCCAGTTTTGCCATCGAGCAAGAATTCATCGGTACCCGAGACAATGCAGCCTACGAAGCAAATTGTTGGGATGAAAATAAAAATGGTAAACAGGATGTCAGCGAAGATCTCAGCGGCGATGGCTTGTATAACGATCGGGATTGTCGTGTGAAGGGATTTACTTTAAGACATGTCAATAATGTATTGTTTTATGGATTAGCTATTTGTGTGCTGTTTCTTTTCCTGAGTCGGGTCGTATTCAAAAATAATAAGTTGCTGGCCTTTATCATTTCTTTGTTGTTTTTGGCGCACCCTATACATACAGAGGTAGTCGCCAATGTAAAAAGCCGGGATGAAATTTTTTCATTCGCGTTTATGTTGCTTACGCTCTTTTACGCGCATCGATATGAGGCCACAAAGACGATGAAATATTTAGTGATTACCGGAATATCCTTTTTGGCGGCGATGTTGTCCAAGGAGTATGGTGCTACTTTGTTGATATTGGTTCCCTTATCACTCTATTTATTTAGCGAGAAGAAGTTGGAATTCAAGAATCTTGTTCCGGTTGGACTTACTTTGTTCGGCGTGTTTTTGGTGTATTTTATGATGCGTCAACAAGCCGGTATCGTGATGGGTAAATCGGATTTACAGGATACGGAGTTGTTGAATAATCCTTATTTGCTGGCCAATGAATCGCAGCAACTCGCGACGAAATTGTATATTTTTCTGAAGTACTTAATGACGCAGATATTTCCTCATCCACTAAGTTCAGATTATGGATTCAATAGTATTCCTTACCGCGATTTCAGCAATCCGGAAGTGTGGCTCAGTATCCTTCTGTTGATCGGAATGGTGGCCGGTGGTTTTTATGCTTTCCGTAAGCGCAACTGGATGGCTTTTGCCGTAGGATTTTATTTGTTCAATATATTATTGGTGACCAATCTCATCTTCAATGTGGGTGCCACTATGGGCGAACGTTTGGTGTTTCATTCTTCCTTAGGTTATTGTATGGTTTTGGGTTTTGGACTCTATTGGTTAGCCGAAAAAATGAAACAAAAGCAAGTGGCACTATTTTTAGTGTTGCCTATTCTGGTTTTATATTCAATGAAAACAATATCACGAAATAAAGCCTGGCAAAGTGATATTACATTGGCCTTAACGGATGTAGAAATCATGCCTGAAAGCACATCCTTGAATGGGAATGCCGCTTCCCGTTATCTTGATTTGTCAGACCAGCCGCGAAACAAATCCAGGGAGAAAGAACTGATCGCAAAATCAGTAGTCTACGGACGCAAGGCCATTCAGTTGCACCCCGGTTTCGTCAATGGGTATATGAATTTGGGATTAGCCTATGCGAAAACCGAACAATATGACAGTGCAAAAAAATGTTGGGACATTGCATTTAAAATTTATCCGCATCATCCAAATAAACCGATTTATTATAATTTGTTAGGAGGCTCCTATTATGCCAAAGGATTTAATTTGGGCAGCAAGCAACAATGGAAAGAAGGACAATATTGGTTGCTCAAGGCGGTGGAGATGAGTCCCGATAATGCCAAGTATTGGTATGATTTGGGCGGGTTCTCTTATAATGCGGGTGACTATGCGAAAGCAAAGGAAGCCTGGAGTAAAGCCTATCAATTGGATCCGAAAAACCCGGATATACAGAAGGTGCAAGGCGTATTGCCATAAGTCTGTTTCGAGGGGTGTGTATATAATCAATACCTTCGTGTCTTTCTTTATTTTACCTCTAAAAACGTGAAGGGAATTTTATGACCAAACGCTTATTTTATTTTGGAGTGATGGCCTGGATTCTGTTTGAAATCCTGTCTGTTTATCTCATTATGCCCATGCCTGGGAGTCAGCAAATGGATTCAATATCGGTAGCTTATATCATGAACCATTATCGTTGGTGGTTCAGGATGTTTTTTGCGATCATGATGTTGATCGGTTTAAAACGGGTTATGTCGGACAAATTAAAAGGAATTCCGATCTTGTTTATTCTAATAGGTTTTACGGCGGCCTATTTTTTCAATGTAAAAATGAGGGCGGACAGGATGTTCCTGCAGCCTCAACAATTATTATTCGGAGATATCAAAGAGTCGACTTTGCCGGAAGGAAGTTTGGTGCTGACCTTGGTGAATGATATGGAAGCGAAAGCTTTTCCCATTCGGTATTTGGCCTATCATCATCAGGTAAGAGATTTTTATCACGGTGAGCCGGTGATGGTTACTTATTGCAGTGTTTGTCGTAGTGGAAGAGTCTACAGTACTATGGTAGACAGTACAGAAGAAACTTTTAGCTTGGCAGGTATGGATCATTTTAATGCGCTTTTTGAAGATAAATCTACAGGTAGTTGGTGGCGTCAAGCCAATGGAGAGTGTGTGGCCGGCGCCCATAAAGGAAAATATTTGCGTGAAATATTCAGTCGTCAAATGACCATCAAGCAGTTTTTTAGTCAATACCCTGATGGTCAAATGATGTTGCCTGATCCGGCTTCTATTGTTCATTACGACAATACCGGTAAGTATGAAAGCGGAGAAAGCAGAAGCCTTTTAACGGGTACCGATACGGCATCATGGCAAAGAAAATCATGGATACTGGGCATCGTTTATAAAAAAGTATCTAAAGCGTACGACTGGAATCAATTGAAACGAGATCGATTGATTGAAGACCAAATTGCAGGACAACAGATTATTATTATACTGGCCAAGGACGGGCATAGCTTTAATGCATTCGAAGTTCAAAAAGACTTACATTATACCCTGGTCGGTGATATGATTTCAGATGGGCAACATCAATATTCTTTTTCCGGAGTATCTACCAATGATCAAACGATGCGCCTCAAGTCAATCCCGGTCTATCAGGAATTCTGGCATAGCTGGAAGACCTTTCATCCAAAGACGCTTAGGAGTTTTTAATGTTTAATTTTTAGTTTCTAGTTGTGAACACAACATTTAACGATGAACATTTCTTTGTATCCCGGCCGATATAATAATCTCCATTAAGTTGTATTGAATGTTCACAAAATTCCCGGGTTCATATTCAATGGGAATAGATTCCTTAAACATTTTCATAGGATAGTATCGAACCGCAAAATGGATGAATACATTTCTTTTATCTTCTCTGAATGTAGAATTAAGCAGGCTCGTTCCAATTTCTAATGAAGGGTGAAATGCTTGTGATTTAAATAAAGAATCCGGTGCAGTATAAATCGTGGTATTCTGTCCATTTTTAGTCCAGGATTCAAATGCAGCAAATCGGCTAATATTCAAACCAAGGTAGGGCAGGTGAGTACTGAAGCTTCTTTCGATTTTAAATCCTGTACGCACCTGAAGCCAAAATTCCGGGCTGCTGGCTCCGATTTTTTGGCCGGTTTGGTATTCATAAAAAGGAATTAATCTGGGTGTTACGCCAAGTCCGACGCCACCCCAAAATAAATTATCGCTGAATTTTGAATAATGAATGGAGAAGCTGGGCAGAAAGTATGATCCAAAATTCTTTTCATTCGGGAGGGGTGTTTTATATAATGAATTATTAATGCCCACTCTAAAACTGATACCGTGTGTGACCTGCGCCCGGGTTACGTTTATGGTCCCAATCATCAGGCAAATCGTCAAAATAATCATCTTTTTCATAGGCATTAAACGGAACGCTGAATTCATTATTGGTTGGATGGTCAGTCGAATTTGCATCATTATTTTACGTTTGCACCATTGGCAGCATTTGTTTGTGGGTGTACAAAAATTAATTTGCCCGCAGCATCTTCACTCATCAAAATCATCCCATTACTTTCAATGCCTCTCATTTTACGTGGAGCTAAATTGGCGACCAAGGTCACCTGCATGCCAATGACATCCTCGGGTGTATAATGTAAAGCAATACCACTGACCACAGTGCGTTGTTCAAATCCCAAATCAATCGTCAACTTAAGGAGCTTATCAGCCTTTGCTACTTTTTCTGCAGAGGTAATGGTGCCGGTTCGCAAGTCTATTTTATCAAAGTCCTCAAATTGAATTTCCGGTTTAATGGGCGGTTGAATATAAGCGGAGACCGCTGCCGGCTCTTCGCTCTTCTGTTTCGCATTTTGATGGAGTTTGTCAATTTGAATTTGAATTTCTTCATCTTCGATTTTTCGAAACAATAATTCAGGAGGATTCAAGGGATATCCGGTATTCAATAATTTTAAACTGCCGCCATTTTCCCAATCCAGCATGCGTGGTACCACCTTCATCAATTTGCATAATTTATTTGCGGTGAAGGGCAAGAATGGATTCATGTAGATGGCCAGGTTGGCACTTAGTTGCAAACACATATGAATGCAATTGTCTATGGCTTCCTGTTGTCCGGCTTTCTTCCAGGGTTCTTTTTCCTGAAGATATTTATTGCCTTCGCGGGCCAGATCAATGACAGTAAACAAGGCTTCTCTGAATCGATAATGCTCAATACTTTGTTGCAGCAGCAATTTGGTTCCGACTATTTTTTCATACAATGCATCATCTTGTTCATCCTTGATATCGGCATGAAAAGGTGGAACCTTACCATTGCAAAGTTTATGCATCAATACCAGCGCACGATTGACAAAATTGCCGAGTATGGAAACGAGCTCATTGTTATTTCTGTCTTGAAAATCTTTCCACGTAAAATCATTGTCCTTTGTTTCGGGGGCATTGGCCGTTAGTACATATCGCAATGCATCCTGCATGTCCGGAAAATCTTTGAGATATTCATCGACCCATACGGCCCAATTGCGACTGGTACTGACTTTTTCTCCTTCAATATTCAGGAACTCATTCGCGGGTACATTGTCGGGTAAAACAAATCCGCCATGGGCTTTAAGCATGGCCGGGAAAATGATACAATGAAAGACGATATTGTCCTTGCCCAAAAAATGGACGAGTTGCGTATCTTCCTTACACCAATAATCGCTCCACTGAGGAGTCAATTCTTTGGTGGCTGAAATATAACCGATGGGGGCATCAAACCATACATAGAGTACCTTGCCTTCAGCATCCGGTAAAGGTACTTTTACACCCCAATTGCTGTCGCGGGTCATGGCGCGAGGTTGCAGACCATTATCGAGCCAGCTTTTACATTGGCCATACACATTATTTTTCCATTCTTGATGATCTTCCACGATCCATTGTTTAAGCCAGGATTCATAGTTCTGTAATGGAAGATACCAATGTTTTGTTTTTCTTTTGACCGGTACAGAATCACTTAAAGTGCTTTTCGGGTGTATCAGTTCATCAGGACTTAACGTGGAGCCACATTTTTCGCATTGGTCGCCATAAGCATTTTCGTTCCCGCATTTAGGGCAAGTGCCCGTGATATATCGGTCGGCCAGAAAAGTCTGTTTTTCTTCATCAAAATATTGCTCTGTTTCCTTTTCTTCAAAAAGTCCATTTTCATAGAGGGTCTTAAAAAAGGCTTGAGATGTTTCGTGATGTATAGGTTTGGAAGTTCTTGAAAATATGTCAAACGATATGCCCATGGTCTCAAGGCTTTCGCTGATGATGGCATGATATCGGTCTACAATTTCCTGCGGCGTTACACCTTCCTTCATGGCGCGTATCGTGATGGGTACTCCATGTTCATCGGTGCCGCAAATAAATTTTACATCTTTTTTCTGCGCACGCAGATAGCGAGAATAGATATCTGCCGGTAAGAAATTGCCGGCCAGGTGACCAATATGTACAGGACCATTGGCATAAGGCAATGCTGCGGTCACTAAATGTCGCTTAAAATCTTTCATTTTGAATGTATGTCGTAAATTATTCTGTTGTTTGTTGCTTTTGTTTTTTCATTTGATACAATGAAAAACCCATTCGGAAAAGACCATAGACCAACATAAAAATGGCCAAGGTTTTATTGACCGATGCTTTAAAGATGAGAGCGCCCCCGCCAATAATGGCCAGTAAAAGTCCGGTAAATATACCAATATTGCGTGTCCAGGCAGGTTGTGTGCGAGGTTGTTCCATGTTGAATGATGTTTATAGGGAAACCCTGTTTTATATTTGGGCAAAGTTAATCAATGGCAACGAATAAGCAGTCTATCCTTCCTCCGTATTTAAAACCGGGTCATCGAATTGGTATTACTTGTCCTGCAGGTGCATTGTCGGTGCAAGATGTTGAGCCGATGATCCATCAATTGAAAGCCTGGGGGTTTGAGGTGGAATGCGGCGCTACAGTGGGCAGTAGCCATTATAAATTTTCAGCCAGCGATGATGAGCGAGCCGATGAATTTCAAAGAATGCTCGATGATGATCAGATCGATGCGATTTTGTTTGGTCGGGGTGGTTATGGCGTGGTGCGCATCATAGATCGGATAGATTTTTCCAAATTTCAACGTCAGCCAAAATGGTTATTGGGGTACAGTGACATCACCTGTGTGCATTCCCATTTACATACACTTTATGGCATCCCCAGTATACATGCCCATATGAGCGGGGGCTATTTGGCAAAAGATGCCGATCCTGTTTCTACGCAATCGATTTTGGATGTGTTGAGTGGACAGCCGATTGAATATGGCATAGCACCCCATTTCATGAATCGAACAGGAGAAGCTAAGGGGATTTTAGTGGGCGGTAATCTGGCTTTATTGAGTGATTTGACAGGCACTCCGGATGACCTGGATACTCAAAATAAAATACTGGTGATTGAAGATATCGGTGAATATAAATACAATATCGATCGCATGATGTGGCAGCTGTTACGCGCCGGGAAATTATCGCACCTGGCAGGCTTGATCGTCGGTGGATTTACAGATACTCTAGACAACGAAATCCCATTTGGGATGAGTGAGTATGAAATCGTTTGGGAGAAAGTACGTGACTTTGATTATCCGGTTTGTTTTGGATTTCCGGTTGGTCATCAGGCGGAAAATTGGGCCTTGAAGTTGGGTGTGGAATATCAATTTCATGTGAATGATTCCGGTGTTATACTGAAGGAAGTGTAATGAATTTGAAATAAACGTGATACTGTTGAAGTGTCGTGTATTTGCGGCAACGATTGTAGTGGAAAGCCTCCATAGCTGCGCTCTGGCGCTATGGAGCTTGGAACGGAAAGCGTGTTCGCCGCCCTAATCATTATTCATCGGGTAAAGAAATCCTCAGACTAAAATTTCAGATGTTTTACGGTATGACCATTATTGATCAATTGTTTGAGCGATTCGATACCAATATGCAAGTGGCGGTCTACGAATTGCGATGTCACGCTTTTATCGCTTTCGGCGGTTTTAACGCCTTCGGGTACCATGGGTTGATCACTCACCAGCAATAAGGCACCGGTCGGTATGCGATTGTAAAAACCGGTAGAAAATATGGTTGCGGTTTCCATATCAATGGCCATGGCACGAATATTTTTCAAATAAGTTTTAAAGGCATTGTCATGTTCCCAAACCCTGCGATTGGTGGTGTAGCAAGTGCCGGTCCAATAATCATGACCTTGATCCCTGATCGTCGTGGAGATAGCCTTTTGTAACATGAAGGAGGGCAGGGCAGGGACTTCCGGTGGAAAGTAATCATTGCTGGTTCCTTCACCCCGTATGGCGGCAATGGGTAGAATGAGATCACCGACTTTATTCTTTTTTTTCAATCCGCCGCACTTACCCAGAAATAGTAAAGCCTTGGGACTAATGGCACTCAGCAAATCCATTACCGTAGCGGCTGATGCCGAGCCCATGCCGAAATTGATGATCGTGATGCCATCGGCAGTGGCACACTGCATGGGTTTGTCGCGGCCGACCACTTTGCAACGGTGTTTCTTTGCGAACAAGTTCACGTAGTTTGAAAAATTGGTCAATAAGATATATTGTCCAAAATTTTCGAGTGATTCTCCGGTATAGCGTGGCAGCCAATTGCTGACGATTTCTTGTTTGGTCTTCATGGTCCAGTTTGTTGGGTTAAAGATATTCATGAATTTGATAATTCTGCCCAGTGCAAGAAATTGATCATGACAAATTCATTTGAACACTAAAATGGCAGTTAAAAAAAAGGCCATCTTTCGACAGCCTTTTTGAATCATTCTTTATTCCGGTTTATTTACCGAATTTCAAATTTTTTCCAAGATAAACGGCATTAGCGCCCAATTCTTCTTCAATACGAATCAATTGATTGTATTTAGCCATACGGTCGCTGCGGGATGCTGAGCCGGTTTTGATTTGTCCGCAATTCAATGCTACAGCTAAGTCTGCAATTGTAGTGTCTTCTGTTTCTCCACTACGGTGACTCATAATGGTATTGTAACCTGCATGTTGGGCCATGGTGACGGCGTTGATGGTTTCACTGAGACTACCAATTTGATTGACTTTCACGAGGAGGGCATTGGCCACATTTTCTTTAATCCCTTTTTCCAAACGGTTGACATTGGTTACAAACAAATCATCACCCACCAATTGGACTTTGCTGCCAATGGCTTCGGTCAACATTTTCCATCCGCGCCAATCGTCTTCAGCCAAACCATCTTCAATCGATACAATCGGATATTGTTTACACCAGTTGACCCAGAATTTTACGAGGTCTTCACTCTTCATTTTCTTGCCGGATGATTTCTTGAATATATAGCTCTTGCTCTTTTCATCCCAAAGCTCACTGTTTGCAGCGTCCATAGCGATCACGATTTGAGATCCTGTTTTGTATCCGGCTGCATCAATGGCGGTCAATACCGTTTCGATCGCTTCTTCATTGCTTTGAATATTCGGTGCAAAACCACCTTCATCACCAACATTGGTAGAGTATCCTTTTTTCTTCAATACCGTTTTTAAGGAATGGAAAATTTCAGTTCCCCAACGCAGACCTTCGCTGAAACTCTTGGCTCCGACAGGCATCACCATGAATTCCTGAAAATCGATTTTATTATCCGCATGTGCACCACCGTTCAAGATGTTCATCATCGGTACAGGTAAAGTCTTGGCATTGGTACCACCGATATAGCGGTATAAGCTCATGCCGGATTCTTCAGCGCCTGCCTTCGCTGCGGCCAAACTGACCGCGAGGATGGCATTTGCACCGAGTTTGCTTTTATTCGCTGTTTTGTCTAAAGACAACATGATTTGATCAATGGATTGTTGATCAAAAATATCTACGCCCGTCAATGCATCACAAATAGTCGTTTTTACATTCTTGACCGCTTTCAATACTCCTTTCCCTAAATATTGTTTTTTATCACCATCACGCAATTCCGCTGCTTCATGGATGCCTGTACTGGCTCCGGAAGGAACAGCAGCGCGGCCCATGGCCCCTTCATCAGTAAATACTTCGGCTTCTACCGTAGGATTCCCTCTGGAATCTAAAATTTGTCTTGCATGTACATGTGTGATAAAACTCATTTGAAAAAAATTTAGATCGCAAAAGTAAAAGTTACAGCCCTTTATTAAAAGTCAGGGCCGGACTTTAACCGTTTTTTATAGCCATTCACATTTGAGCTTGAATTTCAAAAGCGATTAGAAATTCAAGTATGTATCAATATATTTCCCTTTCTTTGTTTCAATGAAACCCAAGATATTAGTTCTGTATTATACACAAACAGGGCAACTCAAGCAAATTCTGGATTCTATGTTGAGCGGAATTGCGCAGCTGGCAGAAATTGATTATTGTGAAATAAAACCGGTTAATCCTTTCCCATTTCCATGGCAATCGGCTACATTTTTTGATTGCATGCCCGAGAGTGTGCAACAAATCAGTGAACCCATAGAGCCGCTTCATATTCCGAATAAGTCATACGACTTAGTGATATTAGGATATCAACCCTGGTTTTTGTCGCCCTCTATACCCTTTAATAGTTTTTTAAGGAGTTCGCAAGCCGATTTTTTGAAAGGGAAAAAAGTGATTACAGTTATAGGCTCTCGCAATATGTGGTTAAATGCACAGGAGTCGGTCAAAAAATTATTGATCGGATTAAAGGCGGAGTTGGTTGGAAATATTGTGTTTTTCGATCGCAATCCAAATTTGACTTCTGTGTTGACCATTATCCGCTGGACCTTTACCGGACGAAAGGAAGCCACTAAAAGGATGCCAGAAGCGGGCGTGCAACAGAAGGACATAGATGCAGGATCTCGTTTTGGTCCTATATTATTCGATGCACTGCAACAAGGCAGATTGAATGAGCTTCATACAACTTTATTGTCTGCAAACGCTGTTGAAATGAGTCCTGCATTGGTCATTTTGGAGAAAAGGGCGATTACGAATTTCAGAAAATTCTCCTTATTTATTCTTGAAAAGGGCAAAAGAGGTGATCCTGCAAGAAAGGGCAGGGTGAATTTATTTAAACGCTTGTTATTTGTCGGCGTGTTTATTCTTTCCCCATTGAGCTCATTAACCGCAGGAATAGCGGTCTTTTTAAAGAAAAGGTCATTAGATGAAGCGGTGCAATATTTTAAAAATATACGGTATAAAGAAAATGCCCTGTAGTAATTCTTTTTTTTACGTTGAACTTTGTTAATTTGCGACCGAATTTTAACCTTGATGAGCGAAGTTTACATCACCCGACTATCTAGTTTTTTACCCAATGAGCCGGTCAGTAATGATCAGATGGAAGATTATTTGGGTAAGATCAATGGGCGACCTTCCAAAGCGAAGGGCATTATTCTGCGCAATAATCAAATCAAAACCCGGTATTATGCGATAGACAAACGTACCGGGAAAAGTACGCATACCAATTATCAATTAGCAGCCCGATGCATAGAGGGCCTCATGGATAAAGATTTTAAAAAGGACGATATTGAATTACTGGCCTGCGGATGTGTAGCGCCCGATCAATTACTTCCTAGCCATGCTGCCATGGTGCACGGAGAATTGCGTTGTCGTCCTACGGAAATTGTATCCATCAGTACAGCTTGTTGTGCAGGTATTCAGGCGTTCAAATACGCTTTCATGAGCGTGAAAAGCGGAAATAGTACCAATGCCGTAGCGGTAGGATCCGAAAAAGTTTCCGGATGGCTGAAGGCCGATAAATTTGATGCCGAAGCGGATGATCTCAAACATTTGGAAGAAAATCCAATTATCGCATTCGAAAAGGACTTTCTGCGCTGGATGCTCAGTGATGGTGCCGGTGCTGCCTTGATGCAAAATAAACCCAACGAAAATGGTCTGTCACTAAGGGTTGACTGGGTCGATGTCATTTCATATGCCAATCAAATCGAACCTTGTATGTATGCCGGTTGCGAAAAGAATGATGATGGCAGTTTAACCGGTTGGGCTGAATTGACACCTCACGAATGGGCTGCCCGTAGCATTTTTGCTTTCAAACAAGATACCCGCTTACTCGGAGAGAATATCGTGAAATGGGGTGGTCTGATGTGGAAGAAGGTTTGCGAAAAGCATCAGGTCGATGTTAATAAACTGACTTATTTCCTTCCTCACCTTTCTTCCGAGTATTTCCGTCCTAAAATCATGGAAGAATTGGGTAAAACCGGATTCCCTATCCCTGAGGATAAATTTTTCACTAACCTTACCCGTGTCGGTAATATCGGCAGCGCCTCTCCTTATGTGATGCTGGAGGAACTGTTTAACGGCGGAAAAATTAAAAAAGGTGATGTGATTGTACTCATGGTCCCTGAGAGCGCCCGTTTCAGTTATGGTTATGCGCAACTGACCGCGGTTTAAGCTTACTATGCATCGCTTCTTCCGATTTCTGTTTAAGGTCCCATTTTTTCGAAAACACTATTATTGGTTTCAAAAACATCTATTTTCTGATTCTCAGACATTGAAACAAACTCATGTGTTGAGCCATTTTGATGAGGATATCAAAATTCAATTGCACCTGAGTGATTTTATACAACAACATATTTATTTCCTGGGATATTATGACCGGGGATTGCAACAATGGATAGGTCAAACACTGAAGACCGGTGATGTATATGTGGATGTCGGTGCCAATGTCGGTTGTTATACTTTATTGGCTGCGAAGCGGGTAGGAGCCACCGGAAAAGTATATGCTTTTGAACCGGTATCGCATACTGCCGATCGTTTGGAACAAAATATAGGGTTGAATCATTTTACAAATATTCAGGTCGTTCGAAAGGCTCTCTATCAAGAAAATACTGAACTGACTTTTTTCCTTTCCTCCGATGACAACGTTGGCATGTCGAGCATACATCGTCATGATGCAGAAAGTGGACAAACGGAAGTGATACAAGCCATCAAAGCGGATGATTTTTTTAATCAGGAAGCACTTTCCAGGATCGATCTCATCAAAATAGACATTGAAGGGGCTGAATGGTTTGCCCTCCAAGGGATGAAAGAAACTTTGTTGAAGTATCATCCTTTAGTGGTTTTGGAATTCAGTGATGAATTGCTCAGCAAATCCGGAATTGCTCCGCAGCAACTGATCTCATTTTTTACGGACTTGGGCTATACCCTGCATCAATTGACTGAAGATGGCGTGCTCATTCCTGCGGACCTCAATGCGTTGGGTACATTTGAAAATGTAGTGTTTAAGAGACTTTCATAGCGTTTTTGTTAGGCTCAGACAGAATAAATCATAGCTTGCTTTTAGACTTATGATTAGAATTCCACTGCCCTTCATTTCAAATTTGTTTATATTCGTCACCTAAATATTTTTGTATGGAATTAGGCACAGGTTCGCGTATAGAACATTTTACATTAGGACGTGGCGTCATCGTCGATGTGGGTACGGATACCTATTCTATCTGGTTTAAATCAACGAATGCGGTAAAGAGTATCGGAAAAACCTTCGACGGTCTCAGGGTTGTTTCTGCTACCGAGAACTCCGATGTGACCACGGTGGTTAATACCGCAGACCTCGAACGAATATTAAATCGAGTACTCGACGACCGTTCCGATATTTCCGATCTTGTACCCCTCGCAAATAAATGGCAGGACGGGACTTTAATTTTAAAACCATTCGAAGCCGACATGCAGGCAAAGGAAATTCCCATTGAGACTTTTTTTCATAAAATCGTGATGGTTCGCGATCGTTTAAGGGTGATGGAACAGCAAATCAATGCCCATAAGGTGCTCACCGATGCCGAAAAAGTAGACCTTCAACAATATATTACACGCATTTACGGTTCTTTGACCACATTCAATGTGCTTTTTAAACATACTGAAGATGCCTTTAAAGGCAGTGGTAAGGAATAAACCCATTATATTTTGAATTTAAAGGCCAAACAATTTATCGATACCTGGATCGGCATTCCGCTGGTCTATAGTAATATGATATTGGCCAAACTATTGGGTTTTATCTTGCGTAGAAATCATCAGCTAAAAGATACCCCGACCGAGATCTGTATCATTAAGCTTCTGGGATTTGGTTCGGTGATCATGGCTTCAGATGCTTTGTATAGCATTCGTTTGAAATATCCTAACGCCAAGTTGAGTATCATTTGTTCACGTAGTATTCATGCCGGTATAGAAAGCATTCAACTCTTTGATCATATTTATGTGATTGACGATGGCAGTTTTTTTCGAGTGCTTACTTCGGGTATAAAGACCGTTTTCCAACTGTGGCGCGTGAAATGTCTGTGGATCCTGGATTTGGAAGTTTACTCCAAGCTCACCTCCATACTCTCTTTATGGACCATGGCCCAAAATCGATTCGGATTTTATTTCAATGATGTGGCTTTTCGGTACAATTTAAATACCCATAATATCTACTTCAATACCACGATACAGGTAGAAGAAAACTACAACCGTATGGTCAATGCTCTAGGTGTAGAAAGTTTTCAGGCTTTTACCATTCCCGGGTTCCCGCCTCGCAAGAATCAAGCAGGTCTCGATCAAATTGCGATCAATAATACCTGTAGTGAGTTGGCTATGGAACGCAAACTACGTGATGGACAATTGATCGATCTCTGCAAGGCCATCCTAAACGAAACAAACTATCAAATTGTATTGCTCGGTGCCCCTTCCGATCAAAAGAATCTGGATGAGTTTATTGCATACAGTGGATTGCCATCTGAACGGATGTTCCATATTGCAGGTCGTTATGAACTGAGGGATTATTATGAGTATCTTTACCGTCATTGCGCACTCATGATCACCATAGATTCGGCCCCTCTGCATATTGCTAATAAACTGAATATTCCCAATCTGTCTATTTGGGGACCAACCGCACCTGAAAGCAGAATTGACACCCAAAGCGGAAACGAATATCTTTATCTGAAAGTGAGTTGTTCGCCTTGTGCCCATTTTGTCGATAAGCTCCCATGTGGCGGAAACAATTTTTGTATTCAGGATATGACTACTCAAATGATCATGCAAAAAGTGAAGACTATGCTCACCAAACAAACTACAAATTAATTTCCATGAAGTTCTATCAACGTAAGACCTTTTGGTTCATCTTCATGATTTCTTTTTCGGTCATTCTGGCTCGTTATATCAAGATCGATATGAATGATGCAGGGTTTGGTAAAGGATGGTATTTTGGTGATGCCTTCAGTGAAAGAAATGTCCAAAGTGCGGCTCGCTTTTATGAGGACAAGGGATTCAAACCGAATTGTGGTCTGCCGATGTATGGATATGAAGATTCCATTGAAGCCAACGAAACGGTGTATACCCATTATCCTCCTTTGGCCGAATGGATCGGCGGGGTTATTTCAACCACGTTTAAAGCCACTTCCGACCATGCTTTAAGTTTGTTTCCATTATTGCTTTCCGTCTTATTGTTTTTCCTCATTTTTAAAATTCTGGCAGAAATCATTGGCGATGATCACATCAGTTTTGTTGGAGCCTCAGTCTTGGTACTTTCCAATTATTTTATTTGTTGGGCCGATGATATTCATCAACATTTATATATCGAACTCTGCCGCTGGTCATTCGTTTATCTATGGTGGAAGTATTTAAAGGCCCCTCAGCGCCCTTATTTTATCTTGCCCATACTCTGCATGCTTTATGCAGCCATGTGTTTGTTGTCTTTCGAACCTTATGTCTATACAGCTATTATTACCGTCGGTTTTTCCTGGGTACTGAGCGGGCGTATCTTCCGTTGGGAAAATGTATTGTTGCTGGCTGTGCCGGTCTTTGCATTTGCGCTCAGACTGAATCTGAATGCCAACTATCTTGGCGGTTTCGATGCCATGATAGCCGATATGAAGGGCGCCTTCATCAATCGAACCGGTGGTGAAAGCGGTAGCAGTGAATTGGGGCGAGCCATGGGCCTGAGAGATTATTTGGGCCTATTGCCAAAAACACGCATTCATCGATTGGGGCATTTTTATATTTTCCCTTCCCTGGTATTATTTATGTTGGGGATTTTGGGTTTGCTGCGCATTCGTCGTTACGATGATCAGCTTTTTCGTTTGAGTATCGTTATCTATCTGGCCTGTGTCAGTTGGATATTCGTAATGCCACAGCATGCATTGATACACATTTTTACCCTAAGGCATATGGGTATTTTTATGGGCCTCGTTCTGGGATTTGGATTAATCGCTTATGTCCAATTGTTGAAGCAACATTTTTCTGAAAAGAAGTATGTCTTCATAGGGCTGCATAGTTTGGTGATCCTGTATTCGATTTTTTATGCCGGGTTAAATACGGTTTACTTTGTATACCTGAAGTATGGCTATCTCTATCCGCATTGGGGCACTGACAATTATGAAGTGATTGATCATTTTCTATTTTGATGATCTTGGCTATCCCTTCTACCAATTGTATTTTTGATCATGCTCTATCGTCTCATTCAATAATTTTTCATCTTCTGCGTTGATTTCTGTCTTGCCAAAAATGCGTCCATAATATTTAGCATTCATAAATGTTCCATGCAGTATCCCTCGGTGATATTGCCACGATTGAAAGAGATTGAGTGTGATAAGAAATAATATTCCAACGTTGGAGATGACGATCTTCCATACCCTTTGTTCAAATATCCATTGTACGCTTATGGCCATTGGCAGGGCCAATACAGGCAGCGTATCTATCATGGCTCTTGCGCCAAAGCTCCAGCCATAAAACCAGTTATGCCATGAAAAGACCATGTAAATCATCGGAATAAAAAACACCCAGAATGGAAGTTGATAAAAAGACAAAGCTTTAGATCGTCGCAGCAAGAACATTCCTATGAATCCTAAGGTGATCAGTGGAGTGTAGATAAACCATCCTTTTCTGAAACTGAAAAGACCGTGAAGTGTACGGTTACGAACAAATTCAAAATAATCATTTTCCGAATAGCTATAAAGAATCCAGTTCCCGCTCACATATTTCCAATAGGCCAATTGCGGAAAAATACCAATTACAAATCCTAAGAGCGCCAACAAAATATATTGTTTATGTGCCCATAGAAATTGAAACTTATTTTGTTGATTCTCTTTCGGGCGCCACCAAAACAGGGGAATCAATACGACTATAATGTCAATGGGGCGAGTAATGGTTACCAATCCTAGTATGAGCCCAAGTCCTAATGAATTGATCAGTTTCGGTTGTTGATAAAATCGTTGCGTGAGCAGAAGTACACAAGAAAATAGAAAGAATGCATAAGGATGAGAATAGCCTGAATCGATGGCGGTATAGGTATATAAATTCGTGCCAAATCCCAGTATCAGCAGGGTGATAAAAATAGGAATGGGCTTGCAGTAGGGTCTTAAAAATAGTATGAGGATGAATAGTCCCATGCAGGCATAAAAAATGGTCGCCAACACATTGGCATGTTGATAGGGCGCAGAATATCCATCCGGTGGATCTTGTCCGGAATACAGGTTGAATGCATGAGCTATGAGAAAGAAGGGGCTTTGCAATAGCGCCGTTCCACAAGGATATTGATTGTAATAATATCCGGTGACAGGGTGCTGATATAAGCCATATTTGGGTTGACTATCGCCTGTAGGTTTGTATTTTGCATCGATGGAGTCTATAAAAGCCATGTGCCGGAAATCCTGATAGATCAACAAGGCGGGCAGATAATTATGATAGCCAAAAACATCCCAACGTAAAACTTCATTTTTTTTCCATTTATGAAGATTAAAAGCAACACTGAGTGTCACCAAAAGGAATATTAAAATAGCCGCGAACGGCAAATGTGTGATTTTTAACTTCATGAATAATTGGACAAATATACTCGGATGGGGTCTTTTTTATACAATATGCCCATCGGAACCTGTAGATGAGTGGAAGTAAATAGGACAGAAATTTAAAACAGTCTTTTACTCTTAGCCCTGATTGATTACCTTTGCCCAAATCCACCCCAATTGAAAACTATTCTAGATCAGCATAAGTTCCGGGTCGTCATCGAGCGACTGGCGCATCAATTGATCGAGAATCATGGCGGTTTTGAAAATGCGGTTATTATTGGTATACAACCCCGAGGTGTTTTTCTCGCGGATCGCATTGTATCGACTATCGAGAAATTTCAGAAAATCTCAGTGCCTTACGGTAAATTGGATATTACCTTTTACCGCGACGATTTTAATACCGGTAAAGAATTGCATATACCCAATGCGACTTCGATTCCTTTTTCTATAGAAGATAAAAAAGTCATTCTTATCGATGATGTCTTATTTACCGGCCGCACCATACGCAGTGCCCTCGATGCGCTCACCGATTTTGGTCGACCACAGAAAGTGGAACTCATGACCCTCATCGATCGTCGTTATAGTCGTCAGTTGCCTATACAAGCCGATTATGTGGGCATGACCATAGACGCCATGATCACACAGAAAGTGAAAGTCTTCTGGAAAAATGAAGAACAGGAAGATCAGGTGGTCTTGCTGAATTCCGAACCTAAACCCACACAGAAAAAATAAACAATGTCGCTCAGTTCAAAACATTTACTCGGAATCAAAGATCTCACCGCAAAGGATATTGAACTTATTTTTTCTACTGCCGACCATTTTAAAGAAGTCCTCCGCCGTCCCATCAAGAAAGTACCATCTCTCCGGGACATCACCATTGTCAATCTCTTTTACGAAAACTCCACCCGCACCCGCATCTCTTTCGAATTGGCTGAGAAACGTCTCGGGGCCGATACCATCAATTTTACAGCCAGCGGATCCAGTGTATCAAAAGGGGAGACACTGATCGATACGGTCAATAATATCTTATCGATGAAAGTGGATATGGTGGTGATGCGCCATAGTGCCAGCGGGGCTCCGCATTTCTTGTCCAATCATATCGATGCAGCCATCATTAATGCCGGCGATGGCACCAATGAGCATCCCACTCAAGGTTTGCTCGATGCCTATTCGATTCGGGAAAAACACAAAACCTTTAAAGGAAGAAAAGTGGCCATCTTGGGCGATATCATGCATTCTAGGGTGGCCTTATCGAATATTTATTGTTTGAAAAAACTCGGTGCTGAAGTCACCGTGGCCGGTCCGCCTACATTAATTCCACAATATATCGACGCCCTCGGGGTAAATGTCACCTACGATATTCGTGAAGCCCTCCAATGGTGCGATGTGGCCAATGTACTGCGCATTCAATTGGAACGCCAGAATATGCCCTTATTTTCCTCTCTGCGAGAATATTCGCTGTATTATGGGGTCAATAAAGCACTACTTGATTCCCTCGACAAAGAAATTACCATCATGCATCCCGGCCCTATTAATAGAGGGGTGGAACTGAGCTCGGATGCGGCCGACAGTCACCATTCCATTATCCTTAATCAGGTAGAAAATGGGGTGGCGATTCGTATGGCGGTATTGTATCTGCTAGCCGGTAAAAAGGGGTTGGAGTAAGCAAATTCGATAATCATTTATTCTATCGCATCCATTGCTAAACGTGTCGCATCGGTGGGGCATCGCATCGCATCAGTGGGGCATCGCATCGCATCGGCGGGGCATCGTGTCGCATCAACGGGGCATCGTGTCGCATCAACGGGGCATCGTGTCGCATCAGCGGGGCATCGTGTCGCATCAGCGGAGCATCGTGTCGCATCAGCGGGGCATCGTGTCGCATCAACGGGGCATCGTGTCGCATCAGTGAGGCATCGTATCGCATCAGTGGGGCATCGCATCGCATCAACGGGGAATTGCATCTCAACATCCATCACGTGGTCACGACTTTTCGCCGCGAGCCCATTTTTGAAATTTGATGGAAAAATCGACGAAAAATCACGCTGTTGATGTTGAGCTTAACCTTTAAAATCTACTATTATTCCCTACATTTGTCAGGTTTTTCTAATGCATGGAAGGATTCCTTTCCTGCTTTAGCATCAGCATATTTGCCAAACAACCAACACAAACATGGGTTTATTCGATAAATTATTCAAACGAAACAAAGAGCAGGAAGTCGCCAAGGAGACCCTGGATAAGGGACTGGAAAAGACGAAACAGGGGTTTTTCTCTAAAATTACCAAGGCCATCGCCGGCAAGTCTACGGTAGATGCCGAGGTGCTGGACGAATTGGAAGAAGCCCTCATCATGTCGGATGTAGGTGTGGCTACAACGGTAGAGATCATTAAACGTATCGAGAACCGGGTCGCTAAAGATAAATATTTGGGGACCTCTGAACTCAATTCCATCCTGCAGGAAGAAATGGTGAGTATGCTGGCCGATGCACCAAATCTGGAGTATCAAAAGTTTGATTTGCCGGCCGATAAAAAGCCTTATGTGATCCTTGTGGTCGGTGTGAATGGGGTAGGGAAGACGACTACGATTGGGAAATTGGCCTACAACTTTAAAAATGCCGGAAAGAAAGTGGTTCTCGGCGCTGCGGATACTTTCAGGGCTGCGGCCGTCGATCAGCTCACGATTTGGAGTGAGCGCGTAGGCGTAGATATCGTCAAAAAAGAAATGGGCAGCGACCCCGCCTCTGTGGCTTTCGATTCGGTCAATAGTGCCGTGGCCAAGGGTGCCGATGTGCTCATCATCGATACCGCAGGCCGATTGCACAATAAGGCTCATCTGATGGATGAACTCAATAAAATCAAACGGGTGATCCAAAAAGTCATCCCCGATGCCCCTCACGATGTATTACTCGTACTCGATGGCAGCACCGGACAAAACGCGTTGGAACAAGCCAAACAATTTACGCAAACCACTGATGTGAAAAGTCTCGCGATTACCAAGCTCGATGGCACAGCCAAAGGTGGGGTGGTGCTTGCAATAGCCCATCAATTCAATATCCCGGTCAAGTATATCGGGGTAGGCGAGAAGATGCAGGATTTGCAAGTGTTTAATAAATTTGAGTTCGTGGATAGTCTGTTTAGTCTGAAATAGATTGGGCTGAAAGGGCATTGCTGAATACATCGCAAGCTCCGGAGGGTCCCCGTACGGAAAGCACAAAGTCAACGAAATCTAAATCGGGGGCATAAAACATCACCTCATTGACGAAGCAAACATTTTAAATTTGTCTACTTTTGAACTCATTTCATGAAAAGTAAAAAACTCCATCAAGACAAGGTCAATATCACCACTTTAGGTTGTTCGAAAAACATGGTCGATTCGGAAGTGCTGAGCGGTCAACTGCTGGCGAATGGCATTGATGTGGTTCACGAAAGTACCAAACCGGATTATAATATTTCCATCATCAATACCTGCGGCTTTATCGATAAAGCGAAAGAGGAAAGCATCAATACCATACTCGATCATGTAGCCATGAAGGAAGCCGGTTATCTCGATAAAGTGTATGTAACAGGTTGCCTGAGTGAACGATACAAGGGTGATTTGGAAACAGAAATTCCCGGCGTTGATGCGTTTTTCGGTACCATGGAATTGCCGAATATTTTGAAGGCTTTTCATGCCGATTATAAAACAGAATTGGTGGGCGAACGATTGTTGAGTACGCCTTCGCATTATGCTTATTTGAAAATATCGGAAGGCTGTAATCGCACCTGTTCATTTTGTGCCATTCCTCTCATGCGGGGTAAACATGTGTCGAAGTCGATCGAGGATATCGTTACTGAAACGAAACTCTTGGTGAGCCGGGGCGTGAAAGAAATTATGTTGATTGCGCAAGAGCTGACGTATTACGGTCTGGATATTTACAAGGAGCGTGCACTGCCTAAATTGCTCGATACATTAGCGGGCATTGAAGGTCTGCACTGGATCAGATTGCACTATGCCTATCCTCATAAATTTCCGATGGACATCATCGATGCGATCAATCGTCATGATAATATTTGCAACTATTTGGACATGCCTTTACAACACATCAGCGATCCGATGTTGAAGGCCATGAAGCGACAAATTACGGCCAAAGAGATCTATACCCTCATCGATCAGATTCGCGATAAGATGCCGGAAATTTGTATTCGTTCAACCTTTATAGCAGGCTTCCCCGGCGAAACAGAAAAGGATGTGGAAGACCTGAAATATTTTCTGGAAAAAGTAAGACTGGATCGGGTAGGTGTCTTTACTTATTCGCATGAAGAGGGCACGTCGGCCTACGAGTTGCCGGATACTTTAAGCGCTGAAGAGAAGGAAGAAAGAGCCCAGGATATTATGAGTGTTCAGCAGGATATTTCTTTAGAAAAGAATCAGGAAAAGGTGGGGCATACTTTTAAAGTCATCATCGATAAAAAGGAAGCCGGCCGGTATTTAGGTCGCACAGAATTTGATAGTGTAGAGGTCGATAATGAAGTCATCATCAGCTCAAAAAAGAAATTGAAGCCAGGAGATTTTGTGCAAGTGAAAATTACCAAAGCATTTGATTATGATTTGGAAGGGGTATTGGCTGATGAGTAAATATTGTCTTGAGAAACCTTAACTTTACCCCATGAATCCCATTATTCAAGTCAACAATTTAGTGAAAAAATACGGCGACTTTACGGCTGTCAATGATATCTCATTTGAGGTATATGAAAACGAAATCTTTGGTTTGCTCGGTCCGAATGGGGCGGGTAAAACATCTACCTTGGAAATTATTGAAACCTTGCGCGACAAGACTTCGGGTGAAGTGAAGGTGAATGGTCTGAATGTAGAGACCCATCAGAATGAAATTAAAAATATCATTGGAGTGCAATTGCAGGCGGCCGGATATTATCCGAATCTCAACCTGAAACAATTGCTGGATGTATTTGCCGGTTTATATAATATTGATATCGATGCCGATGCCATGCTGGCTGATGTTAATTTGACAGAAAAAGCAGGTGCGAAATATAAAGAGCTTTCGGGTGGGCAGAAGCAAAGGTTTTCTGTCGCCACGACATTGATCAATAAGCCTAAAATCATCTTTTTGGATGAGCCTACGACAGGATTGGACCCTCAGGCCCGACGGAATCTTTGGGACCTCATCCGAAAACTCAAGGAAAGCGGGACGACCATAGTCATTACCACCCACTATATGGATGAAGCCGAGGCTCTCTGCGACCGAATCGCCATTGTTGATGCCGGTAAAATTATAGCACTCGATACCCCGGAGCAGTTGGTCGATAACCTCATTGCCGGAGGTTTTGAAAAGGTTAAGAAGATTAAACCCGCCAATTTGGAGGATGTATTCATCAGTCTGACCGGAAAAGAACTTCGCGATGAGTAATATGGTCTAGCCTCGATTTTTATCCAATATTTCACTACTTTTGCCCCCTTGTAATCAAACGTATGAAGATAGAAATAACCGGTGGAGACCTTACCCTGAAAGAGTTTTATAAGATTGTCTATGAAGGGGCAGAAGTCGTACTGAACAAGACGGCCTTGGGAGAAATTGATAAATGTTTCAAATTCCTAAAAGAATATTCTGATAAAAAGCTGATTTACGGTATCAATACCGGTTTTGGGCCTATGGCGCAATACCAGATCAAAAATGATGACCGATTCACGCTTCAATATAATTTGGTGCGCAGTCATGCCAGCGGCTGTGGTGAAATTCTTCGCCCTGAATTCCTGAAAGCGACCGTGGTTGCGCGTCTCAGCAGCATGATGAAGGCCCGTTCAGGGATTCATCGCTCAACCGTAGAGTTGCTTCGCGATTTTATCAATCATGATATTTTGCCACAAATATTTACCCATGGCGGCGTAGGTGCGAGTGGCGATTTGGTGCAATTGGCTCATGTGGCACTTTGCCTCATCGGTGAAGGTGAGGTGATGTATAAAGGCAAGCTTCAATCGACGAAAAGTGTATTGGCAAAATTGAAATTGAAACCGCTGGAGGTTAAAATTCGCGAAGGCATTGCATTAATGAATGGAACTTCTTGTATGACCGGCATCGGTATGATCAATACCGTGATGGCTCATCGGGCCGTGAAGTGGGGTATGCTGATGAGTGCCATGGTGAATGAAATTTCCGAAGCCTATGATGATCATATTTCCAAAGAGCTCAATCAGGTAAAACCCCATCATGGTCAACAATTGGTGGCGAGCTCCATGCGGAAAATTCTGAAAGGAAGCAAATTGCTGAAAAATCGCCATGAACATTTGTACGATAAAGAAGTATTGGCGGATGTCTTGGATGAAAAAGTACAGGAATATTATAGTTCGCGTTGCATCCCTCAAATTATCGGGCCTATTTTAGATACCGTCCTTTATACTGAAAAAGTGCTTACGCATGAGATCAATTCTGTGAACGACAATCCCGTAATCGATTATCAGAATGGTAATATCTATCATGGCGGGAATTTTCACGGCGACTATATTTCTCTGGAAATGGACAAGCTGAAAATAGCAATGACTAAATTATCCATGCTGGCGGAGCGCCAATTGAATTACTTATTGAACCATAACCTGAACCAAAAATTATCACCGTTTATCAACTTAGGTAAATTGGGATTGAATTTTGGGATGCAGGGCATGCAATATACCGCAACCTCTACTGTCGCTGAGAACCAGACCATCAGTAATCCGATGTATGTGCATAGTATTCCGAACAATAATGACAATCAGGATATTGTGAGCATGGGTACCAATTCTGCGATTTTATGCAACAAGGTCATTGAAAATACTTTTGATGTGTTTGCAGTCCATTTAATTGCGATCTGTCAGGCGGTAGATTATCGTGGTATTCAAAATAAGTTATCTCCGATTACGAAAAGTGTCTATGATACGGCTCGTAAGTTGGTGCCAAAGTTTATAACTGAAGATCGGGCCAGATATCCTGAACTGGCGCGAATTCGCAAGTATATCAGTGAGACGGATTTATACTAATTCATAGCAAATACTTGTCCGGAATGAAATTAAATCAATTCATGACCGAGTCATGACAATTATGGCCTTATATTTGCGGTATTAACCTACGTCGGCTCTTCAGGATAAACTTCTGACGGAATAGTCCGATAAATAAATCGATTTTTAACGCTTTAAAACATAGATTATGAAAAACCTTTTATTATTACTTTCCCTTCTTTTTTTAGCCCCATCTTTGGCTAAAGCTCAATGTGGAACTCCAACCGGTTTCAGTTCCTCGGGTGTTACGGATTTTACGGCTACCGTATCATGGACCCCGGTACCCGGTGCCTTATGGTATGCCATTCAATACCGTGTCGCTGCCGGCCCCGGAGCCTGGATTAACAGCTCGTCCACTCCGGCTACTAAACCTTTTGTTGGTTTAACACCTGCCACCACCTATGATGTACGCGTAAAAGCATATTGTTCCGGTAGTAGCAGCCCTTATTCCGCTATATTTCAGTTCACTACGACGAACAACTGTATATATCCCGGTGGGATAAATGCCACGGGGATCACAACCACTACAGCATCCGTTAATTGGACCGCAGTGGCTCCGGCAAATTATTATACCCTCCGTTATCGAACCACTGCGGGGCCCGGTGCCTGGGTAACCGGTACTGTGGTACCAACTACTAAAGCGCTGACCGGTTTAACTCCGGGTACAATGTATGACGTGCAAATCGCAACGAATTGTACGGGAGGACAAAGCGCCTTTTCACCGACCTTTAATTTTATGACCAAATGTGCATCGCTTTCTGTAGTGACGGTCTCTGGAACTTATTCCAAAACTTTAAACCAGGGAGACGGAACGACCATACTTTATTCAGATTCATCCGTATGTACCTTGTTGGCTACCATCACAGATTCGGTAGGAGGAAATACAATGGGGAGTACAGCAGTCACCGCTACAGTTACCCCATCGGTTCAAACCGGTATAGACCCATATTACATTTTTGGTCGTAGAGGAATTAATATCTCGCCGTCGTCAACAGGTTCAGGTACAATAACCTTCTATTACGACCAATCTGATTTCACGAATTACAATGCGAACAATCCTACATTCTTAGATTTACCGGTGAGTGGAAGTAATTCAGATCCAAACATTTCGCATTTTAGAATGGCCAGAGTTTTAGGTTCAAATATTACCTACAGTGCACCCATTATTACCTGGAATGCTTCACGAAATCGTTGGGAGTGTGTAATAAATTCATCCGATGTAAAAGCGACCTACTATTTTTATACGATGCCTGATTGCATTGGCGTTAATGTGTCCGGACTGACACCAACTTTAGTTACCGGTACAACCGTTACACCAACCTGGACTCAGGTTACAACACCGGCCTATGGATGGTATTCCCTTCAGTACAGCGAATTGGGTTCAGGAATTTGGACCAGTGGTGGAACCTCCAATAATGGAACCTCTTCTAAATATCTCATTGGTCTGACTCCGAATACCAATTATGAAATACAAATTCGCCGCCATTGCTCCAGCCAATCGGCCGGCGATTGGAGTGCTTCAGAATATTTCATGACATTAAATACTTGTAATACCCCGACCGGTGTAAATATGTTAAATATTACCGGTACTAGTGCTACAATAGATTGGACTGCAGTTACCGGAGCATCTTATTACACCACTCGTTATCGCGAAGCCTCCGGACCCGGACCTTGGATTACCGGTACCGTAGGTTCTAATAGTAAAAATATTTCGGGCCTGACCACTTCAACAACGTATGATGTAGAAGTTGCAACAAATTGCCCCGGTTATTTAAGTGATTATTCAACGACCATTCAGTTTACAACACTGGCTTCTCGTCCTGCTGCGGTTAATACTTTGGAAGAAGGGAATGATATTTCCATATATCCTAATCCGGCCCGGGAAAATTTGAATGTCAATTTAACTTTAAGAGAAGCTCAGGAAGTGGTTGTGAAAATGATGGATATCAGTGGTCGGGAATTGAAACAAATACATGCCCATGCCGTTGCAGGTCAAAATGCCTTGACTCTGGATGTAAGTAATTTGGCCAATGGTCTTTATAATGTGCAGGTGTATTATAATGGTAAACTGAGTTACGTAAGCAATGTTTTAAAGAACTAATCACACAATTTCTAATGATAAAACTGCAGCCTCATGGTTGCAGTTTTTTTTTGTGTGCAGGAAAGGTATAAGAGACCCGAAAGAGATTTTTACAATGCATTCGTATAAACCAAAGAATTTGAGGACTTCATTAACAAAATTTCATCCCTGAAAAAATATTTTGTAATCATAAGCATATATATTTGTTATAACAAACCAGTGATATTAGCGTGAAGTAAAGGGCAAAGTTTGTTGTCCGGTCCATTCTGTCTTAAATCTTGTCTATATAAAATTTTGTAACTAATCATCTCATTCATATGAAACATTTATTCTTAGTCGTACTGGGTTTACTCAGTTTTTCACTACGCACAGATGCGGTTTGCGGAATGGCTAGTGGAATTACCTTAATTTCAACCACCGACTTTTCGGCCAATTTATCCTGGACACCGGTTCCGGGGGCGACGTTTTACTCCCTGCGTTATCGGGTTGCAGCGGGGCCCGGACCATGGATAATAAGTTCTTCAACGCCGGCCAATAAATTGATTGTAGGATTGACCGGAGGGACCACGTATGATTTTCAAATCAACACCTATTGTGCTTCCGGTAACAGTGGTTTTACGGCTTCATTTCAATTTACGACTCAAAACAATTGTACGCCTCCCACAGGACAGTGGACAGATGTAGTAGGCCCAACTAAGGTCTATTGTTATTGGGATCCCGTACCTGCGGCCAATTGGTATACCATGCAACACAGAGTAGCAGCCGGTCCGGGGCCATGGACAACCGGCACCGTAACCGGCACTGTGAAAGGATTGAAATTTTTAATTCCACATACCGTTTATGATTATCGCGTGGCGGTAAATTGTACCGGTGGACAAGGGGCTTATTCACCGATTTATCAATTTCAAACGGATTGTGCTACTTTATCCGCAATACCAACACCCGGCACCTATTTTGAAACTCATATTCAGAATGATGGTGATACAACTGCTTATGCCGACTCAACAGATTGTGGCGGGATTGCCATCATTATCGATAGTTTAGGGGGGAATGTGATGGGCAGTACGACCGTGAGTACGACCATTGGAACCACGATACAAACCGGTATGGATCCTTATTATTTATTTGGGAATAGGAGCATTACCATTACGCCCACCAGCGATGGCCCCGATTCGGTATTTTTATTCTTCCACCAATCGGATTTCGATTTGTACAATGCCAATAATCCGGCCTATTTAGACTTGCCCGTTTCAGGCAGTAATCTGGATCCGAATATTCCGAATATGAGACTTGCTAAAGTCGCAGGAGGTATCACCACTTATTTTGCGCCAACACTCGTTTGGGTAGATACCGCCAATACTTGGGTGGCTAGTTTTAAAACCACATCGGTGTCCGGTACCTACTACTTCTTTACCATGCCCGATTGTGTGGGGGTGAATGTGAATGGACTTGCGATTACGAATGTCACAGGTTCAACCGTTACACCAACATGGTTGCCGGTGACCTATCCGGCATGGGGATGGTATACCGTAAGATGGGGAGTTGCCGGTTCAGGAATTTGGCTTTCCGGTACTGCAAACAATCCTGCAACTTCAAAGTTCATTAACGGGCTGACTCCGAATACAACCTATGAACTCCAAATCAGAAGAAACTGTTCGAACCAATCGGCAGGGAATTGGAGTACCGCACAAACGTTTACCACCCTGAATACTTGTCTGACTCCTACGAATGTTAACATGACCAATATTACAGGGACCTCCGCTAAAATCAATTGGACGGCCTCTACCGGTGCTGCATTTTATACAACCCGATATCGTTTGGCAGCAGGCCCCGGTCCATGGATCAACGGTACAGTCAGCAGTACTTTCAGAAACATCAGTGGTCTGACTCCGGGCACGACCTATGATGTTGAGGTGGGGACAAATTGTTCCGGCTATTTAAGTCCTTTTTCACCAACGATACAATTCACTACTGCCGCTGCCAAGCCATCCGGCGTGAATGATGCTTTAGCGGAAGGTGATGAAATTTCGATCTATCCGAATCCTGCACATGAAGTTTTGAATATCAATTTAACCATGTCTAAATCTCAATCTGTGAATATGAAATTAACGGATATGAGTGGACGTATCGTGAAACAAATCAGTGCCGAAGGTGCTGCAGGTGAGAATCTTTTGAACATGGATATTCGGGATATCGCTAAAGGCATTTACACCTTACAAGTATATTATCAGGGGCAATTGAGTTTTGTCAGTCAAGTGATGAAGGATTAATTGATCCTATTAAAAATGATAAAAAAAACTGCAGCCTTAGGTTGCAGTTTTTTTTTGTGACGGTAATGCTTAAATCGAGATGCAATATTGAATTGAAACGCGAGCGTGAGGGATAGCAGCGGATAGCTCCCGCGAGGCTCTGCTCGCGGGACTAGGAGCGGATAGCCCGACCCGCCGCGGCGGGACACGCCCAAAATCATTAAAAAATAATAAGGATGGTTACGATCTTCTGATCCTTGGGTCAATGATGCTGTATAACATATCGACCGCCACATTGATCAGAATAAAAATGAGTGCGGTAAACAGGACCGATCCCATGACCACCGGGAAGTCGAACTTATTCAGGGCATCCACGGTGATTTTGCCGATGCCCTTCCATCCGAAAATATACTCGATAAAAAACGAGCCTGCCAGCAATTCTGCGAACCAGCCGGAAATGGATGTAATGACCGGGTTGAGGGCGTTGCGAAGGGCGTGACGCCAAACAACGGCTCGTTGGCTCAACCCTTTTGAAATAGCCGTGCGAATATAATCCTGGTTCATTACGTCGAGCATAGAGCTGCGGGTAATTTGAACGATAATGGCTAAAGGCCGAATACTTAAGGTGAGTACGGGGAGGATCAAACTTTTTAAGACGAGTCGTTTACCTTCATAAGGATCATAATCCCACATCGGCGATACAATGCTGAGTCCGGTATAATCGCTCAACACATAACCAAAGACATAGGCAATGAGGATGCCGGCAAAGAAGGAGGGGGCCGATATGCCGAGTACGCTGGTGAATAAGGCAGTGGTATCGACCCAGGTATGTTGACGCAACGCGGCTAAAGTGCCTAAAAATATTCCGAGTATGGCTGCCACCAAGATGGATAAAGTGGCCAGAATGAGGGTGCCGGGGAAGGCATCGAGGAGCATGGTGCTGACATCTTTTTTGGTTTGATAGGAGCGGCGTAAGTAAGGCGCTTTCCAAACAAACACTTTTTCCTTCCCGAGTGTAAACAAAGAATGGTAATTATACTTTGATTGTTCCAGAGAGTCATTCTTGTGAATCGCCAATGGCGACAAATCATTGAGGTAGAGGAGGAATTGTTTATGAATGGGTTTGTCGAGATATAATTCTTTTCGAATATTCTCCAGCGATTTAGCATCACTGCGTTGGCCCATGGTCAAGCGTGCGGGATCGGCAGGCAGCATCACAAAGAAAAGTATAAACACAATGCTGATCACCCCGAGGAGAACAAAAAAGCTATTGATCAGTTTTTTAAGTAGAAATTGAAACACAGTTCCGGATTAGCAAGGGTAAAAGTAAACATAAAGGGGGGCAAATTATAGATGACCGTAAAAATACTTGGACCCATGAGTCTTGCCGTTTTGATTTCATCGTTCCGTATGTTCATGCCTCGTATTCTTTGGTTTTATCAAATCGGAAATGCCGTTGATTAGAAAAAACGTTATATGGGATTTCAACGCCAAAATTTCAAGTTTGATCATGAAGCGTTTTCAATTAGATCGGATTTTTTTTTATCTTGTTGAAGATTATAAATTTATTTACTGCCATGCAAAATTCACTCATCCTATTTTCAGCTGTTCTAATATCTTTTTTCATTTTCAATAGTTGCGAACAAGACGGCACCTGTGGTGACTCAAATATTAGTCAACAAGGTGGAGATGATAGTCATAACATGGGACAAAATTGCATGAGCTGTCATACAGCCGGTGGAAAAGGGGAGGGGTGTTTTAAAGTAGCGGGAACAGTCTATAACAGTGCAGGAAGTACTACCGTAACCAGTGGTACTATAAAACTGTATACAGGTCCAAATGGTACAGGTACTTTATTAACCAATATTGAAATCGATTCTAAAGGGAATTTTTATACCACCAATGATGTCAATTTTACGGCCGGTGTTTATCCGGGAGTGGTGTCTTCTTCGGGCGCGACTAACTTTATGGGATCTTCAATTTCTGTGGGTACCTGTAACAACTGTCATGGTGTGAGTACCGCTAAGATTTTAGCACCCTAGTCCGAAAAACGAATCACAGGCCTGAATAGCCTTGGGGATGTTTTGCATTTTTAATTTATTCGATTACCTTGGGGTCTAAATTCATCAATCATGAACAGAGACATTACATTGGACGAGATACAGCAATTTGAAGGAAAATATCCCAAGCAACTTTGGTCCCTGTTTTTTAGTGAAATGTGGGAGCGTTTTTGTTTTTATGGGATGAGGGGGATGCTGACCTTTTTTATGGTGAATCAGTTAATGATGCCGGAAAAGGATGCCAACTTACAGTACGGTGCCACACAAGCCTTTGTATATGCCTTTACTTTTATAGGTGGATTATTTGCCGATAAGATTCTCGGGTTCAGAAAATCTCTTTTTTGGGGTGGTCTATTAATGATAATCGGCAGCATCATTTTAGCCATTGATCCTACGAAGTTCTTTTTTTTAGGGATCAGTTTTAATATTATTGGCACCGGTTTTTTCAAACCGAACATCTCCACCATGGTAGGTGCGCTTTACAAAAATGGCGATGTTCGTCGCGATGCCGGATTCTCTTTGTTTTATTCCGGTATAAATATTGGAGCACTTTTGGGTGGTTATGCATGTATTGCTATCGGTAAAGGAAATTTGTTAGGTGGTGTAGTGCCTGAACATTTACGTTGGAATGTGGCCTTTAGTTTAGCTGCTGTGGTCATGACGATTAGTTTGGTCACTTTTGTTTTTACGCGTAAATCCATGGGGCCGATTGGTTTGTCACCGATTCAAACGCATAATGAAGATGGAAGCCCTGCGCCTTCTAAGAAGTGGTATGAGTATGTAGTTTATTTGGGAGCCTTAGCCGTCGTTCCGCTGATCATGATGATGGTCAAGGATACTCAGTACACGGATTGGTTTATGTATATTATCGGACCATTCAGTTTGATTTATCTGTTTTATGAAATGTCAAAGCACAGTAGTTCTGAAGTTAAAAAATTGATTGCTGCTTTATTATTTATCATTTTTTCAGTTGTATTCTGGGCCATTTTTGAACAGGCCGGTGGTTCATTGAGTTTGTTTGCCGCCAATAATTTGAACAATGAGATGTTGGGTGGACTCATTACACTCGATCCAAACGGAGTGAATAACGCGGCTAATTCGCTTTTCGTGATTGTATTTGCGCCAATAGTTGGAATCATATGGATTATGATGGCGAAGCGAAAAATAGAACCCAATACCGTCGTTAAATTCGGTCTTGGATTTTTGTTTCTTGGACTTGCATTTTATACTTTTTATGCAACAAAGTTCTTTGCTAATGTTCAGGGAATTGCATCCCTGGATGTGTTTACGGTAGCTTATTTCGTCGTTACGCTCGGTGAATTATGTTTGTCTCCCATCGGTTTATCTATCATGACTAAATTATCTCCGGCCCGATTGCAAGGCATTATGATGGGTATGTGGTTCCTGGCCAGTGCTTACGGCCAGTATGTAGCCGGATTATTTGGTGCCAGTATCGTATCTGATGTGGCCAATGCCACACCTCTGGATAAGCTGAATTCCTATACAGAAGGTTACAAACAATTTGCATTATATGCCATTATTGCCGGGGTGCTGCTCATCGTGATTTCGCCATTCATGAGAAAACTCATGCAGGAAGTAAAATAATGATCGTTTACCTTTGTGGAAATGAAGAAATATTTCTCCATAGGTATCCTGATTATTTACTGTTTTTCAATGGTGCAAATCGGGCAATGGATGAAGATCCCGTTTTTAATCGAACATTTTTATCATCATCAGTCTAAACATCAAGGCGGGAGCTTTTCCTCGTTTCTATACCATCATTATGTAGTCGAGGATGAAAATGACCAGGATGAAGAAGAGGACAGAAAACTCCCTTTTAAGTCAATTGCAACAGATTTTTTTAAAATGACCGCTTGCCCTTGGACAGAAGCATTCATGTACCGATACGTAGTTATTGAAGATTTCGGAGATCGTCTGAATACATTTTATGAGGAGTTTATTATTTCTACTTTTTTAGCATCTGTCTGGCATCCGCCCAAATAGGTTCATGAGTTATTCGCAATACAGACTTTTCTTATTTTCTTATTTTAAAATATTATATCATGAACTTAACACATCTTCATTTACTGTTGAATCATTTTCCAATTATCGGAACCTTGATTGGCGGTACTATTCTCCTTTGGGGTATTATTAGAAAGCAAATTCATATTCAACAATTAGGATCTCTGATTGTGCTGGTCATGGCCATTTTGGCTATTCCGGTATTTCTAACCGGAGAGCCTGCAGAAGAAAGCGTAGAACATTTGGCCGGCATTTCAGAAAGAATGATACATGAACATGAAGAAGCCGCAGAGTTTGCTATATGGGTCATGGAGGCTGCGGGGCTCCTTGCATTAATATCCTTTATAGTTAAATGGGATAAAATCCATTTCATTGTTCTATTGGTGACTGTTTTATCTTTTGTGGCCATGGCACGTACAGGATATCTTGGGGGGCAAATTCGTCATACGGAACTCAATACGTCGATGAGCGGTGGAGGTTCGGGACTGGATCCTGCGGCAGGTTCTGAAGAAAATGAAAAAGAGGACGATTAAAGAAGGGCGGTTATATTTGCCTTAAATATTCAGTCTCATGTACAAATTTTTGTTCCTTATGTTTGGAATTTTAACATCGCTTATCACAAAGGCACAAGATGTAGATCCCATTCAGACAGACAGACCTGATCAAACCGAAAGTCCTGCACTGACACCCAAAAGGCAGGTGCAGGTGGAAATAGGTTTTGCTTTTGAACAGGATGTCGTGGGTGGAACGCAGTTTAGGAATATCACACATCCTAATATTTTGACGAAGTATGGTGTCAATGACCGTTTCGAATTGAGATTAGTGACTGAATATGCAGGAAGCAGAATCGCAACAGCGGTTGGAGAAGTCGGTACTCAAACGATTTCTCCAACCTTAATCGGTTTGAAGGTCAATTTTTGTGATGAGAAAAAATGGATTCCCAAAACATCCATGATTTTTCATTTAGGTATACCGGCACTGGCCAGTAAGGTGTACCATCAAGATGGTATATTTAATACTTTCCGATTTCTAATGCAACATACCTTGAGTGATCGAATGAGTTTAAGTTACAATTTGGGAGCTGAATGGGACGGGGTTGTAAGCTCAACTACAGGAATTTATACCCTTTCGTTAAGCTATGGATTATTGCCAAAATTGGGTGCTTATATAGAACTCTACGGCTTTGTGCCCCAACAAACGGCAGCGATGCATCAATATGATATGGGCATGACCTATCTTGTTACGAGAGACATTCAATTAGATGTCAGTGGGGGATTTGGGCTCAATGCGGCAGCGCCGGATTATTTTATAGGTTGTGGAATTTCCTTTAGAACCGGCCATTGATGGAGATCAATACCCATAAAGGCCCGGCTATCCGAATGCAAGCTATCCTTGTAGTCGTTTCTGTGTGTTTATTCTTAGTGAAAATTGTGGCATGGTATCTTTCCGGTTCTGTGGCTATACTCACTGATGCCCTTGAAGGTACAGTGAATGTCGTCGCCGGATTCATTGGTTTATACAGTATTATCTTATCGTCTAAACCCAAGGATAAGGAGCATCCGTACGGTCATGGTAAAGTTGAATTTCTTTCATCTGCCATTGAAGGTTTATTGATCTCTTTAGCCGGACTGATCATTATTTATGAAGCGATCAATAATTTGATACATCCCCATGCATTGAATCAATTAGATTACGGAATCATCCTCATCGCAATTACGGCCATTGTCAACTACGTCGTAGGCTATTTTTGTGTAAAAAAGGGCCATCAGGAACATTCTCCCATTCTTGTAGCCAGTGGCGCTCATCTTAAATCGGATGCTTATTCCACACTCGGATTGATCATCGGGTTAATCTTGATTTTGATTACGGATTATCATTGGATGGATAGTTTGGTGGCGCTCATTTTTGCCTTTATCATTATCATTACAGGATATAAAATTCTTCGAAAGGCGATTTCCGGCATTATGGATGAATCTGATTCCTCAATCATCGATGAAATTGTGATTTTGTTGAATCGTGAACGTCAGCCTAAATGGATCGATGTACACAATATGCGGGTCATCAATTATGCAGGTTACTTTCACATAGATTGTCATTTAACAGTGCCATATTATATCAATGTCAATCAAGCCCATGAAATTCTGGATTCGCTGACCTTAATGTTTAAAAGGCACTTCGATGATAAAGTAGAATTTTTTATTCATATCGATGGATGCGTTCCTGTGCAATGTAGTATTTGCAGTTTGAACAACTGTGTCGCAAGAAAATCTGCATTTCAACAACATGTTGACTGGACTCATGAGAATATCTTGTCGAATAGTAAACATTATGGGCAGGCGACCATTGAATAGGCGAAATTGACTTTTTGCTGTTCACAATATATCTTTACCCCCACATGGTATTTAGTTCGCCCATTTTCTTGTTTTACTTTTTGCCTTGTGTGCTGATACTCTATTTTTTGAGCAGCAAAAGTATCTACATTCAAAATGTGATCTTGTTTATCAGTAGTTTGGTATTTTATTTTTGGGGGGAGAAGGAATATGTGGTTTTAGTGATGTTCTCTATCATGCTGAATTATTTTCTGGGTATTTGGATTTCCGGAAGTCAATCCAGTCGTTTTCAGTTGATTATTTTAGGTGCGGGGGTCTTTATCAACTTATCCATGTTGATTTATTTCAAGTACTATAATTTTATCATCAATGATTTTCTGTCTGCATTTACTGCTGTACAGCCTATAAAGCCGGAAAATGAGGTGCATTTGCCATTAGGGATTTCGTTTTTCACTTTTCACGGTTTGACCTACATCACAGACATCTATCGTAAGGAAGCAGAGGTTTCCAGAAATCCTTTGAATGTCGGATTGTACATTTTGTTTTTCCCTCAGCTGATTGCCGGACCCATTGTTCGATACAAGGACATAGATCAGCAATTGCAAAGCAGGATATTATCGAATGAAAAACTCATGTTGGGGATAAGACGGTTCATCATCGGCTTAGCTAAAAAAATTTTGATTGCCAATACATTAGGGAAAATAGCAGATGATATTTACATGCTGGAACCGAAAGACGTCAGTGGATCTTTGTCCTGGTTGGCCATTACCTGCTATACCCTTCAGATCTATTTCGATTTTTCGGGGTACTCCGATATGGCGATAGGTTTGGCAAGAATGTTCGGATTCGATTTTTTAGAGAACTTTCATTTCCCCTATGCGGCTCGTTCAATCAAAGAATTCTGGCGGCGATGGCATATTAGTTTGAGTACATTTTTTCGCGATTATGTGTATAAGCCCTTAGGAGGAAATCGATCTGGGATTGCGCGTACCTATTTCAATCTCATGCTCGTTTTTTTTCTGACGGGATTATGGCATGGTGCAAGTTGGAATTTCATCATTTGGGGATTATTTCATGGGCTGTTTTTGGTTATTGAACGATTGGGTTTTGATAAACTGCTCGATCGCTTACCATCATTTATTGCACATTTATACACGCTGTTAATTGTAATGGTTGGATGGGTGTTCTTTCGGATCGAGGATATGGGTATGGCGGGTTATTATTTGCAAAAGATGTTTTTCCTGCATACCGCGGATTCCGGTGTATACTCTCTTGCGTATTACCTCAGAAGTAATGTGGTGCTTACGTTGATTGCAGGTTTTGTCTTTGCTTTTCCGATTCATGTTTTTGGATTAAATCAATTTTCTGTCAAGGAAAGCATTTGGTATGATGTCGTCTATTTCAGCTTGTTTATATTGTGTTTGTTTGTCTTGTCTGCCACTACGTATAACCCTTTTATCTATTATAGATTTTGAGTCGTTTCTATCGCCATATCATCCTGTTTGTGTTTGTGGGTATAGCGCTCAGCGGACTGATCTACCAATTCCTCGCAGCTACATCGAATGACAGAATACAAGTGAATGTATCCTTAAAAGTGATACGCAGTACAGAAATGCAAATCACTACCACCTCATCTACATTTCAGGATACAGCGAACATTCAAAGAGTGAAAAATGTTGTAGCGGCATCACAGTTTTATAGAAATTACTCTTTTGAGATCGAAGATGATCAGCGTGTCAAACAAGCTGGCTGGTATTTAGGGGATAGTAGCAACACGATTTTTGTCGAGAAACTTTCGTTTGTTCAGTTGGGGAATTCATTCAGGGATACTGTTTTTAAATGGACACCCAGAGAATCTGTAGGCATCATTTTTAATGATTTCAAACATGCCCAGGTGGAAGGACAAAATGCACGTTATCTCCAAATTAAGACTCATTCTGAACCCGGCCCATTTGTTTCCATTCCTTTTAATGAACTGATCAAAAGAAAACCGGCATCACAGACGATTACCCGAAAGCTGGCTTATTTAGGATCTGCTATATTATTTGCTTTGTTTATTATACTGACGATCTATAAAGCGCCTAAACTGAATCAATCTATAGGATATCATTTTCAAAACTCCCGTCAGTGGTATTTGATTGCAGCATTCGGGGTTATCCTGCTTACATTATTTTTGAATTCCTTCTTGCATGTTATCCCGGATATGAAGAATCAGGAAAATAGAAAACTGTCGGATGCTCCGAAATTATCCATGAAAGGGATTTTCTCTTACCCGGAAAAAGCGTCTTCATTTGTGGAAGAACATTATGCATTTCGAAATACATTCTTTTTTTCAAATGCCTTACTTCATGCTAAATTGTTGGGAGAGTCTGCCCTGTATGATAAGGTGATTATGGGAAAAAAAGGGTGGTTCTTTGAAAATGAAATTGGTTCCATAAAGGATCTCAGGCGGCTTACAAAAATTGAAAAAGGTGAAATGGAAATAGTTATTTCTACTTTAAAGCAACGTTTGAGATGGTTGGATAAAAGAGGGATAAAATACTACCTACTCATTCCGCCTAACAAGAACAGAATCTACCCTGAATTTATGCCGGATGCATTTAAAGTAATGGATCATGCAGGTCATTGTCGATTAGATTATTATAAGAAGGAAATTCTTTCGCAAACCAATGCTAAAATCATTGATCCAACAGATTCATTGTATGTAGGTAAAAAACGTAAGGATGTATACTTTAGTACCGACACACATTGGAATTTATATGGAGGTTTTTTAGGCTATCAAGCTTTAATGGATGTAATGATGAAGGACTTCCCTCAGTTACATAAAATGCAGGAATCTGATTTTGAAATTAGTGAGAGTTTTTCACGAGAAGGCGATCTCAGCGGGATGTTGTCATTGAATAATATTTACAGGAGAAAGGAATATTCATTTGTATATCGGGATACAACATTTTCCTTAGGGTACCCTGAATCATCGGATATATTTATCCGTTACTCTAACAATCATACCATTGATACCGCTAATTTGAAATTGCTGATGTTCAGAGATTCTTATGCCAATTATCTCATTCCGTTTTTGAATATGCATTTCAAGGAATCGGTCTATATCTGGAATTATGAGTTCATGAATAAAGTGGTGGAAGAGGAAAAGCCGGATGTTATAGTTTTTGAATCTTTGCAAAGATTTCTTTCCTTCGCATTAACCATTCCAAATTCAGAAGAGGTCGCCACCGAGCCTTAAGAAGAAAAATTCATGCTAAAATCGTGCACGCCTAAGTTGAGATTTGGGTTGTAATAAGGGTCGTGATCAATATATTTCTGCCATTTATCCTTAAAGAGTTTCATTTCTTTGAGATGTCGCTCATACGAAACTTTACTTTGATGAGGATGTCCACGGGTGGCGGATTCGTAATGATATAGTTCTACCTGAGGCAGATAGACATTGAAGTAGCCTGCATCCATGAGCTTTAGGCAAAAATCAACATCATTATACTCTACTTCAAAGGTTTCGTCCATGCCTCCAACGGCTTCATAGGCTTCTTTGCGGCAAAGCAGGCAGGCTGCAGTTACAGCTGAATAATTGTTGACACTCTGAATATAATTAAAATATCCGGGCTCATCTTTATAGGCGCCTACAAAGCTATGACCTGCGATCCCACCCAGTCCGATAATAACTCCTGCGTGCTGAATGGTATCATCAGGGTAGAGCAATTTAACACCGACAGCACCCATTCTGGGTTGTTGGGCATATGCAACCATCAAATTCAGCCAATCTTCATGGATGACTTCCACATCATTATTCAACAACAAAATAAATTCTCCTTTTGCAGCCCTAACCCCAATATTCATCAACTTTGAAAAATTGAATGGGAAGTGTGCCTCTATGCAGGTAATCAATTCCGGATAGAGGGATGTATATTCTTTGATGAAATCGTAAAACTCGGAAGTATGACTATTGTTATTGAGTATAATGATTTCATAATTTTTATAATCGGTTTTTTGTAGAATGGAGTCTATCGTATTCTTTAATAATTCCTTTTGGTCTTTAGACGGAATGATGATGCTCACCTTGCCTGATGTCTGTAACCCATAGTCGATTCGATATCCTCTCAAGCCTGATAGAAATTTGACATTGCCCGTAAGTCCTCTTCGAAGCAGCGCTTCTTCCAGGGCTCGTTTAGCTGCTATATAGGCATAGGGTTTTACATCTTCGCCTTGTGCGGCGGATAATGAATGGATGCGCCAATGATAGAGGACCTTAGGAATATGAATGATATGTTGGCAGATTTCTGTGGCCCGTAATAAGAGGTCATAATCCTGACTGCCTTCAAACCCAATTCTAAAGCCCCTAATTTGATCTATGATGTTCTTTTTTATTACGACCACATGCCCCATGTAATTTCTGGATAATAAATGGTCCGGAGCCCAGTCGGGTTTAAAATGGGCTTGTTGGTGTATCCGTTGGTCATTGATCTTGTCTTCATCAGAGTAAATAATTTCTGCTTCAGGTTTTTCCTGCAGGCATTTTACGACCTCCCATAAACAATTAACGGTAATCAGATCATCATGGTCCATTAAAAGAACATAGTCTCCGCTAGCTATTTCTAAAGCACTGTTGGAGGCGGCCGATATATGTCCGTTTTCTGTTCGGTACACCACTTTGATCCGTTTGTCTTTCACGGCATAGGCATGTAAAATCTTTCTCACTTTCGCTTCCGTAGACAAATCATCCGCGATACAGAGTTCCCAATTGTCGTATTGTTGAGCCAGTACCGATTCGATCGATTCTTTCAAGTATTTTAAAGGTGTATTGTACACCGGCATGATAATACTAATTTTAGGATTGACCTTTATTTCACTTTCTTTAAAGACAAGATCAAGTGTTTCGGGATTTAATTTGTTACGTATCCAGTCGTGGTAATTATGTATGCCTGTGGATGTTTTTTCTTCATCCAAATAAACGATTTGAACCGGCCGGTTTTCTACAATGAGGTATATTTTTTTAAACAGGCCCTTGACTACTTTTCTGAATATACCGAATCCGGCTTTGCTGAAGGCAAAACGAATAAATTGCAAAATTCGTTTCATATTCCCTCCACCTGGAGATTTCTTTTTAAAGAAGATTTTTTTAATTCTAACGATTTTGGTTTTGATTCTGTAGTATAGCCCGCTTTCAAGACCTTGTATTCTTAATTGAAGCTGTGCCGTCAATTCGTTCAATGAACGTAATTCATCTTTGGAGTGGGTCAACAGAAGCTGCAATGAAGATATTTTGACCTGTAAATTTTTCATTTCCTTTTGAGAAAGATATTGGTCCTTGCTGATGCTGTGAATCACATCGCCCAAACTTTCTTCAATCAGGTCCTTATGCTTCAATATGATTTGACGATATGCTTCAGAAGATTTTTCATGGGTGGAAGGCTGTTTGGTGTTTGAAATCTTCGATGGGATAATTACCGCATGGTCTTTTCGTTGTTGCAAAATACGGATACCCATATCCCAAAGACAATAATCGTCGCTGAGTGATTCGTCGAAACTTCCGTTTAAAGTCCAATCCTTGTAGCAAAATAATATTGACGATTCAATTGGCGCTTTGGTTAACAGATCTATCAAATTGATGTCTTCAAGATTTTCTTTTGCCCCCGGTTTGCCATAGCAAAAAGCATGCAGATTGAAATCATGACGAATAAAATCGGATATGCTATACTCCTCTTGTAAGTCGTCTATCCAAATGAAGGGTTTATTTTCTTGTTGAATGATGGAATTCAGTTTTTGGGGCAAACTTTCAGACAAGCAGGTGTAAAATGAAATATAACTCGACCAATGATCTTCTGTCGTAAGGTCTTTATAGAAATCAAGATCATCTTGGGTTTTACAGACTACATGGATGTGGAAGTTATTTTCAGAATGAAGATAAAGCTGTTTGAAATTTTGAAACAAATTTGGATATCCGTTCCGATTTTGAGGTGTGTATAGGATGCAGCATTGACTTACCTGAGTCTGCTGATCGAAAGTAGTCATCGATATTGGAAAATTTCTTTTCCCGGATCCTGTGTAGTTTGAAATTGTAGCGATGAATTGGTCATCATCCGGCAAAGTTTGATGACTGATCTTCTCCGTATCAATTACCGTAGCAGTAGTTTCTTTGGACAAATGGGTTAGTAGATCCTCCGGGTTGGTCATTAAAACTTTGTTACTGATGACCATGGTGGATTCCCAAGGAAGGTTGAGCTCGTTTGGGCTTAGAATCGTTTCTCCATCCTGCAATATGAAATCGCTCAGTATAAACAAATATTTGGCTTGAGGCAATAACTTGGTATTCAAACGTTTGAATGCATCCGCACTGAGTGATATTCCATATAATTTCTTGGTATCAAATCCTTCTTCTATTATTAAGAGGATAGCATCGGTAAATGAGTCAGTATCTTCAGTATTTTGCAACAGTTGGTGCAGAGCCGGATTGTAAAAATAATTATCTGACAAGGAGCATGCCCTGGGTGCCGACTTTCGTTCATCTTTAGGTCTTAGGTGATTGGAAATCAGTATCGATAAATAGGCTGCGTCATTTTTATCTTCGGCAACGATGATAAGTGGATGCTTCCCCAGCTGAATTGAATTTAAAATATCTCCTTGTATTGTTGACATATTACTGAAGATTTTCCTTGGTTAATAATTTTTCCTTGTTCTAATAGAATGGCTTGTTCGCAAATTTGTTGAACTTCATCAGGAAAATGGGAGACAAATATGATGGATTTACCGGTATCTTTTAACTGTCGTATCCGTTCAGTACATTTAGCTTGAAACCCCAAATCACCAACAGCCAAAACCTCATCGATGATATAAATATCACAATCATGATGAAATGAAATGGAGAAGGCTAATCGGGCCAGCATTCCTGAAGAATAACATTTTACGGTATGATTTAAGGTAACATCGTCTAATTCTGAAAATAATTGAATGCTTCGGATGCGTTCTGCCGTTGGTCTAACGCCATATAGAGAAAGCAGGAGTCGTATGTTTTCAAATCCGGTTAATTCCATTTCAAGTCCTGCGCCTAAAGCCAATATGGGCGCAATGCTTGCAGAACATATGATTTTGCCTTTCGCGGGTTTAATGATGCCGCCAATGGAACGCAGGAGTGTGCTCTTGCCACAACCATTTCTGCCGAGTATACCTAAGCTTTCACCCGGCATCAGTTTGAAGCTAATATCTTCCAGTATAACTTTCGTATGAAAAGGATTTCGCAAAGAAGTTACCCAGTCTTTGACAGAATGTATGCCGCCGTAATTATCACGGTATCTGATCCAAACATGTTGATATTCGAGAATGGGGTTCATTAAATCGCTGTGATGAATTGGTTTTTCAGCCGGTTAAACAATAGCAAACTCAACATAAAAAGTCCCGTCGACAATACACTGCATTTTAACAGCAACATCATTTCCGGTGCTGCGGCTTCGTATAAAGGGAATCGGAATAGTTTGATGTAATAATATATGGGGTTTGCTTGGATAATAAATTTGAACTTGTCCGGAATCAAACTCTCGGTATAAGCAATCGGTGTCAAATAGAAGATAGCAGGTTGTATGGTATTCCAAAGAATACCCACATCCCGAAAATAAACATTTAGTGCAGCCAGAATCAGCGTCACGCTGTAGGTGAACAATGCGAAAATAAAGAGAATGGGTATGAGCCAAAGTAAATGCAATGTATAATGCATGCCAAACCAATGCATAATGATGAAATAGACGATGAGGGCCAATACCAAATTGAACAACTCACTGATGACCTCAGCCAATGGAAATAAAAGGGCCGGGATATTGATCGATTTAATGATGCCGGATGATCCGATGATGCTTTGAATGCCTTGAGCGGTAATATTCGAAAAAAAGAACCAAAATAATATGCCGGAAGTGGCATACAATACATAGTTGTTGACTGAAGTGAACTGTGCGCTAAATATGACTATAAATATGAGTAAGTAGATTAAGGGTTTAAGAAAACCCCATAGAAATCCGATTACAGAATGTTTGTAGCGAACGATCACGTTTCGTTTGCTCAAAGCATAAAGTTGATTCAGATATTGCATTTGCGTTGAATAAGCTGTAAGTTTCGGGCTCAAACAAATCACATTTGAACAAAGCCAAAACGATTTATGTCAATGCCAGATTTCTGACACAGGCACCCACCGGCGTGCAAAGGTATGCATTTGAGGTTTGTGTTCAAATGAAAAAAATTAGACCCGACATTGTATTTGTCGCTCCCAAAAATATATATTCGAAAGATCAGGCCGGTCAATTGGATGCGGTTTGCATAGGATGGGGTAGTGGATATTTTTGGGAACAAATTGAGCTCCCACTTTACCTCAAACGGAAAGGTTCTCCTCCTTTATTGAGTCCGGCTAATACCGGCCCTCTTTTTTATCGAAATCAATTTCTGACATTGCATGATTTGGCTTTCATTCATTATCCGGGTCATTTTTCCGGGCTCTTTGTGAGGGTTTACCATTTTCTGATCCCAAGATTGCTTCAAAGGATTCGGCACGTGTTTACAGTAAGTCAAACCGTGTCGCGTGAAATCGCTCATCATTTCCCCAATACCCGGGGGCGTATCACCGTCACCTATAATGGACTGTCCGTAGCCTTTCAAAATTATTTTCAAAAAAGCAAGTCGATTCAAAAGGAGAAACAAATTCTGATGGTTGGGAGTTTCAATCTTCGCAAGAACTATGCAGTAGCGATTGAAGGATTTCTATCAGCAAAATTGAATCATTATACATTGAATATTATCGGCCATCACCAAAATATCTTTACGTCAGACACCCTGCCCGGTTCAGATAAAGTGAAGTTTTGGGAATCTGTGAGTGATGAAGCGTTGTTTGAGGCTTATGAAAAGGCTGAAATATTTATTTCATTATCCGTATATGAAGGTTTTGGCATTCCGGTACTTGAGGCTATAGCTGCAGGATGCAAGGTAGTATGTTCAGATATACCTGTTTATCAAGAATTATTTTCCGGGAATGTCTATTTTTGTCCGTCAAATGATGCCGCTGAATTAGCTGATTGCCTGAAAAAGGTCATTTCCGATTCGAACATGAAACCCAATTCAGTTTCTCTCGATCCTAAGTTCGACTATAAACAATCAGCCATGCAGATCATTGATACAATTGAACAAAATTCATGAGGGTAGCGATTATACATGATTGGTTAAGAGTGAACGCAGGATCTGAAAAGGTGGTGAAGGAACTTATTCTTATCTATAAGCCTGATTGTTCCCTCTATACCTTATTCAGCAAACTACCCTTGATTGATCGGGTCAGTGTCATCCAAAAAATACCGGTCTATGTGACCATACTTCACTACGTACCTTTTATATCGAATCTTTATAAATACCTGCTCCCTTTATTTCCCATTTTTATCAAAAGTGTACATCCCAGAGGTGCCGATGTATATATTTCTTCCTCACATGCAGTGGCTAAAGGATTCAGCAAAACAAAAGGTATTCCGCATATATGTTATTGCCATACCCCGATGAGGTATATATGGTATATGCATCAGGATTATCTCAAGGATGCGAATGGTTTGAAATCGATGTTTCTGAAATTATTTATTCCTTTGCTTCGTCGTTGGGATGTTAAAACGGCCGGCAAGGTTGATTTTTTTATAGCCAATTCGCAACATATCCGTGAACAAATTCAGATCCATTATCAAAAGGATGCTGTTGTTATTTATCCGCCGGTGGAAGTGGATAAATTTACACTCAACGAGAACCCCCGTAAGGATTTTTATCTCGCAGTAGGTCGTTTTGTACCCTATAAAAAAATTGATGTCGTCATTCAGGCCTTTACCCAAATGCCCGATAAAAAGCTGGTGCTCATTGGTGATGGTTATGATGCCATAAGGATTAAGAAGATTATTGCCGATCATCCGAACATAGTTTGGCTGGGTTATCAGCATGACGATGAATTGCTGCTTTACATGCAAAATGCCAAGGCTTGTATATTCGCTGCGAAGGAAGATTTTGGAATTATGTGTGTGGAAGCGCAGGCCACAGGAACGCCTGTATTGGCGCTTAATTATGGCGGTTATCAGGAAACCGTGATAGAAGGGGAGACAGGTTATTTTTTTGACGAGCAAACAACTGCTTCCATTCAAAATGCTGTGAATAAATTTGAACAAGCTCCGCTTACTCATTTTTCAAGGATTCGCGAGAATGCGGTCAGGTTCAGTGCAGCCCGATTTCGAAATGAAATTTCCGAATATGTCCAAAGTTGTATAAAAAAGTACTCCGATTCATCTCATGGCTAAGCCGGGTTTTTCAAATATTGAGCCTTGGTTGTATCGTATGCTGTTTGTGTCATTTGTTCTTCCATTCAAGCTGCAAACCCTGATCATCATACTTTATGCGGTTGTAATTGCATTTTTTGCTTTCCGTGAAAAAGTGAGATTGACCCGAAAGACGTGGTTGTGGGTTCTTCTTTCCGGAATGGGTTATTGGTTTTACATTTTGTATATACCCCTTACTTCTGCGCCGGACCTTTCTGAGCTTTTTGGATTCTTAGAACGTAAAATCAGTTTATTGATCTTTCCATTATTGATCGCTTGCCATGCTCAATTGTCATCCAGGCATTTTATCAGTGAAATTCGATGGTTTGTATTTCCGCTCATCATTGCCATTCTTTTGATTCATATGAATATGGGATATCTCGTTGCCACTGGAAGGGAAGTGGTTCAACATCATGTATCCTATAGAATCCTATTTGAGCATATTAGCGGTGTGCATCCCACATACTTTGGTTTGTATTGTGCATTTGCCCTCGTTCTCATTTTTTTAAAGGGAAGAAATAATGTACACTCCAATAAAGTGCTATTGACGATTTGTTCCGCAATCCTTTGGGTTACCTTGCTTTTTCTTTCACCCAAATCTGTTTTACTCGCTCTGTTGGTGATCGCGTTATGGTCGATTTTTTTGATCTACGAAGGAAGTCTTTTCAAAAAGTTCATGTTGTTGGCTTTGGGCTCAATGGTCATGATATTCTGTTATTTGTCTATACCCTTTTTGCATGAAAGGGTGAATGAAATTTATTTAAGTCTCTTTGCAGACAGCAACTTCGTAAAGAATAATTCGGTAGAAGTTCGAAGTCTCATTTTTAAGACTGATCTGGCCCTGTTGCGAGATCATTGGTTATGGGGCATAGGGCCGGTGGAATTGAGGAAAAAACTGAACTTCTCGATGGCAGTCTATTCAATGTACGCGCAAAGACCCTTGGGCGTTTATAATACGCATAATGAATTCCTCAATCAGTGGATTTGCTTTGGTCTGCCCGGTTTCATGAGTTTTGTCGCTCTATGGATCATGCATATCCTACGGGCGGTTCAATGTAAACCGATTCGGATATTATATGCCTTTACATTGATCCTGTTTGGTATTGCCTGTGTGACCGAAAACATTCTCTCGCGTCAGCAAGGAGTGGTCTTTTTTGCTTTGATTACGAATTTACTTCTATTTATGCCTGAATGGAAGCCCAAAATTGTCGGTGAATTAGAGGATAACCGGCAATAATTGTAATACAGGTATAGGTTTTTTGAACTTTTTTCATACATTTGCGAACGTTCCGAAAAAACCCATAATAAAAATTTATATATTAAAATGGCTAAACAAGATTTATATACCGCTCCAAGAAAAGTAAGCGCTGCTGAAATCGTAGACGATATACCTACTGCGGAAGATCGCCTCAAAGGAGTGGAAAGCTGGTATCAGACCAATAGTAAAATGGTCAATTATGTGCTTATTGGTATTTTAGCCGTTGTTGCGGGTTACTTCGCTTACACAAAGTTTTATAACGGGCCACGTTTGCAAAAATCGAATGATGCTATTTTCCGTGCACAAACTTACTTCAGTATGGATTCATTGAATTGGGCCCTGAATGGTGATGGTAATAATTTTGGTTTCTTGAAAATCATTGACAAATACAGTGGTACTCCGGCTGCCAATCTTTCTCATTACTATGCCGGTGTTTGTTTTTTGAAGAAAGGTGATTTCAAAAATGCAGAAAAGCATTTGAAGGAATTTGACGGTAAAGGAACCATGGTGGCTAAAGTTGCACAAGGCGCATTAGCTGATGCTTATATGGAACAAGGTAAAACTGATGATGCCATTAAAGCATATCTGGAAGCAGGAAGTGACGAAAACAATATTTTACTTTCGCCGATTTATTTAGAAAGAGCGGGTATGGCCTATGAGCTTAAAAATAATCCGGAGGAAGCTAAAAAGACATATCGCATGTTGAAGGAGAAATTTCCGATGAGTATGCAAGCCCGTAACATGGATAAAAATTTAGCTCGTTTGGGTGACTTTAATCCTTAATGAATGGCCCTTGTTTCAAACAGTCCTTTACTAACTGACTATAGCAACCTGCAGGTGAAAGCCTCGCAGGTTGTTTTAATTTATACCGAATGGAATCAGGAAATCATTACTGAACTCTGTGCCGGTGCTCAACGAATTCTGGATCAATTTCCGCAAGTTCAGGTGAGCGCTTTTCAGGTGCCCGGATGTGTGGAGATTCCTTTTGCTATTCAACAACATATTCAGCATCATGCGGCTGATGCATACATTGCATTCGGGTGTGTGATCAGGGGCGAAACACCTCATTTCGATTATGTATGCCAGTCGGTAACAGCCGGAATCACACAACTCAATGTGCAACAAAACAGTCCGGTGATATTTGGTATCCTTACGGTCAATGATATTCAACAAGCACATGATCGAATCGGTGGTAAACATGGTCATAAAGGAGAAGAAGCAGCTATTGCAGCCCTGAAAATGATCTCATTAAGAGATTCATTCTTAAAGGGAAAACCGAAGATTTGATCAACTGATATTAAAGTATAATCCTATGAAAGTTCAATTATTTATTCCATGCTTTGTCGATCAGCTTTATCCGGATGTTGGAATGAATACTGTGAAATTACTGGAAAAAGCAGGCTGCGAAATCATTTATAATCCCAAACAAACTTGTTGCGGACAACCTGCATACAATGCGGGTTTTATTGATGAAGCCAGGTCGGTCAGTGAAAAATTTATAGAAGACTTCTCCGGAAGTGAGTATATCGTTTCTCCCAGCGGATCTTGTACCGGATATGTGAGGGGTTGCTTTGAAGAAATGTTCGATAATTCATCTTACCACAACGATGCCCGTGAAATCACCAAGCGTTCATTTGAAATATCTGAATTTTTAGTCGATATTCTCAAGTTTGATGACTTTGGGGCAACTTATGATGCCATTGCAACCTATCATGATGCATGCGGTGCATTGAGAGAATGCGGGATAAAAAAAGGACCACGTCAATTGCTATCCAATGTAAAAGGCCTTGACCTTCGGGAGATGAAAGAATGTGAAACTTGTTGTGGTTTTGGCGGAACCTTTGCAGTGAAATATGAACCCATCTCCATCGGAATGGCCCAAACCAAAGTGAGCAGTGCGCTCGAGACCGGCGCGAATTGTATCATTTCCACCGATGTATCTTGCCTCATGCATATCGATGGTTATATCCGTCATGAAAAATTACCTATCCGTACAGCCCATTTGGTGGATGTGCTATGTAGTGGCTGGTAATCTATTTTTTGAAATCTATGAGTTCAATGTTATTTAAAAATGCCTGTAACTCGGGGCTACCTTCGATACTTAACGTGATTTTGCTGCTGTCCACACTTTTAGGAATGGGAATGAAGTAGGAATAATCCTGATCATTACCTTCATGACATAAAGCATTAAATAATCGAATTCTAAACGTATCCGTATGAGGGCCCTGTTGTACAAATGTCCGAATATATGATCCCCACAAACCACGCCGGACATGGATATTGCAATTGATTTTGATAACATGTTTTGCCTTGTCAGGGCCCATATGATGCGAAAGCAAAATAGTATCCGAAGTGATTGGCATGGGAACCATGAATTTCTTTTTTAATAAAGTCATTCGCTGATAATCCTCCTCGTGTCGAATGATCGTTTCATTATCAAGCAGACTCATGTCTATTGGTGAAGGGTTGGGATTTAAATAAATCGCCTGGTAGTAGCGCCTGTTCATGTCATCGTAATGTAGGATATTCCGATTGTATTGATATATCTGAAAAAGATTGACTCCGATGAGAAAAGGAATCAAAAAAATCAAGCTGTATTTCAATTTACTGCTGACAAATTTTTCCAATAGTGCAGCTAAAGGAAAAGCAAATATCGGATAGCTTTGAACCAATGCTCGTGTAGAGTAGGAGCCTCCATAACGCCAAATATGCCATGAGATAATGATATAGATGTTCAACAAACAAAACGTGATGACCGCATGTCGAAAGGAGAATTTTTTCATGAAAAATAATCCTGTCACAAAAAGTATAGTTACGGGCGTATAGATAAACCATCCTTTCTCCCATCCTATCAGAACGCGCCAATGCGGATTGAGAAAATCCCATTTGCTGCCCACATCATAGATCCATGAACCTGTAACTGATTTCCAATAAATGAGTTGTGGCAGGATGCCAACGAATAGTCCGGCGAAAATGAAAATCAGGGTGAGCGGATTGGTTTTAATAAAATCCCATTTTTCCTTCCATTTACACTTGTCTCCGGCATCCCAAAGTAAGGGGACAAAGAGCATGACTGCTTCTGTAGGCCGGCTAATGGTGGCTATGCCAATTATCAGTCCACTCAGGAATGCCCAAATGGGCTTCTTCTGTTCATGCCATCGTATGGTGGTATAAAGTATAAAAACATACAGAGGAAAGATCCATGCATGACTTTGTCCGCCTTCAATCGCGACGTATTGGGGTAAATTACTGCCTGCTATGAATAATATAAGCGTTAGGGCTGTAATGGGGTCAGAAAAATAGTTCAACAGAATTTTTCTCAACAGCCAGAGAGCCAAAATGCAAAACACGATCGCCCCCCATGCGATGCTCATTTGATAAGGTGTTGAAAATCCGTCTGCCGGATATTTCGATGACAACGCATAAGCATGAGCACCAAGGAAAAAGGGTGTTTGCAAAATAGAAACACCTAGCAGGTATTTGCCGGCAAGATTTCCATTTTTGCAAGGGCCGGCCTGATAAAATTGTCCGCCACTTACTTGGTATACACTATCTATTGCGGGAATGAAACTTAATTTTTTTTCATCCTCATAAATAAATTTTGCCGGTAAGAACATATAATAACCCAATGCATCCCAAGTGGTCACTTTTACGGATAAAGTTTCTCCCTTCTCGGAATATCCTATCCTAAGGCCTATCCATAAAGCGCCTATTAATAAACAACAAAAGAGTGACCATTTATGTTTCATGCAGAAATTCTGAAAGGAAGATGATCCGGTTTAATTATTTTTGTCGAATGTACAGAATTATCCTCATGCTGTTGGTCAGTTTCCCTTTGAATATGATGAGTCAGCGATATTCAAATAAAGTAATGACCGGGGCTGAACAAATACAGGAATACCTTCCATTATTAAGTGGGAAAAAGGTGGCCTTATTGGTGAATCAAACTTCCGTTATTCGTAAAGTACACCTAGCCGATACTTTGCAAAATTTGGGTATAAAAATCGTCAGCATTTTTGCGCCGGAACACGGGTTTCGGGGTACAGCTGATGCAGGTGAACTGGTGAAAAACGGAATCGATATGAAAACAGGAATACCAATTACTTCTATGTATGGCAGCAGCAAAAAACCATCTTCCGAAAGTATGAAGGGGATTGATGTCGTGGTATTCGACATACAAGATGTGGGGGCGCGTTTTTATACTTATATTTCTTCGCTCCAATATATGATGGAAGCTTGTGCTGCTGCTGCGATACCTTTGATCATACTCGACAGGCCTAATCCTAACGGTTTTTATGTGGATGGTCCTGTGCTTGAAAAAAGCTTCACGTCATTCGTGGGCATGCAACCTATTCCTATCGTGCACGGTATGACGGTCGGTGAATATGCGAAGATGTTGAATGGAGAGAAATGGCTTAAGGATAAGAAAACTTGTTCATTGACCGTAATCCCGTGTAAGAATTATGATCATAATACATTATATCATTTGCCTGTGCCGCCTTCTCCCAATTTAAAGTCCGATGGGGCTATTTTATTATACCCATCGTTGTGCTTATTTGAAGGTACTATGGTTAGTGTAGGCAGGGGTACGCCTCATCCGTTTGAGGTTTGGGGACATCCGTCTTTTCGGGACAATGGATTTTCATTTACACCGGTCAGCACTGAAGGAGCTAAACAACCTTTATTGGAAAACCAAGTTTGCTATGGAGCCAACTTGCACTTACCACCGGTGCAGATTATGAAAATTCTCAACAAAAAATTAAATCTGAGTTTTATTCAAAATGCATTGACCTTGACGAAGGATACCTCAAAATTTTTTAATGAATTCTTTGAAAAACTTTCCGGTACCGCAACTTTGAGAAAACAATTACTATCCGGCATGAGCGAAGAGGCTATACGGAATACATGGCAAGTCAAATTAAACGACTTTAAACTTATTCGTAAAAAATACCTGCTGTATAAGGATTTTGAATAATTACCACTGTCTCAATTTCACAAATTCATAAGGTCCGGTTTCCGAACCCCAAACTTGTTTTCCGTTAGTGTCAAATCCCTGATCCCAAGACATCAGTACATCCGGAGTAATCACCACATGTGAGGTTGCATAGGCTGCCCCTTTGAGGTCGCTGCTACAATCCTTCTCTTTGGTGCTACCATAAAAAGTGCCATCCTCATCCCGATGAATATAAATTGTACAACCGTCCCTGAGCTCTAAATCCTCTTCATCTAAATCATCGATAGGATTTCTTTCCTTCCATGCACCATAATACTTTTCGCCATTTTTTATGGTATACACTCTGCTTTCAATCGTAGTATCATCTACCTGGATCAGCCTGTATACACGCTGGCGATAGGGTTGATCTTCTTTTCCGGCAAGGGCTTGTTCGACATACAGGTAAAAGCCGAAATGGTCGTGCCACATCGGTGCCATTTTCAAACGGATGTCCATAAAATTAGGATCACGCTTGGATTGTGCTTCGCTCGAAAACGAACCTTGCATGAACTGATACAAGCGACGGAATTGCAAATCATAGATATAGGTTTGAGAAATACCTGTTTTGAATGCAAATGCTAAAATGAATAGAAAGAGAAATTTTTTCATGTTGAATATTTGAAGCTAAAATACAGTTTAAAATGGGGATACAAAAATGTTGGACCAAAAATCATCCGATGGTTCGAACGGATCGCGGCAACGATAGCAGCGAAAAGCCCGCAGGGACGACGCAGGAGGAGCGAGGACTTGTAGCGGATAGCGTGTGAGCCGCCCTCATTCATGGAATAAATGAATTATCCTCTAATGATTTCAATCGCTTTTTCTACCTGATTTTTTGAACCTATGAAAATAGGTACACGTTGATGTAATTCGGTAGGCTGCACATCAAGGATGGCCTCTTGGCCTGTTGAGCCTATTCCGCCTGCCATTTCGATAATATAACTCATGGGATTACATTCATACAGGAGCCGAAGTTTTCCGTTCGCATTTTTGCAATCTGCAGGATACATAAACAACCCACCTTTGATGAGGGTACGATGTAAATCTGCCACCATGCTTCCAATATAACGATGCGACCAGGGGAGGCTATTTGCTTTATCTTCGCTCATGCAATAATCTAAAAATCTTTTCAGGTTATCATCATATTTTGCCGTGTTGCCTTGGTTAATAGAATATATTTTCCCTTTTTCAGGACATTTCATATCCCTGTGCGAGAGGCAAAATTCCCCGATGCTGGGTTCCAGTGTAAATCCATTTACACCCAAACGGGAAGCATAAACGAGCATGGTACTTGAACCGTAAATCACATATCCGGCAGCCATGATATTACGACCTTTCTGAAGAAAATCTTCTTGAGTACAAGGTTTTCCCAAGGGGCTCACCCTTTTGTAAATACAGAAGATGGTTCCTATAGATGCATTTACATCAATATTCGAACTCCCGTCTAAAGGATCGAACATCACGACATATTTAGAATTCACAGAATGATCATCATCGAAAGCCAGAAAATCATCATTTTCTTCCGATGCGATGCCTGCACATTCACTGCTGTGTTGCAGCACATTGATGAGTACATCATTGGCAAATACATCCAGTTTCATTTGTTCCTCACCTTGCACATTGACGGCACCGTGAGCACCGAGAATATCTACGAGGCCGGCCTTGTTAACCTGTTTATTGATAAACTTACAAGCCAGTCCGATATCGCGGAGTAGGGTCGACATCTCGCCTGTCGCATGAGAAAATTGTCGGGTTTGGTAAACCGTAAATTCGTCGAGGGTCATCAAATGTCTGTTGGGATTCATCATGGCGCAAAAGTAAACGCTAAAGATTAAAAAGCGAACCCATTCGGAGAAAAAGTAATTCAGCCGGAGTTCAAACGAAGAATCGAAATTCGGGGCATGCCTTTATTTCTTAATGGCTTTTGAACTGCATCCCCTCACTCGCCATAATCGTTTTTAATTTTGGAATGCTGCTCGGGCCAATTCCATGAAGGGCGGAAATTTCCTTTTCGGTCAGGGCAGACAGTTTTTTAGTTGTTGTGATCCCTTTGGATTGTAAAGCACGTCGGGCCGGTGCGGGAAGTGTTGCGAAAGGATTGGTTTTGGAAGTTGTTTTTTGCGCACATATTGGGCAATTTTTCATGGTCGGGGTGGGGGTATAGTTGTGCCCGTTTACGCAGGTTTTGGGTTTGGCCTTTGAATAGAATTTGGTTTCATTTTCCCGGACTCTGAACTGAACTATTCGGGTGATCAACGCAACAGGTAATTCCTGATCGAGAGGAAATTGAATGGCGCCTTTAGAGGATTTATAGTGTCTAATGTCTGAAGTGAATTGGGTGATGCCTGAGGCTGTGGGATAGAATCCGATGTGCTTTTCATATCCTGCAAAGTAGACGAGCTTGCCATTGTATTCATAAGCCGGCATTTGGTAGCTAATGAGTTCCTTTGCTTTGGGCGCTGCTTTGAGTATGGTTTTTCGCATCTGTTGCAAGCGTTTTTGGGTCGACTTTGGAAAAGAGGCGATATATAAATCGACGTTTTCAGGCTTAGTTTTATTCATCATCATATCGTATTGAAAAATCTTGAGTGCATTGCGGATTCACCACCGAAAATAAAAAATCATACACAAGTATGACACAATTTTGTTGTAAAAAAAGAACCACCTGCGCAAACAGGTGGTTCAGCTAAAGGGCGTCTGTATTATTGAATGATCAAGTGATCTATCAATGAAATATTCCGGTCGCTGTTCAATACAACCAGATACAGACCAGTAGGGATATTTACGAGTTCCAGGGTCTGCCGCGATGCGGTGAGTGGAACAGATATCAATTTTTGTCCGAAAACCGAATAGAGAATAATTTGATCATCCGGTAATACGTTGGTAGAAATAAGGGTGGTGGAACTATTGGCAGAAACCACATTCGGTACCAAACTGACTCTTTTTTCAGGTTGCAGCGATACTAAGGTTTGTGTCATGGAGTAATAATCATGTCCGTCTAAGTCTTTGCCTACAATACGGTAATACAATGCAGGAGCCAAATAGCCGGAAGGGTCAGTGTATTTGTAAGCATGTTTTTCAATTTGATTAAGGGCAGGTTCTTCGTGTATGGCGCTGAAATTTACTCCATCTGTACTTCTTTCTACCAGGTATCCCTTTATATTACTTTCATTGATGACTGTCCAGTTCAGTACAGGCACGCCATGGTTACGGGAAATTTCAAATGATTCGAAATAAACCGGTAAGGGTATATTGAGATTCGAGGCAAAATTCCATTGATCTAATGAACTGCCATTGGAAAGACTCACCGCATTCCCTGCAGCTTTCAGTTGCAGTAGTGTAGATCCTGTCGGAGGTGCGGTCCAATTGGCTGTCCAGGAAGCGGTTTTAGGATTGAGGCCGGTGGTTGCTTTAGGGCTACTATGTTTCCATACGCCATTGGCAATTTGAGTATTCGGAGATACAGCGGTCAAAGTACCTATATTATAACTCAATGCAAATCCGGCCCCGGGCTGGTTGCTAAATGAATTAACGGTTACGGTTACCGGGTAGGTCTGACCGTTATTATAGACCAGATTTGTACCGTTATTGAAACTGATATTCACCACGGTGTTGGCGTTCGCTGCCCCATGGCAGGTGCAGCCGGAAGTCACCGCTGAGTCGGGTGGTCCCGTACTAAAAGAGATATTAGTAAAATAGACAATACTTAAAATTGCCGAGAGGAAAATGAAGTGAAGTATTCTTTTTTTCATATGCCTTTGGTTTGTTTAATCAAATATAATTTATTGTTTTAACAATTTATAGTCATTGTCTATATTTTTTACAATACCATGACACAATGAATTTTTCAGAAAATAGCCCTAATTGGGAGATTTTGTGTTTCGGGAGGAAGTTCTGCAAATAGTAAGGATGATATAAAAAACACCAACTTTTTACCTTCAAAAACAGTCTTTACACAAGATAAAATGAGGTAATTGACCTCTGTACGCTAATTTTAAACCCTAAATAATTAATATATGCGCAGAATTCTCCTGTTTTTAGCTTTATCAACGATTGGTTTTTCCGGATTTTCTCAACAAATCCACCTTAAATCGGGGACGATGACCGTCGCACCGAACCTTCAAGAAATGAAAACTTTGTCGGATTGGCAGGGTTACGGGTCTTATGCCTTTGCCATTCTGCAATTCAATAAATCCACTTCTTCGCAAGAGCGCGCGCAAATCACTGAAGCCACAGGGATTCAGTTTTTTGAATATATTCCACGTTGGGCCTTTATCGCAGCCATTCCAAAAAACCTTCAGATTTCTACTTTAGGTCAATATCAAATTAAAAGTGTCAGTCCATACCGAGCCGAGTATAAAATGGCCAAGAAAATCATTGAAAGACCATTCCCGGATTATATGGTAAAAGGAAATGGTCGGATTGAACTTTATGCAGACCTTCATACGATGGTGAGTCAGGATGATGCTGTGAAATTTATCGCTCAAGGAGGCTATCAGTTTATTTCCTGGAAAAATGCCCATACTGCCATTCTTCAATTGCAGGAGGCAGATATTGCCAAACTTGCGGCTGAGCCATGGATTAAATATTTGCAACCATTATCTGCGCCTGCTGTGTTAGAAAATCTCAGCGCTCGTTCCGATCATCGGATCAATGTGATTGATGCAGCTTATGTAACAGGTATGCATTACGATGGCACAGGAGTATCCGTTGCAGTAGGCGATGATGGTGTTATCGGGCCTCATATTGATTTTAAAGGTCGTCTCACCCATCATACCGGATCAGACAATGGTACGCATGCCGACCATGTATGTGGTATTGTTGCAGGAGGAGGAAATTTTGATCCTGTTACTTCAGGCAATGGACGTGGTGCCGATTTGCATATTTATTCCAGTTATGGCAACTTGAACAATGCGCCTACTCACTACAATACTTATGGTGTGAGAATAACTTCAAATTCCTTAGGTCAGGGTTGTAATGACGGATATGATTCAGATGCGCAAGATGCGGATATTTTAATTAATTCTAAACCATCTCTGATGAGTATTCATTCGGCCGGAAATAGCGGTGCATCCAGTTGTGGTGGCGTAGGGGGAGGGTTTTATACGATTACGGGTGGTTATAAAGCCGGTAAAAATGTGATGGCTATAGGTAATGTAGAAAAAGATGATGATCTCGCTTCTTCATCGAGTCGCGGTCCTTCCGAAGATGGGCGTATCAAACCTGAAGTTTGTGCGGTGGGAACTAATGTTTATTCAACTCAACCGGACAATGCCTATGATAGTTTTACCGGTACCTCTATGGCTTGTCCGGGCGTTTCCGGTACCATGGCCAGTTTGTGGCAGGCTTACCGTGATACGCATGCCGGTGCCGATCCGAGCAGCGCATTAATGAAGTGTTTGTTGATGAATACTGCGGATGACTTAGGAAATTTTGGTCCGGATTTTAAATTTGGCTTTGGTCGTATCAATGCTCGTCGTGCGGTAAAGGTGATGAACAGCAATCAGTATATCATTGATTCTATGAATAATGGTGATTTTAAATCTTATAATATCAATGTTCCACCCGGGACAGAACAGGTAAAAGTGATGCTTTATTGGCACGATATCGATGGTAATCCGGGTAGTTCTATTGTATTGGTGAACAACCTGAATATGTCGGTACTCGATCCAACTGCACAAACCTACACACCTTGGGTTCTGAATAATGCAGTGAATGTGGGTGCTTTAAATTCTCTTGCGGTACGTGCATTAGACTCTTTAAACAATGTAGAACAAGTAACAATAGAAGGTCCTCAGCCGGGCATGCATACCATTCAAATTGATGGTGCAGATATTCCTCAGGGACCGCAAGTATTTGTTATCACCTATGAATTTATTTCCGATTCATTGACTTTGACCTATCCTCAAGGCGGTGAGTCCATGGCGAATGGCGTTACTGAACGTGTTCGTTGGGATGCCTACGACAATAACTTGGGAACATTCAAACTGGAATATTCTTCCGATGCAGGTACAACGTGGACTTTGATTAGTAATTCAATTCAAGGTGACCGACGTTATTATGATTGGTCACCTTCATCGAGTTTCAATACCGGACAAATGCTGATGCGTATTGCCCGTGGTGCGGTAAGTGATGTGAGTGATACATTATTCAGTGTGATTGGTGTGCCTACCGGACTGACTGTAGATACTGCATGTGGAACAAATTTCCATTTGACCTGGAATCCGGTTACGGGTGCGTCTGGCTATACCGTTTATATGCTGGGTAATAAGTATATGGATGTCATCGGTACTTCTACGACAACCGATTTTTATGTTTCAAGCGGGGTAAATATGACCGATACTTTTTATTTTGCTGTAGCAGCCATTCAATCTTCTAATGGTGCCAAAGGTCGTCGTTGTATCGCTTATCAAAAACTTCCGGGAGAAGTGAATTGCTTGGATGATGCTTTCAATGAAAGTACCACACTGCCATTTACATCTACCTATACTTGTGCTGTTACAGGATTGACACCCGTTACCATGAAAGTTCGAAATATTGGATTGCGAATTTTGCCAAACATTCCAGTTAGCTATCAAGTCAATGCACAACCTATTGTCAATGAAGTTATTCCCGGGCCTATTAATATTGGAGATTCGGTGGTGTATACCTTCTCAACTTTAGCCAATATGTCGGGTGCCGGTACCTATAATGTGCGTACCTGGACTAAACTGACCGCGGATATCAATAATTTAAATGATACAACTCAAACCTCCGGGGTGGTCAACGCCGTGACGGCTTACAGTATGCCAACTGTAGAAGATTTTGAGGGCCCATTATACCCGCCAACCGGATGGAGAGTGATCGATAATGATACGAATGTAAAATGGCAAAAAACACTTTGCCTGTCAGGTGCATACACCGGTAATACACATGCGGCATACATGGATTTTTACAACTATGCGGGCAACAAACAAATAGATGATCTGGAGACACCGCAATTTGATTTGACTTCTGTTACCTATGATTCAGTGCTCGTTACTTTCGACGTAGCCCATGCCTATGGACCTGCAGAATTGGATACATTAAGTGTATGGCTGGCCGAAGATTGCGCTACAACTTTTATCCCCTTGAATTATAAAAAATGGGGGACTTCCTTATCTACCGTTGGCATGATGACGAATATCTTTTCTCCAACAACAACCTCACATTGGAGAAATGATCAGGTCGATATCAGCGCATGGAAGGGTAAGAAGGTATTCCTGCGTTTCAAAGCCACAAACAACAGTGGTAATAATTTGTATTTGGATAATGTGAATCTCGTATTTAAAAATGCAACACCACTCGGATTCAACCAATTTGGAGAGCATTCCGTACAAGTTTATCCAAATCCATCGGATGGGCATTACATCATGGAAATCCGTTCTGAAACGAGTGCACAAGTGTTATTTACCGTTTATTCAACTTCCGGTCAACGTGTGAAAACAGGTGGGCTTCAAATCAACCCGGGTACAACACAAGCTGCTCTCAATTTAAGTGAGCTGTCCACCGGAATGTATATTCTTGAATTGAATGATGGCGCGGCAACCAGAAAAATTAAGTTAAATAAGTATTAGTCTTTAGATCAAAAAAGATTGGAACAGTTACGCATGATGTTCCAAGATAAATACACGCAATAAATTAAATGCGGTGTTGCTGGCCAACTCCGCATTTTTTTTGCGCTCGTATGGCACAATGATTTTCTTAGCTATAGTTTTTTTAGCTGAAGACAATGCAATCCAGACCTCATTTTCGTGGTCTCCCTTCTCGATATAACCGGTTATCGCAACAGCGAAATCCGTTTCAAATTTCTCCCGGCAATGTATAGCCATTTCTTCAGCGGTCTGTTGACTCACTGCGGTGAAATCTTTAATGGTTTGAGCAGCAACATTCAAGTGCTTGATTTTACTCCATTCGGAGTAAGAAACGATACCTCCTTTAAAATAGTTAGATGCTCCGGAAACAGAACAAATTCTGGATGCAAATAATCCACCGGTGCAACTCTCGGCGGTCGAAACTGTTTTGCCCTCAGCGATCAATAGTTTACCGATCGCTTCCTCAAACTCGATGTCTTCATCAGCCACGATTATATCTGATAATGTTTCTTTTAATTGATGGAAACAGTCATCCACGGTTTTGTTGGCTATATCAATACCGGTCAATCGAAGTTTCACCATGTTCAGACTCGGGAGATAAGCCAGTTTGATAGCATCGGGTAGGGTACTTTCAAAATGATTCAACCTTGCAGATACCGCGCTCTCACCTTCACCGGATGTAATGAGGGTGCGATGAATAATATTTGGCGTGTCGAAGTTTTTCTGCAGAAGTGGGAGTACATAGGTCTTCATTATATATTGCATTTCCAGAGGTACTCCCGGCATAGATACAAATATTTTTTTACCCTCCCGAAACAGCATGCCGGGTGCAGTACCAAATTCATTATATAATACTTCACAGACATTTGGCACCATGGCCTGCAAGAGATTACTATCCGGCATCGGTCGATTCCTTCGGGTGAAATGAGCTTTCACCATTTCCATCACTTGATCATTCTGAACCAATTGGCCTCCGAAATAGTCGCACAATAATGGTTTTGTGATATCATCGGCAGTAGGTCCCAACCCGCCTGTGATCAATATCACTTCGGCATATTGTTTTTCTTCGTCAAGTGCACGAAGGATAGACGCTTTGTGGTCGCCTACAGCAACACGACGCTTCACCAAAATTCCAATGTCATTCAATTGACGGGCCATCCAGGCTGAATTGGTGTCTATGGTTTGTCCAATCAGGAGCTCATCTCCAATCGTAATGATAGCACAATGAATTTCTTGCATCGCCATTTAATCTTGCCCGTTTGAAGAAGATTTGAAAAACGGAGTGAGGTAATTTCGGAGCCTTTCAGGCATAGGCACTCTTTTCTCTGTTTTTAAATCATAAAAAGTTAAAGTTACTTCACCTTTATTGATTAATTCTCCTTGCTCATTATAGAGTTTGTGATAGAAAGTGACAAATGGATGTTTGTGCAATTCGGTCATGGTTGTTTCCACGGTGATCAGCTCATCATATTTTGCAGCTTTCAGGTACTTGATATTCATTTTCACAACAGGCATTACTGTACCATCCTTTTCCATTTCGCTATAGGGGTATCCAGCCTCTCGTATCATTTCGGAACGAGCTACTTCATAGTAAAGTGCATAGTGTCCGTAATATAAAAAGCCCATTTGGTCTGTTTCTCCATATCGAACCCTGATTTGAGTCTTAGATTGAATCATAGTACTAGTATTCCTGCAATATTAATGAATATTGACGAAGGGGATAAAGGAGTAAGGGATAGAATTAATTGATGAGATAGTTTAAAGTCGAAGGTTTTTATTCTTTGATCAATTTAGAAACCGTTTTACCTGAGGTTCCTTGTATTTCCAAAGTGTAAAAACCCGCGGCTAAAGATTCAACTGAAAACTGAAACTCAGGCTGGGAGGGGCTGAAGTAGAGACAAGTTTTACCGGTCATGTCGGTAAGTCGGACCGTTTGTATCGTTTCTTTTTTATCGGAAATGATATTGACTTGATGGGTGGCCGGATTTGGATAGAAAGCAAATGCCCCTCCGGTGAAGAGGTCATTCATACCGGTAGGGAAATCAACCACCATGGCATACCCCATATATGGAGTATAGTTTTGCTTGGTTGCTGTAATGTATAAGGTATCTAAATTGGGAATAGCGGGGAATGTAAATGTCGCAACGCCACCATTCACAATGGAAGATGCCAGGTATTTGTTTTGGTAGTAAAGGCCAATACTTGCACCTTCCACAGGGCAATTCACTGAATACCAATAAGCATTTCGGCCAATGGTAGTTGTGTGCGTACAAGTAAGCGCACCGACATGATCTGTTTTTACTTCAAGGCTTGGATCTCCAAACACATTCCAGGTATCGGCAATTTCATCTCCTCCATGAGGGTCACTGAAAGTATTGTATTCATCCATCACACTCATGCAGCCATTCATGGCCAAAGCACCGAATGTTGTTTTTTTATTATTGGCGCGAGCACCTCTCATAATGGCATTCATTTCGTCCTGTCCTTGCATCGGCGGATCCCAACTTTGGTTGATGGTACTCATCAAAGCGGCCACAGCGCCGGTTGGGTTGCCTCCTGCATCTTTCGCACGAAGTAAGGCCTCGGCGAGGCAGGTATTATTCATGAAGTTACCATTTATACAAGCGGTTGAGAAGATGAAAGGCCAATTGCCATTTGAATTGGTTAAAGAGGGGACATCTATATTTGAAAACCCGGAACTGACGAAGACATCCGTGCCACCATGCCCGCAATAATTGATCAGACCGATACCGTTGTTAAATTCAGTCACAATATCATTGGGTAATGGTGATGTTGATCCGTCATTACACATGCTCTGCGCTCCGTCGAAATACCCTTTATTGTTAGTATAGTTATAATTGTTTTTATTACTGTCAAGAATATCGCAAATGTGCTCGTAGTCCATTTGAAAATCATCACCCGGGCCTTGATCGCTGGAAATACCTATTTGATGTTTGTACCAATTTCCGTTAGTATTAGGATTTTTTTCATAGGCCAAAGTTCTTGTTACCTGGGTGCGAATATCATCCGTAGATTCACCTGAAAAACGTCCAACAATAAATTCCGGATAATGATCATTATTGCTCATATAGGCATACGCATTATCTGATGGTCCCAATAATGTGGGGATGGTCCACTGTGCATTTTGAGCAGGTATATTTGGATTGTCACCTACCAAGAGCAAATAAGCCATATGGATAGAGTTATAGTATGAGGTGACTAAATTACGCACTGTTGTTTCATCTACTCCTCCGGTGATGGTATCGGTATTCACTAAATAAACTTGTATACCTTTCATTTCTTTCCAGCGGATATAGGGTGCTATTTCTCCGAGATAGGAAGCCGGACACAATACGAGCATAGAGCCAACTTGTTTTAACGGGGAATAGCGACTGCCGGTTTTGTTATAATTCAAAAAATGATGTTCGTAAATCTGATCAAATTCCTCAACGACCGTTTGAGGTAATTCATTGCCGGGTAAAGTGTTTACTTGAGAGATTCCTGAATAAGTTATTTTAACTTTCAGATGATCATAAACCCTTAATACTTTTGTGACAGGATTATACTGAATGGGATTAATATGTACAGCCTGACCTCTGACATCACGGATGATGTAAGGAGTAAATAAGGTGGCTAGATCTTTAGGATAAAAAGTATTTTCCTGGTAAACTTCATTCCAAGTAAACGGAATTGTGGAAGGGTTGATATCTCTGGTTATTTTTCCTTTAGAAGGAATAATATTGATATTGTTGATCTCATAATAGTGACTTTCCAAAATTGAAATGCTGCTATTCTTTTGATTCGGAATAAGCAACGAAAAAGTCAGGGAAGGAAGATCGGGGGAGCCTTTAATTAATGATGATACACCCTGATGAATGGAAATTTTCTCAGCCACGCCTTGAGGCGTAGTTACGTTTTTGCGTTGAATGGCCGAGGGGTATATGTCAACGACAGTTTGGTAAGATTTGTCAGAAATTAATTCAAACCGGGTTTGTGTTTGACCTGATACCTCTTGAATAAAAATGAGGCAAATAATAAGGAGTATGGTGTTCCGCATGACCTGAATTTGGTGTATCCCAAAATTAATTCATTTTGCTCGAAAAAAGAGATTATTTTTGTGGCTCAAACGTTGAAACGACTGTTTTGGTCGATGAAACAAAGCCTCGGGGTGTCTTGCATTTTGTAAGTCTGAGATCATACCCGCGAACCTGGAACAGGTAATGCTGTTTAGGAAAGGTAAGTGAATATTTCCCCTCTCTTACCTCTTAGTTTATAAAACCTCCGGACAGGTCATGTCCGGTTAAACCATATGATGAAGAGATATATTCTGCTTTTGTTTATTCTAACCTTTCAAACAAACTTAAAGGCACAATCCCAACCCCGCATATACGACTCCTTGCGAAACATTGAATTGCCGGCTGCGCTAATCAAAGCCAATCGAGACAATCTGCTTTCTGACCAGTATAAAAACAAGGTGGATAAAGCGCTTATGCAACGAATCAATCAGGCCCAGGATTTACCTTATCTGTTAAACGGGATGTCTTCCGTGGTGGTCAGCTCAGATGGAGGCACCGGAACCGGATATACGGGAATTCGAATTCGGGGTGCAGATATTACACGGATCAATGTGACCCTCAATGGCGTGCCCGTTAATGATCCGGAAAGTCAGGCTACTTTTTTTGTGAATACACCCGATTTGCTCAGTTCGGCGAAAGAAGTCCAAGTGACAAAAGGAGTCGGTAATTCGAAAAATGGCGTTGGAAATTTTGGGGCTTCCATTGCAATCAATACCTTGGATGTTCAGGACAAAGATGCTCATATTTCATATGTGAGTGACTATGGGACCTTTAACACATTTAAAAATACCTTTCGCGCGACAACGGGATTGATCAACGAAAAATTTATTGCCACCGTTCGGGCTTCAGCGATTCAATCGGATGGGTATGTAGATCGTTCGTCAGCAAATTTAAAATCATTACAGATTACAGGTCGATATCTGATCAATGAAGCTACACAATTGACGGTCAACTGTATGACCGGAAAAGAAAAAACGGGCATGGCTTGGAATGGAGTATTGAAAGAAACCATGGATACGAATCGTACTTTTAATGAACTTGGAATGAAGTCGGATGGATCGTTTTACAGGAATCAGAGCGACAATTACCGTCAGGACTATTATCAATTATTTTTCGATCATAAATTGAATAAACATTTTGCAAGCGGTGCGACCTTATTTTATACCCGTGGCGCAGGGTACTATGAAGAATATCGAAGCGGACAATCGTTTGTTGATTATGGATTGCAGGACTTCGCGATTAGTCCGGATAGTACGATAGCCGAAACCGATTTGATTCGTCAATTATGGTTGGATAATCATTTTATCGGAGGGCGCCTCTATCTGAATTATTTTTCGTCTAACACCGATGCGGGTTTGTATGTGAATTTGAGCCGCTATATCGGACGGCATTTTGGTGAGGTAAAATGGGCACAGTATGGATTTGCAGATGATTACCGATGGTATGATCTTGATGCATTCAAGACCGATTTGAACATGTATGCGATGGTCGATCATCGATTCGCGCGCAACTGGTCTTTCTTTGCTGATTTGCAATATCGTCAGGTTCAGTATGATTTATACGGCTTTAGAAAGAACCCTCAGTTGCAGCATCAATTGAGTTATCAGTTTTTAAATCCAAAATTGAAACTCACTTATTTAAAAAGCAGAACCATGGTTAGTCTGCAGTTGGGATTGTCGCAGAAGGAGCCCAATCGGGATGATATTGAAGCGGGTGTGAGTCAATTGCCCAAACCTGAAAAATTGTACAACAGCGAATTGAGTTTTAATCAAACTTTGGCGCCGGGTCTGCAATTTTATTTAACCCACTATCTGATGTATTATCGTGACCAACTGGTATTGACCGGTAAAATCAATGATGTGGGTGCCTATACCCGAAGCAATATTCCTGAAAGTTACCGAAGTGGAATCGAAGCAGAGATCACTTGGAACCCGAACCGAAAATGGGTGGAGATCAATGCCAATATAGCCTGGTCGGTGAATAAAATTACGGCCTATACTGAATATCTGGATGACTACGATCAAGGGGTACAAGTGATAAATCAATTTCAGAATACCGATATCTCATTTTCTCCTGCATGTATTGCCGGAGCCAGATTTTCATTCTTTCCATTCCGACTCAGGCCTCATAGTCTCGTGAAAGAGGCTTCCGTTGATTTGATGAATAAATATGTCGGGAAACAATTTCTCGACAATACAAGTAATCCCAATCGCATGTTGAATGCCTATGCAACAACAGATTTAATGTTTAATCTTCCGTTTCGATTTGAACAAGAGAAACAATTGAATTTGCGGTTAGGCGTATATAATGTATTCAATGCACTTTACGAAAATAACGGCTACACCTACAGTTATATTTACGGGCAATCCTTGCAGACGTTCAACTATTTGTATCCTCAGAGTGGTAGAAGGTTGATGATAGGCGCAGGGATTTCTTTGTAATTATCGTTGGATGTGCCAGCAATAGTGGATGATCTTGTTGCGAAAATCCTGTGGAATGGTCGATAGCGAAATGTCGTTAATCGTCTCTGCATTTATTTTATCACGATCCATTTTGAATCCTCTGAAATTCGTGGAAAAATACAGACAGCCATCGGGTTTTAGATGTTTAAGGGTATGGTTGATCAAATCAACATGATCCGTCTGTACATCAAACTGGGTCGCAGCCATTTTACTCTTTGATGCTGTTGGGGGGTCTAAAATAATGATGTCGAATAATTTTCCGGGCATTTTTTTGATCCATTCCTTGGCGTCTGTTTTTATAAACGCATGATTGGAGAGCGGAATTTGATTGGCTGCGAAATTTTCCTTAGCCCAATTCAAATATGTATTTGACAAGTCGACGGTTGTTGTACTTTTTGCTCCACCGGCAGCGGCATACACCGAAAATGATCCTGTATAGGCAAAAAGATTCAGGATATCCTTGTCCTTACTTTCTTCTCTGACTCTTTTTCGTGTTAATCGATGATCCAGAAAAAGACCTGTATCCAGATAGTCTTGTAAATTGACCCAAAAAGTCAGGCCATATTCTTGAACAGGAATAAGCTCTTTCTTTTCGTTGAATTTTTCATACTGACGGATTCCTCGTTGCCGTTCCCTTTGTTTAAGATATAAATGACTCAAGGGGATATTGAATACCGCCAAAATGGCGTCCCTGGATTCATTCATCCATTTCTGATAATTGACATCATCTAAAGGGTGGCGCGTTTTGTACTCGGCCACATGCACCGCATCCCCGTATACATCAATACACAAGGGATATTCAGGCATATCCCAGTCATAGACCCGATAGCAACTTAAATTTTCCTGCTTTACATAGGGTTTTATTTGTTTCAGATTCTTTTTTAATCGATTATATAGCGGAGATATTGGATCCAATGTAGAAGAGAATAAGTTGTGAAATTAATATACCGGGGCTATTTATCGGAAAAATAATTTTAAGTTGTATCTTCAAACCTCAATCGATAGCCTTCATGACATCCTATTCCAGATCTTTCGACAGGATACGTTCCATCATGGACGAACTCAGGACCTCCTGTCCCTGGGACCGCAAACAAACCATTCAGACTCTACGCCCTTTAACGATAGAAGAAACCTATGAACTCGCAGATGCCATAACCAATGAAGATTGGGATGGCCTTCGTGAGGAATTGGGCGATTTGTTATTACATATTGTATTTTATTCTAGGATTGCTTCCGAAAAGGATCATTTCGATTTGGAGGATGTCATTGAACAAGTCTGTAATAAATTGGTCAACCGACATCCGCACATTTATGATTCCACTCAGGTTGAGAATGATGAAGATGTGAAAAGGAATTGGGAGCAAATTAAATTGAAGGAAGGGAAAACGTCGGTATTAAGTGGCGTGCCGCTTTCACTTCCGGCAATGATCAAAGCCTTACGATTGCAAGAGAAGTCGAAACAGGTCGGATTTGAATGGGAAGTAACCGAACAAGTCAAAGAAAAATTAATGGAAGAATTGGCTGAACTCCAGGAAGTGATCGAGCAGAAAGATCAAGATCGTATCGAAGACGAATTTGGAGATGTGTTATTTTCCATGATGAATTATGCACGGTTCTTAAATGTAGATCCTGAAAATGCACTTGAACGTACGAATAAAAAATTTCAACGTCGATTTATGCAAATGGAATCGATGCTGTTAGCCAAAGGTCAATCACTGAATGAGTTGACGTTGGGGGAAATGGATGTGCTATGGAATCAAATAAAGGCCAATGAAGCGAAATAAGAAGAATAGTACTTTTCGTTTTCCTTTTGATATAGACCAGCGCATCTTTTTGGTGCTGGCAGCTATATTCTTTATTTTGGCAATCTATCCGGTACAAAAGAGACTATTTCCGGGATACAATCAAAAAACGATAGTTAAGTTAATTGAAAAGGATTTAGATAAGCGAATCAAACATTTCAATGCATTTTCTGAGAATGAACAAAATTTAATAGCCAATCTATATAATCAAAAAGCCAGTGCTGAGGAAATTCATCAATTCATGAAGTTGCCATATTCGGTATGGTTGTATGAAAGAGATTCTTTAATTGCTTGGAATGACCATTCTACAACACCTCTCATGCCCTTGACTGCCGGAATGATTTGCAGAAAGGACTTTCATGGTTATCTTTTGCAATACACAATGAATGTAGATAGCATACGCTCATTAATTGCAGTATTCTACGTCAAGTATGAAAGTAATAATGAAAATGAGAACCTTAGAAATCATTTTTTTGCCGGTGATCCCGATAACGATTTTGGCTATGCCGTTTCACTGACGCCCGTTTCAGGATCAAGGCCTGTATACATAAATAATGAGCCTAAATTCTACATCTTCAAAAAGGATGATTATCAGGCTAATTTGGATGGAAATGAATGGCGATTGTTTTTCAGTGCCGTACCATTTATATTGTTCGGAGTCTCAATACACACCTATTTTAAGGTTGCGATTAAAAGGAAGAATATTGTTCAGATATTTTCGATGCTTTTGATTACTGCGATTGGTGTACGTGCTTTGTGCTATTTGTTTGATTTTCCGAATGATTTTGCAAACTTTCAACTCTTCAGTGAAAATTATTTGGCCATTGATCCATTGAACCGGTCTTTGGGAGACACATTTGTGAATGTATGTTTAGGTTTTTGGATTTTGCTCTTTTTTGTAATGAATATACAAGGAAAAGTCCTGGCACTTAAAAAGTCTAAATTCAAAATACCATTTGTAGTCGGAATGTTTTTAATGGTTTGCACCGGTGGGATCTATTTGAGTAATTTGACTTTTTCCATCATTAGAGACTCTGTCATTGTTTTTGATACCACACTCTTGAATCAACTCGATTTATTTACGTTTATTGGCCTGCTGACCTTTATGGTCATTTTCGCAAATTTTTTATTGTTGGCCATTATTGCTTACAATTATTTTCAAATCATTTTTGTTGAAAAATATATCAAATATATTTTTATCGTCATAGCATACATTTTATTCAAGCTACTGCCTGTTGTGAAATATGATCTTTGTTATGAGTATGTGTTTATTTCATTTGCTGGATTGTTTTTATGCATGGATACGCCCTCATTCAGAATTAAGTTTGATTTTAATTCATACATGCTCTTGCTTTGGATTATTATCATTTCATTTGCCGGTTCATATTATTTGGTCAAGTTGATTGATAAGAAAGAATTGGTTATCCGTCAACAATATGCAGAAAAGCTTTTATTTGCCAGGGATAAAAAAACCGAACTTGAGTTACAGAATGTAGTCGATCAGATACGTACGGATACTTTATGGTTAGATTCTATCATGCATTTGCCGGAGAAGGAAATGAACGCCATATTGTTTGAAAGGTACCTGTTTCGATTCGCACGGCGATATTTTGTCGAGGTCCAATGTTTTAATCAAAAATCTCCTGTTTCAATGAATAGGTATGCTGATCCTACTGTGGCGAGTATCGGGGACTCGGTTATTTTCCATCAAAACAATAACGAAATTCAGTATATCGCTTACCTCAATAGCTATCCAGATGATCAAGGGAGTCGGGGGGTGAAAATTGTACTGTCTGAAAGTATGGATTTGTATTATGCGAATGAGAATCAGACAGGCTTAACAAATTTTGAAAAAACCATTCGGGACTATAATTATTCAACTGCGGTTTATCAGGATTCTCAACTTGTGAGTTCCTACGGCACTTATGCATTTGATAATGTGATTAAACCGTCATCATTATTTTCAAAAGGATCTTATTTCTCATCCAACCATGGAATTTATAATGAATTTTGGTACAAGCCATCAAAGGATGATCGTGTAGTCCTGGTCGTTAAGGAGAATTTCTTTTTTACAAAATTCGTAACCATTTTTGCGTATTTCTTTTTTATCTATTTCATTGTAATTACCCTATACATATTAGGTAATATTTTAGCGAGATCTAATCTGGTTTATAAGCGGTTTTTAAATCTCATGAGCTTAAATCTGCGACTGAGAGTGCATGTGGCAATTTTGTTTGTGGTGTTCCTTTCATTTATCGCTATCGGTTATGTCACTTCTTATTATCTTATCGCTCGTTATGAAGCCAGAACGCAAAATGAAGTCATACGGAATTTGGCGACTTTGAAGGAGGATGTGTCTAAGGCCGTCAGTCGTTTAGATGATTCTAATGCAGCAGATGCAAAGAATCTGATGATCGCCAATGTTTCAGCTTCATCTGCTCGTTTTAAATATCCGGTAAATGTATATGATTTCAAAAATGGTAATTTATTGTATAGCAGCATGACCTATTTGAATCATTTAGACATGGTAGCGGATCGAATTAATCCGCTGGCATTTTATGATATTAGAAATTCAAGGAAGGAGGGGTATACCTATCAGGAAGTATTTCATAAATTAAAGTATTTGTCTGCCTACACCATTCTCAAGGATAACAATGGAGTAGATTATGCCATTTTGCAATTGCCGTTTATTTCTTCCGATATCAATTTTCGTTCAGAGTCCCGTTCTGTGTTAATCACGCTCGTGAATATCTATGTATTTGTTTTCTTGATTTCGTCATTTATTGCCTTATTGATTACCAATTCGGTTGTCAAGCCGTTTAATTATATCGTCAAGCAGTTTACTAAAATTAATTTATCCAAAACGAATCAACCCCTGACCTGGCAGTATAGTGATGAAATAGGTTTGTTGGTCAAGGAGTACAATCGAATGTTGCGTAAGCTTGAAAACAGTACGGTGCAACTGGCTAAATCGGAGCGTGAAATGGCTTGGCGTGAAATGGCGAAACAAGTCGCTCATGAAATTAAAAATCCGTTGACACCGATGAAATTGTCATTACAAATGTTGGATAAAGCGATAAAAAATCGAAAAGCAAATACGGAGGAGTTGACCATAAAAGTTACCAATACATTGATTGAGCAAATTGACAACTTGACACTGATTGCAACCAATTTCTCAAATTTTGCGAAAATGCCGGAGTTAAAGCGTGAGGTATTCTCGTTAAATGAAGTGTTATTTTCAGTTACCGGTATGTATAATGATGATTCCTACAATGAATTTTTATTCATTATTCCGGCTTATGAAATTTATGTATTTGCAGATAAAAGTCAGTTGATCCGGGTCTTTACAAATATTCTTCAAAATGCCATCCAGGCGATTCCGGAAACACGTAAGGGAAATATTTCATTGACAGTCAGCAAGGCTAAGGATAATTATGTTTGTTTGTCCATTACAGATAACGGGGAAGGTATAACCCCTGAGATGGGTAAGAAATTATTTGAACCCTATTTTACAACCAAGTCTTCAGGCACCGGATTGGGGTTGGCCATGTGTAAGGATATCATAGAACAATTTGGTGGCAAGATAAAATATGAAAGTGAGTTGAATAAGGAGACTACCTTTCACATCTACCTACCGATATTTGAATTGGATGAAGAGAAAGTAATGAGTGAAGAAGAAGGATATTCTTAAGCATGTTTATCAATAAAATATCTGACAGGCAGCTTCATGGGTTATTCTTCTACGGTGGCGATAATTTTTAAATAAATAATCGGTAAACTAAGTTGTAGGATTTATTGGAAACAAAAAAATCAGAGTTCAAAACGCCGCTTTCGCTCTGTTTCTCACTCTGATTCATGTGATCCCGCTGCGACTCGAACGCAGGGCCTACAGCTTAGAAGGCTGTTGCTCTATCCAGCTGAGCTACGAGACCATTTGGATATGAAGTCATAAAAAGGTTAACCCCTATGATTCAGGCGGTGCAAAAGTAGGAAATTTTTTTAAATAACCTTGGATGTTATCAGTCGTTTCCATAACCAACTTTGATTCAGTGGTATCAACCATTCTGTTCTTAAAGTTTCAAGGCGATCGACCAAATTGTTGAACAAAGGTGTATCCGTTTCTATAAAACCTTTCTCCAGTGCATATTGAACTTGATTGTAGGGGAGAGGTTGGGCTTGCCCGTCGACGAGGAAGGTTAAGGTCATGCGGTCAAAGAAATTCACCTGATACTGACGTTCAAAACTCTTGATGAGTCGTGTCATATCATCTGTGCTACAGCCACTCACACCACTATAGCTTTCGTCGGCAAGGACAACGATAAATTGATTGAACAGTAGTTTTGCCCACCCTTTGACCTCTTTTCCATGAGATTTCCATTGAAGGTAATAGTTCAATAATTGCTCGTTGATTTGCAACTCCTCAATGTCAGTAAACGAGCGATTACTTTGAAATATCCATACTCTGGATTCGGGTGAAAAATCGTCGGGAAGCAGGCCGGTAAAATCATGAATCATTTCGCAAAGTTGAGGATTATTATTGAGTAGCCAAAATTCCATTATAAGGATCGGGCAATCATTTCGGCGAGGTCTAACACCTGAATGGTCTCTTCCTTTTCATTTTTCTTCACTCCATCGGTGAGCATGGTCAAACAAAACGGACAATTCGATGCAATGGTTTCAGCGCCTGTTTGCAAAGCTTCCTGAGTGCGTTCCCAGTTTACCCGGGTTTCACCGGATTCCTCTTCCTTAAACATCTGGGCACCGCCGGCACCACAACATAGTCCGTTGGTGCGACAGCGTTTCATTTCTATCAAATCGGCATCTAAGGATTCCAATACTTCACGAGGGGCTTCAAATACGCCATTGGCACGTCCCAGATAGCAACTGTCGTGATAAGTAATTTTCTTTCCTTTGAATACGCCTCCGTCTTTGAGTTTGATTTTGCCTTCATTGATGAGATGCTGAAGATAAACAGCATGTGAAATCACTTCGTAGTTTCCTCCCAATTCAGGGTATTCGTTTTTTAATGTGTTGAAACAATGCGGGCAAGTGGTAACGATTTTTTTTACTTCATACATATTCAATGTCTGAATATTATTATAGGCCATCATTTGGAAAAGAAATTCATTCCCTGCACGACGAGCCGGATCGCCGGTACACATTTCCTCTTTACCTAAAATGGCAAAGTGAATGCCTGCATGATTGAGGATCTCGACAAATGCCTTCGTTACCTTTTGAGCCCTTTGGTCAAAGCTACCGGCACAACCCACCCAAAAAAGGATTTCGGGAGTTTCTCCATTTGCGGTATAGTCTGCGTATGTTTTTATTTGCATGATTTTGATTTATTTGCCCCAATCTAATTTTACCCATTTATGATCTCGTCCATTCGTCGCGGTCATCCGGACTGAATTTCCAAGGTGCCATATTATTTTCGATATTGCCAAACATCATATTCCATTCCTGAGGTGCATTGCTTTCTTCCATAACCAGATTTCGACGGAGTTGTATGATGATATCCAATGGGCTTATACTCACCGGACATTCTTCAACACATGCGTTACAAGTTGTGCAAGCCCTTAATTCTTCTACTGTTATGTAATCATGCAGTAGTGATTTCCCATCATCCTGATAGGTCTTATTTTGATTGATATTCTGCCTAACAGATTCCAGTCGATCACGGGTATCCATCATGATTTTTCGGGGTGATAATTTTTTGCCGGTTTGATTAGCCGGGCATGCCGAGGTGCAACGACCGCATTCCGTGCAACTGTATGCGTCCATTAAATTCTTCCAACTGAGGTCCATTACATCTTTAGCTCCGAATTTCAAGACAGCAGAGGCATCTGTTTGGGCAGGAGCTAATTCCGGCTGCATCATATACAAGACTTCCTGCTGGATTTCAGGCATATTGTTCATTTTGCCTTTATTCTCCAACTTGGCATAATAAGCGTTAGGGAATGCTAAAATCACATGAAGATGTTTAGAATAGGGCAGGTAATTCATAAAGACAAATATGCCCAGGATATGCCCCCACCAACAAAATCGTTCTATACCAATCAATGCCGTTTCAGAAAATCCGCCAAATAAGGGTTGGATAAATTGAGAAATCCATAAAGGGCCAGTTTGTACATAATGTGCTGATTCAAGGCTTTGCAAACTTTGGTCCGCCGCATTCATAATCAGGAATAAAGACATCAGCACAATTTCAAATGTCAGGATATAATTGGCATCGCTTCTTGGCCAGCCATCGGATAATTCTCCATGATTAAAACGTTTGATTCGAACGATATTGCGACGAAATAAAAATATGATGCAAGCGATGAGGACCAACAGGGCCAGTATTTCAAATATGCCTATGAATATTGGGTACAATCCTCCGATAAATGGAAGGAATGCGCGATGATGTCCGGTAATACCATCAATAATAATTTCCAGAATTTCAATGTTGATAATGATAAATCCGGCGTAAACGAAAAAGTGAAGAACAGCCACCATCGGGTTCTTAAACATCTTCTTTTGGCCAAATGCATTGAGCATTAAATTGCGCCAACGTTCGTTTTTTCGATCTGTAATTTCTTCATCCTTACCCAATAAAATATTGCGTCTGATTTCAAGGACTTTTTTACTGAAAAGAAAAATGGCAGCAAAGGATAGCAGGGCAAAAGCGATTTGTTGAATGATCTGTATCATAGGCGAAAATCAAAAGCTGATACAGTAGTCATCAGCCAGTACAAATTTAATCGGAATGTTTACATTTTAATATAGTTAGTTACAATTCTGAATAAGTATTTTTGCTTTAAAACAACCCTATGCTGAAATCAATTCAATTGCTGGATGCCGATAAAGCGGATAAGATTCTCGATCGTATGGCTTATGAAATGTATGAACATAATATCGGAGAGTCGGGCATACTGATGGCCGGTATAGCGGATCGGGGCTTAGATATAGCCAAGTTGTTGAAAAAGAAAATTGAAAAGATCAGTGATTTGAAAGTAGAAGTGGTATCCATTCGGATCAATAAAGACAATCCGATTGATCCGGTGATCATGGAAAGTACTGATTTGGCCGACCGTTCAATTATTCTGGTCGATGACGTAGCTAACTCCGGCAAAACCATCATGTATGCGCTTAAACCGTTTCTTGCTCAGGTGGTGCGTAAAATGCAAGTGGCTGTATTGATCGATAGAAAACATAAGCGTTATCCGGTCTCGTCAGATTATGTAGGATTGCAATTATCTACCGCTTTGCAAGAACACATTATAGTTTCTGTTGAAAAAGGCAAAGTAACCGGTGCTACATTATCCTAACCGATAGTCAAAAAAAAATCCCGGATCGCTCCGGGATGTATTCATAGCATTATCTGTTTTTAATCGATGATTCTTCCTCCGCCTGCAAAATACTTTGCCCAATAAGCAGTACCCAAGTTGGCGATGGAGACACCCTTGCTGCTCGCAGAATGTACGAAGAAATTATTTTTTAGATAAACACCGACATGTGAAATTCTGGAAGTGCCTATCTTGAAAAATACAAGGTCGCCTTCTTTTAAATCATCGATACAGCTGATGTAGCGGGCTGATTCAAATTGCATACAAGCAGTACGCAACAGATTCATGCCAAAAACATATTGATAGAGGTTTTGGACAAAAGCACTACAGTCAATTCCACTTTTTGAGGTGCCGCCCATACGATATTTTACCCCATACCATTCATCGATAAAGCGATATAACATCACATTTGAAATCTGATCGGGGAGAACTTTGAGCATCGAAGAGTATTTCTCCTGTACCCAGCTTAAAACGCCGGATCCAAAAGATTCGTCTTGCTTTATTTCTTTTTTGATGGTTCTGGATGTCTGTAAATCGAACGAGGAAGCCGCACTTTTTGCTGCGTTTCTTTCATTTGCTTGTTTAACGAGAGATTGTTGTATTAGTTCAGCCGCATCGATTTGTTGCGTGGTTGTTTTGGTGGGCTGTTGATTACGATTTTGTGCTTGCAGGTTCAAATTAACCAACAAACAGAGTAGCATAATTAGGCCAAACTTCTTTAGTACAGTCATGATGTCAGAATTTTTGGTTCGTTGCAAAAGTAGGACATTGAAGGTTTGGAATCCTCCAAATCTTGTTTCAAAAATGTTAAATGGAAAATTGATTGATAATCAACGAGTTACAATCGCATCGCCAGATTATTCATCAAATTTAAAGATGAAATAGCGCAGCCCGAAAGTAACGCCTAAGTTGAAAGGGTGAGTGCCCCAACGTTCGTAATCTGATTTCTTATCAGGCATATACTTTGCATAATTGCCCCATAAGTGATCGATATATCGTGCTCCGGACTTTGAGTTATTGGGTGTAAAAGTGGTTTCTCCACTGTATTCCGCATTGGTAATCTGATATTCCAGTTTAGCTTGAATATATCCATCCAATTGCTTACTGAGTTTTTGAGAAACCCCTACCGCTGCAATGGCGCCTATTCCCAATCTGCGATAAGGACGTTTATCCAATTTCCAGCTGTAAGTATTTGAATCACCTTTGTACTTACTGGTCATCATCTTTTTCTCGATCGTGGTTTCCAGATCTAAAGATGAATTATTGTGTTTATAATCCCAATTAATCGTCTCAGAATAACCTGTATTGTAGCAGATATAGGCTCCTAAGCTGTAATAAGCTTTTAAATTACTCTCATTCCGGGTTTGAATGCTGATGATCAAGGGCACTTTGAGGAAACTCATTTTCGTTTCGGCACTGAATGTCAATACATCCCCAACGATGGTATCTTCACTGCCATATTTTTGGTTATTGGTTCCAAAATAAAGACCTGAACTAATACTTACACCATTTTCTCCTTTATAGCCGTAGTCGAAACCGCCGCCAAAGCCCATGGTTGCCTTATATTTCTGTACGCTGTCGGAACGAAAATCGTCAGAATTGAATAAATTAGATTTATACACAAATGCATGCCCTCCTACAAACGGGCCATATTGTTCCATCTGAGCTTGGGCAAAAAAAGAAAGAGACAGCATAGCTGCCAGTGAAGTAACAAATTTTCTCATGGCGTAAAAATAATCCGATTCTTAAATAATGTCTATTTAATGCGCTTTTTTTTTATATAAGCACTTTTTATGCAGGTATAATCGATTAGAATGGTTTCAATGATTAGAATTTTGACGGCTTTTCGCGGAAAAAATCTTTATACACATCGGTGAAAAAATGATTCGGATAAACCTTCAACATGTTGTACATTTGACCCTCTTTTTTTATACATGGACAACGAAATAACAGACCTCCAAGATGGAGAAAATACCTACGATAGAATCATTCAGGTAAATATTGAAGAACAGATGAAAACCTGCTACATCGATTATTCGATGTCGGTGATTGTCGGTCGGGCTCTGCCCGATGTGCGGGATGGGCTTAAGCCGGTGCATCGTCGTGTATTGTACGGGATGAGTGAACTGGGAAACACATTCAATAAGCCCTATAAAAAGTCTGCCCGTATTGTCGGTGAAGTCTTGGGTAAATACCATCCGCATGGAGATAGCAGTGTGTACGATACCATGGTTCGTATGGCACAGCCCTGGAGTTTACGCTATATGCTTATCGATGGACAAGGTAATTTCGGATCGGTCGATGGAGATAGTCCGGCTGCGATGCGTTATACAGAGGTCAGATTGCAGCGCATTGCCGAAGCAATGCTGGATGATTTGGATAAGGAAACAGTCGACTTTCAAAATAACTTTGACGATACCTTGCAGGAACCGACGGTCATGCCTACCCGAATTCCACAACTAATTGTCAATGGCGCCTCGGGTATTGCTGTGGGTATGGCCACCAATATGGTGCCACATAACCTGAGTGAAACAGTCGATGCAATTTGTGCTTATATCGACGACCGTGATATTACCATTGAAGGTATCATGAAGCATATTAAAGCCCCTGATTTTCCAACAGGAGGTATCATTTATGGTATGGAAGGAGTGCGCCAGGGATTTGAAACAGGTCGTGGTCGTGTGGTCGTTAGAGGTCGTGTGAATGTTGAGACTTCTAAAACCGGAAAAGAGAGTATCATCATTTATGAACTACCTTATCAGGTGAATAAGGCTGTACTGCATCAGAAGATTGCTCAATTGGTCAACGATAAGCAAATAGAAGGTGTGAGCGATGTAAGAGATGAAAGTGATCGTGACGGAATGCGTCTGGTCGTGGATTTGAAAAAAGATGCCATTGCACAAGTCATCATCAATCAGCTTTATAAATTCACTGAATTACAAACTTCATATGGTGTAAATAACGTGGCATTGGTCAACGGCCGTCCGCGTATTTTGAATATGAAGGATCTCATTGTCGAATTTGTTAAATTCAGACATGAGGTAGTGGTTAGACGTGCTAATTATGAATTGCGCAAAGCTGAAGAACGTGCTCATATTTTGCAGGGTTATTTAATTGCCCTGGATCATCTCGATGAAGTGATTAAGCTGATTCGTGAATCTCGTACACCGGATGATGCGAAAGATGGTTTGATCGCCAATTTCGCATTGAGTGAAATTCAGGCTAAAGCTATTTTGGAACTCCGTCTTCAACGTTTAACCGGTTTGGAGAGAGATAAAATTCATGAAGAGTACGAAGCCATCATGAAGGTCATTACGCATTTGAAAGATTTACTCAGTAATGAACAAATGCGATTTGATTTGATCAAAGAAGAAATGATGGATGTAAAGAAGAAATTTGGAGATGAACGTAAAACCCATATTGAATATTTGGCGAATGAAATCAGCATCGAAGATTTGATTGAAGAAGAAGATGTCGTGATCACAGTTTCCCATTTAGGTTATATTAAAAGAACATCAGCGACAGAATATCGTACGCAGCGCCGAGGTGGACGTGGAGCAATAGGTGGCAAAACACGTGAAGAAGATTATATCGATCAGTTATTTGTGGCTTCTACCCACGCTACCTTACTATTCTTCTCGGATAAGGGCAGATGCTATTGGCTGAAGGTGTATGAAATACCTGAAGGTGAAAAAAGTGGCAAAGGGCGTGCAATACAAAATATCCTTCAATTGCCGACGGACGAAAAAATTAAAACAATTATTAATGTGCCCAATCTCAGTGATGAAACATTTATTGAGAACCACAATATTGTACTCTGTACCAAGCGGGGTATCATCAAGAAAACCAAGCTGAAGGATTTCTCCAGACCGCGTCAAAATGGAATCAATGCCATCACCATCAATGATGGAGATACCTTATTGGATGCAGCATTAACCGATGGGCATAGCAATATTATGATGGCAGTTCGTTCGGGGCGCGCCATTCGCTTTCCGGAAGAAAAAGTGAGAGCCACGGGACGTGGTGCCATTGGTGTATTCGGGATAGAAGTTGATGATGATCATGATGAAGTGGTTGGTATGCTTTGTGTGAATAAAGAAGACCGGAATAAAACCATTTTGGTCGTCAGTGAAAAAGGCATAGGTAAGAGAACCAAGTTGGATGAGTGGAATGAAGAGACCAAAGAATGGGAAGAAATTTACCGCATCACCAATCGTGGCGGTAAAGGCGTGAAAACCTTGAATGTTACGGATAAAACCGGACAGCTGATCGGATTTTTAGCGGTGGAAGAAACCGATGACCTGTTTATTACTTGTACATCCGGTGTAACTATTCGTACACATGTGAATAGTATTCGTGAAGCAGGCAGGGCTACTCAGGGCGTAAAACTGATCAATTTGGATGAGGGTGATGAAATTGCAGCGATTGCGAAAATTGCAGATCAGGAAGAGGATGATGAAGTAATGACTGAAGTAAGCGCTGTAACGGATGAAACGCCTGCGACCGAAGATGGAACGACGCCGGAAAATAATTCTGATGAGAATCCGGCCTCTAATGACGAACCCCAACCTGAAAACTAGTATTTTCGTAAAATCATATAAAAAAACAAAATGAAAAAAATCACGATTGCTATTGCCTTTGCCTTCATCGGTTTTTCCGCTGTCGCACAGAAAGCAAATATTCAGAGTGCCATTAACTATCTGAAGGAAAATGATGTGGCCAACGCCAAAAAAATGATCGACGATGCCGTAAAGCATGAATCAACCATGAATAGTGCGAAAGCATGGCTTTTAAAAGGGGTAATTTACCAGGCCATTGCGACTCCGAAAGATATAATGCCCCAGCTGGTATTTGTTTTGAATGAAAACCCTTACATGCTGGATCTTTCTGCAGCAAATGCGCTAAAATCTTCAGCACCGAATGCAATGACCGAATCCATTGAAGCGTACAAAAAATCGATGTCATTGGATACAAAATACAGTAAAGAAGAACTCTTGCCTTTATTGGGTGCGATGGTAGGTATAGGTTTTAACAACGGGATTACTCAAATGAATGAAAGCAAGTTTACTGATGCTTATCAAACATTAGGTGATGTGGTATCTCTTCAAAAATTAGATGGAGGAAAAGTTTGGAAAGGAACACCTCAGTTTGATACACTTTTTGCCAATGCATTAATGTATCAGGGCTATAGTGCTTATCAAATGAGTAAAGAAGATGATGCACTTCCAATTTTTGAAGAATGTCTGAAAAACCCCATGATTAATAATGCTGATTTGTATATCATGACTACAGACATTTATGAGAAAAAGGGAAACGAAGCGAAATGGACAGAAACCATGAAGGCTGCCAAGGTTAAGTTCCCGAATGATCCCCGATTGCTTAATAATGAAATCAATTATTATTTAAATCACGGTCGTGCGGAAGAATCTATCGCTAAACTGAAAGAGGGGATAGCTGCCGATCCGAAGCGTGCCGATTTGCAAATCATTTTGGGACAAACCTATTATAAAATGGCCAATCCAACGGATAAGGCAGATAAACCTTTGGCTAAGCCGGCTAATTCAAAGGATCTTGAAAAGGATGCTTTAGCTTGTTATAACAAAGCAGGGGAATTGGATCCTAAAAATTATAATGTTCAGTTTTATATTGGCTTGCTCTATTACAATCAAGCCAAAGAGGTTACTGATGAAATGAACAAAGCCGACGATAAGAAGTATGCCACCATGAAACCTCAACGGGATGCCTTAATCGATAAAGCATTACCATATTTGGAGAAAGCTCGTTCTTTACTGGAAGCGGAAGGTGTAAACGATGCCAATAAGATGGATTATAAATCTATTTTATCCGGATTGGAACAGTCTTACAATATCACCAATAAAGCTGAAAAAGCAGCTGAAATCCAGAAAATTAAAAGCGGTGTGAAATAATGTACCGGTCAAAATCTTAGAAAAAACCTCCAATCGGAGGTTTTTTCATGATTATTTTTAAAAAAACCGTCATTTTACACAAAAAATCCTTTCGCTAATCCAAATTAAATACTACCTTTGCACCTCTTAAAATAAATATGGGCAAACAGCCATTAATAAAACAGGACGGGATGATCATCGAATCCTTAAGCAATGCGATGTTCAGGGTCCGCCTTGAAAATGGTCATGAGGTGATTGCTACCATTTCCGGAAAAATGCGGATGCACTACATCCGGATAATGCCTGGCGATAAAGTGGGGATAGAGATGAGTCCGTATGATTTGACAAGAGGAAGAATAATATTACGCTATAAATAAACGCATTAAAAGCTATAAAAATGAAAGTTAGAGCAGCAATAAAAAAACGCAGTGTCGATTGCAAAATCGTCCGTCGCAACGGAAAACTGTACATTATTAATAAAAAGAATCCCCGATTTAAGCAACGTCAGGGTTAATCTGGTTTAAAACTTATAAAACATTATTTAAAGAATGGCTCGTATATCCGGTATTGATTTACCAAAAAACAAAAGAGGCGAAATTGGTCTGACCTATATATATGGTATTGGACGCTCTACAGCTCAGAATATCCTGTCACAAGCAGGAATTGACTTCAACAAGAAAGTAAAAGACTGGAATGATGAAGAGCAAACCGCTATCCGTAATATCATTAATGGTGAATTTAAAGTAGAAGGTCAACTTCGTTCTGAAATGCAAACCAGTATCAAACGTTTGTTAGATATTGCATGCTATCGCGGATTACGCCATCGTAAAGGATTACCTGTTCGCGGTCAACGCACGCGTACCAACTCTCGTACCCGTAAGGGACGTCGTAAGACCGTTGCCGGTAAGAAAAAAGCACCTAAAAAATAATTCAGGTTTGCTGTTGATCAGCAAGCTAAACAATATCAAACTTAACGTAAAGAACGTACAAATAAAATGGCAAAAACACAACAACCCAGTGCAAAGGCAGCCGCTAAGAAACGCGTCGTAAAAGTGGATACCCACGGCGATGTGCACGTAACTGCAAGTTTCAATAATATCATCATCGTTTATACCAATAAGCAAGGCCAGGTCATTTCCTGGAGTAGCGCCGGTAAGATGGGCTTCCGCGGAAGTAAGAAAAATACACCTTATGCTGCGCAATTGGCTTCTTCAGATGCCGGTAAAGTTGCTTTGGATGCAGGAATGAAAAAGGCTGACATTTTTGTGAAAGGACCCGGTTCCGGTCGTGAAAGTGCTATCCGCGCCGTATCTCAATCAGGGATTGAAGTAACTTCGATCTTAGATGTTACTCCTTTGCCGCACAATGGTTGCCGCCCTCCGAAGAAAAGAAGAGTATAATCAATATATTTTATAACCCCGGTTAAAATCTAACTTTAGGATTTTATATGAGTTTAGCCGGTTTCACAATTAAAAATCCACAAATAACATGGCAAGATATACAGGACCTAAAACAAAGATCTGTAGGATTTTCGGCGAACCTATCTTAGGAAACGGAAAATACCTGACAAAAAACAGTAATCCGCCCGGACAACATGGTCAGGCGCGTAAACGTAAGCAACTGGGTGAATATGCCTTACAGCTTCGTGAAAAACAAAAAGCAAAATATACTTACGGTGTATTGGAGCGTCGCTTCAGAAATACATTTGAAGAGGCTGCCCGTTTGAAAGGCGTTACCGGTGAAAACCTGATTCGTCTGCTGGAAGCCCGTTTGGATAATACCGTTTATCGCTTGGGCCTTGCAGCTTCCCGTCCCGCTGCACGTCAATTGGTATCTCACAAACACATTACCGTGAATGGTGAAGTTTGTAATATCCCTTCGGCTATCCTGAAACCCGGTGATCAAATCGGTGTAAAAATGAAAAGTGCTGCGAATACAGCCTTGACCGGAAACTTCCGTGGAAAAGATCCAAAAATCAACTGGCTCGACTGGAACGAAAAAGAAATGAAAGGCACTTATGTAGCTCATCCGGAACGCGAAAGTGTACCAGAGAACATCAAAGAACAGCTGATTGTAGAGTTGTACTCTAAATAATCATTTCTTAACCTAATTCTTAAATTAAAATACAGTTTAATGGCCATATTAAATTTTCAAAAACCAGACAAAATCGTTCTTCAGAAAGCTACTGAATTCGAAGGAACCTTCGAATTCCGTCCGCTAGAACCGGGCTTCGGTGTAACCATCGGAAATGCACTTCGTCGCGTCCTGTTGAGCTCTCTGGAAGGTTATGCGATCAGCGGTATCCGCATTGAAGGTGTAGACCACGAGTTTACCACTGTCAAAGGAGTAACCGAAGATGTGACAGAAATCATCTTAAACCTCAAACAAGTTCGTTTTCGTAAAAAAGTCGACCTGGAAGTGTCAGGCGAAAAGCTTGAAGTGATCATCAAGGGTAAGGACCAATTTACTGCCGGTATGATAGGTGAAGTAACCAATAATTTTGAGATTACTAACCCTGAACTGGTTATTTGTAATATGAATACCAGTACAACCCTGAAAATTGAACTCAGTATCATTAAAGGACGTGGATATATTCCCGCAGACGATAATAAATCTCGCGAAACCGCTATTGGCTGGATCGCAACTGACAGCATTTTTACGCCGATCAAAAACGTAAAATATGCAATTGAAAATACCCGTGTTGAACAACGTACAGATTTCGAAAAATTGATTCTGGATGTAAACACTGATGGTACGATTCACCCTGAAGATGCTGTAAAACAAGCTTCACGTATCCTGATCCAACACTTAATGTTGATCACCGATGAGAATATTACTTTCGATACCGGTGTTTCTGAAAAACATGATGTGGTAGACGAACAAACGCTGAAACTGCGTCAGATCCTGAAAACACCATTGGAAGATTTAGATCTTTCAGTACGTGCCTTCAACTGTCTGAAAGCAGCTAAGATCAACAGTTTGAGTGAGCTCGTTCAATACGAACAAGATGAACTGATGAAGTTCAGAAACTTTGGACAGAAATCATTGTCTGAAATCGAACAAGTATTGCTCGATCGTGGACTTGGATTTGGCATGGACCTCAGTAAAATTAATTTAGACGACCTTTAATCAATAACAATCCGGTACTAACCGACAAAATAAGCCCATCATGAGACACGGAGCAAAAATAAACCATTTAGGACGTAAGACACCGCACAGAAAAGCGTTGTTGCGTAACCTAGCCTGCCAGTTGATTCAACACAAACGTATCGTTACGACTTTGGCTAAAGCTAAAGCACTGCGTGTGTTCGTTGAACCACTGTTGACTAAATCTAAAACAGATAGCACTCACCAACGTCGTGTATTGTTTAGCTACCTTCAGGATAAAGAAGCGATTAAAGAAGTTTTCGCAACTGTAAGTCCAAAGATCGCTGATCGTCCCGGTGGATATTGCCGCATTATCAAATTGGATCGCCGTATTGGTGATGCCGCAGATATGGCCATGATCGAACTGGTTGACTTCAACGAAATCTACAACCCTAACGGAACCGTAGGTGAAGAGAAGAAAAAGACTCGTCGTGGACGCGCCAAGAAAGCAACTGCCCCTAAAGCTGAAGCACCTGCCGCAGCTCCGGTAGAAGAAGCTACTCCCGTTGCTGAAGCCGTAACAGAAGCACCTGCAGCTGAGGTGGAAGCCCCAATCGCTGAAGCACCAACACCGGAAGCTACACCTGAAGCACCTGCTGCTGAAGGTGATGCTACTGAAGAACAAGCATAAGATCAAATTCTGAATAGATTAATCCCGGCTAGTCCGGGATTTTTTTTTAGGATTATATTATTCCGATTTGATTTCCTATTGAAATGCAATGATGATATTTTACATGCACTACACGCCACTAGATTCCTTTACAATGAGTAGATTTGCGCAAAATTGATTGAAGCAATAAAACATTACACTTGAAGAAAGATAAGAAGAAATTAGCTGCTGTGACCGGTGATAAACCGACCATCCTCATCACAAACGATGACGGTATTACAGCGCCGGGAATAGCCGCATTGATAGAAGTGGCTAAACAGTTTGGCAGGGTGGTTGTCGTGGCGCCGGATGCACCTCAATCGGGTATGGGACATGCAATCACGATCGGGAAACCGCTGCGCCTCAATCAAGTTCATTTATTCCAGGATGTAGATGCCTACCAATGCACCGGAACACCGGTAGATTGTGTGAAACTGGCCGTCGATAAAATTCTGCATAAGAAACCTGACTTTTGTTTCAGCGGTATCAATCATGGGTCGAATGCCTCCATCAATGTGATCTATTCCGGAACCATGAGTGCCGCTGTCGAAGCCTCTATCGAAAGCATTCCTGCGATTGGTTTTTCTTACCTGGATTATAGTTTTGATGCAGATTTTTCTTTAGCCCGTCAGGTTGCTTCTGAGGCCATTCATAAAATGATTCATAAGGAAATTCCACAAAAAGGATTGTATAATGTCAATATCCCGAAAATTCCCATTGGAAAATATAAGGGTCTTCGTCTATGCCGACAAGCTAAAGCAAAATGGAATGAAAACTTCGTCGAGCGCACCGACCCGCAAGGGAAGAAGTATTATTGGCTGACCGGCGAATTTCAATATCTCGACAAAGGGAAAGATACCGATCATTGGGCTTTACAGCACCACTACGCCTCTTTGGTGCCAGTTAGTTATGATTTGACGGATTATGCTTTATTCGATGCCATCAAACTCTAAGGATCGTTATGCTGCACGTTAAACATTTAGTGAAACAATACCCGAATACCGAACATCTCTCTGTAGATGATTTGAGTTTTTCTTTTGAGGCGGGTAAAATTGTTGGTTTGTTGGGACCCAATGGGGCCGGTAAAACAACCACCATCTCCATACTCTGTGGCTTGATAAAGGATTTCAACGGTGAGGTGACGTTATTAGGTTGTAATGTCAAAACTAAACTGCAAGACCTCCTGCATAAAATTAGTATTGTACCCCAGCAAATTGCATTATATCCTACTTTATCCTGCAAAGAAAATTTGATGTATTACGGCAGACTGTATAATATACCGTCAAAGTCATTAAAGATCATGATATCCGATTATCTCGAACAATTCGGACTCCATGATCATGCGGATAAGCAGATTAAAAATTATTCCGGTGGTATGAAGCGCAGGGCGAATATCATTGCTTCTTTATTGAATAAACCTGAGCTGCTTATTCTTGATGAACCTACCGCAGGTGTGGATGTACAATCGCGAAGTATGATTCTGCAATTTCTCAAAGACTTCAATGCAAAGGGAAATTCAGTGATCTATACCTCCCATTTGTTGGATGAAGCAGAATCGATTTGTGATGAAGTGCTGATCATTGATCATGGTAAAAAAGTGATACAAGGCACGCCTCAGGAATTGATAGCTGCACATCAGACCGATAATCTCGAAACACTATTTCTTAAACTGACCGGTAATACTGTACGGGATTAATCATCTATCGTGAAAAGAATATTTGCAACCTATATTAAAGAATGGCAACTCATCCGAAGAGACCTCGGCGGATTGGCGCTATTGTTTCTGATGCCGGTATTGCTCATCACCATCATGGCCCTGGTGCAAGATGCACCTTTCAAAGATTATAAGGATCTGAAGTTTGAAGCCTTGTTTTTAAATCAAGATAAAGGGAAGGTTTCTCAATCTATCAAAGAAGGATTGTTGAAAAGCGGACAATTCATCCTCATCGAATCGATCGATCAAAAGCCTTTGGATTTAAATCTGACTCGAAAATTAGTTCAAGACGGCAGCTACAAATTGGCTATTGTGATACCGGCAGGCACAACGGCAGAAATCGTTAATAGTGCCAATCAGATTGCGAATGAGATCGGGAAGAAGGTAGGCATACCTGGCTCTTTGCCCCATCGGGAAAGTCGGGATAGTTTGTCGATTGATGTGATGTTTGATCCTGTCAGTAAACCGACTTTTCGGGTGGCCATACTGAATGCGATTGATAAATTCACAACCCGTATTCAAGCGGATATCGTGTTGGAGAGGATTGGTAAACTCAATGGCGGAGAAGGTGAGGGACAAGATACCAGTTTTAATTTCGAAGAAAAACTGCATGCATTAAGTGTGAAAGAAGTTTCGTCTCAACAACAAAAACAAAAGATCAGCATGATGAATTCGGTGCAGCATAATGTACCGGCTTGGGCCATCTTCGGAATGTTTTTTATGATCATACTCATCTGTGAGAACATTATCAATGAAAGAACACAAGGAAGCTGGACCCGATTGAAATTGATACCGGGATCCTTCTCGCATATTCTGATTGGTAAGATGTTGTTCTATGTGTTACTTGGTATCATACAGTTTTATCTCATGCTGATGGTGGGCGTTTACCTCATGCCTTATATCGGTTTGCCCTCACTTCATTTATCCGAAACCCCTTTCTTATTACTCATTATGGTGTGGAGCATTGCGATGTGTGCCACCACCTTTGGTATACTAGTGGGTACCGTATTTAAAACCACTCAGCAGGCCTTACCTGTTGCGGCCATGTCGGTGGTTATTCTGTCGGCAGTGGGTGGAGTATGGGTGCCCGTAGAAGTATTGCCTTCCATTTTGAAAAACATTTCACTGATATCCCCGATGCGATGGGGTTTACAAGGTATCAATAATTTGTTGTTACGGGAATCATGCTGGCAGGATATCTTGCAACCTGTTTCCATATTGCTGGGTGGAAGCGTGATCACCATGGTCTTGGCCTGGTGGGTAGAGAATCGGAGAAAGGGTTGATGGTTGAACCTACGCTAAATCCTTGCCGCCAAAACTAAACGGCAGTAAATCTTTCGCCGTTTCTATCACGATGATTTTGCCTTGTTGTCCGCCTAAGATGATCGGAATTTTCGCTTGATTTCGATCTTCACATTCTGAGATAAATTGACGACACATGCCGCAGGGAAAGGCCGGCTTGCTGCTCTCGCCGGAGGGCGGCATATAAGAGATGGCCAAAGCCCGGATACCTTCCTCGGGAAATTGGGAGATGGCAGAAGCCAAGGCCGCACGTTCAGCACAGATGCCTACCGGATAAGAAGCGTTTTCAATATTGAAACCGGTAATCACCTCGCCATTATTCATCATGACAGCTGCACCTACCCGAAATCCGGAGTAGGGGGCATAGGCCGATTCGGTGGCATTGCGGGCTGCTGTCAGCAAATGAAAATGATCGCCGCTTAACGCTTTATCATTCACATGTTCGTGGTAGGTAAATTGGTAGGTAGGCATGGTTAGTCAAATATACGGATTATCTGAAAAGGAATGCTGTGTAAATATTTCACGATCAGCAACAAGGATTCATTTATTCTTGATTACCTTCATGCATCAAACGAAAATCCCATGAAAAATTTATTCTCTATTTTGGCCGCAGGCATCATTCTTGTTTTAAGTGCTTGTGAAGGCGTTACATACTACGATCACTTTATTGACAATCAAAGTTCGAACTATCTCACCGTGATACCCATCAAGACGATCGGCGGGTATATCGACACCATTTACATTGCGCCCGGCGAAACCAAAGGTATTCAACATAGTAAAAAGCCCGAAGGTGATGCACATTTTGTGAATCCTGTGATCTTCTTTGATACGGTTTATGTTAAAACAGGTCTGTTGACTTTGACGAAAAATATCATGAGTGCCGATCAATGGGATATTCAGTCTTCCCGTAACAGGACTACCCATCGCCATGTATACAATTTTACGCTACGAGATACTGATTTTCAGTAATCCGATAGAGTCCGTTTCCTGTTTATTTATAGAAAATAATTTTATTTCGGAAGAAATATATCTTTCTCAATCGTCATATCTCCCGTCATATGAATGGTTTGTATGCCGAGTTTAGCAGCGCTTTCGATATGCTGTTGGCTGTCATCGATGAATAAGGTTTCATTGGCCGCCAATCCATGATTATCGAGGATGAGTTGAAACACGGCAGGATCCGGTTTGCGCAATCCAATCCGATGAGAGAGATAAATCTTATCGAAGAAAACGGCCAGGGTAGGGTAGCCGCAGGTGCTTTGTAACTTTTGGTTGAAGGCGCGTTCGTGAATTTCGTTGGTATTGCTGAGCAAATAGGTATTATAATGCAATTGTAACTGCTGTAAAATTTGCAATCGTCGTAACGGGAAATCGAGCAACATCGCATTCCATGCCGCGAGTATACTGAGATCGCTGAGGGGGATATCGGAGATATCTTGTATGGCCTTTATGAATTCTGCTTCACCGATTTTACCGGTTTCCAGTTGATCAAAAAGGTCGGACTGTTGCAACTTAGAATAACGCATACCGAAGTCGCTGATGCCGAGGTCCTCGAATGCTTTTTGGGTGAGATGATAGTCGATATTGAGTATCACGGCTCCGAGGTCGAAGATGATGTGTTTGATGCCTTGCATGGGCGCGAAAATAAGGTAAACGGAGGGATTGGTCATGGTCTCATCATTTATATTCATGGTCAGCCTACTCAACTTGTTTCAATGGTGGTACAAATGATTTTCAATTTTTGGGCATGCCCCCGTGTTGCGGGGTCGCGCTATCCGCTGCTACTCCTCTCCGCCAAGGCGGATGCGGGGTATCCGCTACTATCGCTCATGCGATCCACGTTCTTTAAGATGCATTTCGTACTGAATGGACCGATCTCTTTAAGTTTTTTAAATTCCTTAAGCCTCCGGATAAAATGGAGTCCTACCCCGAACGCCCGGATCAAATCGACATGTATGCGCCCCGCGCAGCGGGATTCAGGGCTCCCGAAACGAATGATGAAGGGATCGAATGTTTAATCGGGAGCAAATAAATAGAATCTATGGGGAAAGAAGTGAAGTAGAATGAGAAAAGTGATTACAAAAGGCTGCGGGAAACAGGGAAGGAGCGAGGTACAAAATCAAAACGAATGCAAATCGCTTTCGCTTAAAGAGGAAGAAACAGAGTGAGAAACAGTGTGAGAATGAGGTACAAAATCAAAGCGAGAGCAAATCGCTTTCGCTTAATGAGGAAGAAACAGAGCGAGAAACAGAGTGAGAATGAGGTACAAAATCAAAGCGAGTGCAAATCGCTTTCGCTTAATGAGGAAGAAACAGAGCGAGAAACAGAGTGGGAATGAGGTACAAAATCAAAGCGAGTGCAAATCGCTTTCGCTCTTTGCACTCGCTTTGATTTTGTGGACCCACCTGGGCTTGAACCAGGGACCCCCTGATTATGAGTCAGGTGCTCTAACCAGCTGAGCTATAGGTCCGAAGATGAACTAATTGATCATCTGTAAGGAGCGCAAAAGTAATGAATAATTTTAATTTGAATTAGCTTCAAGGGAGAAATTCCTGAAAGCTTTTGATGAGCCGGGATTTAGAAAATGCGAGATTAAAAATCGTTCTTTACCCGATCCCAAAGTTCAGGGATACGCTTCACCCATACCAACTCTTCCATTTTGTCTTTAGCATCCTGAACCGGAATTCCAAACCAAACTTTACCGCCCGGTAATGATTTTCCAACGCCGCTTTTTGCCAAAACAACCGTATTGCTCTCAATCACTAAATCCTTTGAAACGCCGACTTGTCCGTAGAGTAAGACATTATCTCCAATGGTGACCTTTCCGGCGACTCCAACTTGCGCTGCGAATAAACAATTACGGCCGATAATGGTACCATGTCCGATATGGATAAAATTGTCGAATTTAGTACCGGCACCAATTATGGTATCACCGCTAACCCCTTTATCTATCGTACAGCAAGCTCCAATCTCCACATTGTCTTCAATAAAAGTGCGTCCGCAGCTTTCCAATTTGAAATACATGGTTTCTTCATTGGGTTTTCTGTTGAAATAGAAAGCATCGCCACCAATCACTGAATTACTTTGGATGATCACATTGTCACCGATATAGGTCCGGTCATAAATGACCACACCCGGATGGATGATGCAATTTTTTCCAATTTTACAATTGTTGCCGATAAAAACATTAGGCTGAATGATGGTGCCCTCACCGATTTCAGCGGTATCGCTGATCATTTTATTGGAAGGTTCGAAGGGGCAAAAGTGTGTTACCAGTTTAACATAGGCCCTTGCCGGATCATCGGTAATCAGGAGGGCTTTCCCCTCCGGGCATTCCACTTCCTTGTTAATCAGGATCACCGTGGCCTCGCTTTGAAGCGTACGGGTGTAATATTTTTCAATATCTACAAATGAGATGTCACCCGGTGTAATTTTATGCACTTCGTTGATGCCATCGGCTTTAATAGATTCATCTCCCACTAGTCGTGCACCCGTAAATTCTGCCAGCCATTTTACATCTACCGGAGCTTTTAGCTTCATCGTTAAGTATTTATCAGTATTAGACGAACGAAATCACTTTTTGTTAATGAACGCGTAATAATTCTATTCACAAATATTCCTCTTTAATGTCATATAAACAAATTATTGTACCACGATTTCTGAATATGTCCACGGATGGGCATCGGTAACAAAATATCCACTTTTCATCGGAAGGGGTGGAAAGCTAGAAATATTCTTTTACCTTTGCCCGACCTCTTAAAAATTCCCTCAGACTTTTATTGAATTGAATCGGGTCAAGCAAATATTTATGCTATGGCAAAGTACATTTTTGTTACCGGTGGTGTAACTTCTTCTTTAGGTAAAGGCATCATCGCCGCATCGCTTGCAAAATTATTGCAGGCCAGGGGCTTCAAGGTGACCATACAAAAACTCGATCCCTATATCAATGTCGATCCGGGAACGCTTAATCCCTACGAGCATGGAGAATGCTATGTAACGGATGACGGTGCTGAGACGGATTTGGATCTGGGGCATTATGAAAGATTTTTGGGTACGCCAACCTCCCAGGCCAATAATGTAACAACCGGACGTATTTATCAGTATGTGATTAATAAAGAGCGCGAAGGTGCTTATTTGGGTAAAACCGTCCAGGTCATTCCTCATATTACTGATGAAATTAAACGTAGGATAACCCTACTGGCTTCCAAACATGATTACGATATCATTATCACAGAAATTGGGGGTACTGTCGGGGATATTGAAAGTCAGCCTTATATAGAAGCCATCCGTCAATTGGAATGGGAAATGGGGAATGAAAATTGTATCATTATCCACTTGACCCTGATCCCATATTTAAAAGCGGCCAAGGAATTGAAAACCAAACCGACTCAGCATTCGGTGAAGTTGATGAATGAAAATGGTCTTTCTCCGGATATCATCGCATGTCGTACTGAGGAACCGTTGAATGCGGATATTAAGCGAAAAATTGCCCTCTTTTGTAATGTTACTGAGGATGCGGTTATTGAGGCGGCGGATGCGGAAACCATTTATGACGTACCCTTGTTGATGATGCGTGAACACCTCGATGCGATTTGTTTACAAAAATTGAAACTGCCTTTACGCAATGAACCGGACCTTAAAAACTGGAAGGAGTTTCTGAATAAACTGAAACATCCAAAATCGAAAGTGGTTATTGGTCTTGTCGGGAAATATGTGGAGCTGCAGGATGCCTATAAATCCATCCTTGAATCTTTTGTGCATGCCGGTGCCATGAACGAATGTAAAGTAGAAGTAAGAAATGTACATTCCGAATTTTTGACAGCCGAAAATATTAAATCTGAACTGAGTGGGCTGGATGGAATATTGGTAGCTCCGGGTTTTGGAAGCCGCGGTATAGAAGGGAAAATTTTAGCCATTCAATATGCGCGTGAAAATAAAATTCCTTTCTTCGGAATCTGCCTGGGTATGCAATGCAGTGTGATTGAATTTGCACGGAATGTATTGGGCCTGTCACAAGCCAATTCCACCGAAATGGATAAACTCACTACAGATCCCGTAATAGACATCATGGAAGATCAGAAAAATGTGGTGCAAATGGGAGGTACCATGCGTCTGGGGGCATTTGATTGTGAAATAGATCCTCAGTCGAAATCCTATGAGGTTTATGGGAAATCCTATATTTCAGAACGCCATCGTCATCGTTGGGAGTTTAATAATAAATACCTGGAAGCTTTTGAGCAAAACGGCATGAAGGCTGTTGGGCGTAATCCTGAAACCGGATTGGTTGAAATGGTAGAAATACCGGCCCATCCTTTCTTTATTGGGGCACAATTTCATCCGGAATTGAAATCTACAGTAGAGAATCCGCATCCACTATTCGTTGGATTTATTAAAGCTGCCGGTGAATATGCTAAGGAGAAAAAGGGTCGTAATACCTTGGAATCTACTTCTAATTAATAGCCAAACAGTTTAACGATATCTACTTGTGTTTTTTGTAGATTGATTTTACTCAGGTTGAGTGAGAAGCTCATGGTGTTCAGTAGTCTGTTTTTAGTATATACACTTTTGGTATAGTCCTTAAAATCTTTGCTCATCAATAAAGGGGCATAGACGATGATCAAATCATTTAATAAATGAAGCTCAACCCCGCCGTCAAAAATGGCTTTATTCCCGCTAGGATTTAGTTTTCCGGCTTCGGCATAGGTGCCGGCATCCAAAAAGAGTTGCAGCTTCAGGGGCAACTTGAACGGAAGGTCTGAACGCAAGTTTACAGCCAACATCCAATTGTCATTGATACCGATAGGATTTGCATATTGTAAGGTGCGAATTTTAAATCCGCCTTCCTGCATGCTGACCTGTTGCGACATCCATCCCTTTTGCTCACTTCGGGCTAGAAAGCTTTCGTCGTACATGAAATCATTCATGCCGGTATAAGTGGCGTTTAAGTATTGCTGACGTTCGTTGTAGGGGTTGTTGTTTTTATTTAGATCGAAGTATTTTCCCGCAAACGCCCGGACATGAAGGGATTTTGAAGGCATATGATAATCTATTCTTAAAACCCCTGTGAGGCCGGCTTTAAGAAACTGGTCATTCACTTGTGTGAGTAGTTCATATCCATAAGGATTAAAAGTGCGATGATTATGATGGCGGAAGTTGAAGGCAAAAAGATGGGATTGTTGAGCAGGAGTTACCAGTGGCCGGTATAAACTGTCGGTCATGTTAAGTTGATATCGAAATCCCTCATTCCATAAGCCATAATACCGGAGACCTAATTCGTCAGATAAAGTAGAGCGGGCCGATTTCTGACGAAAGGTAAATTGCAATGAAGGTTTAATTTTTATTTGACGAGCAAATAATGGATTCTCAATATTCAAACTACTGCTATTGACGTGGTAGCTTCTGCCTTCTACAGAAATGAGGATACGCTGAAAAACTTTCGAAGGGAAAATACTGTAACCGATAGAGCCGGTGCCTACAGGTGATTTTGAACCTAGTGCATACATAGGCGCAAAGGCGAATTGAAATTTTTGATTCGGAATTTCAAGATTATGGATGGCTATACCCAACATCATTTTGTCATAGAAATTGAAACCGGCAGCAGGCAAAAAGTATACATCATTACGATCGTTGGAGCCGATACCCAAACCGATTCTGGGTTGCAATCTCAATCTATGAAAGAGACCATGAATACGATAGTGGTTATTGGTGGTATTCACTTCAGGCAGTATCTCCTGCGCATTAATTTTTAATGCAGTATAGGGTGATTGCAGATCGAATAAGGCCGCTTGCGTGTAAGGATATTCCACCCATTGCGTAGCAAGGATGCTATCTCCATTTAACAGATTTACCGGAATAGGTCCGCTGAATTTTGTTTTCGATCGAACATCTACGCTTAATAAGGCCGTAGACATTTGACGAGGGACGGTTTTAATTTTGCCAATCTTGAAGTCGATTTTTTCGGTGCCTTGTATTCCTTGCTGGAAAAACCAATCTAAATTCTTTCCACTTTCATCCCGAAAGATGCGTTCAAAATCTTCAGGGTATGGATGCTTGAAATGCCATTCTTGATAATAGCGTTTCATGCAACGATCAAAAAGATCTGCACCCAGATAGTCGCGCAAATAGGCCAGCATCATGGCAGTTTTCTTATACGAGATGCCACCATAATTGATCTGGGTCATTGCCGTCGAGGATGTATTGATGGGTTGATCTAAATTTTGTTTCGCATTCAGTAGATAGATAAAACTGCCATTGAGTTTTTCATTCAGTTTATTTCCGGAATTAGCGACTGAGGGGGTATCCGATTTCGCAATATCATCGGTGATGGCTTTTTCATAATAAGTATTAATCCCTTCATCCATCCAGGGGTGGTCTCTTTCATTGCTGGCGAGCAGGCCGTAAAACCAGTTGTGTCCCACCTCATGAATAATTACCGTGCGCAATTCAGAACGGGATCCTACATGGCCTATAACCGTTACATTGGGATATTCCATGCCACCGCCTGCTATCAGTGTGCCATCCACGATACTGGCTTGGGCGTATGGATATTCTCCTACATGTACGGATAAATAATTAATTGTTTTTGCCGTCACTTCACTGCTGCCTTTATATTTAGCCGCATGGGATGGCAGAAAGTAAGCGTAGCAGTCTGTTTTTTTACCGGAAGGTAAAGTTTGTGTTGTTTTCTCGATCAGAAAACGTTTGTCGGCAAACCAGGCAAAATCGTGAACATGGTTTTGCTTGAAGGTAATGGTCTTTAAGTTAGGACTACTTGCCGGAAAAGTATCCTGCAGTTTTGATTTACTCGTCAGAAGCTCATCTGCGATTTTTTTACTTTGAGCCAGCTGTAATTCGATACGGCTTTTTTCCGATGCAGTTTGTAAGTCGCCGGTAGCGCTGACGTAATAGTTTTCTGGCAAGGTAATATTGACGGTATATTCCCCAATTTCACTATAAAATTCGCCTTGATCGAGGTAGGGTAGCGGATGCCATCCTTTGTGATCATAAACAGCAGGTTTGGGATACCATTGACTGATCTGGTAGGCTTGCCCCTCATGTCCCAATCGGGAAAAGACTTCCGGAATAACAACCCTGAACGGTGTACGTATAGTTATTTGTTTTCCGGGTAAAAGGGGGTCGTTTAATTCCAATAAGATCACATCTTCATGGTCATTAAAGAGGCTGCTTCCAACAGGTTGGTCATTGATAGTGAAATCCAAACTGTCAATAAAACCACGTTGGTCATTTTTGCTGTAATAGAATTTTGTACTTCGGTTTTCTACTTCCTGTTCACAATAGGCGCTTCGGTCATTTTTATAGGCGTTGGGCCAGAGATGCATAAATATAAACTGAAGGGTGTCCTGTGAGTGATTCGTGTATTGCAGCGTTTCAAAACCGCGAAGGATATGGCTTTTGTCGTTCAGTGTGACGTCAATCACATAATTGACATCCTGTTGGAAATATTTCTTTTGAGCGGAAGTACTGATCGAAAGGAGCAGGAAAATGAACTGACAGATTTTTTGCATATGGTTACTTGCCTCGGCCCTGCAAGATAACCAAAATTGTATAAATCATGATTTTGAAGTCAAGCGACAAAGAACAATTTTTAATATACAATAGATCATAACGCATGCGTTCAATCATTTCAGCGGTATTCTCCGCATAACCGAATTTGACCATCCCCCAGGATGAAAGGCCGGGTTTTACTTTATGCAGAAATTTATAGTGAGGATTGGTCTGAGAAATTATGTCAATATAATATTTCCGTTCAGGTCGTGGTCCTACCAGCGACATTTCACCTTTAATGATATTCCAGAACTGAGGTAATTCATCAATCCTCCATTTGCGCATCACCTTTCCCCAGCGAGTGATACGGGGGTCCTGTTCGCTCGATAATGCAGGTCCGTTGTCTTCGGCATTGATGACCATAGAACGAAACTTATAGATCATAAAAGGTTTTCCGTAAAGTCCGATTCTTGACTGCTTGTAAAAAATAGGTCCGGGGGAAGATAATAGGACCTTAATGGCTGAGAAAATATATAAGGGAGATAAAAAAATCAGCACCAAAGTTGAAATGATAATGTCCAATGTTCTTTTAATGACCCGCTGCCAATCGGGCATCAGTTCCGGATAAATTTCAATGAGTACGGCTCCAAATACGTTACTTGTTTTTACGGATCCCGAAATGATATCATACAAATCCGGTGTGATTTTTACGATGGCTTGACAGTGCGACAGTTGAGCTAAAATATATTGAAGCTTATTGTGTTCCGAAGTATCAATCGCAATAATCACTTCTTCTATTTGATGTTCATCGATGATGCGCTCAAGTTCATTAATACTACCGAGTTTAGGCAGGAAGGAACTGAGTCCGTTTAGTCCGCTATCATCCGCATACACAAATCCCTTAAAGGTATAACCCAGTCGAATTTCATTATTCAGAATATCTTTATAGATCGCAACGGCTTGTTGATTTCCGCCAATGATTAATGTATTATATCCAAATTTTCCTTTATTGATTCTGTTTTTTATATAGCGCAACACAAGAATTCTGCCGGCTGAACAGATAATAAAATGAAACAATAAATAGATGAAGAAAGACTTGTAGTAATAATTTAGATCACGTGTTTGGTCGTTTAGAATAATCACGAAATACAATGCAATGGAACCTAACAAGGTGATGATCAGTGTTCGGTAGATTTCAATAAATCTTGATTTGCGGTAAGGATTGAAGTAGGCTCCCGAGAACAGATGCATCAGCAACCAGAATATAGGGACCAAAAAGGTAGTGATCAGAATATCCTTAGTCGATAAGCCATTGAAAAATTGAGAAGGGTCAAATGACAATTGTGTGCTTTGTCGATAAAACAAAAATAATATCCATCCCATTGCAGCTGTACAATAGTCGGCAATAGCATAAAGTATAATCCCTATTTTTACGTCTTTGCGCACTAATTGAAATAAATCATTTTAAAATTGTCTAATAATATTTTACCTGAAGTTTTACCGGCCGGCAGGCTGCTTTTAATGATAATTTTAAACTTGCCATATTGAAAGCTCGTGGCAAATCCGGTTAAATTGATATAGATTTTATTCCATTTGTCTTTGGCATTCAGGCCAATCACATCCGAGTATATAAAAGTCCCCACATGATAAATCTGTAAACGAACGACAAAAGGGATATCACTTTTGTAATTGAGCTCCATATAACAATCTTTATTCGGTGGGAGCATATATTCTTGAACTGAAATATTCTCTGAAGTTGTGATGGTGTCAAATAATTCGATCTTACCTGACCAATCGTCTTCAAACACTTCGCCGGGAATATTGGTTTTCACGATGGCTGTATCCCCTGAACGTTTAATAAATCCATTGCCTTGTTCAAAGTTTTCAATAAAATATTTAATGGAAGGGGTGTCAGCGGTGCGGTAAGTAAATTGGGGTATATGAGTTATTGTTTGGGTAGGATTGGCATTGAAGGTAAATGTATCGACATTGATAAACGGATATCGGGCACGGGTGCCGCTCAGGCCATTATCCCATACACCGGCTAAGATTTGCAACTGACCCTTGCCATTTGCCAATACCGGAACTCTTGCCGGTAATTGAAATCCACCCAGAATTTCTCGATTGTAGTAAACCCAGACGTCCGTAATTTTATGCGATACAGAACCATGCGTACCCGGTACGGTAGATTTCAACTGAACGCTGTCAATTTGGATATAAGTGGGGATTCCTTCTGAAGGATTGATAATATTACAGGTTGTGAATAAAAACAGAGAAGCGGCAATCAGAAGTAGGTGTAATTTCATGGAGGAATTTTTCTTGAACGTATATTTCTAAGCTTTATTTTATTCCTCCATCAGAGAATTGATTTTTTTAATGATTCGATCTGCTACAACCACTGCGAGGTAAGCATCTTCAAAAGAAACCGTGGGATTCTTTTGTTCCTGCATCACTTCTTTGAATTCTACAAGTTCCATGATCGCTGATATAGACGGTTTGAATGACTCATTTGTTAGTCTGAATGGGGAATTGTGCCCCTGAGTTTCGGATTGATCAAGACTCACTTCGCTTAATTCAAATTGATTGAGACGGGCTTGAAAATATCGATCTTTCTGGAAAACCGTGAATTTATTTTTTTCTTCCGTAGCAATACGACTCGCAGTTAAATTGGCGACACAACCATTTGAAAATTCCAATCGTGCACTGGCAATGTCAATTCCTTCACTCACCACACGGGTGCCGCTGGCTGAAACGCGTTTTAATTCACTTTTAACCAGGCATAACACCAAATCAATATCATGAAGCATTAATTCGTTGATGACATCAGTTGATTGAGGATTGCCATCATAACTTAATACACGATACGCTTCAATAAAGAGGGGTGAGGAACAACGTTTACGCAATTGGTCAAATACCGGGTGTGCACGTTCCCGATTCCCCATCAGGCAGCGTACGCCACTTTCCTTACTCATTTCAACCAATTCTTTGGCCTGTTCAAGATTGGCAGGCAGTCGTTTTTCGATCATGACATGCTTTCCTTCACGTATTGCCGATTGTGCATATTCATAAATTCGGTCGCTTTGTGCGGTTATAATCACCCCATCCACCTGATGAAAAAGGTCGGTTATAGAGTTGAACCGGGGGATGGAATGTTGACTTTCATAAGTTGCTGCAACGTCGGTACGGGCATCAAAAAAACCGGATAAAGACAGAGGCAGCTCCGGCAAAAAAGCCTGTGAATAGGCTGTACAACTCATTCCCGATCCAATAATTCCTATCCTGAACATATCTGTTTTTCGGCCCGCAAGATAGGCATTATTTGCTTAATTAATGATAAGGGAAAGAGGTATACAACTTAAAGGTCCGAAGTGTCAGGGGTTAGATACCGGGTTTGATCAGGCGACGCATGAAAACCTCAGCAAATTGAACCTTTGGTTAGCAAACTTTAAACATCCAGTGATGTCGGTCCTCAATACGGCCATAACGGATGCCGGCGAGCTCATTTTTAAGCCAGTTTGCAATTTTCCAATTTTCTACCGGTGGAAGGTTCATCGTGAGCCCGTCATAATAAAGTTCTGAAATGGGAGCAATCACTGCGGCAGTTCCGGTTCCGAATGCTTCCATCAATTCATTTTTGTAAAAACTATCCCGAATTTCATCTATGGTCAGAGGGCGTTCTTCCACGGTATACCCATGTTCTTTTAATAATTTTATCGCACTGTCCCTGGTCACACCGGCAAGGATACATCCACCGCTTAAATCCGGAGTGATTACCTTGTCTCCTAAAACAAAGAAGACGTTCATTGTGCCAATTTCCTGTACGTATTTATGATCTACTCCGTCGGTCCACAATATCTGGTCATAACCCAATTTACGGGTTTCCAATGTTGGAAGCATGGATGCGCCATAATTTCCTGCTGCTTTTGTAAAACCGATTCCACCCGGAAATGCCCTTACATATTTATTTTGAACATAAATTTTGGTTGGTTTGTTATAATATGCCCCGGCAGGAGAGGTGATAATCATAAATTTGAATTTCTCTGCAGGCTTAACCCCAATAAACTCGTCTGTAGCAAACATAAAGGGACGAATATAAAGTGAACATCCCTCTGAGGTTGGCACCCAATCCTTATCCAATTCAATCAAGGCTTTCATTCCATTGATAAAAATATCTTCCGGAACATCCGGCATCGCCATTCTTTCCGCAGAAATATTAAATCGTTTCCAATTGTCGTGTGGGCGAAAAATACTCACTTCGCCGGCTTCATTTTTATACGCTTTTATTCCTTCAAAAATGGACTGTCCGTAATGGATGAAAGTCGTGGCCGGGCTCATGCTGATATTCTCGTATGGCACGATTTCCGGTTGTTTCCATTCACCATTCTCATACTCTGCCACCAACATGTGATCGGAGTAAGTCTTTCCAAACTGAATATTAGACGCGTCTACCTGATTAGATCGACTTTCTGAGACTTTTAACGTGTTGATATTCATATGCTAGAGTTTTAGGCAGAATCTATTTACTTTGCAAAAAAACAAAAAAAAACCCAATTATTCGAATGCTGGAGTTAAACCCCGAAGAAATTACTTACATCTACGATACTGTGCTCTATGAATCTGTGCCTGAAAAGCATGACTACAAGACCATACAGCACAAAAATGGGAATCGTATTGCTATATTTTTATTGGAAAAAGAATTTTCTACGGAGGACCATACCCTCCTCAAAAAGATGATGGGGGCCAGCCAATTGCATGAAGAAGCTTATTCTATCATCGCTTTAACGCAGGTTTCCGATTTGATGGCGGTATTGGTAAAATGGCATCCGGAAACCGTGATTCTTTTTGGCCTGACCTTGCAGTCTCCCATTTTTCAACTGAATCGTGAATTATATAAGCCTTTTCGATTCAATCAAATGCGTATACTCCTGGCAGAATCCTTGCCTAAACTGGCAAAAGATGATTCTGCCAAAAAGCAACTCTGGAATAATGGACTAAAGCCCCTTTTCAATATTCAATAATATGCCTCCATTCGTTTTCTGCTCACATAATCGTCATAAACTGGAAGAGGTCATCCGTATTATGGGCGAAGGATTTCAATTTAAAACGTTGAGTGATATTGATTTTCATGCGGATATTCCCGAACCTTTTGAAACCCTCGAGGAAAATTCACTGACCAAAGCCATGACAATCCATCAAGGGTGTGGTTTGGATTGCTTTGCGGAAGATACCGGTCTGTTTGTGGAGGCGCTCCATGGGGAGCCGGGCGTGAGGTCGGCGCGTTATGCCGGCGAGGGAGCAACTTCTGCAGAAAATATAGCCAAACTGATGCATGCATTGGAGGGGCGAGAAGATCGCTCGGCGTATTTTAAAACCGTCCTCACCTATATTCATCAGGGTGAAATTCATCAGTTTGAAGGTCTTTGCCATGGTCATATTGCCCATCAAATTTCTGGCAAACAAGGATTCGGATATGATCCGGTATTCATACCGGAGGGTTATCACGTTACTTTCGCCGAAATGCAGTCATCTGAAAAGGACGTGATCAGTCACCGAAAAAAGGCGTTTGATGCTTTTAGCCGATTTTTAAAATCCATGAAATGAGAATCAAGATCAATTTTCCTGCTGAATTCGTTTTTTCAATCCATATTCCTGTTCGAATTACGGATATCAATTATGGCGGTCATGTTGGAAACGACAGAATTTTGGCCTATGTACAAGAGGCTCGAATGGCCTATTTCGCGCAATGGGGTTGGAGTGAGATGAATGCAGGCGGTTGCGGCATGATTATGGCAGACAGTGCGATTCAGTATACGGGCGAAGCATTTTACGGTGATGTAATCAAAGCCGAAATTTGTGTCGGGAATATAAGTACTGTAGCCTTTGATCTTTATTATCGCTTGACGACCACAAGGGATGGCCTTGAAAAGGAAATTGCCCGAATCAAGACGGGTATGGTCTGTTTCGATTATACGCATCGATCGATGATGCCCATATCAGAAGTGCTTCGTCAAAAAATTGCATGAGTGAATCGATTCTAATAATCTATTACTTTCATGCGCATGTGAGATTGAGGAATTTAGGTCTTCAGCCATCCGGTGATACTCAATCTGGGTTTGTGGGTTTCTAATACTTCATGTTCAAGCTCGCTGCTTTTAAAGAACACACTTTTTCCCATCAACGGTGTAATTAAATGTTTTGTATGCTCATGATAGATGCAAAGTTCACCACCGTCTTCCACTTTCCAATCAGCATTTAGATACATAATCATAGAGTAGGCCCGGCTTTGATTGTTTCGGAATTGGTCGAGGTGTTTTTTATAAAAGCTGCCGGTTTCATAAAGGGCATAATGAAATTCGTATCCCTGTATGCCGGTAAAACAAGTATGATTCAGATGAATGACAAATGCATCCATTAAATCAAAAAAACGATTTTCGATGATATCGTTGTGTTGTCGGTCAAGCCAGTAAATCCGGTCACTTCGGAATTTTACATCGATAGCAGCCGCAGATTCATTGCCCGTGCCTGCAGTTTGCATGAGTTGTTTCGCATGCAAATCCATTAAGTTGTTTTTTAATTGTGAAGCCAACGTCACAGGTAAAAAGTTTTCAGCAATACCAATTTTATTTTCAATAAAGGTATCAATGAGGTCATCGAAGGGTAGGTACAAGGAGCAAGTTAAGAACTATAGCGGCATACAACCGAAAGCCAACTAAGGTAGGTCATTATGTCGAATGAAGGAGGATTAATGTTGAATGATTATCTTCGTGACGCAATGTCAAACGAACAAATTATTTCTCAAACACGACAATGGATTTTGGATGTTGTAATTGCTTGTAATTTTTGTCCATTTGCAGCTCGGGTCATGAACGAAAGAAAGGTCAATTACAAGGTGGTTGCTGTCGAAGGATTACCTGCTGCTCTTTTAACCTTGTCGGAAGAGATAGATCGATTGAATACTGATGATACGATAGATACCAGCTTCATCATTTTTGCTCAAGCGTATCATTCTTTTCGAGAATATATGGATATGGTTGAAGCTGCCGAAAAATGGCTCAGAAAAAATAAGTATGAGGGCGTCTACCAGTTAGCGAGTTTTCACCCGGATTACTGTTTTGCGGGTGAAGATACTAAAGATGCATCCAATTTTACCAATCGCTCGGTTTATCCCATGTTGCATCTGCTGCGAGAAAGGAGTATTGATGCGGCCCTGAAAAACTATCCCCATCCTGAAAAAATACCCAATCGGAATATTCGTTTTGCAAGGGATAAAGGATATGCTTATATGAAGATGCTAAGAGATCAATGCCTTTGAGGGCAGACTTATAAATGACTCATGGCAGCTATTACGGTAGCATCATTTTTATTCATTTCAAGGAAATATCCATTATTCCCAAAAAGGAGTTTTGACCATTCTGCTCGCAACAATTGTAGTGCATATTCCGAAGTTAATCCGTTTTTCATGAACGTTTTTGGGATCCGGTGGTATTGGATATAATCCATAAACTCCTGATGGATCGTTTCAGATATTTTAAAATGTTGACTAAAATCTGCGACTGTTTTATACGCCGAAAATATTGCGGGGTGGGCATGGTGTATGCGAATACAAAATTCTTCAGCGATGTGATAGACATAGAAACTATCCTGAATGGCTTGATTCAAGGTGTCTACGGGAATAAAATAATCAGGACTGATTCCTTCCCCATCATACACAATTCGTTTCTTATCGGTGTAGAATTTCTTTTTTTGATGATGACTTTGGGTGTCCTGATGATTCAAAAGGCCCTGATGATAACGTTCAGACAAGTCCTCCTCATATTTTTCGCGGCCTTCATGATATGATTTTTGAATGCAACGACCACTGGGTAAATAATATCGAGCAGTAGTAATTCGGATCGCCGAGTGGTCGGGCAATAAAAATTGTTCCTGTACCAATCCCTTGCCATAACTTCTTCTGCCAACTATTATCGCGCGATCATGATCTTGCATGGCCCCTGCCAGGATCTCACTGGCAGAAGCCGAGTTTTCATTGATAAGTACGGCCAAAGGACCTTCTTCAAATATTCCGACATCACCTGTTTTAAGTTCTTCATTGGCTTTATGGCTTCGGGTACTTAAGATCAATTTTTCGCCGGATATGAATTCATCTGCAACCCGAGCGGCAGCATCCATATAGCCACCCGGATTATTTCTTAAATCAAGGATCAGTTTTTTTAAACCTTGTTTCTTTAAATCAGATAAAGCTTGATGAAATTCATCATAGGTCGTTTCACTAAACATACGTAAAGCAATATAGCCAACCTCCTGATTGAGCATAAATGCTCCTGCAACGCTATGAATAGGGACTGTATTTCGGGTAATTTGGATTTCTTTAGTCTTTTGGTCGAGATCTAAAACAGACAAACGCATTAAGGTATTTTGCTTTCCGCGCATTTTTTGAATAACCGTTTCCACATCCAGATTTTTACCTGCAACCACTTCCTTATTGATCTGAAGGATACGATCGCCGGGTTTTAATCCTGAATTTTCTGAAGGCCCACCTTTGAACACATGACTAATGCAAACAGTATCCTGATGGATATAAAATTCAACACCAATTCCAAAAAAAGATCCTTCCAACTCTTCGTTGACCCGGCCTAATTCCTCGGGGGGGATATAAACTGTGTGTGGATCAAGATGACTAATAATTCCCTGTATACCATCTTGGTAGAGTGTTTCGTAGCTCAGTGTATCGACGTATTTGTCGCAAATGAGTTGAATAAGCTGATCAAGATTGGTTCTCTCTGAATGAAGCGAACCATTCATTGAGGAGTTGAGTTTATATCCAAGAAACATTCCCAAAATCAAAACCAAAGAAATCAGGACAGGTTGCCGATATTGTGACAATGGGTTGTTTTCCAAATTCGAGCGGGCTTAAGTCTTTAGGGATTAACCGTAAAAGTCTTGACGATCCCAACGGTGTCTGTGAAGGGATAATCTCCAACTCTTAATCCTACAGGGTAGGTTCCGGCTGAAGGTGCGACTATCATTAAGTGGCGGCTTACGGAATCGACTATGGCGCCCATTGGATAAAACCACATGAATTTCTGGTAATTTTCGGAACAGTTCAGCAGATACAAAGTATCTCCGGCACTACAGCTTTCTTTAGAAAATTTAAAACAAGCTTTTGCCGGTCCTGTCTTTTTGGTGCAGGAGGCAAATGAAATGGCCAGTATTAAGGAAAGTAAAATAGTGGTATGGAATCGATTCATTGGATAGTATTAAGACGGACTAAAAGTAATTCATTTTTCCAAATTCTGAAAAAATGATCAAAGAATTAAATATTGACGATTTTTCAGATGTGCAGGATTAATGATGAAAGAGTGGTCCACACGATTAATCTGTTGTATGATGGAAGGGATCATGGATTCATATCCTGCATGTTGCAAACTGCCTTTAAGCATCCAAATAAAATCGGTATTTCTGGCTTCCGGCAATAAAAAATCAGTTTTTTTTCGATTGGTATAAATGATATGTTCAATGAATTTACCTTTTTCATTGAACTGATAAATCGGGAAAAACAAACCATTAATTTCTATATCATGCTCAGGGTTTCTGTTAAAAAGAAAACCTGTTGCTTTTTGTATGCGCCATATCAGTTGATGTGGTTCTAAAGGCGAAACGATGCCAATGAGCATAACGTCCTCAAAAAACTCTTCCTCTAAGGCAGCATTGTCTAAAACCAGTTTTTTAGTCTTTATTGTTTTCATCAGGCAGCCAGTAATGTTTTTTGAAATCCAGAATACGGTCTTGTTCCACAAAGATACCTTCCGCAGCTAATAATTCCTGCATCAGGGTAGGGGTTGCGAAATGATGTTTCCCGGTCAGAAGTCCGTTTCGGTTTACCACCCGGTGGGCGGGTACAGCAGGCCTTGCGTTATGGCTTGCGTTCATAGCCCAACCTACCATTCTGGCTGTGGTGCGGGTGCCAATGCATTCAGCTATGGCACCGTAAGAAGTGACCTTTCCTTTCGGAATCCTTCTGACAATACGATATATTTTTTCAATCCAGTCCGTCTGTAAGTCCTTTTGCATCCTGTTTATTTGATTGAAGAATCCTTTTGTTCAAAAGCCTGTTTCGTTTTTCTATATCCATTACATTTTTATAATCGTAAGGACAATGAAGGCATCCATTTCCACAGCAATATCCTCTTTTAATAAGATATTCGGCAGTGAATACCACCAATCCTTCCGGATTCAAATACATTTCATCATCATCAAAGAGGGGCTTCTTCATTTTTCTTCTTTTTGGGTGGGATGACGATGTCTTTTTCAGGTAAGGAAAACCTGATATATTGAATGGTTCTGTTGTCCGCCAAATGCATGGATTCATAGAATGTCTGAATATTCAGCGGAAAGGAAGGTGTGCCGTGCTGATAGACATTATCGTTTTTTTCCTGTACCACACAATCGTGGTGCATGATCATTTCCCCGGTAAAATCGAATAATTCTTTTGAGTCCGTTTTTAAATGAATGGGACCTCCCTTGACCAGTAATTTTTGATACATCGATAAAAACTTATGATGCGTCAGTCTGTTTTTAGCACGGGAATCACGTAGAAAGGGATCCGGGAAGGTGATCCAGATTTCAGAAATACTATTGGGGTGAAAATAATCCGTAATTTGTTCAATTTGCGTCCTCAAAAATGCAACATTCGGGACTTTTTCATCTATTGCCTTTTTGGCACCCACAAACATCCGGTTGCCCTTGACATCTACCCCGATGAAATTTTTATCAGGAAAGGCCTTTGCTAAGTTCACAGAGTATTCTCCTTTTCCACAAGCTAATTCCAAAATAATGGGTTGATCGTTCTTGAAGTATTCTTTCCATCCATCCTTAAAATTTTCGGGATATTCGAATACATGCGGAAATGTTTTGATTGTGGCGAAGCGGTAGAGCTTTTTTGCTTTCATGTAGGGGATAAATAAATTGTCTGTAAATGGGGTAAATTAGGAAACTTGGGAATATTCTTTCTTAGCAACCTGCTTCATTTCATAGCGCAAAGGTATCAAATCATCGAAAAAGCCGTAAAATGTTTCTTCACATTTCATTAATTAAGCACAAGAGTATACATTTGGCGACTAAAAAAAATATATGAAACTTAGAAAATTTACATTTTTATTCTTTGGACTGGCTGCAGCCTTTGTTACTTTAAAATCTGAAAAAACAGGAATGACGGATGTGGATCGCACATCTTCATCTACAGGAATGAACAGTTGCGGTGGCAGCGGTTGTCATAGTGCAACAAGTTCCAGTGGTAATTTGGTTGTTTTGGTTTACGACCAATCCAATAATATTGTGAGTTCTTATATTCCGGGACAGAAGTATACCGTGAATATCGTTTATACAACCACCAATAGTAGTAATTCGGCTGGGTTCCAATCTGTGGTATTGAGTGCAGCGAATGTTACACCCGGGACTACGGCTGCCGATGTACAAACTGCTATGACCAAAACAGCGAATCTTTCCGGTAAAACATTGGTGACGCATAAAACAGATGATGTTACAAGTATTAAAACCGGTAATGAAATTCGCTGGAAATATAGTTGGACGGCTCCAGCTACCGGGGTAGCTGATGTAAACGTGTATGCCATTATTAATGATGCTAATGGAAATAATGCCAGCAGCGGTGATCAGATCTTTAGTGCATCCACTTTATTGCAACAAGGAACAACAACCGGCGTGGAAATGATGAATGTGAACATGATCAATAATGTATATCCAAATCCTTCTTCCGATTTTCTGAATGTGACTCTTGCTCAAAACAAGCCATCTATGGTTCGTTTGACAGATCTGAATGGCAAAGTGGTTTATACACAACATTTTCAATCAAGCCCGTTTCAAATTCCGGTACAACATCTTGCTGCCGGACAATATGTACTGAGTGTTAATTGCGATGGTCAGAAGGCGGTTAAAACCATCACTAAAAAGTAATTATAAATCATGAATCATTAAAAAGAGGCTACAAATTGTAGCCTTTTTTTTTACAGATAGTTTGTACATTTGCGAATCAATTTTTTATATGTCAGATACAATAGAAAATATTATTAAACACGCAGGAGAGAATATGGTTAAGGCGATTAACCATTTGGAAGATGAAATTCTTAAAGTGCGCGCAGGTAAGGCATCTCCGCAGATGTTGGATGGTTTAACAGTAGAATATTATGGGGCGCCGACTCCTATTGCACAGGTTGCAAATATTAGTGTGGTCGATGCGAGAACCATTACCATACAACCTTGGGAGAAAAATATGCTGGCACCCATAGAGCGCTCCATTATGGCCGGCAATATTGGAATTACTCCGCAAAATGATGGTGTCATTATCAAACTTTTTTTACCTCCCTTGACTGAAGAGCGCAGAAAAGAGTTTGTCAAGAAAGTGATGGCAGAAGGGGAGCATGGTAAGGTAGCTGTTCGGAATATACGAAGAGATGCGATGGAGCAAGTGAGAAAACTCCAAAAAGATGGACTGAGCGAAGATTTGGCTAAAGAGGCCGAAGGACGGATACAGGTTATGACGGATAAGAAAATTGTCGAAATTGATCATCACTGTGCCGCTAAGGAGAAAGAACTTCTGACTGTATAAATATGTTTAAGGCTATTGAATCTTATCTGAGTGAAAATCCAGTAGTTGCGATATCCTTACCTTTATATACCGTTTTAATTACCGCCGAAGTATTCTTAAGCCAATATCAACACAGGCGTTATTATTCCCTGAAAGAAACCATCATGAACTTTTGGCTCAATATAGCCAATACCCTGCTTGGATTAAGTATCAAAGGATTCATTCTCTTAATTCTGGCCTGGATTTCAAGTTATGGATTGGTAACTATCACTCAACCTTATGTTTATTGGACTTTACTGTTCCTGGGTGTGGACCTATGTTTTTATATCGAACATCGCTGCGAACATTATTCCCGTTTTTTATGGGCAGTTCATGTCACACATCATTCCTCACAGGAGTTCAACCTCACCACGGGATTCCGTTCGTCTGTTTTTCGACCATTCGTCTCTTTTTGGTTTTTTATACCACTCGTTTTACTGGGATTTAAACCTCTGGATATCTTATTCATGGATGCCTTTTGTCAAATCTATGGGATATTGGTGCATACCCGTTTTGTGAGAAAAATGCCACATTGGTTTGAAAAAGTATTTGTGAGTCCATCCCATCATCGCGTGCATCATGCCAGCAATATCCTCTATCTGGATAAGAATATGGGTATGGTACTTATTATATGGGATCGCCTTTTTGGAACCTTTCAGGAAGAATTGGAGACGGAACCGGTAGTATATGGACTGACGAAGAATCCGGAATCACCCCATCATCCCTTTCGTATTATCTTTCATGAATGGCATCAGATCTTCAAAGACTTGATGAAACCAGGAGCAACAATGAGGGATCGATTGCACTACTTATTAGATGCGCCGGGTTGGAGCCATGATGGCAGTTCTAAGACCGCTAAGGAACTTCGGAAACAACTGTATTCCGAGAAACAAAATAGGTAGTCTGGAGGCCTTTTCACTTATTCCGGTCCGTCCAATAGCTATTTTGGAATGCCTTTTATTGTCCCAATAAATGATGTTTTAGTCCTCAGTCGTTTTTTTAAGTCTGAAAGGGCTCTGATAAAAGGTAATTAATTATAAATTAACTCTTTAAAGTCAATCAAATGCAGCGATGCAGTATATTCTCCTTACCTTCGCAGACTTTTGGCACAAGCCATAGTAAAAACTTACAAGTATGAATATACGTAACATCGCCATCATTGCACACGTTGATCACGGAAAAACAACCCTGGTAGACAAGATTCTTCACCAGACCAATGTATTCCGCAGCAATCAGGATACAGGAGATTTGATTATGGACAGTAATGATCTCGAGCGTGAGCGCGGGATTACGATCTTTTCAAAAAATGCTTCGGTTATTTATAAGGATTGTAAAATTAACGTCATTGATACTCCGGGGCATGCTGATTTCGGCGGCGAGGTAGAACGTGTATTAAAAATGGCAGACGGTGTCATTTTGTTGGTGGATGCATTTGAGGGCCCCATGCCACAAACGCGTTTTGTATTGCAAAAAGCGCTACAACTCAATCTGAAGCCAATTGTGGTCATTAATAAGGTCGATAAGCCAAATTGCCGCCCGGATGAAGTTCATGATGCGGTATTTGAATTGTTCTTCAATTTGGATGCTACGGAAGAACAATTGAATTTCCCAACCTACTATGGTTCAGGTAAAAACGGATGGTTCAACTCAGAAAACTCTCAATGCGATGATATTACGCCATTGCTAGATGGTATTATTGAACATGTACCCGCACCAAAGGTTTCTGAAGGTCCGCTTCAGATGCAAATTACCTCATTAGACTATTCATCTTTCTTAGGTCGAATAGCGGTAGGTCGTGTGGCTCGTGGTGTCATCAATGAAGGTCAAAATGTATTGTTGATCTCAGAAGATGGAACACAACGTAAAATTAAAGTCAAAGAATTATATGTTTTTGAAGCTTTAGGCAAAAAGAAGGCAACTCAGGTTTCTGCAGGAGATATTTGTGCAGTGGTCGGAATCGAAGACTTCAATATCGGTGATACCATTGCCGATGCAGAAAATCCGGAGGCACTTCCATTTATTAAAGTGGATGAGCCTACCATGAATATGACGTTTAGCATCAATAATTCACCTTTCTTTGGTAAAGATGGAAAATTCGTCACCAGTCGTCACTTGCGTGATCGATTGATGAAGGAAATGGAAAAAAATCTTGCCCTGAATGTAATGGATACCGACAGCGGAGATACCTTTCTCGTTTACGGGCGCGGAATACTCCATTTGGGGATACTCATCGAGACCATGCGCAGAGAAGGTTATGAATTAACTGTTGGTCAACCACAGGTCATTACCAAAGAAATTGACGGTAAAAAATGTGAGCCTTATGAGAATCTGGTGATTGATGTGCCTATGGAATATTCCAGTAAAGCGATTGACCTGGTTACCCGTCGTAAGGGTGAATTACAGGTGATGGAAACCAAAGGAGAAATGCAACATCTGGAATTCGAAATTCCATCTCGCGGATTAATCGGATTACGTACGCAAATGCTGACCAATACGGCAGGTGAAGCGGTTATGGCACATCGTTTCATAGAATATAAACCTTGGAAAGGGCCAATCCCCGGACGCAGTAACGGTGTATTGATTTCAAAATTCACCGGAGCATCTACCGGTTATTCGTTAGATAAGTTGCAAGATAGGGGTACATTCTTTGTAGATCCGGGTGAAGAATTATATGCAGGTCAAATTATTGCCGAACATATCAAACCGGGAGATTTGAATGTGAACATCATTGAAGGTAAAAAATTGACCAATCATCGTGCCAGTGGCAGTGATGATGCGAATCGCATTGCACCTAAACGCCTGATGACATTGGAAGAGTGTATGGAATATATCGAGCACGATGAGTGTATTGAAGTGACGCCAAATTTCATTCGTATGCGTAAGATCATGCTGAATGAAGATGATCGCAAGAAATTCCAACGTCAAATGGAAGCTGTTTAAAACAAGCTTAGCCCGCTATTGACGGATTCGAAATTTAAAAGCCAGCGTTTACGGTCCAAGCCGCCGGCATAACCAACCAGTTTGCCGTTGCTGCCAATAACCCGATGACAAGGAATTATGATGGCCAGTGGGTTACGTCCATTGCTATGCGCAACCGCACGAATGGCTTTTGTATTGCCTAATTGTTCAGAAAGTTGCATATAGCTCATGGTTTGTCCATAAGGTATCGTTTTTAATGCTTCCCATACCCTTTGTTGGAAAGGTGTGCCTATGGGTTTTAAAGGAAGATCAAAATTTCGCAATGTGCCCTTGAAATATTCAGTGAATTGTTCTGTTGCCTGTTTCAATATTTTATGTTTTCCATTGATCGGCCCCATGCGTTCTGTAAAATTAACTTTGTATAAAAATTGGTCATCTGCTTCCAATAGAATGGGGCCAAGCGGTGAATTGAAATAAGAGATACATGATTTTTCAATAGACATAAGTTGGCAAAATTAGATCATGAAGATACAAAGAGTCAGAACAAATGAGTTCAAGAATCAAAGGTCACTTTCTTTCACGGAGCTTCTTAAAACTTGTGTATATCTATTTTAGAATCCTTTCAATTCCCGTATAACTTTGTAACAAATTCTCACAAATTACCATGGCCGACGTTACGCAAGACAGGAGCAATTATATCCGCCTGTTTTTCGCTGCTATACCTTTGATTATTGTTCTCAGACTCCTGTTTTTACAGGTATTTGGCGTTGGTGGGTATAAGGATTCTGCACTCGGACAGGCCGTCTATATTAAAAAGATTTACCCGCCCCGTGGGGTGATTTATGACCGTAATGGTAAGGTCATGATGAATAATAGTATTGTCTATGATTTAGTGGTTGAACCTAAAAAAGTAAGAAATAATTTCGATACATTATTGTTGTGCAAATTGATGAATGTGACCACTGAGGATTTCAGACTGACCTTCAAGCGTATGGTGACTAAGTATGGTTGGCAACAAAGAAATTTGACGCTCTACCGAAATTTATCTCCAATTTCTGTGGCCCGTTTACAAGAAAATATTTTCGAATTTGACGGAGTTGATTTGATTGAACATACAGAGCGGAATTATGTACATGGTTGCGGTGGTAGCATCTTCGGTTATATCAATGAGATCAATGAGAAGCAAATGAAAAGCGAAAGGTTTGCGAATTATCAGAAGGGCGACTACATTGGAGTAACCGGACTTGAAAATACGTATGAAGAAGTGTTGCGGGGTACACCGGGTGTGAAATACCTTTTGAGAGATGTGAAGCAACGCATACAGGGTCCTTATAAAAATGGCACCTTGGATTCATTGCCTAAGCCGGGCAAATCGCTTCAGCTATATTTAGACGGGGATTTACAGAAGTTAACCGAAACCATGATGGCCAATAAGCTAGGTAGTGCCGTAGCCATTGACCCTCAAACAGGAGGTATTCTGGCCTTTGCCAGTGGTCCTTCTTTCGATCCAACCCTGCTGACAGGGGCAAACAAAGGTCGTAATTTAAGTCGCCTCCTCGATAGTGCGACCAAACCATTATTCAATCGGCCGATTCAAGCCATGTATCCGCCAGGATCTACATTCAAGCCACTCACGGCTTTGGTTGCTTTAGACGAAGGTGTTATTGGTCCGCATTATGGATATCCCTGCGGTGGAGGATATTATGCCTGTGGTCGACGTATTGGTTGCACCCACTCTGGCGGTGGACATGCTGCCAATCTCGGTTTGGCCATCGCCAATTCATGTAATGCCTATTTCTGCCATATCTTCCGTTTGGCGATCGATGCCCCTAAATACGATAATGTCCATATCGGTTTACAACGATGGTATCAATACATGAGTGATTTTGGATTAGGACACCCTGTTGGTGTTGATATTCCTTCGGAAAATGGTGGCCATATTCCTGATTCGAATTATTTCAACCGAGTCTATAACGGGAATTGGAATTCTTGTAATATGAGTATTTTGGGTATGGGACAGGGAGAAGTATTATTAACCCCTTTACAAATGGCCAATGCCATGTGTATTATTGCGAATAAAGGTTCTTACTATATTCCACATTTTGTGAAATCAATTGACGGAGACAGTAATACAGCACAACTCCAAAAGTATAGACAAAAGCATGTGGTGGCGCATATAGCCGATTCGGCTTTTGAATATGTTATCGCAGGTATGCAGGCAGTAGTAGATATGGGTACGGGAAAGATCGCCCGTATGGATGGGATAGAGGTATGTGGGAAAACAGGTACCGCACAAAATGAAAGAATGATTCAAGGTAAACGAGTCAAACTTCAAAATCACTCCATGTTTGTGGCTTTCGCTCCTCGACGAAATCCCCGTATAGCTGTGGCGGTATGTATTGAAAATTCAGGTTATGGAGCAACCTGGGCCGGACCTATTGCCAGTCTCATGATAGAACAATACCTTAAGGACAGTATTTCCGAAAAACGCAAACCATTGGTCAAGCGTATGCAGGATGCCAAAATAATACCTAATTATACCTTTATTCTGGACTCATTGGAGAAGCAACAAGCGCGTGAAAGAGAAAGGGTTAAGAATATGTCTAAAGATAGCCTGCTGATTCTGACTCGTAAAAAGGATAGTCTGCGCCGACTCGATGATTCTTTAATGGCCCATTATTATTACAATAAATTTTATTTACATAAACGACAAAACTAAGAGATTCAGCGTGAGCTATAAACCTAAAACCCTTACTGAAAGAATCGATTGGATCATGGTGATCCTTTTCATGGTGATTTCGCTCATTGGTATCGCTTGTATTTATTCTATTGAACACAGAGAAACGGATATTGGATTTTTTCTCAGTGGTAAGAGTTATATGAAACAACTGATCTGGTTTGGAATTTCCTTAACGGCTGCTTTTGTGATCTTGTTGACGGATAGTAAATTTTTCACCTCCATACCTTTCTTAGCCTATTTGATTGGGGTACTATTTTTATTACTGGCATTAACCCCCTTAGGTGTCGGTGTTAAGGGTTCGCATTCCTGGCTGAATCTTGGATTTTTCACATTTCAACCGGGAGAATTGATGAAACTTTTCACAGCGTTATCTATAGCGAAGTTTCTCTCACTTCAGGAGGTGAATTTCAATACCATGAAACACAGGCTTATTTGTGCTTCCTTTGCACTCTTTCCTGCGATCATCATACTGCTTCAAAATGAAACAGGTCTTGCCTTAGTCTATTTTTCCTTTTTTATTGCCATGTACCGTGAGGGATTGCCCAATATTGTATTAGTCATAGGTTTTTCAATGATGGCCCTAACCGTAGCCACCTTGCTTATTCCTAAGAATATGTTGTTTTTGATTCTTTCTTCCTTGGCCTTGATATTTCTTTACATCACCCGTCGTAAACTCAGAAGAAATAAAAGCATCATTGTCCTCATTGCCGGTGTTTGGTTGTTCGGAGTGGCATTTTCTCAACTCATCGTTCCTTTTGCTTTTACCAAGGTTTTGAAAGGGTATCAGGTTCAGCGAATTTATACTATGCTTGGACAAGAAATGCCGGATGAATATGTTCGTGAAGGGGTGGATAAGAAAAAGCAAAATGCTTCTGAGTATAACGTAAGCCAGTCCAAAATAGCTATTGCTTCAGGAGGTGTTATTGGGAAGGGTTTTGGAAACGGAACTCAGACTCAATTCGACTGGGTACCGGAGCAAACTACCGATTTCATTTTCTGTACGGTGGGGGAACAGTTCGGGTTTTTCGGAAGTGCCCTGCTCATTCTACTGTACGTATCTTTCCTCATGCGCATGATCCATATTGCTGAACGACAACGTTCTTCATTCAGTCGAATTTATGCATACGGCGTAGCCGGAATTCTATTCTTTCACTTGGTTATCAATATAGGAATGACCGTAGGGTTGGCACCCGTAATCGGTATTCCACTACCGCTTTTGAGCTATGGCGGGACTTCCTTTCTTACATTTTCCATCATGATTTTTATTCTTATTCGTCTCGATATGGACCGTCAAATGGTATTACGCTAAACAATCATGATGAGTTTACAAATTACCCCCTTATCTGAAGGTGTATTTACCATAGGGCATGACAAAATTTTTGTTCCTTTTGATGAGACCAAACATCTCCTGGAAGAGAGGCCCACAGGATCCTTATTGGTGGAAGTTCAACCTTTTTTGGTGCAAACGCATCAACACCATATTTTGTTCGATACCGGTCTGGGGTTTAGACAGGCAGACGGAGAATTACAACTGCATGGGAATCTCAGATCAATAGGCGTTGACCCGCTTTCGATCGATATGGTTGTATTGTCTCACTTACATAAGGATCACGCAGGGGGTATATGCAGTACGAATGAATTAGGGATTAAATCACTGAATTTCCCCAATGCCCGGTATTATGTGAGCCGAAAGGAATTTGATTTTGGCCTGGAAAAGGGATACCCTTCATATACCACAGAGGATTTTGATATACTTGCCCATTCCGAACAGGTGGAATGGCTGGATGATAAAGGAAGTATACAAGGCTTTATTCAGTATCATACTTCCGGTGGGCATTGCCCCTATCATCAGTGTTTCCTTATTCAAAGTGGAGAGGATAAGGCGTTTTTTGGAGGTGATGTGGTTCCACAATTAAAACAGCTCAAGACCCGATATATTGCCAAGTATGATTTCGATGGGCGGGTAAGTATGGAGCTCCGTCAAAAGTATGCTGCCTTAGGTCATGAAGAAAAATGGAAGTTCATGTTTTATCATGATGTAAAACACCCAATAGCTGCTTTATAAGGCTGCTACTAAGATCATCAGAAGCGCTGTTGAATTTATCTCCTTCTTTCAAAACGTTGAGGGGCCGGATTGCTGACTGGTGGTGCTTCCCGGTTTTCTGCAGGTCTTCCCATTTGTCGATTCGGTCTGTCTTCAGGACGGTTTGAATGATTCATACCCCCGCGAGGCGCCTCATTTTGTTGTTGGCGACGGCGAATCAGCATTTGACGGAATTCTTTTTCAGACCGATATAGGGTGTTCAATTGATCATTATTGATGATTCGTAAAAACTGAGCAGAGTATTTACGCTTGAGATCCAAAGCCTTTTGTTCCTGATCTAAAATCTCATCTGCGGTTCTTTGGTCATCACGATTCAGAGAACGGCGTTCGCGAACCAGGTTCATCAGTTCATCTTGATATTGATTATAGACCGGCCAAAATTTTTCGGCTGTACCGGGGTCCAGATTAAGCTGGCCGGAAATAAATGCAATTTTCAGGCTCTCAATTTTCTCCCCTTTCTTTTGAGCAATGCCCGAAAAGGCAAGTGCGAGGAAAAACAAACTCAATAGTAAACGTTTCATGGGTCGTGGTTTAAAGTGTATAGGCGTTGATTTCTTCATCGCTCAAACGATTCAGTTGTGATTCAATAATTTCAGATTCCAGTTTGGGTATATCTATTTTGCTGTCATCCATTTCCAAAAGCGCTAAATCGGTATCAAACTCAGATTGATGGGATTGGATATAGGCATCAATTTCAGAAGAGGTCAGGCTGGACAATTCTTGCTCTACATTCATCGCAGGTTTGCCCGGCTGGAGTAACAGACCGAAACCGATACTGATAAAGAGTAACAGGCTCGCTGCGAGTGATAGGGTGGTTGTCCAACGGCGTTTAGAAGTGTAGGTGAGTACCGGGGCCGGGCTAATTTTTTGCTGAACCGAAGGCAACAACGTATCGAAATAGCCTTGGGGCAGGGTATAAGGGTTGGATTTAGGAAGCTGATCGACAAATGCTTCTAGTGCGATATCTGCTTTCACTTGATCCGCCATTTGGTCAAAATAGCCATCAGGTAAGGTAAACGGTGTTTGTTTAGGCAAGCCTGCAAGAAAATCTTCTCGATGGATTTGCTCCATCAGAAGCTCCGGCAGTTCCTGGAAATAGTGCTCAGGTACCTGAAAGGCGGGCATCCCGACCAGCGGAATCTCGCATCCCAGATCTTTAAGTTCCTGTTGTATGTCGTTGGCTGCTTGCATCGCGTGGTTTGGACTATAATGATAGGGAAAGGTTTAACGATTTTTAATATATTCTTCTACTTTTTTTGAAGCATGATGATAGGTCGCTTTTAATGATCCTGCCGAAGTTTCCAATACTTCAGACATTTTATCATAGGGCATTTCATCATAATATCTTAGGTTAAATACGACCCTTTGTTTTTCAGGTAAACTCTGAATGGCCATCTGTAGCTTCCATTCCAGTTTATTGGGGTCGAAGCCACTTTGGGCTTTTAAGCTATTGCTCAATGCCGACTCATGATCCGAGAGGGAATAAGAACTCCTGCGCTTTTGCTGATCCATATAAGTTAAAGTTTCATTGGTCGCAATTCGGTACAGCCAGGTATATAATCCCGAGTCCTGACGAAAATTCTCCAAGTTTCTCCATACTTTGATCAACATATTCTGAAGGATATCGTTGGTATCTTCATGATGTATGATCATTCTGCGGATATGCCAATAAAGACGCTCCTGATACTTTTTAACCAGTATGGAAAATGCTCTTTCCCGGCTTTCGGGTTTGCGGAACATGTCCAATAACTCCTGATCATCCATTTCTGCCATATATCGAAATCAATTATACGTTTTGTTCAAGCAATTATTAAACGGTTTGACCCATCTGTGCTTTAAGAGTTTAAATGTAGTACTAAATTGTGGATATTGAAATCCATGCGTCGGGAAAAATACTGTAGGTTTGCATTACCTATGAAAACTTTCAGGTCTATAACAAGTAATTGCACTTTACTTTTTCTGACCTTCATTATTGCTTGTCAGAATGACACCTCATCTACTGAACATCAATCCAATGCCATTGTAGATGCTTCTAAACCTTTACCCGTTGAATCACTGATTCAGGAATTACAACATTCGTTCGATTCTGCTTCCGGTCCATCCGTTTTGCTTTGGAAAGGGGATACGGTCAGCCATCCTGAAGCCATTCAGAAGTTTTATCGCGATCGTCAGTTTCAACCGGTATGGTTAAATGCTCAGGGATTGTATGCTCGCACCTTCCAATTGTTCGATGCTTTGGACTCACTCTATTATGAAGGATTACAGCCTGCTCAATATCAGGTGACCTGGTTCAGGCAACAAGCTGAGGGTATCAAATCCGGGAATATTACCCAAACAAATGCTCTGCTGGAATTTGAGACCGGAATGACCTTGACTTTTTTTAAAGCCGCCTCAGACATGGTCATCGGTCGTGATTTTAAATCAAAAAAGAATAAAGACTGGATGAATAAAAATGATTCATTATTTGATGAGGTCCTTATTCTGAATCGCGCACTCAAATATCCCATGCAGGATGCCTTTACGGCCATGAGGCCCGATCATCCATGGTATATCAAATTTCGCAATGAGTTTATTCATTTGGATGCCTTGAAAAAAATGGGCGGACTAAAACCCATTCAAGGACTCCGGGATAGCATTCCCATGGGTGATTCATTGCCCGGTGTTGCCGATTTGCGCAAACGTTTGTATCAAGAAATAAATTGGCCAAAAGATACCTTGTCACCCTATTGGAATGATGATGTGCTGCAAAGTGTAAAGAAATTTCAACACCTTCATCAATTGAAACCAACAGGCAAATTGGATACCACCACCTTGAAAAAACTCAATGCCGGGATTGAAGAAAAGATGCAAACCTTAGCTTTAAACATGGAAAGGATGCGTTGGTTGGGTCACGATTTTGAGCAACCCTATATCTGGGTGGATATTCCGAAAATGGAAATGGATTATTACGAAAAAGATTCAGTACAATTTAATATGCGGGTTGTCGTAGGTCGTCCGGGCAGGGCCACACCTACATTAGATACACGGGTAGAGAATATTGTATTCAGTCCTCCCTGGATCGTCCCTCCAACGATTATGAGAGAAGAAGTGGTGCCGGGTATTGCTCGACGCGGCGGCGCTTATTTGGCACGCAGAGGACTCAGGGCTTACGACCGCAGAGGCCGTCCCGTCAGCGCATCTGCGATTAATTCAAAAAATTTCAGAAGTTTTTCTATCGGTCAAAGTCCGGGTTATAACAGTTCACTCGGGGAAGTGAAATTCAATATGCCCAACCCATGGTCCATCTACATGCACGACACCCCGCATCGGGAAGACTTCCCAAAAGCTTATCGCGCATTTAGTTCCGGTTGTGTAAGGGTTCAGAAACCCAAAGAATTTGCAGCCTTCTTATTGCGCAATCCGGAACAGTATTCTTACGAAAAAATAGACTCTATCTGTAAGCTGCGCCGTACCATTTTTGTGCCCATGAAACGAAAAGTCAATGTCCATTTTGTATACCTCACCAATGGCATCGACAGCGCAGGTAATGTGATGTATCTAAAGGATGTTTATGGGCTGGATAAAAAATATTTCGGACAAGACGCAGTCGGAAAAAAATAATATGGGTGCCCTTGGCGTAGTGAACTTCTATTTCTGTTCAGAAGTTTTCTCCTCTTCCCAAAATGGAAAATAATTGTGCCATTGCAAGGGGTATTCTTTAATTCTCGCTTCCATTTCTTTGGTATAATCAGCCAATATGATGGGGATAGATGCTTTACCCTTAGGGTATATTTTGCCCGGTGAAGCGTAAAAATGGTAATGCTTAACGCCCTCCTTCATCGCAAATACAAAAGATACCGGCGCCTCAAATGTAGTGGCTAAAACAAAAGGCCCCACCGGAAACTGAGCTTCCTTTCCTAGCAGTTTTCCTATCGTTGTACGATTCCCTTCCACAAAACGATCGGCATGGATGCAGACAAATTCATTTCGCTTGATCGCTTCGTTGATTTCATAAATATGGCTGAGGTCCTTTCGGATGAATATCACATTGAAACTCCGCTCCCTCACCTGGTCCATATATTGCTTGATCTGTTCTTCTTCTCCGTCATACATCACAATATTGATCTTGGTTTTCAATCGCTTCAACAGGTGACCTGCCGCCTCCCAGTTCCCAAGATGGGCACTGATTAAAAGTCCGCCTTTCCCCTCAGCCACCATGTGCATCAGATTTTCAACCCCATCATGATTGATACTAAATGGAGATGGCACTCCGCTCATCAATACCACTTTATCGATGATACTGCGGCCTAAATAATTGAAGTTTTGATAAATGGCTAAGCGGGAACGAAGAAAGGAATAACCCAATCGTTTTCTAAAGTAGTAGGTGAGTGGGGCTTGGGCTTTGCCCGGGAATAGAAAATAATAAATTGTGACTAGTCTTAACAGTGCATAGGCCGGAAATACACCTGCCGTTTTCAATAGCAGAATAAATATTTTATAACCAAGCTTATTGCCTCTGGATGCTCCCCACGACGACATTATGCAGCAGTTTTTTCAGCTACTTTTTGTTCTACATAATCGTAAAAGTCACTCATGGTGACCATTTTTGAAAAGTCTTCAGGCTTCACTTTGAACCCAAAATTACTTTCTATGCTCACGACCAGATCCACATAATCCAAACTGTCTAAATCCAGGGTTTGTTTGAGATCTGCTTCAGGGGTCAGGGTGCTTTCATCAATCTCGAAATCTTCTACGAGAAAATGATGAATGGTTGAAATGATAGTCGATTTGTCCATAATGCTGCTTACTTCCAGTCTTTGATGATCAGGGATGAATTTGTTCCTCCAAAACCAAACGAATTGGACAAATATACATCAAATTTCGTTTTTTGTGTTTCTGTCGCAATTTTTAATTTCACACTGTCTTCATCCGGATTTTCAAAATTGATATTCGGTGCTATAAATTCATTTTTCATCATGAGTGTAGAGTAAACCACCTCACTCGCACCCGCCATCCAGCACTCATGACCGGTCATTCCTTTGGTCGAACTCACCCAGGGCATATCACTGCCAAAAACTTCAAAAATGGCCTTTGCCTCGCTGGCATCACCGGCCGGCGTAGAAGTGGCATGGGCATTTAAATAACCGATGTCACGTGCCATCAATCCGGCGTCTTTCAAACACATTCTCAGGGATCGGGCAGGGCCGTCTACACTGGGGTTTGAAATGTGTTCGCCATTGCTGGAAAATCCATAACCAATCACCTCCGCCAGAATATGAGCTCCCCTTGCCTGGGCATGTTCTAAACTTTCTAAAATAACTGTTGCACCGCCACCGCTGGGCACCAAACCATCACGGTCCCTGTCAAAGGGACGAGAGGCCTTAGTCGGTTCGTCTTCACGAATGGAAAACGCACCTAAAGCATCGAAATTCGGCATGGAATAAATATTGGTTTCCTGCCCGCCACCACAAATAATCATATCCTGATGGCCATTCTTTATAAACATATATCCCAGCCCAATCGCATGAGAACCGCTCGCACAAGCAGCACTCAGGGTTAGATTGATTCCCCGCAATTTAAAAATGGTGGACAGATTCATATTGATCGTGGAATTTAATACCTGAAAGACCGAAGCCGAACCCACCAACATGGTATCTTTTTTCTCACGAACTTTATCAATGCCTTCAATGACCGCTTGCGCGCAACTGTCATTGCCATAGATCAAACCCACCTCGTTCTTTTCGAAATAGGATTCATCCACACCTGCAGTTTGCATCGCTTCCTTTGTAGCCATATAGGCATATTCTGCATGTTCCGGCATCATGATACGGGCCCTGCGGTCCAATAATCCTTTCAGATTGGGACGTTCCACAAAGCCGGTCAACCCGCTTCGATAGCCAAATGCTTTACGCTCGGGCGATAAAATGATCCCACTTTTGCCGGTATATAATGATTGCTTGACCTCCTCCAAATTCTTACCTATACAGGAATAAATTCCCATTCCGGTAATAACAACGCGATGCGACATATTGTATAAATGTTATCCTACAAAAATAAGCGGAATGTAGGAGACTTAAAACACTTTCTGTACTAAGCCGTCAACACTTTTTTTTTAGCGCGCCACGGTATATTGTTCTCGTTTATTTTGTTGTTGACATGTGCCGTGGCCCTGCTCTCCGCTGCTACTCCGCTCCGCCGCGGCGGATGCGGGGTAGCAGCGGAGAGCAGTCGCGCAAACCCCGTTCTTCATAAAACGATACGATGATCCTGAAGAATGTATTCTATGGACACCTATGCGGGCTCCAGTTTTTCCAACCCTACATTCATCTCTACATTTCCAAATACCACTTTTGCCCGATTCGCTTTGATCTCTCGGATGGTACCGACCTCTTTACTCTTCATCATCCTGACCTGTGAACCAATGCTGATGACGGCTTTCATTCGCGCTAATTTTTGAATTCGGTAGGCTTCCGATTTTTCAAGATCTTCCTGTTCCTTCTTTTTCACCTGCTCCCATCCCGCCAGTTTCACAAACTTGTGAATCACTTCCTTCTTGTTTTTATTCACCACCCATTCCTGAGTCAACTGATGCAGTTTGCGTCCATAGTCCATCAGTTTCTGCTTCTCTTCTTTCTGCTCTTTATTTTTCAACAAATGATCTTCCAGTTGATCATTCAGTTCTTTGAATTCTCTTTTTTCGGCCGTAGTCTTACTCATTTGTTTCTGCAGGTCTTTCTTGAGTTTAATGATCACATTCTTTTCATGTTGCAATTGATTCAACAACCGGTCCATCTTCACTTTTTCATTCGACAGTTTTTCCTTGGCTTCCTGTATGATGCCGGCCGGCAACCCGATTTTCTCTGCGACTTCAAAAGTGAAGGAACTGCCGGGTTCGCCCACATGCAGTTGATACAAAGGTTTGAGGGATTTGTTGTTGAACAGCATGCAGGCATTGAAAATACCTTCCTCATGATTGGCCAATAATTTCAGATTGGTAAAGTGAGTCGTCACGACACCCTGGGCACCCAGTCCATTGAGTTTGTTCAGGATGATTTCAGCCATGGCACCGCCCATATCGGGATCGCTGCCCGTACCAAATTCATCGATCAGAAATAAGGTGTCCCGATCGGTTCTTTCCAAAAAGTATTTCATTTTCAGCAACCTCGAACTATAGGTACTCAGTCCATCTTCTATGCTTTGATGATCGCCGATGTCTCCGAAAATATTTTTCTTCAAAGAGATTTCACTTTTAGCAGATGCCGGAATGAGGAGACCGCATTGCAACATGATCTGCAGGAGCCCGATCGTTTTGAGCGTAATGGATTTACCTCCGGCATTGGGTCCGCTGATGACCATAATCCGTCGCTGCTGATCGAGGGTGCAATGAATCGGTACGGTCGGTAATTTTTGCTGTACATTTTGTAAAAACAAGACCGGATGAAAAGCATTGACCAAATGTATTTTCTGCTCTCCTTGGGTCAGTATCGGTAAGGTCGCTTGCAGCTCTCTCGCTAATTTCGCCTTGGCCGCTATGAAATCCATTTCACTCAACAGCTTGTAATGATCTAAAAATATAGAACGGTAGGGTTGAAGGATTTCGGTTAGTTCTTGTAAAATGCGATAGGTTTCTTTCTGCTCGTCTTCTTCCATTTGAATGCGGTCATTATTCAGTTGGATCACATTTTGCGGTTCGATATAGGTGATCTTTCCGCTGGCCGACTGACCGAGTATGATGCCCTTTACTTCGCGTTTATGTTCGGCCAGTACACAGAGTACCCGGCGTCCGCTCACATAACTTTCATCGAAGTCGGCCAGGAAATCCAGTTTGCGTAATCGTTGAATATGGGCTCTGTAAATGCGGTCACAGTGCTTTCGATTTTCCTGAAGCTCCTTTCGTATGCTCAACAATAATTCTGAAGCCTCGTCCCGAATAATGCTGTCGGCATCAATGATTTGATCAATGAATTCGATGACCCGGGTTTCATAACTCAGATGACTTGTACGCTGTTTTAAAAACGGAAATATTTCTGCATGATCCTTAAAAAAGAGAATCAATTCATTGGCCAACTTTACCAGATTTCTCATTTGATGGATCTGGCCAGCGCTGAGTACTGCATTTTGTATGCTCAGTAAATGTAATTCATTGTCGAGCTCCGGATAAGAGGATACCGGTATCCCATCGCCCCGATACAGTGACAGTAGAAACTCATTGGTCTCTTGCAATTGACGCTGCACCTTTTCAAATCCGGTCCCCGGCTTTAAACCGACGGCCATGGCCTTGGCTTTTTTGCCATAGCAAAACCCCTCCAAATGTTGAGTGATTTGATGAAAATCGAGTTGCTGAATCAGGTTCGTAGGATAAATATGCATGCAGGACTTGTACGACTACAAATTTGATGAAAAGAATCCATATCCTGAAATTTCAATTCATGCCTGTGGATAGGAAAAAAGTATAGGCATAAGAATTCTTATCTTCTGGGGAGCGGGCGACCCAATAAGCCCGGGGGGTATTGTACTTCCTCCAAAAACAATCCTTCCGGACGTGCACTGAAATCGGCAAGGGTACAATCTTTGGAATCGATGATGGATTGGAATTCCTGCACCGTGATCCTGCCTCTGGCCACTTGCAGTTGCGTGCCCACCAAAGCCCTCACCATGCCCCTTAAAAAACGGTTGCCACTTACCTGATATACATAGGACCCGTCGGCATAAAACTCCCAATGCGATTCGGATAATTTGCACAGAAAGGTTTTGACATCCGTTTTCTTTTTGGAAAATGAAGTGAAATCTTCAACCTGCAGCAACATTTGAGCAGTTTCCTCGAGCAGTATTTTGTTTACTGCAAAAGGATAGAAATAGGCACGGTCATGTCGAAAGGGTTGTTTCACGGGTATGATCTGATAAGAATATCTGCGGCCCAGGGCATCAAAACGGGCATGCGATTTCGGGTGTACAGGAAAGATATTATTTACTGAGATCCCTATAGGTAAGAGTGCATTAAGATTGTAAATGATGGAGGAGGGGAGGGTATCTTCAATATCTAAATGAAGAAAATTTTGCAAGGCATGTACTCCGGCATCGGTGCGACTCGAAGTGGTGGTTTCTATCTTTTTCTTGAGTATGGTTTCGAACGCTTTGTTCACTTCACCCTGTATGGTGATGCTTTCATCCTGAATTTGAAATCCACTGAATCCTTTTCCGTGGTAGGAAACTTCAATAAAATATCTGTTCATGAATTAAGCGCAGCGGGAAAAGGTTGTCAGGAATTTATTTCCTGGACTCCATGATGATACGGTCCTTCGAAATGATAAATTGTTCCAGTTTATCAATCGGAATGCGAAGTTGTACCGTAGTGGTAGAACCGGCAATGGTTTGATCAAAATCCGGATTCCATCTGCGCAGGCGCACGATGTCTTCATCCAAAATGCGGGATATGGTCGTCAGGTTATAGGTGCCTTTCACTTTCAACACAGCCATCTGATCCAATTCGGCCTGAGCAAACTTTAATTTAGGGGTTGCATTTTCAGCGACACCTTCATCATCGTCTTCATCAGATCTTCCGAAACTGGAGAAGTCGGCTTTAGGTGCTTTGGCGCCTTTTGGAATTTCGCCCATGTTCAAGACATTGCTGAAGCGATCGAGGTAACTTGTGGTTGCAATAAAGGCCATTACGTGATTTTGGGTTTCTTTCGGCAATTTGGCTTTGATGTCCCAGAAGCTGCGGCCCATACCACTGTTAATCGCGCGTAGTACCGGTGAAGGGCCACTGTTATAGGCAGCGATTACCAATAACCAGTCATGAAACATACCATAAAGTTGCTTCAGGTATTTGGCGGCAGCATGCGTGCTTTTGTAAAAATCGCGGCGCTCGTCGATATTTTGATCTACGCGAAGTCCAAGGAGTTTGGCGGTGCTTGCCATGAACTGCCAGGGGCCAACGGCGCCTACCGGAGATACCGCATTGCAATTCATAGCCGATTCAATAATGGCCAGCGATTTCATTTCGCGTGGCACACTATAGCGCTTCATCACATTGTCGATGAGTTTAAAATATCCTTTGTTATTCGATTGAATACGCTGCAAACTATTTCCATGATTCTTATGGTAGTTCTTGACATAATCGACAATGAAGTCGGTATAAGTGCCATAGATAGAACGATTGACATTGATGGTTCCGGCCGTCATCGGCTTTTCCGTATCGTCTTTAATCTTGCGTTTTACAAAACGACTGCTGTCTATCCCTGAAGCAGTTGCAGGATCAAGCTTAATGTATTTGGCATTTTTAGGAATCAGAGAAGGATCTGTAATGGTAATTACAGTCACGCTGTCTTTACGATTGGCGAATAATTGAATATGCAAAAGGCTGAACCATACAGCCGTCAATGCTACAAAGAATGTTTTACGATTCATAGTCTCCCCCCGATAATCTTTAATGGTTAACGAAAAATAATTGATGAATTAAGACTCTTTTTCTTTCATCCCCGCTTCAATCTCGGTCTTGATATTATCCTTGGCATCTTTAAACTCACGCATTCCCTTGCCCAAACCACGCATAAATTCAGGGATTTTACGTCCTCCAAACAAAACGAGTACGGCTAAAACGATAAGTATCCATTCGGTGCCACCGGGCATACTAAGCAGGAGTTGGGTGAGTAGTGTCATGGGTAAAGTTTGTTGACTACAAATATAGTAAAAGGCGGGTATATAATCAACCCTGAAATGTTAAATGCGGTCAAGGCCATAAAAAAAGCCCACCAATAAGGCAGGCTTTTTCAAAATATTTTGATAGAGAATTAGCGCATACGCTTTTCTTTGATACGTGCGGCTTTACCGGAACGCTCACGGAGATAGAACAATTTAGCACGACGAACACGTCCTACTTTATTGACTTCGATGCTTTCGATATGCGGAGAGTAAACCGGGAAAGTACGCTCTACACCTACGTTATCGCTCATTTTACGAACGGTGAAAACCTGTGTTGAACCGGTTCCCTGACGCTTGATGACCACACCTTTGAAAGTTTGGATACGCTCTTTGGTTCCTTCCTGAATTTTATAATTAACCGAAACACTGTCTCCTGCTTTAAAAGAAGGGACATTGGTGACCGGACTTAATTGCTCTTGAATAAATTTTACAGCTGCTTGCATGATAATCCTGATTTTTGGGAACGCAAAAGTAGGGGATAATTTAATATAAATGAAATTATTTCATGAAAAAAACCGCCCAAAGAGCGGTTTTTTCCTGAATATTGAAATCCTGTTATGGGAAAATTCCTAATTCCATATAAGATACACCCACTTTGTTGATTGAATTCACAAAGGCTGCTGTACGCATGTCGGTGATTTTCTTGTTTTTTAACCAAATGTCACGGATTTCATGGTAAGAACCCATCATGGTATCTTCCAATCCGCTGTGTACTAAATCCACTTCATCCGGTCCGTGAAGGATGATCTTACGTTCTGCTGCACTTACTTTTTTACCGGTCAGGCTTTCGATGGATCCGAGGATGCTGGTATTCATGTTTTCACTGAAACGTTTTTCCATACGGCCATAACGCACGTGACTCAGGTTTTTCAGCCATTCGAAATAAGATACCGTTACACCACCGGCGTTGATATACATATCCGGAATAACTACAGTTCCTTTTTTCACTAAAATGGTATCTGCTTCAGGTGTCAAAGGTCCGTTGGCAGCTTCAGCTACGATACGGGCTTTCACGCGAGGCGCGTTTTCACCGTTGATCACATTTTCTAAAGCGGCAGGAATCAGGATATCACATTCCAATTCCAGAGCTTCTGTAGATTTTTTCAGGTTTTTAGCACCCGGGAAATTCAGGATAGAACCTGTTTTCTTACGATGTGCAACCACGGCTTCCACATCCAGACCTTTCGGGTTGTAGATCGCACCTTCGTATTCAGCCAAACCAACCACGCGGGCACCGCCCATATGGAAGTATTTTGCGGCATGATATCCAACATTACCTAAACCTTGAACCACAACTGTTTTGTCGCCCAAGCCTACGTTCAACTTCAATTTCTTCATCATTTCCGCATCATCACACATTTCACGTACACCATAATAAACACCTAAACCGGTGGCTTCGGTACGACCGCGAACACCGCCTTGGGTGACCGGCTTACCCGTTACACAACCTGCAGCGTCAATTTCGCCCGGACGAAGACTCATATAAGTATCCACGATCCAGCTCATTTCACGCGGACCGGTTCCATAATCCGGAGCCGGAACGTCGATGCCGGGGCCAATGAAGTTTTTCTTCACCAACTCAGCCGTATAACGACGGGTGATTTTTTCCAAATCGTAGGTCGATAAAACTTTCGGATTGATTTTGATTCCACCTTTCGCACCGCCAAATGGTACATTCACAATCGCACATTTGTAGGTCATCAGGGCGGCCAGGGCCATGACTTCATCCTGATTCACATCCATGCTGAAACGGATACCCCCTTTTACAGGCAGTTTGTGATGAGAATGCTGTACACGATAGGCTTCGATCACTTCTACTTTATTGTCGATCTTAACCGGAAACTTCATGCTGTACACACTGTTACAAGCTTTGATCTGATCCAGAATACCTTTGTCTTTAATGTCGGTGAAAGAAGCTGCTTTGTCGAAGTTACGCTCCACGCTTTCAAAGAAACTGTAGTGATTGGCAGTTGCTTTCTTAGTTGTTTTTGCCATGTAATGTTAGATTGTAATGTTTATGAATGAATAATGATTAGTTGTTGTTTTGTTCGAGCCGGTTGAGTTTGCGCTCAATCCGTATCAGCTGAAAAATAATGCCCGCAAAGATAGTGACCAGTACCAATACTACAAGGTATATTTTACCATTCTGATGCAATACGCCGGCCATCTCCACGGGCGGTGCAGAAGCTTGTTGGGCATGTACCTGTAAGGTCATGAACAAGCCCATCAGCAAGGTCAAAAAGAAGGTGATTTTTTTCATGAGAATAATTCCGGTTTTTGAAGTTTCAGGGTTCTGATGCGCAGGTTGAAAATCCATACGCCCAGTAGAATCCAGCCGATCATGGCCGGAAGAGAGATCTTTCGAAATTGGCTGGCTTGGGTATACAGGGCTTCGAAAGGTTTGCTGTCGGTACCCGGATGCAGCGATTTGAAATGCGCAGGGATAATAAAGAGCAGGGGTACCAATAAGGCAAATGCAAATACATTGTATACCGCACTCAACCGGGCTTGTTTGTCGGTGTCTTTCACCGAATAACGGAGTATGAGGTAGGCAAAATAAATGGCCAGACAATACAAGGCAGAAACCTGTTTGGGGTCGTTGCTCCAAGGAGCGCCCCAGGCAATATTGGCCCATTCCATACCGGTAATCATACCCATGCATCCGAAGACGATGCCCACATTCACATACTCTCTCGAGATGAGATCATCTTTGGTTTGGGATTTCAAGAGAAAGCGAAGGGCGTAAATGGCGGAGACCAAAAAGCAAACGATCATCACATACCACATCGGTACATGAAAGAACAGATTGCGGGCCGATTCGTTTAATTTAGGGATGGCCGGTACCGGTAGTAAAATTCCTCCAATGATGACATAGAGTAAGATGAGCACACAAAGAATTTTCCACCAGTATCGCTTCATAGAATTTTTGAGGCTGCAAATATAGGGTAAGGTTTTTGGATTTTAGTTCAAACAAAGTCAGTTTGAGTCGGTCAACAGGGTAATTTTAAGGATGGAATGGAAGGAGGCTATGCCGCCACTTCGGCTTGCGGCTGATCCTCCTGCACCTGACGATCCATCCAGCGAAATCCTAAAAACGGAATCATGGCGATACACCCCAATACGCCAAACAATGCAGCATATCCAAACCGGTCGATGATTTGGGTACCCAGCAGCGGGGCCAATATCTGAGCAATGGACCAGGCCATGGAATACAGCGCCATATATTGTCCCATGCTGCCGGGGTTGGCGCGCTTGAGGGCATAGGTCGACATGAAGGGCATGGCCAGCATTTCCGATGCCGTGATCAGGATCATGCTCAGTAGGAGGATATACAGACTATGCACGGGCAGCAGTATCCAATAACTGGCAATCAGCAACAATGCGCCCAGGGCTATGAATTTGAATTTGGTCCACTTATCTTGTATATAATAGATCAAAAACATTTCGATGACGGCCACACCGATGCCGTTGAGGGCCATGAGCCATCCGATATGTTTTTCACTCAGTTTGTATACTTCTTTGAAATAGAGGGGCAGGGTGGTGATGAGTTGAAAAAAAGTAAGGGCATACAACATCGTGAAGATCACAAAGGCAATAAATTGTTTGTCGCGGTAAGGACTGATATGTCCTTGGTCGGCATTGGGCAGGGCATCTTTTTCGTCGGCTATCGCTTTTCGATTGGGCAGGATGAGGAAGATGAAGATGGCTGCAAAGGCACAGGTGATCCCGTCGGCCCAGAAGAGCAGATCGTAACTATAGGTAGCCAGTACACCGCCCAATACGGGCCCGATGGTAAATCCAAGATTCATGGCCAGGCGGTTGAGAGCAATGGACTGCGGATAATTATCTTTCGAACTGTACGAAGAGATGGCGGCGGAGTTGGCCGGTCTAAACATATCGCCGGTGGCAGTAACGAGAAAGGTGAAGATGGCGATGTAGCGGTATTCATGCATTTGTCCGAGTATCATGAGCATGATGCCGCAGAGGATGAGGCTCCAGACGAGGATGGGATAAAAGCCGATCGTGTCCACGAGTTTACCTCCGATGAAAGCGCCCACGATGGAGCCCGCGCCAAAAAGCATCATGATGAATCCGGCTTCGGGTATGCTGAAATGCAAGGATTTGGTGAGGTAGACGCTCATGAAGAGCAGTACCATGGATCCGCAGCGGTTAATAAACATCGCCACAGCCAGTATCCACATATTGCGGCTGATACCACTGTAAGCTTTGCTGAGATCGGTGAGTTTGGGCATGGTGGGCAAATGTAATATTTTTTTGCCCCCGATGAAGTCTCCGTTCGATTGCTTCTCTTCGTACGGGGACCCTGAATCCCGCGGAGCGGGCAGCGTGAGAGCGGAACGTGAGAGCGGCAAAGGGAAAGGGAAAGGGAAAGGGAAAGGGAAAGATGGGGCACCGTTATGGCGAGGTCGCTTCCGTCATTGTGAGGAGGCCTCGTCTTGCTCGTCAATGGTAGGAGGCACGACGAAGCAATCCCATGCTACGAAGCCATGTTCTCAGCAACCTAATAATAACAGCTCATCCTGTGATTGCCCCCCTGTCTGAATCAGAATTCACAGAATTGCAGAATTTACAGGATGCTAACTGCTTATACACTCCCTGGTGCGTGTCTTCATGCACCGGAAGTAATTATTATAATCTGGTAGATGTACCCTTGTACAGCGTTTCGCGGAGTGATACATAGGTGTGGAGGAGCATAAAAAATCCCGGGAAGTAGACGCATTTTCATGCGTCAGCTCCCGGGATGGGTAATGATGGGTGAAGGGTTTGTGATTAAACCGTCACGGCGCTGGGGGTTAGGTTGATGTTGAGCGTAGAGATGGTACCGATGAGGACCTCATGGGTGATGGATTGGGATTCAAAGCCAGGGGCACTTACCAGGATGGTGTAGGTGCCGGAAGCCATTGGAGAGATTTCGTATTTCCCGACATCATCGCTGACCGTGGAGGCCTCGGTTTCGTTGATGGTGATGGTGGCTTCTTTTACGGCCTTGTTGTTGGCCGTATTGGTGATGATACCACGGACGCCTGCGGTGCCGGCGCCGGAGACGAGGAAGAGAACCTGAGAGAAGGTGAACTCCTTCAGAATAGCCGGCTGATTGTAGAAGATTTCCTGGGCATCGGCAAACATACTCATGAGGTCTTGGTAGACCGCATTGATGGCGTCAATTTTCTCTGCCGTTTGGTCGACCGATACTTCTTCCGATTCGATGAAGGCTTCATGCTTGTTTTGGAAATCCAGTGCATCGGCTTCGAATTTAGCGGGGAAGGTTGCAGGCATATTGAGATTGTCTGTGAGCTTCACCAAATTGTTGGTGATGTAGTTGCTACATTTTGTGAGGATACTGCGAGTAGCCTCCCAATTTGAACGCAAGGCTTTTTCGTAAAACTCCTGACCGATGGTATTGTACTCCGGAATGGCATATTGACCCGGGAAAGCGGAGTCGATATAGCGTTTCAGGTGTTTGAAATTGCGGAGACAAGTTTCATTGGCCTCGGAGAGATGCATGCGGAGGGAAGTGGTTTTCCCGTCGCGTTCTTGTTCGGAGGGCATGTGTTCGGCAGCTTTCAACTGAGCCTTTTTATCGGCAATGAAAGCGGCAGTATAATGGGCCTTAAAGGCCTCGAATTGGTTGATGCGTTTTTCGCATGATTTCCATCCCATGGTGGCGATGGTGAAAAGGTCCTGCTGTGCGCAGTTGTAAATTGGTTTAGACATAAGAATTATATTTAAAAATTAAAATTGATTAAAGTGTTTATAAATTGGGTTCATAGGATTTGTGTGATGGACCCACACCACGATCAATGGTCCGTATATAAGATGGGGGCTACGGAACCCGAATGCCATGGAGGATGATTGGTGCCCTGCAAGGCCATGCGTTTTTTTGCGGGATGCAGGATCCACGGTCGTTTGAAGCGGAATAATAATGCTTTGAGGTAATTAGAAACAAGTTCGAGGCTTTTCGATATGGGTTCGAGGGTTTTAGATACGGGCTCGAGGCTTTTCGATATCGGTTGGAGGGTTTTAGATATTGGTTCGAGGGTTTTAGATATTGGTTCGAGGCTTTTAGATATTGGTTGGAGGGTTTTAGATATTGGTTCGAGGGTTTTCGATATGGGTTCGAGGGTTTTCGAAATTGGTTCGAGGCATTTCGAAATTGGATGGAGGGTTTTCGATATTGGTTGGAGGTTTTTCGAAATTGGGGATAATGATATTGTTACAGTAGTCCGGGCGATGCATATTCCGGTGATGACATTTGTAACAGGATGGAATGGTATCGATGTGGTGAGGATGCATAACGTATAAGCAACCCATGAGCTTTGCAAACGGCTTATTCTCAAGGGAGCCGGTGCGGGGTAGTTTAATATGTTGGTTCTTTTTACGTTCATCTTTATTCAATCGTTGGATATTTATCCGGTGAATGATGGGACAAACGTAGGGAGGGTGAAAAGGAGGCTTCTTATCACGTGATAAGATTGGAGGGCATTAACAAGTTTTTAATTTTTGGTTTTTAGTGTTTAGTTTTTAGTTGGGGGGACAATTATTGAGGCTCAATTATTAGAAATAAGGTGAGGAATTTATAAGGATATATAGGTTTGGTCTTGATTGGGAGGTTGTGGAAGAAGGGCAGCTTTGATCATGTCTGAATCAGAATTTTCAGAATTTTAGAATTTTCAGAATTCGCGGCGTGTATAGTTAACCGGACAAACTATGGAGGTTGAAATTAAAAACAGCAGGTCCCGGTTGTAACCCCGCACAGCGGGCAGAGTGGGAGCGGAGCGTGAGAGCGGGTAGCCCCATGAGATCCCGGTCTGGCTGTTTCCTTTTTTCCGCAAGCGGAAAGGAAACATAGCCAACCGGGATGACATCTCCGTAGCGGGAGTATCGTCAGCCTTAGCATCTCGTGGAGCCCTCGTATCAAACGAAATCTAAATTAATGACTGTCATCCCGGTTGTTTCGGCTTCGATAGTCTCGTCGCATCCACAAAATTATATGCCGGGGCAGACCGGGACCTGCCGGGGTAAGTCGCGATAAAGAACGGGAGATCCCGGTCTGGCTGTTTCCTTGTTCCGCAAGCGGAAAGGAAACTACCGTTAGCGAATTTGTAATTTATCCTTTCAGGATAAAACAAATACAGCTACGGTATAAACTAAGCCAACCGGGATGACATCTCCGTAGCAGGAGTATCGTAAGCCTCAGCATCTCGCCGAGCCGTTGTATCAAACGAAATCTAATTTAAAGACTGTCATCCCGGTTGTCCCGGCTTCGACAGTCTCGTCGCATCCACAAAATTACATGCCGGGGCAGACCGGGACCTGCCGGGGTAAGTCGCGATAAAGAACGGGAGATCCCGGTCTGGCTGTTTCCTTGTTCCGCAAGCGGAAAGTAAACTAAGCCAACCGGGATGACATCTCCGTAGCAGGAGTATCGTAGGCCTCAGCATCTCGTCGAGCCCTCGTATCAAACGAAATCTAAATTAATGACTGTCATCCCGGTTGTCCCGGCTTCGATAGTCTCGTCGCATCCACAAAATTACATGCCGGGGCAGACCGGGACCTGCCGGGGTGAGGGAGTTCTTAGTGGTTGGTTTTTAGTTAGGGCTTTGGAATAGGAAGTGTTATTAGTTTGGGGCATTACGATGGGCTGCACCCATCGTTGAAGACTGTCGCCCTTTCAGGGCTGGGGATGTAACCCCGCATAGCGGGCAGAGTGAGAGCGGAGTGTGAGAGCGGGGGCTGACCCCGCACAGCGGGCAGAGTGAGAGCGGAGGCTTGGGTGAATGGGTGAGAGAAACCTATAAGGTTTGGGGAAGCCTTATAGGTTGTCCAGATTATCGCGGAGGTCTTTGCGGATGCGAGAGAAGGTGACTTCGGTCATGTCGAGGTAGGAGGCGATGAGTTTGGCGCTTGTGATGTTGAGGAGTTCTTCGCGTTCATGGAGGATTTTGGCGACGAGTTCGTCGTTGTCGAGGAGGAGGAAGTCGAGTTGGATTTGTGTTTTGGCTGCGTAGTTTTTATGTACGGCGTTGAGGGTGAGTAAGGCGATGTTAAGATTTTGGCGGATGGCGGTATTGATATCATCGACATGAATGGTTTCGAAGGTGCATTCGGAAATGGTTTTCACGAAAACTTTAGACGGGGTGCGGTAGACGAAGGAGGTATAGGCGGAGATGAAATCATCGGGGCCGAAGAACTCCAAAACCTTTTCTTCGGCATTACGATCGAAGGCACTGACTCGGGCATAGCCACTGATGATATAGTGGGCGAAATTTTCGACATCTCCGATATGGGTGATGACGGTATTGGCCGGGATGGTTTGTACGACCGTGCGAAAAGGAAGATCCTGTTCGAGATCGAAATCCGGATCGATGAAGGCTTTCAAATAATGTTTGATAGAAGGGTATTTGGCCGGGGTGAGTTGGATTTTACGCATAGGGGGGTATTTAAAAGAAACAGCAATTGCCGGGTTTTAAAGACGCGCACCGAATATAAAAAAGGACTGAAAAACAGGCAAGGGGAATAGGAAGTTTTTGACAGATGGGGTGAATGGGCTGGTGAATCGGGAAAATTGGCGATGGATGGGAAGGGGGCGTATCGGATTCGGCTTGTAAATAGTGGTTGCAGGGGTTTGGATTTGTAGGGGAATGGATTAGATTTGTGTAGAGCTTGCTGAGGGCCTTCGTTGTATACCAATAGTGGTGGCTTAGGATGAGAAAATTAGGGTGATAAGTATTTTGGCGGAAAATCTATTACAGCGGATCTAAACTTGGACAGACCCACTTTTGACTGCAACTTTGATGACACTTTTTCGGACAGCAGGCGACACCAACCAAAGCCATCCAAGAAATAATTTTATTAAAAAGCCTACCCGCAAAAATTCTTTGTCTACGCATTTTCCACACATTTTCCTGCCTAGTGTCCCACAAGCCAAACGCAATTGGCGGTCAAAAGAGAGCAATCGGCTGAGCATTATTCATACATTTGTGAAAAAGGAACCATAAAACGATATGAATATAAATTTATTAGGACAGGGATTTGAAGAAAAATCGGTTAATTCGGTTGGCAACCAACTTATTAAATTCTTTGCCGACAAAAACTTTCACACATTTACAGGTATTTCAGCATTTGCCAGTCAAGCAGGTATCAGGGGACTTTCTAAACATATCAAGACCGCTAAGAAACATCTCAATATAATTACGATAGTAACAGGCGTTGACCAAAAAGGAACATCCAAAGAAGCCCTCGAAGAACTTTTAGCTTTAGACATCAACGCTTTCGTTTTTTATCAACCAAGCATTACAATTTTTCATCCTAAGATTTACTTGTTTGAAGGCGATGACAAATGTGAACTAATAATTGGTTCATCAAACCTTACTTCACAAGGACTTTTTACAAATGTAGAAGCATCATTACACGTTTCCATAGACAACAGTTCTGTTTCAGACAGAAAAATAGTTGAACAATTAAAAGAATACTTCAATGGCATTTTTGACTATTCAGACCCAAACCTAAAAAAGTTAAATAAAAAACTAATTGCTGACTTAGTGAAGGCTAAAGTTGTTCCGACGGAAGAAGAACGAAAAGCTGCACAAGACAAAGCAGAAAAAACCGAGAGAAAAGAAACAGAAAATATCATTTCAAAAATATTTCCGAAACGTGCCATTGCGAAAATTCCAAGCGAATTTAGAGGAACACGAAAACCAACAACCAAAACAACAGCTGATACCGCTGCTGCTGTTAGTAGTGTTGCAGGTAAAGGCGAGTTAGTTTGGGAAAGCGGAAAACTAACAGAACGTGATTTGAATATTCCTAAAGGTTCAAATACTAATCCGACCGGCTCTATGCTTTTCAAGAAGGGAAAAATGGAAGACATTGACCAAAGACACTATTTCCGGGACACTGTTTTTTCTTCTTTAAAATGGAAGCGTGATACCAAGCCAGGCACAACTCATCTTGAACGAGCAGTTGCAACTTTCAAAATTGTAATTGAAGGTAAAAATGAAGGGACTTTTAAACTTACAATCACACACAATACAAGAACGGACACCCGTTCTTATGAGCAAAAAAATTCAATGACACAAATAAGTTGGAGTGATGCTAAGAATGTGATTGCCAAAGACAATCTAATTGGGAAATCTGCCAGTTTATTCAAAACGAAGAAACCCGACCAATTCATCTTGAAAATTGACTGATTGACCTAAACAAAAGCTTGTTGATAATATTTTCCATTAAAAATATTGTAGGTTAATTTTTGTTGCCTACATTTGGACTGAATTAGTCCAAAAATGAAACTTGAAAAAACATTCGGTGAGACCGTAAAGAAACTTCGTGAGGAGATGCAACTGCCTTTGCGTGAGGTTGCAGAAGCACTAAGCATAGACACATCAATGCTTGGCAAAATTGAAAAGAATAGCCGAAAGCCCACCAAACAATTGATTGAAAAGTTTGCCAAATTTTTCAATGTGAGCGACAAAGATTTACTGATTGCATTTCTAAGTGACACAGTTGCTTATCAAGTGATGGACGAAGAAGATTTTGCCAGTGAAGTGCTGAAAGTGGCAGAGAAAAAAGTAAAGTATTTGAAAAACAAAAAAACTTCTTGACTATGAAACTGATAACAGAAGCATCAGCCGAAAAATTAAGAGGTGGTTTTTACACACCTGAACCGATTGCTGAATTTGTTTTGCGTTGGGGAATCAATGGCAGCAAAGATTTTGACATACTTGAACCAAGTTGTGGTGATGGTGTTTTTTTAGAGCAACTCGCTAAATGCAAATTCAAATACAATTCGGTTACTGCAATTGAATTTGATGATGTTGAAGCCGCAAAAGCCGACAGGATAAACTTGAAGAACAAGCAAGTTATTAATGCCGACTTTCATACCTATTGCAACAACACCCATAAGCGATTTGACTTAGTTGTAGGAAATCCGCCATACATACGGTATCAATTTTTTGACCGCTTACAGCAAGCCGAAGCAGGTGACATTTTTGTAAAAGCAGGTTTAACTTATTCTAAACTGACAAATGCTTGGGTTTCTTTTGTTGTTGGTTCTTCGTTGTTGCTGAAAGACAAAGGCGGTAAGATCGGTTTCGTCTTGCCAGCCGAAATTTTGCAGGTTTCGTATGCCCAACAACTCAGGAATTTCATTGCCCACTTCTACAACAAAATCAATATTATTTCATTTGAGAAATTAGTGTTTCCCGACATTCAACAGGAAGTCGTATTGCTTTTGTGTGAGAAAAATGAAACCAAAAACCACAACATTGAACATATTGAATTGCTTGATGCAAGTAAATTAAAATCGCTTGACGTAGCTCGACTGAAAAGTCCTAAAAAGAAAATTGATTTTAAGAGCAATAAATGGACTTTTTACTTCTTAGACCAAGAAGAAATAGACTTTTTAGAGAACATTGCTAAAGACAGAAATATTCCATCACTCGGAAAATTCGCTAAAGTAGAAGTCGGAATTACAACAGGTTCAAACGAATTTTTCACAGTTCCACTAACAATAGTTGATGAATACGATTTACACGATTATGCAAAGCCAATGGTTGGTAGAAGCGTTCAGGTTAACAGCGTAATTTTCACAGAGAAAGATTGGGAGAAAAACAGAAATTCACCTGCAAGAGCACATTTACTTACTTTCCCTGACAGTAAAAATCTGAACAGAAAAAACGGTGCAGTTAAATATATTGCTCACGGTGAAAGTTTGGGAATACATAAAGGTTACAAAACTGGCATTCGTGATGATTGGTTTGTAGTTCCTTCATTGAAAATTTCTGATGCTTTATTCATTCGCAGAAACAACCTCTATCCGAGATTAATAATTAACCAAGCAGGTGCATATACAACAGACACAATGCACCGTGTTTTCTTAAACCCAACAACAAACCTGAAAGCATTTACAGCAAGTTATTACAACTCGATTTCATTAGCTTTCACGGAAGTTTGTGGAAGAAGTCACGGAGGCGGTGTTTTAGAACTTATGCCAAATGAAGCAGAGAGAGTTTTACTCCCCTATCATAAAGATAATGCTGCTCTACTTTCTCAAATTGACAAACTAATTCGCAATAAAACAGACATTGAAGAAGTATTAAAAATTACCAACCAAGTTATTTTAAAAGAGCATTACGGTTTGACACAAAAGGAAATCAAACTTGCTCATAGCATTTGGAAAAAACTTTCTTACAGAAGATTAAATCGGGGAAAATAATGTCAACGCAAAAAAATACACTCTCGCAAGCTGCACAATACAATGCTGAAAACAACGCATTCAAAAGAGTATTTTTTCAGCCACCCTGTTCTGCGAAACGTCCTTCGTTTCGCAGAACTATTTTGTCGCATTTTGCGACGTACGGAATTTTTGGGTAAGCTGGATTTTGAAATGGGCTTTGCGGGCGAAAGAAGGTATACTAGTCATGGAGGTAGTGCAGTAGGTAGGGGGATGTCGTTCATGAACTGAAGAGAGTCGTGGACGGAAAAACCTACGGGAAATTCTATGATTTGAGCTTTACCCTGCGAGGAATAAATGGACTATTAATGGAATTTAACCTATTCATTGATTATATTTGAAATAGATAAATAACCAAGGAACAACTGTAAGCCAACAACATATGAGTTAAAAGTGATAAAAAGCTACTTTGATAAATAAGTTGTATGTCACCCTAAACGAGCATCCTACTTAAATTCAAACAACCATGACACTGCCACCCGACCCCACGCAATTTTTAGCACATTGCCAGGCACACAAATCCCAGACACAAAGCCAACCTTGCAAAGAGCTAAAAAAGCCAACTCACAACCCAACCACCCCGGCTGACAAAACATCAATCACCGGTTTCATTGCACAATCAAAAAATTATCTTTGTTGGGCATATGACAACACTCATTTCTTTTCATACAATCCAAAAAAGTATATGAAATGATAAAAAATAGAGAATCATTTTTTATTCAGTTAGCTAAACATCCTTTATTGAAGGATAACTTACTATCACTAATATTGGCTAAGAATCCGAATATTGACATATCAAAACGGGAAACCTTCGTCGACAATCTCAGTAGATTTTATAGTATTCATAAGCTTGATGAAAGAGTTCAATTACTTGAAACTACTACTTCTCTTACTACTACCCTAGACGAATGGCTAAATAAAGATTTAAGAATAAAGAATATAAAACTCCAATCTCTAAGAGCTTTTCCGAAAAGCAGCATTTCATATGGTATTGACTTTACTAATGCTGAAGGAAAAATTTCTAGCATGGTAATTTTAGGTGGGAATTCTACCGGAAAATCGTCAATTTATGATGCTATTGAATACATTTATTGTAAAAGAATCGGTGAGGCTGAATTGAGAACAACTAATAAACTTAGTGATGAAGATGAGACGTTCAAGGACTTTTTGCGCCATTTTAATAACTCCTATTCTGATACAACTTGTGAAGTAGCTACTATTTCACAAAATTTCCTTCTAAACGAAAAGAATATTCCAAAAGAAGTTAGAGAAAAAATAAACCCTAATACTCATTTTATATCTGATTTTGACATTCACGAATTTGGTAAACTTAACTATCAGAAAAAGGGAGATTATACTTTCCAAAACCTAATTGCAAAAAATGTAGGGCTTTCAGAATACTTAGATATTGAAAAAAACTTGTATCAATTTACTAGTTATGGCAGGTTGATCGAATCAAATAATGTAAATAAACTAAATAAAGAAATTGCTGCCGCAAAAGTAACTATTGAAAATAACAATAAAGCAATTCAAGAAAAACAGGAACAGGAAAAAAGCTTAAGAGAAAATTCGCAAACTCAATATTCTAACAATGCGAATAGAACATTGCTCGACTTAGTTGAAAAACTAAAACGAGTATCACTCCGATATTCCTTTGATTATTCAAGTTTTAAAAATTCCATTGAGAGCTTTAAAAGGCAGTATGCTCAATATTCTACTTTAAGCACGAAATCAGGAAGCCTTCAAGAAATTCAGTTTTTGGAAATGGGTAAGTCGCTATTAGAAAATCATGACAATTGCCCTTTTTGCAATAATTCTTATTCTAGTAAGGAAGAAATTAATCGCTATGTAAATAGTAAGATTGAAGAAATAAAAAGCTTAAACGAGCTAATTAGGAATATAAATTCATCAACTAACAATATCATTGAATATTTCAAACAATTACAATCTAACTTAATTGCGTTAAGAGCAAAAAACAATGAAGAGCTAAAAGAAATTAAGGATAAAACAGATTATAATGATTTGTCAAGAATTGCCACAGCCCTAGATGGAATTATAGGCAATGGCATGTCAAATGATTTCTCCGGTGATATTCGCGACATCGAAAGCAACAGCAATTTTCTAAAAGACAAGTTTGGTTATGTTGACTTTGTACTTTCAAGAAACGAAGATTACATTGATAAAGATTTATTAGAATATACTAATTCAATCTCACGATATGAAGATAAAAGGCAGGAAATATTAGGTAAGATTGAGGTCGCTCTGAAAGCTAAAATAACTACCACTACAACTGAAGGGCAAATTGCAATTCTTAATAATGAGATAGAAAACCTCACAAGACAAAATACTCAATTGAATAATGAAGTTAAAATCAAAGAACCTGAACTGTTAAAGGCAATTGCTGTATTAGAAACATACAATAAAATAAAAGCAGAGGCAATTCAATTTTACAAAGTTCTTAAAAATGAATTGGCAAAAGAAACTCAAGAGGCTTTTGAACCAATCAAAGATATCGTTGTCAGCGTTTTGGGCGAATATCTTTATGAAGAAGAAAGACTTGTTGATTTAATTATTGAAACAAAACCTGACGAAATTGATAATGAAAATGGAGAAATTATTTCCGAAATAATTGTAGCCTATTTAAAAGAACGTAATTCTAATGATCCTCCAATTCCTGTAAACAAATACTTCAACACATTTCATTTCCGATTGTTTTGTGCAATGGTAGGGATAAGCATCGCAGTAGCTTCGAGAAAGAATACGGGAATTAATCTACCACTCTTACTAGATGATGTATTTTATGCAAGCGACTTTGAACATCGGGCAACAATCGAAAGGTTTATTAAACGCCTTTTTGATTTATTTACAAAGCATACGCCAGCTATACCATTACAACTTATCTTATTCACTCATGACCAATTGATTTTCGAGAGTGCAATTTCTGCAACACAAGAAAACGAAACATCAAACATTCTGTTTGCAAAACTCTTCCCACACCAAGATTCCAATGAAACAAGCGGGTATAAGAATTTAATAAATCACATACCAGCATATTTGCCACACCGAATAATGCAAAATCAATTAATATAAAATGTCAGAACCAGCTACACAAAACCCTGAAAAAAAGAAGTGGTATCACTGCAATTATAGAGTAATTGGAGTTTCTCTATGTGTTATTCTTTTTATTCTTATTGTGGGAAATACCTACATATATTATTTAGTAAATAAGAAAGAAAAAGATAGTACTAAAGTCATTTCAAACATATTGATGAATGCAGCTAAAGAAAAGCCATTAATACCTGACATTATTATTGTAAACAAAAAAGATAGTTCATTGACAAAATTAGATTCGACCTTAAAGAAAAATTTGATAGAATTTCTTTCAAAAAAATACTCTTCTGAGAATGCAGACTCAAATAGCACCTTCGATATTAAACCTTACTTGGGCTCAACTGATATTAAGGATGAAGATAAAATTGTAAAGCATATCGAATTTTTATCAAATACGGTTAAAGAGGCTGTTGAAGATTCAAAACGGAATATAGATACCGAAATTTCAAAAGTAAATACATGGGTAACTATTTGGATAGGAATAATTGGTTTTTTAGGCATTTTCTTTCCCCTAATAATTAATCTGAAAAGCTTAGATGAATTGAAATCTATCAAAGCCAAATCGAAGGAAGCCAAGAAAAATGCCGACGATGCGAAAAAGAAGTTGGACAAGTATAAAACTCATTTAGATACTTTGCCAGAAAATATGGGAAAAGTCGAAGGATTTGAAAAGACAATTAAGGAGCAAGGAGAACGAATTGAGAAAATAGATAAATTGGCTACAAATGCAGAAACGAAGTCTGCAAACACGGAAAAGCTCCTTTATACTTTGAATATGGTTTTTAAATTAAAGGATATTGACGGCACTTATCTAATGCACAATAAAGAACCATTAAAAGCTCTAATAAAGTACTTTGAAGAAATTCACAAGGAATTATCTGACCCTTCTGTAGATTTTAAACATCCATTTGCTTTTGACGCTTTAAGACAATTGGCTTTGCGACTTTATGTTCTTTCGTCCTACTCTTTCATTTCAAAGGAAAATATGACATTCTTCAATATCTTATCTGAATATATCACTGTAAGACTTGAAGCAGGATTAACACAAGAATCATTTAATGAAATATTGGTTGAATTTGACAAGTTAATAAAAGCGCTAAAGAACTCTTGAAAAGTTTACTCAATCGCCAAAACACCAAGGCAGGCACATTTACAAGGAACACAAAGCTGACACACAAAAGCCAATCTTGCAAAAGAGCTTGCCTTGTTCCCACGCTTCCGGGACACACTCCGCCACGGTGGACACAGACATGCAATTCAAATCACCATGACGAAGGGCGAACATACAACATGGGTATTGCCAAAATGCAGGTTGACGGAAGCCGTGTTTCAACTGTGGTAATTAATTCTGCTGAGCAACATATCCAGCTTGACATTATCTATTTAGCTGTGTGCATATCATCATCTTTTTTATCTTTACTCAGCAGCATTTAGCCGGGGGGACGGAATTCTATTTCCTGCACTTCGGCAATACCTGTTCGTTAAATTCAGCCCAAAGTCATGAAGTATTTTATCCTATTCGTTTTCAGCTTATTCATGACTGAATGTATTCATGCTCAAAATATTAGTGAACCTAAAGAGCATATCATACAGGTTCAATTGCTATCATCTAAAGAAGCCTACTATTTAGTGAGTCAAAATGCCTATTTAAACGGTGACAGTTCTTCCGTTCTCAATCTGAGAAGTCAGATTCAATTAAAGTATACCAACGATGATGGAAAAACATTTACGTTGTGTAATTTAGATTCAGTATTGGCTGCACTGAAAGGTCCGCTGAGTTCACCGGAATTACATATTCATTTTGTCAACAAGCATCTTGGTTTTATTTATGGTTATTCTGCGGTCTATGCTTTTTATCCTATCCTTTTCAGAACGGATGACGGGGGTAAAACATGGCAAACCATTTTCGCAGGCATTACGGGGAATCCGTTCAGACGATCAGATTTCTTTATGTTCAATGAATCTGATGGAATTATCGTGAGTAATTGGGATCATGGAAACAACTTTAATTATATGCTCACTCATGACGGAGGGAAAACGTGGAAGCCGCGCACCTTTAAAATCAGTCGTAAGGATATTCGCATCTTGAATGCAGAAGGTATGCTGAGTGAGGTTTATTCGGAAGACGGGCATGTAACCGTTATGTTTACGAACGCTGACGGAGGCAAAAGAGGTAGCGGGAATATTCACATCATACAATCCACTGATTTCGGAAGAACATTTAGAGAATTGAAATAAAGGCTAAGAAACAGTTTGGCTTATTGATGCATTGGCCTCCCATTCGTAGCCGTTTGGCCGAATTGGTTGGATCGCCCCGAAGGGGTACAGGGTTCCCGTAACGGAAGACGGGTTGAACGGAGTGCTTATCGGGAGCCAAATACCACGCCCCTCATCACCTCACTTTTTCAATACGATCGTGGAATGATACAGGGTGGAATGCACGTCGACCATTTCGCAAATGCCGTTTTTGTAATGGTACTCGTTGTAATCGCCATTGGGCAGTACGATCTTGTAATGATGCGGGCCGAGGGTGGTGATGTTGAGCATGCACTGATAGTTGTCGGAATAGATCTGGGTTTTGTTGACCGGTTCCACCAGGTAAACGCACAGCATATTGTATTTAATAGGGTAGTGAGGAAAGGGTTCGGTTTTCTTCCCGTTGATGAGCAGGTAATTGTTGGTATTGATCTTGGTATTCTTGTTCGACTTTTCATGTCCGTTGATTTCCCGGTACACGGAAGACCAGATCATCACGTCCTTGTCAAACACGGCATCTTCAATGGCATTGGCGGTAATGAGGGCCAGGATGCGAAACTTGACCGTAGAGCGCATCTTCAACAGGGTTTTGTCGCCCTGTGTCATTTTGGTAAAGTGCAGCGTACCAATTTGTGAACCATTGCGGTTGATGGTATACTCCAGCTTCGCTTCGGTGACGATGGCCACGGAACTGCAGAATATAAAGGATACAGACAGCAGCATCAGGAATCCTAATCGGCGGATGAAGGCGGGTAATGGAATATTAGAAAGGGTTTTTAACATAGGCTCACTGTATGACAGTATTATAAAGGTAAGACATATTATGAATAAACGTATGCTTAGGCTTGCTTATTATGACAAGTGAGAAGGGGGATACCCTGAGCGGGGGGGAGTTTTTAGTTTTTAGTTTTTAATTTTTAGTTTAACGAGAGGGGGGAGAGTTTTTAGTTTTTAGTGTTTAATTTTTAGTTTAACGAGAGCGCGATCAAGAATGGGGAGTATCGGGTTTTGATAGAATGCCGAGACATGCGCCGCTCTCACACTCCGCTCTCACTCTGCCCGCTGTGCGGGGTCAGCAGGTCCCGGTCTGGCTTCCGGCTCATTCCACTTCGTGGATAGCCGTCTCGCCAACCGGGATGACATTCCTTAATTAAAATTCCGTTTGATTCGAGGGATCGGCGAGGTGCTGAGGCTGGCTGCTATGCAGAGGCATGCGCCGCTCTCACACCCGCTCTCACTATGCCCGCTGTGCGGAGGCAGCGTTTGTTCCATTGCATGGGTATGAACTGAACTTTACTGCACTGTCATGTTTACATCATGGGGATATGACCATAGTGTTAGGGAAGATTGAATCTGCATGAACAGGTGATTCGGGATATGGATTTCGCTTGCCTTCAAAAAATAGATAAATTACTTGGCGATTTTATGAGAATCCCTATCTTCGCACTCCCTGACACGAAAATGCCCAGATGGCGAAATTGGTAGACGCACTGTGTTCAGGTCGCAGCGTTCGCAAGGACGTGCTGGTTCGAATCCAGTTCTGGGCACAAAAACAAAATTGGGAATGAGCGAAAGGAGTAACACTCCATGAGCTCGTTCCCAATTTTGTTTTTACTTCATTCTCATTCTGTTTCTCACTCTAAAATGAATGATAAACCGTTGTTCCTGATCATCAATGAGCTCATTCCCAATTTTGTTTTTACTTCATTCTCATTCTGTTTCTCACTCTAAAATGAATGATAAACCGTTATCCCTGATCATCAATGAGCGAATTCCCAATTTTGTTTTTACTTCAGTCTCATTCTCATTCTCATTCTGTTTCCCTTTCCCTTTCCCTTTCCCTTTCTCCTTATTCCCTTTCCATCCACTATTAATACCGTTTCGGGAATTAAAATGTCATAACATCAATAAATGCCCTGAATTGTGTAAATTTGAACATAAATAAACATCATGAAAACATATAGACTACTATTAGCCTTGTTTGCAGGGAGTTTTCTTTACGCTCAAATCGCATCAGCCCAAACCGAATCGGAACGAAATGTCATTCGTCAGGGTAGTAATGTAAGCGCGCTGGAAAGTCTGTCTCAATTTTTTATGATGAAATATCAGGCCCTGAAAACAGATGCCGAAAAATTTGCGAAAGACAATAACCTGCCGAAAACCGTTTTAAATCCGGACGGTACTTTTTCGGAACTACAGCGATATGACCCACTGACCAATACCCTCTATTACTATTGCACCCAAAATGCCAATGCAGCCATATCGACCAATGTGCCTGATTTGAGACCGGGTGGTGTACTTGGATTAAACCTTTTGGGGCAAAACATGATCGTCGGAGAATGGGATGGCGGTCCTATACGTACCACCCATCAGGAACTGACCGGAAGGGTTACTGTACAGGATGGTGTCAACTTCACCACGTCCAATGGTAACAACCAACATGCTTGCCATGTGGCGGGTACTATGATCGCGTCCGGCGTTACGGCCAGTGCCAAAGGGATGGCGCCGAGTGCAACACTTTGGAGCAATGAATGGAATAATGATTTAACGGAAATGGCTTCACAGGCTGCGCTAGGTTTATTAATGTCCAATCACTCCTACGGTTATAATCCTGCCTTTTTAGGAATTACAGACTGGGGATTTTATGATGCAGAAGCGCATGATTTTGATGTCATTTGTAATAATGCACCGTATTATTTGCCGGTTGTTGCAGCGGGTAATGATCGTGGTTCCTACAACACCGGTGATGGAGGATACGATTTGGTAAACGGACATGCGACTTCAAAGAATGTGATGGTGGTTGCCGCGGTCAATGATGTATTGAGTTATACGGGGCCGGCATCTGTGGTGATGTCTTCTTTCTCCAGCTGGGGCCCAACAGATGATGGTCGTATCAAACCGGATATTTCCGGAAATGGGGTAGGATTGAATTCATGTATCAGTACATCCAATACCGCTTATGCATCGTACAACGGAACATCCATGGCCTCGCCAAATGTAACGGGTACTTTGACCCTGCTTCAGCAACATTATAAAAATCTCAACAGTGGTACGTATATGAAATCGTCTATGCTCAAAGCTGTCGCGATTCATACCGCCAGAGAAGCCGGTAGTAATCCCGGACCGGATTATTCTTTTGGATGGGGCTTGCTGGATGCCAATGCCGGCGCTCAGGTCATTACGAATAATGGAACGACCAGCATGCTTCAAATGAATAGTTTGGCTAATAATGAAAAAGATACGATAGTCGTTTATTCAAATGGTACTACACCACTGAAGGCTACCATCGCGTGGAATGATCCTGCCGGTACTTCTCCTGCCTATACCACAGATAATCCTCAATCCGTGTTGGTGAATGATCTGGATTTGAAGATCATGACTGCCAACAATGCAACGACTTACAGTCCATGGACATTAAATCCATCCACCCCTTCAGCTGCAGCTACAACCGGAAACAATACCCGGGACAATGTAGAAAAAGCTGAGCCGGGTATACTGCCTGCCGGAACCTATAAAGTCATCATCATGCACAAAGGGACTTTGGCCAGTCCACAAGAGTATGCCTTGGTGATTTCAGGCATCGTGGTGGCACCTCCGGTTTGTACTGTACCAACGGGATTGACCATCGGTAGCATTACCAATACGACCGCCCTGGTGAGTTGGACCACAGTGGCCACCGCACTCACCTATGATGTGCAATACCGCATTGTTGGAAGTCCAACCTGGACGACCACTTCAACCGCCAACAACAGCATTACTTTAAGCGGGTTGACACCGGCAAGCAACTATCAGGTTCAGATCAGAAGTGTATGCGGTGTAGGTAATGTTTCGGCTTATACCTCTATTTCAAATTTTACAACGACTTCGGGGGCTATGGTTTGTGGGGCTTTGACTACAGGTGGCGCCACCAATTGTGCGGGGGTGCGTACCGTTCAGGCGAACCCTTCAGCAGGTAGTCCACCTTATACTTATGCCTGGCTTCAGGATGGTGTAGCCTTTGGCGGGAATTCACAATCTGTTACAACTACTTCCGGAACGCATTTATATTCATGTACCGTGACGGATGTATCCAATAATGTGTGTACACAAACTTTAAGCGTGACCACGGTAGCCATACCTACCGCAACGGCTTCAGCAGGATCAGCCTGTACGGGTAGTACACTGAATTTAACGGGAACATCCAATGGAGCGACCTTCACCTGGACCGGTCCGAATGCTTTTAGTTCTTCATTACAAAACCCAAGTATACCTGCCGTTACACAAGCGAATACCGGTACCTATACCTTTACTGCATTCAATGGTGTTTGTGCTTCTACGCCTTCTACGGTGAGTGTAACCATCAACAATGCACCGCCTGTTCCTGCTGTAACGCCTTCAGCACCTGCTTCGTTTTGTTTAGGAGGTACACAGGCGCTGACCGCTTCGATTAGTTTACCGCCAACCATCTTGAGTGAAGGTTTTGAAACAGGCGCAGCCGGATGGTTATTTCAGGATTCTTCATCGACCGGTTCGGCCATAGCCTCTCAATTATTCAGTATCAAAACAGCTCCATATACCTTTACAGGAGGTAGTTTGAGCTTTACCAATTTTGCCATTACCGGAACGAAATTTGTTTTATCAAATTCAGATGCCGGCGGTTCGGGCAGTCAAACAAGAACCAATTTAGTGAGTCCTTCATTCAGTACGGTGGGCTATACCGGAACAGGTACATTGACCTTCAAACATGGCTACCGTTCTTATAGTGGTAGTGTGCCGGCAGAGCAGGTACAAGTTCAGGCTTCTACAGATGGTGGTACCGTTTGGACCAATTTATCCAGTTATACGACCAATCAGGGAACGACAACCAATAATGCTCAAACAACCGTGACCGCTACAGTAACTGTTCCGGCAGGTATCATGGGACAACCCAATGTCATCCTTCGCTGGCGCTATCGTTCAAATTGGGGTTACTACTGGTGTATCGATGATATTACGCTTACCGGTACGCCGGCGGCCATACAATATGCATGGTCTTCTGCTCCAGGTGCCGGTTTGCCGGGTGCCGCGACATCCTACGCCGCAGGAAACTCCTCAGTAACAGCAACGCCAACTGTGGCCGGTACTTACAACTATGTGGTTACGGCTCTCAGCAGCAACGGATGTACTTCTTCAGCAACTTCATCGGCGGTAACCGTGAATCCGACAACCAATACCACGACAACCGCTTCAGCTTGTAATTCTTATGTTTGGGCAGTCAATAATCAAACCTATACCGCAAGCGGAACCTATACCGTGAATAACGGTTGTGCGACGAATACCTTGAACCTGACCATCACACCAAGTTCAACGAATACCACCAATATCACCGCGGCCAATTCCTATACCTGGCCGGTGAACGGACAGACTTATACCAGCAGCGGAACCTATACCCATGTGGTGGGTTGCGTGACCAATATTCTGAATCTAACGATTACCACTTCTCAAAGCACGCTCACACTCACCGCATTTATACAAGGATATTATAATAGTACAGCGAATACCTTAGCGAGTTCATTATTGAATCAGGGTAAACCTAACCCTGGCACGCATTGTGATACCGTGACGGTTGAATTGCATGCATCGACTTTCCCTTACGCCGTAGTGCATTCGGTGAAGGCCATATTAACGACATCGGGTAGTGTGACTTGTAACTTCCCGGGAACGGTCAATGGCAATAGTTATTATATAGCAGTTAAGAACAGAACTGCGGTGGAAACCTGGAGTGCTGCGCCGGTCGCTTTTACAGCCGCCACGTCTTACAACTTCAGTAATTTGGCCAACAAGGCTTATGGAAATAACATGATACAAGTCGATGCATCGCCGGTTCGCTGGGCATTCTACTCAGGAGATATCGATCAGAGTGGTGGTATTGACGGAGATGATTTCAACTTTTTGGATGTAGACGTTCAAGCAGGTAACGGAGGTTACATTCCAACTGACTTAGACGGTAGTGGTGGTGTAGATGGCGATGATTTCAATATTTTCGATCCGAATACACAGAATGGAATAGGTGCCTTTACACCGTAAGGCATTTTAGATTGTTATATCAAAGAAGGATAGACCGGTATACGCGTCTATCCTTCTTTTTTGTCTTTGAGGATAAGTCGCAATGAAGTGTCTTTGGTGATATAGGTCCAGGCCCAATTGATGAAGATGATGAGTTTATTCCTTACGCTCAGGATCAACATCAGGTGAACGAACATCCAGGTGAGCCAGGCAAAGTATCCGGTAAATTGAATAAAGGGCAGATCGACCACGGCTTTATTTTTTCCTATGGTAGCCATGGCGCCTAAGTTTTTGTATTCGTATTCTTTGAGACTTTTGCCTTGCATCTTTGCCTTAAGATTTCGGGCCAGTAGCTTGGCTTGATGAATGGCTACATTGGCTACTTGCGGATGTCCCTTAGGGTAAAGCGGTGTTTGCATCATGGCCATGTCGCCCATCACATAAATATCTTCATGATGCAGCAATTGGTTTTGACGGTTTACCCATAAGCGATTGCCTGTAGCTATACATTCTTTGGGCAGTCCTGAAATGAGATTGCCAATCACCCCCGCCGCCCAAATGACGGTTTGTGTTTTAATGGTGACGCCATTGTTCAGCGTGAGTAAATGTCCGTCGTAAGAACTCACAAATACCCCGGTGATGACGGTCACGCCCATGTCCTCAAGGTATTTGCGGGAAGTTTTTTTCGCCTTTTCGCTCATTGAATTCAGCGTATCATTTGAGCCTTCGATCAGGTAGATGGTAAATCTGGAAAGATCAATACCCGGATAATCGCCGGGCAAAATATGTTTTTTAATTTCAGCGAAGGCTCCTGCAAGCTCCACGCCTGTTGGTCCGGCTCCTACGATGGCCATATTCAGCAGACTTTCTTTTTCATATTCTTCGGCTGATATCAATCGTTCGAAATTCAGTAAGACATGATTTCGAATTTGAATCGCATCATAGGTGGTCTTCAAAGTCAGGGCATGTTGTTGAATTTCTTTGTTGCCAAAAAAGTTGGATTGGCAACCCGTCGCAATCACCAATATATCGTATTCAAATTCTCCAATGTCGGTCTTGATTAATTTCTCCTGAGGAATAATTTCTTTGACTTCCGTTAAACGGATCTGTACATTTTTTTTTCGTTTGAAAATATGACGGAGGGGAAAGGAGATGCTGGCCGGTTCGAGCTGACATGCGGCAACTTGATAAAACAAGGGTTGAAATTGATGATGATTGATGCGATCGATCAAAAGGATGTCAAATAAACTCGGGTCCAGTTTCTCCACCAACTGAAGGCCGGCAAAGCCACCTCCGATGATGATGACTTTTTGTGGCATAGGGTATAAATTTTGGTTTAAAAATGATTGGCCAAAGTTAGTTCTAAATAGGAGAGTAGGGTGAATGAATCTATCCAAATAGGGTACTATTTTGATCGAAACGGGCCGCTAAGGATATGCTCATGCAACTTGGTCGAATCGATTAAATCAATCTTATGGGGAAATCTCATGCTGAATACTTACTCCGTCATCACGACTTACGGCATACAAGGGGTGTAATGTGAATAATTATTCTACCTTTATGAAAGAAGCCGATGGCTTGCATTCACGATTACGCATGATGAATATTCCTTTTTATGAAAAAAATATTATTACTGTTCCCGATTCTTTTATTGCAATTTTCCGCCCGGGCGGAACAATGGGATGCCATCCAAAATCGGGTGAATGAATTTTTGAAGACCTTCGACCATGGGTTTTATGGTGAGGTGGACATTCATCATGATACCTTATATAATTATTACAAAGGGGGCGGTTATTCTTTCATACCCTTAAATCAGTATACGGAAGCCCGAGTGGTCATTGATAAACGCAAAGTGGGAATCTTCTGCTTAAATAACACCCAATGTGTAATCAATGCCAGTGGTAGTCATTTTGATATGATGCCATTTTCCACACAAAGTGATTTTGATGCAGCAAAATTTGCTAAAGAATTGAACGATCTCATCAAAAGTTATTTGAGTAGTAAAGAGCAGATCAAACATAAATCCAGGAAAAAAGAGGAGAAGGTCATTTCGTTGGCTGACTATCCGGCCGGTATGAAAATTAAAATTATTCAGGAAGACAAAGTCTTTTCATTATATGAAGCGTTAGTTGATGAGGAGGAAGGTCGAAAGAAAGAAGATGTCGGTATCGTGGTCGAAGATTTGAAACCCTTGGGCGATGGATGGTATTCCGGCAGTATCAAACAATCGGATGGAAGGATTCGGAAGTTTGAAAAAGCAAAGGTGGCCAAATGGTAAGCAGGTGAGTCGTTGTGTTTATAAATCAATATTATTTAATATTCTTGCAGATTGAAAATTGAATTCATATGAATCTTTTACAGATCACTCATGCGCTGACAACGAAGGCTGACAAAGTAACCTCCACCACGTTTTCCTATGTCGACAAACTGAAGGATTTTGCAATCAGTTATGCTCCTAAGATTGCCGGTGCGATTGTGTTTTACATCATTGGGACCTGGATCATCGGCAAATTGGTAAGCATCATCCGTAAGATCCTGCTCAAGCGCGATTACGATGCCTCTTTACAAACCTTTTTGCTTTCATTGGTGAAAGTGGTATTTACCATTCTGCTCCTGATTACCCTTGCAGGTATTTTGGGCGTCGATACTACTGCTTTCAGTGCGCTGATCGTAGGTGCCGGTGTCGCAATCGGTTCTGCTCTCAACGGCACATTGGGTAATTTTGCCGGCGGGGTGATGATGCTGATCTTCAAACCGTTTAAAGTAGGCGATATGATTGAAGCCCAAGGGATTACCGGCGTGGTGACCGAACAAGGTGTTTTCAGTACCACTGTACTCACGGCAGATAATAAAACGGTATATGTACCGAATGGGGCATTGTCTACCGGAGTGATTACCAACTATACCACCTACGGGAATTTGCGGGTAGACCTGACTATGGCGATCTCTTCATCACAAGATATTGCTATCGCCAAACAAGTAGCGATTCAGGCGATGTTGGCACATCCGAAAGTATTGCAGGAGCCCGCTCCGGAAGTGAGTGTGCTGAAAGTGGGGGATGGTATGACGAGTTTGGCCGTGCGTCCTTATTGTGTACAAGCCGATTATTGGGATGTGTATTTCGGCTGTACCGAGCGGGTAAAAAATGCCTGGGATCAGGCCGGAGTGGAAGGTCCGACGCCGACTCGGGTGGTGATTAATAAATAAGTTTTAATTACTTTGTCATGAGTCATAGCCAATGCTATGCACAATCTTTAAATATAGAACGAAATGAACGAAAGACCGAAAATTAAGTTAGAACAATCTACATTAGACAAGATGTTGGAAATGCTTGGATGGACTTCAATTCTTGCAATTTGGGTTTTGGTCATCACCAGCTATCAAAATCTCCCGGACATAATTCCAATTCATTACAACAGTGCGGGACAAGCGAATGATTTTGGTGGGAAAGGCCATATTTTAACTTTACCTATAGTAGCGACATTTCTTTTTATCGGACTAAGCATTCTGAACAAATTTCCACATGTGTTTAATTATCCGACAAACATAACCGAAGACAACGCTTTAAAACAATATACAAAAGCGACAAGGCTACTTAGATATTTAAAGTTCATTATCGTTTTAATTTTTGGGCTCATTACAATGAAAACCATCAGCAATGTTTACGAACAAACGAACGGACTGGGTACTTGGTTCTTAGCCTTGACCATTGGACTAGTAATTATACCACTCACATACTATGTTATAAAATCTTTAAGTCGATAAAACTAGAGTATAAAAGGAACTGTATCCATCATAGGTTTGGTGTTATGGCGGCGGAAGTGTTTTGATGAAAATTTTATACAAGGTTCAACGGCGGGAATTCTACTAAATATTTGCTCTAATAATAGACCACTTTGCCAAGCCGGTATCCCTTTGATGTTGCTCGATAAATGTTTTAATATGTTCATGTTTTTGCTTGATATCTTACGATACTATAAGCTATTCCAATTAAAGGTGTCCAAAACTGCTTTATTTCCGGGAGTTTATGCCCCTCAGTCATCTTTTCAGCCTTTTTTTTTACATTTACCCATTAAACATGATTTACCCAAAGCTTCATTTTATGATTCGAGTCTTTTTATTTCTCCTGCTGATACCTTGTGCGGCGATTGCCCAAAATAGTAAAACCATTACGCTGGAAGATATTTGGTCCAAACCAACATTCCGTCAGGAAATGGTGACCGGTTTCCGTTCGATGAAGGATGGTTTGCATTACACTGAAATCAATGACGGGAAATTAGTGAAGGTTCGTTTTCAGGATGGACAAGAAGACGGAGTGATTCTGAATATGAAGGATCTCAAATGGGAGAAGACGGAATTGAAAATAGATGACTATGCGTTTAATGCCGATGAAACGAAATTGTTGTTGTTTACGGAGTCTGAGAATATTTACCGCCGATCTATATTGAACAAAGTATACATCTACGATTTGTCGAGTAAAGAATTAAAGCAATTGAAGTCAGAAAAAGTTCTGCATGCTACCTTTTCTCCGTTGAGTGATAAAGTCGCTTATGTGTATCAGCAGAATCTCTACTATCTCGATTTGTTGATTGATGAGACCGTAGCCGTAACGGATGACGGTAACTATAATATTCTCAATGGAAATTGTGATTGGGTCTATGAAGAGGAATTTGAATTTACACGTGCCTATGAGTGGAGTCCTAATGGAGATTTTATCGCATACTATCGATTTGATCAGTCTGCAGTACCGGAATATAATTTCGCGATCTACGATAAACTTTATCCGACAGATTATAAATACAAGTATCCAAAGGCAGGGGAGAAGAACTCGGAGGTAAGCATACATCTTTATCATTTAAAGAATGGCAAAACTGTTACCTGTGATTTGGGTGAAGAAACGGATTTCTATGTCCCTCGAATCAAAATGAATCCGTTTAATAATAGCCTCATCGTCTTTCATTTAAATCGTAAACAAAATCATCTCGAACTGTTGCAAGTGAATGCCAAGACCGGCATCACCGACCCCATCTACAATGAAACCAATGAGTACTATATTGAGATCAATGATGATCTGCATTTTCTCAAGAATCGAAACACCTTCATTTATACTTCGGAAAAAAACGGATACAGACATCTTTACTTTCATGATATTGAAGCAAACCGTTCTACACAGATCACTCAGGGAAATTGGGAAGTGGCATCCGTTTATGGTGTAGATGAAAAGAATAATATGCTGTATTATTTGAGTACCGAAAATTCGCCGATGGAACGTAATCTGTTTAAGATTCAACTCAATGGTGAGGGAAAAACAAATTTAACACCCGGCCAGGGGGTGCATAGCATAGACTTCAGTGAAGGGTTTGCCTATTTTATGGATAAGTATTCCTATATCAATACACCGCCAACTTATAGTATTCGCAACAGTCAGGGCGAACTGATTCGTACCCTAAAGAACAATGAAAATCTGAAGAAGAAAATGCAGGAGTATGGTGTATCGCCTCTCGAGTTGATCGAAGTGCCAACTCCTCAAGGTGTTGCATTGAATGGGTGGATGATCAAACCCAAAGATTTTAATGCAAATAAAAAATATCCATTATTGATGTTTCAATACAGCGGACCGGGATCTCAGCAAGTCTTAAACCAATTTGGCGGTCGTGATTTTTTCTGGTATCAGATGCTGGCGCAGAAAGGATATATCATTGTTTGCGTAGATGGTACAGGAACGGGAGGGCGTGGCGAATCCTTCAAAAAGAAAACTTACCTGCAGCTGGGAAAATATGAAAGCGATGATCAGATTGAGGTGGCTAAATACTTTGCGCAGCAGTCCTATATCGATGCAAGCCGTATCGGTATATGGGGGTGGAGCTTTGGAGGATACATGAGCAGTATCTGTATTTTGAAAGGAGCCGATGTATTTAAAACAGCCATTGCCGTAGCCCCAGTCACCAACTGGCGCTACTACGACAATATCTATACGGAACGATATATGCTCACTCCGAAAGAGAATGCTAAAGGGTACGACGATAATTCACCGGTTAATATGGTCAGCAAATTGAAAGGAAATTATCTGCTGATTCACGGAACTGCAGATGATAATGTACACTATCAAAATGCGTTAGAAATGCAAAAAGCACTGATTGATGCGAATAAGGATTTCGACTCAGAAGCTTATCCGAATAAGAATCATGGAATCAGTGGGGGTGTGACCAGATTGCACTTATACCGGAGGCTGACGAATTATATTTTGGAGAAATTATAATATGGTTTTCCTAAAGCCTTCAGACATTTGGCTTAATCAGAAGAAAAATTATTCCGATTTTTATGCTTTGGCAGCCTATATTTAGGCTACCAAATTAATATTATGAAGTTTAAAATTTATTTTCTCATCTTTTGTACAATGTCTTTGTCTGAGTTGGTTTCGGCTATCTCTTTTTACCATATTCAATACGACACTAAAATTCAATCCAACCCAATCAAAATGAATGGATTGATGATACTAAATGATGAAGGTGGTGGGTTACTCAGGTTGCGTTACAATTCACCTAAAAATGCTTCAACTATCGTATTGGAATATGATTTGTCGGAAGAGGATGCCGTGATGGCTAACGGCAAAGTGGATGGGAGTAAATTGTATTTAAATGCCTTGGAAGAAAGAATGATCGTAGGGGAGGATACTGAATTTCCGCAAGCCCCTAAGTTTTTGTTTTTGAATCAAAAGAAGATGGAGGAGATGGTGTTAAAAGGGATTGTTTCAAAGAATAGTCAAGGGAAATATGTGATACAGGAATCGGCCCGTTTTAAATCAGTTCATAAGCAAATTATGCAAATGGATAAAGTATTTATGTCGCAATACTTTAGTGAGGATGAAGAATATTTCAAACAATTTTTTACTCCTGTCACCCGATCCATAAGACCTGAGGAAAAAGGAATTAAAATGCATGTGGTGGTGGTGGCCAATACCTTAAGTAAGGATATCGGTAATTCCTGTAAGCTCGATACCGGGAAGGTCTTGAGATTATTCAGAGATATCAGTAATTATCTGGGTGTAAAAATGACGAAGACGGAGGTTGCCGGTAAAAGTTTTACCAAGTCGGCTTTGTTAAAGGCCTTGAACGGTCTCAGTCCGGCTTCTACTGACATTGTCGTTTTTTATTATTCCGGACATGGCTTCAGTGTCAAAACTGATCCGCATAAGTTTCCATATCTCGATATGCGCATTGGAAATGCAGAGGACCATATTAAAGAAGCGGTCAATCTTGAAACCATTGAAAGTCTGTTAAAAAGTAAAGGTGCCCGGCTGAATCTCATATTCAGTGATTGCTGCAACTCCCGTGTGGAAGAATCGAATGCAAAAGGCAGTAAACCGATGGCTACCAAGTCATCCGGCATTTTATGGAGTGAATTGAATTGTAAAACTTTATTCTTTACCCCATCCAAACAAACCATAGTAGCTACAGCAGCAGAGACGGGTCAGAAAGCGGCCAGCAATGACGAATTTGGTGGTTTCTTTTCCCATTTTTTACGGTCTTCCATGTTGACCTATTGCAGTAGTGCCAAACCGTTTGTGAGTTGGGATATGATATTGGATGAAACCCAAAGAGGTACCAATAAAAAGGCCTTAAGAACATATTGCGATTCGCCTTACATCAAACAAAATATTTGTAATCAGTTGCCATATTATCAGGTGAAATTTGGCGACTAGCCCCGATGGTTATTTGAGTTTTTGCATCAGACCGGCCCATTCGGGATCATTTCTTTTCGCATTCCAGATTTCATCATATTGGAGAACGAGGCGATAATTAAATCCTTCTTCGATGGCTTTATTCAAAGCGGCCCATGCCTCCTGATCTTGATGCAACATACTGTATATGCGAGCCAATGTATACCAAACATGTTTCTTTTGGTCCGTGGACTTCAATACATTTTGGTAATTCACCAAGGCCTTGGCCGGCTGGCAGGAGAGTAATGTATTTAAGCCTTCCAGTTCCAATAGTTCGAAGGATGGTATTAACTGAAGACTTTGGGCGAACTTCAATGCAGAGTCTGCTTTTGAATACAATCCCGCATGGGCAGCATATTCAATATACAGCAACAGATCCACTTGATTGATCTGTTGGTGCAGATACAGACTGTCCAATTGATTGAAGGCTTCTGAAAATTGCTTGATCTTGACATGCTGGTCGATGGAGTACATTCGATCATTGGCCAAATTGGGATGATAGTTTAAAGCTTTGGCATAAGATTGAATCGCTTCCCGGGGATTATTGTTTAAGGAATGCAGATCCCCTAATTTAGAATAGATATCTGCCAGCAGTAAACTATCGCGATCGCGAATTTTGTTCTCCGCATCATTTAAAAATTGGATTCCTTCTCTCAAGTCAAATTTAGAGGCTGGCGCTACAGTATAGGGTGGGAGTGAGATGCCTCCTTCAGGAAAATCATGTTTATTGATAATAGGATCCAATCTGTGGAATTCATCATTTCGGTTGTAAAAGCGAAATGAATGATGCCTGTTTTCTCCCCTCACAGGAAGCGACCAATGGCTGTAAGCGATTAGGCCAACTTGATACGGCCAGCGATATTCCATAGGGAAAGCAATACTCATTCTCTTATAGAATTCATACCATTCAAATTCAGCCTGTGCAGGATCAACTTTTGCGAATTGTTGAATGACCCTTTCTGTTTCAAAATACATGGCATGTTTCTCATAAAAAAGCCATAGCCGATAGTATGCTTCCGGATTTTGTGGATTAGTTCTGATGAGGGTTTGATATTCATTTATGGCATCTTTGTGATGATTCCATTGTTCATATGTTGCAGCTAAAAATAAATAGTTGTCTTTATTAGGGATTGCAAATTTTTTATATTTCATATAAAACCTGCTTTTTTCATCTTCATGCGGAGGCTTAAAATGAATGAAGATGGTATCCATATGGATGTTAAATAGAGAATCCGATAAATGATATTTTTTTGCTTTCTGAAAAGCTATCTCTGCTTCTGAGTTTCGTTTACTGTTGTAATATATTTTACCAAGGTAATGCCAGGCTAAGGGGTGAGTTGGATTGAGTTCAATGACTCTGAGAAAAATTTTTTCTGCAACTTGATATTCACTGCTTCCAAGCAATTCCATACCATACATGAATAATTGAAATTGAAAATTGGTATCGAGTTTTACAGGCGGTCCGGATTGCATATTAAAATCATCAATTATATCCGGCACACCATCATTGTCGATGTCGGCTAATGGAAGTATACCGGCTTTTAATCTTTCCGCTTCTGCTAAATATTCCTCGGCCAATGGATATAAAGTGGTTTGCAGATAGCCTTTGCCCAGAATTTCAAAGGGTTGAAAATTTTTAGGATTTAAAGGAATGCTTTTGTGGCATGCTTCTTCTGCTTGTAGCCAATTGTTCATCGACTGATACAACTTAGCGATATTATAGTAAGACTCCGGATAAGTGGATTGTAAGGAGATCGCTTTTTGACCGGCTTCCAATGCAGGCCCGGTCTTTCCCTGAGCCCGATACAGGCTTGCTAAATTGGACCAGGGAATCGCCCATTTAGGAACGATCTGTGTAGCCCGCTTGAATGCCTTTTCCGCACCCGCAAAATCTTTCGTTGTTTTGTACAAAATGCCCAGTTCGTTTTGGATGTAGGCGGCATTTTCCAAAAGGGCCACGGCTTTTTGTTGGTTAACTATGGCCTGATCAATTTCTTCTCTTTTGAGTGCTGTTAAACGAAGTGAAAGACCGGTAAAATAATATTTTTTCACCTCAAGCATGCGATAGATATAGGTATTAGGTTTGGATAATTTCAACGCAACTGAATACATGGGCGGATAGGCTGCGTAAGCTTCTTTTTCGCGATTGTAATATTTTCGTTTTTCAAGTTCAGCCTGGTCCCCGTTGAGGTATAGATTGATAATCTCCTGTCCTCGAGAACTCAGGTATTCCACGATCTGTTCTTTAAAACGGGTGAGGGTGTATGGATTGGTCGTAAACCCGGATAACAGTTTATCGAGCTGTGTTTGATCCGTAGGGATTTCCTTATTCTCTTTGAGTTGCTGTATCATGGCCTGAGGAATATTTCCGGCAGACAGGGTATCGAGCATGTGAAAATTGAATACGTTTTCAGGCGCAAGCTTTTCTATCGGATCAAAAAAATAGGAGGAGGCTTGTTTTTCCAGTGGCGCCAAGGTTACGGGCCTGACCATCGCATCGGCACTCTCTCCAAATGTCTCTATATTGATATTTGGAGACACTATTTTTGATACCTTGGCTACGGTGGTCTTCATTGGGCCGGAAATCAAAGGGGATTGCGGATTCGGTTTGGCTTTTAATACAGGATCCCTGGTTAAGGCAGAATCGAGATATTGTTGAATTTCCTGAACGGTGATGACCTGATCTTTTTGCTGTTCTGCTTCGCCTTCCAGACCTTTAAGCAAATAATAGGAAAAGACGCCACGGCCACCTCCCCATGCCTGATCTTCATTCGATAATTGATCAGGTTTGCAGGATGTCATTCTGATTTCGTTATTCAAAATGGTGCGTAATTGTTCACCCATGATGGTATTTCCAAAATTCGTTTGTTCGGAAATATTTCCTGAACGGCATGCATCGGTTATCAGTATGACTTTGGCTTTTGTTTTGCCGGAAAGGGTATTGGCCAGCATATTCAGCCGGTCTATACTCAGGGTGTTCTCCATGAAATTATTTCTTGGGCTATCATAAGAAAATAGAAATCCGAGTTTGTAAATAGATTGCTCTTCCACATCGCCATGTCCTGAAAAATAAAAATAGACCAGGTCGTTTTCTTTGGCATTGTCCAGAAGCCATTGCATACCTTGTAAGATGGCACCATAGGTTGCTTTCTGATTGGTCAGCATTCTGATTTGTGTTTGAGGTACTGATCCTCCACCCGGAGAACTCAGGTATTCGACAAATTTTTCGGCATCACGATGTGCATACATGAGCGGATCTATGCCCGAATATTTATAATTGGAAATGCCAATGACCAGGGCATATGTTTTATTTAGCGGCGTGGTGTTGTTTGACTGTGCGCCGGTATGCAAAGCGGCCGAAAGGAAAAAAACGAAGATCAAAAAATAGCGCATGTTTGTGATGGATTTGGATTGGCAATTTTTGCTTGTGATAAATGTACTTTCTTATTTTGATTCTTTGCGTCTTTCTTGTAACACGGTTTCATGCAGAAAAGAGCAGCGTTGAATGATGCCGGTCCATTCATCGGTCGTGCGTAAATTCTCCCACACCGGATCATAGTTCAGAACCTGTACATAATGAAATCCAAGATTCATTGCTTTTTGGAGGTATTCCGATGCCTCTTGACTTTTTTGCATTTGCATATACAAACGTGAAAGTGAATAACAAGTGCCGGCATCATCGGGTTTTTGTGTCAGGTGTTTCACGTAAAACGGAAGTGCTTGCTCCGGTCGTTTCCACATTAAATACAGCCGTCCTTGCAGGTCACTTAAATCCGGGGAGTCGAATATGGAAGAAGCTACTGCCCAATTCAATGCGGTATCGGCATCTTCAAATCGACCGGCATGGGTGGCCAATTCACCAAAGTGTTTCAGATTTTCCAAATTGCTTTCTTTCCGTTGATACAAGCTGTCCAATTGCTCAAAGCCTTTTTCCAAATTTTTTACGGAGAAAAATTGTTCCGCTAAAAAAATTCTGGATCCGGCATTCGCCGGAAATTTCACCAATGATTTTTGATAATAATAAATGGAGGAATCCGTCATGCGATTCCAGCGATACAGGTCTCCTAATTTTTGATAAACTGAAGCGACTATTCGTTCACCCTCAGTAATAATAGTATCTGCGCGACGAAAATGACTGATCGATTTATTTAATGGATCGGTTATCATATTCTTTAAGGTAATAGTTTCCATTATACCCGGTAAAAAGATACTGATGGAATCAAGATTATCTTCTGCATGAGGAGCTGCGTATGCCGTAATTTTAATTGCAGGATTTTCACTGCTTTGATGATACGAAGTGTCAGTCATTCTGCCCAAATAACCATTGGTAGGCAGCTTTTCACATAAGTTAAACGTAAGGGTGCCAGCATTTAATTCCCATACAGCCTGCTCGGGTTGACGGTCAATCATCCGGGTATAAAAACGATATAAAACATCATCACCATATTCAGGGAATTCATTCCTGAATCGTAAAATGATTTGTTCACATTCGGCATATCGTTCAGAAGTTTCAAGTATTTCCCACAGCTTCACATAGGCTCCCGTTTCTTGAGGTGCTTTATGGATCATGGCACGGTATAAGGCTTCTGCTTTGGTTGGGTAGTGCCATTCCAAATAGGCATTGCCCAGGCGATAATCATCCTCTTGCCATTTGTATTGTTTGGTCTTATAGTAGATGCTTAATGGTTTTGAGTCGGGGCCCAATAAAGGGCTTATCAAAGTGAGATATTCTTTAAACTGATTACTGTCTTTAAAATTATTTTGTGCCATCAATAAGCTTTGTTCAGCCAGTGGCCAGTTTTTTTGATCAAAGGCGATACAACTCAGATAATGTGCAGCTAAGGGATGAGTAGGTTCCATGCGCAGTACATTTTTAAGTTTGCGTTCTGCTTCGCTCATGAAATGATCCTGATAATCGTACATCGCCAAAACAAATAGTTGACAGGCAATATTCGAATCTAGTTGTTTCGATCGGAAAGGCCGCAAGGGAGCGTCAACAACTGTAATGATATCTTCCTTCTTTATGGGTTCAACCCATGTGTTGGTGTACTGCCAATCTTTTCCTTTCTTTCTCAGATCGGATTCGTAAAAAAAGGAATCGGCCAAAGCGTAACGAGTAGTATTTAAACAGGCATAGGCCAGAAGTTCGAAAGGTTTGTAGTGCTTGGTATTTAATTGAAGGCTTTTATAACATTCATGTTCGACCATGAGCCAATTGCCCATTTGTTCATAGTTGACCGCTTTGTTGATATAACTATTGTAATAGTTTCCTTGCAACTCTGTGGCTTTTTTTCCTGCATCAAGTCCTTTTTTGGTTTGGTTCATTTGTGCATAGATCCGGCTCAGATTTGACCATGGAATTGCCCAGCCGGGAGATATTTGGGTGGCTTTCAAGAAGAATTTTTCGGCTTCGGTATAATTCTTTTTCGCTGTGTGCAGTACACCCAATTCATTATGGATAAAAGGGGCATTGGGTTGAAGTTTAAGGGCTTGGTGTTGCAATGCCAGTGCGGAATCAATGACCTCAGGTTTTGAGCTTTTTAATCGCATGCCGATTCCGGAGAAATAATACATTTTCAGTTTCAGCATTCTTGTTATAAATGATTCAGCAGGACTTAGCATGAGTGCTACCCGATACATAGCCGGGAAATTATCGTATGCGCCTAATTCCTGATTATAATATTTTCGTTTTTCAAGTTCCGTTTGATCTCCTTCCAGATAAGCAGCTATGAGGGATTGCCCGCGATTGCCCATCGCTTCCACCAGATCTTCTTTGAATCGTTTCAAGGCGTAGGCATTCGACTTTAATGTCTTTTCCAATTGGTCTAACTGTTTCTGATCGTCCGTACGCTCTTTCATATTACGCACAACCTGTATCATGGCAAAGGGTATTTCTTCTTTTGCCGTTTTTTCCAATGCTGTGAAATCAAATATATTTTCAATAGCCGTATGATTGATGGCTTCGAAAAAATAGGCCGATGCTTGTTTGGGCAGGGGTTTCAAATTCACATTCAGGGAAGTGTCTTTTCCTTTTTGCTGAAGGGTATCGCCATTCAGTTTTATTAATATCTGAGGATCGGTTTTCGCCAGATTGGTTTCCGGGCTGCCTTGTACTACCGGAGACTGCGCATTGGGTTTGGTTTTCAGCACCGGGTCTGCCTTCATGGCTGTTTCAAGATATTGCTTCAACTCTTGTAAGGTCACTACGCCGTCTTTTTTCAAATCGGCATGTTGACATAATCCATTGAGCAGATAATAGGAGAATACACCGCGTCCACCGCCCCAGGCCTGATCTTCATTCGAAAGTTGCTCGGGTTTGCAAGAAGCAATGCGAATTTCTTTACTGTTGATGGTTCTTAATTGTTCTCCGACGATGGCATTCCGTCTGGTGGATGATTCGGTGAGTTTGCCTGAACGACATGCATCGGTGATCATTATCACCCGGGCTCCATTTTTCAGGGTCAATGTATTCGCTACACTATTCAGTAAATCAATGCTCAGCGAATTTTCCATGAAATTATGGTTGGGGCTATCATACGATAATAAGAATCCGAATTGATCGATAAGGGTATTCTCCACATCACCGTGTCCGGAGTAATAGAAGTAGATCAAATCACCGGTCTTGGATTCATTGATGAGCCATTGTAAGGATTGCAATATGGCACTATAGGTTGCGGTTTGATTGGTCAGCCGCCGGATATGATCATCGGGCAAAGCACCGCCTGCATCGGACTTGAGATATTGTACAAACTTATCTGCATCACGATGGGCATACATCAGGGCATCTATACCGGGGTATTTATAACTGGATATACCGATGACAACGGCATACGTTGAAGGTTTGTTTATTGTTTCCTGACCTGCCTGAGCCTTGACGGAAATAGTGAGTGTGAAAAAAAGAAAAGTGAGGTGAAAATATTTCATAAAAGGAGGCTACCGATTTCAGTTGAAATGGGTTCATAACAAATTTAACAAAGTTTAGGAAGTTTAATAGTAAACTAAGGTATGAACCTCATCAACCTTTGGTATTAAATGTTTGAAAGTATTACATTTGGTGCTCCCGATGAAAAGGTTATATCCATATAATGATGAATTAAATATATTAAAGTTCATCGCGTTGATATTTTTGATGGCTTGTCCTTCTCAGCTATTTGCACAAAAACAAGCCGCAGATAGCTTGTTGCTAAGATTAGCCAATGAAAAAGTGGATACGGTCAAAGCTACGTTGTATTGGAAGGCAGCCAACCTGATGGATGCTTATGACCCGGATTCGGCAATGTATTTGGCAGGACAAGGATTGAAGTTGTCCAGAAGGATACATTATGAAGAAGGGGAAAGCCGTGCTTTAGGCATCATTGCCAATGCCTTAAATCGTATGGGCAATTATCCCAAAGCGTTGGAATATTATTTTGAAAAATTAAAAATTGAAGAACGCCGTAAGAGTGCCTCGCGCTTGTCGGCTGTACTCATGAATATTGGTATCGTATATGTCTATCAGGAAAATTTTGATGAAGCGATGAAATATTATCGCAAATCGGATTCCATGATACAGGCAGAAAATATTACCGATTTTAAGTATAATATCGCATTGAATGTGGGAGACCTCTACGACAAAACCAATCGATTGGATTCCGCCATGACTTTTTATCAGCGCTCATTACTACTGGCCGTTGAACAATCGGATGCTGATTTGATCGGAACCTCCCGCATCGGTATCGGTAATATTTATGCGAAAAAGAAGCAATCGGATTCTGCGCTGCTTAATTATCGATTAGCGATTGAAGCTTTATTCATTGCGAATGATGAAGATCTGGTATGCGAAGGTGCTTTGGGCATGGCCAAGGTGTTCCATGAAATGGGCCGATCTGACTCCGTAAAGCGATACGCTCACTTAGGTTTATTTCTGGCACGTAAAGACAAATTTCTTTCAAGGGAATATGAACTGAGCAGGTTTTTGACCAATCACTATGCCGCTAACGGACGCACGGATAGTGCCTACTACTATTTGAGTCAGGTGGATATCATCAGAGATTCTTTGGAAAGCAAGGAGAGTGTGATGGCTTCTCAACAACTCACTTTCAATGAACAAATTCGTCAGTTGGAACTCGCCGAAAAAGCAATGAAAGACAAAGAAGAAAGACGTCAGCAGATTCAATTGATTATGATTGGGATGTTTATACCTGCGCTCTTTTTTCTCACGGTACTGTTGACCCGTATCAGGATACCTTTAGCGCTTGTCAAATTTTTAGGGGTCATTTCGCTTTTATTTTTCTTTGAATATCTCACTTTATTATTGCATCCTGTTGTCAAAGAAATTACCCATCACACACCGGTATTCGAAATCCTGATTTTCGTAGCTATGGCTGCTATTTTGATTCCGGCACATCATCGCATAGAACATTGGGTGATGGAAATATTGGTGAAGCGCGTACAGTCCCGACATTTGATTATATTGCCCAAACAGCATGCCACTCATCCCATTGCTCAGGAGGAACAATCACAGGACGGCCAACATAGCTCAGAGGCTAATCATACAAAACCTTCGAAGAAGTCTCATCGTCAGCGAAATCATTCGAAAGGGAAAACGTCCTAACATTTAGGCATAAAAAAATGGCCCCGAATTCGGAGCCATTGAAGAATCAGGTTTACAGTGCTTATTTAGGTTCAGCGGGTTTGGTCGGACGAGTTCCGGCTTTATCCATTGAATCGCCACCATCGGCAGGTGCAGCAGCTTCGGCAGCAGGTGCAGCGGCAGGAGCAGCAGCTTCGGCAGGAGCAGCGGCAGGAGCAGCTTCAGCAGGCGCAGGAGCAGCAGCTTCTGTAGTGGTTTCGGCAGGTTTTTCTTCGCTGCAGCTGTTGAACGTCAACAGTGCGCAACAGGCAAAAACTGCGATGAAGCCTGTTTTTAATGTCATTTTTTTCATAAAAAAATTTTTATTGTTTAACAATGATAGTCATCCTTTTTTAAATTTCATAGCTTTTGGAACAAATTTTGGATCGGATAGAATGACTAAAGAATAAGGATGTGCAACTGAATGAGGTTGTATGTTCACCCGGGCAAACACCGAATTTATCCTTAAAGTATTTGTTAGAAAGTTGATTCAATCAATTGCCGGGTATAGTCTTGTTTCGGTTCCCCGTAAATTTGATCGGCATTTCCATATTCAACTATGAGTCCTTTTTGCATCACCGCTACATGATCACTGATATGTCTGACCACAGCCAGATCATGAGAAATAAAAAGATAGCTTAAGGAAAACTCCTCACGAAGGGAGACGAGTAAATTTAATACCTGAGCCTGCACACTCACATCCAGCGCCGAGACGCTTTCATCGCATATGATAAAAGACGGTTGCATGGCCAGTGCGCGTGCAATACAAATACGCTGTCGTTGTCCGCCGGAAAATTCATGCGGATAGCGGTCGTAATGTTCGGGCAGCAAATCTACTTTACGGAGTAAGGAGATCGCTTTTTCCTTGCGGGCAGAAGCCGCTTCGATGCCGAATACTTCCATGGGTTCCTGTATCGCTTTGCCCACAGGTATGCGCGGGTTGAGCGAAGAGTAGGGGTCTTGAAAAATGATTTGCACTTCCCGGCGATAGTCGGTCAATTCCGATTTACTGAGCGATAAAATGTCGCGGCCTTTGTAGTGTATCGATCCATGCGTGATGGGGGTGAGCCGAACAATGGCTTTACCAATAGTTGTTTTGCCACAACCACTTTCTCCTACCAGACCTAAAGTCTCCCCCTGATTGATCTGCAGGTTTACACCATTCACGGCTTTATACCAGGCAGTGGGTTTGCCAAAGAAATTCTTATGGGTTGGATACCAAACCTGAAGGTCTTGTAATCGAAGAATATCCGGTGCTTGTAATAAATGATTCATGCGCGCTTGTACCTGATCTGCGCTGAGTTGGTTTTGAGAACGATTCAAATCCTTACCTTCAAGAATATCACTCACGGTATTCAGGAATTTTACTTTTTCATTCGGATTGGGTCTGCATTCGATGAGACCTTGAGTATATTTTTCCTGAGGGGCCGTAAATAGTTTTTCACAAGCATTGGATTCTATCATCCGGCTTTGGTACATCACGACCACCTGATCCGCAAAATGTCTCACCAATTTCAAATCGTGGGTGATAAAGAGTATGGCCATACCATATCGTTGTTGTAGTTCTTTCAACAATTCGAGGATGGTTTTCTGTACGGTTACATCTAAGGCCGTGGTCGGTTCGTCAGCAATCAGCAGGCGGGGCTCACAACAAATGGCCATGGCAATCATCACCCTTTGTTTTTGTCCGCCCGAAAGCTCATGCGGATATCGAAGCAGCATGGCTTCCGGATAGGGGAGTTTCACCTCTTTGAAAAGTTGCAAAGTTTTTTGCATGGCCTGGTCCTGACTGAGTCCGAGGTGCAGCATGAGAACTTCGGCTACCTGTTGCCCGCATTTCATGAGGGGGTTCAGGGAGGTCATGGGTTCCTGAAAGATGATCCCGATTTCATGACCGCGAATTTCGTTGATGGCTTTTTGATCGGCTTTTACAAGATCGATGATCTCTCCATTTTTAGGATGAAAAAAGATATGTCCTTTTTGAATGCGTGCCGGCGGTGAGGGCAGCAGTTGCAAAATACTCAGTGCCGTAACCGACTTACCGGATCCGCTTTCACCCACCAGGGCCAGAGTTTCTCCGGGCATGAGGGTCAGGGATATATCCTGTATGGCGATCGTTTGCCGGTCTTCCGTATCGAACAGAATGCTGAGGTCTTGTATGTCGAGAATGGGATGGGCTTGCACCCGACAAATATAGAAAGCATTCTTGGGCAATGGGCATAAAAAAACGCCCCTTGAGGGCGTTTTTCCTATTTGTAGTTTTATACTTAGATTTTGAAGTGAGCGAAAGCTTTGTTTGCTTCAGCCATACGATGGGTATCGTCTTTCTTTTTTACGGCGTTACCTTCACCTTTAGCTGCAGCCATCAATTCATTGCTCAATTTGTCGGCCATGGTACGACCGTTACGATCGCGGGAATAACGTACAATCCATTTGATGGTCAGGGAAATCTTACGATCAGGGCGAACTTCAGAAGGAATCTGGAAAGTGGCACCACCGATACGGCGACTACGAACTTCAACGGAAGGGGTTACATTAGCCATGGCGCGCTTCCAAATATCATATCCGGGTTCGCCTGTGCTTTTTTCGATTTTATCGAGGGCGTCATAAAAAATGGTGAGTGCGGTACTTTTTTTACCACCCCACATCATACAGTTTACAAAACGGGTTACCAATGTATCTCCGAATTTTGGATCGGGGGCGAGAGGTAATTTCTTGGCTTGTTGTTTTCTCATGTTTTTGTAATGTTTAGTATAAAGGACGTTGGCAGAAGATCTTCAAGTATTACCACTTTACTCTGTAGACGCCCCTATGATGAAATTATTTTTTTACTTTTTCACGCTTGGTACCGTATTTAGAACGGCTTTGCTTACGATCTTTCACACCGGCAGTATCAAGACTACCGCGGACGATATGGTAACGTACACCCGGTAAATCCTTCACACGACCACCACGAATCAGTACGATGGAGTGTTCCTGCAAGTTGTGGCCTTCACCCGGAATATAGGCGATCACCTCAATCTTGTTGGTCAGACGCACTTTCGCCACTTTACGCAGGGCTGAGTTTGGTTTTTTCGGTGTGGTTGTATATACACGTGTACATACGCCACGACGCTGCGGGCATGCATCCAGGGCACGGGATTTAGACTTAGCGCGGATGATTGTTCTTCCTTTTCTTACGAGTTGTTGTATAGTAGGCATATTTACCTTTAAATTTTGGGACTGCAAAAGTAAGTGGAAAATTCTGAAAAACAAGTCTTTCTATTAAAAATATAAGGTATTTATAGTCTTTTTTTATCCGGGAGAGTGCAGTTGAATTCGTTATGAGAAGTTGAAAGGCAATACAGACAAGTTTTTAGGGACATTTTTTGGACGACGAAATAGTGAACTATTGCAAGTTCAAAAAATATTCATAAAAGCTTGTATGTGCAGCGTTTCAGCTTCGGAATAGAATTTCAACTGCAATATCCGGGATAATATGCTCCCAATATGGTCCCCGTTCGCTTCAGGAATACGGTTTGGGAGCCCTGAACCCGCCGCGGCGGGAGGGCATTCCCAATGGGCAGCGATAGTTTAGATAGAACCGCACGAAAATACGATTTTTTGTCATTCCCCTCTCTGCCTCCCGGTTTCCGGTCTCTGCATGATGACAATTCATTTCATCGTTCTTCTGCGTCCTGAATAGGAGGAAACCGCAGTGTCTCCCGCCCGGGAGGGCACTTTGGAGACGAAAAGTGCTTCGGCCTTGCTCTTCTCCGATTCGCATTTGCGCTTCTCCGGTTCGCATCAACTCTTCTCCGATTCGCATTTGCTCTTCTCCGGTTCGCATTAACTCTTCTCCGATTCGCATCAACTCTTCTCTGGTTCGCATCAACTCTTCTCCGATTCGCATCAATTCTTCCCCGATTCGCATTAACTCTTCTCCGATTCGCATCAACTCTTCTCCGGTTCGCATCAACTCTTCTCCGGTTCGCATCAGCTCTTCTCCGGTTCCTTCTCCGCCGTGTCTCCCGCCTCGGGGACACTACGGCTTATGTTACCACTTTCCAATCGTTACGCATAGTTTACGTGATACTATTTAACAATGTCCCATGAGTGTTCGCAAGCAAAATTCATATCGAAGTGGCATGTTTTCTATCGTGTTCACGAATATAAACCTGAAATGGAAGACATCAAGGAGACCGGGAAATGTGATCAAGATGGTTTGGTTATGCGTCTGAAAGATATTAAATTTAATGAATGAAAATTAGAGACGCTGCAGAGACGAATAACGGTGCTACACCTTTCGCTCAAACCTACTTTCACGGGACTAAGGCAGACCTGAAACTTGGTGACTTCATTGAAGTTGGTTATCAATCAAATTACGGACAACAAAAAAACGCAAAGTACATTTTCCTGACCGGGACTTTGGACGCTGCAATTTGGGGTGCTGAACTTGCTTTGGGACACGGGCCTGAAAGAATTTATTTGGTGGAACCAACTGGCGATATGGAGAATGACCCGGACCTGACCGATAAGAAATTTCCAGGAAACCCAACACAGTCTTTCCGCTCGACTAAGCCACTGAGAGTTGTTGGAGAAGTTACGGTTTGGAATGGACACCCTGAGGAACAAGTCATAGCCATGAAAGCACATCTGGAAAAACTGAAAGAGCTGGGAGTTCATTCACTGAATGATTAAAAGGTTTAAAAAATAAACCATGTTGATAAGCCTTGAGTAGCCTGCGCGGAACAAACAAAATATGATAACCCATGAATAATGTTTTCATGGAGAGTCGAGTCATAATTCTACTGAGAGCTGCAGAGCGGACACCTTTGCCGGGAAGTGAAATGAAAATCAAAGACACAAACCGCAGTGTCCCCGTAGCGGGAGACAATGCAGAGATGAAAAGCTAAGTTCATGAACGTGGACCGCATGAGCGATAGTAGCGGAAAGCTCCCGCGAGGCTCTGCTCGCGGGACTTGCAGCGGATAGCGCGACCCCGCATAAACGGGGGCATGCCCAAAATATTTCTTTACTCAGTCAACCGTAGTTTGAGTAGTCGATATGTGCTCAAGAAGTGGAAGGACGTGCCGGTCGGGGATGAGAGAAATAAGTTCGAAAGGAATTCGCTTAATTCTTCACCTCACCGATTTTCACGATCTGGTTGAGATTACTGATATCGAAGTAGGCCACACCATTGCTCATCATACACAGCATGGTGCTGTCCATCGGAATTACATCGAGATACTGCTGTCCACTGACGACATACATGGATTGGATCTGATACGGATTTTTTACATTCAGTACCCGAAGTCCGGTACCATTATCGCAAACAAAGAGTACGCTGTCTTTGAGGCCGAGACCCATTGGGTTGGTCATGGGAATATTGGCGATCAATTGCGGATAAGTGATATTGGTAATATCGTAGACTTGCAATTGATTGATCATAGAACCGCAGCGGGTGCCGCCATGCACAGTGAGGAAAGCAATGCTGTCGTTAGCCACGATGGGATCGCAACCGGTAAGGTGTTGAACAAATGATTCCTGAACGGGTTGCTCGGGATTGCTGATATTGTAGATATACATGGCCGAGTTGGACGCAATAAACAGCTGATTGTTGAACGGAAAGATAGCTTCGATATCAAAACCGATTTGAACTTTATTCTTAAATACGGGAGATGCCGGAGTACTGATGTTGAATACATTTAAGTTCATGCCGTCGACCGTATACAAATAATTGTTCACGATGGTAAAACGTGCGAGTGATCCGCCTTGTCCGGTAGAATTGAAATTGTCGCCGGAGGAAAGTGTATTTTTATCACATGCCATCCATGTGCTCAGCAAGAGAAGGATGAACAATAGTTTGATGGGTTTCATTATCTTTTGCATTTAGGGTTAACTAATAATTTTTCGGTCCAGCCTATCACGATGCCTTTAGACGGATCAACACATTCGAACCATACACCATTGTAAGGCGGATAAGATTGATTGATGCCCGGGAAGACTCTTTCCACTCGTGAGGCTACACTTACCTGATTGATATTGCTGATATTGATAGCCACCAGATCCTGATGATTATCGGTATAGAGGATATTGTTACGAATGGATATTTCGCTGCAACCACCCACGCGTATGAAACCTATTTTCTGCGGGTTGGCGGGATTGCTGCTATTGATGATGTGAATACCTTCTCCATTTTCAATTTGGAAGGTGTAGTTCTGATACTGGTATATTTTGCCGCCGTGCACAATGGGGCGAGCGGGTTCACTTTGTATGAGCAGGGTCGTGGCCGTGTCTCCATAAACCGGGGCATAGCCGGTGATGCTTTTTGGGGTTTTCTCTACACAGGCCACCAGCCCGAAGAGAAGTAGCGTGATGGCGGCTGTAAGACCGATCACTGATTTTTTTTGGATCATAGTCAATAGAATTTGTGTCAATAAATGAGGGTAACAATACCTTAGACGAAGCGCGGAGAAAGCTTGTTAGTCGAACCTGTAAATAAAGTTCAAACTGAACTTATCCAACGTATTGGGCTGCTAACACGTGAAGATGCAAGATTCGGGAATTGAAATGGGTCGGTGAAGTTGAACGCTTTATGGCTCATCCTCACCTTGCATAGTCTATTTCCATTCACCTTTAAACTCCTTCTGCCATTTCGGCCAGGGGGTGTTTTTATGGAAATTACCGGCAATGTATTTCAAGATCATTTCCATGGTAGGTACTTCCAGATAGCCGGGTATGGGCTGAGGGTTGAGGAAATTTTCGTCGAAGAAAATGCTGGTCGGATAACTGAGCCGGTTCTGCATCCAATCCATGGCCAAAGCATTGGTATTTGAACCTTCGAGGATACCAAATTTCTCACCATTAAAAACGAGGGTGTCTTTGCTTTCGGCATTGAGGTGAATACAGTAATAATGTTCATTCATGAATTCAATCACCTTGGCGTGGCTAAATGTTTTCTTGTCCATCACCTTGCACCAGCCGCACCAGTCGGTATATAAATCGATATAGACTTTACGGGGTTCCGTCTTCATGCGTACCTGAGCTTCTTCCAAACTGATCCAATTGACGCCCTTGGCTTTGGCAACCGGAGGCGTTTGTTTGTTTTGGGCCAAAAGGGGTTGGCAGATCAACAGGATAAAGAGAATATGGAGAATATTTTTCATGTAGTGTTTTTTATACCTTTCAAACATTGACTTTCATTTGAAACAAGATGTAAATACTTTTTATAGGCAGTAGATGATTACTCAAGAGGATGAACGATTGTGTGTTACATTTGTTGTTCAAAAGGATTGCAATTATACATAAAAGAATGCAAACGAAAAAAATTGCCATAGCCGTTACAGGGGCATCAGGGGCTGTATACGCCAAGGTGTTGTTACAAAAGCTTACAGCGCATCCTAACCTCGAACTTTCTCTGGTGATGTCGGACAATGCCAGGGATGTTTGGCAATTTGAATTAGGAACCGACGACTATCTTCATTTTCCTGTCCGCCGTTTTGAACTGCATGATTATTTCGCTCCTTTTGCCAGTGGCAGCAGCGAGTATGAGGCCTTAGTGATTTGTCCTTGCAGTATGGGCACACTGGGTCGCATTGCCAATGGGGTCAGTGATAATTTAATTTCGCGTGCAGCCGATGTGATGTTGAAAGAAAGACGTAAGCTGATTTGTGTGGTGCGAGATACGCCCTACAATCTGATTCATATCAATAATATGAAAGTGATTACGGAAGCGGGTGGGATTATATGTCCGGCATCGCCGTCTTTTTATAGTAAACCAAAAGACTTTGATGAATTAGCGGCCACGGTGGTGGATCGGGTGATTGGTTTGTTGGGATTGCCTCAGCGTACCTACCGTTGGGGGCAAAGCGAATAAAATTAGGATTGTATTTTCTCCACAATATTCGTTGTGGAATAACCTTCGAGAAATGGAATGATTTCTACTTGTCCGCCACGCTTCAATACATCTTGTGCACCTACAATTTTATCCAAAGTATAATCGCCGCCTTTTACCAATACATCGGGTTGCAGGGTTTGAATCAATTGTTCAGGAGTATCTTCATCAAAGATGATCACGGCATCGATATAGAGGTGTGAGGCCAGGTTGAAGGCTCGTGAATACTGATCTACCACCGGACGTTTGGGACCTTTTAAACGTCGAACTGAATCATCGGAATTGACGGCTACAATGAGTTTGTTGCCAAATTCAGCGGCTTGCAGTAAATATGTATTATGACCTTGATGAATAATATCGAAGCATCCGTTGGTAAAGACCACTTTCTTGGATAGCATCTTCCACTGATTCACCAGCAATAAAAGATTGCTCAGGGTAAAGATCTTATGTTGTATTTGTTCTATTTTACTTTGCATGTTGATTCTTGTTGTAGATCGGAATAAATATCAGGGACAAAACCCCACCGATCAAAATGATAAAAGTAGGCACCAGCCAAATGACCCAACTGATGGCCACACTGATGGCTTTTTCGATACCATATAAGGATACGATTTCGTCGACCAATAAAGTATAGGCTCCTATACCACCCGGTGTGACGATCATGCCGACACTGCCGAAAGATAAAACCGAGAAGCTGGTCTTGGCACCCAGTATGCTCGTTTCCTGTATACTTTGAAATCCGATCATGATCATACCGAGATACATACTCCAGATCAGGATGGTATGAAAAACAAATCCCTTTTTATTTTGCATATGGCGAAAGCTCATGATGCCACTGCTCACATTTTTGATCACTTGTTTCATTTTGAGCATGAACCCTGTGGCGGCGATTCGTTTTCTTAACGCTATCATCAAGAGAATGATGAAGGCGATGGCTCCCAATACAATATATAATGTATAAGATGTTTGGCCGTCTTCGCCGGTGCTTCGGCTTAAGAGCTGTTGCAAATAATCGTAAGCCAAATCAATTTGAATGACGAAGGTGATCAGAAAAATGATCAGGAGGCAGAGTACATCGAATGCCCTTTCGGCTATGATGGTACCGACGAGTTTATCGGCAGGAATTTTTTCGTAACGGGCGAGTATGGTACACTTGAGTACTTCACCGAGTCGGGGGAGGGCCAGATTGGCCAGATAGCCCACCATCACAGCGAAGAGGGTATTGGTGGTAGTGGGTTTGAGCCCGAGGGGTTCCATCAAATATTTCCAGCGCACGGCCCGGCTCCAATGACTGATAAACCCCATGGCGACGATGGGTACTAATAGAATAAAGTTGGCCTTACTGACGGCGTATCGAATTTTTTCTACGTCTTCAGGTTTCAGATCTTTCACAGAAAACCAGATCAGAAAAATACCCAAGCCCAGTGTGAACAGGTAAGTGAGTACATTCAGGATCTTTTTTCGCATGAGGGCTACTTTAGTTTGTTTTTATCATTCGGAAAAATCACCCAGGGTTTGAATTTTTTGGCTTCTTCAAAATCCATGAGGGCATAAGAAATGATGATGACCAGATCGCCGGGTTCTACTTTCCGGGCCGCAGGTCCATTTAAACAAATGGTACCGCTATTTCTTTTGCCTTTGATGACGTAGGTTTCGAGACGTTCGCCATTATTGATGTTGACGATCTGAACTTTTTCATTTTCCAACAGATTGGCTGCTTCCATCAGATTTTGATCGATGGTGACACTGCCAATATAGTTAAGATTCGCTTCGGTCACTTTCACGCGATGAATCTTCGACTTGAGAACTTGTATTTGCATGAGTTTGCAAAAATAGGGATTTGGGGGTATTAAATGGTGTTTTCAGTGAATTACTTCACACACGCAGATTATCAATGAGTCGTACACCTTCCAATCGGGTGGCAATGAGTAAAATCATGGATTGTGTTGCCGAAAAATCATCTAGGAGGCGCAGTGTTGCGGATTCGGCCAGTTCCAGATATTCTGTATCAAACCCATTTTGATGGAGGATATGCATGGCCTCTTCCCTTAAAACGGGAAAAGGAGCTTCATTTTTTTTCTCTTTAATATGATTTAAACAGGAATAGATCAATGCGGCTTTTTCGAGCGCTTCGGGAGAAAGTCGTGCATTGCGGGAGCTTTTGGCCAGTCCGCTGTCTTCCCTCAGGGTGGGGCAGGTAATCAGGGAAATATCCATGCCGGTTTGTTTCATCAATTGTTGAATAACCATACATTGCTGAAAGTCCTTTTCGCCTAAAAAGAGATGGGTAGGCCGAACGGCGGTCAGGAGTCGGTATACAATTTGACAGACGCCATTAAAATGCCCCGGACGAAACTGTCCTTCTAAAATAAGATCGAGTTCACCGATATCGAAGGCCGTTAATCCATTTAGCCCGTCGGGATACATTTCGGCTACATCTGGCAGAAACAGCACATCGGTGCCGGCTTCACTTAATAAACGGATATCCTCATCTATCGTAACCGGATACTTTTCGAAATCCTTGGGGTCGTTAAATTGAGTGGGATTGACAAAGATACTGCACACACTCAGGTCGCAGGATTGCTTTGATGTTTGGAGTAAAGAAATATGACCTTCGTGCAGGGCCCCCATGGTGGGTACAAAGCCAATGCTTCCGGTTTGACCGTCGAGAAATTCCCGCAGATCTTTTTGTTTTTTAAAGATGAACATGGGCGTCAAATATAGACGGCCTTTCAGGAATTATCAATTTTTAGCGAAAAAAACGTACATTTGCACCCCGATTAGATTTGTTATCTTAAATAATATCCCTCCATGTTGGTAAACCAAAAGAAAAAAGTTCTTTTTATTTCTCACGAATTAGCACCTTATAATGAGGAGACTGATTTTGCCAAAATACTGAATTTGCTGGCTGTAAAATCCAACGAATCAGGTTTTGAGGTAAGGGCCATCATGCCCCGTTTTGGTACCATTAATGAACGTAGACATCGTCTGCATGAAGTCGTACGCCTTTCCGGTATCAATATTACTGTCGATAAAGAAGATTATCCCCTAATCATCAAAGTGGCTTCATTGCCCAATGCCCGCCTTCAAGTTTATTTTATGGACAATGAAGACATGTATAAGCGTAAACAAACCTTCCATGATGAAAGCGGGAAGTTCTATGACGACAATATCGAACGTACGATCTTCTTTTGCAAAGGAGCACTTGAAACCGTCAAGAAATTCGGTTGGCCTCCGGACATTATTCATGTTCATGGTTGGATGAGTGCCTTAATTCCAATGTATATTAAGTCATACTATAAGAAAGAACCGGTATTTGCCAATTCAAAAATTATTTTCTCTGCAACTAAGTCCACTTTGACTGAATCCTTGGGCGATACCTTTTCCAAGCAGGTATTGGCCAGTACACCGCTGAAAGAGAAAGATATGGAGTTTTATAAAAATGGATCTCACGCCAATATGAATTTAGGCGGGGCGAAACATGCCGACGCTGCCATATTTGCGGATCAGGGTATCGATGAAGAACTGATTACTTCCGTTAAACCGACAAAGAGTAAAAAAGTGTTAAAATTTAGTTCAACGTCGGAAGACCTGAGCGATATCATGGAACTTTATAATAACTTGGCAGGCAAATAAACTGAATGAGATTAATCGCTGCTCTAAAAGGAGCTAATTACACAAATTTTCTGCTGGTTGGAGCTTTATCCATTGTGTTTTATTCTTCTTGTAAGGAGAATACCATTTTACCGCCGGATTTAGTTCCCCCGATTGACAATATCAATACTTTCGGAGATACCATAGAAGTCATTTCCAATAATTTCCTTCAGGATTCTTTGTTGACGGGCGGTATTCGAAACGGTGTGAGAGTATCCAATTCTCCGTCCTTTTTTCATGCCTTGGGTACCATTGCCAATGACCAGTATATGGGACGAACCTGGGCTTCCATTCATGTGGAAGTTTTGCCTCCCACACCGGGTTATACATTTAAATCCGGTACGAATCGGGTCATCGACTCCATCGTATTATCCATCCCTTATAAAAATGCGTATGGTGATACAGTGTCTGTTTCTTCGACACAGAATTTCAAATTATACCGTTCGCTGAAAGCTTTTTCACGGGATTCATCACAATATGATTTTACCACAGATGTTCCGGATTATGGAAATCTCTTAGCCCAGAAAAGTGTCAATTTTTCGACCATGAAGTATGACTCGGTACTGATTGGTGGAAAGAAACAAGAACCTCAATTGCGTTTTCAATTGGCATCCTGGTTTAAAGATAGTTTGGAGGCTCAGGTGGCTTTGGGTAGTAGCGGATCATTAGCGGATTACACCAAGTTTCTTGCATGGTGGAACGGATTTTATATTGAAGGAGATACCTTGAATGGAAATGCCCTGGGCTATTTCGATACCTATCGTACCCGTATGAGTATTTATTATCGTTACGATAATACAAGCGGGCAGCCGGATACCACGGTGGATGTGTTTTCTTTTGATCCGACGAATTGCAATCGCTTCAATCATATCACCCGTAATTACACCGGGAAACCGGCAGCAGCATATATCAACTCAACCGCAGTTGGGGGAGATTCAATCTTGTTTTTGCAAAATGAGCCAGGCTTATCAGGATTCATTCGACTTCCGGGATTGCACAATCGTGAAAATGTGATTGTCAATAAAGCAGAACTTTCATTTGTTGCTGTGAGTTGGACAGACACTTTACTGGCCGGACTTATCCCAAGATTGCAAATGTTTAAATCCGATACGGCAGGGAACGACAGTGTTTTGGAAGATTATAACGTATTTGGAACGGGCATCGTGGATGGGAGAAGATATGCCCTGACCGTAGGCGGGGTGACCTATACACAATACAAATTTATCATTACGCATAGCGTACAGAAGATAATTTCACAAAAAGACAGTACCTTTAGGCTCAAGGTCATGGGGTTGAACATTGGCTATCCGGCTGCATTTCGGTCAATTGTTGGTGGAAGTGCAAACGTGAATCCATTTTTCAGACCCAAACTGTACCTTGTCTATACTAAAATTGATAAATAAACAACTATGTGTGGTATCGTAGCCTATATCGGGCCCAAAGAAGCATATCCTATTTTGGTAAAAGGGTTGAAAAGGCTCGAATATCGAGGGTATGACAGTGCAGGTGTTGCTTTATTGAACGGCTCCTTGAATATTTATAAAAAGGAAGGCAAGGTTTTGGAGTTGGAAAATTATGCCGAAGACAAAAACAAAACCGGTAATATCGGAATCGGACATACCCGTTGGGCCACTCACGGTGTGCCTTGTGATCGAAATGCCCATCCCCATTTGTCTCGATCCGGTAATTTAGCAATCATACATAATGGAATTATAGAAAATTATGGTGCCATTAAGGAAGAACTCACTCAGCGTGGGTATACCTTCGAAAGTGATACAGATACAGAAGTTTTACTGAACCTGATAGAAGATGTTCAGAATGAAGAGAAATTGAGTATTGAGGAAGCGGTACGTGTAGCGTTGAATGAAGTAATCGGTGCCTATGCCATTGTGGTATTGGACAAGCGAAATCCTGATATTTTAGTAGCAGCCCGAAAGGGTAGCCCATTGGTGATTGGTATCGGCAAGGATGAATTTTATGTGGCTTCCGACGCATCGCCGATCATTGAATATACAAAGAATGTTGTTTACCTTAATGATGAAGAGTTTGCTGTGATGAACAGAAATGGCAAGCTGGATATCAAAACATTAGGGAATATACAGAAGTCACCTTATATCCAGAAATTGGAAATGGATTTGGAGAAAATCGAAAAGGGTGGATACGAACATTTCATGTTGAAGGAAATTTACGAGCAACCTCAGGTGATCCTGGATTGTATGCGTGGAAGAATGAACGCCGAGAAAGGGTGGATCAAACTGGGTGGTATTAGTGAATTTGCTTCCCGCATCAACAACGCAAAACGCATCATCATTACCTCCTGCGGTACTTCCTGGCATAGTGGCCTGATCGGGGAATATCTGATTGAAGAATTGGCCCGTGTTTCGGTAGAAGTAGAATATGCTTCAGAATTCCGATATAGAAATCCTATCGTCAATGAAGGCGATGTCGTTTTAGCGATTTCTCAATCCGGTGAAACCGCAGATACATTGGCGGCAATAGAACTTGCAAAAGAACGGCAAGCGCTGATTTACGGAATCTGTAATGTGATCGGTTCGTCTATTGCCAGAGCGTCTCATGCCGGATCCTATACCCATGCCGGTCCTGAAATAGGGGTAGCTTCAACGAAGGCATTTAGTGCACAAGTGACCATTCTGACCTTATTGGCTCTTCAATTGGCACAAAGCAAAGGAACCATTTCACAATCCAGACTACGCCAAATCCTTTATGAATTGGAAGCAGTACCTGCAAAAGTGAAGGAAGCCTTAAAAACAAACGATAAGATCAAGGAAATTGCCATCAAATACAAGGATGCTCATAATTTCCTCTATCTGGGTCGCGGACTGAATTTTCCAATTGCCTTGGAAGGTGCGTTGAAACTAAAAGAAATTTCCTATATCCATGCAGAAGGCTATCCGGCTGCGGAGATGAAACATGGACCGATAGCCCTCATTGATGAGAATATGCCTGTGGTGTTCATTGCTACCAATGCCAGTGCCCACGAGAAAATCGTTTCCAATATTATGGAAGTGAAGGCACGCAAAGGAAAGGTCATTGCCATCGTCAACGAAGGGGATAAGGTGATCAAAGCCCTGGCCGATGAAGTCGTTGAAATACCTGAAACAGATGAATTGCTTTCACCATTGGTTTCCATCGTTCCGCTACAGTTATTGTCCTACCACATCGCTTTATTGCGCGGCTGTAATGTGGATCAGCCAAGGAATTTGGCGAAAAGTGTAACGGTGGAGTAATCCAATATGGCTTATGATTTTCGAGGCTGCCAAATGGTTTCTGTGCCTTGATTTTGATGCAGAATATATCTTGCCACGACAAATAAGTAATCCGATAAACGGTTAAGGTAACGAATAATGATGTCCGGAACCATTTGATTTTCTTCCAGCATGGCCACACAAATACGTTCAGCCTTGCGGCAAACGCAACGGGCAATATGACAAGATGAAGCGCCGGCATGGCCTCCGGGCAGCACAAAATTCTTTAGTTCCGGTAATGTTTCGGTCATTCGGTCTATCCCTTGTTCGAGAAAAAGGATATCATGCTCCAGTAAGTCCGGAATTTCCATTTTGGTATCCTTGTCCGGATCGCAGGCTAATGATGATCCAATCGTAAACAATCTGTCCTGAATGGCTTTAATATCTTCACGCAGGGAGGGAGATCCTTGTTGGTCGGACACATAACCCAGCCAAGAATTCAATTCATCTACAGTACCGTAAGCTTCGATGCGAATATGGCTTTTAGGTATTCGGGTTCCGCCAATGAGGGAAGTCTGGCCTTTATCGCCTGTGCGGGTATAAATTTTGAATGACATATTGGGCGTAAAAGTAAGTGAAATCAAATGGAATGCTCAAAGATTATCGGTAAGAATTCATCTTTCAATTGGGCTGGTCGATACCCTTTGAGGGAGATATTCATGAGCTATAACAAATAATTTTGAAATCACAGCGTTTTATTTCTAATAATTTTTGATATTTCAGCTTATTTTGATACCTTCGCACTCCCAAATTGGCAAAGCACGTGCAAATTTTCTTTAATTAGTGACTGTTTTCGTTGCAAAACGAGCAGGCTATTCTTTTTTGGGGGACTATAGTTTTAAAACGCGTAAAAAGTATTATGGCTGCAGCAAAAATAGCGAAACCTACCGAACGAATTAGCTTCGGTAAAATCAAACAAGCTTCTGAAACCCCTGATTTGCTGGATATTCAGCTGGCCTCCTTCCAGGAGTTCCTTCAGCTCGAAACAACACCGGACAAACGTAACAACGAAGGTCTCTTCAGGGTTTTTAAAGAGAATTTTCCGATCACGGATACCCGCAACATCTTCGTCCTGGAATTCCTCGATTATTTCGTAGATCCTCCACGTTATACGATTGATGAATGTATCGACCGCGGTCTGACCTATTCTGTGCCTTTGAAGGCCAAATTGCGTCTGAGTTGTAATGACGAAGAGCATATCGATTTCGAAACCATCGTTCAGGACGTGTTTTTAGGGAATATTCCTTATATGACACCACGTGGTACTTTCGTGATCAATGGTGCTGAACGTGTGGTGGTATCTCAGCTTCACCGTTCACCGGGTGTATTCTTCGGACAATCCGTTCACCCGAATGGTACCAAGATCTATTCTGCCCGTGTGATCCCGTTCAAAGGCGCATGGATGGAATTTGCCACAGATATCAATAATGTCATGTATGCCTATATCGACCGTAAGAAGAAATTCCCGGTAACGATGTTGCTGCGTTCTATTGGTTTTGAAACCGATAAAGATATCTTGGAACTTTTCGGTATGGCCGATGAGGTGAAAGCCGATAAGAAAACCTTACTCGCGAATGTCAATCGTCGTTTAGCGGCCCGCGTATTGCGCAGCTGGACTGAAGATTTCGTGGATGAAGATACCGGTGAGGTGGTTTCCATTGAGCGTAATGAAGTGATTTTGGATCGTGATTCATTGTTGACTGAAGACAGCGTCGATACTATCCTGGAATTGGATATCAAATCCATCTTCCTGCAAAAAGAAGATACCGGTGGTGATTATTCCATCATCTACAATACCTTAAATAAAGATACTTCCAATTCTGAATTGGAAGCCGTACAACATATCTATCGTCAATTGAGAAGCACGGATGCACCGGATGATGAAACGGCCCGTGGTATCATTGATAAATTATTCTTCTCCGATAAACGTTATGATTTAGGAGAAGTAGGTCGCTATAAAATCAATCGTAAACTCGGATTCCCGCAAACGATTGCTAAGAAAGTACTGACTAAGGATGACATTATTGCCATCATCAAATATCTCGTACAGTTGACCAATGCCAAGGCTGAGATCGATGATATCGATCACCTGAGCAATCGTCGTGTGCGTACTGTAGGCGAACAGTTATATGCACAGTTCGGTGTTGGTTTGGCCCGTATGGCCCGTACCATCCGTGAGCGTATGAATGTTCGTGACAATGAGGTCTTTACGCCAATTGATTTGATCAATGCACGTACTTTATCCTCTGTGATCAATTCCTTCTTTGGAACATCCCAATTGTCACAGTTCCTCGATCAAACGAATCCATTGTCTGAAATCACCCACAAACGTCGTATTTCTGCCCTCGGGCCCGGCGGTTTGAGTCGTGAGCGTGCAGGTTTTGAGGTGCGTGACGTACACTATTCTCACTATGGCCGTCTGTGTACAATCGAAACACCGGAAGGTCCAAACATTGGTTTGATTTCTACACTTTGTGTACATGCCAAAATCAATGATATGGGCTTTATCGAAACGCCATATCGTAAAGTGAAGGATGGTAAAGTGGATACGAAACATATTTACCTGACTGCTGAAGAAGAGGATCAGGCTAAAATTGCCCAGGCCGATGCGCCGCTCGATGATAAAGGTAACTTTATTGAAGATCGCGTGAAATCTCGTCAAACCGGTGATTTCCCAATCCTTGAAAAATCTGATGTAGAATACATGGACGTTGCACCGAATCAGATTGTTGGTTTGAGTGCCTCCCTGATTCCATTCCTGGAACATGATGATGCCAACCGTGCCTTGATGGGTTCGAACATGCAACGTCAAGGTGTTCCATTATTACGTCCTGAAGTGCCTATCGTGGGTACGGGTCTTGAAGCCAAGGCTGCCCGTGATGCACGTATTCAAATTACCGCTACCGGCGACGGTGTGGTGGAATATGTGGATGCGAATGAAATTCATGTACGTTACAAGCGTAGTGAAACCGAGCGTCTGATCTCTTTTGAAGATGATTTGGTAATCTACAAACTGACTAAATATTCTAAAACCAATCAGAGCACTTCGATCAACCTGAAACCACACGTGGTGAAAGGTCAGAGTGTGAAGAAAGGTGACTTCCTGACCGACGGTTATGCCACCAAAGATGGTGAATTGGCTTTGGGTCGTAACTTACGCGTAGCCTTCATGCCTTGGAAAGGGTATAACTTCGAGGATGCGATCGTAATCAATGAAAAAGTGGTTCGCGAAGACTGGTTTACCTCTATCCATATCGATGAGTATGAACTGGAAGTACGTGATACCAAATTGGGTGAAGAAGAATTGACTCCGGATATTCCGAATGTCAGTGAAGAAGCAACCAAAGATTTGGATGACAATGGTATTATCCGTTTGGGGGCCCATGTGAAGGAAGGCGATATCCTAATTGGTAAGATTACTCCTAAAGGAGAAACCGATCCGACACCGGAAGAGAAACTCCTTCGTGCGATCTTCGGAGACAAGGCCGGTGATGCGAAAGATGCATCCCTGAAAATGCCTCCTTCTATTGAAGGTGTGGTTATCGGCAAGAAATTGTTTGCTCGTGCCAAAAAAGATAAAAACTCCAAGACCCGTGAAAAATCGGCGATCGAGAAATTGGATAAGACTCATCAGGAGAACTTATCCCTGATTACCGATAACCTGTATGCCAAATTGGAAAAACTCCTTGAAGGACATACTTCTGCTGGTGTGACTAACCACTATGGTGAAGTCGTGATTGGAAAAGGTGCTAAATTCTCAAACAAAGCCCTTAAGTCTTTGGATTACGCGATGGTGAATCCTTTGAACTGGACGGCTGATGAGAAGATGAACGACCTCGTGAATCAGTTATTACATAACTTCAATATTCGTTTCAACGAAGAGATCGGTCGCTACAAGCGCGAGAAATTCAATGTAACGATTGGTGATGAATTGCCAAACGGTGTATTGAAATTGGCTAAAGTATATCTCGCCAGCAAGCGTAAGCTGAAGGTGGGTGATAAGATGGCCGGTCGTCATGGTAATAAAGGGATCGTTGCCCGTATCGTCCGTCAGGAAGATATGCCGTTCCTCGATGATGGTTCTCCGGTTGATATCGTATTGAATCCATTGGGTGTACCTTCACGTATGAACTTGGGTCAGATCTATGAAACCATCCTCGGTATGGCCGGTATGAAGTTGGGTGTGAAATTTGCCACACCGATTTTCGACGGAGCCACCAAAGATGAGATCGATCAGAAAGTGAAAGATGCCGGATTACCGGATTGGTGCCATACTTATTTGTATGATGGAGAAACAGGAGATCGTTTCCACCAGAAAGCAACCGTTGGAGTTATTTATATGATGAAACTCCATCACTTGGTGGATGATAAGATGCATGCCCGTTCGATCGGACCATACAGTCTCATTACGCAACAACCATTGGGTGGTAAAGCTCAGTTTGGTGGTCAGCGTTTCGGTGAGATGGAGGTTTGGGCCATCGAAGCCTATGGCGCATCTAATATCCTTCAGGAATTGCTAACCCTTAAGTCGGATGATATTACCGGACGTGCGAAAGCGTATGAAGCGATCGTTAAAGGTGATAATCTGCCTAAGCCGGGTATTCCTGAATCCTTCAACGTACTCGTACATGAGTTACGCGGATTGGGTCTTGACCTGCACTTCGAAAATCAGGAAGGTCCGGGTAAAGGATAATCGACAAACACAGTACAATCGAAAAGGCTGCCTTAGGGCAGCCTTTTTTTTAACTCTATTCACAAAGAGGTTCAGTGATTGGTTGTAATTTTATATCCTCATGAATCTTACCACAAAGTCCAATCTCTATTTCTATCTATCACTAGTTACTGCTATTTGGTTTTTGTTGACATCCTATGTTTGGACCTATCTCGCGAATCTGTTTATTTCCTTTCCTGTGGGGTTGATGAGTTTGGGATTGTGGTATTTGGGCAGGAAAACGGGAGTCAAGTCGGACCGGTTTAAGTGGCCCGTTGGAATCGTGATTGCCGGCGTAATTACTTCACTGATCAGCTTGGTTTTGTTCTTGATATTTGATTGATGTTAATGCTAGAAGCTTACCGCATTTTTATTGATGCCTGTTTTCGCGCGGGGGCTTCATGAAGAAATGGGACTCAATTTTACAATGGTGCCCGCGGCAACGATTGTATCGAGGGTGTAATACACCTCGATACGGGTAGTGGAAAGCCTACATAGCCGCGCTCCGGCGCTATGGAGCTTGGAACGGAAAGCGTGTATGCCGCCCAAAAAATGGGCCTGCTGTTTAACGTTCAATATCTTTTAAATATTGACTTATAATAATTTTTAAAGTGGTTAAGTGCATAAGTATTCTAATCAAGGATTCGAAAATCTTACATTCAATATATAGATTTGAACTAATCGTATGCATCTCCAACTTCTGCGTCAGCGTCAAAGGGCTGTACCCATGTACTATCCCTTTATCGCTTCCTTGAATTTGGAGCGCCTACGACTTAAACAGCAGGCCCTATCTAAGGAATACTCCTCAATGCCTGTTGCAGCATCGCATCATTCGGTGCCGATAATAATCCTTTGCTCCACATTTCCTTGGCGCGAGTCATGTTTCCTTGTTTGAAATAGATCATGCCGAGGAAGTATAAAGGGCGATGATCTTTGGGCTTGATTTCATTGGCCAATAAAAATTGCTGCATGGCCGAATCGAGTTTCTGCGCGTCAAAATACTTGGTGCCTTTGTTATAGTAATAGCCTGCTGCATTGTCGAGATAGCCCGAAACGGTTACATCCTGAGGATTTCGGGCAATGGCTTTCTTCCAGTAAAATGCGGCACTGTCCATATCGCCCTGAGTCACTTTTACCACTCCGAGATTCTTTAAATTGGTGAAGAAATTCGGGTGTAAGGCATAGGCTCTGCGACCATAAAAATAGGCACTGTCGAGCAAGGCGGCTTTGCGGGTGGCATTGGCCGGTAATGTACTTAAATCGAATAAGGTGCGACCGGAATTGGCATTCAACATGGTGCTCTTCGGATAGGTAGCCACATCGGTGGCATAGAGTATGGTATTGTTTTTCCAGGCGGCATTTCTTGAAATGGTTTTGATACTGTAGAGCAACAATACCGGCAGTAAAACCACCATCAGGATGTAAGATGGCCATTTGAAGGTGCGTGTAAACAAAACATGCAGCCCATAGATCAACAATATGCAGACACCCAAGGAGGAATGAAAAACCAAACGTTCACCCATAGTGGCACCGATATTGAAAACAAAATTGTTGATGAGGATCAAGTGTACCCCTAAGAAAAGGAGGGGGAACAGCAACCAATGTCTTTTGATGAAACTATAGATGGTCGCAGCACTTAAGACTAAAAGGATGAGTATGCTCAACCATACTTCAGGACTGCTGAAAGTGCGGAAGGCAATGACATCGAAACCGTAATCGCAACTCATGGTGGTGGGAGCCAGAAGAAGGATAAAATATTTCAGGTGAATAAAGATTTTGGTGGCCCAGGCCTGTGTGGCGCTGGCATAGAGATAGGGATTATTCATCAGCTCATTGTCTTGCAGGTCTGAGTTTAATCCTAAGGTGACCTGGCTGCGCATGAAGTAATAGATTCCAAATGAGACTAAGAGTCCGATCCACAATTGCGGTACCGAGCTCCATTTGAAATCTTTGTGATACACATAGATGGCTGCCGGTAAAATAATCAGCAAAGTGACCCCATATTCTTTACTCAGCAAGGCAATGAAATATGCCAGCAGGCCGAGTAAAAGCGTGGTGATTTTTTTGTTGGCTACATATTTAAAACTCAGATGCAATGTAAGTATCATAAACATCAGGGATAATATTTCATCCCGACTTTTGACATTGGCGACGACCTCGGTATGAATGGGATGGGCCAGAAACAAGAGCGCCGTAAGGAAGGCGAGCAGGGGCTTGTCTTTAAAAAAGTAAGTACTCAAAAATCGAAAAAGGATAGAAATACAAAGGATATACAACAACACATTCACCACGTGCCGCATCCCCATGCCTTTTACTTTCACATCCATGCTGTTGAAGAGTCCGTCGTGATTGATATCTTCATTGGCATCGCCGATTTTATTCTGATTCAAATCCCATGAGTCGGGTTGTATGCCATTGGGCAGTGTGCCGATGAACTCTTGTTCGATGGCAAAGGTGGCTAAAGAGAAGGGGCGAAAACGACCACCTGCCAGACTGGATTTGGAATTTAAAGATTGATTATAGCTGTCGAAAATATCGTGCTGCATGATCTCACCAATGCCATCGATACCTTTTAAGACATAAATATTTTCGCAGATAATGATTTCATCATCCAGGGCAAATTCATGATGAAAAGTATTGGCGTAGAGGGCGAGTCCGAAGAGTGTGAAGATCAAATAGGGTATCCATCCGGTGGTGAGTTTCGATACGAAAGAAGAATTTTCTTGCACGGTGCTTTCAGTCTGACCCTGAAGCTTTTCATCCGTTGGGATATTGTGGGGCAAAGGATGGTTTGCAGCCGGTTTATTCTTTTTGCTCATAGACAGAAAATGTTCCTGCAATATAAAACGGATCTGTTAGAAATGAAAGGAGCAAATATGAATTCTGCGTCATGTATCTTTCATCGGGTGGAAGTAAAAATGAGCATCGATTTTTACAACGGCTTTGATAAAATTGAATACATTGCAATCAAAATCGTATACCATGGATATCTCCAAAGTCTTTCAGAACAACGAAAAATGGATCGCCGAGAAGTTGGCAGTTGCGCCGGACTATTTCGAAAAATTGGCTCAGGGCCAGTCTCCGGAATTTTTATACATCGGATGTTCCGATAGTCGGGTGACGGCTGAGGACCTCATGGGTATACAACCCGGGGAGGCCTTTATTCATCGCAATATTGCCAATATGGTCATCAGTATCGATTTGAATGTGATGTCGGTATTGAATTATGCCGTACGTCATCTTAAGGTGAAACAAATTGTAGTGTGCGGACATTATGCCTGTGGTGGTGTGAAGGCTGCCATGCAATCGACCGACATGGGTATTCTGAATCCATGGCTGAGAAATATTCGCGATGTGTATCGTCTGCATAAAGATGAATTGAATGCCATTGAGGATATGGATCGTCGATACGACCGACTCGTGGAATTGAATGTACAGGAACAATGTGTGAACCTCATCAAGACCGCGGCCGTACAAAGTGCACATAAAGAAAGGGGACTGCTCGTACACGGGTGGGTGTTCGATATTCATACCGGTAAGCTCATCGATCTTAAGATTGATTTCCCTTCTATCCTTAAGAATATTATGGAGATTTATAAATTGGATTAAAAAGAGTTTTTAGTGCTTAGTGCTTAGTTTTTAGTTGGGTATACCTTTAATCATTTCGGTAAAATGGGCGTGTAATGTTTATGCCCCCGAGTAAGCATTCGGTCGATACATCAGCCGTTTCGGGGACCCGGAACCCGCGCTGCGCGAGGAGCTTGAGAAAGAGAGTGAGAAAGAAAAATCCTAGGTGTCGTAAGCTTACTTTTTTTCTCCACCCAAATAAGTCGAAGTGACTTTCGTTTGATACAATTCAGTATGTGAAGCCTTCATCAGATCGATGGGGAGGATGACGAAGTCGGCGAACTTACCCGCTTCGAGACTTCCTTTGACATCGTCTTCAAACACGGATTTCGCTGCCCATATGGTAATGCCGCGCAGGGCTTCTTCACGACTGAGGGCATTCTCGGTTTGAAATCCGTTAGTAGGAAAATTTTCTTTATCCATACGATTAACCGCCGCTGCAAACGTAAACAACGGATTCAATGATTCTACCGGGAAGTCTGTGCCTAAAGGCAGCCATCCATTTTGCTGAAGCAAGGTCTTATAGGCATAGGCGGTCTTTACGCGCTGTGGTCCCAGTCGATCGCCGGCCCAATACATATCGCTGGTGGCATGGGTGGGTTGCACGGAAGGAATGATTTGATGTTCACCAAACAAATGAATATCATTCGTATCGACCACCTGTGCATGTTCGATACGCCAGCGACGATCATTTTTCGCGGGTAATACTTGTCCGTAAATATTGAGTGTGGCTCTGTTGGCTGCATCTCCAATGGCATGTGTACACAATTGATATTCGGTGGCGGCCACTTTAGTTGCAATACGTTTCATCGAATCTTCGGAGGTAATGAGATAACCGCGATGTCCGTGGCGATCGCTATAGTCCGAAAGTAAGTAAGCCCCTCTCGAACCTAAAGCACCATCGGCATACACTTTAAATCCTGCGATATGCAATCGTTCGTTGCGAAAAGGTTTGAGTGACAAATAATGATCGTAGTTTTCCTTTTCATCACTGAGTAAAAAACTAACCCGCATACTGATCTTATTTTTTTCTTGAGCTGCCTGCATCCAATCGGCCACATATTTCGACACCCCGCAATCGACCACACCGGTGAGGCCCAATTGGAAACATTCGGCTTGAGTACGGATAAAGTCTTCGGTTACTTCCTCTTGAGTTCGTTTTGGGATCACCTTCTTGACTTGGTCCACCACATTGTCGAGCAGGAGTCCGGTGAGTTGGCCATTTTTCAAAATCACTTCACCACCGGGTATATTGGTTTGAGGGGTAATGCCGGCCAAATCCAATGCCTTCTGATTACAGAGTACGGCATGCCCATCGACCCTGAGTAAAAAGACCGGACGATTGGGAAATAAAATGTCCAATGAGTCCTTGGTCGGAAATACTTTTTGTGCCCAATCATTCTGATCCCAGCCGCGGCCTTCTATCCATTCTCTCTTAGAAGTGGTCGCATAAGATTTAACTTTTTCCAAGACCTCCTGAAATGAGCGGGTACCGAATAAGGCCAGTTTGTAATGATCCATGGCATAGCCCGTAAAATGACAGTGGGCATCGATGAAGCCCGGATAAATAAATTGTCCTTGTGCATCCACTACTTGTTTCGACTGATACTGATTCAATAAAGTGTCACCGCCTACGGCCAATACTTTACCGTCCTTGATGACGAGCACCGAAGCGGTATCGAAGGCCGCATTCACGGTATAAATTTTGGCATGATGCACGATCAGATCGGCCTGTGGCTTGCTGCAGGATGATAAGATGAGACAGAGGGCAAAAAAGAGAATTCCGGATTTCATGCGACGAAAGTAGGGTGCGATCGAAACATTTGGAAACAAGCGGGCTGAAAACTCATAAATTCGATTAAATTTGAGAGGCATTTCATTTCTTTAGTCTACCCATATGCAGAAGTTTATTTATTCCTTGTTGTTGACCTTGATGCTGATGCCGGCTTTGGCGCAAAAGAAAGTCGATCAGGTGATACCCAATGATGATAAGCGAAAAGTGGAACGTGCCCGTAAACTCTATAATGAGCTGAAGATTTTTGAGGGCGAAAGAATACTGAAGGAGCTGGTGCGCAAACATCCGAATGAAGCTTACTACCATGAGGCTTTGGTGCAAATGCAAAGACAGGTGCTGAGGCGCATACAAGAGGCAGGAGCGGCTATGGACATCCTGAATCCACGACATATCAAAGACAGTATGAATGCGCCCGACGTATATGATACCGATACCTTGTATCAGGATGAGGCTCCGGTGGTGAGCAAGATCAAGGAGGAAAAAGTGAATGAAGCAGCCGATACCAATGGATGGAATGGATTAGATCGTTCGCCACGCAAAGAAAAAAAATCGAGGAAAGAGAAGAAAGAAAAGAAGTTGGATGAAGAGGAAGAACCTGTTTTGCAGGAAGCGGTAGTGACCATAGATTCTACTTTACTGAATGATGAAGAAGGCGAGTCCGGAGGTATCGAAGTAGGTGGATGGCAGGTGAAGAAGCCGAAAGACAACGGACTTAAGCGGCAACTGAAAATGTTGGAAGAGATAGCCCAGATACCCTATGATATGTATTTGTATGATATGCTGCAAAATGCACGATCCTCGACACGGCTGCTCGACAATGTGGATTCGGCATCGCGATATATGCGGGAGTTTTATGTGGATACGGTGGACCCCGATTTGGAAGTGAATGAAGAAGCAAGAACGGCCTATCAGAGTGGACTCGAAGATTACTACAGCGATGATATACCTGCGGCAGCCAAATGGTTTGAGAAGGCCGTGAAAAAAGATTCCTTATTCTTTCAGGCATGGTTGAAACTGGGTGATGCCTATTTTATGATGAATAGTGATACCCTCGGTTTCAGGGCCTACCGAAGAGCCACACAATTGAATGTTTGGCGGCCTGAAGGATATGAGAAGCTGTCGATGGCCTATTACAATTTAGGAAAATATAAAGAAGCCGCTGCATCCATCATTGAAGCGATTATGATCTATCCTCAGCATCATTATTTTAGTGTCTTGGAAAGGGTAGTGGCCAAATCGGGGAGGCTGTTCAATAGTCAATGGATCAAGCGTGAGGTATTCCCGGCCACAACCTCTAAGGTCTATGAGGAAATCATCGCTCAAGAGAAAACGCCATGGTGGCATTATCAAGCTGCCAAGCAGGATGTCTTCAGTTATTTCGATACCATAGGCATAGTGAGGCCCAATGAGAAGACCGCGGAACGTTACCTGGAAGTCTATGCATGGAAGCGCATGCTCAACAATACGGCGGCCGATCAGTTTCAATTTGCCAGGGCCATGGATCAACTTGGGTTTTTGGATTGCTATGTACTCGTGAGTTTATTTCATCAGGACCTCTACGGTCAGTACCTCGACTTGATGTTACGCAATTCCGAAAAGGTGAGACAATATTTTTATGTCCTGATCAATTGGGAGGATAAGAAATTTGATAAGGTGAGGAAGCAGATTGCTGCGGCGGCGAAGACGGCTGAGAATGCGCGGAAGGTGAAGGAAGTTAAAGATGTTAAAGAGGTGAAGGAGGTGAAGAAGTGAGTTTTTAGTGCTTAGTTTTTAGTGTTGAGTTATTGGTCTTCGTAGGGTTTCCTGTTCTGGATTCAGGAGCTTTTGTTTGCGGTAATTGTCTGAATCAGAATTTACAGAATTTTAGAATTTTCAGAATGTACTACTCCGTGAAACTCTGTGTGTGCATGTTCTGTAAAACTCTGTGTTTGATTGTTCCTTAATCAACACACCTTCTGATTAAAGACGTGATTCTAAGTGTTGAATTCTGCGAGAAATGCCCAAACTGGAACGAGGATCGCATGAGCGATAGTAGCGGAAAGCTCCCGCGAGGCTCTGCTCGCGGGACTTGCAGCGGATAGCGCGGTCCGCCGCGGCGGAGCATGCCCAAAATGAAAAAAAATATAATCGACTATAATTTCGAATTTCACAGGAATGAAAAGTGGCTTCTTTAATGAACAGCGAGGGCAGGCTTAATTGGATATTTGCCAATTTAGATGTTTACCCCGCCTGATGCATGCGCTGATATTCCGTAGGCGCGTATCCGGTCAGTTTCTTATAAGCATTGGTGAAATTACTGGTATTGGAATAGCCCAACTCCAACGCAATATCCAGAATGGATTTCGTGGTTTGCAACAAAAGGTGTTTGGCTTTTTTGATTCTTTCTTGTTGCACAAAATCGAAGACCGAAGAACCGAACATCTCCCGAAAGCCTTTCTTTAAATAGCAATCATTGATATGTACGGCCTTGGCCAATTGAGGAATGGAAGGGGGAGAGGAGATATTGATCATGAGCAATACCCGAGCCTGAAGGATCTTTTGCTTTTCGGAAGGGATATTGAGGAATTTGCATTTGAAACAAGCGCGGGCATCTTCTTTTTCCTCGCAATCGGTGTGGGTATACAATAATAAATGAAGGGCCTTGCTTTCCAAAAATATCTGACGATAGACGCCTTGCAAGGTATTTTCGGCGAGTTCGGTGAAGGTGTGTTTGAGCTTGCAAAAAGTTTCGCTTTCTACATCAAAAACTTTAGAGGAAGCCATCCATAAGGGGAAGGGATTATCGAAAGAAGTTTCGAAACGACTGAGGTAATCGACGCTGAAGAAGAAACGAAAACCATATGCCTGCTGATCATGTAAAAAATGGCAATGCATTTGTATACCATGCTCCGGCAAATAATCGACCTGAATGGCCGCAACGTTGGCGATGGAATCTATGGGAAATTGTTCGGCGACCAAACCCTCCGCAACGTTATCTCTGTAACTCAGCATGGGCGCAAATGTAAGGGTTTTGCAGCTGAGGATATGGAGGAATTTATGACATTATAAACCGGATTGGAGGAAATAGGCCAGGAGTATGGATCCGATGACGATACGGTACCATCCCCAAATCTTAAACCCGTATTTTTTGATCACCCCGATAAAGAGTTTAATGGCAATGACAGCCACGACAAAGGCAATTACATTTCCTAATACAAACAGTTGAATATGGTGATTGTCGGCCATAATCATTTGATAGCCTTTTTCGGTCAAGCCGTTGTGCGTCCATTTTTTAAGAAAGACAGAGTAGGCCGTGACGGCCAACATAGTGGGTACGGCCAGGAAAAAGGAAAACTCTGCGGCGGTTTCCCGGGAGAGTTTTTGTTGCATGCCTCCGATGATGGATGCTGCAGCCCGACTCGTGCCCGGCATCATGGCGAGGCATTGCCAAAATCCGATTTTGATGGCTTTGGGCAGACTGATATCTTCTTCCTTTAGAATCTGAGGGTTTTTAAAATAGGCATCGACAAATAATAGGATGATGCCTCCGACGATGAGGACGATGGCAATGGGGACAGGTTTTTCCAGTACACTTTCAATGGCGTCGTCGAAGAAGTAACCTAAGACGAGAGCCGGGACAACGGCACAAGCTAATTTGACGTAAAAATTGATGCCTTTGAAATTGAAAAATTTACGCCAGTATAAAAACACAACCGCGAGGATGGCACCAAATTGTATGGACACCTGAAACATCTTCACAAACTCATCTTTCTCAATGCCGAATACGGAACTTAAGAATACCATATGGGCAGTGGAAGAGATCGGCAGAAATTCGGTCAGACCTTCAAGTATGGCTATGAGGATAGCCTGAAAAATAGACATGGAATAAAAAAGAATTAAGCGTTCTTAGGCTTTTTCATGATCGCATATCCTTCAATGGCCAGTCCGAGCAAAACTAAAATCGGAGCCAAGGTGATGCGGCGGAAGCTATACAATTCTTTATCATTAAACACATTCGGATCGGTGCTCTTGCCACCGGACATCAACATAAAACCAATAATGATGACGGCTAATCCCGCCAGCATCATCCAGTAGTTTTCTTTCCCAAACAAGAAACCATTTTTGTTTGGAACCGTTTGAGGATTTGAATTAGGTGTTTGCGGGGCCGATGCCGGAGCGTTTGTTTCAGGTGTTTTTGACATAGTAATATGGATTAATAGAGATCGTCTAATTGTGTTTTAAGGTATTTGATGACCGCACGATGGGTGCTGAGCAAAGATATGAGTATACCCAGGGTGAGAATACTGCTGCAAAGGATCAACATCCATTTGAGGCTGTAGAGGCTTTTTAATTCGGGCAGGGCACTTTCGGCGAAGAATTTCAATAACCAGATTCCGACGATGGCGATGAGGGCACTGATGATACCATTGATGACGCCCCGTATATTAAAGGGTTTGGCAATAAACCAACGGGTGGCACCCACCATTTGCATGGTCTTGATGAGGAAACGATTACTGAACATCGCCAGGCGTATCGTATTATCAATCAGGATGATGACAGAAAAAATGAGGAATAAAGAAATGGCCAGAATGACCAAACCGATACGGCGGACATTCTTATTCATGATATCGATGAGGTTCTTCTGATAAGATACGCCACGGACGATATTGCTTTGTTTGAGAAAGCGCTCAATTTTCTTCAGACTATCGGTATTCATATAGTCGGCGTGCAAATGAATATTGATGGAGGTAAAAAGAGGATTATAATCCAGCACCTGCAAAAACTCATCGCCGACTTCTTTTTTAAAGATTTCAGCGGCCTTTTCTTTAGAAATATATTCAGATGATTTAACGAAGGCCTGCTGGTCGATGATGTTCTTCATTTTGATCGCCATTTCATCCCGGGTATTGTCATTGAATTCCACGATCACTTCGATATTTTCCTTCAGCACCTTGGATAGTTGTCCGGCATTGATGACCAGCCAGCCGAGCGCGCCAAGGAGAAATAATACCAGAGCCACCCCGATGATGGAATAGATATAGGTAGCCTTACCTTTTTTTACTTTGGGGGTGATCACTTGTTCGGTACTCATCAGGCCCAAAAATAGAAAAAAAACTTGCTTTGAATGCCTGAATCCTAAAATTACATGAAATTTAACTGTGAAGGGTTGATCCGTGGGGCCGTAATGGGCTTTTGTGCATTGACATAATTATTCCGCCATTCATCCTTATTTAGTCTCGATCTAAAGAATAGGGCTTATTTTTAGCCCGCAAAAAAACAAATATGAAATTACAAACACTACTGGCACTTTGCTGCCTGACCCTTGGACTTTATTCCTGTCAAAATCAGGCGGGGAATACCAAGGCCTTTACATCCCTTCCGGAGGGCGTAAAATTTATTGACCCCAGTTTTATCGATTCCACGGTAAATCCGGGCGATGATTTTTATCAATTTGCCGGAGGCAACTGGATGAAGAAAAATCCGATTCCTGCATCTGAAACCCGTTGGGGAAGTTTCAATTTACTTGAAGATTTTAATAAGAAAGCCCTGAAAGGCATATTGGAAGAAACCTCTGCTAAAACCGGCATGAAAAAAGGAAGTCCCGAACAAATGGTGGGTGACCTCTATGCCAGTGGAATGGATACTGCAGCCATTGACAAAGCCGGAATACATGCCATTGATGAGTCGTTGAATCGAATAGCCGCCATTCAAGATGTACCCGGATTGGTGAATGAAATTGCGCACATGGCCACCATGGGAATGAATCCATTATTTGCAACCTATGTTGGTCCGGATGATAAAAACGTAACGAATTACATCCTGAACATGTTTCAAGGCGGATTGGGATTGCCTGACCGCGATTACTACCTGAAGAATGATCCGCGTGAAAAAGACATCCGTGAAAAATATCTGGTACATATGGCCACCATGCTCACCTTGAGTGGCGAACCGGAAGCTGATGCTAAAAAACATGCTGCGACCATTATGGGCATAGAAACTGCCCTGGCCAAAGCCAGTATGGATAGAGTGGCCATGCGTGACCCATATAAATTGTATAACAAATTTACCCTGGCAGAACTGAGTGCTAAAACACCGGGTTTGGATTGGAAGTCTATACTGAATACCATGATGATTAGTAATCAGGATACGGTATTGGTGGCTCAGCCTGAATTTTTTGCTGCACTTGCAAGCATGTTGAGCAAAACACCGATTGAAGATTGGAAGATCTATTTGAAATGGCATACCATCAGTCAGATGGCCGGCTTCTTAAGCAAGGATTTCGATCAGGAAGATTTTAATTTTTATGGAAAGATTATGCGTGGTCAAGAAGAGCAAAAGCCAAGATGGAAGCGTGTATTGGGCGTTGTAGATGGAGCCGTTGGAGAGCAATTGGGTAAAATGTATACCGACAAATATTTCACGGCAGAAGCGAAAAAGCGTATGCTGGAGTTGGTCAATAATTTGCAGATTGCCTTTGAAAGTCGTATCAAACAATTGGATTGGATGAGTGACAGTACCAAGACCAAGGCCTTGGAAAAGCTCCATACCTTCATCAAGAAAATCGGTTATCCTGACAAATGGAGAGACTATACCGGTTTAGAAATCGTACGCGAAAACTATGCGAAAAATGTATTGGCTTCAAATGTGTTTGATTACAAGTATAATATTTCGAAATTAGGTAAGCCGGTGGATAAAACAGAATGGGGTATGACGCCGCCAACCGTAAATGCCTATTACAATCCGGCTTTCAATGAAATCGTTTTCCCGGCCGGTATTTTGCAATATCCATTCTTTGATTTGAGTGTCGATGATGCAGCTATTTATGGGGCTATCGGTGCGGTCATCGGACATGAAATGACTCATGGTTTTGACGATCAGGGTTGTCAGTATGCTGCGGATGGTAACCTGAAAAATTGGTGGAGTGCAGAAGATAAGAAGCGTTTTGATGAAAAGACTAAAATGGTCAAAGAACAATATGACGGCTATACCATTTTAGATGGCAAGCATGTGAATGGTGCCCTGACCTTGGGTGAGAACATTGCCGATTTAGGTGGTGTGACCATTGCTTATGAAGCATTCAAAATGACCAAGCAAGGAAAAAGTAATGAAAAGATAGACGGGTTTACACCGGATCAGCGTTACTTCCTGAGTTGGGCACAAGTATGGCGTCAGAACATTCGCGACGAAGAAGCAGCTCAGCGTTTGGTAACGGATGTTCACTCACCGGGCAGTCATCGTTGCAATGGTCCTTTATCGAATTTCGCACCTTTTTATGCAGCATTTAATGTAAAAGAAGGAAACAAAATGTATAAGCCTGAAGCAGAAAGAGCCAAGGTTTGGTAAACTAAATAGCATACAACAGAATGGCCATCGATGAGATGGCCATTTTTTTTAATCAGGATATTCCCTTGTGAGACTTATATTTTTTCTACATTTGGAATGTGTCGGGCCTTCAGAAGAACATTTTTACAACCTATGCATCGCAGATCGTTTCTGTGCTTTGTACCTTTCTGAGTTCTGTGGTATTGGCCAGGATGTTGGGTTCTTATGGTCAGGGAGAACTGGCCTTATATGTCACTTTTGTTGCCACATTGGTGATGATCGCCGGATTAGGTTTATCGCAAGGGATGGTGGTTTTTATTGCAGCAGGTAAAATACCCCGATCGGGTTTACTGCTCCGAACCATCATATACATCTTGCTTGCCGGAATCATCATTGCCGGTTTTGTCGGCTTGGCCATTACAGGTGGATGGCTGGATGGTTTTTTGCCGGAATTTATATTGCATGCACATTCATGGATATGGGTCATCGTCGTACAGATCGTATTTACATTACTCAATTCTTTTTTTACGGCTATACTTCAAGCGGAAAAGAAATTTATACCTGCAGCCCGAATTGCCATGACAGGCAGCATATGCTTACTGCTATGCTATGGACTTCGATTTCATCAAATTGTTGGTCCGACCATTATGCCATTGTATTGGGTGATTTCGGTGATGGTTTTCGTATTAATCATTCAGAGTGTATTATACCTTCTCCATATTTATAAAACTGACAAACAGTATTTCAATGGGGCCGTGGGCAACTGGAATTTGTTTAAACCCTTGATGTTATTTTCAGGCATGGTCTTCATCACCAACCTGGTTCAGTTTATGAATTACAAAATGGACATTTGGATCATCAATTACTTTCATACAGATAAGCAGGCATTGGGCCAATACACCTTGGCGGTTTCTTTGGCGCAGATGATCTGGTTATTACCGGCAGCGTTACAGACCGTCATCTATCCCTATATCGCCGGAGAAGGAGACAGTCAGGAAATGTTTTTAAAAATTCGGCGATGGACGATTCAGGCAGGTGGGTATGCCCTGATTGCCGGTGTGGCGGGATATTTTGCAGCCCGGTTATTTTTACCGACTATTTTTGGGACCGAGTTTGAACCCTCTGTTGAGCTCATCGGAATTTTATTATTGGGTATTATTCCATTTGCCCTGACGATGCCTTTGAGTGCTTATTTTGCTGCGAGGAATAAGGTGATCATTAATTTATATGCCGGCATCATTGGTCTCGTTATTTGTTTGATATTAGATTTTCTCTGGATACCTTCGTTTCATGTCATCGGTGCTGCCTGGGCCACCGTAGTGTCTTATTTGAGTACGACCTTGTTTTTAATGATACTATTTTTTAGCCGTAAGATGAAATAGATTTTCACCATTTTGGGGTCTTTGGATTGGGGCTTAAAATAAAACCTAAACTTGTATATTTGCGCCTATGTCATTTGATAAACATATTCTGATCACCGGCGGTGCAGGCTTTATTGGTTCTCATGTGGTGCGCAGAATGCTCATCCAATATCCCAATTATTTGGTGGTTAATTTAGATGCGCTCACCTATGCCGGTAATTTGGAAAACCTCAGAGATATGGAGGACTTGCCGAATTACCGTTTTGTAAAAGGTAATATCTGTGATGCTGCATTGGTGACCACTCTATTTGAAGAAAATCAGATTGATACCGTGATTCATCTGGCAGCCGAATCGCATGTCGACCGGTCCATAACGGATCCATTAGCCTTTGTACAGACCAATGTGATGGGAACGGCCACTTTGTTGAATGCGGCCCGTCAATATTGGGGAGGCGACTATGCCGGTAAATTGTTTTATCATGTGTCTACCGACGAAGTTTATGGCTCCCTGGGAGAAACCGGATTCTTTTATGAAGACACTGCTTATGATCCGAGAAGTCCTTATTCGGCTAGCAAAGCCGGAAGTGATCATTTGGTGATGGCCTTTTTTCATACCTATCATTTGCCGGTGATCATCAGTAATTGTTCCAATAATTACGGTCCGAATCATTTCCCTGAAAAACTAATTCCACTTTCTATTCATAACATTCTTCAAAAGAAACCCTTGCCCATTTACGGTAAAGGTGAGAATGTAAGAGATTGGCTGTATGTCATTGATCATGCTTCTGCTATTGATACGATTTTGCATCGTGGAAAGATAGGGGAGACCTATAATATTGGCGGGCATAATGAATGGACCAATATCGATCTTATTCGTCTTTTATGTCGATTAATGGATGAAAAATTGGGTCAAGATACCGGTAGTTCGGAGCAATTGATTACTTACGTGAAAGATCGGGCAGGTCATGATTTACGTTATGCCATTGATGCTACTAAGCTGAAAGATGAATTAGGCTGGGTTCCATCAGTGACTTTTGAAGAAGGATTAAGCCGAACCATTGATTGGTATTTGGCTAATCCGGAATGGCTGGCACATGTGACCAGCGGCGATTATCTGAATTATTACGAAGCCCAATATTCCCGTAGATAAACACTCAATTAACCAAGTAAGACAATACTATGAAAGGAATCATATTAGCCGGAGGATCCGGTACGCGTTTATATCCGATTACCAAAGCCATATCCAAGCAGCTCATGCCTATATATGACAAGCCGATGATTTATTATCCTTTGTCGGTATTGATGATGGCGGGTATACGGGAGATTCTGATCATTACGACACCGGAAGATCATTCGCAATTTAAACGACTTTTGGGTGATGGGAAGGAAATTGGATGTGAGATTAACTATGCGGTACAAGAGGTTCCTAATGGACTGGCTCAGGCTTTTGTGATTGGAGAACAATTTGTGGGTCAGGATAAAGTGTCCCTGGTGTTAGGCGATAATATATTCTATGGAGCGGGTTTGGGGCGTCAATTACAGACGCTGAGTGATGTGGAAGGAGGCTATGTTTTTGCCTATCCGGTTTCAGATCCCGAGCGTTACGGAGTGGTAGAGTTTAATGCGGAGATGAAGGCCATATCCATTGAAGAAAAACCACAACAGCCACGTTCCAGATATGCAGTTCCGGGATTGTATTTTTACGACAACTCAGTGATAGAGATCGCGAAAAATCTTAAGCCTTCTCCAAGGGGCGAATATGAAATAACGGATGTGAATAAGCATTATTTAGAGGCCGGCAAATTGAATGTATCGGTCCTGGATAGAACTACGGCATGGCTGGATACCGGTACTTTTGACAGTCTGCACGATGCCAGTGAATTTGTTCGGGTGATAGAGAAGCGACAAGGCACAAAAATCGGTTGTATTGAGGAGGTGGCCTATCGCATGGGGTATATTGATGACAAGCAATTAGAAGCATTATCACAACAACTTCGCAAAAGCGGATACGGTGATTATTTATTGAGTTTAATTTCCTAATCAAAGCAGTTTATTTTACCTTCGCTCCTCGTATACTATGGAGAAGAAGTATTTTGCACATCCCACTGCAGTGGTTGATGAAGGCTGCATGATTGGGGAAGGGGTTAAAATATGGCACTTTAGTCATATCATGCCGGGGTGTACGATAGGCGATCAATGTAATATCGGCCAGAATGTAGTGATTTCACCTGAAGTTGTTTTAGGGAAAAATGTCAAGATTCAAAATAACGTGTCAATTTATACCGGAGTGACTTGTGGTGATGATGTATTCTTAGGTCCTTCCTGCGTTTTTACCAATGTGACCAATCCGAGAAGCGGCGTCAACCGTCGCGGCCAATATGATAAAACCCATGTAGGCAACGGCGCATCAATTGGTGCAAATGCGACTATCGTTTGCGGTCATGATATCGGCAAATTTGCATTTATCGGAGCAGGGGCTGTGGTGACCAAAAATGTACCGGATTATGCTTTATTGGTCGGTAATCCGGCCCGGCAGATCGGATGGATGAGTGAATACGGACATCGTTTGAATTTTAATGCAGAAGGAATAGCCATTTGCGAAGAGAGTGGACAACATTATAGATTAGAAAACAATATTGTAACCCGATTGGATTAATTATGACAAAGATCAAATATGCCGTAATCGGTTGTGGACACATAGGAAAGCGTCATGCTGAAATGATCAGCCGCAATGAAGAGTCAGAATTGTTGGCTTTGGTTGACATTAAGCCCAAAGATCAATTAGGAATTGAATCTTACGCAGCAACTTATTTTTCATCTATTGAAGAATTTCTGGCTTCAGATATCGCCAAACAGGTTGATGTCGTCAATATTGCTTCGCCCAATGGATTTCATGCAACACATGCATTAGCCTGCCTTGAAGCCAAAAAGCATATTGTAATCGAAAAGCCCATGGCTTTAAGCAAGCAGGATGCAGAAATGGTGATTTATAAAGCATTGCATGTACATAAACATGTATTTGCCGTCATGCAAAATCGTTATAGCCCGCCCAGTGTTTGGATTAAGGAATTGATCGATAGTAATAAATTGGGAAAAATATTCATGGTACAATTGAACTGCTATTGGAATCGAGATGACCGGTATTACAAAAAAGACAGTTGGCACGGTAAAAAGGATTTGGACGGAGGAACATTGTTTACGCAATTTTCTCATTTCATTGATTTAATGTATTGGCTGTTTGGTGATATTCAGCAGATACAATCGAAGTTTACCAATTTCAATCACGCTCATCTCACTGAGTTTATCGAGGATAGCGGGGTCATCAATTTCGAATTTGTAAATGGTGGTTTGGGTTGTCTCAATTTTTCGACTTCCATTTGGGACAAGAATTTAGAGAGCTCGATGACGATTATTGCGGAGAATGGAAGTGTAAAAATCGGAGGCCAGTATATGGATAAAGTGGAAGTTTGTCACGTAAAAGACTATGTCATGCCGGATCTTGCGCCTACCAATCCGGGGAATGATTACGGAGCCTATAAGGGCAGTGCGGCCAATCACCATTACGTCATAGAGAATGTAGTGGATGTATTGAAAAATCGTGCGACCATCACGACCAATGCATTAGAAGGTTTGAAAGTGGTGGACATCATTGAGCGTATGTATAATCAACAAGTGCCGCTGTGATATTTCAGTATAAAGCGCCCTATAAACTAAATCCATGAGGCAAAACGTAAAAGGGTTTCTGCACATTTTTACATCCAATTGGATTAACCTACTGGTCAATTTCATTTCTTTTCCCATTATTGCCCGAAGCTTGTCTTATGAGCATTACGCGACTTATGGTCAGGTTGTTTTATATGGTAGTTTTTTTCAGGTCTTGTTTGGATTGGGTATCGTCAATGTCATCAATATTATTTTTGCCACTTTTGAGAAACGAATCAAGGATGTTTTTCAGACAGGATTATTAGTAATTGCCCTGAGTAATATCGGAGGTATATTATTGGTGCTGTTATTTGGGTACTACAATAATATGGTTTTCAATAATCCGGATTTTTTTTATAATCTATTATTTTACCTGCCGGCGATTTTTCTGATCAATATTATCTACTATGTTTTTGCCACATTTGTATTTATTGAAAAATCAGGAGTGGTATCAGCCATTAATATTTGTTTCAATATTTTGAAAGCCCTTGGATTTGTGGTGATAGCCAGTAAGTTTAAAACATCCCAATCCATTTTAATCTGGATATCCTTAATTTCTTTACTTCAATTTACGACCTTCCTGTTTTTTCTCCCAAAAGGCTATCTGCGGATGAAATTTTCAATGAAAGTCATTGATCCTGAAATTAGAAAGCAAATGTTACAAGTAGGCATGCCGATGATGATGACCGGTTTAATAGCCATTGGAATTATTCAGGTCTCCTCAGTGATCATTTCACATTTATTATCGCCAAAAGACTTCTCCATTTTCAGAAACGGAGCGATAGAGTTTCCTTTTGTAAGTATCATATTTTCAAGTGTGACTACGGTAATGATGCCCACCTACAGCAAAATGATCACTAAGAACGAAATTGGTACCCTTCTGTCCGTGAAGAGAAAAATCAATAATTATACTGCGCTCATCATTTTCCCGGTTTGTTTTATGTTGGCTTTGTTCAGTAAGCCATTGATCATTTTGTACTTATCGACCAAATATGAATTAAGTGCAGGTGTTTTTGCCATATACAATTTGGCTTTATTGGTCAGATTTAATGATTATCAGGATTTGCTTGTGATTTCTAAAAAAACCAATTTGATTTTATTGAATAATTTGGTCTTTTTTCTCATAAGTATACCATTGAGTTATTGGATGATCGATCATTTCGGAATTATGGGCGCTGTAGTTTCATTTTTAATGACTTTATACTTGTTGGCGAGTGGGTTAGTGGTTTCAACGATTTATGCGCTTAAAATCAAATTGACCGATTATTTCGACTTGCCGGTTTTGCTCAGGGCTTTAATCGTGAATATCCTTCTTGCGGCATTATTCTATCCCATCGTCAGTCGGTATCTGGATCATTATGTCATCGTATTTGGATTGATCGTATGTTATTTGATTGCTTTACACATTGTATATTTGTTCAGCGGTCTGCAAGCCTACCGGGAAATATATGAGAAGGTTATGCAAAAGATTAAACAAATGATGCACCGAGGATGAAAGAAAGATTGATGCAATTTTTGATCCGAAACAATATCGGATACATGGTTCCCCGAAATTTCGGATTGGTTTTTTGGAATCGTTTTCATCAGTATGTTCTGGGTATTAATATCAAAGCGAAATGCCCGGTTCATTTTACTTCAAGAATAGATGGTTACCGAAATATCATTATGCCGAAGCAACGAAATTCTATCGTTACCAGTTTTGTCGTAAGTGGCGGATGTTATTTTACCATTTTTCCGGGTACGACTCTGGAAATAGGAGAGGGCACTATTTGGTCCTATAATGTGTGTATCCAAACAGGCGATCATGATGCCGTAGATCGGAGCATACATCATAAGGGTAATATTAAGCTGGGTAAGAATTGTTGGATCGCAGCCAATGTAACCATTACCAAAGGGGTCGAATTGGGTGATAATGTGACCGTAGGGGCAAACAGTGTCGTCACTAAATCATTCCCATCCAATGTAGTCATCGGTGGGGTGCCGGCGAAGATTATCAGACAATTGGAAATTCCGGGAAAGTAGCAGACAATGCTCTCTATAATTGTTTTGGGTTTATACCCCATCTTGGTTTTGCTTTACGAGAGTTTAGGCTTAACTTCGCTTGAATGTGCCATTTGTCAGGAGTTAACTACGAAAAAGAATAAGGAATACAACATTGCCGTATGAAATTAAAATGGATTCAATTTGTTATTTATTTGATTTTCGCTATTCAATCATCGGCTCAAATGTCCGGAACCGTGTATTCAGATCCAATGTTGAACTATTATACCGGTGTTGATACCAGTTATCAATATTTTGATGAAATAAAAGATTCTCTTTCAGAAGTCAATACCCTAAGGAAATTGTTTAAATTTTCTCCGGAACAATTTTATGGTTCATACCAACGGGTTGGTCTTTTTGAAAATCATACCATGATGCCGGATTTGGATTTTGTAAACTATATCGGTTGGGCCGGAATGGGTAATTTTTTTCACACGGGTAAAGTAAATTTTAAGCTGGATGGGGATACGGCAACCAGTTTTTTTTATAAAAATGATTTTGCACAAGATACGAATATTGCATTTTTAATTATTCCCGGAACGGGTTATCACGAATCTACATCTATCGCCGATTTGAATCCCGGTGATTATCATAATTCTGTTTGTTTGATTGCTCAGAAGTGTCTTAATTACGGGGAAGTCTACACTTATGTGAGGCCGAACGAAGATTTTATTTCCTTGTGGGCTTCAGTGACGCCGACCAGTAGAAAAAAGCTGAGTTATCCTCAGATGAAGATGAAGACCAATTTAATGAACAGGAATTGGGCCGCAAATGGTTATATTCAAATTATTGCATTGACAAAGTACTTACAATCAAAGTATAAAAAAGTGGTTGTTTTAGGATTGTCTGCAGGCTCATGGGGAGCATTTTTTACTTCCTTACAAACGGAACCCGACGGTACCAATGCGGCATCGGGTTATAGTATCAATTTTAATATGTTGAATTATCCTACGGGTCCGCAGCAATTTGAATTTGATGGATTATTTACCAATCATCCGATTGATTCGATTCGAAAAACTATTAAGAATCAATCCACTCAATATCTGTTTTCCTATGGGGCTAACGATAATGTCACCTATATGGCTGAGGAAAATACGATTCATACGACTCAGAATTATTTTAATACACCGGATACCTTAAGGAACGCATCTTTCTTTTATAATTTCACAACCCATCGTTTTCCCTGCGAAGCATTGGATACATTTTTTCTAAGAATCAAAAGAATGCCTAAGGCTGAATGGTCTGTGCAAAATACATGTCTGTCTGATTCTTCGGTCTTAAAGGTGTCATTTATCGGAACACCACCTTTTAGTTTTGATTTATATAGAAATGATACATTGTATAGCAGTCTGACGAGTAATGTAGATTCAATGTTTTTAAACCTGACTCAAGAAGGTCAGTATTCCATTCGGAATCTTCTCGATTCAAACCAAATATTAGGTTTTAAGGCAAAGGACTATTTTTACATCAAGCAAACTAAACTAACGTTAGCTCCAATTACGCAACAGTACTTATGTGGCACCGATTCAACAGAAATCCTTTTGGATTGTACAGGCACGCCAATGTATCATCTGGTATATCAATTAAACGGGAATGCTGCCAATGATACCATCACATTTACCTCTGATAATTACATTCCAAAATTGGCGAATGGAGATTATCTACTTCAAACATTAATCGATTCGAATGATTGCCGTTTAGAAATCAATCAGAATTTATCGATTCATAATGAAAAACTTTCAGACAGTTTGTCTTCACCATATTTTAATTGTGACAGTAATTCTGCAATGATACATATTGAGCTTAAAGGAAACAATCCATGGGTAATTTCTTATTCTCGGAATGGACAGCTTCTGCAATTGCAGACTACAGACAGTATTTTCGATCATTATTTTGAAAATGGGGTGTATCAATTTTTTCAAATTACTGATGCAACAAATTGTGTAGTGCCATTGAATCAGTATCATGTATTTGATTTTGATACATTGGATATTCAATTTTCACAACCGGTGTATCAATGTGCTTCCAATCTTACATTATTGACGATTCAATTGCAAGGGAATCCGCCTTATTTCATAGATTATACTTTGAATGGAACGGCTCAACAGGTATCAACGAGCGATAGTCAGCTGGATTTGATGTTGGCGGATGGCAATTATACATTTAATCAGATTTTCGATGCGACTAATTGCTCAATTCTTTTGAATGAAACATTTAATATTACAAACACCCCAATAAGTTTAACTTGGACACAACCTACATATCACTGTGATAGTCAACGAACTTTGATCAGCATGAATGCGACAGGGAATGGTCCTGTTTATTTAAATTATCTGTTCAACAATACCCCTCAACAATTATTGTTACAGTCAGGCAACACGGATTATTTTTTTGACAATGGTTCTTATGTTTTTTTAAATGTTACTGATGCAACATTCTGTAGCCAAACGATTAATCAGTCGTATTTGTTTGATTATGATACAATAGGAAGCAGCATTATAACACCATATTATGATTGTCAAGTTAAACAAGTAGCTGTACCGCTATCATTCGTTGGGAATGCGCCATTTTCATTCAAATATGTGCAGGATGGGATGTTGCAAACGTATACTACGAATAATTCACAAAGCACATTGTATCTGAATAATGACAACTATATATTTGATAGTTTAACAGATGCTACAGGGTGTGGTCTATCCATTAATCAATCGCATGTATTTGACTACGATACATTAAATATAGTAACCTCAGTTCCCATATACGATTGTGACAGTCATCAGGTTAAAATTCAATACATAGTACAAGGTAATGCTCCAATTGTGATCGATTATAAATTGAATGGTACGCCGCAACAGCATTTAGTGACGACCGGAAGTTATGAATTTTACTACACCAATGGTTCTTATGAATTTTTGCAGGCAAGTGATGCTACCGGTTGTATTCAGCCATTGAATCTTGTATATAATTTTAATTACGATACCCTTTCTTTTCAAGTCAATGCCCCGGTCTATGTTTGTGATACTCACTTAACGAACATTCATATTGATTTACAAGGGAATGCTCCATGGACCATACAATATTCGCAGAACACGAATATGCTGCAGGAAATATCATTAACCAATTCCTTGGATTTATATTTGGTCAATGACACTTACCAACTGCTTTCGCTGGAAGATGCTACGGGGTGTATGCTGCCGATGGGCCAAAATTTTACCATTAATTTTGATACCTTAGATGTTAATCTTTCTGTGCCCGTATATGATTGTGATAGCAACCAAACTAAAATAGAATTCGAATGTCAGGGAAATGGCCCATGGACGATAAATTATACAGAAAATATGCAGGGGCAGCAATTCGTTTCTACAGTGCCTAATTTTTCAATCTATTTGAATAATGGAAATTATTTCTTTACGAAAATCGTGGATGCCACAAATTGTGAAAAATTAATCGGGCAAGGATATACTTTTAATTATGCTCCGATTAATGCAATGGTGACATCACAACATTATAATTGTGATTCGAATCAATATCAAATAGACTTTAATTTTGCCGGTAATTCGCCATGGACCTTGCAATACCAACAAGGAGCTACACTCTTTACCAAGACTTTTTACACTCCAAATTCAAGTTTGTATCTTCCGAACGGGAATTGGATGGTTCAGCAAGTGACAGACGCGACCGGTTGTGTTAAACTACTAACACTGCCTTTTAGTTTGAATTTTACTCCGGTGAATTCTATAATCAATAGTCAATCCTATCAATGTGATTCGAATAAACTAAAAATTGATTTTACATTCTCGGGCAATGCACCTTGGATACTTCATTATATCAGAACCGGCATCACACCTGTTAACTACTATGTAACGGTAAATTCTCCACAGTATTCTTTGCTTCTTCCTAATGGTACTTATTTGATTGTTTCTGTCACCGATAGTAATCAGTGCCAAACAATAATCAATTATTCAACGGTGAATAATTTCACGCCTTTGAATATTCAAAAAATTTCCAGCCAATACAATTGTGATTCGAATAAGCTGCAAGTAAATTATCAATTTTATGGAGATGGACCATGGGTGTTAAAATATAAAAATTTAGCTAGTGGTCAAATTATTTCACAGATCAGCAGTCAGTCAATGTCTTCCTTATTCTTAATGAATGGAGTCTATCAGGTGCAAAGTATTACAGATGCGAAATGTACCAAATTGCTCAATGATACGATATGGGTTAATTTTCCTAAGCTGATTACTTCGATCACGCCCACGGCGGTAGCATGCGATTCTAACAAAACCGTGCTGCAAGTAATCACTACATCCGGTGCTAAACCTTATACCTTGTATTATTATGAGAATAATTTACCAAGAATGATTTCTTACTCTCAGGATACGCTGACTTTGTATTTGACGAATGGCTTGTATTTTATAGACTATTTGGCTGATTCATTGGGATGTCAAAAAAGTTTCAATCAAACCATCACCGCGGAATATTATCCATTTCAATTTTTGAATTATACCACATCTTATTTATGTGAACAAGACAGTACCTTGGTTCATTTCGATATATCACATGTTAACCGGTTGAATTTATTATACAGCAAAAATGGAGGATTGCAGGATACGCTTGTATTGAATGGATCCAATTCATTTGTTTTTTCAAATGGAGACTATCAATGGATTGCACTTTCAGATTCCTTGGGGTGTGTAGATAGTCTAAACCTGATAACCGTAATCGATAATCACCCGATAGGAATTGATTCATTACAGGTAGAAACCCTTTGTCCTGAACGTATGTATCAGTATGGTGCCAAATTGTACGGAAAAGCACCATGGACATTAAATTATAATTATCAGAATAAGCCTGATTATTATTCCACTTCGGATAGTTCGCTTCATTGGATCGTCCCATCAGGTGAATACTACCTGTTAAATTTGGTCGATGTGAATCAATGTGAACTCAATTTAAACCGTACCGATTCTTTAATTGAATTTTCCTTTGCAAACCCTGCAATTCAGAAGAACGGAAATTATCTGGAAACCATTAATATGCCTTATCGATATTATTGGTATAGAAATCAGCAGTTAATTGATTCAGTTTCGGGCTACCGTATACCTATAGCCGGAAGCGGTGTTTATCAAGTATCGCTGGCAGATTTTACAGGATGTATTTATACTTCAGATACTTTGAATTTAGATTATCCGGGACATATTACAGTGTATCCAAATCCGGCATCAAATATGACCTCAATTTTAGTCAACGAAGCATTTGGTGAATACTGGAGTTACAGCATGCATGATATTGCCGGCAATGTGGTGCTCATGGGAAATTCAAATGCTGCACTCAAGGAAATCGATGTCAGGAATCTTTCAAGTGGCATTTATAGCCTGATGATTCAATATCAAGGTGCTTCACATGAAAAATATGTGATTCGATTTGTCCGTTATTAGGATTTCTTATTCTGAATCGTTGCTGCCAACGAATTTGCCGCCACTACACCTGAATGTCGCCATATTTCTTTCCCATTAAAAAATAGCACCAAGGTTGGAATGCTCTGTATGCGATAGTCGGCAGCCAATTCCCGGTTTTTATCTACATCAATTTTAATGATATCAACCTCGTCTCCCAATTTGGTTTTGACTTCTTTTAAGATTGGAGCCATTACTTTACAGGGGCCACACCAATCGGCATAAAAATCTATTAAGACAGATTTGGGTTTCTGTATCAGTTCGTCGAATGTTCCATTTACTGTTGCCATAATTTATTTTTTATCTTTATTCGTATTAATTCCGAAGGGTAAATACAAGGGGCAAAATTTCAGAAAAGCAGTCATCACAAATATTCCGCCTAATGCCAATAGAATCATTCCTAAGACGCCGGATATTGTACCGGTAAAATAGAGTGTGGCTATAATCGCAGCAATGATTAAACGTAGAATTCGATCGGTGGATCCCATATTGATTTTCATGTTTGTAGTTTTTCTAATGCAAAGCTACCATGCTAAAAGATCAAAATATGTAACTTTGGTTACACAGTGAAAATTTTTATAAATATCACCGCCTATTCTGCAGGATGTTTCTTTAATGGCAATAAATGGGCTACTTTTAACCTCTGAACTTTGAATTAGCTATGTTTAAACTGGGAGAAGTAAACCATTTGACTGTATTGAGGGAAACCCGAATCGGACTCTATTTAGGCGATGATGAGGGTAATGATATTTTATTGCCTGTGAAGTATGTCAATAAGCCCTATATGGTTGGTCAAACCATTCCAGTCTTTGTTTATAAGGATAATGAAGGTCGTTGGATTTGTACTACGCTTCGGCCTTATATTAAGGTGAATCAATTCGCCTATCTCAAAATTCGTTCGGTCTCATCTTTTGGAGCATTTGCTGAATGGGGCATTGAAAAAGATTTGTTGGTGCCTTTTAGAGAGCAGAATCGGAAGATGGTTGAAGGCCAACGATATGTATTATATCTTTATGAAGATCAAGATACAGGACGTTTAGTGGCTTCCAACAAAATTCATCGATTTTTGAATAATGAGGATATGTCCTTGTCGATAAATGACGAAGTGGACCTGTTGGTTTTTGAAACGACACCTTTGGGTTATAACGTGATTGTCAATCATCAGCATAAGGGACTATTATACCATTCCGATTTATTTCAACAAGTAAGAATTGGTGATCGGATGAAAGGATATGTGAAACAAATCAGGGAAGATCTGGGTTTGGATATAAGTCCGGTTCCTCTTGGAATGCAGCGCCTGGAAGAAGGTGCTGAGGAAATCTTGGAATATTTGCAACTTCATAAAGGATTTGTTGCACTTACGGATAAGAGTTCACCCGAAGCTATACAACGTATTTTTGATCAAAGTAAAAAGACCTTTAAACGATCGGTAGGTATATTATACAAGGAAAAAAGAATCAGATTAGAACCGGATGGTATTTATCTGATTTAAAAGTGAGCCATTTTCCTGATTGCACACCTGATGATCTCTCATTTCAATGAAATCGAATTATCGGTTCATTAAAAACGGGTTATTCATTTTTTCAAATCCAATGCTTGTCTCAGGGCCATGTCCGCTAAATACGGTCGTTTCGTCCGGCAATGAAAACAGTTTGCCCGTAATACTCCGGATTAAAGTTTCATAATGGCCTCCGGGTAAATCACTTCGCCCTATGCTCTGCTGAAAGAGGACATCCCCTGAAATGACTATATTTTCATCGGGTTGATAGAAACAGATACTTCCCGGAGAGTGGCCCGGAGTGAGCAGGATCTGAAACTCCAAAGAACCCAATTGAACCACATCTTTTTCGCTTAAATAGAAATCCGGTTCCGGGGATCGTTCAAAACTAAGGTTGTACAATATACCTGCAGAAGTAGCCGCATCGAATACCGGTTTGTCATCCTGATGAAATGCAAATGGAACGGAGTATTGATTCTTGACGAATGCGTTCCCAAATAAATGGTCTAGGTGGGTATGGGTGTTTAGTAAGAGGATAGGGGTTAGATCTTCTTGGGAAATGAACTGTTGAAAAATCTGAAATTCGGATGGTTCATACATCCCGGGATCTATAATCAGGGCTTGCCTTTGCTCATTATACAAGATATAGGTGTTTTCCTGAAAGGGATTGAAGGTAAAAGACTTGATTTTCAGCATGCGGCAAAAATATCAAAGATTTCCCGGTTTGAACATGGAATATTCTATTAGGCATAGTGTTACATTATTCGTACTTTTAAGGCTCAATCCTGTCTGAAAGAATGAAGAAACTGATCGTATTGATAAGCCTGCTGTTGACAGCCCGTTCAACCCTTCAGGCTCAGGCTTCATGGGAAGTCTTTGGACAAAATCGGGTGCAGTATCGAACTTTCGGATGGAAGTATTATGATAGCACTCATTTTCGAACATTTTATTATGATTATGGAAAATCCAATGCTCTCTACGCATTGAATATTGCCGAGCAGGAATTGTCCCATATTGTCTATATGATGGGCGGACGACTTTACAAAAAATTAAACATCATTATCTACAATTCATTTAGTGATTACCGGCAAACCAATATTGGCCGTAAATCAGATCAGATCAACGAAGCCAATGGCGGAAAGTTAGATGTTGTGGGTGATAATATTCCTATCTATTTCAACGGGGATCATCACCATCTCAAGGCACAAATCCGGAAGGGAATTGCGAAAGTGATCAAGGATAATATGTTGTTTGGGGATGATGTGAAAGATGTTGTCAAAAATGCAATTCGAATGAATTTGCCCGAATGGTATACGCTCGGATATGTATCCTATATCGCAGATGAATGGACCCCGGAAAATGAAGCCCGGATCAAAGACATGGTTCGTGCTCAAAAGAAAACCAATTTCTATGATCTGGCGACTCAATATCCGGGATTGATCGGTCAATCTTTTTGGCGATATATCTCTATTCACTATGGTGAAAATGCGATTTCAAATTTGCTTTATCTGACACGGTATCGGAAAACCGTCAATAATGCGTTGGAAACCATTCTACACAAACCTGCTAAGGCGATCTATCTGGAATGGGAAATGAGTTATCTGGAAGAATCCAAACCATTGAATGCAACAGGTGTCGACTCACTTCATGGTCGTACCAAACTCACGACGATACGTACCAAACCGGAGGCACAGTATACACAATTCTCTGTTTCGCCAACAGGAAGGGAGTTGGTTTATATTGAAAAAAAGGATGGAGAGTATCGCGTCATGATGCAGGATATTCGGTATCAAAAAACATTTGAAGTCATGAGTGGCGGATTGAAAGCCGCAAAGGAATTAGCAGACCCGGATTATCCAATTCTCAGTTGGAGCGCCAGTGGAAAAAAATTGGCTTTGTTGTATCAAAAGAAAAATCAAACCTTGCTACGCATCTTTACTACAGGAAAAAGAGTCATGGAGAATCATGTCATCCGGGGGTCTAAATTGGATAGGATTACAGGGATGTGCTTTATGCCGGATGAAAACTCAGTAGCCGTTACCGCTATCAAAAAGGGGCAAAGTGATCTTTATAAGATTACTATTCGGAATAGCCGGGTAGAACCGATTACCCAAGATTTGTTTGATGATAGAAGCCCATCACTGGTAATCAATGGTACCAATACGGGTATTCTCTTTTTGTCCAATCGAAATAATCCATATATCGGTGAGCAGTCCAAAAGCGACGATTTTACACAATTTTTTAATCTTTATCTCTACGACCCGACAAAAGGAACTAATCTGACCCAATTAAGCAATACCAAGGTGCCTATTGTTTATCCGATGCAATGGGGAAATGAGGATATCGCTTATCTGGCAGGCGAAAAAAATCAACTTGTCAGAAAGGTCGTTAAATTAGAAAAGCGTCAGTCTGAGGGAGATACATTTAGTGTCCATGCAACTGCGCCGGCACCCGGTATGATTCTTAAACAAGATTATTTACACTCTTCCTCTCAGGTGATAGAAATGAGTCGTGAGAAAAATGAATATGTTTTCTACAGTACCGCTCAGAAATCATTAGAAGATTACGACAAAAATTATTTTGAACTGAATCCGATACAAGATTCACCGGTAGATACGACCATCAAGGAAAGCAAAGACGCTGTAGCGGAATATCTCACTGAATTTGATCAGGATACCAATGGTGTAACTTTTTTAGAGGATATTTTTCTCTCACGCAATAAGTCAGGTAGCCGATATCAATTATTTACAGGTGCTCAATCTGCGATTAAACCCAAAGAATATCGCCCCACCTTTTACACAGATTTTATTCAAAGCAGTTTAGACAATACATTATTGTTTACACGATATCAACCCTTTTCATATAACGGAGGTTCCTATCAAAATCCTCCGGTCTCAGGATTTTTAACGAGTTCGCTCACTGATGTGATGGAAGACTATAAATTCACGGCCGGTATTCGACTGGGTGCGGATCTTCGTTCTTTAGATTATTTTCTTCAGTTTGCAAATTACAGAAAGCGAACAGATTGGGGTTTTTTATATTACCACCATACCACAAAGAATTTATACGATTTTAGATATTTTGATCCCCCGTATTATTCTCCATATCCGGTGTTAGGGCGCATTAGTTTAGATTATTTTCAGGCTAATATGACTTATCCTTTTGATATTCGTAAAAGTGTACGCTTGCAGTTTGGTGTCCGATATGATCGCTTGCGTACATTGTCTCAAGACAAATACAGTATTGGAATTCCCGGTGATAATCAGTATTGGGCAGTCAGCCGGGCGGAATATGTGTTCGACAATACGGTCAATCCCTTATTGAATATTTGGAAAGGCACCAGAGCCAAATTCTTTGCAGAGTATCAATATAAATTCAATAAAGAAACGAAGGGATTTTACAACTTTGGTTATGATGGTCGAAACTATCAGACATTGTTTAGGAATATGATATTGGCTTCTCGCGTGGCCGGTGCTTTTAGCGGGGGGAATGCCAAGATACTTTATTTCGTGGGAGGTACAGACAATGAACTGATTCAGCGCTTTGATAATAGCACGGCCATAGATTTAAATCAAAATTATGCTTTTCAGGCATTGTCAACCAACCTGAGAGGTTATAAACCCGGGTCTTGGAACGGAAATAGTTACTTCATTTGGAATGAAGAAATCCGACTTCCGGTATATCAGACATTTTTCAAGCGACCCACCAGATCTGGATTTATCAGAAACTTGCAATTGGTATTATTTGCTGATGCAGGAAGTGCATGGAAGGGCATTTTGCCTGATGGAGATAACATTCAAAATCAACATATCATTAAAGATCCCAATTCTAATGTGACCCTGTTTATTGAAAAGTACAAGTACAATTTCGGACTGGGATATGGAGCTGGATTAAGAACCCGTTTCCTTGGATATTTCTTGCGCAGCGATTTTGCGTGGAATATTGATGGTCGCAAGAAACCTATGATCCATGTTTCATTAGCCACCGACTTTTAGGATTATTCATGAAGAAAGCGGTACTGAGTCAATTTTTAAACAGAAAAAAACTGTCATTTCAGAACAGGTATAACTTACTTTGGGTATGTCTTTGCTCATGTTTGCTGCTCATCACAACAGGTCTGAATGCACAAACGATTGCTGACACAATGCTGATTCCTAGAGCCGATACATTAAATCTTCTTGCCGATACATTGACCGGGATAAAAACCGATACTCCAAAGAATGAAATAAAGATGATGGAAAAGAAAAGCATTTCCCCAAAAGGGTCTTTTACTTTGGAAGGTGTGATTAAAGATTATACCACGGCTGAACCGCTGTCATTTGCCACAGTGTCTTTTACCGGAACAGGTTTTGGTAAGCGAGCTGATATTGATGGTAAATTTTCATTTCTACTGGAAGAATGGCCTTCAGATTCTTTGACCATCAGTGTGATTGGTTACACAAAGAAAATCATACCAATTGATCGAAAGGCTGCCTTTCAGAGCTTGAAAATTGAATTAGAACGATCCGCTTTTCAAATGAAAGACTTTGTGATCAAATTTGATCGTGATCCTGCTTTAGCATTGGTGAAGAAAGTAATCAAGAATAAAAGCTTTAATAACTATGATAAGGCCGGCAATTATAGTTATGAGGTATATAACAAGCTGGAAATGGATATTAATAAAATCCCTAAAAAGGCTTTTAGACAATCACCCATTTTAAAGAAGTTTGATTTTGTTCAATCTTTTATAGATTCTACCAGCGAAGAGAAGCCTTTCCTTCCACTATTTCTGACAGAAACTATTTCAGATTTCTATTATCAAAGCAAACCCAAAAAGTCGAAAGAGTATATCCGCGGTTCTCGCATTTCCGGCTATAAAAATCAAAGCGTTTCACAAATGCTTGGATCGATGTATCAAAATATCAATATCTATAAGAATTCTATCTTGATTTTTGATGTAGACTTTGTCAGCCCTATTGCCAATGACGCACCTACTTTCTATAAATATCAATTGATGGACACGCAAGTGGTGAATGGTAAAACGTGTTATCAGGTTGCCTTTACACCTAAACGTAGCGGAGAACATACTTTCAATGGTGATTTTTGGATACACGATACAGATTTTGCCGTTCAGAAAGTGAATATGATAGTTACTAAAGAGCAGAATATTAATTGGGTGAATAAAGTAACCATGATGCAGGAGTTTACTTGTTTTGAAGATACCCTATGGTTCCTGACCAAAGACAAGTTTTATGTCGACTTCCTTCCGCCTCACGGAGATAAAGTGGCCGGTTTTCTGGGTCGAAAAACCACTACATATAGAAATATTGTCGTGAATGATCCTGCTATCGAACAGATTATTGAAAATAAGAAAAAAGTTTCGGATACAGAATTAGATCCCGAAGCAGAAAACCGGAATGAAGATTACTGGAACAGTGTGAGACATGAAACATTGTCAAAAAATGAAAAGTCGATTTATAAAATGATTGATACCATTCAGAGTCTTCCTATCTATAAAAAATACTATTCCATACTCTATTTGTTAGGAACCGGGATTAAGGAAGTAGGGCCATTGGAAATTGGTCCAATTTACAACCTATACAGCAGTAATGTAATCGAAGGAAGGCGACTTCGATTAACCCTCGGTACCACGCCAAAATTGTTCAAGGATGTCTATTTGAGAGGTTATATCGCATATGGGTTCAACGATGAACGCGTTAAGTATATGGGAAGTGCTTTATGGTTACTCCGACGCCAACCTCGTTCGTATATCTATGCAGAATACAAGCATGACATTGACAATACGGTGAATCAGTATGATGCTGCAGGTTCGCTGGATAATATCTTTAGCTCCATTGGTCGAAAGAGTGGAGTGCCTTGGAAGCTTGCATTCGTGGATAAGCAGCGTTTGGAGTATTATAACAGCTATTTCAATGGATTCAGCTATATGTTGTCCTTTGAACGTAAAGATTTTACCCCTTACAATCCATTGCCTTATATCAATATACTTTACAACAATGACGGATTGAATACGAATACCATTACCGTGAACGAATCAGGTTTGGAGCTCCGTTATGCCCATCAGGAAAAATTTATCGAAGGAAATTATTATCGGAGTAGTATTGGAACTAAATATCCTGTTTTTAAATTTTATGCAGGAATTGGTATTAAAGGATTTTTAGATGCCGATTATCAATTTACGAAATTACGTTTAACCATATCGGATTACCAAAGTTTGGGTCGATTTGGTTCATTGTATTATAATGTATTTGCCGGTAAAATTTTCGGAAAGCTTCCATATCCCATATTAGAGATTCATCCGGGAAATGAATTCTATTATTATGCAGCACATTCCTTTAATATGATGTATCGTTATGAATATATCAGTGATGCCTATGCAGGATTGATCATGGAGCATTCCATGGGTAGCTTGTTTTTTAAGTATATTCCTTACGTGAAAAAGATGAAAATTCGTACTTTCTGGAATATGAAAGGGGTATATGGAAATCTCTCAACGGCTAACCAGGCCATCAATATGAATAAGGGTTTCGACTTTCAAACATTGGCTAAAAGTCCTTATTTAGAAGCAGGTACAGGACTGGAGAATATTTTTAAAGTGCTGCGGGTGGACTTTGTCTGGCGATTGCTTCCTTACAGAAATAATAATGATACGCCTTCCCGTAGATTTGGCATTTTCGGAAGCTTGAAATTCGCTTTTTAATCATTTGCAACATTATCGTTGTATTCCGTTAAATATTACCTTTCTGATATCATATTCAATATATATTTGCGTCATAATTTATTCAAAGTGGGTTCGAAACACAACTTTAACAAGGTCACATTAGCCGGCCTTGTAGTCGCTCTCGGGATTATTTATGGCGACATCGGGACATCACCGCTCTATACCATAAAAGCCATTATTGGTGAAGATATTGTTTCCGATTTGCTGGTTATCGGAGGAATATCTTGCATCATTTGGACGCTTACACTTCAAACAACCATTAAGTATGTCATGCTTACCTTAAGAGCTGATAACAAAGGTGAAGGCGGAATCTTTTCACTCTATGCGCTAATCAGACGCCATGCTAAATGGGCTGTATTCCCCGCTATGATCGGTGGTGCGGCTTTATTGGCAGATGGAATCATTACACCGCCCATTACAGTTACGTCAGCCATAGAAGGTTTGGAGTTGTCTCAATCAACAACAATTAATATTGTCATCCTGATCTTAATGGGTCTTTTTCTCATGCAACAATTTGGCACCAGCAGTATCGGAAAGCTTTTTGGACCCATTATGTTTTTATGGTTTGCCATGTTGGCTGTGCTTGGAATTATGCATATCAAAGATGATTTGGGTATACTGAAGGCGTTTAATCCGTATTACGCTTTTAAACTATTAACTACTTATCCAAAGGGATTTCTACTATTGGGCGCTGTCTTCCTTTGTACTACGGGGGCTGAGGCACTTTATTCAGATTTAGGACATTGCGGTAAAAACAATATTCGGGTGAGCTGGGTATTTGTAAAATCTTGTTTGATCCTTAATTACTTGGGACAAGGAGCATGGCTATTGTCTCATTACAATGGCAAATCTCTCATCATCAGTAAAGCAGAAGGGGCTATAAATCCATTCTATGAGCTCATGCCACAGGAATTCCTTTATGCGGGCATTGCCATCTCCACAGTGGCCGCAATTATTGCAAGTCAGGCACTCATATCCGGTTCATTTACTTTGATATCTGAGGCCTTCCGTCTTAATTTATGGCCTAAACTAAAGATCAATTACCCTACCAATGAAAAGGGACAATTGTTTATACCTGCCATTAATTTATTACTATTGAGCGGTTGTATTGCAATAGTCCTGTTGTTTCAGGAATCCTCCAAAATGGAAGCAGCCTATGGATTGTCCATTACTATATGTATGTTGATGACTTCCATTTTATACGCAACATTCCTCTACACCCATCGTGTTAAATCTCCGGTCATCATTGTCTATTTGGTGGTGTATCTTTCCATTGAGCTGTCCTTTTTGATTGCCAATTTGAATAAATTCATGCACGGAGGTTATGTGACGCTGATTTTAGGCGGGCTGTTGTTTTCAGTCATGTTTGTTTGGTATAAATCACGGAAAATTAAAAATCGGTATGTAGAATTTGTGAAAATGGAAGACTACATGCATATGTTTCAGGAATTGAGTAATGATATGTCGATTCCGAAATATGCAACTCACTTGGTATACCTTACAAGTGCCAATAATCCAAAGGAAATAGAGCATAAGATCGTTTATTCCATCTTGAATAAAAAACCCAAGCGTGCCGATATTTATTGGTTTGTGCATGTGGATGTGGTAGATGAACCCTACAAAACTGAATATGTTGTAGATACCATCATACCGAATGAAATTATTCGGATAGAATTCCGATTGGGATTCAGGGTCGAGCAACGTATCAATCTCATGTTTAGAAAAGTGGTGGATGATATGGTGGCCAATAAAGAAGTCAATATTACCAGCCGTTATACCTCTCTTCAGAAAAATAAAGTGGCCGGTGACTGGCAATTTGTGGTCATGGAAAAATTCCTTTCCCACGATAACGACCTGCCCATCTTCGAACGATTTGTGATGCGTTTTTACTTCCTTTTGAAGAAAATAAGTCTGAGCGAAGAAAAGGGATTTGGCCTGGATTCGTCCTATGTAACCCTTGAAAAATATCCGTTGGTGGTATCTCCGGTCAGTAATCTGGAACTCAAAAGAGTCGATAAATAGGAAGAAATTTCATGATCATTCAGAGTAATTAGACTCAGTGAAATCTATCGTTATCTGTCTTTTAAATAAAATGCATTCATTTTATTTTTATACGACGGTGTATACCCACCTTGTTCTTTGATGATGAATTGTTCAAAACAGCTATCGATGTTTGAGTTTTGACTGAATTCAAAGATGGAGACTTTGCCCGGCTTATCCTGTTGATGAAGAATACTCACTCGGCGTGATAAATAAAGACCAAGTGAATTCGCTTCATTGATGATTTCATCTTTTCGATAGTTAGGAAATAATACACTTAAATGTCCATCTTTAGTCAGATTTCGTTTGACGCAATTCAGAAGTTCCTTTAGTGATAACGTTTCATGATGCCAGGCTTTGTTTTTTTCGAAATCCGGAGATGGGAGTTGATTTTCGAAAAAGGGTGGGTTGCTGATGATCAAATCAAATCCTTGTGGATGAGTGAATACCCTTGCATCTTCCAATAGGATTTCGATGTTTTGGGAATAGGGTGAAGAGGATACATTTTCTATTGATTGCAAATATGCCGCTCGTTCGAATTCAATGCCGGTGATCTTGGTGGCTGCACTTCGTTGCCCCATCATTAAACTCAATAAACCGGTTCCGCTGCCAATATCCAGAATACGATGACATGAGTTTGGAATATTGGTCACTGCACCAAAAATGCACGCCATTTCAGTGACTTTCATGCTGCAGTGTTGCTGTTGTATGCTAAATTGTTTAAAATGAAATGAATCATTCATTAGCCGTTCATTCACTTTTAGGGTTCTTGGTAAACACGGTCACTAAATTCGATGTAAATCGAGTTTCATCTATTCGGGTTTGAACCAGATTATGTTTCTCCGCAAACAAGTTCAAATTTGCAAGGGTTAAAAAGTGAAGCTCATTTTCGGTTTTATTGAATTTAAACATTCGGGTACTGAAGAATTCACTTAATACGGTTCCTTTATGTTTGTTTTTATAATCGGCAATACCATCACGGATAATAAGTTTTCCTTCTGGCTTCAAATGTTGAAGGCAATGATCCATCAAATTGGCTTGTTTTTCCGGTGTCATATAGTGCAAAACATCCATGATGAGAATACAGTCATATGGTTCATGAATTGGAAAATTCATGGCGTCTCCTGCGATAAATTGTAGTTTATCTGATTTAGAGAAATTGTGATTGGCCACTTCAATTTTTTCCTCATCATAGTCGATCCCGGTTACTTGTCTTTCCTCAGAAGTCCAGGATAGTATATAAGAAAGAAAGCCATAGCCACATCCTATATCGAGAATATTTCCCCGGCGAGGAACGAGTTTTTCGATAGGTTCATAATTCTTTTCCAGGCGGGTCTTGATTCTGCAATACCATTCCAAAACCGGACCTTTATAAGTATAATTTTTAATCAGTTGCTCTCTAAAATAATGGGTGGTCTCCTTTTCGCTTGTCATCAATTTTAAAGATTGTCTAAAATATCTGCCAATGAGTTTGCTTCTTTCTGCATAACCGACACCATAACGAATATCTGATAAAGGAATCTTTGGTAAAAAACGTATGCTGATGGTGCCGTCTTTTAACAGAAAATCTCCTTTGCTCATAGTATAATGGATGCCGTGAAAAAGGACAGGTTGGATATCGAGGCCCAACTTTTCTGCGATATAGAAAGCACCTTTATGAAATCGTTTCATTTGGCCGTCTATGCTGCGTGTTCCTTCCGGAAATACGGCAATGGAATAACCTCGATCAACCCAATATTTCATTCGGTCTACGCTAAATTCAGCACCTTCTTCTACCGGGTAATAATCAGCCATGCGCACCAAAGCGCCGAATACCGGAGAGCGCCAGACCCATCTGTTGGTCATAAGCAATATTTTGGGATGCAATGAAATGATGCGTAACAAATCTAAAAACGAAGCATGATTAGCGATGATCACGGAAGGCTTGCTGAAATCTTTATGTTCTTTGCCTTCAATTTTTTTGGTCACATTCGCCATCAAATACAATAAGCTCCACATCATTTTACTGATGATCACATGATACACATACTTCATTTTCACCCGACTGAAAGGAATGCATTTGGTGAGGATAAAGCCAACAATAGTGACCATCAAACAACCTAAAGCATAATAGGTGAAAGCAAAAATACTTTTACTGAAACTCCATAATGTAAAGGGATGAAATTTTTTGTTTGCACGATTTTGAATCAAGAAGTTGAATAACAGTGGTTGTAAAGTCTGAGATACAAATAGAATGGATAATATACCTATCACTGAAACTGCAGCTATGGATCTCAATGCAGGATGCTTGGCAAAGATGAGTATGCCTAACCCGATCATCGTAGTTATTGCACTGAGGTAAATGGATGTCTTAATCGAATCGATTTTCGTTTTGCCATATTTGTATTTCTCGATTAATCCATCCGTGATGAATATGCTGTAATCATCTCCCAATCCAAAGATGAGGGTTGAAATAATGATATTGATAATATTAAATTCAATACCAAAAAGTCCCATCAATCCTAAAATACAAATCCAGGTAATGACCATGGGGATGAAGGAAATTAAAGCAATTTCTATTCTTCCGTAAGAAATGAGTATCGTAAAAAAGACAATAAATGAGGTATAGAATAGTATACGGTAAAAGTCTTCACGAATAAATCCGACAAATTCTGAAGTGACACGCTGTCTGTCTGTCAAATAATTATCAGCATCGCTTGCAAAAGACTGATAGATGGATTCACGATCTTGTTGTCGAACTTTCACCAAGCTGAGAAGTATCACTTTGTCCTTTTGACGTACCATCAGATCCTTGAATAGGGTTTGAAAACTGTTTGTGAATAGACTGTCCGGTTTACTGTAGTTGGATTCAAGGATGTTCCGAATTCCATTGAAAGCTTCCGTATTGTAACCGATATTTCGGCCTTCCTGTAAAAGGGTTTCCAGTAATTTGATTTTTTTCTCGGCTGACCAAAATTGATTCCATTGATCGACTTTTTCCGCTTGTAATTTCTCGGAAAGGAAAAAGTCAGAAGGTGAACTATATCGGGCAATGAGACCCGCCTTTTTCAATGAATCCAGTTTTATACTCGCGAACTGATGGTGACGGAGGGCTTCATCCAAATCCTTTCCTTCGCTGACACAAAATAGGGTATTTAAAGATTCGCTGTTTCGGGTATTTATAATCGCTTGTGATTTCTGTAAATTCTTCGTCATGAAGTTCATGGTCATCATGTCTTCATTGAATTTTACGCGATCGATAAAAAAAGAAAGAGAAAAGGTGATTATCACAATAGAGATAACCATCCATTTATTCTTGTTGGGTTGAAACTTTGAAAGTTTGTCCAACCAATTCACGCGAAGCGGAGCTTGGTCAACTTTGTATGCCGGAATGAAGTGGGGAAGAAAGATCAGCGTACACAAGGATGAACCAATCAGGTTGAAAGCGGTAAATAAACCCAGTTCTTGCAGAACCGGTGTGTGCACAAACAGTAAACTTAAAAAAGCAGCTATGGTTGTAAAACTGCCAATAGTCATCGGGAGGGTCAGTTCGGATATGGTCTCTTCCTTACTCCGTGAATGGCGGTAATGAGAAAGAAAATGTAAAGAATAATTTACTGCTATTCCGAGTATTACACTGGATGCCCCTAGTGCAATGACACTCACAGTTCCCCGCAACAGATACAACATAGCCATGCTAAACAGACCACCGAAAATGACCGGTATCATCACTAAAAGAGGAGCCAACTTATTGCGAAAGAAAACAACAAATAAGAGTAGTAATAAAGCAATCGTTATGCTTAATGTAAGGCGGGTGTCTGCTCTCATTTGAACAGCATTGCCCGCCGCCACCAATTGACCTCCAAAATAATCACATTGAATGGAAGTGTAGTTGCTGTCTTGGGATAATTGATGAATAGTTGATTCGAAAAGCTTTTCGAGACCTTCATTGTGTTTGGTGTCCGATGCGGGGTATTGAGGATATGCAAAAAAGCTCAGGAATTTTTGATCGGTCGACATCAGGTATCCGTCATAGAATTCTATTTGGTCATCCTGTTGATTGTTTTTTAATTTTTTCAGACCAATATAACTCAACCCGAGAGGGTCTTTAAATATCATCTGTTTCAGGGCCAAACCTCCCGGTGAAGCTAAGGTTCTGTAATTGGTTTCCAGCGTTGCTATGACTTGTTCCGGTTGAATCAATTGTTCAATCTGCTGATAATCTTGTTCATTCAGCAAAAAGGGCAGATTTTGCTGAACAGCTTGAATCATTTCAAAAAATGATTCCTCATTTTGACGGATATCCAGTTGCCGAATCAGTTTTCCGCTATCCAACCGGCTGAGTACCGTTGCGAATTCTTCGGTATAAGCCGTGAGTAAATCGGGGTCGCTGGAGGTGGTATCCTTCAATGAAACCGAAAACAAGATTCTGTCTAGGGCTTTACTTTTCGTTAAAACGCTGCTGATGTCTCGTCGTGTCTGATCTGATGGCATCATGGAATTCAGGTCGCTATCAAATTGCAATCGTGATGCTAAGAACCCAAATCCGGATATTAAGCCAAAAAACACAACAAACAACAAGGCTTTACGTTGAGCAAAAAACAGATAAATATGGACTAAAGCTTGTTTCACAGACGAATATACGGAATGACGCAAAATAAATAAAATCTATTGAATTGAGTGAATTTTATACACCCAAACCCTTACCCGGGAAATTGGCACTTAACCCATCAAAATGCTCAGGCATAAAAAAAGCGCATGAATCGTCATGCGCTTTTCAGAAAGATAATTTTAATTATTGTTGCCACTTTTTGTTGGCAAAACGCTCGCTGACAATCAATTCTTTGCTTCCCGGGGTATACTTGTAAAAACCTTCACCGGATTTGACACCCAGGAAACCTGCTTGAACCATATTGGCCAATAAAGTAGCCGGAGCATATTTCTGATTTCCGAAGCCCATATGGAGTACGTTCATAATACTGTAACAAGTATCTAGTCCAATAAAGTCCGCCAATTGCAAAGGCCCCATCGGATGTGCCATACCGAGTTTCATGATGGTATCAATTTCTTCAACACCTGCTACACCTTCCTGCAGAGAAAGAATAGCCTCATTAATCATTGGCATTAAAATACGGTTAGAAATAAAGCCCGGATAGTCATTGACCACACAAGGAACTTTGCCTAATACTTTGGATAATTCGATCACCGCATTTGTGGTACTTGCATCAGTGGCATATCCATTGATAACCTCTACCAGTTTCATGACCGGTACCGGATTCATAAAATGCATACCAATCACTTTACCCATGCGTTTGGTATGGGACGCAATGCGCGTAATGGAAATGGACGATGTATTAGTGGCTAAAATACAATGCGCCGGAGCATGCTGATCCATTTCCTGAAATATACGCAACTTGAGTTCAATATTTTCGGTGGCAGCTTCTACTACGAGGTCCGTATTTAACAAGGCATGCTGCATATTGGTAAATGGCGTAATTCGGGCCAGGGCAGCAGCTTTATCTTCTTCCGTGCTCAATTGCTTTTGGATCTGACGATCCATGTTTTTTCCGATTACAGCGAGTCCTTTATTTAAGGATTCCTGACTGACATCCATCAAATGGACTTTGTAACCATGCTGTGCAAATACGTGACAAATCCCATTTCCCATGGTGCCGGCACCGATGACGGCTATGGTCTTGATTTCATGTGTAGTCGATGATCCGTTCATGGACGTTTTTTCTAATTTTGGTTCTAATGTGGTTGTGCTCATAGTGTTTTTCTTAAATCGAGTGTAAAGGTAGATGTTTATCCTTTCCATGATTAGAAATTATAGTCTATTTTTACACAATGAGAATTCGACTTATAAACATTCAAACCCTGGTTTTTATGTTTGTTTTGGGTGTAACGGCCTGCCAGTCAGACCAAAAATCCTTGCTTTGCAGAAAATGGAAGACCGTGGCACTGGTCAATAATACAATGGAACGGCAATTAAAAGAGATGGAGGTCTATATTGACACCTTGGGCGACCAGGATCCGGAACTTCGCCAAAGTATTGATTTAGATAGTGTTAAGAGAAGTCTGAAATATGTGATGGATCAGTCTGTAGGGGAGCAACAGCTCGCTCTTGAGCATACCTTGATGGAGTTTTTGCCCAATGGGGTGGCTTATACGACCTCTATAGATGGTAAAGATTCGGCGATGTATACTCTGGAAGATAAGAGTATAAAACTGGATGAAGCTAAACTTAAGGGATTTGGCGAAACCATGACCTTTGACATCCTGATGTTGAGTCAGGATTCCCTCAAACTTCGTCTTGTAGATTATGGTGATACCAGTATTGTGAGTATGATTCCTTCCCAAGGTTAATGCTTCATATTTTCTTAATACGACCTTCACAGTAAGGACATACTGCAGGTGTTTTTTTGTATAAAAGTTACACTATATGATTTATGTCCATTCTTTCAGTCCGGTTGAACAACGATTATTTACAAAACTGACTAATTCAAAGAACTGCTCACAATTGGATATTAAAGATATTCATTCGGAAGCATGTTTTGAACGTCTAAAAGGTATTCATCAAGCAGATGTTATAGTTTATTCTTTTTTTCAAACCTCCCATTATCAGTATATCGAATCCTATCAGCAGGAGATCCAATCGTTGAAATATTTGTTGGAGTATGCCAGAGAGCAAAAAATAAAGCAATTTATCTTGTTATCTACACCCGGAGCATATTCTAATTCAGATAATTTATTTCTTCAACATAAAGGAATGATAGAGCGTATGGTGATTCAATCAGAAATACCCAATACCATACTTAAAATACAGGCAGTTACATGTGCGGAAAAGGGATTGCACAGTTTACATCCTTTATTTTACAAAAATGATGTGGAAGCCTACCTGATTCCTCAAAAATCAAATCAAATCATTTATACGGTTGAGTTAAACGTGCTGGCAGAAATTATTTTGAAAGTCAATCCATCTCATTTCTCATGTTCCTACGACGTTTTTGATCAGGTCATGGAATTGCGGGATAGTTTAATTCGCTATGGCAACTGCAGTCAGGTCAAGCGAATTTCTCCTATTTATCTCCAATTCATGAGCTTTATGGGGAATTATCCGGCACCTTCCCTGATTGATTTATTTATTCGACCGGCAATACCGATGTATTGTTATCGTACTGAACGGGAATTTGGAATTAATCTCAATTCAGGGGAGTCGGAATTATCCTCAGATGCAGAGATTGCAGTAAAAAAAATGCCTGCATTCAACGGTCATCATTTTCCAATGGATTTTAATTTTCAGTATTAAAAACTAAAATGTAACAACACCTGACAAACGGAAAGTTAGGTTTTCGTGTGGTCCATTAACAAAGTAACTAAGATCTGATTGTAATTTTAAGCTATGTTTAGAGAAGTAATGAGAACAGCCTAAAACATATTCATCTTGTTCATGAGCCAAAGAACTTAACTTTTGATCCGGGGTAATATGGGCATATCGCATGGCGACCTCAGTTTTTTTACTGATAAAATAACCACTTTGAATAAGAAAGGATTGGCCGCTTACGACATAGTTCTTTAGAGTTGAATCTTTAGAATTTACAATAATGCCTGTATTGCAATCGCGGTTATACCATTCGGATTCAAAAGAGAAACCTTTGTATTTAAATAATAGATCTGCTCCATAGTAAGTGATGTCGCTAGTTTGGGAATTATATAAATAATCGCCCAATTGACCCATCGTACGGGAGTTGTCGTCATTAAAGCTATATACACCGGCAATCGAAATTTTAGGCTTTTTTTCCTTTTCTTGATCTGATTCAATGAGATCGCCACCATTGGTAAATTCGCCTAATGGCATCCATTCCATTCTTCCACTATAACAAATTTTTCCATTTTTGTCCGATACAATACGTCCTTCTCCACTGGAAACAGTTAATGTCGTTTTCAAAACAGTTTTCATTATATTGAAATTTGTAAATAACCAAATTCCTTTGTCACGATCTAGGGTGAAGTTATTGTTTGCAATCGACCTTTCTACCAATTGCAAATTGGCAGATGACACTTGACGTTGGCGATTACCAGGAAGTTTTGTTTGTCCAAAACCAAATTTCAACCATTTCGCAGGAGCGTAATACAGCATTGCATCTCTGAGGATGAGGTTATTTTGAACACTGCTATTGCCCGAAGTGATATCCCCATGGGCAAATCCTATTTGAATCCTGTAAGTGAATTTAGGATTGAATGCAGTCCCCATAACATTTAAACGACATCGGCGAAGTAAAAAATCTGAAGTAGTTGTATTCCCCGTTAAATCGTGCTTGATTTCAGCTAAACTTTGTATCCGTCCACTGAGTGCAAGTGTGAATAAATTGTCTGCGGAAGTGAATTGAACGCCTTTGCCAAAGGTCATTTTTACATTTGGTTCAGATTTTTGGGCAAATGAGCCCAATGGAAACATAAGTAAGGCAATGAATGTGTTACGAAGGAGATGTGATGTAATCATTACAGAATAGTTATTAAAAGATTAAATAATGGGTGCAAAGAAAAAATCTTTTTACAGGGATTACTAAATTCTGACTGTTACCAAATTATTACGAATATATCTTGAGTGTGATTTTACAGTTATCCCAATATTACCAAAATGTTACCTTTCGTTAAAAGCCATGAAAATGTCACTGACTATGACTTCTTTTGTGGCAAAAATTTAATCATGAGTTTAAATTCTCTCCTCAAGATCTTCCAGCCTAAAGACCGCGTATTCTACGGTTTATTTGAAAATGTTGTCGATACAGTAGACATTATGGCGAAAAAATTGCGTGAAATGGTTCACGAACCTGACTTTAGTGTCCGGGCAAACTATGTGGCCCAAATTGAACAATTAGAACATGAGAATGACAATTATACGCACCAAATCTTTCAGGAGTTGGGCCGTAATTTCATTACCCCCTTTGATCGCGAGGATATTCACTATTTAGCCACAGCTTTGGATGATATTGCTGATTATATCAATGCATCTGCCAAGAAGATCAATTTTTACAAAGTAAATCCACAGGAGCAGGGGATTCAAAAACTCGCTGAATGTATCGAATTGGGTACTGCTGCGATTCGAACGGCCGTAAAGGAACTTCGAAACATGAAAAATGTAACAGCAATTACCAATGCGTTGGTGAAGGCGAATAGTCTGGAAAATCAGGCAGATGATATCTATGATATGAGCATCGAGCAACTTTTTGCCAATGAACCTGATGCCAAAGAAGTGATCAAGAAGAGAGAGATATATCAGGTGTTGGAGACCGCTACCGATAAATGTGAAGATGCAGCCAACGTGATTGAGTCTATCGTGATCAAATACGCCTAATTGTTGAATCTTACTTCTCTTACTAATTAATTTGAATTATGACCTTCGTAATTGTCATTATAGTTTTAGCCTTGATTTTTGACTACATCAATGGATTTCATGATGCGGCCAATTCCATAGCTACCGTGGTTTCTACCAAAGTACTCACGCCCTTTCAAGCCGTTTTATGGGCTGCATTTTTTAACTTTGTGGCGTTCTATATTTTTCAGGATCATGCCGTTGCTAATACCATTGGCAAAACCGTTCAAAAAGACTTCATCACTTTACCGGTCATCTTTTCAGGTCTCATTGCCGCCATATTTTGGAACTTGTTGACCTGGTGGTTTGGAATCCCTTCTTCTTCTTCCCATACTTTAATCGGAGGATTTGCAGGAGCTGCTATTACCGCTGCGTTTATGAAGGATACCAGTCTGCATATTTCCCAAATTATCGATAGCGGCAAAGTCATGAAAACAGTATTGTTTATCTTTCTGGCTCCTTTAATTGGAATGCTGATTTCAATGTTTTTTACCATTGTAATGGTTCATCGAAACACCTGGGTTAAATCAGGGATATTAGCCTTATTAGGTGTTGGACTTTGGTTTATGTTCCAAAATTTCCAGGTGAATAAGATCAATGAGAATTTAAAGAAGTTCTACAGGGTTGAAAAAAATGCTAAAGTGATTACGGATGAAGAATTGAAATTGGAAAAGGCAAAAGATTCTGAAGAAAAAGCTAAAATCCAAAAGAAAATAGAAGAAGCAAAGGAGAAGGTAGCTTATGGAGAAAAGGCTTTATCCGATTCAAAAGCTTATGTTGCGCTCTATGAAACCAAAGGGGCATCATGGGTAGCTGATAGTATTTTAGTTCATTCAGATATCAAAAAAATTGAGGTAAGTCGGATCGGTGATAAACTGAATACGTATTTTAAAATTGATCAGCTGAAAGTATTATCTGCCAAAAATGATAAGCACAAAGTTGAATTAGCTTTGGCTCTGGCCGCCGTTGATAGTCTGAAACCGCTGGCCAAGGAATTTCATACAGCCGGTCCGGATTCGATGATAGCCCACATGATCACTAAATACAATATGAATCCTGCCGATGTAGCCAAATTCAAAAAGGTGATGAAGATGGATACGAAGGCTGATTTAATAAAGGAGATCGAAAAAAGTGACAATCGCACCTTACGTTATTTTATGTTGGGGGCGCTGTTAATTTTCATTTTATCTTTTATTTATAATGAAAAAATGAAGGAGCCCAGTGCCGGTCGCACCGGTTCGATGTTTAAAAAATTACAGTTGCTAAGTAGTGCGGGCTTCAGTATCGGGCACGGTGGTAATGATGCTCAAAAGGTCATGGGTATTATTGCAGCTGCATTTGTTGCCAATGGCAATTTCGTAGATATCGGTACAGCTTTAAAGGAGTATACCTGGATTCCATTGGCCTGTTATGGTGCTATTGGTTTAGGTACACTGAGCGGAGGTTGGAAAATCGTGAAAACCATGGGTACCAAGATCACGAAGGTAACTCCTTTGGAAGGTGTTTGTGCGGAAACCGCCGGGGCAACTACATTGTTCTTAACGGAGCAAATGGGTATTCCGGTTTCGACCACACATACCATCACGGGATCTATTATTGGGGTAGGGGCTATCAAACGTCTCAGTGCCGTAAGATGGGGCGTAACGGTCAACCTGCTTTGGGCATGGATCCTGACCATCCCGATCAGTGCCGCATTGGCCGGTTTGGTATTCTGGATTTACACTTTAGTTTCTTAGAGATTCAAATCATCAATTTCTTTAAGCGCTGTTCGCAGCGCTTTTTTTATTTGTTCATCTAAATGATAGCATGAAAACAATATATTTGCAGCCTAAATAATATTACCATGAGCAAAGGACCTGTTTCGCAATTTATTGAACTTCATTACAGACATTTTAATGCTGCTGCGTTAATGGATGCAGCCAAAGGATATGAAACACATTTGCTCGAAGGTGGTAAAATGATGATCACACTGGCCGGAGCGATGAGTACCGCTGAACTCGGACTTTCATTAGCTGAAATGATACGTCAGGATAAGGTTCAGATCATTTCCTGTACCGGCGCGAATTTGGAAGAGGATATCATGAATCTGGTGGCTCATTCTCATTATAAAAGAGTTCCCAATTACCGCGATCTGAACCCTCAGGATGAATGGGATTTACTGGAAAACCATTATAACCGGGTTACAGACACATGTATTCCGGAAGAGGAAGCTTTTCGCCGCTTACAAAAACATATCCATGAACTTTGGAAAGATGCGGATGACAAAGGTGAGCGTTATTTCCCGCATGAGTATATGTACAAAATGTTGCTCAGTGGTGTACTCGAACAATATTATGAAATTGATCCCAAAAACAGTTGGATGTTGGCTGCCGCCCAAAAGAATATTCCGATAGTTTGTCCGGGTTGGGAAGACAGTACCATGGGGAATATTTTCGCATCCTATATTATCAAAAATGAAATGAAAGCCAGTACCATGAAAAGTGGTATTGAGTATATGGTTTGGTTGGCCGATTGGTATCGTCAGAATTCCTCAGGTAAAGGTGTCGGATTCTTTCAAATTGGCGGAGGAATAGCCGGTGATTTTCCAATTTGTGTTGTACCTATGATGTACCAAGACCTTGAATGGCATGATGTTCCTTTTTGGAGTTACTTCTGTCAAATTTCTGACTCAACAACCTCCTATGGATCCTACAGTGGAGCCGTACCGAATGAAAAAATTACTTGGGGTAAATTGGATATCCATACACCTAAATTCATCGTAGAAAGTGATGCTACCATTGTGGCTCCGTTGATCTTTGCTTGGATACTCGGGCAGTAACTGAAAAAGTTTTTCAGATTTTTTGAAAATCAGATTTTCGGTCTATATTTGCACTCCCGATAACGCTCTTACATTTACTTTTTTAGAACACAACAACCGCGGAAGTAGCTCATTTGGTAGAGCACGACCTTGCCAAGGTCGGGGTGGCCGGTTCGAGCCCGGTCTTCCGCTCCAAAAATCCATTCGTTCAGGATGGATTTTTACGTTATAGTCATTCTACCTACCCTGGTGGTGAAATTGGTAGACACGCAGGACTTAAAATCCTGTGGGCAGCAATGTCCGTGCGGGTTCAAGTCCCGCCTGGGGTACAAAAAATCAGAGTGAGAATGAGAGTGAGAGCGTAGCTCGCAATCGAATTCTCACTCTGATTTTTTTCTTCACTCTCACTCTCATTCTCACTCTACACCTCTAAACTCTACAACCGAATTCTCACGCTGCTTTTTCCTGCCCCGAGAGGAACGATTAGGGGTTCATTCTCACACTCATTCTCACTCTTTTCTTGATTCTAACTTATCGGGCGTAGCTCGAAACCGAATTCTCACGCTGCATTTTCCTGCCTCGAGAGGAACGATTCGGGGTTCATTCTCACTCTCATTCTCACTCTTTTTTTTGATTCTAAATTATCCGGCGTAACTCGAAACCGAATTCTCACGCTGCTTTTTCCTGCCCCGAGAGGAACGATTAGGGATTCTTTCTCTTTAAGTTTCTCTTTCACTTTCTCCTATAGTGAGTAATCCATGAACATGTGATGGTTTTCGTTAAGATGTTCTTTAGTTACTTCAAATTGATGGCTGCCAATGATTTTGAATCCTGCTTGATGATAAAATCGAATGGCTTTGGTATTTCCTATCCATGTAAATAACCACATGCCCTGTTGATGATTGGCACGACTGTATTCAATATTATAATTCAATAAAGCGGCACCTAATTTTAATTGATGAAATTCGCTCAGCAAATAGATGCGATCCAACTTGGTTACATAAGGATTTGAAATGTTTGCGTGTTGAACATTGAGTATGATTTTTGAAAATCCAACCGGTTTGTCATGATAGTAGAGGATGTGGTAAAGATTTTTCGGGTCATTTAATTCTCCAATCAAAGTCAAATCATTGTAATGATTCTTTAAATAGGTATTCAATATTTGAGGAGGGCAACTCCCTCTGTGGGCTTCTTCCACAGAAATGAGACCTATGTGGGAAATCGATTTATAATCTTCTGGTGTGGCCCTGGTAATGGATATCATCAATATTATTTTACGCCGTTTATTTGGTGATCATATTCAAAGCCAAACTGTATGGCTGCTTTCAAGATATCCACGTCTATGTCATTTAAAGACTTGAACTTAATGCAATAGCCTGTTACGGTTGCTTTACCCAGATCCTTTCCAAACTTTTGAACCAGATATGTTTTGTCCTGAATGCCCATGACATAGACGGAAATGCCGCTTGTATTTGCGCTCATGCCTATTCGATAAAATGGTTTTGTTTTGCCATCGGCATACTGGATGGTGTATTCGCCATATCCGATATTGGGATTAGAAACTATTTTTCCTTTATCGTCTTTTCCGTCTAAGTACCACAATTGACACTCAGGGGATAATTCTAAAATCAGTTTATGCAAAGCCTCCATATCATTTCGTTTTGATTCGGGCTGAGTCGACATATAATGAGCGATATGTTGTTGAAGATTCATGGGCTTTGTATTTGGAGCTTTTTGGAGGCTCAAAATAATGGAATGTTTTTAAATTGGTTAGGAGAAAATGGCTTTTACGCTTCTTTGAATTTTGAACGCCTGTAATTTAAATTGAGTTGGCAATTATTTATTTACCCCTGAAATGTGTCAAGTAAATTTAGAGGGGTGCAATGATCGAAGCAAAATATATGCAGGCCGAAGCAAAATATATGCAGGCCGAAGCAAAATATGGTCTGGCCTAAGTAAAATATGGTCTGGCCGAAGCAAAATATATACGCTCCGAAGCAAAATATGTTCGGTCCGAAACAAAATATGTTAGGGCCGAAAAGATACATATACGTTTCTATGCTAAATAAATACGGGCCGGGTGAAGAAAAAGAAAGGGAAAGGGAAAGGGATAGGGGTGAAAGGCCTATAAAAGTGAATGTATGAACGCCGCTCCGGAGGGTCCCCGCACGTGATTAACGGGCTTACAAGTGGCTACTCGGGGGCATAAAAATATACCTAAATTTCACACTGCAAATTAATATTAGAAATACAGGTTCCGGGCCCCAATCTAAGTAGGAAATCTTACTTTAAATTATGATATACTTTCTGTACATCCTCGTCTTGCTCGAGTTTATCTACAAGTTCCAGAACATCCTTGGATTGCTCTTCGTTGAGTTCTACGGTTGTGGTGGGTATACGGGTTAATTCTGCTTGAATGGGTATGATGCCTTTGCTTTCCAAAAAATCACTCATTTTACCAAAGTCATTGAATCCGGTGCGAATAATAATATGACCTTCTGAATCTTCACCAATTTCTTCTAATCCGTAGTCAATCGCTTCAAATTCCATTTCTTCGATATTGATATTTTCACTGGGAAGTTTGAATTCACCCATACGGTTAAACATAAATCCGACCGATCCGGAATTACCCATGGCGCCACCGCCTTTATTGAAAATGGCTCTTAAGTTGGCCACGGTACGTGTTCCATTATCGGTTGCTGATTCTACCATGACGGCTACACCATGAGGTGCATAACCTTCATACACCAGTTCGTCGTAATTCACCATTTCCTTACCCATGGCGCGCTTGATAGCCGCTTCAACACGATCTTTAGGCATATTGACGGCCTTGGCATTTTGGAAGCATCGGCGCAGGGCGGAATTATTATCAGGGTCAGGTCCTCCGGCTTTTACCGCAATGGCAATTTCTTTGCCAATACGTGTAAAGTTTTTGGCCATTTTATCCCAGCGGGCAAACATCGCTGATTTTCTTACTTCAAATATTCTTCCCATAAACGTTTATTTTTAGGCTTGGCAAAAGTATTGAAAAAGTACTAAGTAGTTTGTATTAAGTCCTAAGAAAATCTGCCGAGTTTTAAGTATTTATTACATACCGGCTTCGGCTTTCAATTTTTCTTTTAATTGACTATGGATGAAAAGGGAGCTGATCGATTTGCTTTCGTGTACATTGCGAATGGCAATAGAGAACAAATCGGCGGTGCTCAGTACTTTGATTTTGGGTGAATTTTGTTTCAATGGGATGGTGTCACAAACCACCAATTCGCTGAGTACAGAATTCTCAATATTCTCATATGCTTTTCCGCTCAGTACCGGGTGGGTACAGAATGCTCTTACGCTTTTAGCACCTTTATCCATCAACATCGCAGCGCTTTTGGTTAAAGTGCCGGCGGTATCGCAAATATCGTCAATCAGTACAAGGTCTTTATCGCGTACATCACCAATGACGGTCATGGAGGCCACTTCATTGGCACGTTTGCGTTGCTTGTCACAGATCACCATATCGGCACCGAAATAGCTGGCTACTTCACGCACGCGATTGGTACTGCCCACATCCGGAGATGCGAAGGTTAAATTGCTGATCTTCAGGTTTTCGATATAAGGAATAAAGATGGCTGAACTGTCCAGATGATCTACCGGGATATCGAAGAACCCTTGAATCTGAGGGGCGTGTAAATCCATCGTCATGATGCGGTTGGCTCCTGCGGTGGTCAGCAGATTGGCGACCAATTTTGAGGCGATACTCACCCTGGGTTTATCTTTACGATCTTGGCGGGCATAACCGAAATAGGGGATCACAGCGGTGATATATCCGGCCGAAGCTCTTCGGGCTGCGTCAATCATCATCAGCAATTCCATGATGTTATCGCTGGGAGCATAGGTGCTCTGAATCAGGAAAACAAAATCACCGCGAATGCTTTCATTAAAAACCGGTTGAAATTCGCCATCACTAAATTTTTGAATGGTCGCTTTTCCTAAAGCCTGACCATAGGATTGGGCAATTTTATCGGCTAAATGAAGGGTGGAATTTCCTGAAAATATTTTTACTTGAGGTAACATGCAGAAGGATTTTGTGACGGTGGCAAAGGTAATCAAGCGCATGACTTAATAGGTAAGGATAAATTAACATTGTGAATAACTTTAAACCCAATGGTTGATTTATACTTCCATATGAAAGAATGAGCCCGTCAAAATTGACCAAAAGGACCCTTTGAATTCGGCACCGAAAGGCTTTTATTTATATGCTCATCCGATTACCTTTGCAAGGCTTTGAGAATCTTAATCCTGGTATCCATTGTATTGCTTAGTTGCTCGTTGTCCCATGCGCAGGACATCAAGCAGGAAATTGGTTTATGCGTAACGGGCTTCGATTTTTACGGTCCTCAAACCGGGACTTACCTCCTCGGAAAGAAGATCAAAAAACCGGGATCAAAGGATTACGTCCGCGCATCCATGTGGGATCCCGCTATTCAAGCCAGTTACAGACATCGTTTGTGGCATTCATTATTTATAGGGGGGCATCTGATTATTGGTAATCTGTATTACCCCGCTTCGGCCAAGGACAGTGTATATATCCGAACCAAACAGGGTTTGCTGCTCAATCATCAGCAATATCCATATATCGCTGCAGATATTAAATTGTGCTTACAACTATTACCCAGGGAACGTTATATCGTTTCGCCGTTTGTAGAAGCAGGTCTGTCTGCGAGTAGCCGGCAAGGTGCCAACGGAGTCGATCTGCCTTCAGGTTTAGGGGCTTTTATTAAAATTCAGCAGGGCATTTACATCCAACTTTCGGCCAATTACAGAATGCCTGTCAGTGCAAACAATCAACCACATTTGAGTTATGCCGGCGGTTTGGTTTACGCGTGGGGGCTTCGAACTAAAATCACTAAGGCACATATGCCCGATTTAGTTTTAGGTGATACCGACAATGACGGTATATTGGATAAAGATGACGCTTGCCCGGATAAGCCGGGTAGAAAAAACATGCAAGGGTGCCCTGATTCAGATGGTGACGGAATCAAGGACGGAGAAGATGAATGTCCGGATAAAAAGGGATCTATTGCCGCCAGGGGCTGCCCGGATAGAGATATGGACGGGGTTTTTGATTGGCGGGATAGTTGCATTGATATAGCCGGGCTGGTCCGTTATCATGGTTGTCCTATTCCTGACCGCGATCAGGACGGATTTAATGATGAAGTGGATGAATGCCCCAATGAATATGCGCCGAAGAATAACGGATGCCCCGATATCAGCCTTAAGGAGATGGAGCAAATCGATCAGTCGGCCTTGAAAGTTCAATTCGAAACAGCTTCCGCTGAGTTGAGTGATAGTTCGTATTTTCATCTCGATCGCATTATCGAGATCCTTAAGCAGGATACCCTATATCTTGTAGAAATTGAGGGGCATACTGATGAAAACGGTAGTCCGGAACTCAATTTGCAACTTTCACAGCAGCGTGCCGATGCCTGTATGAATTATTTGATTAAAAAAGGTATTGCTGAATCCAGGGTCAGTAGTGTCGGTTTTGGCGAAATGAAGCCAATTTCGTCAAACGATACCCCTGAAGGTCGGGCCATGAACAGACGAACCGAATTCATACTCAAAAAATAGGCTTTCAGCGGGTAACATATATTAAAGTGTTGAATATGAATTATTTGGCACGGCATTTGGATGTAGTTGGATAGGTATCAAAACACTAAACACTACACCATGCTGAGAAATATTATCCTTACACTTATATTCATTTCCAGCTATACTTTGTCAACTCAAGCCCAGGTACGGTATGCTATTCGATCTTCCGAAAAGGAATTTCAAGGCAAGGTATCCGAATTGTATACAAAATATAAAACAGATGGATTCGTCACCTATAAGGGTGGGAATTTAGACATGGAACGCAGTACAGAATTTCCAATCTTTGTGGAATTGAAAGAAGGAAATTGGTATCAGTTTGTTGTGGTTGGAGATCCTGAAGCAACAAAATTTGAAATGAAATTAGGATTAGAAGGGGTGGGTGATTTTATCACGGATAAATTTCGTCCGGAAGTGACCAACGAATTTTGGACACAGTTTGCATTTATCTGTCCGCGGTCCGGCCGCTATTTGCTCACCTTTTATCAAAGAGGACCTAAAAAAGAAATGCTCGGTCATGTAGGCATTCTTCAAAGACCCGCCAGAACGAATAACGGGGTTTACTCTTTCAAACTTTAGTACTTTTTGCCTTGCAATATAAATTAGCTACCTCAGGGTAGCTTTTTTAATTAATATATTGTTAGTTGTTCAATGGATTGATTTAAGTTAACAGCCTTCTACTTACATTTGATCAAAATAAATAAACAATGAAAAAAGTGATCTTATCTTTATCCGCATTAGGCGTACTGGCATTATTCCAGTCCTGCGGTGAAACAACCCTTGATCCTGCAGCTGTTCAGGCAAAAGTTGATTCTCTAGCATCCGGTAAAATTAAAGAAGCTGAAGCTTTGGCGATTCAGGAATGCGAAACCCGCATGGCAACGGAATTGAAAGCAGTTACCGATTCTTTAGTGAATGCTGCGCAAATGGCTAATGCTGCCCAATAATTATCCAAAACATTTAAAATAAAAAGTAACATGAAAAGTTTAAAATATATTCTCGTTCCTGCATTGACAGGATTACTATTTGCAGCATGTAATACGGAACCCAAAGGGCCCACTCAGGCAGAATTGGATAGTCAAGTGGAGGCGAAGGTAAAGGCTGCGACAGATCAGTTGAAGGCAGATTGTGATAAAAAGATCATGGATGCTGCACAGCTCAAAAAAGACAGCATTTTGGTAGCCAAAGGTAACAAACCGGCTCCTGCACCTGCTCCAACTCCTAAGACTACGACTCCTCCTAAAACAACAACACCTCCTGTTAAAACAGAGCCTGTAAAAGAAACGCCAAAGCCAACAGTAGGAAATGGCAAACCTAAAATGGGACCTTCAGATGCGAATACAGTAGGAAATGGCAAACCTAAAATGGGTGGAAACAAAGATGAAGCCGGGAAAGTGGACGAGACCAAGGTTGGCAATGGCAAGCCTAAAATGGGTGGTAGATAATAATCCCAATATGAATGGTATATAACCGGCTTGATAAGGCCGGTTTTTTTATATCCCGAATGAATTGAGCGGCGTCATTTTGTTGAGAATGATTATTTCATTACTTACTTAGTTGGTCGATTAGTCCTTTAATAAATAACCATTTATAATCAGTGAAATGTATATGACAGTGCCTATGGATTCATCAGAATAGGGGTTGTTTTATTACGGTCTTAAATTTTCAAATTAATCACATTTTAATAAAAAGATTAATCTGTGCTATAGTGCTTGGAGATGGATTTTTTTTATTTATTTCATGTATAACATAAAAAAGCCGCCTCATAGAAGGCGGCTTTATATCAAGTAGTGTTAAATTATTTTGTACCGGTATACGTACAAGTGTTGGTAGAAACACCATCACTGATTGTATATGTAATGGTGATTGAGTTTGATGTAATTGCACCAGAACCTGAGGCCGTTACACCGGCACCTACTGTTTGAGAAGGAATGGTGAATGAGTTACCATCAGCAGAGGCGATAGCGGTCAATTGCGGACTATTGTTGTATAAGTTAATGATGTTGAATTTAGTATCATCGCTGTTCGTTGTACACTGAATGCTGTAGCTGTCTGTACCAACCGTGCATGTTTCATTGCCTGTATAGGTACCGATAAATTTGGTGCGGGAAAGGGTAGAACAATCTGTTCCTTCATATCCGGCTTTACATGTACAAGTTCCATCGGTACATGTACCACCATTGTTACAAATTACATCCTGGCAAGGATCCGGATCACAAGAGGTGAATACGGTAGTTGAGAATATGCCAACTGTCAGAAAGGAGGCAACTAAAATGCTTTTCAAATTTTTCATGTTTCTTTTTTTTAGATTATAGTGCGAATTTAAGTTAAAATAAATCAGTGCAAAAGTTTTGATATAAATTGACATTTTATTTACAGAAGAATAAATTTTAATCATCTAATTTCAATACCGCTAAAAATGCTTCTTGCGGAATTTCTACATTCCCAATCTGACGCATTCTTTTCTTACCTTCTTTTTGTTTTTCCAATAGTTTACGCTTACGACTGATATCACCGCCATAACATTTTGCCGTCACATCTTTTCTCATGGCAGATATAGTTTCTCTTGAAATTATCTTAGCACCAATGGCTGCTTGAATAGCGATCATGAATTGCTGACGCGGTAAAAGTTCTTTCAGTTTTTCGCAAAGCTTCCGACCAAATTCCTGAGCTCGGTTTCGATGAATCAATGCACTTAATGCATCCACTTTTTCGGCATTCAGCAAAATATCCATTTTAATGATGTCACTTTCGCGATAGCCGATAGGGTGGTAATCAAATGAGGCGTAGCCACGGGTCTGACTTTTCAGTTTATCATAAAAATCAAATACGATCTCCGTTAAAGGCATTTCGAAAGTCAACTCAACACGAGTTGGCGTTAAATAACCTTGATTGATTAAAATACCGCGTTTACCGATGCATAAAGTCATGATATTGCCTATATAATCTGGCTTCGTAATAATTTGCGCGCGAATAAACGGTTCCTCAATTTTAGCTAAACGACTGGGCTCCGGCATTTCAGCAGGATTATTGACCCTTATGATCTCGTTCTTGGTGGTATGGGCAATAAAACTAACGTTAGGCACCGTGGTAATAACAGATTGATTGAATTCACGGTCCAGGCGCTCCTGAATAATTTCCATGTGTAACAAACCCAAAAATCCACATCGAAATCCGAACCCTAAGGCTTGTGAGGTTTCTAGTTCAAAAGTCAGTGAGGCATCATTCAGTTGGAGTTTTTCCATGCAATCGCGTAACTCTTCAAAATCGTCGGTTACAACCGGGAATATGCCTGCAAAAACCATAGGCTTCACTTCTTCAAAACCTTTAATGCTTTCTAAGCAAGGATTGAGGACCGATGTAATCGTATCACCTACTTGTACTTCCTTTGCATTTTTGATACCGGTTATGAGATAGCCCACATCTCCGGTACCTAAAACCGTTTTTTGTTCATTGGTCAGCTTCATGATACCCACTTCATCAGCCGTATATTCCTGATTTGTATTAAAAAATTTAATTTTTTCGCCTTTACGAATGGATCCACTAAAAATTCTGAAATACACGATAATACCTCTGAAACTATTAAAAACGCTATCAAAAATAAGGGCTTGTAAAGGTGCTTGTTGATCTCCATTTGGAACAGGTATGCGTTCGATAATCGCAGTGAGAATTTCTTCAATACCGATTCCGCTTTTTCCACTGGCCAATAGGATGTCTTCTTCTTTACATCCTATCAATTCGATGATTTGGTCCTTAACCTCCGGAATCATAGCCCCTTCCATGTCTATTTTATTAATGACGGGAATGATTTCCAGATTGTTATCGATCGCCAAATATAAGTTGGAAATGGTCTGAGCTTGTATACCCTGAGAAGCATCAACCAACAATAATGCTCCTTCGCAAGCAGCAAGGGCACGGCTGACTTCATAGCTGAAATCTACATGTCCGGGAGTATCAATCAGATTAAGGGTGTATGAAGTGCCCTTGTAAGGATAGTTGATCTGTATGGCATGACTTTTAATCGTGATGCCCTTTTCGCGTTCCAAATCCATATCATCGAGCACCTGATTCATCATCTGACGTTCTGTGATGGTATGGGTATATTCGAGCAAACGGTCGGCAAGGGTACTCTTGCCATGGTCGATATGGGCGATAATACAAAAATTACGTATGTCTTTCATTCCTATATGATGCGATTATGATGAGTGAGGTGCAAAAGTAGTCTTATTGAAGCAGTAAAAAAAATCCCGACCAAAGCAGTCGGGATCTTTTCATTATGCAGTTTTCGCTTATTACCATTTACCTTCATCGTCAGATAAAGGGGCATCTGAATTGGCTATGTGATCTTCTGACGTGATATGACTTTCAGGCCGATGCGTCTGATGGTCATGGTGATTTTCACTATATTCCTGATACTCACCATTGTTTTCATCATATTCATGATTAAAAGCATCAAAATCGAAGTCGGGCATCAACTCTGTTTTCACATGATCGATAGTCTCTCCCAAAGCCTTTAAAAATTTATTGAAATCTTCTTTATATAAAAAGATCTTATGACGGTCGTAACCGGTGTCATTAAATCGTTTTTTACTTTCAGTCAGGGTAATGAAATAATCATTGGATCGGGTAGAACGTACATCAAAAAAATAGGTTCTTCTTTTGCCTGCTTTCAGTCTTTTACTGAAGTGGGTTTCATTATTTCTTTCGTTAGCGTTGTCGTACATCACAAATTCTGTTTTAGTAGTTTAGCATGTATTCTTTAACAAATATACTATTTATTGACTTTTGTCAAAATTATCTTCCATCTAATTTTTGTGCGGGTTTTTTACTTAAAAGGGTGGTGGTCATTCATTTTGAAATACTTCGAGTGACTCTTTTCGTTGTTTTACTCCATTGAAAAGAAAGTCCGATCATGAATCCCTTCCAGTGATGTTCGTTCAATTTAAGAGGCTCGAATCTAATGGGGTATTGGACTTTGGGCGGCAGACACGCTTTCCGCCATCTCGTCAATTTTTTGACGAGACCGCGCGCGTCTCCTATGTCCATTTCGTTCAATCAGATAAATTCCCTTAGGAATCCGCCCGGCAAGATTACATTTACATAAATTATTTGTAGGATAAATACCTGACCATGATTAAAGAAATATTACTTTCCATTCCTCCCAAAGATATTCAGAGTCCCAAAGCCATCATACGCCATATTCAGACTTTTCTATCATTGAAAAAAACACAACACCTGAATTATGAAATTCTAAAGCGCTCTGTAGATGCCCGAAGCCGTCAGGTATTTTATCAGTTGAAATTGAGAGTATATATCGATGAACAGAATATTCCCAAAATCCAATCTGATTATCAGGCCAGGGACGTCAGTAATAGTCCCGAAGTCGTAATCATTGGAGCCGGACCGGCGGGGCTGTTCTGCGCACTTCAATGTATCGTGGTCGGCCTTAAACCCGTCATCATCGAACGCGGTAAAAACGTGCGTGACCGTCGCAGAGATCTCGCCATTCTGAATCGGGAAGGAGTGCTCAATGAAGAAAGTAATTACTGTTTTGGTGAAGGAGGCGCCGGTACATATAGTGATGGAAAACTGTATACCCGTAGCAACAAACGTGGAAATATTCAACAAGTATTAGAATGGTTTCATTATTTCGGTGCAGACGTATCGATACGATATGATGCCCATCCGCATATCGGTACCAATAAATTGCCTCAGATTATAGAAGCGATTCGTGAGCAAATAATTGCATGCGGCGGAGACATTCAGTTCAATACGAAAATGACGGACCTCAAATTGAACGGAGATCGGGTGGAGGCAGTACAACTCAATCATAAAGAATACTACCCGGTGAAGCATTTGGTTTTAGCCACAGGACATTCAGCTTCAGATGTTTATGAACTCCTTCATCAAAAGAATATTTTGATGGAGGCTAAACCTTTTGCCCTTGGCGTCAGAATAGAACATCCTCAGGAAATTATAGATTCCATACAATATCATTGTGACGTGAGGGATAAAGATTTGCCACCGGCCAGCTATAGTTTAGTAGATCAGGTTGGCGAGCGTGGTGTATTTTCGTTTTGTATGTGCCCCGGAGGGATTATCGCTCCGGCATCCACTCAGCAAAATGCATTGGTGGTCAATGGATGGAGCCCAAGTAAACGGAATAATCCATACGCCAACAGTGGTATGGTGGTGAGCGTGGATCAAAGGGATTTTGGCGACAAGGACGTATTAGCCGGATTGCATTTTCAACAAGCTATTGAACAAAAAGCATTTAAAGCCGGAGGTGGTTTATTTCAAGCACCGGCTCAACGCATGACGGATTTCGTAGAAAGGCGCTGGTCTTCCTCTCTTCCTGCATGTTCTTATTTGCCGGGTGTCAATTCTGTACTTTTGCAAGAGGTATTACCCACCGAGATCTATGATGCACTCGCTAAAGCATTTGTGTCATTTGGAAAAAAAATGATGCCAAGACATCGAAAAGAGGGATATTACACTTCCGAGGCCATTGTGGTAGCCACAGAGAGTCGCACTTCTTCACCCGTGAGAATTCCCAGGGATAAGGAAAGTTTACAGCATCTTCAAATCACTAATTTATACCCTTGTGCCGAAGGGGCAGGTTATGCCGGCGGTATCGTGAGTGCTGCTATGGATGGTATGAGAATCGCTCTGAAATTGAAGGAATTGATGAATCCATGATAAAGATTTTCTTAAAAAGATAAAAAGTTTGTACATTGCTGATGCATTCAAAGTAGGAATGAAAAAAACTTTAACCATTTTCATTTTATTGTTTTCTATTATAAACGGCCGGGCCCAAACCTTCTTGAATGAAGATTTGGATGGTTTAATGGGAGGAGCCTCGGTGATACCCTATAATTGGTTGGGTGTACCATTTGGCGATCCAAACTGTTTAGCAAGTGCCGTAGCCGGTGCCACCGCAGATATTACTTACCTCACCGGTCCCAATGTAGCCAGTGGACTTTTAGGCAACCCTTATTCCGGCAATACTTTTGTCAGCGGATTACATATGACCAGTGGGAATACATATTGGCAGGAAGGGATCATGCAGGTAGTATCCGGACTTTCTTCCGGGTGTTTGTATACCGCTAATTTTTATCAGGCGGTAAAAAAACAGAATAATGCCCGAGACACTTCCGGGGGCTGGTCTTTATATCTCGACACCTTTTATCAGGGCACATCGGTAAGTTCAATTAGTAATTTGCCACCAAATAGCACATCAATGAACTGGGATTTCAGAAGTATTCCTTTTACTGCTTTTGCATCCAGCATGAATTTTAAGTTTCTGCCCATGGATGATGATACCACCCATGGTTCCAGTACTTCCAATACCAATGGGGCATTACGTATGGGCATCGACAGTGTATATCTCCTATTTGTAGGCGGCCCTGTTGTTGATTTAGGAAATGATACGACACTATGCCCGGGAAGTACCCTTAATCTGAGTCTGAATTTACTCGGCGTCACCTATTTGTGGCCCGATAATTCAACAGGAAATAGCTTCACGGTGTCGCAGCCGGGTACTTATTGGGTACAGGTCACTACAGGGTGCGGGGTATTTACCGATACGATACAAGTCAACTATTATAATATTCCTACTTTGACTTTGGGTAATGATACCACACTTTGCGATAATCAAACGCTACTCCTGAATCCTCAAATCAGCAATGCCACTTACCTTTGGCAGGATAATTCTTCGAACCCTACATTCACCGTAACCCAACCCGGAACTTATTGGGTTCACATTACATTGCCATGTGGTGTATTAATGGATACCATACAAGTCAATTACAATTATTCGCCGGCCATTCAATTGGGTGCAGACACTGTTCTCTGTACCGGAGATACTTTAATCCTCAGTAGTGGATTAAATAATGTATGGCCACATGTATGGCAAGATAATTCAACCGATACTTCTTTTGTCGTCACCGGTCCCGGTATTTATTGGGTGAATGTGACGAATAGTTGTGGTTCTCCTACAGACAGCATTCTGGTGACTTATGTACAACAACCATCTATCGATTTAGGGAATGATACCACGATTTGCGAAGGGGTTGCATTCCAACTGAATGCTTTTACGAATGGTGCGACCTACCTTTGGCAAGATGCTTCGGTTTTGCCCACCTATCAAGTGATTAATACTGGCAACTATTGGGCTCAGGTCAGCATTGGCAGTTGTGTGGATACAGATACCGTGGTGGTCACAGTGAATCCGGCGCCGGTTGTGAATTTGGGAAGTGATACCATCATTTGCCAGGGAAGTACCATCCAATTATCGGCTGCTTATCCTTCAGCTACCTATCTCTGGAAGGATGGGACCACACAATCAACGTTGAACGTGAATACTGCTGGATATTATTGGGTAACAGTCACCGGTGCCAATACCTGCAAAGCCTATGACACGATACAAGTGACCATTCAAAATATTCCGCTGGTCGATTTAGGTCCGGATACAACACTCTGTGCGGATCAACAAATTGTGTACGATGTCACCACTCCGGGGGCTAGCTATCTCTGGCAAGATTTTACAACCGGTGCGCAATATACGGTCAATAGTAGCGGAAATTATTGGGTAGGTGTGACCATCAATAAATGCACCGGCAGTGATACCGTGGCCGTACAAGTCAAACCTATTCCATCGGTATACCTTGGACCGGATACCACTTTATGTCCTACTGAGAAAATTGTATTGAATGCAACGACCCCGGGGGCCGGATACCTATGGCAGGATCTGTCGATATGGCCTACTTATGAAGTGGATCATGCCGGTTTATATCAGGTGAAAGTTACTGTGGATGGTTGTACCGGTACAGATGCCATTCAGGTAAACTATAATGCCTATTGTGAATGTTCACTTTATCTGCCTAACGCATTTTCACCAAATGGGGATGGACTCAATGATGAGTTCAGACCCGTTGATATTACCGGAGCAGAAGTATTTGCCTTTGGTATTTATAACCGATGGGGCGAACAAGTATTTTTCAGCGAATATTTTGAACACGGATGGAATGGAAATCAAAAGCTAAAGGAGGCGGAGTCCGGGGTCTATTATTATTATTTAAAGTATCGATGTTTGGGAACCGGCGAAGAACATACCGTGAAGGGTGATGTCCTGTTGATTAGGTAAGTTGAAATTACACGCCTAAAGCACCTCTTACTGTTTTCAAAATATCCAATACCTCTTCCGGAGTATTTCCTTCAGCATAAATTCTGAGTAAGGGTTCTGTACCGGAAGCGCGTATCATGGTCCAGCAATTATTTTCAAGTTCGTATTTGTAACCGTCAATTAAATTGGTTTCGACTACATGATATTTGCCAAAAGCTTTGATGCCGTTTTTACACAGGCCAATTACTCTTTGCTTTTCATCTTCTTCTAAATGCAGGTCCGCACGTTCGTAATGAAATTCACCGATGATATCATAAATTTCCTGACAGAGCTCACTCAGTTTCTTTCCGGTAGCATTCATGAATTCGTAGATGACTAATCCATCATAAATTCCATCACGCTCAGGTATATGTCCTTTTACGCTTATACCACCACTTTCTTCACCACCGACCAATACATCTTCCCTCATCATGATTTCGCTGATATGCTTGAACCCTATTGGCGTTACCTCACATGGCAGTCCGTATAATTCGCACAGTTTATTGACTCGCAGTGTTGTGGATGCAGCAATCGCCACTTTCCCATTTAGGTTTTTATATTTATGTAAATAATGAATGAGGAGTAATATAATATGGTGAGAATCGATGTATTTACCATTTTCATCATAGAGGGCAATCCGGTCTGCATCTCCGTCATTGGCCAGTCCAAATTTCAATTCCGGAGTTGTTCGTATGGTCTCCGATAACTCCATTAGATTTTTATGTAATGGTTCGGGGGCTATATTATTAAACAATGGATTTCTTTCGCAATTCAAAAACACCGCATGCGGGAATAGTCGTTTCATAACATTTTGCCCTGCACCAAACATGGCATCATAAACCATTTTAAATGGAGATTGATGAAGCTTTTCAATGTCGAATTTCGTTTGGATATAGTCTATATAATCTTGTTCGAGATCGACATATACGAGGAGTCCCTGCTGTTCAAAATCACTCAAGCTGCCTTTCACTTCAACTTCTTCATCAGGTATAAGTAATTCTACTTCTTCGATTTGAGCCGGTGGGGTAGGTCCGCCATGAGCCCCTTTCAATTTATAGCCATTGTATGAAGGTGGATTATGACTGGCGGTAATCACAACTCCCTGATCGGCTTTGTATTGCAACACGCCGAAGGATATCATGGGTGTACTCACAAACCCATGATGGGTAATCACCTTAATGCCCTGACTGCAAAATACCTTGATACAGGCTTCTGTGAATAATTCCCCGCCATAGCGGCAGTCATGACCAATTACGATGACGGGATGGGCTGTCTTTTGCTTGAGCCAAATACTGACAGCCGCAGAAACACGGGCTACGTTTTGTACAGTAAAATCTTTAGCGATGATGGCTCTCCATCCGTCTGTTCCAAATTTGATCTTAAGCATATCACAAAAGTACATCAAACCCTTTCACATGCCAAAGGAATCGTGTGTTGGAACAGGAAAATTTATCGGATGTTGAATTTCATTCAGCATCTTGCCTGTTATTTCTTCAAAGACGAGAAATAATAACGGAGAATTAAACTTTCTCGGAAGCCTCCGAGGCTGTTGCGAAATACACCTTCAGGTTTCTCCGGTGTTTCAAAAATAGTGGTGCTAATTTCATTTTCGAATACATCGAGGAAATCGGCTTTAAACTGTACGCTCCATTTGGAAAAGAGTAAATATTCCGCAGCCACTCCTGCACGAATGGATAGTGCCGTTGGTTTACTGATGAGAGTTTGATAACTGTAGGCAATCTCTTTCCCATTATTTCCTTTAATCGTTCTGTAATGGGGATCTGCATTTTCACCGGCGCCAATAAATAAGATGTCAAAACCTATGGCCGGAATAGCATAGAGTCTTTTATACAAAATCATAAAACGATATTGTAAATTGATGGGGATATCAACGATACGGTTTTTAGGTAAAACGGTTTGATAATCATTAGACAGATCGGTGAATTTAATTTGTTGTTCAATGGTACTCAGTTGAAACCCAATCGAGGCGCCCAGGCGATCACGATAAACATTTCCAAATGTAAATCCCCAAAAGGTGCGTCGACTTGGAGATTCGGCAATGACTTTGAGTTGAGATCCTGTTTGCGATGTATTTTGATCGTGATGAATGATGCCTCCATGGGCTTCTGCAAACCAAACCATTCCCGTTTCATCATCAAATCCTTTGCGCAACTTCATCAATAAAGTCTTCAATTTTATGGTATCATTTTTTCTACTGATCACATTTCCGTTCAATTTTTGATTCATGTTCCAAAAGGTCATATAGGACATGGTATCATTCGCATAAAATGCGGCCCCCTGAAGGGTAGCTCCTTGTTGTGCTGCATCGGCATTAAATGTTTGTGCTTGTCCGCTTTGGGTATTGAGCGGGCCCATTTTTTGTATCCCGGTTTCTCCGTACAATCGATAGTTGGCATTGGCCACCAATTTACCTTGATTTTTATTTCTACGGGTCGATTCCAAATAATACAATACGGCATTATCGGATGAAAATGAATGTCCGGGACAATCCGCTAAAGAGGAAGAGATAAAAGTGGCATAAGGTATGGACCATTCCGGATGTTCACTAAATAAATACTCCTGTTCAGAAAAATTCATACCACCATTCAGGTTAAATCTCGCTATGGCCAAACCTTGCCGGCCTGTTTTGGGATCCTGAATATTTACACAAAGACGAACCGAATTTTGCCCTTGTCGAACAATGGAAAGTTGAGGCGATGTAGTGGCACGTATGGAAGATAAGGTATCATTTTCACAACGATACAAAGCCGGAAGGGTAAAAACCCGACTATTGAGGTAGCGGGTGTCGGAGCCCGCGCCGGTATGTTTAATGGATAAAAATTGTTTTTGATTAAACCCAGGTGTAGTGTATAATATATTGGGATTACCCTGAAAAACATAGACTGCAACAAAACGCCCGTCTGCGGTGGTGGTCATCGCGATAGGGGTTTCTATTCCCTTACGTTCCCACAATAATTTCCAGGTCTTACAAGTATCGTCTGAATAAGCAATGCCGGTGTATGTACTGAGATCAGGACTTTTATCCGTTCTTTTGTATTTCTCTTTCAGTTTCGGATCAAAGCCGGCGCGGCCTTGCATGCTCATATAGATACGTCCTGACCAATTATCGTAGTGATAGGCTGTTTGATGAAAACCACCGGGTGAAAGTGTTCCTTTCCCATCATCATTGATGGTAGGCCATGCTGCCCAACCTTCGAAATTAGACTCTGGATCCAACATGGCAATTTCTTGCCAACTAAAACCACTGTCGACTGAACGGAAAAAATATTCTGCTTTTTTTTGCCCCGGATCATTCTTGAAGGATTTGGCATTGGATTCCCAATTGGGAAAATTAACCCATTCAGCTTTGGCGCTTACATTACGTTTGGTGATGCCCGACTTAATGGCAATCAAATGACCATTATTTAACTTGAGAATAGACTTGCCCCTGTTCAAAAAATCTTGTCCGGTGTAATTCGGATTTAATGCATCGTTTAAGTTGAATTGCGTTTGACTTTGCTGGCCTATGGTGTAATTACTTTTACCATTTTCAAAGCTGACCTGAAATGGATGGGTCACGATATTGTTTTGGGTGCCGGATGTGTAGATGATACGACCTGTACGCAAATACTCGTTAAATAATATTTGTGTGCCGGGATCCAAAGCGGCATTTCCCAATACAAAGCTTGATTCAAGTGGAGCCAATCCGGGAGTGATCACTACCTTGGCCGAACGTTTACTTTTCTTACCCGATGTTTCTTCTTCTGATGGTTTATCCTGAGACCAACTCCTTAAGGGAATGGTAATGGTCAATAAAAATAACAGAATAAATAGTCTCATGCGCGCTGTCTGGTAATGATCAATAAATGAATGAATTCATATTCTCTTCGATTTCCTTCAAGACCTATCAAAGAATATGCCACGGCTTCATTTTCGTAAAGATAAAAAGTGATTTAGACTATGCAAGGAATCCTATGATATATTCAAGGCCCTAAAAGCATGATTGGACGTTTGTTTTGACAACTATCTCAACAAAGTCACATCGCCCTTTTTTTCTTCCTTTTTACCATTGATGAGATAACTAAAATAATAGAAATAGGTATCCGGCGGCATTTCACGCCCCTTGAATTTTCCATCCCATCCCCAGGTGCCGTTGGAACTATTGAAAACCTCATTTCCCCATCGATCGTACACTATGAATTTGAGAAAGCTTACATTTTCAGCTACAGGTTTAAACTCATCATTTCGCCCATCTCCATTGGGTGTGAAGGCATTGGGCAAGTATATATATGTTGGATCTTGTGTAACTGTGCCGCAAAGTTCAGCGGTATCGGTACAAGCATTATTGGCGAGCGCAACCAGTTGTATGCAGAAAGCCCCGGTATCAGTTATTTTCTTGCTTACATTGGTTTGACTGGAAAAATAGACATTGTTCAGAAACCAACTATAGGATACCGCATTTTGAGATTGATTATTGAGTGTGAATACGGCATTTTTCAAAGTAGCTGTATTCGGATTCAATGTAAAAATTGCAATAGGAGATGGGCGCACATCCACCGACAGGGTGATGGTATCCGGTAAAGTACAAGGGCCTCCGGAAGCAATAAGGGTATAGGTGGTCAGGCTTGAAGGGGAAAAGCTGATGACACTGGTATCTGCATTCGTGCCAGCAGAGGCAGAAGGCGTAATCGTATAAGAAAGATTGCCGGGAACAGAGATGCTGTGCGATTGACCGGCACAGATGACCGTATTGGGGTATACGGGTAAGAGCACCGGTGTATAAGGAGTTACCTGAATATTGAAGACACTGATCGTGGTATCGGGGCATTGGCCTGTGGATATACCGGTAATCGTATAGGTTGTGGTCGATGACGGTGAGAATGTGAGTAAAGAAGTGTCTATATTAGGTGTTACGCCGTTACCCGGACTATAGGTAATTTGCCATGCCGGGTCCAAACTCATGCTCGTCGATTCGCCCTGACAAATACTTAAAGGAAGGGGAGGTGTAATGGTGACTGTATTCACAGGATTGACAATCATGGTAAATATAGCGGTATCCGGAAGTGAACAAGACCCATACCTGCCAATGACGGTATACGTTGTGGTTTGTGTCGGAGAAAAATAGACCATAGAAGTATCCGTATTCACCGTTATCCCACTAAAAGGGGTTATGCTGACATTCAGATTAGGATCGAGCGGCAAAATAGATGTTTCGCCAAAACAAATGACCGTATCTTGAGGTGGGTTGATATTGGCTGCATTGGCCGAGTTGATATAAAGTGAAAAGATCAGGGTGTCGTTACCCGGACAAATTCCTGTGTCCACTCCGGTGACTGTATAGGTTGTATTGGAGCCGGGAGAGAAATTCAAAATGGATGTGTCTGTATTCGGGTAGACTCCAACATTGGGTGACCAACTTACCGTTGCCGTTGCCGGTATCAGGATTTGTGCCGTATCGCCCAGACAAATCACACTGTCGACCGGTGGAAGCAAATTGAAAGAAGCTACCAATGGAGCACTAAAACAGGTGGTGTCGGGCTGAAAGCGCCAAACATCGTTGTAGTAAGTATAATTGTATTGTCCTCCAAAAACCCACACGTTACTGTTGTTGTCCGTCCACATGCAACTACCCATACGGGCAGAAATCATATTGTTGGTATTCGGTACACCTTGAGTGCCATAGTTCCCCGGACTATTTCCGGTGCTACTGCCACTCACCCAGGTCCATTTATTGGTAGCGGTATTATAAATCCATAAATCATTATATAAAATGAAGGTGTAACTCTGTCCCCCGAAAGTCCAAAACACATCGGAGCATCCAATGGTTTGTGCCGTTTGAGTTTCGTATCGTGAGGGCGGGTAGGCAAAGCTGTCGGGATTACATTGCCCCACAAAAGTGCCCGGGTTATTCATGACACTGGTTCCGCTCACCCAAGTCCAATTGTTGGTTACCGGATTAAAGCGCCAAAGGTCATTCAATGTTCCTAATAGGGTACGACCTGCAAAAGTGTAAAAGTTGCCGTCATTGCCTTTCCATTTGGTATAGCTCCATCGTGAAGGTGGTAAGTTAAGTGGACTTTCGACCCCCAATATGCCATAATTCCCGGGATCATTGACCGTATTGGGGCCCTTCATCCAGGTCCATTGATTGGTTGCGATTTCATATCTCCACACATCTCCCAGATAGTCTGATGATGAAGGGGTACGATTGCCGCCACTCATCCATAAATCACCAAAGGCATCTACCCAACCTGATTTGCATTCGTATCGGGCACCCGGATCGTTGAAAGGCGAGGAGACACCCATGCTGCCATAACTTGCATTTTGGTTGATATTCGAACTTCCTTTCACCCAGGTCCATTCATTGGTTGCAATATTATATTTCCAAAGATCATTGAGCACTCCGGAAGAGCCTGTGGCACTTACGCCTTGTCCGGCAAACATCCATAAATCGCCATTAAGATCCGTCCAGCTATTGGACCATGCACGGGCGGAGGGAAAATTCAAGGTAGATGGAATTCCTTGCACACCGAAATTGCCTGTTTGAGCCGAATACAAAGAAGCACCACTTACCCATGTCCATTGATTGGTGCTGACATCATACTTCCATAAATCGTTCAGAACCCCCGTCAGTGTGGAGCCTCCGAAAATCCAAAAATTCCCTTGCAGATCGCGCCAATATGCGGCCTGATATCTTCCCGGGGGATTATTGGTGGGTGCCGCTACACCTTTTACACCGTAGCTGCCGCTATTGTTACCGGTATTGGCACCTTTCATCCAAGTCCATACACCACCCTGAGAAAAACCAATTGAAGAACACAAGAAAAAGCAAAGGGTGAAAAATATTTTCATAGTAGGTACAGGAGAAAGTTTTCGGAGCAGTAAAAATAGGTTAAAATGCCGATTCGGCAATTTGAAGCTTTATGGATCATCATGACTTCAGTTACATTGTTTTTAAGAGCATTGTGAGCGAAAAAAATGATCAGATGATTCTGTGATTCGGTAAAGAAAAAGTGGAAAGATGACTATTCAATTCCTTTATTTTAACATCCATCCGCAATCGCGCATCAAAGCAGCTTGTTGTTGATAATACTTGATGACGAATTCCATCAGTTTCAGGTCTGTTTCAATTTTTTTCTGTTCCCGGCTGTTTAACACAAACAAGGTACTTTCGCCCTGCTGAAAACGGAGTTCTTCCCCTTGTACCAACAATGTTTGATTTCGAAGCATATTTCTCATCAAATCAATTTGCTTTTGAAGGTTCTGTAAACCGGTATAACCCGCTTGTACTTTCGTATCGATTTGTCGGATTTTGAGTTGCAGATCCAGTTCGTTTTGCTTCAACTTCAATCCGGCTTTTCGAAATTCTGCTCGTCCTTGAGAAACTCTAAGCGGCATACTGAAGGATATACCGTAATTGTAATTCTGGTTCAGTAAACTTTGATTAACGGTCGATATCATGTCGAAATTCTTACCTAATTGATTGTATTTAACCTTTAAACTGGGTAATAATTCCTGAAACATCAGTTTCTTTTCTATCATTAGAAAATCATATTTGTGCTGATAAATTTTCAATTCGGGATGGGCTTGCAGGGCTTGTTCCCTCAATTCTAAAAAAGTATACGTCATGTATTTCATGGAATCAGCATAACTATAACTTACATCAGGAATAAAGTCATCCATGAGGTCTACGGGACGACCATTTTCATTCCAGGTAAAAGCAGAAAGCATCAAGGCAGCTTTACGATATTCAAGTTCCATTTCATTTCGTTGAGCCTCGAAACTTTGTAATTGCACCAATGCTTCAACGGTGTCGATCGCCGGACGCTCACCAAAGGTTACCATAGAACGGGTAAATTGTACGCGGCTCTCATTGACGGTAATCGCGTCATTTAGGATTTTTAAGCGTTGGTAAGCCGATACCCAATTCCAGTAATGCCATGCTGCCTCAAAAAGCAGATGATTCAGTACAACCTTTTTTTCTGTTTCACTTTGCTTGGCCAGTACTTTAGCCTGTTGTAAACTGGCTCGTCGTTTATCCAGCAAGAGGCCTTTCAATAAGGAAAGACTGACGCCGGCATAAGATGAATTTCCTGTTGTTTCCTGAGGGTCTGTTCGCAATCCACCAACCTGTTCAATACCCGTATAGACTTCTATGCCGTACCACGTTGGAATATTGATTTCCGACTGACGATATCGGTAATAAGTCGTATTGCCCAGTTCTTTTTCGGAAGTCCCTGCTTGCAAAACAGGATCAAAACCGGCACGTGCCTTTAATACATCCGCTTCAGCCATATCGATACGCATATCAGCTTGCAGCGAAAGGGGGTGGTACTGCCTAACCATATCCAATAATGCATCCTCACGCAGAATGTTTTTTTGCGAATAACCCTGATGGAGGAATAGCGCCAAACCGAAAGTCATTAATATACTAATCTTCATGCGCTCTCCTTATTTGGTTGGTTTGCTTTCTTTTGTTTGTTCATCGCCATAATAATCGGGGGGGAAGCCATTGATGTTCCGCCACAGTTCATATCCAATCGGTACATCTTTCAGTAATGCAATAGATTGAGCCCCGGTACCTATGCGTAATGTTGCCGGCCATTTTTTGTCTGTGGTGTCTTCCTGAACCAACACTCTGTACATGCCTGAAGCAGAAACATTATTCTCTATAGCTGTCACTATGCCGCCAAAAGTACCATAACTGGCTTCGGGCCAACCACTGAAAACGATAGCCGGAAATCCATCAAACATGAATCGTATTTTCTGGCCTGTTTTCAATAATGGAATATCTACGGGCTTTACAAATATTTCAACTGCCAGAGCCGTTTGTCGGGGAACAATTTGTACCAAGGTTTCGCCTTCTTTAATAATTTCACCAATACCGCTGCGCTTCGCCTGCACAATTTGCCCTTCCTGCGGTGCGATGATATAGTATAGTCCATTTCGAATCTTATAATTGTCATATTGATTTTTAAGCTTGGACGCTTCAGCCTGGCCGCTCACTTTTTGCGACATGGACTGCATCTGGTCTCCCAAGGCTTTGTTGATTTTATCATTATAATCCTGTGTTACACCATTCAGTTCTAATTGGATAATGCCGATTTCCTGTCTGGAATTGGTAAGATTATTTTCAGCGGTAGTTTGCCGGGCAAGACTGGTTTGTAAGGTGATATTTCTTTGTTCAAGTTGTACCAGCGATACCAATCCCTGATTGTATAATTCCTGTTGTCGCTGAAACTGCTTTTGAGCAATGGTATAATCGTTTTTGGCAGCAATATAAGTCGCACTGTCCGATTGAATTTTTAATCTTAATTGTGACAGTTTAGTTTGTAACTGCTGCATTTTTATTTCACGTGCCAGATTTAAGGCTTCGATCTGGCTTTTAGTCGCTTCTGCTTTTCCTTCATAATAGGTTACACTCATCTCTTTAGCATCTAATTGCTCACCGGTCCGCTGTAATAAATTGGGATCCAGATAATCGTCCTTAATCTCCGATAATTGTGCAATAGTATCTCCGGCTTTCACAAAGTCTCCTTCTTTGACATACCATTTTATGATACGACCTCCAATAATGGTATTCACTAACTGTGCCCTTTGTTCCTGGCGCAGCGTAGTTACTTTGCCTTTACTTCTGATGTTTTGAGTCCAGGGCAGAAAGAGAATGAGAATAAATGCCAGTAAGATCCATAACATAAATCGTTTAAGTCGATTAGATTGATCAACACGGTATATATTTTGATAGGATGTAGTTTCTGTATAAGTGGACATGGGGCAGGGTTAACTTTGGATAATAAATTGGTTTTCAGATAACTGGATCTGTTGATTAAATATTTTCGAGTGATCGGGGTCATTACTGATCACGATGATGGTCGAGTTTTTTAAAGAGGTTTGGAAGTAGTTCAAAATATGATTCACAACCTCTTCTTCAAGTTCTACAAACGGATCCTCTAACAAGATTAATGATTGCTCATGAATCAATGCGCGAAGCAGCAACAATTTGCGAATGAGTGTGCGCGAAAGTCTCTTTCCTATGGTGTCAATTTGGGTATCTAAACCCTGAGGACTGCTATTGATGAAACCGTCCAGTTTTAAAATCTTTGCCAAAGACATAATTCTCTCAGGGTGTATGTCCGATCGTCCAAAAGAAACATTTTCATAAATGCTGCCTTTGAACAGATCCGGCTTATTAAAGACCATACCTATATTGGATCTTAAGCTTGATAATTCATAGTTTCTTAAGGGTAGATTGTCATATAATATGGTGCCGGAATCCGGAGTATAATGGGTAGAGAATAGCCTTAGTAGGCTGGATTTGCCACTGCCATCTTTTCCCTGAATGGCCACCCTTTCGCCGGCACGAATATTCAGGTTCATTTTTTTGAATAAAGGAGCTTCAGGATGGTATCCGAAGCTGACATCATTCAATGTAATGCTCATGCCTTTGCCGGATGACTGAAATGGTGTTTGACCATTTTGTTCATACCATTCTTCCTGTATCGTTTCAAGTTTGTCGAGACAGGTTAATGCATCATAGAAACTATCGAGATTAATGATGATTTTCTCTACCGACCCTATCATCGTGATGATAATAATTTCTGCAGCTACAAATTGACCGATATTGAGTTCTTGATGAATAAGCAAATAGGTGCCCACGACCAGCATCGCAGAAGTAATAAGTATTTTGACAAATACAAGATTTTTAAATTGAAACAACAGAATCTTAAAATGCTTGGTTCTATAAGTCAGATAACCATTTACATGCCGGTCGAGTCTCTTTGTATCATATGCTGATGCCTTATTCAACTTGAAAGAATGAATCATACGGGCCACTTCTTCCAACCAACCCGTCACATCATATTTATTTGAACTTTCTTTAATACTGGTTTCCAACCCTTTTTTTCCAGTGATATAGAATATCAGGATCACAATTCCCAACATGATCAGAACTAGTATCAGGAATAAAGGGTTGTAGATGGAAACCATGATCAATCCGAGCAAGATTTGTATGCTCGCTATGGGAATATCCAATAGTATTTTGGAAAAGCTTTTCTGTAAGGTACTCACATCCAGAAATCGGTTCATCAGTTCCGGAAAATAGACTTCATCTGTTTTTTTCAAGTCTACACTAACTATGCGTTGGTTAAATAGAAACGCATAATAATGGAATATTTTTTGTTGGATTTTTTCAATGATTTTCATTTGCTGAATCTGCATCAGTCCGGCAAAAAGTACCCCAAGTATAACTAGGCTAATTAAGATGGCCAGTGAAGATGAAAAGGCTCCTCCCATTACAAATCCAATAATGGCCTGCACCCCCAAAGGAAGCGATAGTTGTATGATGCCGCTGAAAATAGCAAATAGGTAGATGCTGTATATATCTTTTCGATGATGAATGAGTAACTCACTCAGTTTCTTATAAGATTTGGTTGTGCGCATGTTGAAATTTTGTAGATGAATGAACGATTTGAGATGGTAGTCTACACACCTGCCACATTCTATGACAAAGAAGGAAATAACGTCAGTTAAAAGTAGAAAATTACGAATTATGAATGCATAACGGAAGCCCGATGTAAAGTCATCAGGAAATGGTCTCCGGAGGGTTGTCATCAACCGGGAAATGGTGAGGACTCCAATAAGTATTCGATTCGGGGAATATTGGCGTATGGGTATGATTGAATCGGATGTGAAAACTGTTTGATAAAGTCAAAAATGGTAGAGGATCCTTTTTCTTATTTTCATGATCCGAGTCTTCCAAATCCGTACATCCATCCTTCGATATTTTCTGACCGGTTTTGTACTGATCGGGGCGGTCATAATCATATCCCTGCCATAGGATCATACAACAACAGATGAACGACAAAATGAGGAATACTTTTTTCACTGCGCGAAACTAAAGTATTTATACTACAACATCAAAACGGCTAATACGTTGTGACCATAGATTTTAATTATTATTGATAAGCATCATAAAAAGCGGTCATGATCATTGCTCAACGGACATAGACTATTATAAATTTTCATTTCTTTCGCCGTTTGTGATTATTCGCATACGGTCTCAGTCACTTTATTACCTCGTAAAAAGTCCTCGACCTTCATTTTTACTTTACCTTCTATTTGCAATTCCAGCACAGATATCCAGGCATCTGCAGCACAAATATGTAAATAGGTTTTTCCGTCACTGACTAATTTACCCGGCTTGGGGTCAGGATTTCCCATAATTACTTTGCCTTGATAAATTTTCAGTAATTTACCATTTAAGCGTGTAAAGGCTCCCGGATAAGGCGAAAGGCCACGAATATGAGCAATTACATCCTGTGCTGTTTTATCCCAATGAATTTGACAGGTTTCTGTAAAGAGTTTCGGCGCATGTTTGGAATCTAATGTGGCATCTTGTTCAATTTCCTTCAGTGTGCCTGCGGATAGTTCCTTTAATGTTTGTATCAATAATTTTGCACCTTCTGCCATCAGTTTATCATGCAGTGTGCCGGCTGTTTCTTCTTCCTCAATCAATACTTTTTTCTGTAAGAGGATATTCCCTGTATCAATGGCTTGCTTAAGTTTAAATGTAGTGACGCCCGAATATTTTTCACGGTTAATAATGGCCCAATTGATGGGTGCTGCGCCGCGATAATCGGGGAGGAGAGAGGCATGTACATTAATGGTGCCGAGTGGTGGCATGTTCCAAACTACTTCCGGCAACATCCTAAAAGCCACTACCACTTGGAGATCAGCCTGAAAGGATCGCAATGCTTCCAGGAATTCCGGGGCTTTTAATTTTTCAGGTTGCAATAAGGGCAATCCCTGAGAATCCGAATATTTTTTAACGGCAGATGATTGCAACTTCATGCCTCTGCCGGCAGGCCTGTCAGGAGCAGTGACCACCGCAACCACATTGAAGCCATGTTCAACCAATGCCTTTAAGGAGGCCACTGCAAAGTCGGGCGTGCCGAGAAAAATGATGCGCATTTGTTTTATGATGTTTAATGTTTAATGATAAATGTTGAATGCTGAACGAATATTAAACATTGAACATTTAGCATTCAACATTCCCAAAAAATTACCAAATCCTCACCCGGCTCAAACTGTCTCTGTACATTTTATGTTGAGATGTGACACCGAAAGCTGTATACCAAGCATCGCAATTACTCATAGGGCCGTTTACACGTAAGAAAATAGGTGCATGCACATCGGTCAGCAATTGGGTAGCCAGCATTTCCGGTCTGCGGGTTTGCATCCATCCATACGCATAGCCCATAAAATATCGTTGCAATGGTGTCAATCCGGCAATGGATTTTCCTTCTTTATACTGATTGGTTTTTTTGAAGGCATCTAAGGCAATGACGATACCGCCCAGATCCGCAATGTTTTCACCCAAACAAGCACGTCCGTTTGGATGTAAACTATCGAGGACCACATATTTATTGAATTGGTCAACCAATAAATCGGCACGTTCTTTAAATCGCTTTTCGTCTTCGGCACTCCACCAGTTTTTCAAATTTCCTTTTTCATCAAACTGTCGCCCTTCATCATCGAAGCCATGGGTCAATTCATGCCCGATGGTAGAAGCGCCTACATATCCGTATATCACGGCATCGTCAATTTCATCATCGGCATAGCCCGGTGCGGTGAAGATAGCGGCGGGTAAAACAATTTCATTGTTCGATGGATTATAATAGGCATTATAGGTTTGAGGTGTCATGCCCCATTCGGTGCGGTCGACCGGTTTGTTGAGTTTGTCGGCTTCATAATTGAAATGCCATTTATTGCCTTCAATCACATTTCTGCAATAAGAATCACGAGTGATATTCATTTTTGAATAGTCTTTCCATTTGTTTGGATAACCTACTTTTTTAGTGATCGCATTCAATTTGGTCAAGGCCTTTGCTTTCGTACTGTCACTCATCCAATCTAATTTTTGAATGTGTTCGCGATAACTCTCTACGATACGCTCGGTGAGGTCTTCATAGCGTTTCTTCGTTTTCTCGGGAAAGTATGTTTTCACAAACAGTTGTCCGAGGGCATCACCCAAGGCGCTTTCCTGTGCATCTAATACACGCTTCCAACGCGGACGCTGTTCTTTCGATCCGCGCATGATGGCACTATAAAAATTAAAATGTTCCTGATCGAAACGACTACTCAAATAAGGAGCGAAGGAAGTCACTAACTGCCAATTCAGGTAAGCTTTCCAAACCAATAAAGGTGTACTGCTGATTAGGCTGTTCAGTTTGGTATAAAAAGCAGGTTGACCCACGATCAGGGTATCTGTATTCAGATTGAGTGTTTTTAAAACCAAAGCCCAATCAGCCGATGGCATCAGTTGATTCATTTCTGCCACACTCTTTTTGTGGTAGTTGGCATAAGGGTCTCTCAGGTCTTCCAATTTCTTATGCGCCGTAGCCATATCTGTTTCCAGTTTAATGATGGCGCTGCTTAAACTTTTTGCTTTCGTTGTATCGGCGTAGATCATGTTGAGCATATTGTATACATGCTTGGCATATTCCATGCGAATATTCTTGGTTCTTTCGTCGGTATTAAAATAGTAATCCCGGTCCGGTAATCCCAATCCGCCTTGAGATAAATACACCACATTTTTTTCGCTGTTCTTCATGTCCTGGCCCACACCGATGCTATATGCCGGACCCACACCGATATACTGCAAATCAGTAATCACATGAATGAGGTCTTCCTTGGTTTTAATGGCTTCAATTTTAGCCAATTCTTCCTGTAAAGGTTTCAAATCGTTCTTTTCTATACCGGTAGAATCCATGCCACAATAAAAGAAATCACCGATTTGCTGGCTAGGTGTTCCTTTTTCGGCAGTCGCATTGGTCGCTTCTTCACTGATTTTACGGATGCGACTATAGTTTTCATCGGCCACCAAATTAAAGATACCCCAACCATTTTCACTGGCGGGTATCGGGTTTCGTTTCATCCAGCCGCCATTGGCATATTCAAAAAAATCATCGCCGGGATGTATGGTGGTATCGATATGTGTAGCTAATACATCACCTGGTTTGCTGTTCGCCGGTTTAGTTTCTTGGTTTCCGCAAGCCATAAGCAGGAAGGGAAACCCCAAAAGAATGTAGGAAGATAATTTCATAGATGTTGTAATTTTACAGTGTGCGCAAATGTAGCGTTTCGCTATCAAAATCATAAATTCCTTGAACCATGTTTTTCAATTCCGAGAAAAAAGCACCTTTCGACACAGAACAGCAATTGGCAGATGCAGATCGTTTGTTGGCCGACATCGCTCCGCTGCTGCTCAATATCAAACGAAATAGGGCCATGCTATTGCTGAGTTCAGGATTGGGTATCATTACGGAGATCTTTTTTTATATCACCGGTTTCGCATGCTTCGGTCTAACCTTTATTATGAATTCGATTTTTCCTTTTTATATTTTAGGAGAAATTCTGCACAAAAAAATCTACCTCACTGCGGTTACGAATAAAGGAGATATGGATATGTTTCATTATGCAGTGAAACTGTTGGTTATCCTTATTGGAATTTTGCTGATTTATATCGGTACCCTCAAAAGGGCACAGCGTAAAAGTCGTGCAGTTATCCAAAGTGCAGCCACAGAATTAGGGAAAGTCGAGACCTATTTTAATCATAAGAAAGAGGTTTTAGGTAAATTGATGCCGGCTAAACCGGAGGTAACACCTAACATAGAATCCTCTGCGACAGAACCGGGCATCCCGAAATCTTAAAAGTTTACAGAAAATTTTATTTGGGCGGCGAACACGCTTTACGCTTCAAGTCCTCGCTTCTCCTGCGTCGAAGCTGTGGGCTTTCCGCTTCAATCGTTGCCGCAAAGTACAGTCACGAAGGAAGCTTTCTAATCATTTGAAAATTCTAATCAGTCCTTCATCAAATCCGGTCTTCTCTGCTGAGTACGTTCTACCGCTTGCTCATGTCGCCATTCCTCAATTTTGGCAAAGTGTCCGCTCAATAAAATATCCGGTACTTTCAATCCCATAAATTCTGCCGGACGTGTATACACCGGTGGCGCTAATAATCCATCCTGATGCGAATCGGTGAGGGCAGAAGTTTCATCATTCAATACTCCGGGCAATAAGCGACCAATACTATCGGTGAGTATAGCCGCGGCAAGTTCGCCACCACTGAGGACATAGTCGCCAATGGAGATTTCGAGCGTCACATAAAGATCCCGTATGCGCTGGTCTATTCCTTTATAGTGTCCGCAAATCATCATCAAATTTTCTTTCAGCGAAAGACGATTGGCGGTTTGTTGATGATAGGTTTCTCCGTCAGGCGTCAGGTATATGATTTCATCGTAGTTGCGTTCCGATTTAAGTTTCTCGATCACTTTCGACAAAGGCTCGCACATGATCACCATGCCTGCACCACCACCAAATTGCGTATCATCTACTTGTCCGTATTTGTTAATGGCATAGTCTCTGAGGGAATGGATATGCACTTCGAGCAATCCTTTTTCGCGGGCACGCTTCATGATGGAATGATTCAGCGGGCTCTCCAAGAGATCGGGTAAAACGGTAATGATATCTATGCGCATGGTTAAATCATATAAAGTTGAATGTGGATCAAAGGTCTAATAAGCCTTCGGCAATTTGTAACACAATTTCTTTTTTGTCGGGACGGGTTTCAATCAGCAGGTCTTCTGAAAACGGGATCAGCATATCGCGCCCCTGATATTTTCCTTCAATGAGCAATCCGCCGATATGTTCCAAAATATCATCGATCTGCATGATGTAGCGTCCATCCTGATCAAGGAGTTTGAACCCAATGACGGCCGCCCAGGAATTGACCAAAGCGGTTTTCACGGTTTCGGAATCCGGATGATAGACAGTCTTACGCAAGATAGCTGACGCGGCTTCGCGGGATTCTGTTTCCTCAAAAAGGACCAGACATTCATTCGAAGCCGTATGATTGATTTCCTTGATAAAAAAGGGGATATAACTTTCCGGCCATATTTCAAGCAATAGGGCCGTGCCTGCTTTTAATAATTTAGGGTTTTTCAATTCATGTTGCAGTACAACTTGTCCGCGAAATCCATGTAAGGCCCTGATTTTTCCGATCCTGATCATTCGCTTCAAAACTAAAGCGTTTTGCCCAAATATGCCCGATGATTTTTCAATCAAATTTGTTGATTAAGTAAATCTTTCTATCTTACTCCGAAATTACAAAAAATATATTCCATGAGTTTATTTATCAAAAAGCCGTTGAGCCATTTGATGGCCGAAGCGGATGACACAGAAAAAGGGATGAAACGGACCTTGGGTGCCGGGGCCTTGATTGCTTTGGGTATTGGTGCCATTATCGGTGCCGGTTTGTTTGTACGTACTGCCGCAGCGGCCGCCGAACACGCCGGTCCTTCAGTTACTTTCGGATTTATTATTGCCGCCATTGGTTGCGCCTTTGCCGGTTTGTGTTATGCCGAATTGTCATCGTCCATACCTATCGCCGGTAGTGCTTATACTTACAGTTATGCTACCATGGGCGAATTAGTGGCATGGATCATCGGTTGGGATCTGGTACTGGAATATGCAGTGGGTGCCGCTACGGTTGGGATAGCCTGGAGCGAATACCTCAATAATTTATTGACCAATGTACTGCATGTGGGTGCCATACCTTATGAATGGTGTCACTCGCCTTTTCAGGTCAGTGATGGGGGCGTGCATGGTTGGATTAATTTGCCGGCATTGTTTATCATCGTAGTACTTACCTTTTTGCTCATCAGAGGGACTCACGAAAGTGCCTTGGTGAATAACCTGATTGTGATTACAAAAGTTGCCATCGTGGTATTGGTGATCGTATTAGGTTGGGGCTTCATGACGACCGAAAATCATACACCTTATATACCTGAGGTTACCAAATTCACAAATGAATCCGGCATCAGTCACACCTTTGGTGGTTTCTGGGGTATTATTGGAGCAGCGGGCGTGGTATTCTTTGCCTTCATTGGTTTCGATGCGGTGAGCACAGCTGCTCAGGAAGCTAAGAATCCTTCGCGCGATATGCCGATCGGTATCTTAGGTTCTTTATTGATCTGTACTATACTTTATATTCTTTTTGCCCACGTACTCACAGGTATTGCGCCGGTAGAATTTTTCCGTACTCAGGGTAAGGAGGCTTCCGTGGCCGCCGCCATCAATACTTATATGACGGGTTATGGATGGTTGGGTAAGTTTATTACCGTGGCTATTCTGGCAGGGTTCTCTTCCGTTATCCTGGTGATGCTGCTCGGTCAAAGTCGTGTATTCTACAGTATGAGTCGCGACGGTCTTTTGCCGACTCGTTTTAGCGCCTTACATCCAAAATTCAAAACGCCTTATAAGGCCAATCTTTTTGTAATGATTATCGTGGGCTTGTTTGCCGCTTTTGTTCCAGGTGATGTCGTGGGTGATATGAGTAGTATCGGTACTTTGTTTGCCTTCATTCTGGTTTGTGCCGGGGTCATCATCCTTCGCAAAACTGAACCAGATCTTCCTCGTCGATTCAAAACACCTTGGGTTCCACTGGTACCGATCTTAGGTATACTTTTCTGTTTACTCATGATTATCGGTCTGGGCTGGGTCAACTGGCTCCGGCTGTTTGCCTGGTTGGCACTCGGCTTTATCATCTATTTCGGATATAGTAAAAAGCATAGCAAACTCCGCAATATGGAAGAAAACCAAAAATAAATTTTTAGTATACCCCGGCTCTGGTCGGGGTATTTTTTTCTTTGATAAGCTTCAAATTTCAACCTTCTTTTTGACTATGAATTCGCTTTTTCTTTTACTACATTTGTCAGAACTATATTTCAACCATAGATAAACTCATTTCCTGCATGGAATCAACAAAAACAAAAGATCCGGAATACTTCCATAAAGTGGTCGACTGTCAGTACGCCTGTCCTGCCCATACCCCGGTACCTGAATATATCAGACTCATTGCTGCCGGAAAATATTCCGAAGCCTATATGGTCAATTGGGAATCGAATGTTTTCCCGGGAGTGCTCGGGCGCACTTGCGACAGACCCTGTGAACCTGCTTGCCGTCGTGGAAGGGTAGAAGAAGAACCTGTAGCCATCTGCCGACTCAAACGTGTGGCTGCAGATTTCAAAGGTGATATCGAACAATATATGCCCGATATTCCTTCGGCGAAAAATGGTAAGCGCATCGCCCTTATTGGTGCCGGTCCGGCTTCCTTAACCGTCGCACGCGATCTCGCACCTTTAGGTTATGAACTGCATCTCTATGATGAAAATCATTTAGGTGGTGGTATGATGCGTACGCAAATTCCATCCTTCCGTTTGCCGGCTGCAGTATTGAATGAAGAAGTCGATCGCATTCTTAACTTTGGTATACATACCCACTTTAAAACCTATGTCTCGAGTCTGAAAGAAATTTTGGATCAAAACTATGATGCGGTCTTCATCGGAACGGGAGCCCCTAAGGGTCGTGATCTGAAAATTGAAGGACGTGATGAAGGAGCCAAGTTCATCCATATCGGTATCGAATGGCTGGCCGGCGTTGCATTTGAACATATCACCAAGGTCAGTAAAAAAGTCATCGTACTCGGTGGTGGAAATACCGCTATGGATTGCTGCCGTACGTCTCGCCGCCTAGGAGGTGAAGAAGTGAAGGTGGTGGTTCGTAGTCCTTTCGCCGAAATGAAAGCTTCACCCTGGGAAAAGGAAGATGCCATGCATGAAGATATTCCCATCATCGATAATCATGTGCCTAAGAAATTTGTAGTGGAGGATGGTATATTGAAAGGGATGATGTTCGAAAAAGTACATCCTGTGATCGACGAAAAAGGTAAACGTCAATTGTTGCCGACGGGTGAACCGGAAGTATTTATTGAGGCCGATGAAGTTTTGATTGCCATCGGACAAGAAAATAGTTTCCCATGGATCGAACGTGATTTGGGATTGGAATTTGACCAATGGAATATGCCGGTGGTGAATCCGAATACCTTTGTGTCTACACGCCCCAATGTATTCTTTGGCGGCGATGCGGCCCTGGGTCCTAAGAATGTCATCACTGCCGTTGCACAAGGTCATCAGGCGGCCATCTCCATCGATCTGTTTTGTAATGGAACGGATGTAAACGAAAGACCTGCCCCAAATGTCAAATTTTTCTCTACGAAAATGGGCATTCACGAATGGGCCTATGATAATGATGTCACCAACGATCTTCGATTCCCTGTGCCTCAGGCCGATAAGGCAGAGACCTTAAAGGATCGTAAGAAAGAAGTGGAGTTAGGGTTTGATTTAGCCACAGCATTTAAAGAGGCCGAACGTTGTCTCAACTGCGACGTTCAAACCATCTTCACCGATGATAAATGTATCGAGTGCGATGCGTGTATGGATGTATGTCCGACCAATTGTATCACCTTTACAGCCTATGCCGAAGAACCGGAACTGCGTCAAAATTTGATTGCACCTTCGGTAAATCTCGATCAGGATTTGATGGTGAGCGGGGCCTTGAAAACGGGCAGGGTCATGGTGAAAGATGAGGATGTTTGTCTGCACTGCGGACTATGTGCGGAACGTTGCCCAACCGCCGCCTGGGATATGAAACAATTTTTATACAATACTGCGAAAGCAGGTCATCAATGTTCAGTAGCACTATGAGTTCAATCAATGATTTTGTCGTTCGTTTTGCCAATGTAAACGGAACCGGTTCGGCCAGCGCCAATCTTCTATTTGCGAAATCGATTTTCCGAATGGGTGTGCCTATCGCCCCAAAAAATATTTTCCCTTCTAATATTCAGGGACTCCCTACATGGTATGAAGTGAGGGTGAGTGAAAAAGGATATCTCGGACGCCGTGCAGGTATAGACCTCATGGTGAGTATGAATCCTCAGAGTATGAAAAAGGATGTGGAGAGTGTAAGACCGGGCGGATACTTTTTTTACGACAGTACCAAGCCTTTGCAGGAGAGTTTTATTCGTGAGGATATCCACTATATCGGCGTGCCGCTGATGGAGATTTGCAATCGTGAATATACCGATGCACGTCAAAAACAATTGTTTAAAAACATTGTGTACGTCGGTGCTCTGGCAGTATTGCTCAGTATTGAGTTTGAAGTTTTGGAAACATTATTGAAAGAACAATTTAAAGGCAAGGAAAAACTCGTTGCGCCGAATGTGAAAGCTTTGAATTTGGGCGCCGATTATATCCGCGAACATTATAGTTTTCCATTAGACTTTCATGTGGAGCGTCGTGATCTGGTGGGCGATATGATTTTGATCGATGGGAATTCCGCTGCCGGTTTAGGAGCGGTGTATGCCGGAGCTTCTGTGGTGTCTTGGTATCCTATTACGCCATCGACTTCATTGGTGAGTGCTTTTGAAGAGTATGCACGTGAACTCCGGGTAGATCCGGTGACCGGTAAAAATAATTATGCCATCGTTCAGGCCGAAGATGAATTGTCGGCCATCGGTATGGCTATAGGTGCCAACTGGAACGGCGCTCGTTCATTTACGGCTACGAGTGGTCCGGGTGTATCGCTCATGAGTGAATTTTTAGGATTGGCTTACTATGCCGAAATACCGGTGGTATTGGTCGATGTACAGCGTGCAGGTCCTTCTACCGGTATGCCAACCCGTACTCAACAATCGGATATCCTGAGCGCGGCCTATGCCTCACATGGTGATACCAAACAAGTACTGCTATTCCCTTCAACCCCTAAGGAATGTTTCGATATGATGGCCGATGCTTTTGATTTGGCCGAGCAATTACAAACACCCGTCATCATGCTCACCGATTTGGATTTGGGGATGAATGATAATTTGTCTGCGCCGTTTCAATGGGATGATGCCCGCGCTTATCAACGTGGCAAGGTATTGAGTGCCGAAGAATTGGAAAATGCAAAAACACGCTGGGGGCGTTATCTCGATATTGATGGTGATGGCGTGCCTTACCGTACTTTGCCGGGCACTCATCCAACCAAGGGAGCCTATTTCACCCGAGGTACTTCGCACGATGAATATGCCGTCTATTCGGAAGATTCAGATACCTATGTGCGCATCATGGAGCGCCTGCTGGTAAAACTGAATACTGCTAAAAAATTAGTTCCGGCGCCGGAGTTTTATCAAGATGGTAAACAAAGTGATACGGGTATTGTGTTTATTGGAACGACCACACATTCTGCACGTGAATCCCTCGATCAGTTGAAGGCACAAGGCATACCCTGCGATGCCATGCGACTCAGGGCCTTCCCGTTCAATGAGGATGTAGCGGCCTTTATCCAAGATCATGATCGTGTATTTGTGATTGAACAAAACCGGGATGCCCAGCTCCGTTCCTTACTCGTGAATGAGCTCGACATCAATCCTTCCAAAATGATCAAGGTCCTCAACTTCGACGGTACCCCCATTACCGCCGATTTCATCTCATCCTCCATTCTTAAATCACTGACAACGGTATAATTCTTTTTAATGTAGTTGGTCAACTAAAAACTAAACATTAAGCACTAAAAACTCAACATGTCATATATCAAACCCAAATTCCATCATCCCCTCCTTCCTAAAAATAAACTCGGCTATACCCGTAAAGATTATGAAGGAAGTATATCGACCTTATGTGCCGGTTGTGGACACGATTCTATCAGTGCAGCCATTGTAGAGGCTTGTTACGAATTGAATGTAGAGCCCCATAAAGTGGCCAAGCTGTCGGGGATAGGATGTTCTTCCAAAACGCCGGCTTATTTTTTAAGTAATTCCCATGGATTTAATTCCGTGCATGGACGTATGCCGTCGATTGCCACGGGCGCAAATTTGGCGAATTGCGATTTGGTATACCTGGGGGTGAGCGGCGATGGCGATTCGGCATCGATTGGGATGGGGCAGTTTGTGCATGTGGTTCGCCGGAATTTGAATATGGTCTATATCGTCATGAACAATGGTTGTTATGGATTGACCAAGGGACAAGATTCTGCCACGGCCGATCGGGGTTCCATCTCTAAAGGAGGCGATGCCACATTATTTGAAGGTATCGATTTATGCAGTCTGGCCATTGAATTGGGAGCCACCTTTGTAGCACAAAGTTTCAGTGGCGATAAGGCGCAATTGGTGCCCCTCATTGAAGCGGCGATGTCGCATCAGGGTTTTGCGTTGATCAATGTCTTGTCGCCCTGCGTGACCTTCAACAATAATCCCGGATCGACCAAGTCTTACGAATATGTACGCGAACATAATGAAGCACTTGCCGGCATCGATTTTATCCCGGTGGGTGATGAAATTACCACGAACTATAACGAAGGCGAAAGGGTAGAGGTGACCATGCATGACGGGTCTGTACTACGATTAAACAAACTCGATCATACCTGGGATCCTCAGGATAAATTGTCTATTATTGCTGCCCTTAAAAAATCGCAACAAGCGCACGAGATCCTGACCGGCTTGCTTTATATCGATCGCACATCTGTACCCCTCCATACCATGCTGAATACCACCGAAACGCCTTTGAATCAATTGAAGGAAGATCAATTATGCCCGGGGAGTAAAGTATTGGAAGGGATTAATGCGGGCTTGAGGTAGGGGAGGTATAAAGTACTATGGGCTGTGACTATCGCAATTGGATGTCAGCCTTTCGGTCACCGCTGTGTCTATCGAAGCGGGAGAATGCAGAGACAAAATCATTTATCATGAACCGCACAATAGGAATATTTATTTTTTTATATTGAAGAACAGGTCTGAAGGAATGATATAAAGGTAAAAGTATTTGGGGGTATTGGACACTACTGAAAAGTTACAATACTATTTTCTAAAATTATAACGATAAGGATAGGCATTCTTGAAATCATATTCGATGTAATAAAATCCTCGATTTTCGGAAATCAATATGTAGTCAAAATTATAGTAGTGATAAACTCCGGGTTTCTGTAATAGCCGAATTTTGTATTGAACACCTTGATTTTCTAGTTTTATTTTGTTTACTAATTTAAATCTATATCCATATCCGAAAATGGAAAATGGTAAAGAGAGTTTATTATTATCTGAGTTTAAAAAACGAAAGTGCTTTAAATCTAACCAACTATTGGTGATAAATTTAGATGCATTTAAATTTTCTCGATTATCGAATACGGAAACAAAAATAGTATCATGTCTTTTTGATAAATAAACAGTATCATGCTTGTAATCATTCATCTGAGCAAAGTAAAAGCTGAAATATGGTATTCCATTTTTTTGAAAAGCTGGTGTCTTTGATAAATATATAATGTAACCGGCTTTAGTAAATGAGGAGTCGCCAAGACTACTTTGAAAATAATAAGTATAGAAATATTGAATTTCAGGCATGTCAGCAAAAAAATTTCTTTGAGCGTTTACACTTATGGGCAAAATGCTGATTAATATAATCCAAAATACTATCTTTTTCATACTCACTATTTATAAATTGTAAAACGCGTATCATTCCGTCTCCGCCGTGTCTCCCGCCTCGAGGAAACTGCGGCATATTCCCCTGTCCTTCATTCATTAAATATAATATCTTTCATTTGCATAACCGAATCAACAAGATGATTTTTTTCGGTGACTCACTGATAGTTTTTGCAGTATCTAATCCTGAAAATTCTAAAATTCTGTAAATTCTGATTCAGACAAACTCCGAAAACAAAAACCGCTGAGTCCTCTAAAGCGAGAGACTCAGCGGAGACCTAAAATAACTCCCCTGAATCATTAAAATATTCCCCTCAACCTTTAGGGGTTTCCCCGCTAAACTATTTGGTTTCCCCGTTAGACTATTTGGAGTCCCCGCCGGACTATTTGGAGTCCCCGATGATCTAATGGCTCTCCCCTCGAACTTTGCGGGGACTGTCGCCAAATTCGAGAGCATGCCCGCGGATATGGAGGGGAGTCTAAAATAACCTAGTGGATTCCCCGCCGGTCTTGAGAGCATGCCCGTATAGGTTGAGGGTGTTCGTGCCCATCTTGCGGGATGTCCCTTACCCTTCAAGGGACTCCCCATTGGGTTAGCGGGGAGCCCCAAAAGATTAGCGGGGATAGATAAAATATCAGCTGGAGAATTAATCACTCGCAGGGGGAAAGTTATAATGTCTGCGGGGATAGTATTCGAAACTGCGGGAGAAGTTTCCCTGTTTTTTACATTTGTATGAATCCTTCTTTGAATCATCTTTTCTGTTTTGCGAGTTGTTAGCATTGTTTTTACTAGAGGGCAAATATAACAGAGGCCTCCCTCGCAGAAAATGGATTGAGATTATTTTCTATATACCTATAAAATTTTGCAAACAGGCTTAGGTGCAATGTGCTGCATCCTTCGCATATAGCGTCGCTCTTTCAGAGCTGGATTAGGGGAATGATGGATTTACTCCATGGTTCGTATTCACGCTAGAAGAGTTATTCCGTTTCAGGTGCGTTATTGATTTGCACTATGGGTATAAAGGTGTTTTACCCCGTGGTGCGTGACTTCAAGCACTGCAGAAAAATCATTGGTAGTGTTCTCGCTGATGAAATGATCACTTGTAATTTATCATAGGTCAATATCAATTGATCTTCGGAACAAAATAATATTCATATAACAAATCCAAACCAAAAAACTTGCAAAGCTAAATTTCTGAATCACCGGCAAATAAATAATGAGCGATTGATTGTAGTAAACGATGGTATTCACGAGCACAAGAAATAAATTCAAAAGACCGAAGAGTAAAAGGCTGTAATATTTTGCTTTATACAGGCTGATTAAGGTTCCGATGATTGCGAATAGTCCAAAGGCAGAGGCGAGATTGGTAATCAAGTCATGGTCAAATTGCGTAAACAAAAAACAAGCAAAGGTCATCGAAATGACCCCTGAAATTTGTATGGTCAGTTTCAAGGTTTTTTGGATATTCATCAGTTTAGGAAAAATAACCCAGAAAGCCGCAAGTGATAGACAAAGTACAAACATTCCGGTTAAAGCGATTGGTTTAGCAGGATTAGGTTCTCCATTCATGGCGTATTCATTGAGCAGGTTGCACCAATAATTATTGATCCAACTAAAACCAGGGGCGTTTCTGTCTGCTTGTGAGCCACCGGGGTAAAAGAAGGTCGCTACTACATAGAACAAAATGAAAAGAACCGACCCCATCGCAGGAATCAAAATCCATACATTGTTCCGTTTTTGAAAAGGCTTGATCAACTGTTTGTTTATATTTTATTTTTTCTCTGACAACTCTTTCGTTATAGTGGTTGGCGCAAACCGAACCGGCTTCAAATTTGATAAATTGTTCAATGCTATCATGTTGTGTAAATATCAAGGGTAAAACAAATCTAATGAATCATTCACATTTCGTGGCGACCAAGTGGTTGTATTAGGAGTACGACGAATAACTACCAAATCTTGAATAAATCTTTTTAGATGTTTCCTTTCCAACATCGCCGTATAGCCACCAAATGCCCAAAAAGCACCAATGGCACAATCACCGTAGGCAACCATACAAAAGGAAAATACAAAATGGCGATATTGGGTTGATCGAAGGCGAGTTGCTGCAGGGGGAAGGGGGCAGATAAAAAGGCATGGATCACGATATTCAGCAGCAGGGCCAGGCCTATCAAATTCCAGATGAGAAGTAGCTTACGATTCGGTTGGCTATTCGAAAAGACAATCCAGGTGATGAAAGGTGCACTGAGTCCCGCCAGGATATCAAAGTTACGCCCTTCGAAAGTCATGAGTTCGGGTACAGCCTGATGCAGATACAATCCAAAAAGAACAAGTTCCACCGGTATGCGCACGACATGCAAAATGGTGAGATGAAGAAGTGAAATTTGATCGATAAACTTTCGGCCGCTTTGGCTTAGAAACAAACCGAGGATAAAAAGTAAAGGTGGCAGGATGCCGAGTATCACGATAGTCGGTGGTAGTCGATTGAGATGCTCGGAATAGTAGTTTGCTTTGGCAAGAAATCCTTGTATCAACATCCAAAGTAGTATGCCCGTCAAAATGTAAATGCGCTGCGTTTTCGGAAAGTTAGAGGTCTTGAGGACAATGTAAAAAAGGAAGATTGTCAAGAATGTAGTCAGCCCAAAACCCATTGAAATAAAAAACGGAACATTCATCATTTTACCCTATTCAGCATTAAGCATTAAACATTCACCATTCCTATTTCAGGTTTTTTTCCAAGAACTGATCCTGCTCCCACAGCAAATGAAAGATATTTTCTTTCGCCGCATAGCCATGACTTTCCTTAGGCAAGATCAGCATACGAACAGGCGCGCCGAGACCTTTCAGGGCTTGAAAATAGCGTTCGGTCTGCAAGGTGAAAGTACCGGGATTATTATCGGCCTCACCATGCACCAGCAGCAAAGGTGTTTTCATTTTATCGGCATTCATAAAAGGCGACATGGTATTGTATACCGCCGGTACATCCCAATAATTGCGTTGTTCACTTTGGAAACCAAAAGGCGTCAGGGTTCTGTTGTAAGCGCCGCTACGGGCAATGCCACAAGCAAATAATTTACTGTGGGTAAGCAGATTGGCCGTCATGAATGCGCCGTAAGAGTGACCGCCCACAGCTACTTTGTTGCGATCGATGATGCCGAGTTTGTCCACGGCATCGATAGCCGCTGCGGCATCATCGACCAATTGTTCTATAAAGTTATCATTGGGCTCGGTCTTGCCTTCGCCTACGATCGGAAAGGCCGCATCGTCGAGCACCACATACCCACGGGTGACCCAATACACAAAGGATCCATAATTGGGAAAGGTAAACTCATTCGGATTTTGTGCACTTTGTCCGGCCGAATTTTTGTCCTTAAATTCTTGCGGGTAAGCCCAAATGAGGAGGGGATATTTTTTATTCGCATCAAAGCCGAGTGGATAATATAAAGTACCTGAAAGGTCGAGTCCATCCTTGCGTTTGTATTTGATCACTTCTTTCCGAATGTCTTTGATGCTTTCAAACGGATTCTTAAATTGTGTGAGTGGCACAGGGGCCATTTTCTTTTTCAAATTGCGGATATAGTAGTTTGGAAACTCATTGGCCGATTGCAATTGAATGAGTACTTCACCTTTTTTAATATCTTCTATCGACAACAGATCTTCCTTTTTATCGGTATACGCCGACTGATATAATCTTCGTGTTTTATGATCTTTGAGTTGAAAGGCATCGATGAAGGGAAACTGTCCGTCTTTGGTAAATCCATCGCCCATCAAAAAGAGTTCGTCTTTTTCACGGAGCAAGACATAGCGTCCATATTCGTTGCGATGCGTTTCGAAATTTCCGGGGTCGGAATAAATGTCTTGGGAATTTCGGTCGTAAATAATTTTAGCTTCCACCTTGTTATCCGAAGGATCGAAGAGATAGGTTTTTTGATTACGGGTATCGTACCAATTGTCGGTGGCGATGGCGAGGTTTTCGTCTCCCCAGAGTATGCCGCTAAAACGTTGTCTGGTTTTGAGTATAGAGGCAGGCTCGGCATCGAAGGGCGCATTCCAGGTGAGTATTTCATCGCGATATTCTACTTTATTTTCCGGGTTGCCTTCATCAAGGGCTTGCACAAAATATAAGGTCGCAGCCTGATCGGGGCGCCAGGCCATATTGCGTTTGCCTTTTCGTACGGCCATAAAACCTTTGGGCATCACTTCGGTGAGGGGTACCTCATTCACGGTTTTAATTTCTTTTCCTTGCTTGTCGCAGATGGTGGTGGTTTGCGGAAAGCGGGTGAGGGGAACGATATAAGAATAGGGTCGTTTGATGGTGGTGATCATCAGATATTCGCCATCGGGAGAAAAACTTAATCCGGTGTAAAGACCGGCAGGCTTAAAAGGTTCAGCCTTTCCATCCAATCCCACTTTGACCAATGTTGAACTTACGAGGATATCAAAATTTTGTTCATCTGTGGGGTTCTTCAGCAAATCCTGATAGGTTCGGTTTTGCGATTTGCTGCCATCACTCACGGCAACAATGGGGCCCTTGGGCAATTCTTTTTTCTGATCGATGAGGGGAGGGCGATTGGCAGGCAATTGGGTCACCAGGATATGCTCATTGTCGGCAAACCAATTGATGGGATTGCCCAAATTGGCATTGAGGTTGGGCCCGGTCAGTTTGGTGGCGGCAGCTGTTTCGACATCGATCACCCAAAGCTCTACGCCGGTAGCGGTGGTATGGGTGAAGGCCAATTTCTTTTCATCGACCGACCAACTGAGGTTGGCGATTTTGGGATTGGAAGGTAGTCCGCTCACTTGCATTTCGTCTTCTTCATCGATGCGTCTGATTTTCAAGTTATTGATATAACTGACGGTGCTGCCGATATTCGTCACCGGATTAATTCGCAATCCACCCAGTCGCAATTCCTCCTGATTCAAATCGTCGAGGGTTTTATACGTATTGCGGTAACTCAGGATCATGTATTCCTTACGGCTATCCATCATGACCCCGGGAGTACGTTGATAGTCGGCTAAGGCAAGGATAGAGACCGGAGGATTTTGATAAGTGAGATTGTCTTGTGCTTGTCCGTGATAAGATAGTACAACCCATAATAAGGTTGCGATAAACAATTTGTACATAGGGATATAGAATTTATTTGAAAGGTATTTCAAACAAATATAATCCAAATAGTCACTTTAAGGGTTGCGGTGCATCGTTGAAGTGTGCATACTTTCCCAAGATTTGGCCTATAAAACAAGTCAAGGGAAATATAACTTTTTTGACAAATCCCGGAATCTCAGGCATATCATATTCCGAAGCATATCTAGTCAATAAATAGGCTGCGTCAAATGGATCAGGTTCACTTTTCCCGGATTTGTTCTGTGCTGCATATACTGCAGAGAGAAAATAGGCAATTGAATTTGCGGGAGCAATCCATCCGGTGCAGTGCAATGTTTCATTTCCTTCAGCCCAAAATTTATGTGGAGTGCCACGTTCAAATAGGATGGTCTCTCCCGGGTTTAAGTACTGAATAGTATTACCTAGTGTTTGATATCCCATTTTGCCGGAAATGACTGTCAGAGATTCATCTTGTTTAAAATGTGTATGCATAGCCGGACCGCAACCGGGTTGACAAAATGCCTCTACTAAGAATTTCTCTCCATCGGCTGTCGATTCAGCGGAAAGGAAAATTAATTTTTCTCCTAAGCAATTTTCAATAGTTAGTGGATATTTGTATCTCATAGGGTATCATTTGTATCACAAAAATATATAAATTTGGACAATGTCCAAAAATAAGATGAGTACAGAAGAAAAAATTGTCAGCAAGGCCTTGGAGATGTTCAACGAAAGGGGCATAGAATATGTAGGGTTGCGGGAAATTGCGGCTACGCTTGATATGAGAGTCGGTAATATTACCTATTACTTTCCAACCAAGGATGATTTGGTCAATCGCTTGTCTTTAGACTTGAACCGACTCAATGCAGAGATAGTCATTGATGAAGTAAATTTATCGCTATCTAAATTTCTAAACATTCTAAATCAGGTATTTCACAATCATGTAAAGTATCGATGTTTGTTACTCAGTTTTGTGCATTTGCTTGATCAAAACAAATTGATAGCTGCAAGATATGAATCGACACAAAAGGATAGAAATGCGGTTTTGAAAAAGAATATGAATAGCTTAGTTGAATCCGGTTTTCTGAAGTTTAATGAAGAAACACAAATTGAGTATATCGTTTCAATGATGGCATTAATCATCAGGTTTTGGTTGTCCGAAGCTAACGTATCTTTTAAGCATTTGAGTTCAGAAAAACAGATCCAACATTATTTGAATTTGGTTGGTCAGCTACTCATGCCGTATTGTACGGCCAAGGGTAAAAAGGAAATTTCAATCTATTTAGGCACAATATAGTTTCATGAACATTCATTCGAGTTTATGACAGAGGCCATGAGGTGAACGGAATTGCGGTCTCATTGAAGATTCGACGAGATAGTGGAAAGCGTATCTGCCGCCCTAAAAATAAACTCCTTGAACTTGACCGTTGCTTTATTTGATACGGATGGATTTCTTGCTCCGGGTGAATGCACCAAAATAACCCAAGGCTCCATTGTTGAAATTGGTATTGGGGTTGGCCGGTGCAGCACTGGTATTCGCATCGCTGGTGAGGATTTCACTCAGGGTATTAAAATAATCAAATACGCCGGCGTCCATACTCAATAATTCCACATCGAGGGTATCGCCCATTTTGCTAAAGGCCGTAAAGAGGGGGGCGTCGAAATACTGCCCATCCCGAATTTTATCATCGACGAGGTAATAGTCGAAGGGTTTGTTGAGCAGGGTATCGTTTTTTGTTACGAGTACACGATAATAATTGGGGATGCCGACAGTATCCTGAAAATGGGTGACGACCAGAAAGTTTTTTTCACCGCCGCCACCACCACCGGGTCCACCGCCAAAGCCGCCAAATTCTTCATAAGTCAAAGAATCAATGGAAGTAGGCAAAGGCATTTTGGCTGTGGCTGAAAATGTTTTGCCGCCTGCACTCACATTCAGTTGATAGCTAACATTGTTCACCGCAGTAAAGGCGGGTAATGTATAGATTCCATTACCAGTATTGGGAACAGCATGAGAAACATTATTTTGATCGATTAAGGTGATAGTCGCATCATTCACCGTCGGAGGCGCATCGGAACTGAAGTAGCTTGTTGTTTTGGTGACCTTCACGTGAAAGTCGTGGGTGCCTTCGTATAAATTGGCTTCGATCACATAGGCCGGACTTGCCGAGTTGAGGTCGACATCGATGACCTTTTGACAAGAACTCAATAAGATGATAATAGCCGGTATGAAAAATAGTTTATGAGACATGTGATTTAGAATTTGAAGTTATAAGTGATAGAAGGGATCCAGCGAAATAAAGAAGTTTGCAAGGCTTCGGTCTGATCGGGATTATCCGGATTTTGCTGAAAGGAAATGGAATAGGCATTTTCACGTCCATAGGCATTATAGAGCGAGAAGTTCCAGCTGGATTCCCGCTTTTCGGTTTTCTTTCTTTCCCAGGTGATGCCCACATCCATACGATGATAGGCCGGCATGCGGTAACCGTTTCGTTCGGTATAGTAAGGAACGGTATTGCCATCCACTACATAGGACCCGGAAGGGAAGGTAACTGCCGATCCGGTATTGTAGACCCAGTTAGCAGAGACCTTTAATTTCTTGGTTAAGTCATACATCGCGACAATAGCAATATCATGAATGCGGTCTTGCTTCGCGGCATACTCATTTCCATTATTGATATTTTTGAACGTGCGCAGTGAGCGGGAGAGCGTATAGGATACCCAACCGGTGAGGCGGCCACTTTGTTTGTGTAAGTAAAATTCCGCACCGTAAGCCCGACCTTTTCCGTATTCGAGTTCGGCTTCGATGTCGGTATTGAGAAATAAGTCGGCACCGTTCTTATAATCGATTTGATTTTGCAGCCACTTGTAATAGGTCTCCACGGAAAATTCAAACATGTTATCCTTAAAATTTCTGAAATAACCAATCGCAATCTGATCAGCGATTTGGGGTTTTACATTATTGCTGCTGGGCACCCAAATATCGGTAGGGGAAGATGTGGTGGAATTGGACAACAAGTGCAGGTATTGAAAATTTCGATTGTAAGATGCTTTGACAGAGCTAACTTCATTCAATTGATAGCGACCTGAAATCCTGGGTTCGAGACCACCGTACATTTTAATGGTTTGACCATTGGTATAACTTTTCTTTGAAGTTTGTTGACCGGCGCTATCATAAGTATACGCGGTACCCGGTCCAAGGTAATCGAAGCCGGATAAACGTAGGCCATATTTCAAACTGATTTTATCATTGAAGGTTTGTTCGTTTTGTATATAGACACCGCCTTCCAGTGCATAACGGTTTTTAAGGGTATCGCTTACGGTAAGTCCTGTGCCGGAAAAGACGGTTGGACGGAAGGTATGGTGCATGATGTTGAACCCAAATTTGATATTGTTGTTTTGATTGGCGAACCAACTGAAATCTTGTTTCACATTATAATCGCGAATGGAGGAACTGATCTTGAAAGACTGATCGTTAAAACCGGCTTTGATCTGATAACTGTAATCGCTGTAAATCAGTGAAGTGTTTGAAAATAATTTTGAATGAAAGACATGATTCCAGCGAATGGTGGAGGTGGTATTCCCCCAATCGAAACCGAAGGTGCTGCCGAGCCCGAAGATATCGCGACCGAAATATCCGGAAAGGAAAATACGATCTTTCTTGGTGACCTGATAATTGGCTTTCAAGTTGAGGTCATAAAAATACAATTTCGATTCTCGCTGCAGGCTATCGGAAGATAGTTTCAGAAATAAGTCGGCATAAGTTCTTCGACCGGATACGATGAAGGAGCCTTTCTCTTTGACGATGGGGCCTTCCAGGGTGAGCCTGGAGGCAATGAGTCCGATACCTCCTGAGGCAGAATAATGTTTGCTATTTCCGTCCTTCATTTTTACATCGAGGACAGAGGAGGCTCTTCCTCCAAATTCTGCAGGGATATCCCCTTTGTATAAGGTCACATCTTTGAGGGCATCGGAATTGAAAACCGAAAAGAATCCCAGGAGATGTGAGGCGTTGTAAACGGGAGCCTCATCCAGAAGGATTAAGTTTTGATCGACACCACCACCACGAACGTAAAAGCCGCTTTGCCCTTCACCGGCTGATTTTACCCCCGGGGTCATTTGCAGGGTTTTTAAAATATCTTTCTCGCCAAATAATACCGGCACGGTTTCAATGGATCGCGGATCGAGTTTGATAACACCCATTTCGGTACGGGTCACATTTTTGTCTTCTTTAACGGCTTTGATGACGACATCCTTCATTGTTTTCTCAACCGGACTGAGCTGAATATTGGTCGTGACATCGCCATTTACAACCAGGCGAATTTCCTTTTTTTCATAACCTAAATACTGATAGACCAGGGTATAGGTGCCTTTGGGTAAAGAAATGGCGTAGTATCCGTAAGTATTGGATCGGGTTCCCTTGTCTTTGATTTCCAGCACCCTCACGGTAGCGCCAATCAAATCTTCACCATTACGGGCATCTTTAATCGTGCCGTTGATGTTGAAGTTTTGAGCGAAGGAAGTGAAGGAAAGACAAATAAATAGGAAGGATAAAAAAAGTTTTGAACTAGGCATATAGAAAAATATGCGGCGAATGTAGGTTGAACTTGTCTGATGAAAAGGTTAAATTGTATAAAAGGTCGTGGCGTGCGGTCCAGTGGTTATTTAATGGAATGATTCCGCCCTGTATGACCGCGTAAACTCATTACATACCCGTATCTTTACCTTTATCCCATGATACAGCAAGAGCAACCCAAAGAACTGGTCAAAGGCAGAGGTGCACAAAGCAACCCTTCCAATCGTTTTCATGCGGAAGCTTATGCCATAGAGCATCCTGAAGCCATAGATGATTGGGAGAAGGAAAAAATCAATACCGAATACTTTCAGGAAAGCGGCAAAACGGTTTTGAACAAAGTCACGAGTCCGGATATTCCCCTGGCCTATTCTTTAAATCCTTACCAGGGCTGTGAGCATGGTTGCGTGTATTGTTATGCACGAAATTCTCATGAATATTGGGGTTTCAGTGCCGGGGTGGATTTCGAAAGCAAGATTGTAGTGAAAAGGCGTGCACCGGAGTTATTGCGTGAGTTGTTTAGCAGCCGCAAATGGCAGCCCACACCCATTTCATTATCCGGCAATACGGATTGTTATCAGCCTATCGAACGAAAAATGGGTATAACCCGTAAAATATTGGAGGTGTGTTTAGACTATAAGAATCCCGTAGGCATCATCACCAAAAATGCACTCATCCTTCGAGATTTGGACCTATTGCAAGAATTGGCTAAACATAATTTGGTCAGCGTTTTCACTTCTATTACATCCATGGATGAAGATCTGAGGCGTAAACTGGAACCTCGTACTTCAAAGTATACCGACCGTTTAAAGATCATAGAAACCCTTTCTAAAGAAGGGATACATTGTGGGGTGATGAATGCACCTATCATACCCGGACTGAATGACAATCATATGTATGAGGTCCTTCGAAGATCCTCCATGGCCGGTGCCAAAAGTGCGGGATATACCATGGTTCGCTTGAACGGAGCCATCGGGCCCATATTTAAAGATTGGCTGAGTTTGACCTTCCCGGATCGGGCTCAGAAGGTATGGAACTTAATATCGGACGCGCATGGCGGGGATGTGAACGACAGCCGGTTTGGTGTTCGCATGAAAGGAGAGGGGAATCTCGCAGAGATGATTGAACAGCAGTTTAAGCTCTATTGCCGTCAGTTTAAATTGAATGAAGAAAAGTTCGAATACAATATCTCGGACTTTGTGAAACTTCGACCCGGGCAATTACGCTTGTTTTAAACAGACGATTCATCGGCAGGCAGACTCCAGAGCGCATTACGCATAAAAAAGCATCTGTCCTTTCTAAAAGGGAAGATGGCTTATTCGTTGACGACTACCAGACGTATTGCTTCTTATTCATCAGCAGGGCTTCACCCGAAATGGTTTGATCGCCGCTGGCAACATCGTAAACCGCGCATTCGTAAAGTACACGATTTTTATCAGGGAAAATTTCTTTTACGGTGATGACCGCCTTATAAGTTGTATCAACAAACATGGGCTTCATCCACATCATACTTTGCTTCATATAGATATGTCCATCGGCATACCAAAGTGCTCCGAAGATTTTTGTGAACACACTCGCACCCAAAAATCCATGGATGATGTTGCGTCCGAAAATACTGTTTTTGCCGGCCTCTTCATCGATGTGAAGGGGGTTGACATCGCCGCTGACTTGGGCATAAAGGTTCACATCTTCTTGTGTGTAGCTGTATTCGTGTTCGAATTGGTCTCCAATGTTGAGCATATATGTATTACATTTTAATAACAATAAATCTTCAGTAAAACTGCAGTGTGACTGTACCTTTGCACCCGAATTCAGCGACTAACTGAATCTTTCAAATACTTCATTACATCACTGCAAATAAATAACAAAATGGCAAACAAATCAAACTCTTCAAAAAATTTTTTTGAAAACATGTTGGATGCTCAACAACAAGCTGTTGAGACCTTGGTTGAAAACACCAAAAAATTCACAAATGGCAATACCCTGGTGAACGAAACCATCGAAAAAGGAACTGAATTCTTCAAGAAAGCAGTCGATTCAACGAAAGAGACGATCAATAAAGTGACCGGCCAGGCTGAAACCGTAAAAGAAGAAGTAAAAAACACTTCTACTAATTTGAATGATTTTTTCACCAATTGGCAAAATCAACAAAAAGCTTGGGCGACTCAAATTCAGGACATGAACAAAAACTTCCTTTCCGGAATGAATACCGGCAACAATTTCCAAAATCCAATGCAAAATTGGCAGAATATGTCCAATATGTGGAATATGACCCAGAATAACCCTATGCAAACTTGGATGAATTCAATGAATCCGTCTAATATGCAGGCTCAAATGGATCAAGCGACAGAGCAGGTTAAAGCTTTTTGGAATCAACTTCAAACGATCTTGAATACCAATTACAGCGATTTGGCTAAAAATTTCCAGAACGGAACTTTGGCTGATTCTTATAAAGGCATGTTCAACATGACCGAGGGTTATGCTAAATTCTATGAAATGTGGATGCCGATGTTGAAATCAATGAGCGAAAAAACATTCAATATGGATGTATTCAATCAGTCTTTCGATATGAGTAAATACAAAGAATTCATGGATCAGTATTTCACTTTTATGCCACAAGGTTCTCAGGATTATTTCACCAACCTGAATAAAGTTTATACAGAAGCCATGAAAAATGGTGCTGCTCAGGGAACTGAAATGTTCAATAACCTGAAAAACAGCATGAATAATATGATGCCAAATATGTTTGGTAATCCGTTTACATCTATGTTGAGCCAATACAACAATACTTACAGCCAAATGATGAACGCAGTTTCTCCTTTCGCGAAACTGATGACACCAAATGCGGATACAAAAACAGCAGAAGCTTGGAACAACATTCTGAACAATATGAATATCTATAACCTGAAAAGTGCAGAAATGCAGTACATGGTTTATCAAACCGGTACCAAGGTCATGGAGAAAATTGCTGAAAACGTAATGCACAAAATCGAAAATGGTGAAGATGTAAACAGCATGATGAAATTGTATCAAGAGTGGTTGAATACTTCTGATGCTACTTATGTATCTCTGTTTGAAACAGACGAATACAGCAAATTGATGGCTGAAGTAAGTTCACTGCAATTGCGAATTAAAAAGGACGTACAGCTTCAGATGGAAACGATGTTTGCAAACGTACCGGTTGCCACTCGTAGTGAAATGGACGAAGTATATCAGACAATTTATGATCTGAAAAAAGAAGTTCGTCAACTGCAAAGCATGTTGGAATTGGATTCAGCTCCGGTTACCACGAAGAAAGCTACAGCTAAGAAAAAATAATCAAACATTTATAGTTGCAAAAAAAAGGCCGTCGAAAGACGGCCTTTTTTTTGCGATATCGTTTTTTGCGACAATCGATATATTAATCGGAAATATTCCTGTTTTAAATGGATCAGGAAAAGTGTTTACAACAATTCTTTGTAAATTGCTTCCGAAAAAGACACTAGATAACGTAAATCCCTATTTATGTATCGCATCCTTATGTCCTTAATTTTGTTCCTTCCCATTCGATTTCAGGCTCAAACCTTGAATTATTATTTTGGGAATCTTCATGCACATTCGTCCTATTCTGATGGTAATCAGGATTCTGTATCCTCAGGAAGTACAACTCCTGCCGACGACTTTAACTACGCACAAAATTCAATGTGCATGGATTTTTTGGGTATCTCAGATCATAATCACAATGATGCCGGAATGCTGCTTGGGAATTACCAGTTAGGCTTGAGTCAGGCAGCCGCAGCCAGTAATTCAAATTTTTTAGCGCTATATGGCATGGAGTGGGGGACAATTTCCACCGGAGGGCATGTGCTGGTTTATGGCGTTGATAGTTTGATTGGCTGGGATTCTGTTGGCGGTATTCAGAATTATGATATTTTCTGTGAGAAAGGGAATTATAGTGGAACGGATGGACTTTTCCGACTGATCAATCGTCATGGTAATAATGCCTTTGCGACCCTCGCTCATCCGGATCCAAATGATTTTAATAACCTCAGAAATACAGCATATAGTGCAATGGCGGATTCTGCTATTGTAGGTTCTGCCATTGCCAATGGCCCGGCATTTTCTTTAGATACAACTTACAGCAACCCTCCATCGTCATTGGCACATTTATACGATTATAACCGATATCTTGCCAATGGATATTTTATCGGTGCTTCCATGGATAATGACAATCACAATACCACCTTTGGAAGAGCATCACAAAATAGACTGGTTGTGCTTTCACCTTCACTCAGTCCAACAGATTTCTTTCAGGCCATTCGCAGCATGCACTTTTATGCTTCCGAAGATTTTAATGCTCGTGTCAGCTTCACTTTAAATGGACAAATGATGGGAAGTATAATAAATGGGAATTCAGCGCCTGAAATTCATATTGCAGTTACCGATACCAATGCGGCCGATGTAGTCACTTCCATACAATTATATAGTGGCGTGCAGGGTAGTGGTATTCTTCCGGTCGTAGTGGCCTCAAGTACCTTAGATAGTTTGAATTTCAGTAATTTTTCTCAAGCCAGTCAGAGTACACGGTATTATTATGCAATTATAACCATTAGTGGAAAGAAAATCGTCACCTCGCCAATATGGTATACACGCACAAACAATTTACCGCTCCCGCTTAAACTGATTTCATTTACGGGAGCAATGGACGGGGCCTATGCACATCTGCAGTGGAAGACACAGCAAGAAGAAAATATCAAATCATTTGAGTTGCAAAGATCAAGTCATGGGGCCTCATTTTCGACAGTCGGTACTTATGAAGCCGCAGGATTTTGTACCGGTTTAACGGAGTATGAAGCTATAGATCGTTCTGAGCCTATTCTTGGTAGCGTTTATTACCGGTTGAAAGTGATTTCCAACGATGATGAAGCCATTTATTCTGATGTCATACAATTGTTCAGCGCAAGCCCACATCCCTACATGACGCTTCGGAATAATCCGGTTTATCAGGAATTGGGTGTACAATTCATGTCAGAACAAGACATGCATGCAGGAATTCAAATTGTGGATATGACCGGTCGAATATGTAAGCAATATGCTGAAATCATTCCTGCCGGCGGAGTCGACAAGGTCTATGATCTCAGTTTGCTCGCTCAGGGATATTATGTTTTGAAGGTAAAAATTGGAAATGAATTATTTCAACAACAATTTCTGAAGATGTAATCCCGATTCAGAAATGTGCAGTTTCGAGCATTTATACACAAGAATCGATCAGGTCTTCAACAGATCTAAAGCGGATCGAAGTTTTTTGAACATTTCAGGAATATCTTCCAGGTGACAAGTGCCAACACTTAGTCGATACCATTCACTTTCTTTGTCTGCACCGAAAGCAGAGAACGGAACTATGGCCAATGAAGCATGGTTGAGCAAAAAGGCACTCATATCTGCCGTTGAATTGATTTTTTCACCGTTGGCGAGGGTACGGTTTTTAATAGAAAATTTTATCGTGAGGTACATGGCCGCCATGGGTGCTATTGCGGCTACCGGATAACCTTCCTTTTCCATTTGGATAAAACCTTCATAGATCATTTGTAACCTTAAATGGATATTCTCGCGTATCTGCACCAAAGCTGATTCCACCTCATCGGACCGATTAAGAAAATTGGCGGTAGCTACTTGTTCAGCCATCGGACTCCATGCTCCGATATGACTAAGTATTCCCTTCATTTTGTCAATGAGCGGAATAGGTCCAAACGCCCAACCCACACGAACACCGGTGGCACAGAAGGATTTGCTGATGCCATCAATATAGATGGTATAATCTTTCAGCTCAGGAAATAAGCTGACGGGATCATGATGTCTGGATTCGCCATAAGTCAGTGTCCAGTAAATTTGATCGTAGAGAATATAGAGCGGCTTTTGTTCAGGTGTGCGTTTGCGATTCTCGTCTAAAACTGCCCGACATATGGTTTCAAGTTGCTCCTTGCTAAATACGGTACCGGTAGGATTGAGCGGGGAGCAAAGGGCCAATAAACATGCGTCCTTGAAATGAGGAATGAGCGATTCTGCAGTCGGTAGAAAATTAGAATCCGGTGTGGTCTCTACGCAACAATGTGCTCCGGAAACAAAATGCGTATAGTGATTATTATTCCAGGAAGGTACAGGGTAAATGATTTTCTCACCGGCATCGCAAATGGCTCGATACGCTGCATAAATTAATGGGCGGCCACCGCCGGAAATCAGAAAAGCAGCCGGATCGTATTGTAATCCCTGATGAGTGGAGATAAACTCTGAAACGGCATGGCGAAGAACCGCAATGCCATTGGCCGGTGGGTAATTTGTTTTTTTATTTCGATATGCCTGAACAATTTCATCCTCCAGGGCTTGAGGGATGGGGAATATGGAAGGGTCAAAGTCTCCTATTGTGAAATTATAGATTTTATGCCCCTGCGCTATTCGTTCATTGATCTCATTACCGAGTTTGATAATTTCTGAGGGTATCAGTGTGTTAGACAGATGAGATAAGGCAGCCATTGTACTAAATAACAAAACCTCAAAGAGAAAACATAATTATCCGCGATTTTTTTTGGAAATGGACTGTGGAATTTTGAATCGGACACATCTTCATTAATATGAAAAGCTCCCATGTTTTTTTAATGATCCTATTAACTACAATTTCCTGCGAGTGGATGCCGGGGAATGGCTCTGTGCATCTTCCTACTGATGCTGAATTAAAAATGAATTCTGCAGCGCCAAGATTATCTGATCGAATTCCGCCCCCGGAAGGATTTCAACGAATATACCATGAAAAATTATTTGCATCCTTTCTAAGAACATTGACATTGCATCCTCATGGTCATTTGGTTCATTTATTTAATGGACATATTAAACCCTATCAGGAAGGGCAAGTTGCCGTATTGAAAATGGACACCGGCGAGCGTGATCTTCAACAATGTGCTGATGCGGTCATGCGAATAAGAGCAGAGTACTTATATCATCAGAAAAAGTATGAAGCCATTCATTTCAATTTCACGAATGGTTTTAAAGCGGATTACAAACGATGGAGAAGGGGGGAGTCTATAGCTGTTAAAGGGACATCTTGCCAATGGATTCCATCCTCTAAAGCCAATGACACATACAGTAGTTTTCGTCAATATTTGGATATTGTATTTGCCTATGCAGGTTCACTCTCTTTGTCGAAGGAACTTAAGCCTGTGAATGAACTGAATCATATTCAACCCGGAGATGTTTTTATTCGTGGTGGTGCACCCGGGCATGCTGCCATGGTGATGGATGTAGCACAACATCCTGTTACGCATGAAATTGTTTTTTTATTAGCTCAATCTTATATGCCTGCACAGGAAATTCACATACTGGCCAATTTGAACGATGCTTCCATATCACCTTGGTATGCGGTCCGTGACATCAACGAAACCCTTGAAACACCGGAGTATACTTTTTCACGGAATGAGTTGATGAGATTTGAAGATGAGTAAATGCCTGCACTAGATTCAAAGAGGAGAAACGGTCAGGGTGTAATGTGCTATTTTAAAAGCTCCTTCGCGGTCTTTAGAGTGGATTCAGACGAATTTTTTCCGGATAACATTTCAGCAAGGGCTTCTATACGATCATTCTCACCGAGTAATTTCACTTTTGTATGAATGGGCCCTTGGTTGCCATCTGTTTTATAAATATAATAATGATGATCGGCCTTGCCCGCAATTTGTGGTAAATGGGTGATGGTAATGATCTGATGTGATTTGGCCAGCTTTTTTAATAGCATACCCACTTGCATGGCCGTTTCGCCGGAAATGCCTGCATCAATTTCATCGAATACCAATACCGGTAAATGTGCACTGCTGGCGAGTAATGATTTGATACACAGCATTAAACGACTCAATTCGCCCCCGGATGCCACTTTGGAAATCGGTTGGAATTTTCCTGAACGGTTTGCATCAAATAAGAATTGAATTTGATCCTGACCATTGGAAGTTAATGGGCCTTGTTGATGCTGGATATTCATCATTGCATTAGGCATACCCACCTGAACCAATAGTTGGTTGACATTTTGTTCAATATGGCTGAGTTGATCCACCCTGGATGCAGTTAGTTGATTGGCTAAAATTGTTAATTCTTCAGTAATCTGATCTAATTTCAGTTTTAATTCTTTTTCCTGATCATCTGCTTGTTCTGCGTTGTTTATTTTTTCTTGCAGCTCATTTTGCAAATTCAATAAATCTTGAGTGTGATGCAGCCCATGTTTTTTCAATAAACGATTCCCTTCATTCAGGCGGTCATTTAAGCGCATCAATTTTTCAGGATCATGTGTCGTGCGTTCGTATACCTGTTCGATCTCGGTAGCAATGTCTTTGATTTCGATCAGGCTACTTTCTAATCGTTCAGACAATTCACGGATGGATTCTATTTTATCTCTATAGGATAGTAATGGATGCAAGGCATTTCGAAGGCGATCTATGGCAGATTGTTCATCCGTTTGGAGATGTTGAGATACACTCTGTAAGGCTATTTTTAAACTATCAGTTTGCTGAAGGATTTCAAGTTCTGATTCTATGTTCTCTAATTCGTTTTCCTGTAATTGAAAGTTAAGAAGTTCAGAAAGCACAAATTGATGATAATCGAGTTCTTGCCGCGCGATTCTATTTTGATCAGTGACCGTATGTAAGGTCGTTTGAATTTGTTTCCAGGACTGATAGGTTTGTACATATTTTAATCGTATCGCATGATTTCGGGCAGTCTCATCGACAATGGACAATTGGTAGGCATTGTCTTGAAGTTCTATGGTATCGAATTGTCGATGCAGATCGATGAGGTAACGTGATAATTCCTGAATATTCGTTAAAGTTGAAGGTGTATCATTCACAAAAATGCGAGACTTTCCATTGGATTGCAATTCTCTCCGAATGGTCACTTCGGAACCTTCATAGAGGTCATTGATTTGGAGCCAATGAATAGCTTCTTCGTTTTGAGTAATGTCAAAACTGCCTTCAATGATACATTTAGAGCTACCTTCCTGGATAGATTTACTGTCTGCTCTTTCTCCAAGAATAAGCGATAAAGCGCCCAGCAAGATTGACTTTCCGGCTCCGGTTTCACCGGTGATAACGGTCAATCCGGAATTGAATTCTAGGCGGAGTTCGTCTATGATGGCGAAATTTCGAATGTACAATTGTTTGAGCACGGTTCAAAGATAGATAGAAAATGGTAGTCTTAAACGGAACAGGATTTATTTTCCGAGAATGCGGTTAATCCCTGACTTGGCTCTTTGATCAAGCGAATTTTTAAATTCGTGATCCTCCATTTCCAGTACTTGATTGAAGCACCTTAAAGCCTCTTGGGAGTTTCTTTTTTTCTCGTAAATATAGCCCGATTGTAATGCGGATCTTGCGGCAAAATAGGTCGTGGATTCCAAGCCTTTCTCAATGGTAATTTGATAATAGCTCAGCGCCTGATCGTCTTTATTCAGGTCGTCATATACCCTGGCTAAGCGATAGTAGTATTCCAGCTTTTCATCCTCATTTTGCAGCGCGTCTAAATTTTTGGCCAGTAATATATTCAGTGCTTCGTTATTGTTTCCACCATCATTGAGCAGACGTGCTTTGAGTAAATCTTTATCCGGGAATTTACCTTTTAATGCAAATTGATGAGCTTGTTTGTCTGCATCAGCGTCCTGTTTCCCAATTTTTTTAATTTTATCTTTATAAACATTGGCCATTTTTAAATTGCCCAACAAGTAGTAACAATACGCAATACTTAAACACGCATCTTTCACATAAAAGTTACCCTTATAGTCTTTCAGATATTTTTCAAAAAGTTGAATGGCGGAATAATCTAATCGTTTCATCTTAGCATCTGCCAATTCGTAATCCAGCATGGGGAAATTCATATAACCGGGATCATTATTGCGTTTTAAAATTAATTCCTCGGTCACCTTGGCATTTTTGTTATTCAAGGCCAGGTTGGCGGCCATGAAAAGATACAAATAATTGTTTCGGGTATCCAGGCGGTTACTTTGGATCAAATTCAAAGCACCTTGAATATCATTTTCCAAATAATTTTTTAAGTAGATATAATACAGATAGGCTTCCTCCCGGAAGTTTGGATCTGTGCCATTTAAATAATTTTTCAACATCCCCATTCCGGACTTCATATTACCCTTTAACCCGAGAATATTACTCAGCCATTTGTATCCGGAAGGTATGGTACTGATAATGGCTTCCTGAGTACCTAAAAATATTTGGTTGTACGGAAAATTTGGAAATTTCTTACTGTTGTCTTTAAACAGAATATAACCTCTTCTAAAATCCCATGCAGCATCCCAATAATCACCGTATTTACTCCGTATAATACTCCATTGTACATACAATAAGCCTTTACTGAAAAGGTAATAGGGGCTGCTTTTATTGCCATATTCCAATGCTTTCAGTCGCTTGTCTAAAAGAGGCTTTCTTTTTTTATATTCTTCCGGATCCTCGTTAAATGTTAAACTTAAAAAATCTTCATAATTAATAAGTACGAGAGGGAGAATATTGGATTTGTTGTCTCTGATTTCCTTGTTCAGTGCAGCTTTGCCGTCATTGATGCGAAGGGCCATAAAAGATTGATAGGCATTGCGACAATTTGGGGTAAACTGAAAATCCTGTGCACGTAACGAATGAATGACCAGGAAATTCGCAACTAGACATAAAATGATATGGACAAGAGATTTCAACATGTAAGGGTGATATCAAAAGTAATCAATCCAAATAAAAAAAGCGCCTTCTAAAGGCGCTTGTAATGAATATGTTTTGATTTTAAACATTAATTGAATCGCTCAATTCGTTGTCGATCAATACACGACCGCAATGCTCGCATGCAATCATTTTTTTACGGAGACGAATATCGGATTGACGTTGTGGAGGAATGACATTAAAGCAACCGCCACAAGAATCACGTTCAACCGGAACTACCGCTAAACCATTGCGGTAATTGCCGCGAATTTTATTATAGGAGGCCAATAAGCGGGATTCTACTGCACCGGCAGCTACTTCTCTTTTTTTCAATAAATCACTTTCTTCTTTTTCTGTTTCTTCAGAAATCTTTTTCAATTCTTTCTGTTTCATCTTCAGAATCTCTTCTTTCTCGGCAATGATGGCCTGGGTTGCAACTTTTTGCTCATCCAGTTCAACCTTCTCCTCGTTAGCGTCCTTTATTTTTTTATCACAGGCCTTGATTTCCAATTCCTGCAATTCCATTTCTTTATTGATCGCTTCAAATTCACGGCTGTTTTTGACATTATTTTGCTGTTTTTCATATTTTTTCAGCAAATCACGCGCTTCGGCCTGAAGAGTTAGTTTTTTCTGGATGTCTTCATCAATCACGGCAATCTCGCCATCAATATGGGAGATGCGGGTATTAAAACCTTCGATTTCATCCTCAAGATCCTTCACTTCAATCGGCAATTCACCACGAAGTTTATTGATCTCATCAATTTTGGAATCAATTTTTTGAAGGGTACAGATCGATACCAGTTTTTCCTGTACTGAAAATTCTTTTACTGCAGCCATAGTTTTTTTAATAATAATGAACCGGATTCGTATTGACCGATGTTAAATGGAACGCAAAATTAGGAAATTTTTTCGAGAGAACCTCATAAAATATTTCCCCTGTGAATTGTTCGCTTTCATAATGGCCAATATCCGCTATCAGAATGTGATTTTCGGCGTCAAAAAATTGATGGTATTTAAAATCGGCGGTTACCAAGACATCCGCTCCGGATTGCTTTGCTTTTTGAAGGAGGAAACTGCCTGACCCTCCGCATAAGGCCACTTTGCTTATTTTCCGCTCTGAAAGAGCAGTATGGCGAATGCAATCCGTTGACATTCTAATTTTTAAGAATTTAAGAAAAGCTGTTTCTTCCATTGGCTCCGGTAGTTCGCCGATCATACCCGCTCCGAGATGCTTGTTCGCATTGGAAATGGGTATTATGCCATAGGCCACTTCTTCATAAGGATGATGGTCAAATAAGGCTTTCAAAATGGCTCGCTCTTTATCTACCGAAAAGACAACCTCTACTTTTGTCTCGGGTTCTGATTGTAATTCATCGATTTCACCGATAAAGGGATTGGCCCCGGATTTAGGTTTGAATTTTCCTGTACCTTCTATATTAAAACTGCAAGATTCATAATTTCCGATCTGTCCGGCACCGGCGTCATGAAGTGCTTTCCTCACCCGATCTGCATGGGCAATGGGGATGTATACGTACAAATGCCGCAATGCATCTCGCAGAGGAGCTAAAATTTGACAATTCTTCAACCCTAACTTTTCGGCGATTTTCGCATTCACACCAACCGGCATATTGTCTAGATTGGTATGGGCAGCATAAATGGCGATATCTTGTTGGATGGCTTTCAGGATAACCCGTTCAATATAATTTTTGCCTGTAATTGACTTTATACCGCTAAACAGGATAGGGTGGTGACAAATGACCAGAGAACAACCTAATTGAATCGCTTCATCCAGAACTGCCTCTGTACAATCCAAGGTTATAAGTGCTTTCTCGATTATTTTCTGACGATTCCCAACCAAAAGCCCACAATTGTCATAGGATTCCTGATAGCTCACAGGGGCCAGTATTTCTAGTTCATCAATAATGTGCTGTATGGATATCATGCGGGGTATGGATTTGTACAAAAATAAAAAAGCAACGATAGAAATCGTCGCTTTTTGTTTGGGGGATATGGAGTTGAAGAAAAAACTTAGTTGTCCGGGTTAAATTTCCGGAATCGATAGCCCAATGAGAGTTGTATGGTTGGCACTTTAAAAAAGCCATTAGAGATTTCACGTGAAGTATTGGTTTTTGTATTGTCCCAAACATTTTGGGTCATACGCAAATCAAGGTAAATATTCGGGTTAAAACTATAAGAGGCACCAACGGTGTATCCGATACCGAATCTGCTGGAAAAATCATCGCGGGCGTAGAGATAAGAGCGTTCACCGGGATAGTTGTAAGGGGTACCATTATTTACAATATCTGCATGATTGACGACTTCCTTGCGATTAATTTCATTCACTTTCAACTTGAAATTGTAGGCCAAATTGACGCCGCCATAGGCACTGATGGATCGAATATGCCATTGAAGCATAAGCGGTAATTCTAAAGAATAGAAGTTCTTGAAGTTGTAAATCCGGGCAGATGAATCTACTTGGTAACTGTAAATCGTTTGATTCTGGTTAGCCAAAGTCACATTGTCCATACTTTGATTGATAACCCGGGTAGAAGCATCGCGAACCGTATAACCACTATTGTTTCGATAGAAGAATTTCAGTTCACCCAATATGCTAAGGTTCCTGCTGACAGGTACTAAGTTGGTTGCACCAAGTTGGAATCCGCCGAAATTGTTTTTATTATTGAACAATGCGGCATTGACCCCAACACTCAGACCCGGGTACATCGGCAAGTGCATATTCAACAAATTGAAACTGGCTGTATTGATTTTTTCGTAAGTGGATTTAGCAAATTCATTAATATCCTTGAAGAAACTGCTGTGATGGGTTTCTTTCTGGGTCTTTACAGATTCGGATACCACTTTTTTCTCCATGGTTTCAGCTTTTGCTGTTTTCGATGGAAGAGTTGCCTGATAAAGGGCATTTTTTTCCTCTTCTTCACTCAGTTTAACAAAACGAGGATTCTCGACGGGAGTTCTATTAGCTACAATGGTCTCAACAGGCTCTTCCGTTTCAATCGTTGTATTAATTTTACCTAATGTGTCAAATTTCAAGTCTTTCAAACTACCATCACGGTTATAAGCCGCCTTTTCATTCAAGGTTGTAGTGGTCCGACTCGTTCTTTTCTTCTGAGATTTGGTGATCTCTTCCGCCTCATGATTCATAGCCAAAGCCTCAGCAGCTTTCTTGGCTTCCGCTTCTTTTTTGAGTTTGGCGAGCTTGCGTAATTCTTTTTTAGACAGTTTGGTTTCCTGAATAAGTTTAGGCTCAACCGCCATCGATGCATTCGAAGGATTCAATTCAGTCCGGTTATCTATTGATGATTCGGCCTGAGGGGTTTCACTTTTAGCGAGATCCTGTTGATAGGCTTTTTTGCCGGATGATTTTAATGGATGTGCTGATGGGTTGCCGGAAGTGGTTGAATGAGAAGAAGTAGAATGTGAAGATTTAAGTTCTTCTGTGTTGTTAGTAGAAGTAGAAAGATTTTCGGAATTGCTGGCAGGAGCAACTGCTGGATTGTTTTTTTCTGAGCCTGAGGCCGGGGCCGATGCCGGAGTCAAATGGGCCATCTCAGATTTTTCCGGTTCGTGATCCGGTTTCATCAGCTGGTAGCCTGCAGTCAGTAATCCACTGACTAACACCAGGATGCCGATAAAAGGCAGCAACCATCTGCGTTTGCGCTTTTCAGAATCATCTTCTTGCGCATACGGATTTTTGCCATCCAGCATACGTTCCATGTTGGCCCATGCACCCAAGTTCAATTGCTCTTTGCCCTGGGAGAGCTTCTCACGGAAGAGATCATCTATAGGAACTCTGTTTTCCATTTGCTTTGAATTATTGTTTATATAGTTTTTCTACTTTCACTTTTAATATTCTTCTTGCTTCAAAAAGGTGCCATTTACTGGTACCTTCACTGATGCCAATGTGGTTACTGATTTCTTTATGCGGCATGCCTTCCATCACATACATATTAAATACCGCACGAGTCGTATCGGGTAATTCCTGAACTAATTTCAAAAGTTCCTCATATTGCATATTCGAAATGAGGTTGTTATTGATCACTTCATCTTTTTCTACAAATACGACCTTTTCGGTATACCGAATATTTTGACGTACATAATCAAATATGGAGTGATAAATGACCCGACGAACCCAACCTTCAAAAGAACCTTCAAATTTGTAACTGTCTACTTTCTGAAATACCTTCAAAAAACCATTATTTAAAATTTCCTCCGCTAAATGATACTGATGTTGATTGGTATAGCGTTTCACCATACTCATCATCTTAGGGTAGAACATTTTATACAGCTTTTCCTGGGCCGCACGCTTTCCTTCCTTGCACCCATGTATGAGTGCCAGAATTTCTTCGTCTTGTTGGGTTCCGATTTGGCTCAAAGCTGCGTTCAATTATTGGGGCATTTCTTATGATAAAGACTCACCCTGATTAAGAAAGGTTGGAAAAAATGGTAAAATATTCTGCAAATTAGAACAAAGTAGGGTAAAATGACCAATATGCCACAAACTAAAGCCCTTTGGCCAATAAATGGACAAAAAAAAAAGGGCTTCCTGAAGGAAGCCCTTTTTGAGATCAAGTTGAGAATTATTTCACCATGATTTTGCCTGACATTTTTTCGCCATTGGCATTGATGGTGTAGATGTACAGACCTGCAGCCAGATCAGATACATTCATTGTTGAAGTGATGTTTTGGTTAGCTGAAACAACACCTAAAGTGTTTGTTTTCAATACTTGACCCAATACATTGCTCAGTTCGATGCTTACATTTTTAGAAGATACTGCAAAGTTCAAATCAAAGTTTACATCGCTTGAAGCAGGGTTAGGATAAGCATTTACACGAACATTGTTAGATAAATCTTCAACACCTACAGTTTTACAAGTAGGACAATTAAGGATCCAATCCATATTGTGTAATTCGTATGCATAAGGTGCTGTATATGCTAAACTAGGAACATAAGTACCGCCCCAACCTTGAGGGTTGCCGATGTAGTTTGAAGTTTTGGTAACCACATTGGATGTGTTCATATCCCACTTCGTGTAAGAGAAGAAACCACCAATGTTTTCTTCATGAGAAACGAAAGTGAAATTGTTGAAAGCTTCGATCGTATCTGTTGAAGTCCAGGTTACACCAGGCTTAAAGGATACAGATACTGAAACTGCTTTACCTGCAGGTACATTAATACCGGGAGCGAAACCGTAGTAGTTCCAACCACCTGAAATTGTATCATTAGCAGCAGCCTGATCCAGGATCTTCTTAATAATTACCGGAGCACCGCCACCAGCTTCGTTCTTTTGTACCGGAGGCTTAGAGTTCAATGAATCAAACACTTGAGCTAAGAAGGTAACTGTATCAGCAGCAAAATTGGTTACAACATTACCTGAAGTCCAACCGCTAACACCCAGGTTCTGAGCATCTTCAGTGACAAAAGAAAGGATCAGTGTATCTACAACACTAGCTTGTGCAGCCTTACGGACATAAGAACACTGAATGTAAAATGAATCTACAGAATAAGAGTTGGTTGGCCCGATCTGAGCATCACCGGCAGTCAAATTGTTAGAAAAAACCTTAGATAATGGATCTAAAGTTTGACCAATAGATTGAAAAGTAATACCTACAGCTGAGGTTGAACCATAGCGCATGGTAGAATCAGGCCAAAGATAATTGATGACCATACGACCATTCGGGTTGGTACCACCAATACCTTGCTGATATGAATACATATCGGATGCCGCTATACCTTGCTCAGCAGCAACGTAATCTACAATATTGTAGCGCACTTTACTTCCACGTGTTTTCTTATCATTGTTTTGTTGCTTCTTTGCATTTAATGCATTCAGATCAACAGTTTTTTTGATCTTGGCAGAAGGGGTGTTCGTTAATTCGAGAAGTTGCTGGTTTTTGTATTGAGCAAAAACACTGCTTGTCAGTAAGGACAAGCCTAAGAATAGAAGCTTTTTCATTTTTTAGATATTTATTTTTTATATGTCGTAAAAGTAGCCCAAAATTTATTTTCAACCAAAAAAATATTTTAATCCATGTTAACTATCTATACTTTTGCCCTTCTAATTGAACAGGATGAATTTTGACAACACTGAAATAGCCTTTGCCTCTAAAAGCAACCAAGAACTCAAAAAAGCTCGATTTCTATTTTCATCCATGGGCAGACCTTGGCTCACCAGGCTTGGTATTAGTCTGACCCAATTCGGTTTCCGGTTTCATTTGCCCATCAAAGGAGTCATTAAATCAACCATTTTTGATCACTTTTGCGGTGGTGAAACCCTTGAAGAAGCTGACCGGTCTGCTAAATTGCTCGACCAATATGGTGTATCCGTTATTATGGATTATGGTGTGGAAGGGAAAAGCAATGAAGCAGAATTTGAAAAAACAGCGGCATCGTTTTTGAAAACCATTCAGTTCTCAGCCAATAAATCCTATATTCCTTTTATCAGTCTCAAAGTAACCGGGTTTGCACGATTTGAACTGCTCGAGAAAATTCACGCCAACCAAAGCCTGACCCCTGATGAAGAGCAAGAAGCGGGAAGAGTCATGGCCCGCATTGACAGTATTTGTGCCGCCGCAGAAAAAGCCGGAAAAATGATCCTTATCGATGCCGAAGAAAGCTGGATACAGCAAGGCGTGGATGATCTGGCCGATCATATGATGGAGAAATACAATCGGGGCAAAGTAGTTGTTTTTAATACCTTCCAACTTTACCGGCACGACAGACTTGAATTTTTAAAAAAGTCCTTCGATAAAGCGCAGGCCGGTAATTACCAGCTGGGAGCCAAGCTCGTGCGCGGGGCCTATATGGAAAAGGAGCGTTTTCGCGCAGCACAATATAATTACCCCTCTCCCATACAACCCGATAAAGCAGCTACGGACAGAGATTATGATCTGGCATCCGATTTTTGCCTCCAAAATCTCGATCAAATCGTACTCTTCGTTGGCACCCATAATGAACGTAGTTGTCAACTCGCGTTTGAAAAAATGCAATCCCTGAAAATTTCATTGAATACAGACCGGGTTTATTTTTCCCAACTCTATGGCATGAGCGATAATATATCTTTCAATTTAGCCAAGGCCGGTTGTCATGTGTCTAAATATCTTCCTTACGGACCGGTAGAAGATGTGATTCCCTACCTGATGCGCAGAGCTCAGGAAAATACCTCCGTCGCCGGACAAACCGGTCGGGAACTTTCCCTCATTCAAAAGGAACTCCAACGCAGGGCCCTGTCATGAATCATACCCTGATACCGGAAACGACGATCATTGCTCCTGCTACATCGGAAGGAGAATCGGCCATAGCGGTCGTGCGATTAAGCGGGGCTGACAGTATTCGTATCGTTAATGAACTTTTTAGGGGTAAGGACCTTAGTAAAGTCGATTCTCACACCTTGCACTTCGGTCGCTTGCAACAACAGGATATGCTGATTGACGAAGTGTTGGTGAGTATTTTCCTGAATCCTCATTCCTATACCGGAGAAGATGCCGTAGAAATATCCTGTCACGGATCTTCATACATCGTTCAGCAAATTATACAAGCCTGTATTTCATTGGGTGCCCAGGCAGCAAGTCCGGGTGAATTTACCCGTCGTGCCTTTCTCAATGGTAAGCTCGATCTTAGCCAGGCCGAAGCCGTTGCCGATGTGATCCATGCGCAAAGTGAAGCGGCTCACCGAACGGCACTGCATCAGTTAAGGGGAGGTTTCTCAAAGGAGATCAATGCCTTTCGTGAAAGATTAATTCATTTCGCGGCTTTGATTGAGTTGGAACTGGACTTTTCAGAAGAAGATGTGGCCTTTGCCGACCGAAAAGAGTTTGTGAATCTTTTGGAAGAATTAAAAGAAAAGATACATAGCTTATTAGATAGTTTCAAACTGGGGCAGGTGATTCGGAATGGCGTACCGGTTGTTATTGCCGGAAAACCCAATGCCGGTAAATCAACTTTGTTCAATGCTTTGCTCAAAGAAGAAAGAGCCATCGTGAGCGATATCGCCGGTACTACCCGTGATACTTTGGATGAAGTACTGCACATCGGCGGCATTCAATTTCGCTTCACGGATACTGCAGGTTTAAGAGACGCCCGAGATACAATTGAAAAAATCGGCATAGATCGCACCTTGCAAAAAATTCAACAATCGGCGTTGTTACTCTATGTTTATGATGCCCATGCAGAAAATGCTTCAGAAGTAGAGAAGTCCTTGTCACATCTTCAGACCGATCATACCCACCTCATGATCTTGGCCAATCATTGTGATCGTTTATTGGAATTTGAACGCAAGAAAATCCCTGAACATCATATTCAATTGTCGGCTAAAACAGGGGAGGGCATAGCCGCGCTCAAGGACCGGATTGTAAAGGTGTATTCCGTGGATGCCAGAACACAGTCCCAAACCATCGTCACTAATGCCCGCCATGTAGATGCGCTAGGTCGGGTGCTTCAATCGCTGAATGAGGTGGTTCATGGTTTGGCTGATAACAGACCCGGAGATCTCTTGTCCATCGATATCCGTATGGCCCTCTCAGCACTCGGGGAGATCACCGGGGCGGTCGAAGTGGACAAAGATATTTTGGGAACGATATTTGGGAAGTTTTGTATCGGAAAGTAACCACCACAAAGTAACCCAACATTAAAACTATATCAAACTACTACAAAGCCCTATATTTTAGGGCTTTTTTAATGCCTAATTGTGTAGGTTTACTTCGCTTTATTATTGGTTTGTTTATGGATTATTTGTACCTTCGTTGTACCTCAACGGGGTAAAAGCCTTAAAACGGCTATTTTTTGTACCTCAAAAGGCGAAATAAATGGACACTTTAATACACTTTAGTACAAATTAATTCAAAACGATACAAAAAATAGGGATAAATGAGCAGATCAACTTTCAGGATATTAAAACAATGCCGTAATTGTGGGAATATGTTTGAAGCCCAAAAGGTGACAACTTTATTTTGTTCGCATAAATGCAATTCAGCAAACTATAAACTAAGAAAGAAACTTGAAAAGATTAGTGAAGTTGGCAAAGAAATAACCCAACCTCAACCTTTTAAGCCTAAAGTATCAGCACTAAGCAGGGCAATGCTTCAGGATAAGGATTTCCTAAGTGTAAAAGAAATATCTGTTTTATTGGGTTGTAGTCGACAAACTGTTTACACCCTAATCAATACCGGTAAAATTCAGGCTACCAATTTGAATAAAAAGAAAACACTTATAAAGCGTTCCAATATTGATAAACTATTTAATTGATAAAAGTAAAATATACAGCAATGGCAATCAAAGTAAAATTGAGAGAAAAGAAAATTTCAGGGAGCAGGAAAAGTTTGTATTTAGATTTTTACCCAGCGATACCACACCCCGAAACAGGCGAACCCACCCGAAGGGAATTTTTAGGAATGTACATATTTGAGAAGGCAAAGAACCCGATTGATAAACAGCATAATAGAGAAACTCTACAACTTGCAGAACAGATAAGGCAGAGTAAAGAAAATCGGTTGAACAAGCCCGAAATTTATACAGGGTACGAAAAGGAACAACTTAAGATTAAGGAGAAGGGCGAACAAAATTTTGTTGTCTATTTCAAAAGTCTTGCAGACAAACGCAAAGCCAGTAACCATGACAACTGGGTTTCAGCTTATAAATACCTTGAAGTATTTACAAATGGAAATTTAAAGTTTGCCGACCTCAACGAAAAGTTTTGTAATCAATTCAAAGAGTATTTACTCACTACTAAAAGCAACAAGAGCAGCAAAGCAACCCTTTCCCAAAATTCAGCGGTTTCCTATTTCAATAAGCTGAAAGCAAGCCTGAAGCAAGCTTACAAAGATGGGTATTTGCTTAATGATCTTAACACTAAAATACAGCCTATTAAACAAGCAGAAACGCAAAGGAATTTCTTAACCCTTGAGGAACTTAACAGCCTCGTAAAAACTGAATGCAATAACCCAATGTTGAAACGTGCAGCCCTGTTTTCAGCCCTTACAGGGTTGAGGTTTTCGGATATTAAAAACCTTGTTTGGGGTGAACTGGAATATATCGACGGTAACGGGTATTTTATTCGTTTCAAGCAGCAAAAAACAAAAGGGGTTGAAACGATGCCAATTTCAGAACAGGCATTCAGTTTGCTGGGCGAACGTAAAGCACCAACCGACATAGTATTTGAAGGGCTTACTTATTCAGCATACGAAAACAAACACCTATACCAATGGATTGGAGCAGCTGGAATAACTAAGGATATTACCTTTCATTGTTTCAGACATACGTTTGCCACCTTGCAATTATCGAAGGGAACAGATATTTATACCGTTTCAAAGATGCTAGGACACCGTGAACTTAAAACCACACAGATTTACGCAAAGATTATTGACCAAACCAAACGTGAAGCTGCAAATAAAATAACGCTTGATTTCTAAACTCTAAACCATAAAAGACAAATGATACCTGACAAAGTAAACAACCTGTTTCAGTTTATTGAATTTCTGCATTCAAACATAGAGAACTTCAACAACCTTGAAGGAGTCTTGAATGAATTGAACTTTTTGGAAAAGGAAAAAAGTAAATTGAAGCCACAGGATAATTATAAAGACAAGATTAAATGTGACGAACTGAACATTCAAATTAAGGATAAAGGTAAAGTAGTTGATGAGAGAATAATAGAACCGATAATGAATAAGGTAAATGAACTTAGTATTTGGAAGTGGGGTGATATTTTAACCGTTCGAAGCTGGAATATTGCGGATATTAAAAGGCTAATTAGTAATTTTAGCCATGATGATAAGGAGGAGATAGATTTGTATGCAAGCAAATATTCTGAATTTAAAAATCAAGTTAATATTCAAGGTTTACTTAGTTCTACTTTAGGAGAATTAGATAAAATCCTTAAGGAGTTATTTGGCTATTTTGTTGATAAGTTTGAAAGCGAATTTGAAGAAGATGAAACAAATGTAATGCCTATTGAATCTCAATATGCCGGAAGTTCAGAGAATCAAAATGACCTAAATTATTATAGTAATATCGCACACCGTTTGTACATTGGGAATACAAAAATAGGGGCAACCAAATTTGAGCCATTTGATTTTATTGAGGCTATACACAGCGAAGCCCCTTTTAAAGGAAAGGTATTTTATCAAAACCTTATTCAAGCAATGCCCAACCATTTTGGAGCGCAAATGAAGGAGGATTTATATATTCAGGTTTTGCAATATTGTAAACAGAAAATAGATAGTACAGATGAACCCGAACAAGCTGATACCGGAATAGAGCAGGATCAACAACCCGACAATAATTTTACACTTTCCACTATTGAAGATTGGTTGTTTGAGTTTAAAGAAAATATGAGTGAAGTAGATTATAAAACATTAGTTTCAGCGTTGATGCAATACTTTGATACTGGAACATTCCCGACACTAACAAAACCCATTCTAATAAATGGTAGACCAAACAAAAAACTATTCGGTTGGGCTTTGAATAGAATATTTTTTGCAAAAAGTAAGGGGGTTGAATTGCAACTTTTGCAATTTGCAAAGCAAAATATTTCATTGTTTGCAAATGTTAAGTTTGACGAAAGCGATATTTCAAGAAGCAATTTGTATAAATATTTTACTACTAAAACTAAGTAAATAGGGCATACCACCAAAACCACCAAAACCACTTTTTTTACCACCAAAACCACTTTATTCTTTTACAGCATTAAACTAAAATGTAGTAAAATGAATAATCCATTCGAAGTTATTGAGGCAAGGTTAAGCAACATTGAAACCTTATTGCTCGACCTCAAACACAAAACTAAAGAGCAGGGCGAACAGCCCCCAGCTGAAGAACTTTTAACAGTTCAGGACACAGCTAAATTATTAAGTCTATCAGTTCCTACAATTTACGGGCTTATTTCCAAAGGCGAATTACCAGTAATGAAACGTTCTAAGCGTTGTTACTTTTCAAAGGTTGAGTTAATCAATTATTTGAAACAGGGAAGAAAAAAAACATTGGCAGAAACAGCCATTGAAGCTGAAAATTACTTATCCGGTAAAAAGAGAAAAAGTGAATTTGATGCAGCAGCGGAAAGCATTGTAAACCATAAAAAAGAGAGGGCGTAAACTATGCAGGAACATAATATTACACCCAATTCTTTAAGCGATAAAGACGGGAGCAAAGATACAAATTTAACAACCATTACCCCAAAATTCGAATTGGATAAAATTGGAATTGGGAGTGATGAAATAAAGTCTGAAGCTGAACAACTTTTAAGGCAAGGGATCGAAGCCAAAGAAAGCAAAGGATTGTTCACCGTTAAAACAGCCAGTCGTTGGATTGAACAAGCGAAAACCCGACCTATTCCACAAATGCTTTTTGGTGAATTTTGGTTTGAAGGTGAACTATGTATTTTGTTTGCCGACACCAATTTAGGAAAATCAATTTTAGCCGTGCAAATTGGCAACAGCATAAGTAGGGGCGAACAGATAAGGGGCTTTAATTTGGAAACAACTAAGCAACCAATCTTGTATTTTGATTTTGAGTTAAGCGACAAGCAATTTGAAAACCGATATTCAATAAAGTTTGAACAGCATTATAAATTTGATAACAATTTTATTAGGGTTGAAATTAACCCCGATGCTAGTATTCCCGAAAACCAAACATTTGAGGATTACCTCAATCATTCTTTAGAACTAAGTATTACCGAAACAGGCGCAAAGGTATTGATCATCGACAACCTTACTTACCTCAAAAATGAAACCGAAAAGGCTAGAGATGCTTTACCCTTAATGAAACATTTGAAGTCACTAAAAAACAAATATGGGCTTTCAATTTTAGCACTTGCGCACACACCCAAAAGGGATTTATCAAAACCCATAACCCGAAATGATTTACAAGGCAGCAAAATGCTGATAAACTTTTGTGATAGTTCCTTTTCAATTGGTGAAAGCCACAGCGATAAAAATTTACGATACTTGAAACAAATTAAGCAACGGAACACCGAGCAGATTTACGATGCTGAAAATGTTTGTGTTTGCCAAATTGATAAGCCCCTAAATTTCCTACTGTTTGAGTTTGTGAATTTCGGCAAGGAATGGGAACACCTTAGGCAGCACACAGAAAAGGACAAAGAAAGTTTAAACGAAAAAGTGAGTGAACTAAAGCAGCAAGGGCGAAGCCTTCGGGAAATAGGGGATGCATTGGGAATTTCTCACATGAAAGTAAGTAGAATATTAAAGGATTGTAACACCCTGTAACAACTGTAACACCCTGTTACAAGTGTTACACTTGTTACAAAAATCAGGATGAAAATATTTAATAACTTAAAAAATTTAATAGTATGAAAACACAATTAAAATACGATGCCACAAAAGAGATTAACACGGAAATTGAAGTTTCTAAAATTGTCGCTGTGATTAGCAGGGTTGAATTTCACTTCAAGGGGGGCAAAATAAGAAAAGCACAAAACGCCACAGATTTAAGTTTGACTATGACTATTGAGGACAACAAAGTAAAATTCAATAGAAAGCTAAAATTTTATGAATACTAAAAGATACACTTTAGAGCCATACAAGGGAATGAAAACCCGTTACCGTTGCCCCTGTTGCCAGCAAAGGGATAAAACCTTTTCGCTTTACATTGATACGGTAACGGGGGAACACTTACACCCAAATGTTGGCAGGTGCAATCGTGAAAGTAAATGTGGATATCATTACACCCCGAAACAATATTTTAAGGATAACAATATTTCATTTGATACTCCACAGCTCAAAGCATACAAGCCCCCACCAATCAAACCACTTCACAAACCTGTTTCATTTATTCCCGTTAAGGTATTCAAAGCCAGTCTGAAGGGCTATGAATCGAACCACTTTGTAAAATTCCTTATTAACTTGTTCGGGGTTGAGATAACCGAACAGCTTGTAAGCCGTTATTTCATAGCCACCTCAAAATATTGGCAGGGGGCAACGGTATTTTGGCAGATAGATACACAGGGCAAAGTAAGAACGGGCAAAATAATGCTTTACAGCCCCAATACGGGCAAGAGAATAAAAATGCCTTACAATCACATTAGCTGGGTACATTCAGCCCTTAAACAGCCTGAATTTGAATTGAAGCAATGTTTATTTGGTGAACACTTACTGATTGACAAATCTAAACCCGTTGCAATAGTTGAAAGCGAAAAGACGGCTATCATTGCTAGCGTTTATTTACCCCAGTTTATATGGGTTGCCGTTGGCAGCCTTACCAACCTGAACGCTGAAAGATGCAGTGTGCTGAAGGGGCGAAATGTGATACTTTTTCCCGATCTCAACGGATTTGATAAATGGAGCAGCAGGGCAAAAGCACTTTCAAATCTTGCAAGGTTTGCCGTTTCCGATTTATTGGAACGTAAAGCCACCGATGCAGAAAGAAAACAGGGGTTTGATCTTGCGGACTATTTAATAAATTTCAACCACAAAGATTTTGCAATACCTGAAGCCAAAGCCATAGAGCCACCCCCAGCCGTTCAACCATTGCTTGAGGTGAAACCCATTTTGTACCCTGAAAAGGTGAAGTCGGAATATTGGGATAAGGAAATTTCTGAATTAGAAAATTACTTTGCCGGATTGACATTGCCAACCCAGCCCCAAAGCCTGAATAAATACAGTAAAATAAACGATTGTAAAAAATTCATCGAAAGCCACTTAGCAAGGGTAAAGGCATACAACGGGAATCAAAACTTTTTACCATACCTCAACCGATTATTTGAATTGAAAACAATAATTACCCCCTAAAAATACCAAAATGAAAAAGAAAGTAATACAGAAAGGTTTACAAAAGTTGACAGAAAATTTAACAGCCGAAAAAATAGAATTACTCGTTTTGAACGATGATAAAGAGCAATTGCAAGCTATGCAAGGAGAATTGACTAATGTAATGAATGAAAATGTAAATAAATCAATTGACTATACTTTGCCCGATGAAGAACGAAGGGAAGCAGCCTTTAAATTTGAGAAGGCTTCAAGATGGTTGTTTTGTTTGTTTGAGAATGTTAACCGTAAATATGGGGAGGGTGAAATTAAAATGGAATTTCAAAATACTATTAAACGGGTAACCTATGACATTAACAGAATTTCAATAATGAGAGCGATACGAGATACCGCTAATAATCAAAATAAAATACCCAATCAAACTGAAATTGCTCGCATTACAGGATTAAGCAGAACAACCATTGCAAAGCACATGACCGATGTTTACAAGGATAGAGAATATAACGAACTTAAACAAAGTTCAGCTGTATTATTGCCCCGTGTTATTGCAAGGCTTTATACTTTAGGGATGGAAGGGAATGTGAAGGCGTTAAAGGTATTTTTAGATTTTCATAAACAGGACACCGGAACGACATTTATAAAGGGTCAAAATAACTATATCCAAATAAATGAAACTGTATTAAGTCAGGAAACAATACGACAATTAAATACTGAACAGATAAACGCTATTGAATGTATTTTGAGGGCAGCAGCACCTAAGTTGAAAGTATTAGACGATTCAAGTAGAATGATTCAGTAATTAGCTATTCTTTATAGGTGAGTGCAAATGAACAGACGATAATCGAATTCTATATTTATATTTGTGTGACAAAACAAATAAGTTTAAATGAATGCGATTAAAAGAGGAATAATGACAATTGCTATTTTATTGTGCAACTTCATTTTATACGGTCAAGATTCTAAATCTTATTATATATTAGGATTGGATCGTTATATACAAGGTGCATATAGTATGGCAATAAAGGATTTCGATAGGGCAATTGAATTGGATCCGTATAGTGATGACGCTTATTGTTATAGAGGATCTGCCAAACAAAAACTCAAAATTTATAGTATGGCAATAAAGGATTTGGATAAGGCAATTGAATTGGATCCGTATAATTGGAGAAATTACTCATTTAGAGCATCGTACAAATCTGAACAAAAAGATTACACAGGTGCTATCTTAGATTACAGCAAGGCAATTGATTTGGATTCGAATCAATGGTCGAATTATTATTTTAGAGGATTTGAAAAGGCTAAACTTAAGGATCATAGAGGTGCTATCTTAGATTACAGCAAGGCAATAAGGTTGAATCCGAAGAAGGAAAATGTTTATATTGCTAGAGGATATAGTAAGCATAATCTAAAAGATTATGGAGGAGCTATTTTAGATTTCAACAAGGCAATAGGGTTGAATCCGAATAATGGGGATGCCTATAATGGTAGAGGGCTTTCTAAAATTAGTTTAAATCAAAAAGAAAGCGGATGTGTAGATCTTAGCAAGGCAGGTGAATTGGGTGAAACTCGAGCTTATGAATTTATCCAAGAGCTTTGCAATAATTAGAAACACCCTGATCAGGAACGACATTTATAAAGGGTCAAAAGTTTGCTTATGTACGATAAACTGAATGTATATAAATCTTTTAAAAGAAAGTATTATGAAAAAGAAGATAGTTGTAAGCAAGGTCAATAAAATCATTTTGTTGTTATTTTTTATGTTGCCTTTTTATGCATTCTCTCAAAAGACTGTATTCCAAAGAAATGGTAAAACTCTTACAATTTATGATTTGCCCGTAGATACATTGGTATATGAAATTGCATATGAGAAGGTTGTAAATTTGGATAGTATGACTAAAGAAAAAATTTATTTGAACTGTTTTGAGTGGGTTTCGAAAACATACAATTCGGCAAATTCAGTAATACAAATGAATGATAGGGAGGCAGGGGTATTAGTTTGCAAAGGGGTTTTCTTAGATTGTCCTTTTTTTCCGAATAAGCCGGATATAAAATATACACTTACCATAAAAGTAAAAGAAAATAAATTAAAGTATAGAGTTGATGGATTTAATGTTTGTATTGACAAGAACTGTAATTCAACGCAAGATATTATTGATTATATATGGTCACCTTTTACTTTTTATTCCATTAAACAAAAAAAGGAATTCCCTTCCAAATTCAATGAATATATAGAATTGTTTATTCGGAATTTGATTAACTTTACTAAAGGCTCTAATCAGTCAGATGACTGGTAAGGTTAATTATTTGAAAGAATAGATATGATGGTGATTTGAATGTTGTGGTAATCTAATAAAACAATTACAATCGCTTATGTGTAATACTACTCTTATTTTATTGAACTTTTTTAACTTTTTTAAGCTTCCTGCCTGCATTCCCAATATTAGTTGCAGAAGTTAAAATCAATCCACCGCCCAAAAGGCTAAAAATCCCCCCAACAATACTAATCCCATTTGGTTTATTGCTGTTGTTCCCCCCAAAATTTGGTGCTGAATTTGTTTGTTGTGCGGACTTGCTTACACCAGCTGAAATTAACAATGTTCCGGCAGTAGATAATAAATACCCTGCTATATTCTGTACTTCATACCTTGCTAAATCTTTGCCAGCTTTACTGATAAGAATTTCGTTTTCTGTTTTTATACTATCATTTTGTTTGTTTTGAGCATAACTAAGAAATGGCAAAATAGTAAGTAGAGTAAATAATATTTTTTTCATAAGTTGTTTTTTGTCTAAGGGGTTAATATTTCACAATCTACAAAATAGTTTATTCCAATTTTGGAAAGATGTATTTTGAATAAAAAAGTAAGGCATTTTATCAATTGTGTACCTTATTTGTACCTTGAAATTAAATAGATATCCTAAAGCATTGTATTTAAAGGCTTTCCGCTAAATAGTTATTTTTTGTATCGGAAAGTAATTATCTTTCCTTTGTTTGCTAAGTGCTTGTTTTTCATATGTCTTAACTGATTTTTCCTTCTTTTATTTGTTGCCAAACTACTCTTTTTTACTTATATTTGTTGCCTAATTGTTGCCCTGATTTGTTGCTCAT
>JAEUVB010000005.1 GCA_016786845.1 Chitinophagaceae bacterium | reverse complement strand
AAAGACAATTTGATTGATCATTCAAATCCAGATCGTATTGATCTTATGTCAGATTTTATGGGTTAATCCGAGTATTATGTTTTGATATCACCCCGGCAGATCCCGGTCTGGCTTCCGGCTTATTCCATTTCATGGAAAGCCATCCCGCCAACCGGGAAGACATTCCTTAATTTAGATTTCGTTTCATTCGAACGCTCTTCGAAATGCTGAGGCTGACGATACTCCCGCTACGGAGATGTCATCCCGGTTGGCTTGGTTTCCTTTCCGCTTGCGGAAAAAAGGAAACAGCCAGACCGGGATCTGATGGTCTTGATCGCGACTTACCCCGGCAGATCCCGGTCTGGCTTCCGGCTTATTCCATTTCATGGAAAGCCGTCCCGCCAACCGGGATGACATTCCTTAATTTAGATTTCGTTTCATTCGAACGCTCTTCGAAATAGTAAGGCTTGCATTGCTGAGGCTGACGATACTCCCGTTACGGAGATGTCATCCCTTAAATTAAAATCCGTTTCAATCGAGCACTCGGCGAGATGCCGAGGTAGATTTCAATGCCGAGACACCCCGCTCTCACCATACCCGCGATTCGGGTTCTTATGCGTCATTTCAATGATGGACTCCGTAGCATAAGATTGCTTCGTGCCTCGCAATGACGTTCCCCTACACAGCCAAAATATGCTGCAGTTCGTCCCTCACCGATTGGATCGCCTTTTCCATAGCGGTATGACCGGTATAAGTCCCAAAGAATTGACAGAAATCAATCAGCAAATCGAAATGTTCTAGCTCGCTTTGCTTCTTGTGCATCGACCCGGCCCTTAGCCATGTTTCCTTATACTTCATGAGTACATCTTGAATATTCTCAGGTGCCGTGCGCTTGTGCAGCAGGCAAAGTGCCAAGGCTACATTCGCCTTGGAGATCATGTCCCAATAATCGGGATCTCGTTTGGCATCCAATAAATTCAAGTTCTTATTTAGGATTTCCTCCAGCGCATGTACGGACTTAGATTGATATTCCTCCTGATGGATCACATAGGTGTCCGTGCGATTGATATATTCGGAATGAATCAGGAAGGATTCCACTTCTATCCAGTTGCACAATGAATACAAATTGTTTTGATCAATTTCTTCATTAAAGGCCTTACTATAATAAAAGGCAGAAAGCTCCATAGCTTCGAATACTTTTAGTTCGGGAGCTCCTTGTCGAATCAGGATAGCCGATTTTCTTTTGTAAGTACTTCCTAATAGTGAATACCGCTCTGAGGTATCTGCTATTTCCTGCAAATGCAAGAGGCAATGAATCACATGTTCTATTTCCTTCAACAACGCAACATGCTGACCGCCTTCAATACAAGATTTGTAGGCATTCTTGCTGCGCAGGTTATGATATCGCTCGAGGGCTTTCAGTGTATAGGTTGCATTTCCGGATTGAAACAATTCCCTGAACTTATCGATCGCTTCAGGATACATATTCAATTCAGTATAAGCAAACGCTTCTTTCTCGATGATCTCGGCATTTCTAAATCCCGGTCCGGCCTTGTCGATGGCTTGTACTATTTTTTGTAAGTCCTTGGTGAGCGTCGTCAATGTTTTTCCGGGCAAATCGGCTCCACTGATTAAATTATCCAACTCGATCAGCGCTTCCAGGCGGATGGTAAATGAAGGATTCCATTCCCTCGCTCCTGCCCCGGATTTTAAGGTATAGAATGGATCACCATAACATTGATAGGCGCCCCAGGTATTGGTAAATGAAAATTTATGGTAGGTGCTTTTTCGGGCTTCAAAGATGGCATCGCCAAAGTTTGCACCATTGAGCATCTGTTTGTAAAACACATTGGCAAACTCTAATGCTGCCGTATCGTTGACCGCCCATCCGGCTACGACCACCGCTTTCACGCCGTTGCGAATGAGTTGGGTACCAATATTGGCTGCCAGTCTGTTTCTGTTTTGGGTCAACACTTCTGCTTGTTCATCGATTTGTCCGAGAAAGCAGCAATTGACGAATACCAATTCAGGGGTATTACTCATCTGTGTGATTTCCTTGGTGGTGAGCAAGACCGCCTCATCTTTATCGGCATGCTTGCCAATGAGCATACCGCATTCATCGGGCTTCTCCGGATCAAATACACCATGACTGGCGAGATGAATGATTTTATAATCCGTTTTCAACAAGGCCACCATGATATCGTCTTTCCTTTTTCGTACGAGGGCCTGTTCAGCATCGAAAGCACGATTTGCGGTGAGCAGCGAATGTACTTGTTCCGCTTCCCGTTTCGCACCCGGCAATTGCGGAGCCCGACTATAGCCTTCCAAATCAGGATCGCCGATGATCAATGCCCGGTTACTTTTACTCGGATTGACGTTTTCTTTATAATCGGCTGTTGCCAGTTGACGAATCATGCGAGCGCCGATACATAAGGGCGACTGGGCCTCCAGTGAGGTTTGTAATAATTCCCAGGGGAAGGAAGCCGCATAGGTATCTAATACCCAGGTGATATTATTTTGACTATGAATATTATTCTTAAATCCGTTTGGAATCAGCAATTCAAAAATGGCCTTGGCCTTTTCTGCCGACCATTCTTCCTTCACGGAAATAGAAGTCATCAGGGATTCGAGCAAATAAGTATTGGTATCCAAATCCTGCTTCTCTTCACGTGCACTCGTGGTGGAAGAATAGAAACTGAGTTTACGTGTGGTGGTTGCCTTATCCTTTTCGTTTCCTAAAACCGTAATCCGATGCCACCAATCGTGAATATTCTCGGCGGGGATGCGTTTCCTTAATCCGATTTCATTGCGAATCGTTTTACTCTGCCATTCAATTTGAAGTTCTTCGTTTCTGCTTTCGATCATTGCATCGAGGGTATTGAAACATTGCAAGGCCCGATCTTCATACACTTCCACAAATTCGACATGACCAATCGGACGAACCAAATCGCCTTTCGTCACTTGCAGTTTTTGATTGGCCCTGGTGACACCTTGTAGTATGGCACGAATAGAGTTAATGACCGGCATGCCACCATAAAAGGAACCAATCAGTAATACCGAGACGCCTCCGCTTTGTTGGTCGATCGATTCGCCCCTGTGCAAACTTGCCTGATGAATCATATAACTTAAGGCGGCCTTTTCGACACAACCCGACAGATTACTGACACTCATATCTTCCTGCATACCCAGACCAATGATCACTACGCCTTTAAAACCTGAACCGGCATTGAGCAATACCTCATTGCTGCCCATCACCCCGGGGTAAATGCCCAGCGAATGTTTCAGGCTGAGTTGTCCGCCCATATACTGATCCGCTACTTTCTCTGCGCTGATAATACCGTCTTTGAAAAAATGTCCGATCATGATCGGGTATTTGCTAAACTGCAAGTCGCCATTCGTCACACTCACCCGAATTGCCGGCAATTGTTTCACCGTTTTCATTTTTTTCTTCGGCAGCCCCATCAAGCTTCTCACTACACTTTCGTCGTTCAGTTCGAATACATGATCATCGACTGCTCTCTTCCCTTTAGAACTTTCCAATATACGATCGGGTGTACGGTCGAAAGCGGCTGTGCTTCCCGTATCTAAAATCTCTTTGATTCCGTCGAATAAATCTTCATCATTGGCCAGTGCACCGTGAGATACATTGACGTAATACAATGCATTCTTTCGATCTAATCCTGAAGGAATGCCCGAAGCCCAGGTCACACTTTGATCGCCTTCCATCGTATGATTGAAAGTGAGTGCCCCGTTTTGAAAATCATAGGACTCCGGCGTCGAATCATCCTTGCCGGCGACATATACCATCCGGCTGTAGTCTAAATGATCGACTTTATTTTTTACTTTTTTCTGAAATTCTGCAAACTGTGTAATGACCTGATCCGGAATGCTGTAGTTCAAACCTGTAGAAGGCACGAATTTTTTCCAAACTTTAGGATCTGAAAAATCATGAGGTCCATGCACAGGCAATAAACTCAGTATACCCGGAAACTTGGCAAACAAATCGACCAACTCACCGGTGGTATGTGACAGATCCAATTTACTGATGGTTTTGATGATGCCGTCTCTTCCGGCCAACACATTTGGAATGCGGTAAGAACCTAACCAAGGTGTGCCTAATAATAATATTCTGAAACCCGGCTGTGCCTGTAGCTTTTTCCATGTACTTTGATGGGCATCATCGATCATGAGTTCGCGAATCACCAATCCTCCCATCGAATGGCCAAGCAGTTTGATCGTTTGTTTATGGGTCAATAATTCTTCTATTTTTTGCTTCAGCAATTTTCCTGCTTCAGGCACGGGCAAACGCCAATCGTAGGGAAAGGTGACGACGTCATAAGACTTGCTTAAATGCTTGTAGAGATCCTTATAAGATGTTTTGATCAAGGAAGTCGCTTTAATACCGGATTCATCAATTCCCAAATCCATTAAATCGCCGCGCAGTAATCGCAGGTAGTGTATCCATAATGCCCGATTATTCTTTTCCAAATTAGATCCCATAATACCCGGCAGGAGGACAATGATGGGTCGCTTGCCACTGACTTTGTCGTTGTGTACGGCACCGTATTCCAAACCGAAAATCCCTCTGTCGTCTTCAGACAAAGTCAATTGATATTCTCTAAAAGAAGGAATCTGCTCGCCCGTAGCACGGAGCGCAGAGGAGATAGCTGTTTGGGTTTTTCTATTTTTGAAATAGGAAAAGTGATTGACGTCGGGGCCTTCATCGAAGAAATATAATACCGGCGACTTACGTTTTGCGCCCTGGTACATCGACAGCGTATTCACGACCAGATCATTGTCTGATTGGAAAGCGATGCGCATCAGTAAAACCTTTAACGCTTTCAAACTGAGATTGACCCCGCTGTTGCCTGCAATGACGGCCAATTGGGTTTTAACCGGTACATTCTCCGGCGTATTCAACACCTTGAGTAAAACTGAATCCGGATTCATGGCTTCGAGTCCGGGGAGTACTGTAGTTTGATTTTTTGAATCGATGACGGCACTGATCATTTCTTTGCAAGCCTGAACCAAGACATTGTTGCCGCTGGCCAAACTCGCTAAATTGAGCATGACATTAAAGAAGGTATCGATACGGGTAGACAATAATGAAGTACCATTGGCAGGGCATGCCACACGGATATATTTACTGATCTGAATATTTTTCTTTTTAAGCACTTTCTGTATGCCGGATATGAAAGCCAGATCCTGGGTTCGCTGTTCCTTTTTTAAACGAAGTAAACCCATCTCACTCATACCAGCCCCCGAGACAAATAAGGTCAAGAGATCACCGACCAGGCCACCTCTTGAATGTGTGATTAAATGCAAGTTGGCCTGATCAGGAATTTTCTCCAAGAGTTCAAGTACATTTTGCAAAGGACTTTTCGTCAAGGTCTCGTGTTGAAATCCCATGATTTGTTCGCCATAGGTTTGTATCATCTGTTCCCAAAGTCCGGAGCCTTTCAATTCACTAAACGAACCCAAGGTAGATGAACCGGTGCCGTGAATAAACAACAGAGCCGGTTTTTGTACATCCACCATGTTCACATTTCCTAAGATAAAATCCGGACTAATCCCATAGAGTCCACTTTGATTGTCGAGTAACTTCTTTTCAACTTTAGCGGCGATTTCGGCCACTCCGAGCTGTATCGCTTTTTTGGCAAATACTTTAATGATCTTGAGGGCAATATCCGTAAGGCCTCTGTCCTCTCCTTCCGCACCTAAGGTTAGAGGCAATTCCATCACATCGCCGGCACCACGTTTTTTGATTTGCATTTGAGGGAAGACCTCATCCAGGGTGTCGGCATTTCCAAACCAAACCGTTTGATCGGAGAAGGTGAGTTCCACACAATGCTGATCATCGAGCGATAGAATTCGTTCTTCGCCCGCTGATCTTTGCGAACTAATATAAAATGTTTCTTCATGCGTCAAACCATCTAACTCTGTGGAGCTTATTTCAGGTTGAAGTGAAGGGGTTGCATAGAGTTTAATTTTGCGAACAGGCATCTTGGTTGATTTTACGACAAGATAAGTCCTGAGTTTGAAGGAATGAAAATATTATTTGAAAAAATCCATTCTATCAGAAAATCCGGCTTTGGAAACATCTGATTTCATGAAATTAAGTTATCTTGTCAAAAGAATTTGCATCCTCCTTGTTTCTATAATCAAATCATTCACAGGAGACCATGCCATCCTATCCTAAATATTCAGATCATGCCTACGCTCTTATCCAATGCCATGAGCATCCAAACACTTTTAAAATGTAAAGGTTATGATGCGTCCTTCATCCTGCCGAATACCCCTGTCGATATCCGAAAAGTATTGCCGGCAAAATACATGAAACTTCTGCCGCAAGTGAAAGGCAATCCGGAAGGCATACTCAACTATACCAATCTGTCCGTATTGTACAATAAGGAACGTAAACTTCCTTTTGTATCGGCCTACAATATTGATGGCAGCAGTAAATCCACAACAGTCAAACGAACCAGTTTCAGAAAAGATGAACGATTGGATGATGACTTACAGCTAGACAATCATTTTTATGATTTAAAGAAAGACATCACCGAATTTGAAATCGGTCATATGTCTGCCAATAATGAAATGGCCTGGGGCAAACAAGCTCAGGTACAAAGTTATCAGACCTTTCATTTCCCCAACAGTGTACCACAGGCCGAACGTTTGAATACAGGCATTTGGAAAGGACTTGAATCATATATCATCAAAGAATCTGCAGGACAAACGAATAACAACCGAATCTGTGTATTTACAGGCCCAATACTGAAAAAGAATGATCCACCCTATGTGTTAAGTCCGGATTTCCGCATTCCTTTATTGTTTTTCAAAGTCATTGTATTTGAATATAAAAACAAACTCTATTCAACGGCCTTCATCATGAGCCATGAACAAAAACTGATTGAAGATAAACTGATAGTACCGAAAATGAAACCGCTCAGCCGGGGAGCCGTTAGCCCCGAGGCCGTTTTAGCTTTCAATGATTACCCGTATAAAAAAGTATTTCAAGTGAATATCCCGACCCTTGAAACTTTAAGCGGTCTTCATTTCACATGGAAAGGGGTCAACCAAATTTCTTTCCCTCAGGAAAAAAATCAAATCGAAAAAATAAAAAGTATTGGCAGCAGTGATGATCTGAGAGGACGAGGCATGGCCGATGCGGCAAGCCGGACGCTTACTCCGAGAAAATCTATTCCTGCAACCACACTCATCATGCCGGGTTAGCCTGATCGAATCAAGAGAGACAAATTGATGCCTTGATTTAATGATGTCGGTAAGTATGATTGCCCCGGCGGACTGTTGTTAATTGCTCCTTCTATTTGATTTTTTTATAAAAAAGTATTATTCTTATGCTTCAAACCAAACAACTATGAACGGACTACTCAAAAAAGGCAGCAAGGGAGAATTTGTACTCCTCATGCAGGAAATGCTAAAAAGATTAGGCTACAACATCGGAACAGACGGAAGCTTCGGGCCTGCCACCGAAAAAATTGTCTTGCAATTTCAAAAAGACAATAATTTAAAACAAGATGGCATGGTAGGATCTAAATCCTGGGTCATTCTGACTGAACTCTTCAACAAGAAAAAAGGGAATGTTGCGGTCATCAGTTCCACTTTTATGGGTGAATCGGATTTTAATGCATTTGCACAAAAGTACAATCTGGAACCAGCCATGATCAAAGCAGTACACGAGGTGGAATCAAATGGCCGTGGTTTTACAAACGGGAAAATCAAGATCCTTTTTGAAGGGCATATCTTTTGGAAACAATTAAAAGAAAGAGGCATAGATCCTGCAGGCTTGACCAGGGGGAATGAAAACATCTTGTATAAAAATTATTTCTCCCCCAACAAATATTATAAAGAGGACCAGCATAGCCGACTTGATAAAGCGAAAGCGATCCATGAGGAGGCGGCATTATGTTCAGCGTCATATGGCCTGTTTCAGATTATGGGGAATAACTATAAAGACCTTGGCTATCCAACGGCAAAGGCCATGGTCGATTACATGAGTCAATCCGAAGCCAATCAATTGGATGTCTTTGGCAAATTCATCGTAAAAAATAATTTGATCAATGCCTTAAGGAGTAAAAAGTGGGCTCAATTTGCCAAAGGGTATAATGGTCCTTCTTACAAATCAAATAGGTATGATACAAAAATGGAAGCTGCCTATAAGAAATATTCAAAAATGGCCTAATCCCTTTCTACGATTGCCGGGAAGTAGGTCCTGGACTATTTTCCAATCCTCACCTCAAACGGACACTTATGGCAGCTAACAGCAAACGTATATTCTTCACTTATTCCTCCGACGATGATGATGAATTATTGTACAAGGAACTGAGTCCGTACTTTTTGGCTTATAAACGAAAGGGCCTGCTGGACATCATCGACAAAGATGAATTGTTTAGGCTGAATGGAGACCCGAATAAAATTTCAGAGTTTCTGAGCAAGTCTGATCTTGCCATACAGCTCATCAGTGTAGATTATCTCAATAGTGATGAATGTTTGCAACTCCTCGAAAAAGCCACCGCTGAAAATAAAAAAATCGTTCCTGTTTTATTACGTCCCTGCGATTGGGAATCGGAGGATAAACTGCGTCGTTTTAAAGAAGATTTCTTCCCTGAGAACAATCAATCGATCAAAGAGTTTGCGGAAAGTCCGGCCGACAAGGAAAGAATTTTTACGGAATTGGCTCAGGTCATCAAACAATTAGCTTTCCCTGAATTAGGACATGTAAAAATCACCAAAGGGCCTAAAACATTTTACATACTGCTGGCATCTATATTACTGCTGATGGGTGCATTATCGGCTGTTTTTGTATATGTCAAATTGGCCATGGGCCTTACCTTATCCCTCATCGTATTCCTGATGTTTGGATGTGCCGCCTTGTTTGCCCTTAAGAATGTGCTCTTCCCCACCCAAATTAAAATCAGTTAATCCATGGAAAATAATATTACCATCATAGATGAGCTCATGGCCAATGATCGAAAGAATAAAGCATGGGCCATGCTGTCTACCATACTCTTTGCGGTCATGGCTGTACTTTTTGTCGTCTTCGCCTATCGTCATCAACAAGAAAAAAATCGACTACTGGAAGTGGAAGTTAACAAAACGGATTCCATTAATATGTTGGTAGTTTCTCTGGAAAGGACTGCTGCGCAACTGCTCGAAAAAGATTCCATCATACGTTCCTTCATCCCTGACAATTCACGCATTGCCGAAAAAATCAATGCTTACGATCAGCAACAAAGTGTTTTCATTCCGGAAACGGAAATGGACCGTGCACATACCCGGGACCTTTCCGGTTCGGATGAACATTCAGATGATGCGGCTATGGCCGCACCTGCGCCCGTAGCGATGGCTCCATCGGCAGCAGATGAAATACCCCCGGCTCCGGATCCTTCTTACTATACCGTCTACATACAATGTGAAGATTCAAGATTGAAGCAAGCCGAGCAAGCCTCTAAAATTCTTTCCGATCAGGATATCAAAGTCCCTAAATGGGAGAAGATGAAATTCTCATTTGGATCGGAAATCAGGTATTTCCATGCAGAAGACAGAGCAAAGTCTGAATCGATCGCCAATATTCTGAGGTCGAATGGCATACAGGTTCGTGTGGTTCAAGTGCAAAATCAAACTGTCAGAAAAAAGCAACTTGAACTTTGGCTCGGATCGAAATCCTAAGCTATTTTTCCGCAATAAAACATACCTGCATGCCCAAAGACAAACTAAAACTCTTTCTATCTTATGCTCATGAAGATGAGGCGATGAAACAGGAACTCGATAAAAATCTTATCGGTCTCAAACGGAGTGGAAAATTGGAGGTATGGCAAGATCGCCAAATCATGGCCGGGCAGGAATGGGACGCCGTTATCAAAGGTGAATTGGAAACCGCAGATATCATCCTCCTGCTCATCAGTGTGGATTTCAACAACAGTCAATATATCTGGGATAAAGAATTAACTACGGCCATGGCTCGCCATGAAGCCGGAGAAGCACGCATTATTCCTATTATTCTGCGCACCTGCGATTGGTCCGACATGCCCTATGCGCGACTGCAGGCCCTCCCCACCGGCGCGAAACCGGTCAGCAGCTATGCCGATAAAGACATCGCCTATACCGAAATCGCCAAAGGCATACGGAGCGTGGTAGATACCATGCTGGAATTGATATAAGTTCCCCTCTATTCGAAATAATCAAAAATCTTTTTTAGCCAAATTGAAATAGATTAAATTGAATATTGTATTATTGCACGCTGTTTAGAAATAATCAGGCCCAGATGGCGGAATTGGTAGACGCGCTAGACTCAAAATCTGGTTATCGCAAGGTAGTGCAGGTTCGATTCCTGTTCTGGGCACAAGACCACCTTAAATGGTGGTTTTTTTATTGCTCCGACTGCAAAGACTTTACATGGGCAAAAAACGCTTCATACATTTCCCTCCATCCGGCCCACTGAGGATCTGAACCTAAGGAGAAATTATGCCAAACCGTCATCATGGTTCCTCCAAGCACCTCCACTGATTTCACCATTTCCTTCAAGGTATAAAAGGCCTGATCCGGGGTCTTGTTCTCTTCAAACAACGCATTGCAGTCCATAAAAGAAAATGAATGAATCTCAAGCGGAGTTACCACATTCCGCTCTAGATCGAACCACAGATACGGGAAACTGGTAGAAGCCCTATAACCATTGATGCTCCCATATCCCATAGAGTAATCTTGGGTAATACCATGCCGAATTAAATTTCGGTAGGTTTCAGGCAATTTGAATTTAATATAATGCTGACGACTCTTCTTCGAACCGATCAGATCGATTTCTTTCTTCAATTGTTCATCACTGAAGTGGCTGCCATATGAAGGATGAACGCCAATGTCGTATTTGGATCGGGTATCTGCAATCAATTTTTTCATCGCCGGATGAGTGGGTGCTATATTCTTATCATAGGTACCCCGTTCACCCGCCAGGAAAAAATAGATGGGTTGATAATCATATTGTGCATGCAACTGATCCAGATAGGCGAAGGTATCGAAAGGGTCTTTTCGACGCCCGCTGCACACGGCTACCCGTTCTTTCACCCGATCAAATTTCTTATGATATATATCGCGCAATAAGCCACCGGTATTCCGAAGAAACCCCTTGTGCTTATAGCTCCATGCCATATCAATATCATAGGTTGGGATATACGTGAACTTCTTTGCAGGAAAAGCCATATCTCTATACATGAGCGTGAAGGTCTTCTTCAATTCCAAAATCCAAATGTCTACTAAGGGTGCATGCAAAAATTCATATTCAAAGGCTAAACTGGCCCGATGATGAAATCGATCATGTTGATCCATGGGCGGATCGATATACTCTTCATATCGGGTGAGCAAATAAAAAACTGCCGAAAACAGATCAAAGGGAAATTGATCATCTCTTTCACCGGAACGGCATATCACCGGTATCCCCTTAAATGAACGAAGGGCAGTTGGCTGGGGCCGTATATCGGTCTGCTCAATCAATTCATTCGGAATCATTTGTATCATCCGTTTCTCACCTAATTTCTCATGAGAATAATTGATCCTGGCCTCCTGAGATTGCAAAAAGTACTCAATATCGTGGGTCAATTCATAAGGCAAACCGAGCTGAAGCCGGAATACGATATCCAGCACATATTGTAAGCGGACATTATCGATTTTCGAATAAATGACCACTTTTTGTATTTCGTAAAACATCAATCAACATTTTTATATTCTTTCCATAATTGTTTAAACGATCGGTGAAAGGAAAGATCATCCCTCCGCTTTCCCCAACTGTCTTTAAAAATTTTATTCACCACTTTGGTTTTGATGCCGGCACCGGCGATATCCATTAACTTTCGATTGGTCATGGCCAATTTCCACATCCGCCAGGCCGTATTTTCCGTAAAGTCAGTTTCGTGCTTCTTTACGGCCAAGGTCCGGTTATAGTGCAACATGCTATGAATATTGATCTTCAGCGGACAAACTTCGGTACAGTTGCCACATAAAGTAGAAGCATAACTGAGATGTTTAAATTCACCAAAGTCTTTCAGGTGAGGAGTAATGACGGAACCAATCGGTCCGCTATACGTAGCTCCATAGGTATGACCGCCAATATTTTTATACACCGGACAAGCATTCAGGCAGGATCCGCAACGAATACAATAGGCACTCTCCCGAATCTGCGGATCTTTCAGGAGGTTGGTGCGGCCATTATCAAGGAGTATGATATACATTTCCTCCGGGCCATCGGGTTCATTTTTTTTACGCGGACCGGTAAAGATGGTATTATATACCGTTACATTTTGTCCGGTACCATAGGTGGCCAATAAGGGCCAAAATAAATTCAAATCATCCACCGATGGAATCATCTTTTCGATACCTACAATGGCAATATGCACTTTTGGAAAAGCGGTTGTCAATCGGCCATTGCCTTCATTTTCAGTCACGCAAACACCGCCTATATCCGCCAATAGAAAATTGCCACCGGTCACCCCTATTCCTGCGGTCGTATATTTTGCCCGCAAATTTCTTCTGGCTACCAGGGTTAATTCCGATGGTGAAAGATTAGGCTCCACACCTAATTTTTGATGAAACAATCGGGCTACATCTTCTTTACTTTTATGCATGGCCGGGGTCACAATATGATAGGGTGCTTCACCATCCAATTGCTGTATATATTCTCCCAAATCGGTTTCTACACTTTCAATCTGATGTTGCTCCAGAAAATCATTTAAATGAATTTCCTCGGTCACCATGCTCTTACTTTTAACGACCTGTACTGCATTGTGCGCTTTACAGATCTCGAGTACGGCTTCATTCGCTTCCAGGGCATCATTGGCCCAGATTACTTTACCCCCATTACGGATAAAATTTTGTTCAAACTCCACGAGATACTGATCCAGATTCTCCATGGTCTTCCACTTGATATTCTTTGCCTTTTTACGGGCATTATCCAAATCAGAAAACTGCTGTTTGCCCTTCACCACCACTTCATTGTACTTGCCGATATTGAACGACAACTTACGCTTGTGTTCAACATCCATAGCCTTGATCTCACTTTTATTCAGGAAGGTCTTTTTCAGATTAGCTTGGCTCATAATTGGGTTCGGCGATTATGTAGCAAATATAATTAGAAACTTGATATGTGTGATTGGCATTCTTAATAGTGAAGTTCAGACCGATTCACTCTTATTCCCGGAGCGTTTCACCTTCGCGTAACTTCAATAGCTGTCTGACGGACGAGTATTTTAATAGCCCAAATATCTTATGTGATCCCCCGCCCATGATGTCCATACCATAGCCTTATCCCAGCTCTAAACAACGCCATTCGAATACATCTCCTGATGAAAATGTTATGAACTCGGTTGTAAATCACAACTAAAAACTAAAAATTAAACACTAAACTATCCTTTCCCAAAATATCGTCCCACCACCGGCAGGGCCGCCAGGGACTTACGATCGAAGACCATGACCATGCCCACATACACGATCAATAATAAGGTACTGATTCCGGCCTTCGCAAACACCGAATCGACAAAATCATTGAGATAGCCTGAAAGCAAAGTGAGTAAAACAATACTGAGCAAATAGGCGCCTATCGTTTTCACATCATAAGGAATGCGGTAATATTTTTGACCCATGGCATAAGAAACCAACATCATAAACAGATAACAAATGAATGTGGCCCAGGCCGAACCGGTATAACCATATTTCGGTATCCAAAGTATATTCAGCAAGATGGTGATGATCGCCCCGGCCAGGGTTATGCCCGCGCCATACCAGTTACGATTCGTAAGCTTGTACCAAATCGACAGATTATAATATATGCCTAAAAAAACACCTCCCATGGCCAGTATCGGTACGATATGTATTCCCTCTCCATAGTCGCTGTACTTGAGCGTCATAATGGTTTTAAAAACATCCAGATACAAGCCCACCATGAGAAACATGAACGAACAGGCCATCACGAAATAATGCATTACCCGGGCATAGGTCTCCGGCGCATTTTTGTTTTTCGACTGATTGAAAAAGAAGGGCTCTGCCGCCATGCGAAACATTTGTATGAAAATGGTGATTAAAATCGCCAATCTGTAATTAGCCGCAAATACCCCCAACTGATGCTTGGCCTCCGCAGCGGGCAGGTCGGTGACATGCTGAAACACCAATCGGCTCAGCATATCATTGATCATTCCCCCGAGTCCGACAATGATGAGGGGCATAGAATAGCGCATCACTTCCTTCCACAATGCGGTATCAAATTCAAATCGAAATCCTTTAAACTCAGGCAATAACAACAAAAAGGTTAATACACTGCCTACAATATTTCCGATCAAGTAATACCCTATGCCGATGTCTTCATGATAACCCAGCGTCAATAAGCTGCCCGGGTGAGATTGAGCCAGGCCCGGACAAATACCGATATACCAGAATACCAACAGTACATTCACCACCACCCCGATCATTTTGATGAAGGCATATTTCCTCGGCCTTTCCTCTTGTCTCAGTTTGGCAAAGGGCAAGGTAGACAAAGTATCAAAAAAGACAATATAAGCCATCCAGGTGATGAATTGCGGGCTGGCCTCCATGGCCGTAAATGTCACCAAGGCATCTTGAAAAAACAATAAAATGCCCGTCAGCAAGACAGTAGAAACTAGTAATGAAATCGACAAAGTTTGATACAACTTTTTCGCCGAATATTGTTGTATAAAACGGAAATAGCCGGTCTCTACACCATAGGTAAATAAGATATTGAGAAAAGGAAAAATCGCATAAATCTGAGTCAGATCCGCGGTGTCTAAAGCCCGATAAAGAAAAATGAGAGAAAAATTCAGAATATAACCGATGAAACGGGTTGCGATACTCGGTATGCCATACCACAGGGTTTGTCCGGCCAGTTTTTTTATGCTCAAGAGTGGGCGTTTAAACCGTAAATGTACAACGCGGAAAACGGATTCGTTAACCTCTCCCGTTAAAGATTTTACATCAAAGGGATGTCGTACCTTCGTCTTTCATCAAAATACATCTCATGTCCTTCAGTAAATCATTCAGCCTCCTCACCTTTGCCCTCTTACTCACTGCCAACGGATTATTCGCCCAGAATGCGAAGATCAGTTCAGCGGAAGTGAATAAAATCTCCCGCCCGTGCGTAACTGCTGACTATGGCATGTCATACGAGATCATTGACGGGGCATTCAAAAAGAAATTCACAGAATCTAAATTTGGATCGGGCGATAAAACTAAAGATGGTTACCGGGTGTATAAGGGAATTATATTTCAAGAGCTCAGTACCGATAAAGTCGATTTATATTTTCGCGTAGAAGATCGCAAGCCGAATACCAGCGTGTATTTATTATTATCTAAGGGCTACGACAATTTCCTGAAGCCCGAAACAGACTCATTGGTCTTGCAACAAGCCGTAATATTTCTCAATGCCTTCGTGAAAGATGCCACGGCTTTTCAGCTCAACCGCGATATCGAAAAGCAACAGGAGACCATTTTGAAAGCCGAAAGCAAAGTGAAAGACATACAAAAAGACGGCGAGCGTGAACTGAAAAACAAGTCCAAAGTGGAAAGTAAAATCTCTAAAAACGGTGTGGAACAAAGTGCCTTGAAAACAGAGATGGAAAGCGAAAAGAAACAACTGGAAGTGGTGAAAGCCAAAACCGCCACCCTCGACCAAATGGAAGCCCTGAAGAAAGAAGTTGGCAAACAAGAAAGCTCACTCAAAAAGGCTGAGAAAAATTATTTCGGTGCCGTGAAAGATGGTGAAGAACTAAAATCTGACCTGCAAAAAGCCGAACAAAAAATAGCCGATAATAAAATAGAGGAAGAAAAGGCCAAAGGCGAACTAAGTCTGGAAAATAAAAAACTGGAGGAGTTAAAAGTGAAATTGAGTAATTTGAAGTAAGGTAGGTTCTTTCTCACACTCACACTCACACTCACACTCACACTCACACTCACACTCACACTCTCATTCTGTTTCTGTTTCAGCCCCCGAGAAAGTTTTCGTTCGCCCCGGGATTTCGTTTCGGGGGCCCTGAACCCCGCAGTAGCGGGGCATTTATCCGGCCGGGAATGAATTCCGTTTATATACACCTTCCTTGTTCTTCAATACATCTTCCCTTCCTGTAATCATCCAGTATCCATTGCTGAATTTGCATTCAATTGCAACAAAGCAATACCGCCATCCTAACGATAGGACAAAAAAATATTCATGTCACTTTGATTGACATTGAATAATTCATGTCTATATTTGTGACATGAATTATTCAGGCAACCGAAAATATGAAATGACCCGACGCGCGGAAGCGGCTGCACAAACGTCCGAAAACGTACTCCGTGTGGTAGGCCAACTATGGATGAAATACCCTATGCATGAGATCACCCTGGAGCAAGTCGCCGCAGGCGCCGGCATCACCGTTCGCACCATATTACGAAAATATGGATCCAAGGAAGGATTGATCGATGCCGCTATCCAGCAAGATTCTGCCGGCATCATCGCCATCAAAGAGCAGGCACAGACAGGACAAATTGAACAAATCGTATCGGTGATGATGCAGGAATACGAACTTGTCGGCCCGGCAGTCATACGCACCCTGGCCATTGAGCATGACATCCCACAGGCCGGTGTCATGCTCAAGAAAGGCAGATCCGTTCACCGCAAATGGTGCGCCAGAGTATTTGCCCCCTATCTCAACACCGGGGATAAAAAAGAACTCCGATTGAGGATCGGCCTGTTCTATGCCGCCACCGATGTATACGCATGGAAACTCCTCAGACAAGATCTGGGATATTCCAAAAAAGAAACCGAACAAATTTTTATACGAACCCTTCAGGGTATCATTCTCCAAATCAAATCCAAACCATGAACTACCTCATCGTCACCATCGAAGCCGGCGGAAATGTACCCCCGGTTTTTAACCTCGTCAGACAACTGATACAACGCGGTCATCATGTTGCTGTCCTTACCGAACCCTGCCTCCAAACACTGACCCAACAATCGGGAGCGCATTTCATTCCGTTCAAGGAATACTTTACGAAAACCGATCGCACACAAGACATCTTTGAAGATTGGAAATCCAAAAACATAAGTTTTGACAATGTCATCTTCGGACCGGCAGAAATTGTGGTCCGGGAAACCATTGAACATATCCGGAGAACAAATGCCGATCGCCTGATTGTGGATGTGGTCCTTCCCACGGCACTCATCGCCGGCGAAGCCATGCACATCCCCCGTATATGCTTGTTTCATATGCCGGAATATTTGCCCGGCCCTAATCGACCGCCGGGCAGTCTTGGACTCATTCCGGGACAATCATTCCTGGGTAAACTACGCGACCGTCTGCTCGGTAAAGTTTTCCATAGCATCTTCAATAAATATCTGCCCAAGATTAATACAATCAGAGATCACTTGAAGCTGGCTCCATTAAAAAATATTGCCGACCTCTTTCATCAAGCCGATCTGCGCCTCATTCAAACCAGCACCGCCTTTGACTTCCCCATCCTTCCGGCCCCGCAGAATGTTCGTTATACCGGCCCTGTGCTCGATGATCCGGATTGGGTGAGCCCCTGGCAGAATCCATGGCCCGCAGAAGATCAAAGACCTTTGGTGGTGGTGAGTTTATCGACGACCTTTCAAAACCAGAAGCAATCGATACAACATTGTATGGAGGCTGTAAGCCATTTAGATGTACGAGCCCTCATTACCCTCGGGCCGGCCATGCAAAAAGAATCATTCTCCATTCCGGATAATGTGAAAGTGATTGCGCATGCTTCTCACGATCAAATATTTCCTCACGCCAACCTGGTGGTCACCTATGGCGGACATGGCACTTTGATGCGGGCTTTGGCTCATGGCCTGCCCTTGGTCTGCCTGCCTATGGGTCGCGATCAAGACGATAATGCAGCCAAAGTGGTCTATCATCGGGTTGGACTTAAACGAAATGCCAAATCATCTCCGGCCGCCATACGCAGCGCTATTCAAACGATTTTATCCAATCCGCAGTTTAAGGCAAATGCCCGCAAACTCGGTGATCAAATTTTAGCTGACGCCAAAACATATCGACTGATGGAAGCCCTTGAATCTATTTAGTACCCCAGGTATTCGATTGAACATGATAACGCTTGTGGCCTTACATTTGTCGACATGGGAATGAATTTCAAAATGACGGCCAAAACACTTTTCGGATTTGAAGAGCTTCTGGGCAATGAATTGAAACAACTCGGCGCACTCAATATTCAGACCGGTATGCGCATGGTCAGTTTCGAGGGCGATACCGGTTTTATGTATAAGGCCAATCTCGCTTGTCGTACGGCCATCAAAATTCTCAAACCCATCTTCACGTTCAAAGTAAACAATGAAGATGAACTGTATCAGGGCATATACAAATTCGACTGGTCGACCTACATGTCTTCCGATCAAACGCTTGCCATCGACGCCACGGTCTTTTCAGACATCTTCACCCACTCAAAATATGTCGCCCTCAAATGTAAAGATGCCATCGTCGATCAGTTTAGAGAACGCACAGGCACCCGACCCGACGTAGATGTAGAAGACCCCCACCTGCGCATCAATATTCATATTCATCAGAATGAGTGTACGGTCTCCCTCGACAGCTCCGGCCCTTCATTGCACCAACGGGGATATAAAACAGCAACCAATATCGCACCCATCAATGAGGTGCTGGCCGCTGGACTCCTCATGCTCTCCGGATGGAAGGGCGAAACGGATTTCCTGGATCCGATGTGCGGGAGCGGCACCATCCTCATCGAAGCGGCCATGATCGCCTGCAATATTCCGGCGAATATCAATCGCCCCTACTTTGCCTTTGAACGCTGGGCCGATTGGGATATCGATTTATATACCACCATTCGTACCGCACTGCTTTCTAAAACAAGAGAATTTCATTATCAAATCAAAGGCTTCGATATCGATGCGACGGCCGTGCAAAAAGCCATCGCGAATATCGAAAATGCCGGACTGGAAGACTATATCACGGTCACTCAAGACGACTTTTTCGATTCGCGAAAAGAATCGACCGGCTTATTACATATCCTCTTCAATCCACCTTATGACGAACGCATCGGTATTGAAATGGAAGAATTCTATAAAGACATTGGGAATACCCTCAAACGTCAATATCCCGGCACCCATGCCTGGATGATCACCGGCAATCTCGAAGCGCTCAAATTCGTTGGTCTCAAACCCTCACGAAAAATCAAAGTATACAACGGTGCACTGGAAGCCCGGTTAGTGAAATATGAGATGTATGAAGGAAGTAGGAAAAGAATGTTAAATGATGAATGATGAATGTTTAATTGACACTAATCACATTTGCACATCAGGAATTCGGACGAGCAAATATCATATTGTATTTCAATAAACACGAAGGGTTAAAATGTAAAAAGAGAACACATTCTTGTCATTCACGCTCGCGCTCACACTGCCCGCTTTGCGGGATTCACGGGTCCCCGAAACGGCTGAAGAATTGATCGAATGCTCACTCGGGGGCATCATCACCAAACTCCATCTTTACCGAAATCATGAATATTTACGAACCATTCAACATTCACCATTAAACATTTAAAATTTTATGAAATCCTGCTCCATATCTCCTTATCCTTTCTCCCCATCAAGAATTTACGCAGTAGCATTTGTTCATTCTCCTGCAGATCCGGATCTCGTTGCAATAAGGCAATGGCAGCGTTACGTGTAATTTCCATCAGGCCCACATCTTGAATCAGATCGGCGATCTTCAGTTCGGCCGCACCGCTTTGTCGTGTCCCATCGATCTCGCCCGGTCCTCTCAATTCCAAATCTTTCTCCGCGATCGCAAACCCGCTGCTTTCGTTCACCATGGTGAGCATACGTTCTTTGCCCGTGGCCGATATCTTGGGTGTGGTGAGTAATATACAATACGATTTATCGGCGCCTCGCCCTACCCGACCGCGCAACTGATGCAATTGCGACAATCCAAAACGCTCGGCGCTTTCGATGAGCATCACGCTCGCATTGGGCACGTTCACCCCCACCTCTATCACGGTTGTGGCCACCATGATGTGAGCCTCACCTTTGATAAAGCCCTGCATATTGTGCTCGCGTTCACTTTGCGCTTGCTTGCCGTGCACCATAGCAATATTGTATTTATGCGGCGGAAAATATTGTTTCACTTGCTCAAAGCCGGCATACAAATTTTCATAATCCAATTTTTCACTTTCTTCAATCAAGGGATAAACAATATAGGCCTGACGTCCCTGATCAATTTCGTGTCGCATAAATTCCATCACCTTGGCGCGATAGATTTCCGGACGATGTACCGTTGAAATGGGCTTACGACCCGGAGGCAGTTCTGCGATCACCGACACATCGAGATCGCCATAGGCCGTCATGGCTAAGGTCCGCGGTATGGGCGTGGCGGTCATCACCAACATATGGGGCGGCAAAGTATTTTTATCCCAAAGCTTAGCCCGCTGGGCCACACCAAAACGATGTTGCTCGTCGATGATACTTAAACCCAAATTTTTAAAGATTACTTTCTCTTCGATGAGGGCATGGGTACCCACGATGATTTGTATGGTGCCATTGGCCAAGAGCTGCAAAGTATCTTTGCGATCCTTCCCTTTGGTACTGCCCGATAAGTAGGCCACGACCACCGGAATGTCTTTGAGTAATTCTTTGATGCCGGCAAAATGTTGCTGGGCGAGGATCTCCGTAGGCGCCATCATGCAAGCCTGAAAGCCATTGTCGAGGGCCAGCAACATACTCAACAGCGCCACGATGGTTTTTCCACTCCCCACATCTCCTTGCAGCAAGCGATTCATTTGAACACCGGTTTGAGTATCCACCCGGATTTCTTTCAACACTTTTTTCTGATCGCCGGTGAGTTCAAACGGAAGCTTCTCTTTGTAAAACGTGTTGAAATACTCGCCTACTTTTTGAAAATAAAATCCGGCCTGCTTCCGATGATTGAGTTTGAGTTTGCATATCCCAATTTGATGGATGAAGAGTTCTTCAAACTTCAAACGGTGGACGGCCCGCTGCATATCTCTTTCATGTTTCGGAAAATGAATATGACATATAGCTTGAAAGCGCCCCATGAGTTGATGATGCAAGACGATGGGTTCGGGTATAATTTCCAACAGATCGCGCTCGCTCAATTGTTGTATGAGATTGTGTACCAGCTTCACATAGGTACGACCGGCTAATCCTTTCGCCCTGAGTTTTTCAGTGGAAGGATAAACAGGTTGATAGGCCGGCAAGGCTTCGGGGGTGACGCTATCCAGCTTATCCATTTCGGGATGCGTCATATTCCAGTATCCGCCAAACTTTTGCACCTTACCATACACCAGAAAATTGCCGCCCTGCTCCACTACTTTCTCGATGCTGTTGATGGCCTGAAACCAAACGAGTTCGAGCAATCCGGTATCATCTTTAAAAGTAGCCACCAGTCTTCGCGATCGGCCGACCCCAACGATTTCAAAAAAAGTAATTCGTCCAATGATCTGAACGTAAGCGCCCTCTTCCTGAATTTGATTGATTTTGATATAGCTGCTCCGATCCATATATCGGAACGGAAAGTGATAGAGCATGTCGCCAAACGTATTCAGATTGAGCTCCTTGCGCAGCAACTGTCCGCGCAATGGACCGACACCCTTCAAATACTCAATCGGCGTTTGTAAAATATCATGCTGATTCACCATCATACCGGCCAAAAATAATGGATAATGCTTGAAATAATTTTCTTAAACTTGTATTGTGCAAAACCCCTTCACCATCCGCGTCTACGGCATACGCATCAATGACCGAAATGAAATCCTCCTCAGCGACGAACGCCTCGGCGATTTTTGCTTTACCAAATTTCCGGGCGGCGGTATGGAATTTGGCGAAGGCACCCGGGAATGCCTGATCCGTGAATGGAAGGAAGAACTGGATACTGATATTGAAGTCTTGGATCATTTATATACGACCGACTTCTTTCAACCTTCCGCATTTCACCCCGACAAACAAATCATGAGTATCTATTATTTCGTGAGGCCCTTGCACGAAGAGACCTATCCAGTAAGTGAGATACCGATGAATTTTACCCAACAAGGATATGAAGAAGTTTTGTGCCGTTGGAAAGCCATGGATCAATTTAGTGCCGAGGATGTAACCCTTCCAATCGATAAAATTGTGGCAGACATATTATGTAAACGATAAGTTTTCCCCTAAGGTCTTACCCCCAATCCTTCCATCACTTTTTAACGTACTTTCGCGGCTGTTATCCCTATTCTCATGAAGTATTTCTCATTGGCATTCTTGTTCATGACGGCTTTCGTCTGTCGGGTTCACGCACAATGTGGCAGCACCATCAGTAGTTTCCCTTATACAGAAAGTTTCGAATCGGGCCCGGGAGGCTGGAGCAGCGGTGGCACCAATAACGACTGGGCCATGGGTGCGCCCAACAAAGCTTTTATTCAAAGTGCAGGCGCAGGTATCAATTGTTGGGTTTCCGGCGGATTGACCGGCTCCTTTTACAGTTTCGGACAACGTTCTTATGTCACCAGCCCCTGCTTCGATTTTACCAATGTCAGCAATCCCCATGTCAGTTTTAAGATTTACTGGGAGACCGAAAATATTTATGATGGCGCCACCTTTCAGTATTCTACCAACAATGGCGTTACCTGGACCAATGTCGGCACCAATACCGACCCGGTCGATTGCCTCAATCAAAATTGGTTCAACCAATCGAATATCACGGCCTTGAGCACCCTTGCTAATCCAAAACAAGGATGGGCGGGCACCGTCTTACCCACATCCGGCAGTTGCACCGGCGGCAACGGCAGCCTCGGCTGGGTGACGGCCAAACACTGCATGTCCAATCTCGCCGGGCTCCCCAGCGTGCAATTTCGATTTGCCTTTGGTGCCGGTACGATATGCAATGCCTATGACGGATTTGCCTTCGACGATATCGTGATCGGTGAAGCCCCCACCATGATGGCCGATTTTAGTTCTGCCTGTACGTCTACCGCGTTGCAATATCAATTCACCAATACATCCACTTCCTGCCCTTCCACATTTACTTGGGATTTTGGCGACCCTGTTTCCGGAATCAATAACACGAGCAGCCTGCAAAATCCCCTACATGTATTTTCTTCTCCGGGCACTTACAATGTAACGCTCACGATTTCAGGTCCATGTAATGCCAGTGCCAGCGTCACCAAAACCGTACAAACCTTAGACTTAACCGCCATCGCCATGTCGCCTCTCTGTGCCGGACAAAATAATGGCAGCATCCTTGCATCAGGCAGTAATTATGCCGCACCCCCGTTCTATACTTTGCAACCTGGTGGCAACAGCAATAACAACGGCGGCTTTAATAACCTCAACAGCGGCTTGTACACCGTCACCCTCAGCGATGGTAACGGATGTAGTTTAACCACAGCGGTGTCTATCCAGGCTCCAACGCCTATCCTTTGGAATTCTGTTCAACAAAATAACATGAGTTGCTTTGGCATCCAAAACGGCAGCATCAATGCACAGGCCGGTGGCGGTAGCGGTAGTATAAATTATTTACTCAATCCCGGCAATGTGGCTTCCTTAAGCGGACAATACAATAACCTGAATGCAGGTTCCTATACGGTTACTGCAACGGATGCCAATGGATGTACCCTCACCACAATTTGCAATATCCTTCAACCGGCCTTACTCACGTTCACGAATGCCGTGCATCAGGATGTGAACTGTTATAATGGCAATGACGCCACTATCAATGTAATGGCCACAGGCGGCACCGGAAGCATCACTTATCAGTTAATGCCCGGCGGCACCGGCAACAGCAGTGGTGTATTTACCGGACTAAGCGCCGGCACCTATACCATCACAGCTTCAGATGTCAATGCCTGCAATGTGACGACGATTATTTTAGTCACTCAACCCACACAACTTCAAATCAATGGTGTCAATATCACCCAACCCGGCTGCGTGCCCGGTAACGATGGTGTCATCAGCGTGCTGGCGAGCGGTGGCAGTGGACAGCTAAATTATTCTATCGGTGGGTCTTTTTCTACATCGGGCACTTTCAGCAGCATGAGCGCCAATACCTATACGATTACGGTCATGGATGCGAAAGGTTGTACCGCCACTTCATCGGTCACCCTCATCAGCAGTAATGCACCTGTAATCAATACCCTGACCCTCACCGACATTCTTTGTGCGGGACAACAAAATGGCAGCATACAGATCCAGGCCGGCAACGGACAGATTTCCATACAGGAATATAGTTTATCACCGGGCGGCATCAGCAATACCAACGGACTCTTTACCGGCTTGTCTGCAGGCGATTATATTATTACGGTCACCGACGCCAATCAATGCACACGTACGACCTTGGTGACCCTTCAGCAACCTGAAGCGCTGATCATTACGTCGCTTGATTATAGTCAGGATAGTTGCGGACAAAATGTAAACGGCACCCTCAAGGTAACGGCAACGGGCGGCACGGGCAATATTCAATTTCAATTAAACCCCGGTGCCATCAATAGCAGCAACGGCATCTTTTATCAATTGTCTTACGGCAATTATATCCTGACTGCCACCGACGCCAATGGCTGCGCTGTCGATCGGCCTGTTCAAATCAAAGAAAGAATCTGTTGCGAAAATGTATTTGTTCCTTCCGCCTTTTCTCCTAATGATGACGGTCGTAATGACGAGCTCCGCATGCTCAATACCGCCGGCACCGAAATCAAAGATTTTATGATTTACAATCGCTGGGGCAATGTGGTGTTCAACAACCAATCTGGCGGGCTGGGATGGGACGGCAAATACCTCGGCGAATATGCCGACGTAGGCACCTACTTTTACCTGATTCGATATACATGCTTGTCGACACAGAAAGTCTATACCTTGAAGGGCGACGTGACCTTGATTCGATAAGAATAGATTACGGATTCAACATATTCGGTTATCGGAGATTTTGCTGAGTTTGTTTATTTCATTTTGGGCATGCCCCTGCGGGTCGCGCTATCCGCTGCTACTCCTCCCTCGCCTTCGGCGGGTGCGGGGTATCCGCTACTATCGCTCATGCGATCCACGTTCATTAAAATAAATGCCGGTCTTCGAAGTCTCTCCCGCCTCGGGGGCACTGCGGGAATCAACTAATTTTATCAGAATTATTCATTTTATCAAAATGCTCATTTTCAATGATTTATATCCATCTATTAATGAATCCATTTATTTAACAAACGTTTCGTTCATACGCTTATCCGATTCAAACTTGCTCTAGCCTGGTTCGCATTGGCTCTAGTTCGATTCGCATTGACTCTAGCCCGATTCGATTTGGCTCTAGCCTGATTCGCATTGGCTCTAGTCCGATTCGCTTTTGCTCTAGCCCGATTCGCATTGGCTCTAGACCGATTCGCTTTTGCTCTAGCCCGATTCGCATTGGCTCTAGCCTGATTCGCATTTGCTCTAGCCAGATTCGCATTGGCTCTAGTCCGATTCGCATTTGCTCTAGCCTGATTCGCACATGCTCTAGTCCGATTCGCATTAGCTCTAGTCCACCCCCTCAGCATTCAACTCATTAAAAAAACATTCCGAAAAAGAGTATCTTAGCAGGGATAAAATTGCATGCCCATGCCTACACTTCGACACCTCCTAATATCCTTCTGTTTTCTTTTTAGTTTCCACACGGGCTTTGCCCAATTAGTCGTGACCAATAATCAAACGGCCAATCAATTGGTGGACCGCTTGGTAGGTCAGGGAATTGTATATACCAATCCTGTGCTCACCTGCCCCGCAGGTGCCAGTGGTAAATTTGATAATGGTCTCGTCACCACCATTGCCATGGACACCGGTATCGTATTGACCACCGGTATAGCGGCTACAACCTATTTCCTCGGCATACCCTGGGACATCGGCGTGAATGAAAGTGCCGCTGAATTTGCTTCCTGGGACAATTTGATGATAGGCGGAGACCTTGACCTGCAAAATGCAGCTAGCAGTACCATCTATGATTTATGTAAACTCGAATTTGACTTTGTGCCCATCGGTGATACGATAAAATTTAATTACCGCTTCGGCTCCGAAGAATACCCGCTTTATACCTGCAGCAATTTCAACGATATCTTTTCCTTCTTTATATCCGGTCCCGGCTATGCCGTACCCACCAACCTCGCCTTGATACCCGGTACCAATTGTCCGGTATCCATCAATACCATCAATGGCAGTACCCTCAATCCTTGTGGCACCGTGACCTCCCCTTGTGCCCCTCCCAACAACGCATTGTTTATCGACAATACCTTTGGAACCAATATCACCTACGACGGTCTCACCCAACAACTCACCGCCATCGCCCCGGTAACCCCTTGTTCCACTTACCACATGAAATTCGCTATCGCGGATGTATTCGATGGCATACTCGATTCCGGGGTATTTCTGGAAGCAGGAAGTTTCCAATCTGAGGCGGCCATCGTCAGCGGCGTCACCTCATCCAATAACATCGCCGCAGCCAACCCTTTTGCGATTGAAGGCTGCAACGGATCAGTGGTCACCATTAAACGTCCCAACCCTAAACCTTTTCCGCAAAATGTACCACTCGTATATTCCGGAACAGCCACCATCGGTTTGGATTGCAATGCCCTTCCGGCATCCGTCACCATACCGGCCAATGATACGGTCGTCTCCTTTACCATATTCGCCAACGCAGATGCTTTAGCCGAAGGTGTGGAAACCATCATCATCGATGTATATGGTTCGGTTTGCGCCACTTCCGTCACAGATCAGGTAACGGTAGAAATTCTGGAAACACCGGGCTTCACGATCAGTCCGGCCACGACCATTTGTCAGGGCAGCTCTACCGTCATGAACGCCACACCGGTGCCGGCCAATAACAATTTTACGTTTACATGGTCTCCTTTAACGACGCCTTCCAGTGGTAATGTAGTCAGTGCCAGCCCCGGCGTTACCACCACCTATACCGTAACGGCCGCTTACCCAGGCTGCCCGTCAGTGGATTCATTTATTGCGATTACGATATCCCCACTGCCGGTTCCCAATTTAACACCTGTCAATATCAGCTGCGGTTCCGGCACAGGAAGCATTACGGCTTCTGCAAGCGGAACGGGACTCAGCTTTACATTGCAACCGGGCAATATTGTACAAGCCGGTAGTCCGACTACTTTTACAGGACTCAGTGCCGGGAGCTATACTATCACAGCATCCAATAGCAACTCTTGCACGGGATCAGCGATCACCAGCATTTCCGCTACCACAGGTCTCAATTGGGCCTCCATCAATCCGACCAATATCACTTGCAATAATCCCAACTCCGGGCAAATCAATGCCTTAGTGAATGGAGGTACTTTGCCGGTGAACTACACCTTATTACCCGGCAGTTTAACCAATACCACCGGCGTCTTTTCCGGATTGACTGCACAGACTTATACCATTAATGCAGTGGATGCCAATTTGTGTACCGCGACAACCATCGTCACGTTGACTCAACAAATCCCGCCGGTATTCAACACCCTTAGCCCGACGAATCCAACCTGTTTCAATCAGACCAACGGATCTGTACTCACCGGTGCAAGCAGCGCCAATGGCGCCATCACCTATACCTTAAATCCGGGTGGAGCGTCCAATACAACGGGTTCTTTTAATGGACTAGGCAATGGCGGATATACCGTACAAGCCACCGATGCATCCGGCTGCACGGCCACAACAACCTTCAATCTCACCCAACCCACTCCATTGATTTGGACATCCACTACCACCACAAATATATCTTGCAACGGTAGCGCCAATGGAACCATCACGACCACGGCATCAGGCGGTACAGGCAGCATCAATTATATTTTACAACCGGGCAATATCAGCAATACCACCGGCAGTTTCAGCGGACTAAACGCGTCCACTTTTACCATCACGGCAAGCGATGCGAATAATTGTACAACCTCCACGACGATTACATTGAGTCAACCGACGCTCTTAAATATCATCAATGTTTCAACCACAACCCCAACCTGCACCCCGGGCAATGATGCCACAGCTGTAATCGTAGCAACCGGTGCAACACCGGCTTATACCTATTCTGTAGGTGGTCCAACACAAGCTTCGAATTCCATCAACAATCTGGGCGCCGGAAATTATACCGTCGTGGTTACGGATGCCAATGGCTGTACTGCCACTTCAGCTTTTACCGTCAATGCGCCTATTGGTCTCACATGGAGCACCACAAGTAGTACGCCCGTAAGCTGTTTTGGCTTAGCAAATGGACAAATCAATGTCAGTGCTTCCGGGGGGCTAGGTACCATCACCTATACCCGTAACCCAGGCGGCGTGAATAATACCAACGGAATCTTTGGTGGCTTAGCTGCCGGCACCTATACTATTACGGCAAGTGATATCGCGAATTGCACTAACTCAACCATCATCGTAGTCACCCAACCGACCGCAGTGATTCCGGTGAGTTTGAATTCGGTCTCTCCCAATTGTTTTGGTTCGGCCACAGGTTCCGTCACCGCTGTCTTTAGCGGCGGAACGCCTGCTTACAATTTTACGCTTCAGCCCCTTGGCACGAATAATACCACCGGCACCTTCAATAACCTGAATGCAGCCACCTATACCGTATTGGCAACTGACGCCAATGGATGCACATCCACTTCCTCTATAGTGATGACTCAACCGGCACCCATCGTTTGGTCTCAAGTCAATACGAATAATATTTCCTGCAATGGCGGCACCAATGGTTCTATATCGGTTACAGCTACCGGCGGTATCGGTAGTTTGATCTTCAATTTGCAACCCGGCAATATCACCAATACCAACGGAAACTTCAACAATCTTGTCGTTGGGAATTATACCATTACAGCGACAGACGCCAATGCATGTAGCACCACCACCCTCGTGGCACTCCAACAAGCCCCACTGCTCACTATTACAGCTGTCAATACCACCACACCTTCTTGCATCCCCGGCAATGATGCGACAGCGATCATTTTAGTCAATGGAGGAACACCCGCTTATAACTATTCCATTGGTGGTCCGTTGCAAGGCGCAAACAATTTCAACAATTTGTCGAACGGAAATTATACGGTCACCGTCGGCGACGCCAATAATTGTACCGCTACATCTGCCTTCATCATCAACCCGCCCGCACCCGTTACATGGACCACCGTCAACGTGACCAATATTACTTGCAATGGTTTTCAAAACGGACAAATATCGGCTACTGCCAGTGGCGGACAAGGATTGTTGACTTATACTTTAATGCCGGGTAATCTGACCAATACAAACGGACAATACAATTCATTGGCGCCGGGCAATTATACCATCAGCGTGAGTGATGCGGCCAATTGTGCAAACAGCACCATCGTCACCATCACTGAACCTGCGGCCCTAACCTTTTTGAACTTAAACACGGTTGATCCTTCTTGTTTCAATTCAAACAATGGCATAGCCAATGTGAGTTATAACGGAGGCACAGGAGCATTAAATTATACGCTTCTGCCCGGAGGCACATCCAATACCACCGGCAACTTCTCATCCCTGCCGGCCGGTATTTATACCATACAAGTAAGCGATGCCAATAATTGTACAGCACAAACGTTCTTTACCCTCATCGATCCTCCGGCCATTGTCATCAGCACCATCATCGTGAATCATACAGGTTGCAATCCCGATAATACGGGCAGCATCAGTGTGGTGGCGAGCGGCGGTGCAGGTACCCTGACTTATTCCATCGGCGGAGCCTTTGTTCCGGCCTTCGGATTTACGGGCATGACTGCAGGCAATTATACCGTAGTCGTAAAAGACGGAAACGGATGTACGACTTCATCCGTAGTCACCATACTCACTCCTCCCAATCCGACATTTATTTCAACACAAACGACACCGATTACTTGTCATGGCGATAATAACGCAACGGTCATTGCATTGGCCGACGGCGTAAATCCCGTGAACAGCTATATTATGAATCCGGGCAATCTCATCATGACCGGCGGAAGTATCGATAGTCTGGCCGCAAATACCTATACCATCACGGCCACCGATACCAAAGGTTGTACCACCACTTCCATTGTCACCATTGATGACCCTGAAGCGGTTGTCATCAGTAGTGTTGAAACCGATAATCTCATTTGCCAGGATAATAAAAGCGGTAAAATCAGGGTCACGGCTTCAGGCGGAACAGGCAATCTCTCGTATTACCTGCTGCCTCAGGGAAGTTATAGCTCTACCGGGCAATTTTCCTATCTGGCTGCCACCACGTATTCGATTTTAGTGACGGATGCACGTGGTTGTTCGGCCACCAATATCGCTACCCTCGAACAAGAGGCCTGCTGTACCAAGATCTTTGTTCCGAATGCCTTCTCGCCGAATGGAGATTTGAACAATGATGAATTCCGCATGGTGAATGCCTATGGTATAGATCTGAAAACATTCATCATCGTGAACCGATGGGGCAATATCGTCTTTGAATCCACCAATCCTGATGTAGGATGGAATGGAAAATACAAACTACAAGATGTTGAATCCGGAACGTATTTCTATATGATTAAATATACTTGCTTATCGACCGGAGTCGATTATTTCCTTAAAGGAGACCTGATCCTGGTTCGATAGGAATCATCTCATTCATAAAAAAAGGGAAGGATTCAGTACAAACCGAATCCTTCCCTTTTTTAGGTATCCATATGTTTGATTATAAATTTCCTCTGAGCGCTTGCTCTTGTTCCAAAGCTTCAAACAATGCTTTGAAATTTCCCTTGCCAAAACTCTTCGCACCCTTACGCTGTATGATTTCGAAGAACATGGTCGGACGATCTTCCACCGGCTTAGTAAATATTTGTAAGAGATAACCTTCATCATCGCGATCGATCAAGATACCCAATTCACTTAAAGGAGCCAGATCTTCATCAATCTTTCCGACTCTTTCCAGAATGGTATCATAATAGTTCTGAGGCACACGCAGGAATTCAACACCACGCTGTTTCAACTTCGTCACGGTATCGACGATATCATTGGTGGCAATGGCCACATGCTGTACACCCTCACCTTCATAAAAATCGAGATACTCTTCTACCTGACTTTTCTTCTTCCCTTCAGCCGGTTCGTTGATCGGGAACTTTACATATCCGTTTCCGTTACTCATTACCTTACTCATCAGTGCACTGTATTCTGTAGATATATCTTTATCGTCGAAGCTCAAAATATTCTTGAAGCCCATCACATCTTCATAAAACTTCACCCAGGGATTCATTTGATTCCAACCTACATTCCCTACGCAATGGTCTACATAACGCAGTCCTGTGGGTTCAGGATTGTAATCACTCTTCATGGCAACAAAGCCGGGCATGAATACACCTTTATAATTTTTTCTTTCTACAAATATGTGGACGACTTCGCCATAGGTATGTATGCCGCTCATGCGTACTTCACCATGTTCATCGGTGAGGGTCATGGGTTCTAAATACGATTTACCTCCACGTTTGGTGGTTTGTTCGTAGGCATCATAGGCGTCCTCTACCCAAAGTGCCAATACCTTGACACCGTCACCATGTTTTTTATGATGCTCAGCAATCGGGCTATTAGAAGATAATGGCGTCGTGAGCACCAAACGAATTTTATCCTGTACCAAAACATAGGATACGCGGTCGCGCACCCCCGTTTCGGGCCCGGCATAGGCATGGGTTTGAAATCCGAAAGCAGATTTATAATAGTGTGCAGATTGTTTGGCATTGCCCACATAAAGCTCCACATAATCGGTACCGAGTAAGGGTAAAAAATCTTGTGTGGCCTGAGTCAGCGGATCGGCTTGTAAGGTTGTTTCCATGTGTTTATTTGTATTGTAGTTTTATATTGAATTTATTTAGTCGTGTAGCATGCATAACGGATGCATTCATGAATATTATTCGGCCCAGCTCATTTCGTAGTTATCGTCTTCGATGCCTACTGCATAGTTGGTTAAATGCAATGGTCTGAATGTATCGATCATCACGGCCAGTTCGGGTGTCTCCTTGGCACCGATACTTTTTTCTACAGCACCCGGGTGAGGACCATGTGGTATACCACTCGGATGTAATGTAATCACTCCCTTGGTGACATGTTTACGACTCATGAACTCACCATCCACATAATACAACACTTCATCACTGTCTATATTGCTGTGATTGTAAGGGGCCGGTATGGCTTGAGGATGATAGTCGAATAATCGCGGAACAAAAGAACAAATTACAAAATCCTTTCCGTCGAAAGTTTGATGAATCGGTGGCGGCATATGCACACGACCGGTAATGGGTTCAAAATCGTGGATACTAAAAATGTAAGGATACTCACATCCATCCCAACCGACCACATCAAAAGGATGATAGCCGTAAGTGATGGGATAGAGTAATCCTTTCTTCTTAGTCAGAATTTTAAAAGCCCCTTGTTCATCCTGCGGATTGAGATTGGCCGGTTTGCGAATATCGCGTTCGCAATAAGGCGAATGCTCCATCAACTGCCCTTCTTTACTTTTGTATCGGCGGGGCATTCGAATGGGCCCAAAGGATTCCACGATGAGGATTCTATTATCTGCGGTATCAAACTGCAATTGGTAAATCGTTCCGCGAGGCACCACGATATAGTCGCCATAACCGAAACTCAATTCACCATATTGGGTCAGCATTTTACCGCTGCCGACATGAATGAAGAGCACCTCATCGGCATCCGCATTTTTGTAGAAATAATCCTTCATGCTTTCTTGCGGGGCAGCCAGACTGATATGACAATCCTGATTGACCAAGACCGGTTTGCGGCTGTCGAGATAATCTGCTGCAGGCTGAATTTTAAAGCCCTGAAAACTTCTGTGTTTTAGAATATTCGTTGTAGCGATTACCGGATTGATATCGGTCGGCTCTTCCGACTTGATAATCACGGTTGGCGGATGGATATGATAGAGTAAGGAATAATTATCGGAGAATCCTTCCGTGCTGAAAAGCTGTTCGCTATACAGTCCGCCGTCGGGTTTACGAAATTGCGTATGTCGCTTATGAGGAATACTCCCTAAGGAATAATAATGTGGCATGAAATCGTTTGTCGTTTTGTTCCCTGCAAATTTAGCAGATTTGAAACAACTTTCCGTTAAAAATGAAAGTCAGAAAACCTTGTATCCATCGTCACGGAAAAATGAATACAAATGATTTGGGCGGCTTACACGCTTTTCGTTCCAAGTCCTCGCGCCTGCCGCGAGATCGGCCTCGAGGCCTCCTGCGTCGTCGCTGCGGGCTTTCCACTACAATCGTGGCCGCAAGTCCTACCCATCAAGTCTTTCATTTCTTCTTCATTCCTTCTTCCAATCCAAGCAAAAAATAAACAGAAATATAGTATTTTTAAATTTCAATATTCTTAACGATGAACATCATCCTTCGCAACTGGACCGAACAAGACGCACCGCGTTTGGCCTCTCTGGCCAATGATCCCGACATTGCCGCCAATATGACCGACCTGTTTCCATCACCTTACCTCGAAGAGCATGCCCGGGGTTTTATACAAATGGCCAACAGTCATGATCCTGCTAACATTCGTTGCATCGAATTCGAAGGTGAGGCCGTGGGAGGTATCGGTATTCATCCGCAGCAAGATATCTATCGTAAGAATGCCGAACTCGGATATTGGCTGGGCAAGGATTACTGGGGTAAAGGCATCATCACCGAAGCCATACGACTCATGCTGCCCTATGCCTTCCAACATTGGGACATTGAACGGATTTATGCCCGACCCTATGGTCGCAATCTCGGATCTCAAAAAGTACTGGAGAAAAACGGTTTTACCTTAGAGGCACGTTTGCCCCAAACGATTTTTAAATTGGGTCAGTTTGAGGATGAACTGATTTACGCGTTCAGAAGAGATCGTTTGTAATTCACCTGATCATTCTCATTCGGTATCTCTTACGTTGTTGTATGCGACAAAAAAAACTGCGAAACGTAGAACGTTCCGCAGCTTTTAAAAAGCTTTTTATGTTGATTACATCAGTCGCTTGATCAATTCTTCGATCGACAAACCTTCCGCTTCTGCTTTGTAGTTACGCACCACACGATGACGAAGGATGGCGAGGGCAACGGCCTTCACATCTTCTATATCCGGACTGTATTTGCCATGCAATAAGGCATAACATTTAGCGCCCAGAATTAAATATTGTGAAGCACGCGGACCGGCACCCCATGAAATGTAAGTGCGTGCAATATCCGAACCTTGTTCATTCGGACGTGTTTTATGCACCAGACCGACTGCATATTCCATCACATTATCAGGTACCGGTACACGGCGAACCAAATGCTGGAAATATAAAATTTCTTCCCCGGTCATCACCTTAGGCAATTCAGCCTTGACATCAGAAGTAGTTTGCTTTACTACTTCCAGCTCCTCTTTAAAGGAAGGATAGTCGAGCCAGATATTGAACATAAAACGATCGAGCTGAGCTTCCGGTAAGGGATAGGTTCCTTCTTGCTCAATCGGATTTTGTGTTGCGAGTACAAAGAACGGTGCAGGCAAGGTATGCAACTGTCCGCCTATGGTTACATGACGCTCTTGCATCGCTTCTAGTAAGGCCGCCTGTGTTTTGGGAGGTGTACGGTTGATCTCATCCGCCAAAATAATATTAGAGAACAAAGGTCCTTTAATGAATTTGAAATTCCGGTGTTCATCGAGGATTTCAGCTCCGGTAATATCGCTCGGCATCAAATCGGGCGTAAACTGTATCCGTTTGAAATCGAGATCCAGCACACGGGCGATGGTATTCACCAATAATGTTTTTGCCAGGCCCGGCACACCGACGAGTAAACTATGTCCATTACAAAGAATAGAAATAATTACTCCTTCCACCACTTCATGCTGACCAACGATGACTTTACCGATGGCGGTTTTAAGACTTGAAAATTTATCTTGTAAAGCTTTAGCCGCTTCTACATCTGAACTATACATACTCACTTTTGGTTTAGGTTGTTTTTATTTTTTGCTGCAGAAGCCAATCTCCACTTTTTAAGGTTGTTACAATCTGCATATTCATCATCGACGGAAATATAAAATCCTGATATATGACTCTCCATCCACTTGGATAAATATTCATTTTGCTTTTCTGCGAAAGCTACATTTTGAATACGGCTGTAATCATCTTTTAAATTTGCCTTATGCGGTTCAGTACGGTTCTTCAGATAAATGATGCGCACCAAACGATCGCCGCTTTGTGCATCCACATATTCCATAGCCTGAGAGTATTCGCCCTTGCCCATCTCATTTACCTGAAGGGCCACAGATGGTTCGAGTGATTCGGCTGCGAGCAGAGAGGCTCCGGTTTGCTGATCGGTAAACATACCGCCGGTAATTTTAGTCGCGTCATCATCCGAGTATTTACCTACAGCTTCCGAAAAGACCATTTTGCCACTGACCAGATTCGCTCTCACACTGTCGGCCCTTTGCATGGTCAATTTCACCATGTCGGCCGTGATCAACGGCTTGATCAGGATATGACGCAATTTTGCTTTGGCACCCTGGCGATTCACCATTTGAATAATATGATATCCGAATTTGGTTTTGACCACCGGTGAAATTTCTCCGTTCTGTAATTTAAAAGCCGCAGCGGCAAATTCGGTCACCAATTCATCGCGGGACATGATACCGAGGTCGCCGCCATTGTCTTTACTGCCGGGATCCTGACTATATATACCGGCCATTTGGTCGAAAGCCGTCTTGCCTGAAATAATTTCTGCCCTGATTCTCTCCAGCGTAGCGATGGCCGTATCGGCTACCTCCTTATTCACATCGGGTTTGAAAACGATTTGTCCCACTTCCAATAAGGACGGGTAGAAAGGAAGACTATCCTTAGGGATCTTATCGTAAAATATTTTGACTTCCTGAGGGGTGATCTTTACGCCCGACATGATTTGTCCCTGCATACGTTGTGCGGTCAACTGATCGCGGAACATGGGACGATAATCATCTTTCAATTGATAGGCGGTTTTGCCGGCCATTTCTTCGAGCTTTTCTTCGGAGCCGTACATGCTGATAAAATAACGGATACGGTTATCCAAGGCACCCTCCACCTCTTCGTCGCTGATAATGACACTGTCGCGATCGGCTTGTTCCACCAATACTTTCTGGCTCAGGTATTGCTCGAGCAGTTGACATTTGACGGTATCGCTCAGACTTGGATCTTCCTTGCGGTAATCTTCAAAAGCATTATCTACTTCAGATTTGAGGATGATTTTATCGCCGACGATGGCAATGATTTTATCGATGTTTTCTTGTTGGGATGAGGCTGCTAAACTGCCGGTCATCCATACTAAAAGGAGGGGAAAGAATTTCAGGGTGCGAATGTTCATAAAGGGCGCAAATTACAGAGAAATGGCCTAGCCTGCATCGTGAATTTTGCAGTATTAACAAAAATTATGCATGTATGGGGAGGGCTATCTTCCGTCGGTCGGAGAAGGGCCTGAAATTATCTGTCTTTGCGATCATCCGTCTTTACGGCGTCGAGGTCTTGCAGAAGTTGTACGGCGGGAACACGAACGGGTTTACCATTTTTACCAAAAACCAGTGAGCGGTTGTGTAGGGCCGCTTCACGAACGAGCTTTTCGTAAGCCATTTTGAAGCCAAGTGTGATTTTTTCGAGAAATACCTGACTGTCTTTACTGACTGTTGCCATCTGCGATAGACTTTAATTGAGACCAAATGTACGCACTTTCGAGATTCTGGACAACAGATTTTTCGCCATAGGCAATTCGCTCCAGCATTCCCTGGGTATTATTGACCAAAACCCAAGCATCCACCAGATCGAGGTAGAGCTTAAAGAGGTTAGAAATACCCCGGCGATAACGGCGACGAATGATGGGTTCGGGGATATGATGTCCACCTTCGGCCACGCGCATGGCCACACGTTCTATGGCCACCTCTTCCGATTCCAGCCATACATAAAGCAAGGTGACATGGTAGTTTCGGGCTTGCGCATCTTTCACGAGGCTCACATAGCTGCGGGTAGACAAGGTCGTTTCTATAGCGAAATCTACGCCTTCGTGTAGCAGTTCATCGATCCGGGTGAGCATGATGCGTCCGGCTTCGAAGGCTACTTTTTCGACATTGAAGGGAGAGAGACCATGGGCGATATTATCCGCATTGACGAATTCGTAGCAGTTGAGCAATTCGGGAAGTATGGTATTGCTGGCGGTTGTTTTACCGGCGCCATTGCAACCTGCTATGATATAAAGGTGTGGGATAAATTTCTATTTGACGGTAAAATTAATACCAATGTGAATTGGTTGTTAGACCAATTCTTACAGTGGTATATGCCGATAGGATAGTTGTTTAGACCAAATTATTGGTCTATTACAAATATCCCTTCGGTATAATGCATGATGCGCATATAGAAACTTCTACTTGATGAGGTCAGGCATGCGCGGAAAATTGTATTTTGCACCATTCATGATAGAGTATATACGGCCTGCATTTGACCCTGAGATTGCATTGACAGCGGAGGAACTCAAGTTTCTGTCCGACCATGCCGGTGAGGATCCGAAAGTACTTTCCTTGCATTCGGGAATAAAGGATGCGGAGCAAAGATTGAGACTGCTGCATCAGTTTAGTTCACGTAAGAAGCTGGAAGACAAAATCCCTGCCCTCTTGAAGCATGTTCAATTCATCATTCCTCCGGGCATTAGTGCGGAACAAAGTTCTTCGGAACGGACGGCGGCGTATAAGTCCTCTTTATTTCGGGGTAAGCGCATGATCGATCTTACGGCAGGTATGGGAGTGGATGCCTTTTATTTATCGCAGGGTTTTGAAGAAATTATTTTGATCGAGGCACAGGAAGGATTGAGAAAAATACTGGCGCACAATTATCATGTGTTTCAAAGGCCGGCCGTCAGGATCGCAAAAGATATGGATGCGGAAACTTTCGTAACACAATATGCGGAAAAGGCGGACCTCATCTATTTAGATCCGGCGAGAAGAGATGTTGCGGGCGGAAAAGTGGTGAAGCTGTCGGATTGTTCGCCTGATGTTGTGTCCTTGTTGCCCAAGCTCTTTGCCATCAGCAACAGGGTTGTTTTGAAGACCTCTCCCCTGCTCGACATTACGCAAGCCTGCGAACAATTGGGGCATGTGAAAAATGTATATGTCGTGGCCGTGGATCAGGAATGCAAGGAACTTATTTTTCATTTGGAAGCAGATGCGCCATCGACGTATCAAATACACGCGGTACAATTGGGACATCAAACCGGTGAAGCCTTTTCCTTTTATCCGGAGGAAGAGAAGGCTGCGGTGTTGAACATTGGTGCGCCTCAAAAATATGTTTACGAAGCTCATGCGGCCTTGATGAAAGCCGGTCCGTATAAACTATTGTCGGAAAGATTGAATATGCCTCAATTGCATCAGCATACTCATTTATATACATCAGAAAAATGGATGGAAAATTTTCCGGGACGGAGTTTTGAAATTATAGATGTAATCGATGCGGATAAAAAAGCGATCCATTCTATACTGAAAGACAAGAAAGCCAATTTGAGTATACGCAATTTTCCATCGACCGTGAAAGAGTTAAGAAATAAATGGGGACTGCTGGAAGGGGGTGATGTTTATTTGTTTGCGTGTACGTTTGATGATGAACGGAAAGGTGTGGTTGTGGCGAAGAAGGGAGGAGTTTTTAGTGATTAGTTTTTAGTGTTTAGTTTTTATGGTTGCTTTCGTATGTAAGTGGATGCGGGCTTATTCGAGATTTCGTATGCGAGAAGCTTTCTTTACTTTCTTTTTAGTTAATCCTTTTTAGGAATATAGGATTTCAAATCCTTTTTATCCGGGTACGCGATTGCAAATCGCGAACAGCGAGGTGCTGTCCTGCGAGGGAGGGTGCGTTCATATTTAAAAGTGAAGATGCCTGAAGCTTTCTTTACTTTCTTTTTTAGTAAAAGAAAGTAACAAAGAAAAAGCGCGCTATAAAGTTTTATTGGAGATTTGGGGATGCCTCGAGCTTTCTTTACTTTCTTTTTAGTAAATCCTTTTTCTATGGGTACGCGATTGCAAATCGCGAACAGCGAGGTCGAAAAAGCCCCCCATTGGGTTTTTTTTCGTGCCCAGACATTTTAGGAAGAAACTTTACGAACTGACAATCCGACATCAAAATCGGCAGTTTTGACTTAAAAAAGCTTTTTAAGAAGTAATAGATGCGATTTCCAACTTAGTAGAAGCGAGTTACTATGTTGTAGAAGCGAGTTACCATGTTATAGAAGCGAGTTTCAACTCAGTAGATTGCATTTCCAACTTAGCAGATGATATATCCTACTTAGTAGATTGCATTTCCAACTTAGTAGAAGCGAGTTACCATGTTGCGGATGGGATTTTCAATGTTGCCGGGTGGTGTTACTATTTAAACCGAGCGAGTTTCCGTTTAAAATGAGCGAATTTTCATTTAGACCGGGCGAGTTCCTATTTAAGCTGAGCATGTTAAAATTTAAACCGAGCGAGATTCTATATTGCTGGGAGAAAGGTTTAACGGGATTCAAAGGATTGACCCCTCCTAAAATTACTTGACACTTTTCGGGGTTAAATTAATAATTGCTTGTCAAGGTATTTTGTTGTTCGGAATACAAGTTTACAGCTTTTTTGTTTAACCCTAATGGTGATCATCATGGTCACTGTTATTACTAG